>NZ_SJON01000001.1 GCF_004331385.1 Enterobacter quasihormaechei
AAGCCCTGAGCTAACGCTCAGGGCTTTTTTCTTATCTGTCGTTCAACTATTGCGAAATTAGCAAAAATCCTCTGCGTTTTACGATCTTTTTCGACATAACAACCACAGCGATAATCCTCCTCAGTTTACGAACATAACGATTGAGGAAACATATGACTATCCCTGCACTGGGTCTCGGCACTTTTCGCCTGAAGGACGACGTTGTTATCGCATCTGTTAAAACCGCTCTGGAACTGGGCTATCGCGCCGTTGATACGGCGCAGATTTATGACAACGAAGCTGCCGTAGGCCTGGCCATCGAAGAGAGCGGCGTACCGCGCCACGAGCTTTTCATCACCACCAAAATCTGGATTGAGCACCTCAGCAAAGACAAGCTGATCCCAAGCCTGAAGGAAAGTCTGAAAAAGCTGCGTACTGATTATGTTGATCTGACGTTGATCCACTGGCCATCACCTGGCGATGCCGTCTCCGTAGAAGAGTTTATGCAGGCGCTGCTGGAAGCAAAAGAGCAGGGCTTAACGCGTGAAATTGGTATCTCGAATTTCACTATCCCATTGATGGAAAAAGCCATTGCCGCAGTGGGTAAAGAGAATATTGCTACTAACCAGATTGAACTCTCTCCCTACCTGCAAAACCGCAACGTAGTGGACTGGGCGAAACAGCATGGTATTCATATCACCTCGTACATGACGCTGGCTTATGGTAAAGCGTTGAAAGACGAAGTGATTGCACGCATCGCTGAAAAACACAATGCGACAGCTGCACAGGTGATCCTGGCATGGGCGATGGGTGAAGGTTATGCCGTGATCCCGTCTTCAACCAAACGTGAAAACCTGGCAAGTAACCTGTTAGCGCGGGATCTCCAGCTTGATGATGAAGATAAAAAAGCGATCGCAGCACTGGAATGTAACGATCGTCTGGTCAGCCCGGAAGGGTTAGCACCAGACTGGGATTAATAAAACCCTCCCTCTGTGCCCTTAACCCTCACACAGCTCCTCCGGGAGCTGTTTTTATATGCTCACTCAGGAAGTCGATAAATGCGCGTATGCGCGTACTTACCGCTCGGTCACTGTAATACACCGCGCTAAAAGGCATCTCTACAGGCAAGCGTTTATCAGCCATCAGCTCAACTAGCTGGCCAGCTGCAATTTCCTTATCAATCATATAGTCGGATAGGCAGGCGATCCCATTCCCTTGCAGACACAGCTGCTTCAGCGTTTCCCCGCTGTTAGAAGAGATGCCGCAGGTGATTTCATGAAGCTGCCCGTCATGGCAGGCGACAGGCCAGGTATTCAGGCTTACAGGCTCCGTAAAACCCAGACAGAGATGCTGCTTCAGCTCTTCAACCGTCTCCGGCCTGCCATGCTCGGCGATATATTGCGGTGACGCGATAATTTTGCGGTAGCTGGCGAACAGGGGGCGCGCGCGTAAGCTTGAGTCCGTCAGAGTGCCCGCGCGGATCGCCACGTCAACTTTACGCTCAATCAGGTTAATGAATGTCTCAGAAGAGACCAGCGACAGGGTCATCTCCGGGTAACGCTCCCGGAAGGGCTTGATTAACGGCATCAGGAAATGCAGCACGACCGGCGTCGCCGCATCTATGCGCAGCAGTCCACGCGGCGTGCTGCGTGATTCCATAATTTCCGTTTCTGCCGCCGCCATCTCCTGCAAAACCGACTGCACGCGTCGAAAATAACGCTCACCTTCTTCCGTCAGGCTGAGCTGGCGCGTTGTTCTGTTAAGCAGGCTTACCCCGAGCTTCATCTCCAGCTTTTTCACCGAGCGGCTGATGGCTGAGTTCGCCTGCCCGAGCTGTTCGGCGGCGCGGCTAAAGCTCCCGCTTTCGACCACGGCGACAAAGATAGTCAGTTCTTCCGATGTTGCCTTCATTATTGCACCACCTGCAAAATTCTATTGAGATTCTAACCATTTTTGTTATTTAAACACTGGCGCATACTGCCTGTCATCTTAATCCTGAAGAGACGGAGTATTTTATGCCACTGGCGCTTCTTGCCCTGACGATCAGTGCCTTTGCAATTGGCACGACCGAATTTGTTATTGTAGGACTGGTCCCTACCATTGCTCATCAACTTGCCATTTCGCTGCCCTCTGCCGGGCTGTTGGTATCTATTTATGCGTTAGGTGTCGCTGTTGGGGCACCTGTGCTGACGGCGCTGACCGGCCGATTCCCGCGTAAACAACTGTTAGTCGCCCTGATGGTGCTCTTTACCGCCGGCAATATTCTGGCCTGGCAGGCACCGGATTACGCCACGCTGGTCATTGCTCGCCTGCTGACAGGCCTCGCGCACGGAGTCTTCTTCTCTATCGGTTCCACGATTGCAACCAGCCTGGTGTCAAAAGAGAAAGCGGCGTCAGCCATTGCGATTATGTTTGGTGGCTTAACCGTCGCGCTGGTCACCGGCGTGCCGTTAGGCACGTTTATCGGACAACATTTTGGCTGGCGTGAAACCTTCCTCGCGGTATCACTGTTGGGCGTCATTGCTCTGGTGGCCAGCCTGCTGTTGGTCCCGTCGAATATCCCGGGGCGCGCGAGCGCCAGCCTGAGCGATCAGGTTAAGGTTCTTACACACCCGCGCCTGCTGCTTATCTATGCCGTAACGGCGCTGGGCTATGGTGGCGTGTTCACTGCGTTCACCTTCCTTGCACCGATGATGCAGGAGCTGGCTGGTTTCTCCCCGGGGGCAGTGAGCTGGATTTTACTGGGCTACGGTATCTCCGTCGCAATCGGCAATATCTGGGGCGGCAAGCTTGCGGATAAGCATGGTGCGGTACCGGCGCTGAAGTTTATCTTCGCCGCACTGGTTGTTCTGCTGATGATTTTCCAGTTCACCGCATCGATGCAATACGCCGCGCTGGTAACGGTATTGGTTATGGGGGTATTCGCGTTTGGTAACGTACCGGGATTGCAGGTCTATGTTGTGCAGAAAGCTGAACGCTATACCCCCAATGCGGTGGATGTCGCATCCGGCCTGAATATTGCCGCATTCAATATCGGTATCGCACTCGGCTCGGTTATCGGTGGGCAGACGGTTGAACACGTTGGATTAACCCAGACGCCGTGGATTGGCGCAGTGATTGTGCTTGTCGCTTTCTTCCTGATTGCTCTAAGTGGACGTCTTGATAAACCTGCTCGCGTCGCGCTGGGATGAGTATCAGTAAGTGCTTGCTTACAAAACTGGAAAGCGGTTTCTCAGTAATTGCGTTGAAAGTGTGACCTAAAATCCCTATAACATTAGAACCAGTCCGTTTTCCGGGCTGGTTCATGTTACAGAGGCCGTTTCCAAAAGTGCGAAAAAATACCTATGCCATGCGTTATGTTGCCGGAATGCCTGCGGAGAGGATCTTGCCTCCGGGGTCGTTTGCGAGCCTCAGCCAGGCATTACCTGCGGGCACTCCCTTAAGCAGTGACGATAAAATTCGCGTGCTGGTGTGGAACATCTTCAAGCAACAGCGCGCGGAGTGGTTATCCGTACTTCAAAATTTCGGCAAAGATGCGCACCTGGTTCTGTTACAGGAGGCGCAAACCACGCCCGAGCTGGTAAGGTTTGCAACAACAAACTATCTTGCAGCCGATCAGGTGCCTGCCTTTGTTCTGCCACAGCATCCATCTGGGGTGATGACCCTTTCAGCCGCACATCCGGTCTATTGCTGCCCGCTGCGTGAACGTGAACCGATCCTGCGTCTGGCAAAATCGGCGCTGGTCACGGTCTATCCGTTGCCTGATACCCGTCTGCTGATGGTGGTAAACATTCATGCGGTAAACTTCAGCCTGGGCGTTGATGTGTATAGTAAGCAGTTACTTCCCATTGGCGATCAGATTGCTCATCACAGCGGGCCAATCATTATGGCCGGCGACTTCAATGCCTGGAGCCGTCCGCGCATGAACGCGTTGTACCGCTTTGCGCGTGAAATGTCGCTGCGTGAAGTGCGTTTTGGCGATGACCAGCGCAAGAAAGCGTTTGGCCGTCCTCTCGATTTTGTCTTCTATCGTGGTTTAAGCGTGCACGACGCCTCCGTACTGGTGACGCGCGCCTCCGATCATAATCCTCTACTCGTTGAATTCAGTCCCGGCAAACCTGATAAATAATGGTGCGTCAGGTCTGCCGTGGGGCAGGCCTGTGCGGGTGCTGCCCTTTATTATTTAACCCATAAAAGGACAGCAACATGACAACAACACACTCCCATCATGACAACGTCGAAAAACAGTTTGGTTCTCAGGCAAGTGCCTATCTGAGTAGCGCCGTGCACGCTTCTGGCCGCGATCTGGTGCGTCTTGGCGAACGGCTCGCCGCCTTTCCTGATGCGCACGTGCTGGACTTAGGCTGCGGGGCGGGGCACGCCAGTTTTACCGCCGCACAGCATGTCGGCCAGGTAACGGCGTATGATTTATCGAGCCAGATGCTGGACGTGGTTGCTGAGGCGGCAAAAGCGAAAGGACTGAATAACGTCACGACGCGCCAGGGCTACGCTGAATCTTTACCCTTTGAAAATGCGTCGTTTGAGGTTGTGATTAGCCGTTACTCTGCACACCACTGGCATGATGTGGGTCAGGCATTACGGGAAGTGAAACGCGTGCTCAAACCGGGCGGGATCTTCATCATCATGGACGTGATGTCTCCCGGACATCCGGTGCGGAATATCTGGCTTCAGACGGTTGAAGCGCTGCGTGATACCTCGCACGTGCAAAATTACTCCAGTGGAGAGTGGCTTACGTTTATCACCGAAGCCGGCCTGATTTCACGCTCGTTGATAACCGACCGTTTGCCGCTGGAGTTTACGTCATGGATTGCGCGGATGCGCACACCGGGGGCATTAACGCAGGCGATCCGATTGTATCAGGAGAGCGCCTCTGCTGACGTGAAGGCGTACTTTGAATTGCATGGGGATGGTTCGTTTACCAGCGACACCATCATGGCCGAAGCGCATAAAGCGAGATAAACAAAAAAGGCACCGAGGGGAATCGGTGCCTTTTTAACAAGCGATCGTACTATCAGGAATCTGGCGTAGCGCTGTTTTTCACAAACAGCGTTAGCTGGTCGCCAGGTTGCAGGTTGGCCGTATCGTTGTTCCAGCGCATCACATCTTTGATGTTTACGCCGTGACGCTTAGCAATACTGGACAGCGAGTCGCCTTTACGCACGCGATAGGTAATGCTATCGCTGTTTTTAGCGAGACGCTGTGCGCTGCTACCTGCACCTACGGTCAGCGTTTGACCCACTTTCAGACCCGACCCGCGCAGATTATTCCACTGCTGGAGATCTTTCGTATTCACGCCAAGACGTGATGCAATACCTGAAAGCGTATCACCTGAACGCACCTTATAGCTGCGGCTGCTTACAGGCGACGTATCAGCGATCAGCGTGGACTGAACGGCTGCAATTTCACCCGAAGCTAAAGACTCACGTAACTGTTCTGCGTGTTTCTGCGGAACCATCACATAGCGCGGGCCACTTGCACCCAGCGTAGAGCCTTTAACACCTGCATTAAAGGTTTTCAATTTACTTACCGACATACCCGTCATATCGGCAACCTGTTGAATATCAACCGGGCTGCTGAGGCGGACACGCGCCAGTGCACGACTTTCGTCTGGTGTTGGCAGTTGTACACCGTAACGTTTGCTGTTCTTGAGAATATCGCTCAGGGCCAGCATTTTCGGTACGTAAATCTTTGTTTCCTGTGGCAGTGAGAGCGACCAGAAGTCTGTGGATTTACCACGCGCTTTATTCGCTTTCATTGCCTTCAGTACACGACCTTCACCACTGTTATACGCTGCGACAGTCAATAACCAGTCGCCATCAAACATCTTATTCAGACGTTGCATCATGTCGAGAGCGGCTGTCGTTGAAGCGACAACATCACGACGCGCATCGTAGTTGCGGGTCTGCTTTAAACCATAATTTCGCCCTGTGCTCGGAATGATCTGCCAAATGCCTGCGGCATTGGCGCCAGACGTCGCGTGCGGGTCAAAAGCGCTCTCCACTATGGGTAGTAGTACCAGTTCCATAGGCATGTTACGTTTCTTAACTTGCCCGGCTATCCAGTACATATACGGCTCTGCCCGTAATGTTACATCGTGGAGATAGCTCTTATTTCTTAAATACTTCTGCTTCTGTTCGCGAATCCGGGTGTTCTCCGGAATTCCCATCTTTAGCTCGTCGCCAATAGAGGCCCACAAGTCTTGTTCCTGCGCGAAGGATGTCCCATCGTCCAACCATCGCGCCTGACTCGTAAACTTCCCTGCTTCCCCTTGACCAGCCGCAGAAAGGCTCTGTGCGTGCTGCTGTACGTTGCCGCCGTTCTGTGACTGGCAACCAACAAGCAGGACAGAGGCGAGTAATATCGCTTTTGCCTTCATGTGTGTGTCAATAGTTGCTTAAAAGACGAGCGATGATAACGGCGAAATTTTGAAAAGGCAACCCGCATTTATCTGAAGTTATCTTTCTTTGACCTTAACCATGCAAAACGCGCTTCTGGTTGTTGCAAATTTGTTTCTTGGTTAATTTTATTAACTAAATCAACGTCATTCGTTCTTAAAAATAAATTTATTTGGCGCTCATTTTTCAGAATTACGGGGAGTGTTTTTTGGTTTTTTGCACGTAACTCCTTCACTTTCTGGTAATAATCCTGAATCGCCCGATCCTCGGGTAAGATGCTCGCAGCAAACTTCATATTTCCTAATGTATACTCGTGGGCACAGCAAATTACGGTGTCGGCAGGCAATGCATTAATTTTTTGTAAAGATTGATACATTTGTTCTGGCGTGCCTTCAAAAAGCCTTCCGCACCCCCCTGAAAACAGCGTGTCGCCGCAAAACAGATAAGGTTTACTGTAGAAACAGAGATGTCCAGAAGTGTGACCTGGTGTAGCAAATACGGAAAACTCCCACCCAAGAATCTGGACACTTTCGCCCTCGCTAACGACTTGCGTTGTGCCCTTGTTTTGTGTCTCAGCCGGCCCATACACGGCAAGACCAGGATATTGCGCAAGCAGATCGGGAACGCCGCCCACGTGGTCATTGTGGTGGTGGGTGAGGAGAATCGCCTCCGGCTGCCAGCCGTTTTCATTTATTGCGTCCAGGATCGGAGTGGATTCGCCGGGATCGACAATGATGCATCTGCGATCGTCGTCGACTAAAACCCAGATGTAATTGTCCTGAAAGGCGGAAATACTGATAAGATTCATGCATTACCTCTTATAGCGTGGCGGGTGTTTTGATGAAACCGGCAAGGATACCTCAGACTGTCGCACCACCGGATCGTTGGGCAGAGTTGCCCTGGGGTGAATATTATCGCGAAGCTTTAGAACTTCAGCTTAAACCCTGGCTCGCGAAAATGTATGGTTTTCACCTGCTTAAGATTGGCAATCTCAGCGCAGAAATCAATACCGAAAGCTGCGCTATCTCGCATCAGGTTAACGTATCGCTTAAGGGTTCCCCGGTTCAGGTGAAAGCAGATCCGCTGCATTTGCCGTTTGCGGAAAAATCCATTGATGCCTGTTTGCTCGCCCATGCGCTGCCCTGGTGTAGCGATCCCCATCGTCTGCTGCGGGAAGCCGACCGCGTGTTGATTGACGACGGCTGGCTGATCCTGAGCGGTTTTAATCCGCTGAGTCTGATGGGGCTGCGCAAGCTAACGCCCGTACTGCGCCGCACGCCGCCGTATAACAGCCGGATGTTTACTATGATGCGCCAGCTGGACTGGCTTTCACTGCTGAATTTTGAAGTGCTGAGTTACGGCGGTTTTCAGGTCATCCCCTGGACGCGAAAGGGCGGTGTTTTACTCAGCACCCATTTACCCGCGCTGGGCTGCATGCAGTATATTGTCGCGCGTAAGAGGACGATCCCCCTTACGCTCAACCTGATGAAGCAAAGCAAATCAAAAACGCGGATCCGCCAGACCGTGGGTGCCACGCGGCAGTACAAAAAACCGTGATCAGGATTCAGGCTGATAACCTGCGTCCTCATGGGTCGGGTTGGATGCCGCCGCGCGAGCCAGCTCATCACAGCGTTCGTTTTCAGGGTGCCCGGCGTGGCCCTTTACCCATTCCCATTTGATTTCGTGCTGACCGAGGGCGGCATCAAGACGCTTCCAGAGGTCGACATTCTTGACCGGCTTTTTCTCTGCCGTTTTCCAGCCGCGTTTTTTCCAGTTGTGGATCCACTGGGTGATGCCCTGGCGGACATACTGGCTGTCAGTACTCAGCACCACGTCACAATGTTCTTTTAACGCTTCCAGCGCCACGATGGCCGCCATCAGCTCCATGCGGTTGTTGGTGGTGAGAAAATAGCCTTCACTAAAGGTTTTTTCATGCTCACGATAACGCATAATGGCGCCATAACCGCCAGGCCCTGGGTTACCGAGACAAGATCCATCGGTGAAAATTTCTACCTGTTTACGCATCTCTGGTAGACTTCCTGTAATTGAAACGTTCAGTAAAACGATAAGTCTGACATAAATGACCGCTATGAGCACTGCAATTACTCGCCAGATTGTTCTTGATACCGAAACCACCGGTATGAACCAGATTGGCGCCCACTACGAAGGGCACAAAATCATTGAAATTGGTGCCGTTGAAGTGGTGAACCGTCGTCTTACGGGCAACAACTTCCACGTTTACCTCAAACCCGATCGGCTGGTGGATCCGGAAGCGTTCGGCGTTCACGGGATTGCCGATGAGTTTTTGCTGGATAAGCCCACCTTCGCCGATGTCGCGGATGAATTTCTCGACTACATCAGAGGTGCGGAACTTGTCATTCATAACGCATCGTTCGATATCGGCTTTATGGACTATGAGTTCAGCAAGCTCAACCGCGATATTCCAAAAACCAATACGTTCTGTAAAGTCACGGATAGCCTGGCGCTGGCAAGGAAGATGTTTCCCGGCAAGCGTAACAGCCTTGATGCCCTGTGCTCTCGCTATGAGATAGACAACACCAAGCGAACCCTGCACGGCGCATTGCTCGATGCCCAGATCCTGGCCGATGTTTACCTGACCATGACCGGCGGGCAAACATCGATAAAATTCAGTATGGAAAATGAATCCCAGCAGACGAGGGACGAAGGCGGTATTCAGCGTGTCGTGCGCCAGGCGAATCGCCTGCGGGTTGTTTTAGCCAGTGATGAAGAGCTGATGAACCACGAATCTCGCCTCGATTTAGTTCAGAAGAAGGGCGGAAGCTGTCTGTGGCGTGGGTGAAAAAAGGCGGAAACGTTTGTTAAATCACCGTTTGGGTGATTTTTGCAGCAAACGATTCAAAACCTGAGAAAAAGCGTTGACGAGTTACGAGGCAGACCGTAATATTCGCCTCGTTCCCCAAACGGGAACAGTGGAGCGGTAGTTCAGTCGGTTAGAATACCTGCCTGTCACGCAGGGGGTCGCGGGTTCGAGTCCCGTCCGTTCCGCCACTATTCAGAAAGCCTGAATCAGAAATGATTCAGGCTTTCGTCGTTTTATACTCCCTACACTCGCGTACCTCTCTTCTTATTTTCGTTAACAAAAAGTTAATATACTCAGTGCAATTTATTAACATATGCACGGTTTTAGTGCGTTATTTGCACTGTCTTTGTGCATTGTTTGCCCACCCCCTCTCCGAACCTCACTTGGTTATGTAATAATTATGTAAAAATAATTCATAAGAAATCATTCGGTTACCGATCATTTTTCAGAAAACATCTGAACCAATACGCTATTGGTTCGCTTATTGCTTAATCATTAGCACGATAAGTAGTGCGTCATATCAATAACTTATCGTTGATAAAAATAAAGTGATGATGAAAGCGAGCGAACCAATATGGAAAAGCCTTCACGGTTTTTAGCAAATTCCAGCACCGCGCTTGAGCAGTTGCGCGGTCTTATCAACCAGCACGAGTCAACACCAGGCATTCCGCTGCCCACTGAACGTGAGCTGTCGGACACGCTCGGCGTAGGGCGACGTGAAGTGCGTCGCGCGCTCGACGTGCTGGAGGAGGAAGGGCGTATCTGGCGCAAGCAGGGCAAGGGCACCTTCATTGGTCCGGCTGCCCCTGTTGAGCCGTTGGCGCTTCAGGGATTGGTTCAGCAAACCAACCTGCTGGAAGTCATGGAAGCTCGACTACAGCTCGAACCCGGCTTAGCCCGACTTGCGGCACTGCGTGCCACCAGGGAAAACCTCGCGCTCATGCAGCGCATGCTGGAACGCATTGATAAGGTCAGCCCGGATGACCGCGATCTCAACGAACTGTGGGATAGCGCCTTTCACCGCGCCATTGCGGAAGCAGCAGGCAACCGCCTGATGCTAGGGCTTTTCGATGCGATAGATGCCGTCCGCCGGGAGCCCGGCTGGCAGCATTTACGCGAACTTGCCCGCACCCCTGAACGTGTCGATAGCTACAACGACCACCATCACAACATCATGTCAGCGATTATTCACCGCCAGCCTAATGAAGCAGCCGCCGCCATGCGCGAACACCTGCTCAGCCTGCAAACCGCCCTGATTCAGGCTATCCACCTTGAGGACGATTCCACGCTATGACGACGATACCCTTTAAGGACTCCACGCCCGTACTGCGGCTGCAAAACCTCAACGTTAAATTCGCGGGCTCGCCGGTGAGCGTGCTCGAAGACATCTCGCTGACGGTCAGAGCGGGAGAGACGCTGGCGCTGGTAGGCGAGTCCGGCTGCGGCAAAAGCATCACTTCCCTGGCGCTGATGGGTTTACTGCCCGCCAGCGCGCAGATTGTCAGCGGCGAGATGAATTTCCGCCGCCACGATCTGCGCAAGCTCTCGCCGCGCGAGTATGCCGATCTGCGCGGCAGCGAGCTGGCGATGATATTCCAGGAGCCCATGACCTCGCTCAACCCGGCCTTCACGCTTGGCGATCAGCTCAGTGAAGCGGTGATGCGCCATCAAACGATCTCCCGGGCTGAGGCGATGACGGTTGCGCTACAGATCCTGGAGAAGGTGCAGATCCCGGCCGCAGAGATGCGCCTCAAGGCTTACCCGCATCAGCTTTCCGGCGGTATGCGCCAGCGCGTGATGATTGCGATGGCCCTGATAAACCACCCCAAATTACTGATTGCTGACGAACCCACTACCGCCCTGGACGTGACCATTCAGGCGCAAATTCTCGCCCTGCTCAATACCCTAAAAGAAGAAACGGGCACGGCGGTGCTGATGATCACTCACGATTTAGGCGTGGTGGCCGAAGTTGCGCAGCAGGTGGCGGTAATGTACGCCGGACAGGTGGTGGAGCAGGGGAGCGTCGAGGCGATATTTGCCGACCCGCAGCACCCGTACACAATTGGCTTGATGGGCTCGATCCCCTCCCTTGGCGCACGCAAGGGCCAGCTTTCCACCATTCCCGGATCGGTCCCGCTGCCGGAATCCATGCCTCAAGGCTGCCGCTTTGCCACCCGATGTCCCTTCGCGCAGACGCGCTGTCATGCTGATAAACCACCGCTCACTACGCTCGGCGCGGGCCATCAGGTTGCCTGCTTCCGCGTGCCGCTGGAACAACACATTGCCCTGGGAGAAATTGCATGACCACGCCCATTCTTGAAGCCCGCGATCTGAGCAAGCTTTTCCCCGGCCCGAAAAAACTGTTTACGCCGGCCCGTTTTGTTACGGCTGTCGACCGCGTTTCGCTGTCGGTGATGCCTGGCGAAACGCTGGCCATTGTCGGCGAATCCGGTTCCGGAAAATCCACCCTCGGTCGACTGCTGCTGCGCCTGCTGAGTGCCAGCGAAGGGCGCGTATTTTATCAGGGTGAGGAGATCACCCATGCTTCAGGTGCTCGTCTGAACCAGCTTCGGCGTGAGTTACAGATCATCTTTCAGGATCCCTTCGCCTCGCTGAACCCGCGCATGACGGTAGAGCAGATTATTGGTGAGCCGCTGTGGCTGCACCAGAACATGAAAAAAGCGGATCGCCAGTACCGCGTTGCCGAGCTGCTCAGGACGGTCGGCTTGCCCGCGGCCTGGGCCGGGCGTTATCCGCACGAATTTTCCGGCGGGCAGCGCCAGCGTATCGGCATTGCGCGCGCGCTGGCGTCGGGCCCAACGCTGCTGCTGGGCGATGAACCGGTTTCTGCGCTGGACGTTTCCGTTCAGGCACAGGTGGTGAATTTACTGGAAAGCCTGAAGCACCAGCTGGGGCTAACGATGGTGATCGTCGCCCACGGGCTGGCGGTTATCCGTCATATGAGCGACCGCGTGGCGGTGATGTATCTTGGGCAAATCGTCGAGCTGGCCACCGTCGACGACATCTTCGACGCGCCGCTGCATCCTTATACTCAGGCGTTAATTGCCTCAGCACCGCAAATGCAGCCAGGCGTAGCGCGGGATGCGCCGCTGTTGCAGGGGGATTTACCGAACCCGGCTAATCCGCCCTCCGGCTGCCGTTTCCACACCCGTTGCCCCTACGTTACCGATGAATGCCGCCAGATCGAGCCGATTAATCAGGTCATCGACGGCGGGCGTCAGGTCGCCTGCCACCGCTGGCAGGAGATTAACCGCGATCGCAGCGTTATCCAGATCGCACCGCCATCCGCCGCATTTTTGCGCCGCCGCGCGCTGTTTGAACACGCGGCCACTCACTCCTCCCTTCCTTCAAGGAACTCATGATAATGACAATGCGTAATTCTCTTTTGACCGTACTGGGAAGTGTTATGTTGCTTGGCGCGGCGCTGCCCGCCCATTCTGAAAGCGTGCTGCGAATCGGCCTGGGCGCAGACCCGGACATGCTCGACCCGCATCTGGCGCGTACCTATTATGGCCGCTTCGTGTTTGCCTCCCTGTGTGACCGGCTGGTGGACGTGGACGAACATCTCAAGGTGGTGCCGGGACTGGCAAAATCCTGGGCGTGGAGCAATGACGGTAAAACGCTGACCCTGGATCTCCGTGATGGCGTGACCTTCCACGACGGTGAAAAATTTGATGCCGCCGCCGCGAAATATAACCTCGACCGTGCCCTGACGTTAAAAGGTTCTCTGCGTAAAAGTGAACTCTCTTCCGTTGAGTCAGTGGAGGTCACCGGCCCGATGCAGATAGCCCTGCACCTGAAAACGCCGGATGCCGCACTTCTGATGCAGCTCACCGATCGCGCAGGCGCAATGATGGCGCCAGAAGCCGCGAAAAAAGCCGATTTTGCCGCGCATCCGGTCTGTTCCGGCCCGTATAAGTTCGACAGCCGCGTGTCGCAGGATCGCATTGTGCTGACCCGCTTCGACAACTACTGGAACAAAGACGCCTACCACTTCGATAAAATAATTTATCTGCCGATCCCGGATGCTTCCGTGCGCCTGGCGAACCTGCGCGCGGGCGATCTCGATCTGACCGAAGGCATTGCCGCCAGCGACGTCAAAACCGTCGAGGCCGACAGCAAACTGGCGCTGGCGAAGGTAACGGGCCTCGGATACCAGGGCATCACTTTCAACATTAACAATGACAAAGTCCCGGCGAACGATCCCTTCAAAGATGCCCTCGTGCGTGAAGCATTTTCCCAGGCCATCGATCGCGATGCTTTAAACCAGGTGGTGTTCGAGGGACTTTACACTCCGGCAAACCAGGCGTTTTCGCCGGTAAGCCCGTACCACGTCAATCTTCCAGTTCCCCCGCGTGACGTCGACAAAGCCAAAGCGCTGCTGAAAGCCGCAGGCGTCACCACGCCGCTGACCGTCAATCTGCTGGTGCCGAACAACCCAACCTCGCAGCAGGTGGGCCAGGTATTGCAGGCGATGGTGGCAGAGGCGGGCTTTAACCTGAACCTGCAAATGACCGAGTTCGCCACGCTGCTGGATCGCCAGCAGAGCGGTGACTACCAGTTGAGCTTCTCCGGCTGGTCGGGTCGCCCGGATCCAGATGGCAGCATCTTCGGCTTTATCAACAGCAAAGGCACCCTTAACGATGGCCGCTACAGCAATGCTCAGGTGGATGAATGGCTAACGCAGGCGCGCCAGAGTACCGATCAGGCCGCCCGCCAGCCGCTGTACGACAAGGTGGTGAAGCAGCTGCAAACCGACATGCCGATTGCCTATCTCTACTTCGAACCGCGCATTTTTGGCCTGAACAAGCGCGTGCAGGGCTTCAAAGCGTACCCGGACGGCATTGTGCGTCTGGCTGGCTTAACGCTGGCGAAATAAACCTCCTGAGGAGAACCCATGCTGGAACTGATTTGCAAACGTCTGCTGCTGGCCATTCCCACTCTGCTGCTGGTGAGCATGATGGTATTCGGCCTGCAAAAGCTGCTGCCCGGCGACCCGCTGATCGCCATGGCCGGGGAGGAGCGCGATCCGGCGGTGATTGCCCAGCTGCGTGCTGAGCTGAATCTGGACGCGCCGATCCCCGTGCAGTATTTCAACTGGCTGACGCGCGCGCTGCAAGGCGATCTGGGTGTCTCTTTACGCACTCATGAGCCAGTCACGCAGCTGATTGCCAGCAAGCTGCCGGTCACGCTGGAGCTGTCGCTGCTGGCGATGATTATCGCGCTGGTGTTTGGTATCAGCATGGGGATCCTCGCGGCGGTGAATAAAAACAGCTGGGTCGATCACGGGGCGAATTTTGTGGCGATCTCGGGGATCTCAATACCGCATTTCTGGCTGGGGATCCTGCTGATTCTGGTCTTTTCTGTAAACCTGCAATGGCTGCCTGCGTCCGGTTATGTGCCGTTCAGTGAAGATCCGATCCAGAACCTGCGGACATTGCTGCTGCCCGCGTCCGTGCTCGGAACCGGCCTGGCGGCAACGCTGATGCGCCATACCCGTGCGTCGATGATTGCGGTGCTGAAAGCGGATTACATCCGCACCGCGCGCGCTAAGGGGTTGCTGCCGAAAGCGGTGATCCTGAAGCACGCCTTTCGCAACGCGCTGGTGCCGGTGATCACCCTCACCACGCTGCTGTTCGGCGAGCTGCTGGGCGGCGCGGTGCTGACCGAGCAGGTCTTCACCATTCCGGGCTTCGGCAAAATGATCGTCGACTCGGTGTTCAACCGCGATTACGCGGTGGTGCAGGGCGTGGTGCTGATCGTGGCGATCGGTTTCCTGATGCTCAACCTGCTGGCTGACGTGCTCTACGTCCTTATCAACCCGAAAATGCGAGGTTAATCATGGCGGAACTGACGACGCAAACCGTAGCGCCCGCGCTGCCGCGCGCGCAAAACCGGGTGCTGAAAAAATTCCTCGCCAATAAAAGCGCGGTGATTGGCGCGATTGTGGTGGGCTTTTTTGTGCTGGTGGCGCTGCTGGCACCGTGGATCGCGCCGTTTGACCCGGTAAAGGCTAACTTCCTCGCGGTGCGCAAAGCGCCCTCGGCGATGTACTGGTTCGGCACCGACGAGCTGGGGCGCGATATCGTGTCCCGCATTATCTGGGGAGCGAGAACCTCGCTGATGGCAGGCTGTATGTCGGTGGCGATCGCGGTGGTCATCGGCGTGCCGCTGGGGCTGGTGGCGGGGTATTTCCAGAAGATGTGGGACGGGGTGATCTCCCGCTTTATCGAGGCACTGCTGGCCTGTCCATTCCTGATCATGGCGATCGCGCTGGGGGCGTTTTTAGGCCCAAGCCTGACGAATGCCATGATTGCCATTGGGCTCTCGGCGATGCCGATCTTCGCCCGCCTGACGCGCGGGCAGGTGATCGCCATTCGCAACGAAGAGTATATCGACGGCGCGCGGGCGATTGGCCTGCCGGACCGCTGGATCATTATCAAATACGTTCTGCCTAACGTGATGTCACCGATTCTGGTACAGGCCACGCTGGCCATTGCCTCGGCGATTATCGCCGAAGCCAGCCTCTCGTTTTTAGGGTTAGGGCAACAGCCGCCGAACCCATCCTGGGGCTCCATGCTCAACACCGCCAAAGGGTTTCTGGAGCAGGCGCCGTGGATGTCCGTTTTCCCCGGCGTGGCGATTTTCCTTGCCGTTCAGGGCTTTAATTTACTCGGCGACGGGCTGCGCGATGCGCTCGATCCGCGCCACGACTAAGGAGTCATGATGACCAAAGCGCTCGATTTTACAACCGGTTACGATTCACGACGCCCGCCGATGATGGGCCACAACGCCGTTGCCACCTCGCAGCCGCTGGCGGCACAGGCGGGAATGAAGATGCTACAGCTGGGCGGAAACGCCGTTGATGCGGCGGTTGCCACCGCCATGGCGCTGACCGTTGTCGAGCCGACCGGCAACGGCATCGGCAGCGATGCTTTTGCCATTGTCTGGGACGGTGAAAAACTTCACGGCCTGAATGCGTCCGGTCGTTCGCCGGCCAGCTGGCATGCGGATCTGTTTGCCGGAAAAACCGCCGTACCGGAAATCGGCTGGGACGCGGTAACCGTACCGGGGGCGGTATCGGGCTGGGTAGCGCTGGCTGAACGTTTTGGCACATTGCCGCTCACCACCCTGGCGCAGCCGGCCATTGAGTATGCGCGTAACGGTTTTCCCGTCTCTCCGCTCATCGGGCACCTGTGGCAGCGCGGTTACAACAAGCTGAAAGATCAGCCGGGCTTTAGCGCCTGCTTCGCGCCGGAAGGCCGCGCGCCGCGCGTGGGCGAGATCTTCCGTAACCCCGCGCAGGCGAACACGCTGGAGCTGATCGCCAAAACCAACGGCGACGCGTTTTACCGTGGCGAACTGGCGCAGAAAATTGCCGCCTTTGCCAAAGCACACGGTGCACACCTGACGGCTGAAGATCTGGCAAACCATCGCGTGGACTGGGTAGAACTGCTGTCGCGCGACTTCGCGGGCGGGTCGGTGCAGGAGTTGCCGCCAAACGGTCAGGGGATCGCCACCCTGATTGCGCTCGGCATTCTGGAGCAGTGCGGCATCGAGAAACATCACCCGGACTCCGTGCAGGGGCTGCACCTCTCCATTGAGGCAATGAAGCTGGCGCTGGCGGATCTCGATCGCTACGTTGCGGATGAAGAGCATATGGAGTTCGCGGCCAAAGTGCTGCTGAGCGACCATTATCTGAAGTCGCGCGCCGCGCTTATCGACCACGATAAAGCCTCTGATTTTGTGTACGGATCGCCGACGCAGAGCGGCACGGTCTACATCAGCACCGCGGACGCCAGCGGGATGATGGTTTCGTTTATTCAGTCCAACTTTATGGGCTTCGGTTCAGGCATTGTGGTGCCGGATACCGGAATCAGCCTGCAAAACCGCGGCTGCGGCTTTGTGCTCGATCCCAAACACCCGAACGCGCTGGCGGGCAGCAAGCGTCCTTTCCACACCATCATCCCGGGTTTTGCGATGGACGGTAACGGCAAGCCGCTGATGTCCTTCGGCGTGATGGGTGGCCCGATGCAGGCGCAGGGGCACATGCAGATGGCGTTGCGCATTATGCTGCACGGGCAAAACCCGCAGGCGGCGATTGATGCCCCGCGCTGGCGCGTGGTGCAGGGCAGGGAAGTGATTGTTGAATCGACCTTCGATCGCAATACCATCGCGGCGCTGCGCGAGCGCGGACACCAGATCGTGGTGGAAGATCCGCTCCAGGATTACAATTTTGGCGGCGCGCAGGTGATTTACCGTATGCCGGAAGGGCACTACGTGGCTGCGACGGAGAGCCGCAAAGACGGGCAGGCGTTGGTGAGCTGATTTGTAGGCCGGGTAAGGCGCAGCCGCCACCCGGCTTTTATTCAGCCAATGCTAAACGGATCCGCATCCTGCCACGCCGGAAACTTCTCCCGATACTCCCTTAACGCCGTTAACGAAATCTCAGCATCAATTCGTGTCGCCTGATGCGGCTCGGCGGTGGCAATAATCTCACCCTGTGGACTGATCACCCGGCTGTCACCGCGATAGTGATGCCCGTTGCCGTCCGTTCCTACGCGGTTACAGCCAACAACGTACGCCTGGTTTTCAATCGCGCGCGCGGTCAGTAGAGCCTGCCAGTGCAGGGAGCGTGGGGCGGGCCAGTTGGCGACATACAGCGCCAGATCGTAATCGTTGCGGTTGCGTGACCACACCGGGAAGCGCAGGTCATAGCAGACCAGCGGCAGAATACGCCAGCCGCGCCATTCAAATACCACGCGTTCGTTGCCGGCTTCATAATGCTGATGTTCACCCGCCATGCGGAACAGGTGGCGCTTATCGTAGAAGTGGACGTTCCCTTCCGGCTCGACGAGCAGGAAGCGGTTAACCGCTCCGCGCCCGGTCTGGAGCGCGACGCTTCCGGCAATCAGCGCGTTGGTATCCTGCGCCCTGGCGTGCATCCAGGACACCACCTCGTCCTGCGGCATAGACTGTGTTGCCGCCTCCATCGCGAAACCTGTGGTGAACATCTCCGGCAGAACAATTACGTCGCGTCCGGTTATCTCTTCCAGTTGGCGATCAAAATGGCGAAGGTTGGCGGGGCCGTCCATCCACACTAAAGGTTGCTGCAAAACAGAAATCTTTAAACCAGGCACGATACAGGCTCCTAAAAAAATACCTTTTGACACTGTAGCACGTCATTACGAGAAAATGTGGCAATAAAAAACCCCGCGCGGGGCGGGGTCTGTGGGAGCGGGATGCCTTATGCCGCTTCAGGTTTGCGGTGCTTCTCCGGCAGCTTTACCGGCTGCGTCGCCAGCTCTTCTGGTTCGAAATCATCCACATTAATACTGCGCAGACGGCTCTCTTCGGCTTTCACCAGAAGCGCGGCTTCGCTGTTGTCGATGATGCCACCCGCCAGCGCCTGTTTTGCCAGCTCGTCCAGTCGTGTAAACGGCAGGTTTTTGCCCAGCTGTTTACAGATTTTCTGATGAATCGGGTCGGCGGCCATGACGTCCAGCAGCGCCTCTTCCAGCAAACCTACCGGGTTATGCGGGGTAGGCGCCAGGTATTGACCGCGGCCGATACGGGAACGGGTTGCGCTCGGTACCTGGAGGATCTTCGCCACTTTGTGATCCAGCTTGTCGGACGGCGCCAGATAATGACGTCCGGTAGGGAAGATCGCCACGCGCAGGGCGCCGGCCACAAAGCGGTTCGGGAAGTTCGCCAGCAGATCGTCAATCGCCTGTTCGGCCTGATACAGCGCATCCTGTACGCCCCAGTGCACCAGCGGCAGATCCGCTTCCTGACGGCCTTCATCGTCGTAGCGTTTCAGCACCGCAGAGGCCAGGAAAATCTGGCTCAGCACATCACCCAGACGGGCAGAGATGCGCTCGCGACGCTTCAGGCTTCCGCCCAGAACGGCCATGGAGACGTCAGACAGCAGCGCCAGGTTAGCGCTCAGACGGTTCAGGTGCTGGTAGTAACGTTTAGTTGCATCGCGGGTCGGCGTCGCGCTGGTCAGTCCGCGCGTCAGGCCGAGCCAGAAGCTGCGAACTTCATTGCTGCCGACGTGACCGATATGTTTGAACAGCAGTTTGTCGAAGGCATCCACGTCGTTATTCTGCGCGGCGGCCATCTCTTCCAGCACGTAAGGATGGCAGCGGATCGCCCCCTGGCCGAAGATCATCATGCTGCGGGTCAGGATGTTTGCCCCTTCCACGGTGATGGCAATCGGTGCGCCCTGGTAGCCGCGCGCCAGGAAGTTGCCTTCGCCCAGCATAATGCCTTTACCACCAGCGATATCCATTGCATCAATAATTGACTGCTGGGCGCGGTGGGTACAGTGGTACTTCACAATCGCCGACAGCACGGCAGGTTTTTCGCCCAGCATAATGCCGTAAGTAATCAGCGAGGCTGCGGCGTCCATGACGTAAGCGTTGCCCGCGATACGCGCCAGCGGCTCTTCGATGCCTTCCATCTTGCCGATAGAAATTTTGAACTGGCGGCGGATATGAGCGTACGCGCCAATCCCCATCGCCACGGATTTCAGACCGCCGGTCGAGTTCGACGGCAGGGTAATGCCGCGGCCCACAGACAGACATTCCACCAGCATACGCCAGCCCTGGCCGGCCATTTTCGGACCACCAATGATGTAATCAATCGGGACAAAGATATCCTGACCGCGGGTTGGGCCGTTCTGGAACGGCACGTTCAGCGGGAAGTGACGACGACCAATTTCCACGCCCGGCGTTGAGGTTGGGATCAGCGCACAGGTAATGCCCAGGTCTTCTTCGCCGCCCAGCAGTTTTTCCGGGTCGGAGAGCTTAAAGGCCAGGCCCAGCACGGTGGCGATAGGCGCCAGGGTGATATAGCGTTTGTTCCAGGTCAGGCGCATGCCCAGCACCTGCTGGCCCTGCCATTCGCCCATGCAGACCACGCCGGTATCCGGGATTGCGCCGGCATCAGAACCGGCTTCCGGGCTGGTCAGCGCGAAGCACGGGATTTCTTGACCGCGCGCCAGACGCGGCAGATAGTGATCTTTCTGCTCTTCCGTACCGTAATGCTGCAACAGCTCACCCGGGCCTAAGGAGTTTGGTACGCCAACGGTGATCGCCAGGATCCCGGAAACGCCCGCCAGCTTTTGCAGGACGCGAGCCTGAGCGTAAGCGGAGAATTCCAGGCCGCCGTATTCTTTTTTGATGATCATCGCGAAGAAGCGATGCTCTTTCAGGTACGCCCACAGCTCCGGCGGCAGGTCCGCCATTTCATGGGTGATCGCAAAGTCATTTGCCATGCGGCACGCTTCTTCCACCGGGCCATCAATAAAGGCCTGTTCTTCGGCGGTCAGACGCGGCTGCGGATAGTTGTGCAGCTTTTTCCAGTCCGGGTTGCCCTGGAACAGATCGCCTTCCCACCAGGTGGTGCCGGCATCAATCGCTTCTTTCTCCGTACGCGACATCGGCGGCATCACTTTACGGAAGCCCTTAAACACCGGCGCGGAGATCATCGACTTACGCATCGGCGTCAGGTTGAACGGCAGCAAAATAATTGCCAGCGGGACGAGGACCCAAATATTCCACAGGCCAGCGACGCCAAGTGCAGCCGTCCAGGCCAGAAGAATCAGGCTGCTCAGGAATAAACTGACGCGGTGATAGAACAACACGCCGAGCAGAACAACGGTTGCGAGAATGCTCAAAATCATCATAAAGAAAAGCTCCCTTGCTTGTAGGAGGTCTGACCACTTGTGATGATATGGTTGTAGTTGATGTCATTTCCTTTAGCAATGTGTTTACAAAATAATTACAACCTGGTTCACATTGTTCGCGTTTTAGCCGGCACAAAAAATCAAAACGCCGGACGATTCGCATGGCTTTAGCTTCTCGCTTTTAGCGCTATCCGGTACACTCCACTGTGTTATTTCATCAATACTGAAGGATTATCCTCATGTACCAGGATCTTATTCGTAACGAACTGAACGAAGCGGCGGAAACGCTGGCGAACTTTCTGAAAGATGATGCCAATATTCACGCTATTCAGCGCGCGGCGGTCCTGCTGGCTGACAGCTTCAAAGCCGGTGGCAAAGTGCTTTCGTGCGGTAACGGCGGCTCCCACTGCGACGCCATGCACTTCGCAGAAGAGCTGACCGGACGCTATCGCGAAAACCGTCCGGGCTACCCGGCGATTGCGATTTCCGACGTCAGCCACATCTCCTGCGTAGGCAATGACTTCGGTTACGACCACATCTTCTCCCGCTACGTTGAAGCGGTAGGCCGTGAAGGCGACGTGCTGCTGGGGATCTCCACTTCCGGTAACTCCGCTAACGTGATCAAAGCGATTGACGCGGCGCGTGAGAAGGGCATGAAGGTGATCACCCTGACCGGGAAAGATGGCGGTAAGATGGACGGTACGGCGGACATTGAAATCCGTGTTCCACACTTCGGTTATGCCGACCGCATTCAGGAAATTCACATCAAAGTGATCCATATCCTGATTCAGTTAATCGAAAAAGAGATGGTTAAGTAAGGCTTCGCTGGGGGGCGCCGCTGCCCCCCGCTGTTGTGGAGGTAATCTATGTGCGAACTGCTCGGGATGAGCGCCAATGTGCCAACCGATATCTGCTTTAGCTTCACCGGGCTGGTTCAGCGCGGTGGAGGAACCGGGCCGCATAAAGACGGCTGGGGCATTACCTTCTACGAAGGCAAAGGTTGTCGCACATTTAAAGATCCGCAGCCCAGCTTTAACTCACCCATTGCCAAACTGGTGCAGGACTACCCAATTAAATCCTGTTCGGTGATCGCCCACATTCGTCAGGCCAACCGCGGTGAAGTGGCGCTGGAAAATACCCATCCGTTTACCCGTGAACTGTGGGGCCGGAACTGGACCTACGCGCATAACGGCCAGCTTACGGGCTATAAATCGCTGGAAACCGGGAATTTTCGACCGGTTGGCGAAACCGACAGTGAAAAAGCGTTTTGCTGGCTGCTGCACAAGCTGACCGAGCGCTACCCGCGCACGCCCGGCAACATGGCCGCCGTTTTTAAATACATTGCGTCGCTGGCGTCGGAATTACGCGAGAAGGGCGTTTTCAATATGCTGCTGTCAGACGGGCGTTACGTGATGGCGTTTTGCTCCACAAATCTTTTCTGGATCACGCGCCGCGCGCCGTTTGGCGTCGCCACGTTGCTCGATCAGGATGTGGAAATTGATTTTCAGAAGGAGACCACACCGAACGATGTGGTCACCGTCATTGCAACGCAGCCGCTGACGGGCAACGAAACCTGGCAAAAGATCATGCCAGGCGAGTGGGTGCTATTTTGCCTCGGGGACCGCGTAATTTGACGCAAGCTGCGGCTGAACCACTTCGTGGCTGAGCGGTTTACTCACCACGTAACGGCCATTGACGATGGATACCACCGGCGGCTTATGGGTCTGCTCGAAGTAGTCATAGCCCGGTTTTAGCTGTTTCCAGAAATCCGTATACACAGAGTACTTATGGCGTGCCATGTTGGCATCCGTCATACGGAACGGATAAATGCTGACCTGAACATTCGGCTGGCCAAAGACCAGAGCGCCGGTGACAAACTGGAAAATCTCATCAATGCCGGAATCCGTCATCGCATAACAGCCGACAGACACGCAGGCGCCGTGGATCATCAGGTATTTACCCTCGTAACCGTGAGCGCGGTCGAAGGCATTAGGGAAACCGATGTTAATCGCTTTATAGAAGCGGCTGTCCGGTTTTAGCTGGTTACGCTGAACGTTATAAAACCCTTCCGGACTTTTAAAGTCGCCCTGACGCTGTTTTGGCCCCAGCCCGCCAGAATAGTTACAAATTTTGTAGCTATCGAGCAGCTGATACGTCTCGCCCATTTTGACAAACAGATCGAGTGTGCGCTCTTCCTTGAAGATTTGAATATAAACCGGGGACCCCATCAACTGCTGTTTATATTCTTTGCTGACCGGCGTCGTTGAACTGTTACTGCTGAGCAGCCCGGCAAACGACATGCACGGTATCAGAAGCATCGCAATGAACAATGCGATTTTACGCATACTACTGGTTCCTTGATAAAACAATGACCAACTTGCCAGAACGGCAAAAGACACCCGAAATCAGACTAATCTGCACAGGAGCGCTCACATTAGCACCGATGGAGATTTTCGCAAGAGCCAACCTTTGCGTTTACAAATTAGTTTTACTTTATAACCCATTCAAATTGCCGTGACTCCAGGAACTTTGCGCAATAGCTCGCATTTCAGCGCGCCAGACGGCGGATTTGCTGCCCTTGCAGGGGCGGGAAATGGTACACTCCGGCCACTCTGGATTGTTGTTCATGGATACCTGCTAACCACATGTTTAGAATCAGAAAAGGACTCGATCTGCCAATCTCTGGCGTGCCTGAACAGCACGTAACAACTGGCGCCAGTATTCACCATGTCGCTCTTGTGGGTGATGATTACGTGGGCATGCGTCCTGCGATGCTGGTACAGGAAGGCGATCGCGTAATAAAAGGACAGGCGCTTTTCGAGGATAAAAAAAATCCTGGCGTTATGTTTACAGCCCCTGCCAGCGGCACCGTCGTGGCCATCCATCGTGGTGAGCGTCGCGTCCTGCAATCGGTCGTTATTCAAATTGAAGGTGACGAAAAACGCGAGTTTGCGCGTTTTGACGCCGCCGATCTCGCTACCCTCAGCCACGACGCGGTGCAGACGCAACTGCTGGAGTCCGGTCTGTGGACGGCGCTTCGCACGCGTCCCTATAGCAAAACGCCCGTGCCAGGCACCGTGCCCGCCGCTATCTTCGTCACGGCCATCGACACCAACCCGCTCAGCGCGGATCCGCAGCCTATTATCCTGGCCGAACGAAAAGCTTTCGATGCCGGTCTCACCGTGTTAACACGCCTGACGCCGGGCAAAGTGCATGTCTGCCAGGCCAGCGGCGGCAAGCTGGGCGGGCATCCGCAGGGACAGGTCGCTTTTAATGAATTTGCCGGCCCGCATCCGGCCGGGCTGGTGGGAACGCATATTCACTTTCTGGAGCCGGTGAGCCTGACGAAACAGGTCTGGCATCTCAATTACCAGGACGTTATTGCTATCGGTAAGCTGTTCACCACGGGTGAGCTGTGCGCGGAACGCATCATTGCCATCGGTGGCCCTCAGGCAACCCGTCCGCGTCTGGTTCGTACGCTGCTTGGATCAGATTTAACTGCGCTGCTGGCTGGCGAAACGAAAGAAGGCGAAAACCGCATTATTTCCGGTTCGGTGCTGAGTGGCAGGCACGCGACAGGCCCGAAGGCCTGGCTGGGGCGTTTCCATCTTCAGGTGAGCGTAGTGCTTGAAGGGCGCGAGAAAGAGCTGTTCGGCTGGGTGCTGCCTGGCGCGGAAAAATTCTCCGTGACCCGCACCACGCTGGGCCACTTCCTGCGTCATAAGCTGTTTAACTTCTCCACCAGCACGAACGGCGGCGAGCGCGCCATGGTCCCGATTGGCAACTACGAACGCGTTATGCCGCTGGATATTCTGCCTACCGTGCTGCTGCGCGATCTCCTGGCCGGCGATACCGACGGTGCCCAGGCGCTGGGCTGCCTGGAGCTGGACGAAGAAGATCTGGCGCTGTGTACCTATGTGTGTCCAGGTAAATACGAATACGGACCCGTATTGCGCGAGGTGTTAACCCGCATTGAGCAGGAAGGATAACCATGGGCTTAAAACACCTCTTCGAAAAAATTGAGCCGCATTTTACCGAGGGTAAGCTGAAGAAGTATTACCCGCTGTATGAAGCGACGACGACTATTTTCTACACCCCTGGGCTGGTGACGAAAGGCGCGGCGCACGTTCGCGACGCCATCGACCTCAAGCGAATGATGATTCTGGTCTGGTTTGCGGTCTTCCCGGCGATGTTCTGGGGGATGTATAACGTTGGATTGCAGACGATTCCGGCACTGCACCATATGTACGATGCAGAGCAGCTGGCGCAGGTGATTCAGTCTGACTGGCACTACCGTCTGGCGCAGTCTCTTGGCGTAAGCTTTGCGGCAGATGCCGGCTGGGTCAGCATGATGACCCTGGGCGCCGTCTTCTTCCTGCCGATCTATATGACCGTCTTTATCGTGGGCGGTTTCTGGGAAGTCCTGTTCGCTATTATTCGCAAGCATGAGATCAACGAAGGTTTCTTTGTTACCTCTATTCTGTTTGCGCTGATTGTTCCGCCCACGCTACCGCTCTGGCAGGCGGCGATGGGGATCAGCTTTGGCGTGGTCATTGCCAAGGAGATCTTCGGCGGGACCGGACGTAACTTCCTCAACCCGGCGCTGGCGGGGCGCGCGTTCCTGTTCTTTGCCTACCCGGCGCAAATCTCTGGCGACCTGGTGTGGACGGCTGCGGACGGATTCTCGGGCGCTACGCCACTTTCACAGTGGGCGGCAGGCGGCGGCGAAACGCTGGTCAATAATGCCACCGGCCAGCCTGTCACCTGGTTAGATGCGTTTCTTGGCAATATTCCAGGTTCTATCGGTGAAGTGTCTACCCTGATGATCGTGATCGGCGGGGCCATCATCCTCTTTGGCCGCGTGGCCTCCTGGCGCATTGTCGCAGGCGTCATGCTCGGGATGGTACTCACCGCCACGCTGTTCAATTTCATTGGTTCAGACACTAACCCAATGTTCTCCATGCCGTGGTACTGGCACCTCGTGCTGGGAGGCTTTGCGTTTGGCATGATGTTCATGGCCACCGATCCCGTCTCGGCTTCGTTTACCGACAGGGGTAAATGGTGTTACGGCGCGCTCATTGGGGTGATGTGCGTACTGATTCGCGTGGTCAACCCGGCCTATCCGGAAGGGATGATGTTGGCCATTCTGTTTGCCAATCTGTTTGCGCCGCTGTTCGACTACCTGGTCGTGCGCGCCAACATTAAGCGGAGGAAGGCGCGTGGCTGAAATCAAAAATAACGACAGCATCAGCAAAACGCTGCTGGTGGTGCTGGTACTGTGCCTGGTCTGCTCCATTGTCGTGGCGGGCTCTGCCGTAGGGTTAAAACCGCTACAGCAGGAGCAACGCGCGCTGGATAAACAGCGTAACATCCTGGCCGTAGCCGGGCTGATGCAGGAAGGCATGACGAAGGATGACGTCGCGGCCGTGTTTGCCGAACGCATTACCGCCCGGCTGGTGGATTTAAAAACCGGCGAACTGATGGATAAAGACCCGGCGAAATATAACCAGGCGCTGGCGTTAAAGGATCCGCAGATGAGCACCGTGCTTGACGCCTCGCAGGATCCGGCTGGCATCAAGCGCCGCAGCAATGTCGCGGAGATTTACCTCGTTCGTGACGAGCAAAAGCGCATACAGGAAATCGTGTTGCCCATCTACGGCAACGGCTTGTGGTCAATGATGTACGCCTTTGTGGCGCTGGATACGGATGGCCGCACGGTCAAAGGCATTACTTATTACGATCAGGGCGAAACGCCGGGGCTGGGGGGCGAGGTTGAAAACCCTAACTGGCGCGCACAGTTTGTCGGTAAAAAAGTGCTCGACGACAACGGCCAGCCTGCGCTCAAGGTGGTGAAAGGGGGCGCACGTCCCGGCGATGAGTTCGCCGTTGACGGTCTTTCCGGCGCCACGCTCACCTCTAACGGGGTGCAGCACAGCTTTGATTTCTGGATGGGTGAACTGGGCTTTGGTCCCTTCCTGAAGAACGTACGTGAAGGAGCGCTGAACAATGGCTGATACGGGTGAACTGAAAGAAGTTAAAAAGGTGCTGATTGGCCCACTGTTAGCCAATAACCCGATAACGCTTCAGGTGCTGGGCGTGTGCTCGGCTCTGGCGGTGACCACCAAGCTGGAAACGGCGGTGGTGATGACGCTGGCGGTAACGCTGGTGACGGCGTTCTCCAGCATGTTTATCTCAATGATTCGCCACCATATTCCCAATAGCGTGAGGATCATCGTCCAGATGGCGATCATTGCCTCGCTGGTGATTGTGGTCGATCAGCTCCTGCGCGCCTTTGCTTATGAAACCTCGAAGCAGCTTTCGGTGTTTGTCGGCCTGATTATCACCAACTGCATCGTGATGGGGCGTGCTGAAGCCTATGCGATGAAAATGCCGCCGCTGGCAAGCTTTATGGACGGTATCGGCAACGGGCTGGGTTACGGCGTGATCCTGCTGACGGTCGGTTTCCTGCGCGAGCTTATTGGCAGCGGCAAGCTGTTCGGCATTCCGGTGCTGGATACGGTACAGAACGGCGGCTGGTATCTGCCGAACGGCCTGTTCCTGCTGGCCCCAAGCGCATTTTTCATTATCGGTTTGCTGATCTGGCTGATTCGTACGCTGAAGCCTGAACAGCAGGAAAAGGAGTAACCGACAATGGCTCATTACCTGAGTTTATTTGTGCGCGCGGTGTTTGTTGAAAACATGGCGCTCGCGTTCTTCCTGGGCATGTGTACGTTCCTGGCCGTTTCTAAAAAGGTCTCGACGGCATTTGGCCTGGGCGTGGCGGTCACCGTTGTGCTTGGGCTTTCCGTTCCGATTAACAACCTGGTGTTCAACTTCGTGCTGCGCGATGGCGCGCTGGTGGAGGGCGTTGATCTCAGCTTCCTGAACTTCATCACCTTTATCGGAGTGATTGCGGCGCTGGTGCAAATCCTCGAGATGATCCTCGATAAGTATTTCCCGTCGCTGTACAACGCGCTGGGGATCTTCCTGCCGCTGATCGCCGTGAACTGCGCCATCTTCGGTGGCGTCTCGTTTATGGTGCAGCGCGATTACAACTTCAGTGAATCGGTGGTGTATGGCTTCGGCTCCGGTATCGGCTGGATGCTGGCGATTGTTACCATGGCGGGGATCCGTGAAAAAATGAAATATGCCAACGTGCCGGCGGGGCTTCGTGGCTTAGGGATCACCTTTATCACCACCGGCCTGATGGCGCTGGGCTTTATGTCCTTCTCCGGTGTGCAGCTATAAGGGCTAACAGATGGAAATTATTCTTGGCGTGGTAATGTTCACGCTGATAGTACTGGTGCTGTCAGGGCTGATCCTGGCAGCGCGCGCAAAGCTGGTTAATTCCGGGGATGTGATCATTGATATCAATGACGATCCGCAGAACCAGATCCGCACTCCGGCAGGGGATAAGCTGCTCAATACGCTCTCGGGCAACGGGATTTTTGTCTCGTCAGCCTGCGGTGGAGGCGGCTCATGCGGGCAGTGCCGCGTGACGGTGAAAGAGGGTGGCGGCGATATTCTGCCAACGGAACTGTCGCATATCACGAAGCGTGAAGCGAAAGAGGGCTGCCGTCTGGCGTGTCAGGTCGCGGTGCGCCAGAACATGAAGATTGAGCTGCCGGAGGAGATCTTCGGCGTGAAAAAATGGGAGTGCGAAGTTATCTCTAACGATAACAAAGCCACGTTCATTAAAGAGCTCAAGCTGCGCGTTCCCGAAGGGGAGAGCGTCCCGTTCCGTGCGGGTGGGTATATCCAGATTGAGTGTCCGGCGCACACTGTGGCCTATGCGGACTTCGACGTGCCGGATGAGTACCGGGCTGACTGGGATAAGTTTAATCTCTTCCGCTTTGTTTCCGAGGTAAAAGAGCCCGCGCTGCGCGCCTATTCCATGGCTAACTATCCGGAAGAGAAGGGGATCATTATGCTCAACGTGCGTATCGCCACGCCGCCGCCGAATGTGCCCGATGCCCCGCCGGGCGTGATGTCGTCGTATATCTGGTCCCTCAAGCCTGGCGATAAGGTGACGATTTCCGGCCCGTTTGGGGAGTTCTTCGCCAAAGATACCGATGCGGAAATGGTCTTTATCGGCGGCGGCGCGGGTATGGCGCCGATGCGTTCGCATATCTTTGACCAGCTCAAACGGCTTAGCAGCAAGCGTAAAATCAGCTTCTGGTACGGCGCGCGTTCACTGCGCGAAATGTTCTATGACGATGAGTTTGAACAGCTGGCGCGTGATAACCCTAACTTTACCTTCCACGTGGCGCTATCCGATCCGCAGCCGGAAGATAACTGGACAGGCTACACGGGCTTCATCCACAACGTGCTGTATGAAAACTACCTCAAACAGCATCCGGCACCGGAAGACTGCGAGTTCTATATGTGTGGTCCGCCAATGATGAACGCCGCCGTGATTAAGATGCTCAAAGATCTGGGCGTGGAAGATGAGAACATCATGCTCGATGATTTCGGAGGCTGATTATGTTGACCTTTCTGGCAACCTTTGCGGTGTTTGTGCTGGTGATATTCGGGATGTCTTTAGGCTGGATCATCAAGCGTAAAAGCATTCAGGGCAGCTGTGGAGGCATCTCTTCCATCGGAATGGAAAAAGTTTGCGACTGTCCGGAACCGTGCGATGCGCGGAAAAAACGAATGGCCCGGGACCAGCAGAGGATCATCTAAAAAAAGGCCGCTTCGTGCGGCCTTTATCATTTATTTTGCCCAGCTTTTGGCGTTGGCTGGTGAGTCTACAAGAACCCCTTCGGCACCCAATGCTTTCGCCTTCTGGTAATCCTCTTCAGAATTCACGCCGATAAAAATCAGATGGGCATTGCCCTGAGAGCGGAAGCAGTCCACGGCCTCTTTGTCCCACGTTAACGTTGCGGGGGAAACACCTTCGCCTAAGGTGAATTTCTCTACCACCTCTACTTTTCGGTTTAACTCAAGCCCATACCAGTAATCGTCCATTTTTTGGGAAGGCGGCAGGCATTCGTGGCTCAATGACACTGTGGCCAGCCGTGTACGGGTTTCGCTGCGCGTGACAAAGCGGGGGATTTCGGCAGGCAATGCTGCCATATAGCGATCTTCGGTGGAATAAACGCGAACACGATTCAGGCTGTTGGTCTCTTTCAGTACGTTAAGCAGCTTGCTGCCCATTGTCGCCGGATCGGCGTCCGGAGATTTGATATCAATAAAAAACCGCGTGTCTGGCCAAGCCGTCAGTACCGCCTTCAGCGTAGATACTGACGTATTCAGCATGTCTTTCGCCAGGCCCTTATCTTTCCATTTTACGCTGGCATCCGCTTTTGCCAGTTCTTCAGCGGTAAACTGTGATACTTTTCCCTGCAAGCTGGTTAACGCTTTCAGGTCAGCTGGTCGATACAGAACCGGCACGCCATCCCGACTAAGCTGCACGGTTATCCAGACAATATCGGCTTTATTTTCGAGCGCGAGCTTAATTGCAGGCAGGGTGTTTTCAGGGGCATCCGCCGTACCCCCCCGGTGAGCAACGATCCCGGGATGAGCCGATGCCGCACTCGCCAGAAACAGTAACGACACCGAAAGTATTTTCCTCATCAATGATAACCCTCTATGTATTTTATTTAAATATATGAATATAAAGACTTTATTTGGGTTATTTGTAACATGGATTTATGACAATCGTGAGAAAGGAAAATAGCTGACGCATTTTTTGCCTTTTGTTATACTGTATATAAATACATGTGTGGTGTAATCAATGCGCAAAATAATCCATGTCGATATGGACTGTTTTTTTGCCGCAGTGGAGATGCGTGACAACCCCGCGCTGCGGGACATCCCTATCGCCATTGGCGGCAGTCGTGTCCAGCGCGGTGTGATCAGCACCGCGAACTATCCTGCACGCAAATTTGGCGTGCGCAGCGCCATGCCGACGGCGATGGCGCTGAAGCTGTGCCCGCACCTCACCCTTTTGCCGGGGCGCTTTGAAGCCTACAAAGAAGCGTCGAGCCATATTCGTGAGATCTTCTCTCGCTACACTTCGCTGATTGAACCCCTGTCGCTGGATGAGGCCTATCTGGACGTCACCGACAGCCTGCACTGCCACGGCTCCGCCACCCTGATGGCGCAGGAGATCCGCCAGACTATCTTTAACGAGCTGAATCTGACGGCATCGGCGGGCGTCGCGCCGGTCAAATTTCTCGCCAAAATCGCCTCCGATTTAAATAAGCCCAACGGCCAGTACGTCATCACCCCGGAAGAGGTGCCGGCGTTTTTGAAAACGCTGCCGCTCAGCAAAATCCCCGGCGTGGGAAAAGTCTCTGCCGCAAAGCTGGAAAGTATGGGGCTACGCACCTGCGAAGACGTCCAGCGAAGCGATCTGGCCCTGCTGCTTAAGCGTTTTGGCAAGTTTGGCCGCGTATTGTGGGAGCGCAGTCAGGGCATTGACGACCGCGATGTAAACAACGAACGGTTGCGTAAATCGGTCGGGGTTGAACGCACGTTAAGCGAAGATATTCATGACTGGTCGGCATGTGAAACCATCATTACGGAACAGCTCTATCCAGAGCTGGAGCGACGGCTGATCAAAGTGAAACCTGATTTACTGATTGCCCGCCAGGGCATCAAGCTGAAATTTAACGACTTTCAGCAGACGACGCAGGAGCACGTCTGGCCGCGCCTGAACAAAGAAGATCTTATCGCGACGGCGAAAAAGGCGTGGGAAGAACGACGAGGCGGGCGAGGGGTGAGGCTGGTGGGACTGCACGTCACGCTGCTGGATCCGCAGCTGGAGCGTCAGCTGGTTTTGGGATTGTAGATTGCACTCATCGTAGGCCCGGCAAGCGTAGCGCCGCCGGGCAACAGACGACAAATTACTTCGCAGGGATCGCCTTCAGCAGTTCAGTCAGCAGCGTCCAGTAATGCCCAACGCTTTCAATGTGAACCTGCTCATCCGGCGAGTGTGGCCCGGTGATGGTTGGCCCAATGGAAACCATGTCCATGTCCGGATACGGTTTTTTGAACAGACCACACTCCAGACCCGCGTGAATAACCTGAATGTTCGGGGTGCTGTTGAACAGGCGCTGATAGGTTTCACGCACCAGTGCCATAACCGGAGAACTTGCATCCGGCTGCCAGCCCGGGTAGCTGCCTTTTGCAGACGTTTTCGCGCCCGCCAGAGTACCCAGAGATTCCAGCATGCTCACCACGTACTCTTTACCGCTGTCGATCAGGGAACGGATCAGGCAGATGATTTCCGCGTTGTCGTCGCCCATGGTCACCACACCCACGTTCAGGGAGGTTTCCACCACGCCTTTCGCGACGTCAGAGTTACGGATCACGCCGTTTGGCGTCGCGTTCAGCAGTTGAACAAACGTGTCACGAGACTGCGCGGTCAGCGCGGCTTTATCCGTCGTAACGGACTCCAGCACCACGTTCAGGTTTTTCTCTTTCTCAGAGAGCTCGTTTTTCAGGATATCCAGATATGCGCTGGCGAGTTTTTTCAGCTCGTCCGCTTTCGCCGCGGGTACCGCCACGGTCGCGAAGGCTTCGCGAGGGATTGCGTTACGCAGGGTACCGCCGTTGAAGTCCACCAGGCGCAGATCCAGCTCAGCCGCGTGGCCCGCCAGGAAACGTGCCAGCAGTTTGTTGGCGTTGCCCAGGCCCAGGTGAATATCACCGCCGGAGTGGCCGCCTTTCAATCCTTTCAGCGTCAACTTGAAGGTTTCGAAGCCAGCAGGAACCGCCTCGCGGGACAGCGGCAGGGTAGAGATGAAGTCGATCCCGCCCGCGCAGCCCATGTAGATCTCACCTTCTTCTTCAGAGTCGGTGTTGATCAGAATGTCCGCTTGCAGCCAGTTCGCCTGAAGGCCGAACGCGCCGTCCATGCCCGCTTCTTCGGTCATGGTCAGCAGCACTTCGAGCGGACCGTGCTCGACGCTGTCGTCAGCCAGCACGGCCAGCGCGGAAGCCATACCAATACCATTATCCGCGCCCAGCGTTGTGCCGCGCGCCTTCACCCACTCGCCGTCGATATACGGCTGGATCGGGTCTTTGGTGAAGTCGTGAACGGTGTCGTTGTTTTTCTGCGGAACCATGTCCAGGTGCGCCTGCAAGACAACCGGCTTGCGGTTTTCCATACCTGCGGTGGCAGGTTTGCGGATAAGAATGTTGCCAACCTGGTCACGCTCGGCGTGCAGACCTTTTTCCTTTGCCCAGCCCATAATATGTTCGGCAAGCTGTTCTTCATGATAGGAAGGGTGCGGAATGGAGCAGATTTTGGCAAAAATATCCCACAGCGGCTGCGGAGATAATTGAGACAGTTCAGACACGATAGGTCTCCTTGTCGATGCGCTGCAAAACAATGTTGCAGGTCACAGGGTTAGCAGGTTGATTGTTACCACAAGACGGGCTTGCGAGATGCAACTGAGAATACCACTTTCTCCCGTGGCTGGTAGCATAAAGCATGTAAAAACTCAGGCTGTTGGCGCGTAACACTGGTTTTTAGTGCGTCAGATCTCTATAATCTCGCGCAACCTGGTTCACCCTCATTTTTTTTAAGCCGTATATAAACAGGCTGGGACACTTCACATGAGCGAAAAATACGTCGTCACCTGGGACATGTTGCAGATTCACGCACGCAAACTGGCTGCGCGTCTGATGCCTTCCGAACAGTGGAAAGGCATTATTGCCGTCAGCCGTGGCGGTCTGGTACCGGGGGCGCTGCTGGCACGTGAGCTGGGTATTCGTCATGTCGATACCGTCTGTATCTCCAGCTACGATCACGACAACCAGCGCGAGCTGAAAGTGCTGAAACGCGCGGAAGGCGACGGTGAAGGCTTCATCGTTATCGACGATCTGGTGGACACCGGCGGTACCGCGGTAGCCATCCGCGAAATGTATCCAAAAGCGCACTTCGTCACTATCTTCGCGAAGCCAGCGGGCCGCCCACTGGTTGATGATTACGTCATTGATATCCCGCAGGATACCTGGATTGAACAGCCATGGGATATGGGCGTGGTCTTCGTACCGCCTATCTCAGGCCGTTAATTTCAGTACGTAACTTTACACGCCCGGCTATGCCGGGCGTTGTTCTTTTTGGCCTGCCACGCGTTACAATGGTCTACATATGACGTATCCATGGAGGCAACGCAATGACGCAGGCGAATCTCACCGAAACTCTCTTCAAACCTCGTTTCAAGCACCCTGAAACGTCGACGCTGGTGCGTCGGTTTAATCCGGGAACAATGCCTGCTGTCCAGTCAGCGTTAGACGGTAAGAACGTGCCTCACTGGTACCGCATGATTAACCGCCTGATGTGGATATGGCGCGGCATCGATCCGCGTGAAATTCTCGACGTGCAGGCGCGTATCGTGATGAGCGAGTCTGAGCGCACCGACAGCGATCTCTACGATACGGTGGTGGGCTACCGTGGTGGGAACTGGATCTATGAATGGTCGAAGCAGGCCATGCTCTGGCAGCAGAAAGCGAGCCAGGAAGAGGACGCGGCGCTCAGTGGCAAGCACTGGCTGCATGCGGCCAACCTGTACAGCATCGCTGCTTACCCACACCTTAAGGGCGACGAGCTGGCGGAGCAGGCGCAGGCGCTGGCCAACCGCGCCTATGAAGAGGCCGCCCAGCGTTTGCCTGGCCGGATGCGTGAAATTGAGTTCACCATTCCCGGTGGCAGCCCGGTAACCGGGTTCCTGCATATGCCGGAAGGCGAAGGCCCGTTCCCGACGGTTCTGATGTGCGGCGGCCTGGATTCGTTGCAAATCGATTATTACAGCCTGTATGAGCGCTACTTCGCACCAAACGGGATCGCCATGCTGACGCTGGATATGCCTTCGATCGGTTTTTCATCCAAGTGGAAGCTCACTCAGGATTCCAGCCTGCTGCACCAGCATGCGTTAAAAGCGCTGGAGAATATTCCGTGGGTGGACCACACCCGGGTGGGCGCGTTTGGTTTCCGCTTCGGCGCTAACGTGGCGGTTCGGCTGGCCTACCTTGAATCTTCCCGCCTGAAGGCCGTCGCCTGCCTTGGCCCGGTGGTGCATGCGCTGTTAAGCGATCCCGAGCGTCAGGGTAACGTTCCTGAGATGTATCTGGACGTGCTGGCGAGCCGGCTTGGCATGCATGATGCTTCAGATGAAGCGTTACGCATTGAACTTAATCGGTACTCATTAAAAACGCAGGGCTTACTGGGCCGCCGGTGCCCAACCCCAATGATGTCCGGCTTCTGGAAGAACGATCCGTTTAGCCCGGAAGAGGAGTCACGCTTAATCACGTCGTCATCTTCGGATGGCAAATTGCTGGAGGTACCCTTCAGCCCGGTGTACCAGAATTTTGACAAAGCGCTGAAAGAGATTACACGCTGGATCACGCAGAGATTGTGTTAATAGTTTGCTAAATTTCGTTGGTTTGGTAAAACAGTGCTTCACAAAAGGAGATCGCAATGACGTTACCGAGTGGACACCCGAAAAGTAGACTGATTAAGAAGTTCATGGCTCTTGGCCCGTATATTCGAGAAGAGCAGTGTGAAGAGAATCGCTTTTTTTTCGACTGCCTGGCTGTTTGCGTCAACGTGAAGCCTGCACCCGAAAAACGTGAGTTCTGGGGCTGGTGGATGGAAATGGAAGCACAGGAAAACCGTTTTACCTATAGCTATCAGTTTGGCCTGTTTAATAAAGACGGGTACTGGCAGGCGACGTCCATCAAGGATCAGGAGGTGATTGACCGCCTGGAACACACGCTTAAAGAGTTCCACGGCAGGGCGCGTGATTTGCTGGCCACCCTGGATCTGAAGCTGGAACCTGCGGATGATTTTTCCAGCGAAGCGGTGAAGCTGACTGCCTGATGATGTCACCGCGCCGGGTAGCGGCTACGCCTTGCCCGGGCTGCAAAATGTATTTTCCCGTAGGCCCGGTAAGCACAGCGCCACCGGGCACAAAAAAACCGGCTCAGCGCCGGTTTTTTTATTACCACAACATCAGAACTGGTAGGTCAAGCCCAGCGCAACGATATCATCGCTGCTTACGCCCAGTTTATTATCGTCATCGATCTGGTTGATTTTATAATCAACAAACGCAGACATATTTTTGTTGAAATAATACGTCGCACCGACGTCGATGTATTTCACGATATCTTCATCGCCGATACCTTCGATATCTTTGCCCTTAGACTGCACGTAGCCCAGAGATGGACGCAGACCAAAGTCAAATTGATATTGCGCGGCCACTTCGAAGTTTTGCGCTTTATTCGCAAAACCGCCGGAAATAGGGGCCATGTTGCGGGTTTCAGAATAGATAGCAGCCAGGTAAATATCGTTGGCATCGTATTTCAGACCGGTCGCCCAGCCTTCTGCTTTTTTACCTTCGCCGCGCGCCTGAAGGTTTTGCTCGTTGGTGCGATCGGAGCTGGCATATGCACCAATCACAGAGAAATCGCTGCCGCCAAAGTCATAGCTCAGAGAGGTACCGAAGCCGTCTCCGTTTTGTTTCTTCACGTCGCGGTTTTCATTTTTGCCCTGGTATTGCAGGGTCATATTCAGACCGTCAACCATGCCAAAGAAGTCGGTATTGCGGTAGGTAGCCAGGCCGGAGGCGCGTTTGGTCATGAAGTTATCGGTCTGTGCCAGGCCGTCACCGCCGAACTCAGGGAACATATCGGTGTAGGCGGCAACGTCATACAGCGCGCCCAGGTTACGACCGTAATCCAGAGAGCCGAAGTCTTTCAGTTTCAGGCCAGCAAATGCCAGACGTGTTTTTTGAGAAGAATCGCTTTCTGCTTTGTTACCCGCGAATTCTGCTTCCCAACGTCCGTAGCCCGTCAGCTGATCGTTAATCTGCGTTTCACCTTTAAAGCCGAAACGAACGTAAGTCTGGTCACCATCTTTAGCGTCATCATCACTGATGTAGTGCATTGCTTTTACTTTGCCGTACACGTCCAGTTTATTACCGTTTTTATTATAAACTTCTGCTGCGTGAACAGATGCGGAAGCAACTACGCCCATTACCACTAATGCCAGAGTGCTCTTTTTCATTTTCAATCCTGATTTTATACAAACGCGCTAATATTCGCTGAGCAATAAGATTCAACTTATTACCCCGTGAAAAACAGGAAGGGTTTTATCGTCCGTGGGTGAAACTTTTATGACAAAGTAAGAATATGTCTAAAAAAGTATGTTTTAATTTTTCGGTAATAAAATTGTCAAAATCTGCCGCTACGCTTCCTGATCCCGCGCAACAAAGTGACGGGTGATGTGCTAAGGCAGTTGGCAACGGGGCTGACACCTGTTAAAACGTCTGACTGACATCATTTTCCCTTATTGTTGAACGGCAGAGAATCATGAGTGACAGCCAGACGCTGGTGGTAAAACTCGGTACCAGTGTGTTAACGGGCGGATCGCGCCGCCTGAATCGTGCCCATATTGTTGAGCTTGTACGTCAGTGTGCTCAGTTGCATGCCGCAGGGCATCGTATTGTGATTGTGACCTCCGGGGCGATTGCCGCCGGGCGTGAACACCTGGGCTACCCCGAACTCCCCGCGACGATCGCCTCCAAACAGCTGCTGGCCGCCGTGGGACAAAGCCGACTCATCCAGCTCTGGGAACAACTGTTCTCCATCTACGGCATTCACGTGGGGCAGATGCTGCTGACGCGCGCGGATATGGAAGACAGAGAACGTTTCCTTAACGCCCGCGATACGCTGCGCGCGCTGCTGGATAACAATATCGTTCCGGTCATCAACGAAAACGACGCAGTGGCCACCGCTGAAATCAAAGTGGGCGATAACGATAACCTCTCTGCGCTGGCGGCGATATTGGCAGGGGCCGATAAGCTACTGCTTCTGACCGATCAGCAGGGGCTGTTTACCGCTGACCCGCGTTCCAATCCACAGGCAGAACTGATCAAAGACGTTCACGGCATTGATGACGCGCTGCGCGCCATCGCGGGTGACAGCGTTTCTGGGCTGGGCACCGGCGGTATGGGCACCAAGCTCCAGGCCGCGGACGTGGCGTGCCGGGCCGGTATCGACACTATTATTGCCGCAGGCAGCCGCCCTGGCGTCATTGGTGACGTGATGGAAGGCATCTCTGTGGGCACACGCTTCCACGCCCAGGCCTCCCCGCTGGAAAACCGAAAACGCTGGATCTTTGGCGCGCCTCCGGCTGGCGAACTGACCGTGGATGAAGGCGCTACTGCCGCTATTCTGGAAAGAGGAAGCTCATTACTTCCAAAAGGAATTAAAAGCGTGACAGGTAACTTCTCGCGTGGTGAAGTGATCCGAATCCGTAACCTTGAAGGTCGCGACATCGCTCATGGCGTCAGTCGTTATAACAGCGACGCGCTGCGTCGGATTGCGGGTCACCACTCCCAGCAGATCGACGCCATCCTGGGTTATGAATATGGCCCGGTTGCTGTGCATCGCGACGACATGATTATTCGTTAAGGAGCCTGAACATGCTGGAACAAATGGGCGCAGCCGCGAAAGCCGCCTCTTATAAACTGGCGCTCCTTTCCAGCCGCGAGAAAAACCGCGTGCTGGAAAAAATCGCTGATTATCTGGAATCTCAGTCGCAGGAGATCCTGCTCGCTAACGAACAGGATCTGCTGGAAGCGCGCCGCAACGGCCTGAGCGAAGCGATGCTCGACCGCCTGGCGCTAACCCCGGCGCGTCTGAAAGGTATCGCCGACGACGTCCGTCAGGTGTGCAACCTCGCAGATCCGGTAGGGCAGGTGATTGACGGTGGCGTGCTCGACAGCGGGTTACGTCTGGAGCGTCGCCGTGTGCCGCTCGGCGTCATCGGCGTGATTTATGAAGCCCGTCCAAACGTTACGATGGATGTCGCCTCCCTGTGCCTGAAAACCGGTAACGCCGCCATTCTGCGCGGCGGGAAAGAGACCTGGCGCACCAACGCCGCTACGGTCAACGTCATTCAGCAGGCGCTGGAAGAGTGCGGCTTACCGGCGGGCGCCGTGCAGGCAATCGAAAGCCCCGATCGTGCGCTGGTGAACGAGATGCTGCGCATGGACAAATACATCGACATGCTGATCCCACGTGGCGGCGCGGGCCTGCATAAGCTGTGTCGTGAGCAGTCGACGATCCCGGTGATCACCGGCGGTATTGGCGTGTGCCATATCGTGGTGGATGACACCGCAGAAATCGCACCTGCGCTTAAGATCATCGTCAACGCCAAAACCCAGCGCCCAAGCACCTGTAATACGGTGGAAACGCTGCTGGTGCATCAGGGTATCGCCAGTACTTTCCTGCCTGCGCTGAGCAAGCAGATGGCAGATAGTGGCGTCACGCTGCATGCGGACGAGAAGGCTTTCGCCCTGCTGAAGGACGGCCCGGCGACGGTTGTTCCGGTTAACGCGGAGCAGTACGACGATGAGTATTTGTCGCTGGAACTGAACGTGAAGATGGTTGCGGATCTCGATGATGCCATTGCGCACATTCGTGAACACGGCACCCAGCATTCTGATGCGATCCTGACGCGCACCCTGCGCAATGCCGATCGTTTTGTGAATGAAGTGGATTCGTCTGCGGTTTACGTGAATGCCTCGACGCGCTTCACCGATGGCGGCCAGTTTGGTCTGGGCGCGGAGGTGGCTGTGAGCACTCAGAAGCTGCACGCCCGGGGGCCGATGGGGCTGGAAGCGCTGACCACCTACAAGTGGATCGGCTTCGGTGATGATACCATTCGTGCGTAAATAATCTCGGGTGATGCAAAAATAGCCGTTTGATTCAAAAGGGCATTGACGCATCACCCGGTTAGATCTACTCTTTTGCCCCGTGGTTACGCTCGTAACCGGCCTCTCAGGGCCGATATAGCTCAGTTGGTAGAGCAGCGCATTCGTAATGCGAAGGTCGTAGGTTCGACTCCTATTATCGGCACCAATCATATCAAACACTTACAGAACATTTAAATAAACTACGTTCTCCTCTTGTACCTTATTTGTGACATTGCAGCCAATAATCGCGTCAATTTTGCTCGCGAGCTCGGGGAGATGTCCGGCTGAAAGGTGAGCGTATCACTGGACCATTTCGATTGACTCCCATCGAACTATTTCCTGCAACAATTCCAGATTGATGATGTTCGAGCGGCTTAAGCCAGTAGAAAGCGCAAACTCTACGACTGACTTAAGCGGCTCCGGACATTCATCATTCAACCTTCTCGCCTCATGAGGTTCAAGCCGTCTGATACGTTTGTTCTTCGGTTGAGGAACTTTGAGGATTGAATCGGCACGGATCTAACAGACACCCGTAGTCATTTAAGATGACTTAAAGAGAGGTGCCCATGAGAGGTAGGCGTTATCCTGAAGAGTTTAAAAGTGAAGCGGTAAATTTCTTTACTGACTGAACGTCAGTACCGTAACGGCCTATTAGCTAGCTAACGTAGCTACAGCGGGCATAGAGAGCGTAGTAGTTAGTGTAAGCCATTGAATACTTCAAATGTGATCTGTATGTTAAATTTTCTTGAAAAAAATTAATTCTTGGTCATAACCTGCACACAAAATGTTAACATGTGTTTAATGCAATTATGGACCAACAAAGAGAATCCTGGCCAGATGCAATTCGCGCTGTTGCGTGTTTAATGGTTATCATCTTGCACAGTTCTGTGTGGTATGTGGTTTCATATGGAAAAATCCCACTTTCTGACTGGATGTCAGGGAATATAGTTGATTCGTTTGTAAGACCCTGTGTGCCGCTATTCTTTATGATTTCAGGTTATATTTTTCTTGGAGAAAAGAAAGTAAAAGCCAAGAATATATTACGAATTCTGTATTGTCTTTTATTTTATAGCGCGCTGTGCATAATTTATATGTTAGCTACCGACCGCTATAACCCGACAGAAAGAATATTAAATATACTTTCTAAGCCAGTATTTTATCACTTATGGTTTTTTTATACTTTAGTTGGTTGCTACATACTTTTCTCTTTCCTTAAGGTTAGGGATGTTGGAAAATATAGTGCTATAACTATATTATTGGTTGTGTTTGTTCTATTAAATCCATTCACTTCTAATTTATTTAAATTCATCGGGGTTAGATATTACGGAACTTTTCTTATAGATGGTGGATTCATCTATAATTTTATATATTGTGTATTAGGGTGTTTTTTTGGAAGGATGGATACCAAAAGAATTGGAGTTTTGACTCCAGTTGTAGGGTATCTTATTTTTTCAATGCTTACAGCATACTTTATTTACTTGCAAAGTGATAATTTCAACAAGTATGTTGGTAATTTTTACAGCGGAAGTTCTCCTTTCGTAATGGGCGCCTCGCTGTGTATTTTCATTTTCTTGAAAAACTATTACTCAGATCGTAGTGTAAATCCAGTCATAAAATTGATATCAGGTGCATCATTACCTATTTATGGTGTTCATGCCCTGGTTTTAGATTATTTTGTAATGAGAGGTTATCGATCTTTAGATAAACCAGTATTGGATATGTTTTTAATGTCAATTTCCGTTTTCTTATTATCTTTACTAATAGCATTTTCAATAAAGGCAGTTGACAGAAATAAACTGGTTTCATAACAAGGTAAAATCCTGGGGGAGTTTGACTCCCCCATTTTATTTAAACACATATCTTTTAGTGCCATTTATCCATGTGATATTTATCCCTGTATGGTGGTAAATTTAATATCGCTCATTAGAAACTACTGGTGGTATATTATTTGAATATACTAAAAAAATTATTTTCTCGTCCGGCCTGGAAGGTTGGGTAGCTGATTATCGGATGATGACATTCTCCAGCACCAAAGCCTCGGATTGAGTTAAAAGATATTTACGCGGTGAATAATAACACCTGATTTTGGTAAGTGAATAGCCAGAGCTGAAAAGTGTGATCCCGATAGGGGATCACATATTTAGCTGGTTGAGCAAAGAGATCATTCCAGGCCGTGCTTAATTTTGCTGTCCACCTGAGGCTGTGGTTTGCTGAAAAGATACCCTTGCACCAGCTCGCAACCCAAAGCCTGAAGGCGCTCAAGCTGCTCTTCGGTCTCAACACCCTCGGCAATAACACCCATGTTAAGGCTTTTAGCCATCCCGGTAATAAGTTTTACAATATTAAGCGCATCGTCTTGCGTAGATATCGGATTGACAAAAGATTTATCGATTTTGATTTTATCAAAATTCAGTTCACTGAGTCGTGAGAGCGACGAGTATCCCGTGCCAAAATCATCGATGGAAATTCTTACGCCCAATGAGCGTAGCTTTTTGAGAATGGTAATAGGATTATTTCTGTCGCTGAAGAGTGATGACTCTGTGACCTCTAACTCAAGACGGTTAGCCGGTAGCCCGGTCTCTGTCAGAACGGACTGCACCGTACTAATAAATGATTTGCTGCCCAACTGGACAGGCGAGACGTTAACGGAGATCCTCGCCGGAACCGCCCAGGAGACCGCTTCCCTACAGGCCAGTTTGAGTACGGTTTTGCCTATCTCGTTGATCATGCCCGTTTTTTCAGCAGCGAAAATAAAGCTATCAGGAGAGAGCATTCCTTTTACAGGATGCATCCAGCGAATCAGCGCTTCATAGCCGTAAATTTCCTTGCTGATGGAATTCACAATAGGCTGGTAATAAACAATAAACTCATTGTTCTCTATCGCCTTGGCCATATCGTTTTCAAGCGTTCTGCTCTCCTGCAACTTCTGAAGCATTCGCTGGCGGAAAACTTTAATCTGCTGTGAGCCTGCCTTTTTGGCCTCATAGAGCGCCAGATCGGCAAACTTATAAAGATAATCAGCGCGTCGTTCATTATCTGATAAAACAATGCCCACGCAGGTGGCAATTTTTATAAGCTGGTTATTAATTGTGTAGGGCTTGCTGATATTCTCGCTGATTTCTCTTGCGCGCGAAACGGCTTCGCTTTCGGTTAATCCGCTGGCTAAAAAAGCAAACTCGTCTCCGCCTAAACGGTAAAAGGTGTCTGAAATACTGCTCATGGCGGTCAGTCGTCTGGATACCTGGCGTAACAGTAAGTCGCCAGCATCATGACCATAGGTGTCGTTGACCTCTTTGAACCGGTCTAAATCAAATAACATCACCGTGACGGGAATATGATTTTCCTCGGCCTCAAGATTAAGTTTGCTGAGATCATCCCAGAAGTAGAGTCGGTTTTTCATGCCGGTGAGGGAATCATGGTAAACGTCATACTCCAGTTTTGAATTTTGTACCTGTAGGGTCTCTTTAGATAACTGGAGTTCTTCTGCCAGACTTTCAACCTGCCTGTGCGCTTTCAGAATATTTTTATTTTGATAAATTGTTAAAAAGCCCAGAATAATACTCAGGATGATCAGCAGTAAAGAGAGAGCGGAGTAAATATAATACAGGATCTGTATTTTATGGTTGGTGCTGTTAATCGTGCTAATATCTTTCGTTAACGCGCTTGATGATAGCTGGCTGAGCGGAGCGTCCAGTAAATGCATGGTATGCAGGTATGTTTTTACGTCCGAATGGCTCATTTTTTCGAGGTTACCATCCAGATAGGTAAGTATTTGATCGAGCCTTAACGCGAGGTCACGATGCGCCTGAACGTTTTTAACGTAATGCCCTAAATCCCCCTCCTTAAACAGATCGTTCTGGCTTAGCATAATTTCCAGGCGCATGCGGACCTGGTCTATCGTAACGTCGTCGGAATCGGTTGCGTACAGACCAAGCCATGATTCAAAGCGATAATATTCGGATACCAGTTGGGCGACAGACCATGACTCCGTGTAATGAGTCAGTTTTTGGAGCTCCTGCTGTCGATCGTAAACCAGAAAAGCAATATATCCAGTCGTGATAAAAAGAGAAAAAATGATACCAACCAGTATCCTGTTCATTATGTTCTCCTGAACTGCTATTCAATCTTCATCTTGCTGACCTGCCATGCCGAGCGCGAGTAATATATTTGGTTATTTAATTCAGGAAGACTGTCATAAGGATATACGATGAATGCCGGGCCTTTATCGCGAATGCGCATATATTCGCCATTAACCTTTAAAGCGAGTATGGCATTGTATTTTTTGAAGTCGCTGAGCGGGATGGCTGTCGCGTAATCATTAAGCGCAATAACATTGACCACGTTACCCTTGGCACCCACATAATCCATGAGTTTGCTCATCGGAACACCCTCAAACTTAGTGCGGCCATTGTACCAGGGAGATGACGTCTGGAAGCTCACCATACCGAGTTTTTCAAGGCTGGCGATATCAAACACGGCTTTTCCACTTTCATTCGTGTTCTCAATATTCCCGTAAATGGTTAAAATGGGTTTACCAGCAGGTTTTGGCAACTCAGCACCCAGGGTGACGCTTTGCACTAAAAAGCAGCACAGCAGTAAGATTAATCGCATTTCAGCCTCCACGTTTTATCATAAGTATAAGAATTATAATTTAGTTATCCTACTAGTTTATATATTTTCTCTCCCCCCACGTTTATCCATCATGGGCAGGATGTTAAAACGCCACCCGTCGGGTGGCGCAGGGGTATTTAACGATTATTCGGTTGGTCAGCAAAGCCGTTCTGCCGGGGTGAACTGACGCAGGCTTTAGCTTGTGCATCAATCTGGATCCCGGCTGATGGCCAGGCCAACACCTGTCGTTGCGCCTGTAACCAGTGCATTATTACCGCTGAGTTGAAGATCCATAATTTTTACTTTCTGATGATGCGTGAGGGCGCTTTACTCATTGTTCTGCGGGGAATAAATTAGCGGAAATGAAAAACATTCGTTTGTGAAAGCGTAGAACGATCCAAAAATGTGATTGTCCTGGCGATGCCGGCGTCTTCATTACCGTTGCTGAACATGGCTCATTTACTGCCGCAGCGTCGTCAGTCGGCAGCCACCCGAGCGATGATTAATCTTCTTACCGCAGATGCATGACAAGGAACCGTCCATCATGAAAAAAGATAGCTATGCCTTTTTAATTCCACTCATCGTTGGCGGGTTGGCATTGATATTTGGCTTTGTTGTCTGGTCAATCAAGATTTACCGCGTGACATTCCTTACGGTCCTGGGGGAGCAGTATCTTGCGGCTGGGACATTGCTGCTGCCGCTGGTGGCGATGGTGATATTCATCGCGAAGAGGGTATTTAAAGACAAAACCATCGTTGATGTTGTCAAAATGTATCTCGGCCTCATCATCTTCAGCCTGCCAGTTGCCATTTTCGTCATCTTTACCGCTGCCTGGCTACTGGGCGGAGAATACTCTGCCTGGAGCCAACCTTACCGGTATGAATCCGGAAGCCGAAATCGTTGTTCGGGGGCGGCAGTTTATGAGCCGGAACTCAAGAGAGAGATCCGCATCTGTTATCCGCAGGGATATTATTTAATCGATGGCACCCTGTACGTGGAAAAGCGGAGCAATTCGCTGGGTATGGTGGTGCTTTGGGCGATCGCGCGCTCCTGAACCTGGACACGAATAACCCCGTTAGCCCGCCTCCAGCATCCCAAAGCTGACAATCCGCGAGCGCCCCAGCTCTTTCGCCCGATATAACGCAACGTCCGCCGCGCGCAGCAGGTTATCGCCCTGGGCGTGCTGCGGATAGCTGGCGATCCCGATCGACACATCCACCGGGCCAATCTCCGAAAGCCCGTAGCGTAGCGAAAGGGCATGCACACCGTTGTAGATCTCCGTTGCGGCGGCGTGCGCTGCTTCCTCATCCGCCCCGGTAAGAAGCGCCAGAAACTCTTCGCCACCGTAGCGGAAGGCCAGCCCGGTATCGTGCACCGTCCGTTGAATAATGGATGCCACGCTTTTGATCACCAGGTCGCCGGCCTCATGACCAAAGCGGTCATTAATGCTCTTGAAGTGATCGATATCAATCATCAGGCAGCTTACCGGCTCCTCGTTACGCACGGCCTGCTTCATTTGAGTACGTAACGTATCTTCCAGATGGTGGCGATTACGCAGCCCCGTCAGGGGATCGAACAGGGCTTTTTCCAGCAGCGCATCGCGCAGCCGCTGGTTGGCCAGCGCCAGTCCCAGCGCCTCGGCCATCAGTTCCAGATAGGCGCGGGACGGCGCAGTTTCAGGCGTGATGTTCTGGAATGAGAGCAATCCAATCGCCTCGCCCTGAGCAATTAAGGGAACGCACAGCGATTGCTGTGCCTGTGATTCAGGCAGATGATAACAGCCGATATCCGGCTCGCCGTTCACCGGCGGATGGCTTTGGCCACGCCGGACGGCCCAGCATTCGTCTGGATGGAACGGCTTTTTATCCCCTTCGGGCGACAGCCATTCGGCCGCACAGCGCATCTGCCAGGGATCGCGTTCCAGAATATACAGACGCCCGGAAACGCCCGGTGCGATATTGGGCGCAAACAGCTCCGCCACGTTCATCACGTCGGCAAAGTTTTCACAGCCCTGCAACCGCTGGGTCATTCGCGCCAGCAGTTCGCGGATGGCCCAGTCAGCATCGCGCTCTTTTTCCAGCCGCTGCCTTGCCAGTCCGTTCTCGCGGAAGATGCGGATGGCCTGTGCCATATCGCCGATTTCATCAACCTGGGTGAAGTTCGGCGTTTCGACGGCGTAATCCTGCGATGCCAGACGGTGCACCACGTCACTCAGACGCACCACCGGACGGAGTACGCGGCGCTTGAGGATAAAGCCCATTACAAACAAGAAGAGCAGGGCAGTCAGGCCGACCATCACCTCCGAGGCAGTTCGAAGCGTTTTGGACGTTTTGGTTGCGGCCTGCACGTCGGCAATAATGCGCTTGTCCAGCAGCACGCGAAAGCGTTCGATATTGTTGTGAGCCCGTTCGAGTTCCCGCTCATAGCTCTTACCAAAAAGCAGCGCAACGGCCTGCTGTTCCTCGCCCCGGGCGATGCCGTCAATGGCTGACTGCTGTTCATCCTGGAGTTCGTCTACAATTTTCAGTCCGTCGTACAGCAGCGCCAGCTCTTCACCCGATGCCCCGGTGTTTTTGAGCTGTCGCAGCGTGTGTTCAATATTTTTCAGCTCGGCTTCTTTCGCCTGATATTTCTCAAGCACCTCGGGCTCTTTTTGGATGACGTAAAGTCGCGCCAGATCGGAGAGCATCCAGGTGTCTGTCTCGATCTCCTCCGTCAGCTGATCGAAGACCTGGCGTTGTTTAACGGCTTCACGTTCGATGTTATCGGCATGGGAAGCCATCAGCATGACGATGCCGGAGGCAATGGTCAGGCACACCGTGACGCCATAAGCCCAGTTTGTGATCGTGGCGATTCGCACCTGTTGGTTTCCTCTGCGACAAAAATGGAAGAGCGTTCATTCAGATTATAGAAAACCGCTGATTTATGGCGAAAAAAAAGGCGACCTGGGGCCGCCTTACAGAATGTCTGCTTTAGAGATCCGGAGGGTTTCTTCCCTCTTCGATAAAGTCTGCGTCAAGCTCCTCGGCATTGCCTTCGTGATCGCGCCCGGAGAAAAGGTTCCAGCAGGCGATAAACAGGGCGGCAATCAGCGGCCCAATCACAAAGCCGTTAATCCCGTACAGCTCCATACCACCCAGCGTGGTGATCAAAATCAGGTAGTCCGGCATTTTGGTGTCTTTGCCCACCAGCAGCGGACGCAACAGGTTGTCCACCAGCCCGACGATAATGACGAAGAAGCCCACAATGAACAGGCCCTGCCACAGCTGGTGGGTGGCGAACAGGAAGATGGCGGCAGGAACCCAGACGATGGCCGACCCGACGGCAGGCACCAGAGAGAGGAATGCCATCAGCGCGCCCCACAGTACGCTGCCGTCAATACCCACGATGGCAAAGGCGATACCGCCGAGCGTACCCTGAACCACCGCCACGACCGCCGTGCCTTTTACCGTGGCGCGCGACACGCCGACAAACTTAGCGAACAGGTGCTGTTTGGCGAAGTCAGACAGCGGCAGCGAGTCGAGGATCTGGCGCACCAGATACGGCCCGTCCTTCAGCAGGAAAAACAGCAGATAGAGCATAATGCCGAAGCTAATAGCAAAGCCGAACGTTCCTTTACCAATCAGGAACGCGCTGCCCGCCAGATACTGTCCGCCCTGTAACGCGACATCAGAAAGTTTTTTCTGGATCTGCGCGGCGTTGGTGAGGTTGTGATCCGCCAGGAAGCCGCTGGCCCAGTCCGGCAGGCGGTTGAAGATACCGGCGATCACTTCCGGGAACTGCGTATTGTTCTGTTGCAGCTTGGTGTAAACCATGTTCAGTTCCACCGCGAGCGATGAAAGGATCACCATCAACGGAATAAACACAATCAGGCAGATAATGCCGAGAGTGAGGAGTGAAGCCAGCCCGTTGCGATCGCCCAGCGCGGTACGCAGTTTGTTTTTCACCGGGTTGAAAATGATGGTCAGGATCGCGGCCCACAGAATCGCCGAGAAATAGGGAGACAGCACGTCAAAGAAGGCCCAGGTAACAAGGGCCAGGATAAGAATAAAGAAACCTTTGGTCAGTCCGTTAAAGCGCATAGTAAGTCCTGGTGAAGAAGAAACTGTGTCGACTATAGAACTGATTTAGGGATTTACCAATAATTGCGCTGAAGTCGCGGTGGGTGGCTTTTTGTTAACAATCGCGGTATAACACCTCTTCTTTGGATGTTTAGATGTCCATACGTTTAGAAGGTAACATGCAAACACAACAAGAAAACGGGCAGCTTAAGCGCACCATGAAAACCCGCCACCTGATTATGCTCTCGCTGGGTGGCGTTATCGGCACAGGGTTATTCTTCAATACCGGATACATCATTTCGACAACCGGCGCGGCGGGCACGCTGCTGGCGTACCTGATCGGTGCGCTGGTGGTCTGGCTGGTGATGCAGTGTCTGGGCGAACTGTCCGTGGCGATGCCGGAAACCGGTGCATTTCACGTCTATGCCGCCCGCTATCTCGGCCCGGCGACGGGGTATACCGTGGCGTGGCTCTACTGGCTCACCTGGACGGTGGCGCTGGGATCGAGCTTTACCGCAGCCGGTTTCTGCATGCAGTACTGGTTCCCGCAGGTTCCCGTCTGGACGTGGTGCGTGGTCTTTTGCGCGGTGATTTTTGGCCTTAACGTGATTTCCACGCGCTTTTTTGCCGAAGGGGAATTCTGGTTCTCGCTGGTGAAAGTCATCACTATCGTCGCCTTTATTATTCTCGGTGGCGCGGCCATCTTTGGCTTTATCCCGATGGCGGACGGCTCTGCCGCGCCGGGGCTAAGGAACATTACCGCCGAAGGCTGGTTCCCGCACGGCGGTCTGCCGATCCTGATGACCATGGTGGCGGTCAACTTTGCCTTCTCCGGGACGGAACTTATCGGCATCGCGGCAGGGGAGACGGAAAATCCGCACAAGGTCATTCCGGTTGCTATTCGCACCACCATCGCGCGGCTCATCATCTTCTTTATCGGCACCGTGTTTGTGCTGGCGGCGCTGATCCCCATGCAGCAGGCTGGCGTGGAGAAAAGCCCGTTCGTGCTGGTTTTTGAAAAGGTCGGCATTCCCTATGCGGCCGATATCTTTAACTTCGTGATCCTGACGGCGATCCTCTCGGCGGCGAACTCGGGCCTGTACGCCTCTGGCCGTATGCTGTGGTCACTGTCTAACGAGAAAACGCTGCCGCGCTGCTTTGCCCGCGTCAACAAAAACGGCGTGCCGCTGACGGCGCTCTCCGTGTCCATGCTGGGCGGCGTGCTGGCGCTGTTCTCCAGCGTGGTCGCGCCGGATACGGTGTTTGTGGCCCTGTCAGCCATTTCCGGTTTTGCGGTGGTGGCGGTGTGGATCAGCATCTGTGCGTCGCACTTCATGTTTCGTCGCCGTCACGTGCAGTCCGGCCAGCCGCTATCCGCGTTGCAGTATCGCGCGCCATGGTATCCGCTGGTGCCCGTGCTCGGCTTTATTCTTTGCCTGGTCGCCTGCGTTGGTCTGTGGTTTGACCCCAGCCAGCGTATTGCCCTTTATTGCGGGCTTCCGTTTGTCGCCCTGTGTTATGGTGCGTACTACCTGACCCGAACCCTGACTACGCAGGAGCCTGAACATGTCGCAGAATAATCCGCTTACCGCCCTCCTTGAAAAACAGCCGTTTGTGGTGCTGGATGGGGCGATGGCAACGGAGCTGGAAGCGCGCGGTTGTAACCTTGCCGACAGCCTCTGGTCGGCCAAAGTGCTGATGGAAAACCCTGAACTGATCCGCGATGTGCACCTCGACTACTACCGCGCGGGTGCACAGGTGGCGATCACCGCCAGCTATCAGGCGACACCCGCAGGCTTTGCCGCTCGCGGGCTGGACGAGGCGCAATCCCGGGCGCTGATCGGCAAAAGCGTAGAGCTGGCGCGTAAGGCGCGCGAGGCGTATCTGGCGGAGAACCCACAGGCGGGCACGCTGCTGGTGGCGGGTTCCGTGGGGCCGTACGGCGCGTATCTGGCCGATGGTTCCGAGTATCGCGGCGACTACGTGCGTAGCGCTGAAGAATTTACCGCCTTCCACCGCCCCCGCGTGGAGGCGCTGCTGGATGCGGGCGCGGATCTCCTGGCCTGTGAAACGCTGCCTTCGTTCCCGGAAATCAGGGCGCTGGCCGCGTTGCTGACGGCGTATCCGCGCGCCCGGGCATGGTTCTCATTTACCCTGCGTGACAGCGAGCACCTGAGCGACGGAACGCCGCTGCGGGATGTCGTTTCTGCGCTGGAAAGCTACCCGCAGGTTGTCGCGCTGGGGATAAACTGTATCGCGCTGGAAAACACCACGGCGGCGCTGACGCATCTGCACAGCCTGACGTCGCTGCCGCTGGTCGTCTATCCGAACTCCGGGGAGCATTACGATGCGGTGAGCAAAACGTGGCATCACCATGGTGAAGCCTGCGAAACGCTGGCGGGGTATTTACCGCAGTGGCTGGCGGCGGGCGCGAAATTAATCGGCGGATGCTGCCGGACCACGCCGAAAGATATTGCTGCGCTGACGGTTCAGCGCTGAGGTCTTTCCCGGGTGGCGCTGCGCCTTACCCGGCCTACAAATTGCACGAACCGTAGGCCGGGTAAGCGCAGCGCCACCCGGCACAAACCAACCGCACAAAATTCACTATCCTTTCCCGCTTTTTTTCTAAAAACGAATCGTCATTAGCGATGCTTTTTTATTCCTTTATCAAAATTCTCTCGCCGGAAATACTGCCCTTATAACAACAAGGGGAGCAGAGAGTATGGCTATTTCATCGCGGATCACGTTACTCGGCGCGCTGGCGCTGTGGGCATTTCAGGCGCAGGCGGTGGACGTCACCGTGGCGTATCAGACTTCCGCGGAACCGGCGAAAGTCGCGCAGGCGGATAACACCTTCGCCAAAGAGAGCGGGGCAAAAGTCGACTGGCGCAAGTTCGACAGCGGCGCGGCGATTGTGCGGGCGTTAGCCTCGGGCGACGTGCAGATTGGCAACCTGGGCTCCAGCCCGCTGGCCGTTGCCGCCAGCCAGCAGGTACCGATTGAAGTCTTCCTGCTGGCGTCGCAGCTCGGAAATTCAGAAGCGCTGGTGGTGAAGAAAACCATCACGAAACCCGAAGAGTTGATCGGTAAACGCATCGCGGTGCCGTTTATCTCCACCACGCATTACAGCCTGCTGGCCGCGCTGAAACACTGGGGCATCAAGCCGGGGCAGGTGCAGATCATTAACCTGCAACCACCGGCGATTATCGCAGCCTGGCAGCGTGGCGACATTGACGGAGCATACGTCTGGGCGCCCGCCGTCAACGAGCTGGAAAAAGACGGCACCGTGCTGACCGACTCCGAAAAAGTGGGGCAATGGGGTGCGCCAACCCTTGATGTCTGGGTAGTGCGTAAGGACTTTGCCGAAAAACACCCTGAAGTGGTGAAAGCCTTCGCCAGAAGCGCCATCGACGCCCAGCAGCCGTACATCAATAACCCCGATGAATGGCTGAAACAGCCCGCCAACCTGGAGAAACTCTCACGACTGAGCGGCGTGCCGGAAGCAGACGTGCCGGGGCTGGTGAAAGGCAACACCTATCTGACGCCGGCTCAGCAGATCCAGCAGCTGAACGGGCCGGTAAGCAAAGCGATTGTCGACACCGCAACGTTCCTGAAAGAGCAGGGCAAAGTGCCTGCGGTGGCGGCGGATTACAGCCAGTTCGTGACCGATCGCTTTGTGAAGTAAGGAGGCAGCGATGCTGAACATTACAAACCTGTCTGCCGATTACGGCGGCAAACCCGCCCTGGAAGAGATCAACCTGACGCTGGACAGCGGTGAACTGCTGGTCGTGCTGGGGCCGTCCGGCTGCGGGAAAACCACGCTGCTGAACCTGATCGCCGGGTTTGTACCGTATCAGCACGGCACGATTCACCTGGAAGGGAAACGGGTCACGGGGCCGGGCGCAGAGCGCGGCGTGGTCTTTCAGAACGAAGGGCTACTGCCGTGGCGAAACGTACAGGAAAACGTTGCGTTCGGTCTGCAACTGGCTGGCGTGGCGCGTGAACAGCGCCTGAGTACGGCGCGCGACATGTTAAAAAAAGTCAGGCTGGAGGGGGCTGAAAAACGTTTTATCTGGCAGCTTTCGGGCGGGCAGCGCCAGCGCGTCGGGATCGCCCGTGCGCTGGCGGCCAATCCACAGCTGCTGCTGCTGGACGAACCTTTCGGGGCGCTTGACGCCTTCACCCGTGAGCAGATGCAAATCCTGCTGCTGCGCCTGTGGCATGAAACCGGCAAGCAGGTGATGTTAATTACCCACGATATCGAAGAGGCCGTGTTTATGGCGACGGAGCTGGTGCTGCTCTCTCCGGGGCCGGGACGCGTGCTGGAGCGCCTGCCGCTTGAATTTGCCCGACGCTATGTTGCGGGAGAACCGGTGCGCAGCATCAAATCCGACCCGCTGTTTATCGAAAAACGGGAATACATCCTGAGCCGCGTGTTTGAGCAGCGGGAGGCCTTCTCATGAGCATTGTCTTCAGTGAAAAACCGCGGCGGGCGCGCCTCGCCTTACGCTGGCCGTTCTCTCGCCGCATCGCCTTAAGCGTCGGCACGCTGGCGGTGTTGCTGGCGGTATGGTGGGCGGTTGCCGCTCAGCAGTGGATCAGCCCGCTGTTTCTGCCGCCGCCAGGCCAGGTTCTGGAAAAACTGATGACCATCGCCGGGCCGCAGGGCTTTATGGATGCCACCCTCTGGCAGCATTTAGGCGCCAGCCTGGCGCGTATTCTGGTGGCGCTGCTGGCGGCGGTGATGATTGGCGTTCCGGTGGGGATCGCGATGGGGCTGAGCCCGACGGTGCGCGGCATTCTCGATCCGCTGATAGAGCTTTACCGGCCCGTTCCGCCGCTGGCTTATCTGCCCCTGATGGTGATCTGGTTTGGCATCGGCGAGACGTCAAAGATCTTACTGATCTACCTGGCGATTTTTGCGCCGGTCGCGATGTCGGCCCTGGCTGGCGTAAAAAGTGCGCAACAGGTACGCATACGCGCGGCGCAGTCGCTCGGTGCCAGCCGCGCGCAGGTGCTGCTGTTCGTCATTTTACCGGGCGCGCTGCCGGAGATATTGACCGGGCTGCGCATTGGCCTTGGGGTGGGCTGGTCTACGCTGGTGGCGGCAGAGCTGATTGCCGCCACGCGCGGGCTTGGATTTATGGTGCAGTCGGCGGGAGAGTTCCTGGCGACTGACGTGGTACTGGCAGGGATCGCGGTGATCGCCGCGATCGCCTTTGGATTAGAACTGGGACTGCGCGCGCTACAGCGTCGCCTGACGCCCTGGCATGGAGAAATACAATGAGTGAACGTCTGACGATTACCCCGCTGGGGCCGTACATTGGCGCGCAGGTGTCGGGCCTGGACGTAACCCGTCCGCTGAGCGATAACCAGTTTGAGCAGCTGTATCACGCGGTGCTGCGCCATCAGGTGGTGTTCCTGCGCGATCAGGCCATTACCCCGCAGCAGCAGCGCGCGCTGGCCCTGCGCTTTGGCGACCTGCATATCCACCCGGTCTACCCCCATGCGGAAGGGGTGGAAGAAATTATCGTGCTGGACACCCATAACGATAATCCGCCCGATAATGACAACTGGCACACGGACGTTACCTTTATCGACACACCGCCAGCCGGGGCCATTCTGGCAGCAAAATTACTGCCAGAGACCGGCGGCGATACGCTATGGGCGAGCGGCATTGCGGCGTTTGAGGCGCTCTCCGCGCCGTTCCAGACCCTGCTAAGTGGCCTGCGGGCAGAGCATGATTTTAAAAAATCGTTCCAGGAGTATAAGTACCGTAAAACGGAAGAGGAACATCAGCGATGGCTGGATGCGGTCGCAAAACACCCGCCGCTGCTGCACCCGGTGGTGCGTACCCATCCGGTGACCGGCAAGCAGGCGCTGTTTGTGAACGAAGGGTTCACCACGCGCATTGTGGACGTAACGGAAAAAGAGAGCGAGGCGCTGCTCAGCTTCCTGTTTGCGCATATCACCAAACCGGAGTTTCAGGTGCGCTGGCGCTGGCAGGAGAACGATCTGGCGATCTGGGATAACCGCGTCACGCAGCATTACGCCAATGCGGATTACCTGCCGCAGCGAAGGATTATGCAGCGGGCGACGATCCTGGGGGATAAGCCGTTTTACCGTCCATAACCCGTCGTTTCCGCAGTTCATGCAGGCCGGGTAAGGCGTAGCCGCCACCCGGCAATGGGCTACAAATGGGCCTCAATGTACCGCTGATAGCGGTTCGCCTTCAGATAGCACAAATCCACCAGCACCAGCCCGTCCACGCAGTTATTGAACGCCGGATCGCTGCCGAAATCGATAAACTGCACGCCGCCTGGCTCGCATAGCTCGGAATACTGTTTATAAAGCGGCGGAATGCCGCATCCCAGATTGCCAAGCAGGGATTTCAGCTTTGTCAGGTCGTCCACGTAATCCACTCCGCCAAACTGTGCCAGCACGTCCGGAAGTGAGGCCGGGTAGGGTTGACGCGAGGCGGCTAAGGGATGGCTGGCCGGAAACCAGAGGCGATAAAACGCCACCAGCAGATCCCGTGCGGCAGGCGGTAAGCCGCCGGAGATGGACACCGGGCCAAACAGGTAACGGTAGTGTGGATAGCGCGCCAGATAGGCGCCAATGCCTGACCACAGATAGTCCAGACCGCGACGTCCCCAGTAGCGCGGCTGTATAAAGCTGCGCCCCAGCTCAATGCCGTGTTCCAGTATGTCCTGCATTTTTTCGTCGTAGTGGAACAGGCTGTAGCTGTACAACCCGTCAACGCCGCGCTTTTCAACCTGCATCGCCGTCGGCATAAAGCGATACGCGCCGACAATTTCCAGATCGTCATCATCCCAGAGGATCAGGTGCAGATAGTCATCATCGTAGCTGTCCATATCCCGGCGCTTGCCGCTGCCTTCTTCCACGGCACGAAAGGCAATCTCGCGCAGCCGTCCCAGCTCGCGCAGAAGAGGTGCCTCCTCCTGCCCGTTGCGCTGCCACAGGTAGATGGTTTTACCATCGCTGGTTTTGCCCAGACACTCGGCCTGCGCCAGTTCGCGCTTCAGCGTGGCCCGATCTTCCGGGCGGGCAATGGCGCACTGGGTTTTAAAGACGCCAGGCAATCCCTTGCCAAGTCGTATCACGTGCTGACGGCACTGCTCGGCCATTTCACGCGATGAAAGGGTAGCGCTAAACCTGTCATTCCAGGCAATCTGCTGGCCGATTTTGATCGGCAGCTGGCTGTGACGACGGCGAAACATCTGTTGCATCAGCAGCAGCATGGATATCGTGGGCGATATCAGCGTGCTGGCATAAAACAGCAGGCTGTTGTGCGCCTGAATATGTACCGGGAGTAACGGCACCCGCAGTTTGCTGGCCAGCTTGATAAAGCCCGGATGCCATTTTTTATCGCGGATGCCTTTGCGCGTTGGGCGGGAGACTTCGCCTGCCGGGAAGAAGATCAGCACGCCGGCGTTTTGCAGGTGCTGCTCCATCTGTATCAGCGAGGCTTTTGCGGTTTTTCCGCCCATGTTATCCACGGGGATAAACAACGAACTGAGGGGCTCAAGGTGGGACAGCATCCGGTTGGTGACAACCTTGACGTCGCGGCGTACGCGCGAAACGGCGTACAGCAGCGCCAGCCCATCCAGGGTGCCGGTCGGGTGGTTAGCTATCACAATGAGTGGGCCGTGTTCGGGGATTTGTTCAAGATCGCGGGCGGAAACGGTGCAGAGAATATCAAGGTGTTCCAGAACCTGCTCCACCATATCCAGCCCTTTCAGGTGACGGTGGCGGGCGGCAAACTGCTGAAATTCGTCTTCGTGGAGCAGTCTTTTTAACAGACTTTTTTGCCAGGGTGCGGGCCTCGCCTGAGGCCAAAGGTCATCAAGAACGCTGTCGAGACTAAACATTGATCACTCCTCCTGCCGTCTTGCCCAGACAGTAGAAGGAGGAGATGTCGGTTGTATTGCAGTTTGGTGAAGATTAGCGGAGGATTTTTTTCTCGGCCAGATCCAGCGCGAAGTAGCTGAAGATCAGATCCGCGCCCGCGCGCTTGATCGCCCCCAGGCTTTCGAGGATCACTTTCTCTTCGTCAATGGCACCCGCCTGCGCGGCGAATTTGATCATCGCGTACTCGCCGCTCACCTGGTAAGCGCCCAGCGGCAGTTCAGTGCGTTCGCGAATGTCGCGCAGGATATCCAGATACGCGCCGGCCGGTTTCACCATCAGACAGTCTGCGCCCTGAGCCTCATCCAGCAGGGATTCACGAATCGCTTCGCGGCGGTTCAGCGGGTTCATCTGGTAGGTTTTACGATCGCCCTTCAGCGCCGTGCCCGCCGCTTCACGGAACGGGCCGTAGAACGAAGAAGCGAATTTGGTGGAGTAGGACATAATGGCGGTGTCGGTAAAGCCTGCCGCATCCAGCGCCTGACGAATAGCCTGAACCTGTCCGTCCATTGCCGCCGACGGCGCAATGAAATCCGCACCCGCAGCGGCGGCAACCACCGCCTGCTTGCCGAGGTTCAGCAGGGTCGCATCGTTGTCCACGCCGTGATCGCACAGCACACCGCAGTGGCCATGAGAGGTGTATTCGCAGAAGCAGGTATCGGACATGACGATCATCTCCGGCACGCTCTCTTTGCAGATACGCGACATGCGGGCCACGAGGCCATCTTCCTTCCAGGCATCGCTGCCGGTGGCGTCGGTGTGGTGGGAGATACCGAAGGTCATCACCGAGCGGATCCCCGCGTTAGCAATGCGTTCAATCTCGCGGGCCAGATGCTTCTCAGGAATGCGCATCACGCCCGGCATCGCGTCGATGGCTTTGTAGTCATCGATCTCTTCTTCAACAAAAATCGGCAACACCAGATCGTTTAAGCTCAGTGTTGTCTCTTCAAACATGGCGCGCAGTGCGGGTGACTTGCGCAGGCGACGGGGACGTGCAATTAAATCGGTCATGGTATGCCTGATGTTTGTGGAACAAAGAGGTATAGTGTACCTGAAAGCGGGAAGCGGTGTTTTACTAAAGTTGTCTTTTAGATTTTCGAAATCGACTAATATTCTTCACATGTATTTTGTCTATATTATACGTCTTATTATGGGGTTTAACGTGGTGTGAAATATTGGCGAAGCTTCTATATTAGATGGAGGTTATAACTATTAATGATTTATTGTATTTTATTATAGGTATCGAACCGACCGAAGTGGTTTGCAATTAGTTGAATTTATAATATTTATTCATACTGATTGATATTGTGCTGGGTTTTTAAGCTTAGTTGTCTGGATACGGACTTAATTGAATCATTCATTGAACCTTTTCGAAGTGAAACTGCATAATTCTTTCCGCAATTAAACATTGCCAAATGATTTGATGGACAAACTTGCTTACGTCCCTGAGGAGGGATGACCCAATGCAAACATGGAAAAAGAAACTGGTTGTATCACAACTTGCATTAGCCTGCACACTGGCTATCGCTTCTCAGGCCAATGCGAAAGATATATCCGGCACGACCTATAATACTTTTGGATATGACAATACTGCGTCTACTCCCTGGTATTATGGTTATGCTGACTGGGATTATTCAGATGCCACACATGATGGTGACATTTATCCGGTCATCAATAAATCAACCGTAAACGGTGTTATTTCGACTTACTATCTGGATGATGGTGTCAATGGCCGTGCGAACGCGTTGAGTATTTCTAACAGCACCATTAACGGCATGATCACGTCAGAGTGTATGACCACGACGTGTGCAGATGGCGTGGATACGGACGGCACCAGCCATACCCAGTACGATCGTTTTAGCCTGACCGTTGATAACTCCACCATCAACGATGCCTACGAGCATTACGCGTATGATGTCGTTAATGGCGAGAATACTGAAACGCATTATCTGGACACCTATGGTCTGGGTAACGCAATTACCCTGGACGTTGAATCTGATATCGTTATTCAGAACAACTCCCACGTCGCGGGTATCACCCTGACGCAGGGTTATCAGGAACTGGATAACACTCCGTACGACGGCGTTGAAGGCGTTGCTAACAGCAGCAATGTCTTTACCGATACGCTGGTGGTGAAAGACTCCGTGCTGACCTCTGGTGCGTACAGCGATCTGGGCACCAACGGGTTCTACGGTCAAACGGCGAAGCCGAGCGACTACGGTGAAACCAACGCCTCGGCTGCGGATGATGCGGCGCTGATCGTTGCGGCCGGCGCGTCTGATAACGCCATGCAGACCACCGCGACCTTCGATCACTCTACCGTAACGGGTGACATTCTTTTCTCCAGCACCTTTGATAACAACTTCTACGAGAATGGCGATCCGGCAACGGATACCACTGAAGATGGCGTCTATAACCCAACCACCAACGGCTGGGACGGTACCGATACACTGGATGTTACGCTGACTAACGGCAGCAAGTGGGTCGGTGCAGCGCAGTCCAGCGTAGAAGCTATCGGCACTGCGCAAATGTATGGCCAGGGCTACAGCAACGTAGACTGGCACGCGTTATCGCCGAATAGCATCTGGCCTGATTCTACCTTTGACAGCAACGGCCACGTTGCCGGTGAAGAGGTGTACCAGAGCGGGCTGTTCAATGTGGCGCTGGATAACGGTTCCGAGTGGGATACCCGCAAGGTTTCTAACATTGATACGCTGACGGTGAACAACCAGTCTCAGGTCAATGTTGAAAACTCCGGCCTGCTGGCGGATTCAATCACCCTGACCAATGCTTCAACCCTGAATATTGGCGACAGCGGGGCCGTAGCCACCGACAGCCTCTATCTGGACAGCTATAGCCGTGCGGCACTGACCGAAGAAACCGCTGAACTGTATGCCAACACCATCACCGTGGACAACGGCGCAGAGCTGGCGCTGGGTCTGGGTCAGGTTGATACGCACAACATGGTGCTGACCGATGGTGGTGTGCTCAACGTTGCCAGCCGCGATTATGTGCTGAACAGCGACCTGAACAACGCACGCTACATCACCAACGATCGTTACAAAGCGGAATACGACTATGGTGTTGTCGCGCTGAACTCTGACGGTCATCTGGCGGTGAACGGTGACGTTGCTGGTAACTATAAAGTGCGCATCGACGATGCCACCGGTGCAGGCTCCGTTGCTGATTACGAAAACAAAGAGATCATTCGCGTCTATGACAATAACGCGGATACCGCAGCCAGCTTTACTGCCGCAAACAAAGCCGATTTAGGTGCTTACACCTATCAGGCGCAGCAGAAGGGTGACACCGTTGTTCTCCAGCAGAAAGAGCTGACTGACTACGCCAACATGGCGCTGAGCATTCCTTCTGCTAATACCAACATCTGGAATCTGCAACAGGATACCGTGGGTACGCGTCTGACCAACAGCCGTCACGGCCTGGCAGATAACGGCGGAGCGTGGGTGAGCTATTTTGGCGGCAACTTTGACGCGGATAATGGCACCGTTAGCTACGATCAGGACGTAAGCGGCATTATGGTCGGTCTGGATACTCAGATTGACGGTAATAACGCGAAGTGGATCGTCGGTGGTGCGGCTGGTTTCGCGAAGGGCGATATCAGCGATCGTACTGGTCAGGTCGATCAGGACAGCCAGACTGCGATGATCTACGCGTCTGCGACGTTTGCGAACAACGTCTTCCTCGACAGCTCACTGAACTACACCCGCTTTAACAACGACCTTTCTGCAACCATGAGCAACGGTCAGTATGTTGACGGTGACACCACCTCTGACGCTGTTGGCTTCGGGATGAAGCTGGGCTATGACTGGAAACCAAACCTGTCAGGCTACATCACCCCTTACGCGGCGGTATCTGGTCTGTTCCAGTCAGGTGACGACTACCAGCTGAGCAACGACATGCGTATCGATGGTCAGTCTTACGATAGCATGCGTTATGAACTTGGCCTGGATGCGGGTTATACCTTCAACTACGGTGGCGAGCAGGCGTTAACGCCATACTTCAAACTGGCGTACGTGTATGACGATGCCGACAACGAGGCGGATATCAACGACGACAGCATTGATAATGGCGTGGAAGGCTCTGCGGTTCGCGTAGGTCTGGGCACCCAGTTCAGCTTCACGAAAAACTTCAGTGCATACACTGATGCGACTTATCTGGGCGGCGGCGACGTTGACCAGAACTGGGGAGCAAACCTGGGTGTGAAATATACCTGGTAATACAGAAAGCGCGGGGGATTTTGCCCCCGCTTTTTTATGTGCTTTAAAAATAATAAAGAACCGACATATACAGATGACTTGAGGTATGCATGAACGTTAATGCGAAACCACTTTCTGAATTAAGCCGGCTCATAAAGTGTCTGGAAGTCGCCGGTACCCCATTTAAGAGCGAACCACAGCAATTAATAACTCCCGGCAATAATGATGATGAACCATTGACCTTTGTAATACAGTCCGGCATGACAGCCGTCCACCGTAAATCAGACGAATTACTGGTGGGTATTGCACGAGCACCGTATATTCATGGTTTAAGTGCATGGATAAATGACAGCTATCTTGAATATTCTCTGATAGCACAAACACCTTGCGCCGGATTTTATTTACCAGCCTCTACTGCGTGCCAGCTTATTCAGGAAGCACAGCTTTGGCAAGAAGCCTTCTGCTGGCTGTCCTGGCTAAACCATATACTGGGAAAACGTGATATACAACTGGTCGGAAATAATTCCTATAGCCAAATACGGGCAATGCTGATCAATATGGCAGAGTGGGATGACGCGCTACGTTCAAAAATTGGTGTTATGAATCATATTCAGCGTAGCACGCGGATTTCTCGTTCGGTCGTTGCGGAAGTGCTGGCGGCGCTGCGACAGGGCAACTACATCAATATGAGCCGGGGCAAACTGATCAGCATCAACCGTTTGCCCACGGACTATTGAGATCAGTTAGAGGCCGTAAGAACCTGCGCTTTATTGGCGCTGAGCTCGGCCACCAGGTTATTTACGCCATCACTCATATTCACGAAGCGGGTGTTCGGCGACCGGGTGACCACCACAAAAGCGCCTACGTTTGATTGCGGAATCATCGCCATGTAGGTGATGAATCCGCCACCCCCACCGGTTTTTTGAATAATACCCGGGCGGCCCTCTTTTGGTGCCATGTACACCCAGCCCATACCGAGAGCATCGGCTTTACCGGGAACGTCCATACCGATGACGCGACGTAACTGGGCACGCTGGTAGATAAGCGTCTGCATCCGGTCAGCCTGATTGCTGCGCGCGTAAAAATCCGAGGAGAGGAACTGCTGCATCCAGCGCATCATGTCGCCGGGCGTTGAATAAACCCCACCGCTGCCGATAGCGGCCAGCGTGTTGTTACACGGGCTGGCCCCTTTTTCCGCCACCATCAGTCGCTTGCACTGGTCCGGAGATGGAGTGTAAGTGGTATCTTTCATCCCCAGCGGACGCGTGATCTGCTCTTCAAACAGTTGAGGGTAAGGCTTGCCTGATGCCGACGCTAAGGCATCAGCCAGCAGATCAAACGCGAGGTTAGAATAGCCGGCCTGCGAGCCCGGAGCCGATTTCAGGGTAGCGGTGCTCAGGTAATTCCAGCGCTGTTCGCGGGTTGGCCAGACAAAAACAGGGCGATGCGCGGCGCCACCAGGCTGTTCTCGCGGCAGGGCGCTGGTATGGGTCGCCAGGTTCACCAGTCTGATCGGTGTGCCCTGATATGTCGGCACGCGCGCGCCGGGTGGGGCATATTTGCTGAGCGGATCGTCAAGTTTCACCACGCCCTGATCGAGTAATTTCACCAGCATTTCACTGGTCATCAGCTTGGTTATCGACGCGACGCGGATGACGGAATCCAGCTGCGGGCGAACATTATTTCCCGGTCGTGTTTCACCGAAGCTGCGAAACACCCGCTGGTTACCGTCGATCACGACCAGCGCCATTCCCGTCGCACCGCTGCCGTAATAAATCAGGTTCGCGTAGCGATCGGCAATGTCAGAGGCCAGAACCGGGGCCGTCAGAGGCTGGGCTGCCTGGGCGGTGGACAGGGTCACCGCACACAGCGCGGCGAAAGAGAGCAGACAACGTTTCAACGAAAAGCATCCATCAAGTGAATAAGGAGAGTTACGGGTATTTATACTACTAATCGGCGTCGGGCAATGGCCCGATTTGCATAACGATAGCGAGAAAAACGTAACCGTGGGTAAATTTGAACAATTTACTTGCGGCCAGACTCCCATTTTGTGACATCGACCGTATGATAGACGCTACGGTTGCTGTTGCGAATGAAACGCACCGAAACAATTCTCGAAAACGGGAAAGCGAACTAATAATTCACCCGCAGGTCTGACTTTTTTGCCTGAGCCGGGCGGCTGGCACAGGCAAGGTTTCGCGTGGCGATATGTTGAACACAGCAACAGCCATAACAACAAGAAGGAAGCACAATGTTTAAGTCATTTTTCCCAAAGCCGGGGCCTTTTTTCCTGTCGGCATTTATTTGGGCACTGCTGGCTGTCATTTTCTGGCAGGGCGGTGGCGGCGCGTGGCTGACCCGTCTTACGGGGGCAACGGGCGAGATCCCCATTAGCGCAGCGCGCTTCTGGTCCATGAGCTATCTGCTTTTCTACGCTTACTACCTGCTCTGCGTAGGGCTTTTTGCCATGTTCTGGTTCATCTATTCTCCTCACCGCTGGCAATACTGGTCGATTCTCGGCACGTCGTTAATCATCTTTGTCACCTGGTTCCTGGTGGAAGTGGGCGTGGCGGTCAACGCCTGGTATGCGCCGTTTTACGATCTGATCCAGACGGCGCTGAGTTCGCCGCATAAGGTGACCATAAACCAGTTCTACCATGAGGTGGGGATCTTCCTCGGCATCGCCCTTATTGCCGTGGTGATCGGTGTGATGAATAACTTTTTCGTCAGTCACTACGTGTTTCGCTGGCGTACCGCGATGAACGAACACTATATGGCGCACTGGCAGCACCTGCGTCATATCGAAGGTGCTGCACAGCGTGTGCAGGAAGACACCATGCGTTTTGCCTCTACGCTTGAAGATATGGGCGTGAGCTTTATCAACGCCATCATGACGCTTATCGCCTTCCTGCCTGTGCTGGTGACGCTCTCGTCGCACGTTCCGGAGTTGCCGATTGTCGGGCATCTGCCGTATGGCCTGGTGATTGCCGCGATTGTCTGGTCGCTGATGGGAACGGGGCTGCTGGCTGTCGTGGGGATCAAGCTGCCGGGGCTGGAATTTAAAAACCAGCGCGTGGAAGCGGCCTACCGTAAAGAGCTGGTGTATGGCGAAGACGACGCCAACCGTGCGTCACCGCCTACCGTGCGCGAGCTGTTTGGCGCCGTACGTCGTAACTACTTCCGCCTCTATTTCCATTACATGTATTTCAATATCGCACGCATTCTTTATCTTCAGGTGGATAACGTTTTCGGGTTGTTCCTGCTGTTCCCGTCCATCGTTGCGGGTACGATCACGCTCGGTCTGATGACCCAAATCACCAACGTCTTTGGTCAGGTTCGCGGTTCGTTCCAGTACCTGATAAGCTCCTGGACTACGCTGGTGGAGCTGATGTCCATCTATAAACGTTTACGCAGTTTCGAGCGTGAGCTGGACGATAAGGACTTGCAGGAAGTCACCCATACATTAGGTTAAAAAGGAATTGCTATGCCATTTGCCGTACCACGTGGATTACCGCTGACGTTACTCGCTGCCTTCGTGCTGGCGGGCTGTGCCGATAAAGGGGCCGCCCCGCTCAAAGAAGGCGAGAAGCCCGTTGATGTGGCAAGCGTGGTGCGGCAAAAAATGCCCGCCAGCGTGAAGGATCGCAGCGAGTGGGCTGATGCGCTGGCAACGACCTTCAAAAGCCAGAAGATTGCGCCTACCGAGGAGAATATCTGCTCGGTGCTGGCGGTGGCGCAGCAGGAATCGATGTATCAGTCAGATCCTGTCGTGCCTGGCCTGAACAAAATTGCCTGGAAGGAGATCGACCGCCGGGCCGAATCGATGCATATCCCGGTTTTCCTGGTGCATACCGCCCTTAAAATCACCTCGCCAAACGGTAAAAGCTACAGCGAACGGCTGGATACGGTGAAAACTGAGAAACAGCTGAGCGCCATTTTCGACGACCTGATCAGTATGGTGCCGATGGGGCAGAAGCTGTTCGGTTCGCTGAATCCGGTGCATACCGGCGGCCCGATGCAGGTCAGTATCGCATTTGCGGAAAAACATACCGACGGCTATCCGTGGGATATCGACGGTACGGTGCGTCAGGAAGTCTTCTCCCTGCGCGGGGGTCTGTGGTTTGGAACGTATCATCTGCTGAATTATCCGGCCAGCTACGATAAACCGCTGTATCGCTTTGCGGACTTTAACGCGGGCTGGTATGCCAGCCGAAATGCAGCCTTCCAGAATGCGGTGAGCCGCGCCAGCGGTGTGAAGCTGGCTCTGGACGGCGATCTCATTGCTTACGGCAGCAGCGAGGCGGGCACCACCGAACGTGCGGTGCGTAAACTCTCGACGAAGCTGGAGATGAGCAACAGCGATATCCGCCGTCAGCTGGAGAAGGGCGATAGCCTGGCGTTTGAGAAAACGGATTTGTATAAGCAGGTCTTTGCGCTCGCCGAGAAGAAAAGTGGGAAGGCATTACCAAGAGCCATTCTGCCGGGCATTCAGCTGGAAAGCCCGAAAATCACGCGTAACCTGACGACCGCCTGGTTCGCAAAACGCGTGGACGATCGTCGGGCTCGCTGTATGGGACTGTAATCAGTGGCGGTGGCGCCAGCGCAGGACGAGTGCAATGACGCCCAGCACCATGCTGCCCGCGAGGAAGGGGATGAGCCCGAACACGGTGCTCACGCCTAAACCGATTTCAACGCGCGGGCGGCCGGTATCCTGAACCTGCATCAGGTGCTCATACACGCCAGGAGCGTGAACCAGCATATTCAGCAGTTGGGTTCCTGCCCAGAAGCAAAACAGAACAAACAGGGCATAGGCAATGTTCCCCGCAGTGGAGGTTTTTGGTTGTTTTCCGCCAAAAATCGGTTTCGACAATGTAAAGTCTGCCATAAGACCTCCCGAAAATATCACTCTGTTTTAATACGCGTCGTACAGAGTGAGTGTGACAGGTCATAGCATTTGTCAATATCAGAATCGTGGGAAAGTCGGCTCAGGATTCCTCCTGGATTGTCGATTTATGCATCATGTCACAAATTGATAACATAAGTGAAACTGTGCTGCATTTCAGAATTTACGTATCCGCCACAGACGTCTTCAGTAAACTGTGAGAGGATGGTTTTTTTCTGCCGGAGTTGTCATGAAGCTCACTTCCAAACTACGCCGTGACTGGCATTACTACGCCTTTGCGATCGGGCTGATCTTTATTCTTAATGGTGTTGTCGGGCTGCTGGGCTTTGAAGCGAAAGGCTGGCAAACCTATGCGGTGGGGCTGGTAACCTGGGTCATCAGTTTCTGGCTGGCGGGATTCATTATCCGTCGTCGTCCCGATGAGACGACGACGGCAGAGAACGTCGAGTAACCGTTAGTTCATCGAACTTTTCAGGGCGCTGTCAGCGGCGTGACGTTCCAGCGCCAGTTCAATCAGGCGGGTGATCAGTTCCGGATAGCTTATCCCGCTGGCCTGCCACAATTTCGGGTACATGCTGATATTGGTAAAGCCCGGCAGGGTGTTGATTTCGTTAATCACTACCTCGTTATCCGGCGTCAGGAACACGTCGACGCGGGCCATCCCGCAGCATCCCAGCGCCTGATAGGCTTCAACGGCGATCGCGCGGATCGCGTCGTTAACATCGGGATCGAGCGCGGCGGGCACCACAACCTGGGCACCTTTGTCGTCAATATATTTGGTGTCGTAGGAATAGAAGTCGCTGCTCAGAACCACTTCACCGCAGGTGCTCGCCTGGGGGAAATCGTTGCCCAGGACAGCGCACTCGATTTCGCGACCTTTAATTCCCTGCTCAACCACCACCTTATGGTCGAATTCGAAGGCCAGACGAACGGCATCGTTAAACTGCGCTTCGCTGGTCACTTTACTGACGCCCACGGAAGAGCCCTGATTCGCGGGTTTCACGAACAGCGGCAGGCCAAGCTGCGCCTGGATCTGCGCGAAGCTGTGTTTATCGCGGTTGGCACGCGTAAGCGTCACGAACGGCGCAATGTTCAGACCGGCGTCGCGCAGCAGACGTTTAGTGACGTCTTTATCCATGCAGGCGGCAGAGCCAAGCACATCGGAGCCGACAAACGGCAGGTTCGCCATACGCAACATCCCTTGCAGGGAACCGTCTTCGCCCAGCGTGCCGTGAACGATGGGGAACACTACGTCAATCTGTGCCAGCGCCTGCGCGTTCCCGGCATTAATAAGCTGTCCCTGTTCCACGCCCGGCACCGTTGCGACGCTGATATCAGAAGGATTAAGGGCAATGTGCGCCGGATCGTCAGCATGTAGCAGATACTGGCTGGCATCGTTAACATGCCACTGGCCCTGTTTATCAATGCCCAGCAGCACCACGTCAAAACGGCTTTTATCAATCGCATCAACGATATTTTTAGCCGATTGCAACGACACCTCGTGCTCTGCCGATTTTCCCCCAAAGACAATACCTACGCGCTGCTTTGCCATCTCACTCTCTTCCAGTCTGACGAAAAGCCAATAACATACCACGATGCCCGGCGGGTTTCGCGGCCTTCTGCCATAATGTTTTAAGGGATGTTGAAGGGGGGCGCGTGAGAGGAAAAGGTCTGCTTATTCTTATCGTTATTGCCGGGATCGCCGCGGTGGGCTACCGCTGGTTGCCGCCGTATTACAATCCTTTCGTGCCGCTTACGCTTGACGATCCGCCCGGAAAAATAACCCAGTTTAAACTTCGGCGCTTAACGCCGCAGGCGTGCGAAAATCTGTTAGCGCAGGCGAATCAACGCCAGCTTATCCGTACCCAGGCTGTTGCTGACAGCGCCGGGGAGTGCCCGCTAAGTAACGTGGTGCGCGTGCGCGATTTTGGCCCCGTCAGCCTGAACGGCAGCTTTCTTGCCAGTTGCCCGCTGGCGTTAAGCTCGGCGCTGTTTGTCAGCCAGCAGGCCCGACCGCTCACCAAAACCTGGACGGGAAGCGAGCTTACGCGCATTGAACATCTGGGCAGCTTTGCCTGCCGCAATATCTATAGCCGCCCGGATGCGCGGCGCAGTGAACATGCCACGGCGGATGCGCTGGATATCAGTGCCTTCCGGCTGGCAAACGGACAGCGCGTTACCATCCTCAATGGCTGGAAAGCGGAAAAGACGCAGCCCTGGCTACAGGCGCTGCTGTCGGCAAGCTGCGGCTATTACGGTAACGGTCTGGGGCCGAACTATAATGCCGCCCATGCCAACCATTTCCATTTGGGGATGCGCGGTTACGGAATGTGTCGATGAAGCATAATCTTCCACCGAAAAGTGGATAAATTGTGACTTGTTTCACAAATATGATGACTGGGAAGATAAAACACCAAAGTCTGCAAGGCCGCATCTCTGGCGCTATGCCATCGCGCGTAACTTGCTAATCTGTCGGCGAATTCGCCTAAAAATGAAGACTATTTCTGTTATGGAATCCTGGAAAGTTAACCTCATTTCAGTCTGGTTCGGCTGTTTCTTCACCGGACTGGCTATCAGCCAGATATTGCCCTTCCTGCCGCTGTACGTGTCGCAGCTGGGGGTCACTTCCCATGAAGCGCTCTCCATGTGGTCCGGCCTGACGTTCAGCGTGACGTTTCTGGTATCTGCCATAGTGTCACCGATGTGGGGAAGTCTGGCGGACCGTAAGGGGCGCAAGCTGATGTTGCTCCGCGCCTCGCTGGGGATGGCGATAGCCATTTTGCTCCAGGCCTTCGCCACCAACGTCTGGCAGCTGTTTATTCTGCGGGCGATTATGGGGCTGACTTCCGGGTACATTCCGAACGCCATGGCGCTGGTGGCCTCGCAGGTACCGCGCGAGCGGAGCGGCTGGGCGCTCAGCACGCTTTCCACGGCACAGATCAGCGGGGTGATCGGCGGCCCGCTGCTCGGTGGCTTCCTGGCTGACCATGTCGGGCTGCGTGCGGTCTTTATCATTACCGCCATCCTGCTGACAATCAGCTTTATGGTCACCCTTTTTCTGATCAAAGAGGGCGGGCGGCCTGCTGTAAGTAAATCCGAACGACTGAGCGGAAAGGCGGTTTTCGCCTCGCTGCCTTATCCTGGCCTGATGATCAGCCTCTTTGTCACCACGATGGTGATCCAGCTCTGCAACGGCTCGGTGGGGCCGATTCTGGCGCTGTTTATCAAGTCGATGGCGCCGGACAGCAGCAACATTGCTTTTCTGAGCGGGATGATTGCCGCTGTGCCGGGCGTGTCGGCGCTGATGTCCGCGCCGCGTCTGGGAAAACTGGGCGACAGGATCGGTACGGCGCGCATTCTGATGGCAACGCTCATCATCGCCGTGATCCTCTTCTTTGCCATGTCGTTCGTCACCACACCGCTTCAGCTTGGCGTGCTGCGCTTCCTCCTTGGTTTTGCCGATGGCGCCATGCTGCCTGCGGTTCAGACGCTGCTGGTGAAATATTCCAGTGACCAGGTAACAGGCCGCATTTTTGGCTACAACCAGTCGTTCATGTATTTAGGCAACGTAGCGGGCCCGCTGATTGGCGCATCGGTCTCGGCGATGGCGGGTTTCCGCTGGGTATTTGCCGCAACGGCGGTGGTGGTACTTATTAATATTATTCAACTGGCCATTGCCTTACGCCGTCGCAGGCAAATCGCTGAGGCAAAGTCAGCCCGGTAAACACGATAATATATTATTTATTCTTATGAACGCCGCATTTTTATATAACGAAATGCGGCGCGTTTCTTTTAGAAAAACGTTTCGCTCCCGGTTCGGAATATCTTTTTTGGCAGCGATGTCACTTTTGCATAAGAGAAAATCAATCCATGCTTTGCATTATTCATTGAGGGTGTTAATTTCAGGGGGAATCACAAAAGGAAATAGCACCATGAAAAATCTCATTGCTGAGTTGTTGGTTAAGCTTGCCCAAAAGGAAGAAGAGTCGAAAGAGCTGGTTGCCCAGGTCGAGGCGCTGGAAATCGTCGTTACGGCACTGTTGCGACAGATGGCAAAACCGGAGCAGGAGGCGTTGATAGACAACGTTGAAGGCGCGCTGGAGAACGCTCGCCCTGATTCACAGGTGCCCGCAGAAGATGCGGAGCTGCTTCAACAATACGTAAAGAAGCTTTTAAGGCATCCTCGCAGCTAACCTGCCAGAGGTGAAAATGACGTGTCACAGAATTGTCATGCAGGATGCCTGGCGTCGCGCTGTTTTTATTTTTACCCACTTGTCATGGGGTAATTAAATTGAAGCAGAGCACACTTTTCACCGCATTATTTACGTTATTAATGACTTTTGTCCTTACGGCATAACCGGGTAATGATAATCGTACCGCGACGGAACTGAAATAACCGGGAGGCCCGGCGAAAATCATGGTTGCAGGGTGGTTTTTTTCCCGTAACGAACCAGACTTAACGTGGAACTTCCCATAAAGGATGGTGCAATGAAAACAACAATACTGGTTACCCTGCTCTCTGGCCTGTGTCTGATGGCCTCAGCACACGCGGAAGAGAAAACGTTAACGCCCCAGCAGCAGCGCATGACGACCTGTAACCAACAGGCGACATCGCAAAGTCTGAAAGGGGATGCCCGTAAAACGTATATGAGCGACTGCCTTAAGAAGGGTGCGGCCAAACCGGGTGAAAAAAGCCTGACCCCGCAGCAGCAAAAAATGCGCGAGTGTAATGCTCAGGCGACGCAGCAGATGCTGAAAGGCGACGATCGCAGCAAATTCATGAGCGCGTGCCTGAAGAAACAGGCGTAGTGCTAAGGGTGAGCCACGATAGTGGCTCACCCAAAATTTCATACTTTCGCTGTCATTCTCTCACTATAGCTGGGGAAATGGTTTCATAATTTTCCCAAGAAAGATGAGCGATGAATGTTATGAAATCACGAGCACCTTCGGGAAGCGGGCACCAGCAGCTTTTACTGGATGACTCATACCGTTCCGGCGGCGTTACTCATCAGGACTTACTCAGCTTCTCTGATTTTTCCATGCATTTTTGCATCGCCTCGATCACGGCGGAGCGGAACCCACGATCTTCCAGCACGCGCACGGCTTCAATGGTCGTGCCGCCCGGCGAGCACACCATATCTTTCAGTTCGCCCGGATGTTTACCCGTTTCCAGCACCATTTTGGCCGAGCCCATTACCGCCTGCGCCGCAAATTTGTAAGCCTGCGCGCGCGGCATGCCGCCCAGCACGGCGGCATCCGCCATGGCTTCGATAAACATAAAGACATACGCCGGCGCCGAGCCGCTCACGCCAACTACCGGGTGGATCATCGCTTCGGCAATCACTTCCGCTTCGCCGAAGCAGCGGAAAATATTCAGTACATCCGCCACGTCTTCAGACGTCACCAGGGCGTTCGGGGTCACGGAGGTCATGCCGGCATTCACCAGCGACGGGGTGTTTGGCATGGCGCGAACAATCTTACGGTCGTGGCCCAGCGCGCGGGCGAGCTGATCGAGGGTCACGCCTGCGGCAATCGACACCACCAGGGTATCTTTATTCAGGCTGGAGGTGATCTCGCTCAGGACTTTAATCATGATATTCGGCTTAACGGCGCCAAAGACAATGTCCGCCACCTGAGCCACTTCCTGCGCGCTTTCTGCGGCGTTGATACCATACTCATCACGCAGCGCCGCGACTTTATCCGGTGACGGGGTATAGACCCAAATCTGCCCCGGCAGCACCTGGCCGCTGGCAATCAGTCCACCGAGGATAGCTTTACCCATGTTCCCGCAGCCGATAAACCCGATTTTCTTATCCATCACGTCTCTCCGTTTTTATGCGTTGTTATCTCTCACTGATAGCTTAACAACGAAATGCAGGCGACAATAGTCGCCAGAATCATATTGGGGAGAGACTATGGCGATTTGGGTTGATGCGGACGCGTGTCCGAACGTGATCAAAGAGATTTTATTTCGCGCTGCCGAGCGCGTGCAGATGCCGCTGACGCTGGTGGCGAACCAGAATATCCGCGTGCCGCCCTCCAGATACATTCGTTCTCTGCGCGTTCCGGCCGGGTTCGACGTGGCGGATAACGAGATAGTACGCCTGTGCAGCGCAGGGGATTTGGTGATCACCGCGGATATCCCGCTGGCGGCCGATGTTCTGGCGAAAGGGGCGGCGGCGCTGAACCCGCGCGGAGAACGTTATTCTCCTGCAACGATCCGCGAGAAACTCACCATGCGTGATTTTATGGATACGCTGCGTTCCAGCGGCGTGCAGACCGGTGGGCCAGATAGCCTGTCGCAGCGCGATCGCCAGCAGTTTGCCGCCGAGCTGGATAAATGGCTGCTGGAAGTGAAACGCCGCCCGGCGTAGACATCCTCCGGGCTGTTTTGTGGTACAGTGTGGCTTCCACAGGCTTGTCATTCCGTACCGCTTTGCAGTAAAGTTAGCGCAACATCTTCTGCAATCATTTCTTTACAGCCTTCAGTTATCCGGCATCAAGGGGAATACCTGGTTATGAACCCACCCATCTTTTTAGTTGGCCCTCGCGGCTGTGGGAAAACGACCGTTGGTCTGGAGCTGGCGCGTTTGTGCCAGAGTCAGTTCGTCGATACTGACCACTGGCTCCAGGAGAATGCCGGTCAGACCATCGCCGATATCGTGGAGAATGAGGGGTGGGAGAGCTTTCGTGCGCGCGAAACGGCTACGCTGGAAGCGGTGACCGCACCGTCAACCGTGATTGCAACCGGTGGGGGCATTATTCTGGCACCGTATAATCGTCAGTTTATGCGCGAAAAAGGTGTCGTGATCTACCTCTGTGCCCCGGTGTCGACGCTGGTGGGGCGGCTGGAAGCCTTTCCGGAAGAGGGGCAGCGCCCGGCGCTGACCGCGAAACCGCTGAGTGAAGAGGTCAGCGACGTGCTCGCCGAACGCGATGCGCTATACCGCGAGGCGGCACACCATGTTGTGGATGCCTCGGCGTCACCCGAAAAAGTTGCGATTCAGATTATTACCGCCCTGCGTTTGGCTTGCGCCAGCTAACAGCCGTCTATACTCATAGCTCAGACATAAAAAAAGGATGAGCTATGCCAACCAGACCTCCCTATCCACGTGAAGCCCGCATCGTTACCGTTGAAAAAGGTAATGGCGATGAGACCGTAACCTGGTATCAGCTGCGTGCCGATCACCCCAAACCGGATTCGCTGATCAGCGAACATGAAACCGAACAGGAAGCGCGGGATGCGAAACGGCGCTATGAGGATCCAGAGAAGTCCTGATAAAAGTCCGAATTCGTTACAACCGTGCCTGCATCACACTTTTAACTTATCGCCAATGTTAAGTAGCAGTTAATATTTAGTTATTACAGGTGGATTCGGAAAGGCCAGTCGATCTTTACACTACGGTGTAGAGATCCCCTGCTACGCTTGGTGCTGTTTTGTTGAATAAATGAACGGTGCAGCGTAGTGAGCCTGTACCTGTGTGGCAGTTGTGGTAGTAACGAAAGGCGATCAAAATGAAGGCGACGTTGGCGATCCTCACAATCGGTGTGGTCCCTGTAAGCGAAGTATTACCGCTCCTCACGGAGCATATCTCTGAACAACAGATTAAGCATCTTAGCCTGTTAGGGAAGATGAGTCGGGAAGAGGTCATGGAAGACTACGCTGTCGAGGCGGGGGATGAGCCCCTGGCAACGTTATTAAGCGACGGTAAACTGGCGCATGTGTCGCGCCAGAAAATTGAGCGCGCGCTACAGGGCGTGATCGAAGTGCTCGATAATCAAGACTATGACGTTATTTTGCTGATGAGCACGGCACCGGTTAAAGGGCTTAGCGCGCGAAATGCCATTCTGCTCGAACCGATGCGGATCATTCCGCCGCTGGTGGCGTCAATTGTGGATGGTCATCAGGTTGGGGTTATCGTTCCCGTTGAAGAACTGCTGGATAACCAGACGGTGAAGTGGGCCGCGCTGGAGCACACTCCGCTGTACGCGCTGGCAAATCCGTTCTGGGACAGCGAAGCGAAACTGATTGCGGCGGGACAGGAGTTGATCGACAGAGGGGCGGATGTCCTGATGCTGGACTGCCTGGGGTTCCATCAGCGGCATCGTGATTTACTGCAAAAGGCGCTGGATGTTCCGGTGTTGCTCTCTAACGTCCTGATGGCGCGCCTGGCGTCGGAATTACTGGTGTAATGAATTTTGCGTGACAGGTCATGAGCATGGCCCCTATAGTGGATTTTTCTCTATAAATATAAGGGCCAGTTCATGCTTCAAAGTAACGAATACTTTTCCGGTAAAGTGAAATCCATTGGTTTTACCAGCAGCAGCACTGGCCGCGCCAGTGTCGGCGTAATGGCAGAAGGGGAATACACCTTTGGCACCGCAGAAGCGGAAGAGATGACGGTGGTCAGCGGCGCGCTGAACGTCTTACTGCCGGGTGAAACGGAGTGGAAAGTCTATAGCGCCGGGCAGGTATTCAACGTGCCGGGCCACAGCGAGTTCCATTTACAGGTTGCAGAGCCAACCTCTTATCTGTGCCGCTATCTGAAGTGATGTTTTTTTCCCTCTCCCCGTTGGGGAGAGGGTGATGGAGAATTATCTCTGCGCTTCGCCGCCGAGGCCTTCCACCAGATTCTGGATCAGCGCCGCCAGCTCGCCGGTCATCAGGATAAAGTCTGCGTCAAAGCGCTGGGCATAATCTTCGCGGTCGATATCTTCGTTCTGATCGCGCAGTTCATCGCAGAATTTCAGACGCTTCACCGAGCCGTCATCACACATCACAAACTGAATGCGCTGCTGCCAGTCGAGCGCCAGTTTGGTCACCACTTTGCCCGCTTCAATGTGCACGGCGATTTCGTCGCTCACCAAATCCTGTTTCTTCGCCCGGATCACGCCGCCGTCTTCCAGCAGCGCTTTCAGCTCTGCTTCATCAAGGATCTGGAAGCCCTGAGCGGCCGTCCCGCTACGCACCCACTCCGTCAGGGTCAGCTCAATCGGCGTTTCCAGCGCCAGCGGAACCACCGGCAATGAGCCAAGGCTCTTACGCAGCAGCGCCAGCGTATCTTCCGCTTTTTTGGCGCTGGCGCAGTCCACCATGATCAGCCCGTTAACGGTGTCGATCCACATCATGGTCTGGCTAAAGCGGCTAAAGGCGCGCGGCAGCAGCGAGTGCAGCACTTCATCCTTCAGCGAATCTTTTTCGGTTTTTTTAAGCTTACGGCCTTGTTCAGCTTCCAGCTTGAAGATCTTCGCTTCGAGCGCCTGCTTAACCACGGGCGTTGGCAGGATCTTCTCTTCTTTACGGGCGCAAACGATGATTTGCCCCGTGCTGCTGGCGTGGGTCAGCGCATCGCTTTGAGAACCCATTGGCGGAACCCAGCCGGTTTTTGCCATATCCTGGCTACCGCAAGGGGTAAAGGAGTAAGCGGCTAACTGTTTTTCCATCTCTTCTGCACGCAGCGAAACGTCGCGGCTGAGACGGTAAACCATCAAATTTTTGAACCACAGCATGATAATTTCCACGGCCTTGTCGTTAAATCAGCGGGCATGATAACGAATTGTCGCATCGCTTGCATTGCTAATCGGGATGCGGGCTTCTACTCTGTTGATAATCAAAATAATGAGGAGTGTCTTGTGCGTATTGGGATTGATTTGGGCGGCACCAAAACAGAAGTTATTGCGCTGAGCGAGCAGGGAGAGCAACTGTTTCGCCACCGTCTGCCTACGCCGCGCGATGATTATCACCAGACCCTCGAAACGATTGCCCGCCTGGTCGATATGGCAGAGCAGGCAACGGGCGAGACGGGGACCGTGGGGATTGGGATCCCCGGCTCCATATCGCCCTATACTGGCGTGGTGAAAAATGCCAACTCCACCTGGCTCAACGGTCAGCCGTTTGATAAAGACGTAAGTCAACGTCTGAACCGGGAAGTGCGTCTGGCAAATGACGCCAACTGCCTGGCGGTGTCCGAGGCCGTCGATGGCGCCGCGGCAGGCGCGCAGACCGTTTTTGCGGTCATCATCGGCACCGGCTGCGGGGCGGGCGTGGCTATCGGCGGACGCTCGCATATTGGCGGCAACGGCACCGCGGGCGAGTGGGGACACAACCCGCTGCCGTGGATGGACGAAGATGAACTCAAATACCGCGCCGAAGTACCGTGCTACTGCGGCAAGCAGGGCTGTATTGAGACCTTTATTTCCGGGACGGGGTTTGCCACCGATTATCATCGTCTGAGCGGCCAGCCGCTGAAAGGTAACGAGATTATGCGTCTGGTTGAGGAGCAGGATCCGGTGGCTGAACTGGCGCTCAGCCGCTACGAAATGCGGCTGGCAAAATCCCTGGCGCATGTGATCAATATTCTCGATCCTGACGTGATTGTGCTGGGCGGCGGCATGAGCAACGTCGACCGGCTGTACGCGACGGTGCCCACGCTGATAAAACAGTGGGTATTTGGCGGCGAGTGTGAAACGCCGATCCGCAAAGCCGTTCACGGTGATTCCAGCGGCGTGCGCGGCGCGGCGTGGTTGTGGCCGGAATAAACGCAAAACAGCAACGCAAGTTTTTGTACCCTCTCCCACGGGGAGAGGGCCAGGGTGAGGGCACCAGACCGCAGCGCCCCATCATTTAACCCACCGCAAACTCCCTGTCCAGCCTGCTGTATCCCAGCCCGTTGATCTTCTTCACTTTGATCTGCACCGGAATACGATCTTTCATTGCCTCGACGTGGCTGATCACGCCGATGGTTTTCCCGGTGGCGTTCAGCGCGTCGAGCGCATCCAGCGCGGTATCCAGCGTTTCGCTGTCGAGCGTGCCGAACCCTTCATCCAGGAACAGCGAGTCAATCCGCGTTTTGTGACTGACCAGATCGGAAAGCGCTAAGGCCAGCGCCAGGCTGACCAGGAAACTCTCCCCGCCGGAAAGGGTGCGCGTATCGCGTACCGCATCGGCCTGCCAGGTGTCGACCACCTCCAGCTCCAGCGCGTCGCTCGCTTTACGCTGGAGCAGGTAGCGGCCGTGCAGACGGTTGAGCTGCTGGTTGGCAAGCCACACCAGATTATCCAGCGTCAGCCCCTGGGCAAATTTACGGAATTTATCGCCGGTGCTGGAGCCTATCAGCGCATTGAGATAGCCCCAGTCGTCGGCCTGACGCGCCGCTTCCTCAATCTGCTGCATTAACGCCTGCTGGTGCAGACGGTTATCGCTGTCCTGTTTGAGCTGCTGGCGGATCTCCCCCTGATGCGTGGTGTTGTCCCGAAGCTGCTGCGCCAGCTGCTGTAACCGTGCCTGAAGGGTTGCGATATCGGTTTCCAGCCCCTCCGGGCGTTGTGTCTGGTGCGCCTGAAGCTGCTGGCTTGCCTGTACCGAGAGCGCCATGGCCTGCTGAAGCTGGTTCTCGAGCGTCTGCTTTTGCTGTTCAAGCTGGCGGATCGACGCATCATCCAGCAGGGCGGCGAGAAATGCCTCGCGATCGGCGAAGCAGCTCGCGGTCAGCGCGGCGCTGAACTGAGCCTGCGATTGCTGAAGCCGTTCACGCTCCAGGGTCTCCTGCTGCTGTAGGGTGGCGAGCTGGCTTTGCAGCGACACGCATTCGTCGTGGATCGCACGCCAGTTTTCAGGGATCACCGCGTCGGCTTCTGCATTATCAGAAACCGGCAGCGTATCCAGAATGGGCATCAGGGCGTTAATACGCTCCTGAATCGTACCGTGCTGGGCCTGTTTTTCCTGCCACCGGGCGTATTCGTTTTCGCGCGCGCTGAGCCAGGCATTTTCAGTACCCTCATCGGGCTCGCTAAGCGACAGCGACCGTAACGAGGCCGCCAGCGCCTGACGCGTCGCCGCCAGCTGCTGCTGGTGCTGGCGCGCCTGTCCTTCCTGTTCATTGAGCTGGTTTTGCAGCGTCAGACGCTGGCTTAGCTGATAAAGCTGGCGTTCGTACTGCTCCTGTTCGCTCATCCAGGGGGCAATATCATCCTGAATATTCAGCGCTATGTTCAGGGACGTGCAGACCTCCAGCCACTCTTTAGTGAGTGCTTGCTCTTCCTGAGAGAGGGACTGGGCTTCCGCTGTCTCGCGCTGGATCTGCTGGGTCAGCGCATTGACCTGCCCGAGCACCAGCAACCCTTCCTCTTTCAGCGCGACAACCTCTTTTTCGAGGGCATCGCGGCGGCGCTGATTGTCGGTCAGTTCGAGTGCCTGATACTGCACCACGGCCGGATGTTCGCATGAGCCGCAGAGCGGGCAAGGCTTACCGGCTTCCAGCTGAGCACGATAGTTCTCAAGATCTTTGATTGTCGCTTCACGCTCACAGAGCGCCTTAAGATCGACAAAGTGCTGATTTTTCTCTTTATACTGCTGGCGGCGCAGGGTCAGGGTGTCGTTGAGCGTGACCTGCTCAGCCTGTGCTTTCTTCACGCTTTCCGCATTCTGGCGCAGCCTTTTTTGCAGCGGCTGATAGCGAGCGTGAAGTGCGGTCAGGCGCTGGCGAAGCGCCCGCGTGTGTGCCTGTTGCTCCATTGCGGTTGTGATGGCCTCAGCCGTCAGCGTCAGCGTACTTTCCGGCATCCCGGCCAGCTTCTGGCGGAGCTCAGCAATGCGCGCCGACTGGGCCGCGAGCTGATTTTTATCGCGACTCAGCTGCGTAAAATGCGCCCGCCAGCCGGCAATTTCCTGTCCCCACTGACGGAAACGATCGTGTTCGGTCAGCCACTGCGTCAGCGCCGTGTGCTCTGTCTGCAACTGTTCACGGTTGCGCAGCGCACCGTTGCGGATACGCGCGCGCTGTGCCGCTCTGTCGAGTAAGCGAGTATTTACTTCAGCAATTCGCTCTGTGGTCTGCGACAGGCGGGCGGTCTGCTCCTGCTGGTGCTCCCACAGGGGGCGCAGCTGGGCGGCGGGCTGGGCCAGCTGAAGCTTCGCCAGTTGGGGAGCGGCGTCCGTCAGAGCCTGTTGCGCCTGCTGCTGCGAAACGGCTGCGCGCTGCTGTTCACGTATTAGCTCGTCGTTACGCGTAAGCCACTGAAAATCTTTCTGTTGGCTCTGCTGCCGGGCCAGCAGGATCTTTTCTTCGTCAGTGAGTGCCTGCAAACTTTGCTGCAAGTGCTGCTGCTGTTCCTCGCTCAGCAGCACTACGCCTGCGGCCTGCGCTTCACACATCTCCAGCGCGCTGCGTGCCGCTTTATGTTTTTCAAAGACCATGGCGGAAATCTGGCCGTAAATTTCCGTGCCGGTCAGTTCTTCCAGCAGCTCAGCGCGATCGCTCGGTTTCGCATTCAGGAAAGCGGCAAACTGCCCCTGAGAGAGCAGCATCGAGCGGGTAAAGCGTCCATAGTCCAGCCCGGTCAGTGCGGCGGTTTGTTCCAGCTTATCCGTGACTTTGTCGGCCAGAATTTTGCCGTCTTCGCAGCGGGCCAGCTCCACGCGCGGTGCCTGTAAGTTTCCGTCCGGCTGGTTGCGGGCACGGTTCTGGCTCCAGAAAGCGCGATAGGCGACGCCTTTGACCTCGAACTCCACCTCTGCCAGACATTCGGCGGTATCGCGCGTCATCAGGTCGTTTTGGGCCTGGGAGACCTTATTAAGGCGCGGCGTTTCGTGGTAGAGCGCCAGGCAGATGGCGTCCAGCAGCGTGGTTTTGCCTGCGCCAGTGGCACCGGTGATGGCAAACAGCCCGTTGCTGGCGAACGGCTCCGCGGTGAAATCAATTTTCCACTCGCCTTTCAGTGAATTGAGATTTTTCAGACGCAGGCTCAGAATTTTCATGCGTTTTCTTCCTCGTCATTGAGGGTATGCAGGGTCTGGGCAAACAGCTCGTTAAGCCTCGTTTGCCTGGCCTCGTCCATCTCTTCATGCGCAAGCCGCCGCGCGAACACCTCTTCAACCCGGAGTTCGCTCAGCGTTTCACGTTGAGCACTCAGCAGAATTTTCTCGCGCTGCTCGCGGCTGCGGCGTACCAGCAGCACCTCCACGGGAAGGTCTTCCGTCAGCGTCTGAATTTTACGCTGCATATCGTACAGGTAGTCGTCGGTGGCGATTTCGATATCGAGCCAGACGGGCGGGTTAAGCGCTGCGCCGCGCCACTGTTCAAGCTGGGCGGTAATGGCGGCCAGATCGCCTTTCAGCACCGCCAGCGGCTGGGTGACCGGGACCTCAAGCGTCTCAACGGCGCTGAGTTTGCCGTCGGTGAAGCTCACCAGATGCACGGATTTGGCTTTGCCCGTTTCGTCAAAACTGAGCGAAATGGGCGAGCCGCTGTAGCGGATGTGCTCGCAGCCGCCGATGATTTGCGCCCGGTGAATGTGCCCGAGGGCAATGTAGTCAGCGGGCGGGAAGTTCTGCGCCGGAAACGCGTCCAGCGTACCGATATAAATTTCGCGCACCGCGTCACTCTTACTGGCCCCGACGGTGGTGAGGTGTCCGGTGGCAACGATCGGAATGGCCTGTTCACCGCGCAGGGCACAGGCTTCCGTATGTTGCTGGTGGTAATAGCGCGTGATGGCCTGCAACAGATGCTGCTGCTTTTCGCTGCCGGACAGGCCGGCCTGGCTTTGCACGATATCGCGCGGGCGTAAAAACGGGATAGGGCACAGCACCGCGCCCGGCGTGCCGTCGCGTTTTTTCAGGATCTGCGGCGCGTGGCCGGCGCTGGCTACCACGGTGGTATTGAGGTACGCCAGAATATCGCGGGATTCGTTCAGCATCGCCACGGAATCATGGTTTCCGGCGACAATCACCAGATGACAACCGGTTTGCTGGAGGTTGACCACAAAACGGTTGTACAGCTCACGCGCATAGCTCGGCGGCGATCCGGTATCAAAAATGTCGCCCGCCACAATGATTGCGTCCACCTCGTGAGCCTGAGCCGTCTCCAGCAGCCAGTTCAGGAACGCTTCATGTTCCGCGGCGCGGCTTTTGCTGTAAAAATTTTGACCCAGGTGCCAGTCTGAGGTGTGAAGTATGCGCATAAGAGATCCGTGGCAATAATAAGAAAGCAGGATTATAAACTTTCGGGGAGCGGAAAATAACCGCTGTAATAAAACAACAGTTTGCCATTTACCGTGGTAATGTTTTTCATAAATCTGTCATAAATCTGACGCATAATGACGCCGCATTACAGACTTGTAACTTAAATACGATAAGACAGGGCAAAGTATGGCGAGACGTATTCTGGTCGTAGAAGATGAAGCTCCGATCCGTGAAATGGTGTGCTTCGTGCTTGAACAAAATGGCTTCCAGCCGGTTGAAGCGGAAGATTATGACAGCGCGGTGAACCAGCTGAATGAACCCTGGCCCGACCTGATCCTGCTGGACTGGATGCTGCCTGGCGGTTCCGGATTGCAGTTTATCAAGCATATTAAGCGCGAGGCGATGACCCGCGATATCCCGGTAGTGATGTTGACGGCGCGCGGTGAGGAAGAGGATCGCGTGCGCGGCCTGGAAACCGGCGCGGACGATTACATTACCAAACCGTTCTCCCCGAAAGAGCTGGTGGCTCGAATCAAAGCGGTGATGCGCCGTATTTCACCGATGGCGGTGGAAGAGGTGATTGAGATGCAGGGGCTGAGCCTCGATCCAACCTCACACCGGGTCATGACCGGTGAAAATCCCCTCGATATGGGGCCCACCGAATTTAAACTCCTTCACTTCTTTATGACACACCCGGAACGCGTTTACAGCCGCGAACAGTTGCTGAATAACGTCTGGGGAACTAACGTCTATGTCGAAGACCGAACGGTTGACGTCCATATTCGCCGCCTGCGTAAAGCACTGGAACTGAGCGGCCACGATCGCATGGTACAGACGGTCCGCGGCACGGGTTATCGTTTCTCGACCCGTTTCTGAACAATGACAGGAGTGTGACGCGTGCTGGAACGTCTGTCATGGAAAAGGCTCGTCTTTGAACTGATCTTATGCTGTATTCCGGCCCTCATTCTGGGGGCTGTTTTTGGCTATCTGCCGTGGTTTTTACTGGTGGCCGTGACGGGACTGCTCGTCTGGCATTTCTGGAATTTACTGCGCCTGTCATGGTGGCTATGGGTCGACAGGAGTATGACACCTCCGCCGGGAAGCGGGAGTTGGGAGCCGCTGCTCTACGGCCTGCACCAGATGCAGATGCGTAATAAAAAGCGCCGTCGTGAGCTGGGAAGCCTGATCAAACGCTTTCGCAGCGGCGCGGAGTCGCTGCCGGACGCGGTGATCCTGACGACGGAAGAAGGGACCATCTTCTGGTGTAATGGCCTCGCGCAACAGCTGCTGGGCCTGCGCTGGCCGGATGATAACGGCCAAAATATCCTTAACCTTCTGCGTTATCCCGAGTTCACGCTGTATCTGAAAAAGCGCGATTTTACCCGTCCGCATAACCTTAAGCTCAACAACGGTCGTCATCTGGAAATCCGCGTGATGCCCTACAGCGATCGGCAGTGGCTGATGGTGGCGCGTGACGTAACCCAGATGCACCAGCTTGAGGGCGCGCGCCGTAACTTCTTTGCTAACGTCAGTCACGAGCTGCGTACGCCGCTGACGGTGCTTCAGGGCTACCTTGAGATGATGCAGGAACAAACGCTGGAGGGGGCGCCGCGTGAGAAAGCGCTGCATACCATGCGGGAGCAGACGTTCCGCATGGAAGGGCTGGTCAAACAGCTGCTGACGCTTTCAAAGATTGAGGCAGCCCCGTCGCTGGCGCTAAACGACATCATTGACGTGCCGATGATGCTGCGGGTGGTAGAGCGCGAGGCCCAAACGCTGAGCCATAATCAGCACACGCTGGCTTTTGACGTTGATAACACGCTGAAAGTGCTTGGCAGTGAAGATGAGTTGCGCAGTGCTATCTCAAACCTGGTGTATAACGCCGTGAACCATACCCCGCAAGGGACGCATATTACGGTGCGCTGGCAGCATACCCCGGCGGGCGCTGAATTTAGCGTCGAGGACAACGGCCCGGGGATTGGGCCAGAACATCTCCCGCGTCTTACCGAACGGTTCTACCGGGTGGATAAAGCGCGCTCGCGGCAGACCGGGGGGAGCGGGCTGGGGCTGGCAATCGTGAAGCATGCGGTGAGCCACCACGACAGCCGTCTTGATATCGAAAGTACTCTGGGTAAGGGCACGCGCTTCAGCTTCGTGCTTCCGGAACGATTAATTGCCAAAAAAAGCGCCTGACGGCAGGTGTGTCAGTTTACCTTTCCACGGGCCAGCACTTGCTGGCCCGTTTGCTTTGCAGTCAAGCGAAACGCGGCTGAATATTATACGGCTGCTGCTTTTTTGTTCGCATGATTAGCCATGAGTTTTTCTTATACATGGCATATTATTTTGGTCTGCATTTTCATGCTGGCATATTGTTCTGGTTTTACGATCCCTCCTTGCCTTTAAACGTTATAAGCGTTTAAATTGCCCCCCATATACTGTCAGACCGACTGTATATGCGTGGTAAATCGAAAAACTATTCTTCTCCACGCCAGGACGGGAGCATATCCCGCTGAAATTGAGCAAATTTTCCGCTGCATTGTCCCGTCAGGGATGGCGAAAATCTCAACGTTTTCAACACCACATCCACAGGCAGTAAGGTTTTATGACCCATCACTTGAAATCGCGTGACATTATCGCGCTGGGCTTTATGACATTTGCGCTGTTCGTTGGCGCAGGCAACATCATTTTCCCGCCAATGGTTGGCTTACAGGCGGGTGAACACGTCTGGACGGCTGCGTTTGGCTTCCTGCTGACTGCCGTGGGTCTACCGGTACTGACCGTCATCGCGCTGGCGAAAGTGGGCGGCGGTGTGGACAGCCTCAGCACCCCGATTGGCAAAGTGGCCGGCGTTCTGCTGGCAACCGTCTGCTATCTGGCCGTTGGCCCGCTGTTCGCAACCCCGCGTACGGCGACCGTCTCCTTTGAAGTGGGTATCGCTCCGCTGACCGGTGACGGCGCGATGCCGCTGTTTATTTACAGCCTGATTTACTTCGCCATCGTGATTCTGGTTTCTCTCTATCCGGGCAAACTGCTGGATACCGTAGGTAACTTCCTGGCACCGCTGAAAATTGTGGCGCTGATCGTGCTGGCGGTTGCGGCTATCGTCTGGCCTGCGGGTCCTATCAGCTCCGCGATGGACGCGTATGAGAACGCGGCGTTCTCAAACGGTTTCGTGAATGGCTATCTGACGATGGATACGCTCGGCGCGATGGTGTTTGGTATTGTTATCGTTAACGCCGCGCGTTCTCGCGGTGTGACCGAAGCGCGTCTGCTGACCCGCTACACCATCTGGGCTGGCCTGATGGCCGGTGTCGGCCTGACGCTGCTGTATCTGGCGCTGTTCCGTCTGGGGTCAGATAGCGCAACGCTGGTCGATCAGAGCGCAAACGGCGCGGCGATCCTGCATGCTTACGTGCAGCACACCTTTGGTGGGGCAGGCAGCATGCTGCTGGCAGCGCTGATTTTCCTCGCGTGCCTGGTGACGGCGGTGGGCCTGACCTGCGCCTGTGCAGAGTTCTTCGCCCAGTATCTGCCGCTCTCTTACCGCACGCTGGTGTTTATCCTCGGCATCTTCTCCATGGCGGTGTCGAACCTCGGTCTGAGCCACCTAATTCAGGTGTCCATTCCGGTGCTGACGGCGATCTATCCGCCATGTATCGTGCTGGTCGTGCTGAGCTTCACGCGTCCGTGGTGGCATAACTCTACGCGAATTATTGCGCCAACCATGTTTATCAGCCTGATTTTTGGTATCCTTGACGGGATCAAAGCATCAGCATTTGCAGAAATCCTGCCAGCCTGGACACAGCGTCTGCCGCTGTCCGAGCAGGGCCTGGCCTGGCTGATGCCTTCCGTTGTTGCGCTGGTTCTGGCGATAGTTTGGGACCGTGCTGCCGGGCGTCAGGTAACCTCCAACGCCCATTAATCAACGGCAACAAATTGTTTAACCACGGGGCTTAAGGCCCCGTGGTTTTTTGTTTTTTTCGTGTTGAATGGCAAGATTTTAATGGAAAGCACTAACAAACTTAAACGTGGATTGAGCACCCGCCACATCCGCTTTATGGCGCTGGGCTCGGCTATCGGCACCGGTCTTTTTTATGGCTCGGCAGATGCCATCAAAATGGCCGGTCCAAGCGTTCTGCTGGCCTACATCATCGGCGGCGCCGCGGCTTATATCATCATGCGCGCGCTGGGTGAGATGTCGGTTCACAACCCGTCTGCCAGCTCGTTTTCACGCTACGCGCAGGAAAACCTGGGCCCGCTGGCCGGTTTTATCACCGGCTGGACCTACTGCTTCGAAATCCTGATTGTCGCGATTGCTGACGTAACGGCGTTTGGCATCTATATGGGGGTCTGGTTCCCCGCCGTGCCGCACTGGATCTGGGTGCTGAGCGTGGTACTGATCATCTGCGCCGTTAACCTGATGAGCGTGAAGGTGTTTGGCGAGCTGGAGTTCTGGTTCTCCTTCTTCAAGGTTGCGACCATTATCATCATGATCCTCGCCGGTTTCGGCATTATCATCTGGGGTATCGGCAACGGCGGGCAGCCAACCGGCATCCATAACCTGTGGAGCAACGGCGGCTTCTTCAGCAACGGCTGGCTTGGGATGGTCATGTCGCTTCAGATGGTCATGTTCGCCTATGGCGGTATCGAGATTATCGGCATTACCGCCGGGGAAGCGAAAGACCCTGAGAAGTCCATTCCGCGCGCCATTAACTCGGTGCCGATGCGCATCCTGGTGTTCTATGTGGGCACGCTGTTTGTGATTATGTCCATCTACCCGTGGAACCAGGTGGGCACCAACGGCAGCCCGTTTGTTCTGACCTTCCAGCATATGGGCATTGCGTTTGCGGCCAGTATTCTCAACTTTGTGGTGCTGACCGCCTCGCTGTCGGCCATCAACAGTGACGTGTTCGGCGTGGGCCGCATGCTGCACGGCATGGCGGAGCAGGGCAGCGCGCCGAAGGTGTTTGCCAAAACGTCGCGTCGCGGCACTCCGTGGGTAACGGTGCTGGTGATGACCGTGGCGCTGCTGTTCTCGGTCTACCTGAACTACATCATGCCGGAGAACGTCTTCCTGGTAATCGCGTCGCTGGCGACCTTCGCCACCGTGTGGGTGTGGATCATGATCCTGCTGTCGCAGATTGCGTTCCGTCGCCGCCTGTCGCCAGAAGAGGCCAAAGCGCTCAAGTTCAAAGTGCCGGGGGGCGTGCCAACGACCATCGTCGGCCTCATCTTCCTGGTCTTCATCATTGGCCTGATTGGTTATCACCCGGATACCCGTATCTCCCTGTACGTGGGCTTCGCGTGGATCGTCCTGCTGCTGGTGGGCTGGATGTTTAAATGCCGCCGCGACCGTCAGCTGGCGGAAGCAGAGTAAGATAAAAATGCCGGGTGGCGCTGCGCTTACCCGGCCTACACGCCCTTTTGCCCCGGCAAAAAGTCTCATCCCCCGTCCTCCTCCCCCAATAAATTCCGTCATGGTGAGCTAACCTTAACAACCCTGTGGCAAGGTGACGTCAATTTCATCAAAGGGGATTCGTGATGTTAAACGCCTGGCACCTTCCGGTTGCCCCATTTGTTAAGCAAAACAAAGACAACCTTGTGATTACGCTCTGGCTGGCGGGGGAAAATCAGCCTGAACGCGTGACGCTGCGCGCCGAAGTGGATAATGAAGAAACGTCGCTGAAAATGCACAAAGTGCGCAGCCAGCCGCAGCCGGGCATCACGGCGTGGCGGGCAAATATCGATTTGCGCAGCGGGCAGCCGCGACGCCGTTACGGCTTTAAGCTGCTGTGGAATAACCGTCAGCTGTGGTTTACCCCGCAGGGATTTAGCCGTTTTCCGCCCGCGCGCCTGGAGCAGTTTGCTGTGGACTGCCCCGATAGCGGCCCGCAGTGGGTTAACGATCAGGTCTTTTACCAGATTTTCCCGGACCGCTTTGCGCGTTCTGAAAAGCGCACCGCCGAGCAGGACAAGATCTACTACCATCATGCGGTCGGTCACGACATCATCCTGAAAAAATGGGATGAGCCGCTGACCGCCCAGGCGGGGGGATCGACCTTTTACGGCGGCGATCTCGACGGTATCAGCGAAAAACTGCCGTACCTGAAAACGCTCGGCGTGACGGCGCTCTACCTGAACCCGGTGTTTAAAGCGCCAAGCGTACACAAATACGATACTCAGGATTATCGCCACGTTGACGAGCAGTTTGGCGGTGACGAGGCGCTGCTGCGGCTGCGTCACAACACGCAAAAAGAAGGTATGCGTCTGATCCTCGATGGTGTGTTCAACCACAGCGGGGATTCTCACGGCTGGTTTGATCGTCACAATCAGTCGATGGGGGGCGCTTGCCATAATCCTGACTCACCGCAGCGTGACTGGTACAGTTTTGACGAGGAGGGTCGCGCTCTGGACTGGCTGGGCTACCCGAGCCTGCCGAAGCTTGATTTCCAGTCGCCCTCGCTGGTGAATGAGATCTACGGCGGGGAAGACAGCATCGTGCGCCACTGGCTCAAGGCGCCGTGGAATATGGACGGCTGGCGGCTGGACGTGGTGCATATGCTGGGGGAAGCGGGTGGGGCGCGAAATAATCTACAGCATGTCGCCGCCATTACCCGCTCGGCAAAAATGGCCCGCCCGGAGGCATTCGTTTTCGGGGAGCACTTTGGCGACGCGCGCCAGTGGTTGCAGGCAGATGCGGAAGACGCGGCGATGAACTATCGCGGCTTCACCTTCCCGCTGTGGGGGTTCCTCGCAAACACCGATATCTCTTACGATCCGCAGCATATTGACGCCGAAACCTGCATGGCGTGGATGGAGAACTATCGCGCCAGCCTTTCGCATCAGCAGCAGCTGCGGATGTTCAACCAGCTCGACAGCCACGATACCGCGCGCTTTAAGTCGCTGCTGGGTAAAGATGTGGCGCGCCTGCCGCTGGCGGTGACCTGGCTCTTCACCTGGCCGGGCGTACCCTGCATCTACTATGGCGATGAAGTCGGGCTGGACGGCAACAACGATCCGTTCTGCCGTAAAACCTTCCCGTGGGAGCCTGAAAAGCAGGATCAGGAGCTGTTCAGCCTGTACCAGCGCATGGCGACGCTGCGCAAGCAGAGCCAGGCCCTGCGCTACGGGGGCTGTCAGGTGATGTACGCCCACGATAACGTGGTGGTGTTTGTCCGCGTCTATAACCAGCAGCGCGTGCTGGTCGCAATCAACCGGGGCGAGGCGTGCGAAGTCGTGCTGGACAATTCCCCGCTGCTGGCCGGTAAAACGTGGAAGAGTAAAGAGGGCAAAGCGACGTTCCAGGAGAGCGTGCTCACGCTTCCCGCTATCTCTGCGGCGGTCTGGTTCGGCGGTTAACCGCAGGCAGAAGGGTTTTCACCTTTTAAGATGGCGCAAATGCAACTATTTGTGTCAATCTTAACGGATCGTTTACGGTGAAGGTGGAAACATGGACGAGCTTTACATCCTTGGCTGTTTGTTCCTGGTTTTTGCGCTGGTAGTGGCACCCGTGCTGGCGGTTATCGGCTTTAACCGAAGCACGGCGGCGAAGCAGGAGATCGCCCGGCTTCGCCAGCGCATTGAGGCGCTTGAGCAGCGTGGTGTGGCTGAAAAAGTGCCGGAGCCGGTGCAGGCCGTCACGCCGGTGGAGGAACCAGCGGCAGAGGCCGTTACCGCACCTGTCGATCCCTGGCGTCCCGAACCGCCCGTCACCGAAGCAAAACCTGCACCTGTACGGGCGACGAAACGGCCTTCTGCCTTTGGCGGCATTCTCTCCTCGCTGACGCGCTGGTTCATGCAGGGCAATCCGCTGGCGAAGCTGGGGATTGTGCTGCTCTTCCTGGGGCTCTCTTTCCTGCTGCGCTATACCGTTGAACATTCACTGTTCCCGCTTGAGCTGCGCCTTGCCGCCACGGCGCTGTTTGCCATGGTTCTGCTGGTCATTGGCTGGCGGCTGCGGCACAGGCAGCGTATCTATGCCCTTATTCTCCAGGGCGGGGCGACCGGCGTACTCTACCTGACCGTCTTTGGCGCATTCCGGCTGTGGCAGATGCTGCCGATGACCCTGGCGTTTGCGCTGCTGGTGGTGATTTGCGCGGCGAGCGTTGGGCTGGCCGTTCTGCAAAGGGCCCTGAGCCTTGCCATGCTGGCGAGCCTCGGCGGATATCTCGCCCCGCTGCTTCTGTCGACGGGCGGGGGAAGCTTTGTGGCGCTGTTCTCCTTCTATCTTCTGCTGTCCATCGGCATTCTCGTCATCAGCATCTGGCAGCACTGGCGCGAGCTCAATCTGCTCGGGCTGCTCTTTACGTTCGGCGTTGGCGGCTTGTGGGGGCTGAGCGACTACCAGCCTGAAGACTACGTCATCTGCCAACTGTTTCTGATCGCCAATACGCTGATTTTCGGCGTGTTTAGCGTGGCGCTGTCGCTGCGGGCGCAGGAAAAGGGCAAGCAGATTATTGACGGCGTACTGCTGTTTGCCCCGCCGCTGGTGGGGTTTGGGATGCAGTACGGCATGACCTCGCACTGGACGTACGGCCCGGCGCTCAGCGCGCTGGGCTACGGTGCGTTTTACCTCTCGCTGGCGTTTCTCGCGCTGCGGCGTTACCCCTCCATCGGACGACCGCTGGTTATGGCGGCGCTGGCGATTGGCGGCGGGTTTGCCACGCTTGCCATCCCGCTGGCGCTGTCGGCACGCTGGACGGCAATGGCCTGGGCGCTGGAAGGGCTGGGCATCCTGTGGCTGGGCGTACAACAGCAGCAGCGGCGCATGAGTTATAGCGGGACGGCGCTGCTGGTCCTGGCGCTCGGCAGCGCCATGTGGGCGCAGATGAACGGCGTCACATCGCTGAGCCTGCTGCTGATCTTCGCGGTGCTCAGCCTCTGCTGGCTGGCTGCGGCCTGGCTGTGGCGGAAAATCGCGCTGCCGGGCAGCTGGACGCTGCCGGGCAGCTGGACGCTGCTGGCCGGCGGGCTGCTGTTCTGGCTGGTGGCGCTGGTGGGCGCGTCGCAGCTGATCCTCAAGCCGGAGTTAGCGGTTCTGGCGGGCGTGCTGGCGCTGACGGCGGTGTCGGCCTGGGGCTGGCGGCAAATTGCCGCGCGTCTGGCATGGCGGGAGCTGGATGCCAGTAAATGGCTGCTGTGGCCGATGATGCTGCTGATGGTGCTGTATCAGGTCTCGCACCAGCAGATCCTGGCGGCCGGCTGGGCAAATCTGGCCTGGTGTATTGCGTTTCCTGCCGCCCTGATGCTGCTGCGGCGCGACGAAGAAAAACGTCTTCCACGCCTGTCGATGGGGCTGCACCTGTCGCTGTTGTGGATGATTTTGCTGACGCTGGGCGCTGAGCTTTACTGGTTTGCCCGCTCCCTGCCGTGGGGGATGGCGGCCTGGGGAAGCGGCATCGCCATGGCTGTTGGCGGTGGGGTGATTATGATGCTCTCCGCGGCCGTTCAGCATCGCGCGTGGCCGTTCCGGGTCTGGCCTGCACTCTATGCCTGTCTTAGCATGATACCGGTGGTTGTGGTGCTCCTGGTATTGCTGGTGATCACCAATTTCCAGGACGGCGTGGTCTATCGTCAGACCTGGCTGCCGCTGGTGAACCCGCTTGAGGAAGGGGCGGCGTTTGCCCTGCTGGGGCTGGTGGTCTTCTATCGGGCCGTGGATCGCTACTATCCGGCATCGCTTGCGCAGTCCCGACCGTGGCCCGCCGTTGCGCTGATGGCGCTTGGCTTCTGGTGGCTTAACGGCGCGCTGCTGCGCGCGCTGGCGTGGTACGGCGAGGTGGCCTGGAACATGGAATCATTGTGGCATTCGCGGCTTATTCAGACCACCTTTGCCCTGTTCTGGATGTTCTGCGCGCTGGTGGTGATGATCCGCGCCACCCGTCGGGCCTCCCGCCAGCAGTGGCTTGGCGGTGCGACGCTGCTGGGCGTGGTCATGCTCAAGCTGATGCTGGTGGACAGCGCGGGCGGAGGCGGCCTGGCGCGCGCCATCGCGTTTATTGGCGTGGCGATCCTGGTCCTGATTGTGGGCTATTTCTCGCCGCTACCGCCTAAAGCAGGAGAAGAAAAATGAAATGGATGAAAGCGGTTGTTTATGCGGCACTGCTGGCCCAGTCCGGTCCGGCGATAAGCGAGAGCGCACCGGCGGAATCCCCCCGGGATTATGCCTTCGGCCTGTCCCTTGATACCTCAACAGCGTCGCCGTGGTATCGGGTCACGCTGCCGTTGTCCGTTTACCAGCAGAGCACATCGCCCGATCTGCGCGACGTTCGCGTGTTTAATCAGGCGGGTGAGGCGGTTCCGTTCAGCCTGGTTACCACAACGCGTCCGCAGCCGGCACCGACCACAACGCCTCTGCGCCTTTTTGCGCTTAACGCCTCGCCGGGCGGGGAAGAAAACAACGGCGAGAAAATTATGCTGCGTGCCAGAAACGGCGTGGAAATTGTGCTGGAAGGGCAGACAGCAGCGGTGGCTGGACAACACTATCTGCTGACTCTGCCGGAAAACGCGGCTGAGGTTCCGCTCTCTCAGCTCCAGCTGATTTGGGATGCGCCGCAGGGCTCGTGGCAGGGGACCGCATCGGTCTATTACGGTGAGGATCTGAAAAACTGGTCAACCCTGCGCGAAGAGATGCCGCTGCTGGACGTGATGAGCGGGCAGGATCGCCTTAAGCTCGACCGCATCGATACCGATCTGGTGTTATCCCCTGAGGCGAATCGTTATCTGCTTCTGGTGCTGAACACGGGGCATTCTGCCCTGACGCTAACCGGCGTCAACGCCATTAACGCCCCTGCACAGGCGGAATCTGAACACATTAGCCTGGCGGGAGAGGGAGAGCGTGTATCCGAAAGCGAAGCCGTGTGGCGCTGGACGCATCCGCAACCCCTCAGTGCGATTGGCTTCATGCTGAATGGCGACGGCGTTCTCCCGGTAGAAATAGCCTGGCGGAGTTCGGACAAAGATCGGTGGCATACGCTGAAAAAAGAGGTGATCTACCAGCTTGGCGGTAAAACGTCTGAACCCGTTTCGCTTCCGGGCGGGCTGGTCGAGGCGGTGAAAATTAACGCCCTGAACGCGCGCCTGCCGGAGAACCTGCCGGTCGTGACCGGGCAACGCGTGCGCTACGATCTGGTGTTCAACGCGCAGGGAAGAGGGCCGTACCTGCTCGCGTGGGGGAACGGGGCCGCTAAACCGGCAAGCGTGGACATAGATATGCTGATCCCGTCCGGGCTGCGTAAGACCTACGATCTGGCAGCCCTGCCGATGGCCGATACGCTGGAGGCTGTCCCGCTGGGTGGCGAGGCGCGTTTAACCGCGACGTCTGCGGCAGAGCAGGAAAGCCGGATGAAAACGCTGATTGTCTGGGGCGTACTGATCGCCGGGGTATTGCTGCTTGCGGGGATGGCATGGCGAGTCTGGCGCGAGGTAAAAAAAGACGGCGCCGCATAAGGCATAAAAAAACCCGCGTATTCGCGGGTTTTTCGAAAACCGTGCCGATTACAGGCTGGATACGTTCTCAGACAGATATTTAGCTACGCCGTCTGGGGAAGCAGCCATACCTTCTTTACCTTTTTCCCACTGAGCCGGGCACACTTCACCGTGCTCTTCGTGGAACTGGAGCGCGTCAACCATGCGCAGCATTTCGTCGATGTTACGACCCAGCGGCAGATCGTTCACAACCTGATGACGAACGATGCCGTTTGCGTCGATCAGGAAAGAACCACGCAGTGCAACGCCAGCGTCCGGATGTTCGATACCGTAAGCCTGCTGGATTTCGCGTTTGATGTCCGCAACCATCGCGTATTTCACCGCACCGATGCCGCCGTTTTCGACAGGGGTGTTACGCCATGCGTTGTGTACAAATTCAGAGTCGAAGGAGACGCCAACCACTTCCACGCCACGCTTCTGGAATTCTTCGTAACGTTTGTCGAACGCGATCAGCTCAGACGGGCAAACGAAAGTGAAGTCCATTGGCCAGAAGAACAGAACGGTTGCTTTACCGTTGGTGTGCTGTTTGAAGTTGAAGTTTTCAACGATTTCACCGTTACCCAGAACTGCGGCAGCTGTAAAATCCGGGGCCGGACGAGTTACCAGAACCATATGATTCTCCTGTAGATACTAAGGTTATTTGGAACGCAACGCGGGCCAGTATAGAGACTGCGCGGGAATAAGACAAAGAGGTGGTAACAATCGTTCCACCAGTTTTTACCTATCAATCAAACCGGCATCACAGTTCTTTATTTTTTGCCTGCATCATCATACGCGGGTAGAACTGCCAGAAGCGGGTTTCCAGCGCATCGTAATGTTCATCCAGGTCATGCCATGAGTCGCGCAGCGCGTCCAGACGCGGGCGGCGGCTCGCCATGCCGTTCAGGACGTTCTGAATAAAATCCATCTCGCGGTATCGCTCCAGCCAGCGTTCAGACCACAGATAGTTATTCAGATTCACAAAGCGCGGCGGGGAGTCCGGCAAAATGATCGAGACCTGTGCGTGGGCGTAGCGCACAAACTCTGGCAGCGTCATGTCAGTCGACAGCTGTGACCAGTGGCGCGACAGGAAATGATCCCACATTACGTCGAGCGTGATTGGCGCCACGCGTCGCGTTTCGGGGCGGAACCAGGCTTTGGCTTCCGTTACTTCCGGCAGGTTATCGGTCAGCACGTCGATGCGGCGGTGCATAAAAATCCCGTCGACAACCTCGGGGGAATAGTCTTCCGCGGGGTTGCCGCGCACGAAATCGGCCAGCAAATTGCCGGAGAGGGAGCTGTCCGCGAGGTGAGCCAGATGCAGGTGAGCGAGAAAATTCATGCGTTTTATTTGTCCGGTGGCGGCTAGTTGTTGCAGCAAAAGGGCGCGAGCACTAGACTATGCCGCCTGTTTTTAAGTCACGAGTATACGTCATGCGCGTCGCCGATTTCTCCTTTGAACTACCTGAATCCCTGATTGCTCACTACCCCATGCCTGAGCGTAGCAGCTGTCGCTTGCTGTCACTGGACGGGCCAACGGGCGCGCTGACGCACGGTACTTTCACCGATCTGCTCGACAAGCTCAACCCTGGCGATCTGCTGGTCTTTAACAATACCCGCGTGATCCCGGCGCGCCTGTTTGGCCGTAAGGCCAGCGGCGGCAAGATTGAAGTGCTGGTCGAACGTATGCTCGATGATAAACGTATTCTGGCACATATTCGCGCCTCCAAGGCGCCGAAGCCGGGTGCTGAGCTGCTGCTGGGCGATGACGAGAGTATCAAAGCGACCATGACCGCGCGCCACGACGCGCTGTTCGAGGTGGCGTTCGACGACGAGCGCACGGTGCTTGATATCCTCAACAGCATCGGCCACATGCCGCTGCCGCCGTACATTGAGCGCCCGGACGAAGAGGCCGACCGCGAGCTGTATCAGACCGTCTACAGCCAGAAGCCTGGCGCGGTGGCGGCCCCGACCGCGGGCCTGCACTTTGATGAACCGCTGCTGGAAAAGCTGCGCGCCAAAGGCATTGAGATGGCCTTCGTGACGCTGCACGTCGGCGCGGGTACGTTCCAGCCGGTGCGCGTGGACAGCATTGAAGACCACATCATGCACTCGGAGTACGCCGAAGTGCCGCAGGAGGTTGTGGATGCGGTGCTGGCGGCGAAAGCGCGCGGCAGCCGCGTCGTGGCTGTCGGTACGACATCCGTGCGTTCCCTTGAGAGCGCCGCGCAGGCTGCGAAAAGCGAGTTGATTGAGCCGTTCTTTGGCGATACGCAGATCTTTATCTACCCGGGCTATCAGTACAACGTCATTGATGCGCTGGTGACCAACTTCCATCTGCCTGAATCTACATTGATTATGCTGGTGTCCGCGTTTGCGGGGTATCAGCATACGATGAATGCCTACAAGTCTGCGGTAGAACAAAAATATCGCTTTTTTAGCTACGGTGACGCGATGTTTATCACGTACAATCCGCAGGCTTTGAATGAGCGTGTCGGGGAATAAGTCCGCGGCACCGTATGACAACGTTGGACTGTTTTTCTGACGTCGGAGAAAAAATGAAATTTGAACTCGATACCACCGACGGTCGCGCGCGTCGCGGTCGCCTGGTGTTTGATCGCGGCGTGGTTGAAACCCCCGCGTTTATGCCTGTGGGCACCTACGGCACCGTAAAAGGGATGACGCCGGAAGAAGTTGAGGCCACGGGCGCACAGATTATCCTCGGCAACACCTTCCACCTGTGGCTGCGTCCGGGCCAGGAGATCATGAAGCTCCACGGCGATCTGCACGATTTCATGCAGTGGAAAGGCCCGATCCTGACCGACTCCGGCGGTTTCCAGGTCTTCAGCCTGGGCGATATCCGCAAGATCACAGAGCAGGGCGTACATTTCCGTAACCCGATCAACGGCGATCCGATCTTCCTCGATCCGGAAAAATCGATGGAGATTCAGTACGATCTCGGCTCCGATATCGTGATGATCTTCGACGAATGTACGCCATACCCGGCGGACTGGGACTATGCGAAACGCTCCATGGAGATGTCCCTGCGCTGGGCGAAGCGTAGCCGTGACCGTTTTGATTCCCTGCAAAACAAAAATGCGCTGTTCGGCATTATTCAGGGCAGCGTTTACGAAGATTTACGCGATATCTCCGTTAAAGGTCTGGTAGAGATAGGCTTTGATGGCTACGCTGTCGGCGGTTTGGCTGTGGGTGAGCCGAAGGAAGATATGCACCGCATTCTGGAGCATGTCTGCCCGCAAATCCCGGCGGATAAACCACGATACCTGATGGGGGTGGGTAAGCCAGAAGATCTGGTGGAAGGCGTACGTCGCGGCATTGATATGTTCGACTGCGTGATGCCTACCCGAAACGCACGTAACGGTCATCTGTTCGTTACCGATGGCGTGGTGAAAATCCGTAACGCGAAGCATAAGAGTGACACCAGCCCGCTCGATTCCGAGTGCGATTGCTATACCTGTCGCAATTATTCTCGCGCGTATCTGCATCATCTCGATCGTTGCAACGAGATTTTGGGCGCGCGTCTCAATACCATTCATAATCTTCGTTATTATCAGCGCTTAATGGCTGGTTTACGTAAGGCTATCGAAGAGGGTAAATTAGAGAGCTTCGTGACCGATTTCTACCAACGTCAGGGGCGGGATGTTCCACCGTTGAACGTTGATTAATTTTAATAATGAGGGAATTTGAATGAGCTTTTTTATTTCTGATGCGGTAGCAGCAACGGGCGCACCAGCGCAGGGCAGCCCGATGTCTCTGATTCTGATGCTGGTTGTGTTCGGTCTGATCTTCTACTTCATGATCCTGCGTCCACAGCAGAAGCGTACTAAAGAGCACAAAAACCTGATGAACTCCATCGCGAAAGGCGATGAAGTCCTGACCAATGGTGGCCTGGTAGGTCGCGTTACCAAAGTAGCGGAAAACGGCTACATTGCTATCGCCCTCAACGACACCACTGAAGTGGTTATCAAACGTGACTTCGTAGCTGCCGTTCTGCCGAAAGGCACCATGAAGGCGCTGTAATCCCAACTTTTCCCAAAGGGAACTGCCGTGTTAAACCGTTATCCTTTGTGGAAGTACATCATGCTGGTCGTCGTGATTATCGTCGGCCTGCTGTACGCGCTTCCCAACCTGTATGGTGAGGATCCGGCCGTTCAAATCACTGGCGCGCGCGGTGTCGCCGCCAGTGAGCAAACGCTGATCCAGGTCCAGAAAACGTTACAAGAAGAAAAAATTACCGCTAAGTCTGTGGCACTGGAAGAGGGCGCAATTCTTGCTCGCTTCGACACCACCGACACGCAGCTCCGCGCACGTGAAGCGCTGATGGGCGTGCTGGGTGATAAATACGTCGTGGCGCTTAACCTTGCTCCTGCAACCCCGCGCTGGCTGGCTGCGCTGAACGCAGAGCCAATGAAACTGGGTCTTGACCTGCGTGGTGGTGTTCACTTCCTGATGGAAGTGGATATGGATACCGCGCTCGGCAAGCTACAGGAACAGAATATCGACAGCCTGCGCAGCGATCTGCGCGATAAGGGCATTCCGTACACCACCGTACGCAAAGAAGATAACTACGGTATGAGCATCACGTTCCGCGACAGCGCGGCACGCGATCAGGCTGTGACTTATCTGTCTCAGCGTCACCGCGATCTGGTGATCACCTCTCAGGGCAGCAACCAGCTGCGTGCGGTCATGACCGACGCGCGTCTGAGTGAAGCGCGTGAATACGCCGTTCAGCAGAACATCAACATTCTGCGTAACCGTGTAAACCAGCTGGGCGTGGCTGAGCCACTGGTACAGCGTCAGGGTGCTGACCGTATCGTGGTTGAGCTGCCGGGTATCCAGGATACCGCGCGTGCGAAAGAGATTCTGGGTGCGACAGCAACCCTTGAGTTCCGTCTGGTGAATTCCAACGTCGACCAGGCTGCTGCGGCCTCAGGCCGTGTCCCGGGCGATTCCGAAGTGAAACAGACCCGCGAAGGCCAGCCGGTTGTGCTGTACAAACGCGTGATCCTGACCGGTGACCATATCACCGACTCCACTTCAAGCCAGGATGAGTACAACCAGCCGCAGGTGAATATCTCGCTTGATAGCGCTGGTGGCAACATCATGTCTAACTTCACTAAGGACAACATCGGCAAGCCGATGGCGACCCTGTTCGTGGAGTACAAAGACAGCGGTAAGAAAGACGCCAACGGCCGTGCGGTGCTGGTGAAAGAGGAAGAGGTGATCAACATCGCCAACATCCAGTCTCGTCTGGGTAACAGCTTCCGTATCACCGGTATCAGCAACCCGAACGAAGCGCGTCAGCTCTCTCTGCTGCTGCGTGCCGGTGCGCTGATTGCGCCAATTCAGATTGTTGAAGAACGTACCATCGGTCCAACCCTGGGTATGCAGAACATCAAACAGGGTCTGGAAGCGTGTCTGGCTGGCCTGGCGGTGTCCATCATCTTCATGATCTTCTTCTACAAGAAGTTCGGCCTGATTGCGACGTCTGCGCTGATTGCCAACCTGGTGCTGATCATCGGCATCATGTCCCTGCTGCCGGGGGCGACGCTAACCATGCCGGGTATCGCGGGTATCGTCCTGACCCTTGCGGTGGCGGTCGACGCCAACGTACTGATAAACGAACGTATCAAAGAAGAGCTGAGCAACGGTCGTTCTGTACAGCAGGCGATTGAAGAAGGCTACAAAGGGGCGTTCAGCTCCATCTTCGATGCGAACGTAACAACACTGATTAAGGTTCTTATCCTGTATGCAGTGGGTACTGGCGCGATCAAAGGCTTTGCGATTACTACCGGTATCGGTGTCGCAACGTCGATGTTTACCGCTATTGTCGGCACCCGTGCCATCGTGAACCTGCTGTACGGCGGCAAGCGCGTCAAAAAGCTGTCTATCTGAGGAGTGCGTTGTGGCACAGGAATATACTGTTGAACAATTGAACCACGGCCGTAAAGTCTGGGACTTTATGCGCTGGGACTACTGGGCCTTCGGCATTTCAGGTTTTCTGCTGATTTTGTCCATCGTCATTATGGGCGTGAAAGGCTTTAACTGGGGACTGGACTTCACCGGTGGTACGGTGATCGAAATTACCCTGGAAAAACCGGTCGATATGGACCAGATGCGTGAGTCTCTGCAAAAGGCGGGCTTTGAAGAGCCGCTGCTCCAGAACTTTGGCAGCAGCCGCGACATCATGGTGCGTATGCCTCCGGTACACGATGCCAACGGCAGCCAGGAGCTGGGCAGCAAGGTCGTTCAGGTTATTAACGAAACGACCAGCCAGGACGCGACGGTTAAGCGTATTGAGTTCGTCGGCCCGAGCGTCGGTGCAGACCTGGCGCAGACCGGTGCGATGGCGCTGCTGGTGGCGCTGATCTCGATCCTGATTTACGTCGGTTTCCGCTTTGAGTGGCGACTGGCGGCAGGCGTGGTTATCGCCCTGGCGCACGACGTGGTGATCACCATGGGCATACTGTCTCTGTTCCACATTGAGATTGACCTGACAATTGTGGCATCCCTGATGTCCGTTATCGGTTACTCACTGAACGACAGTATCGTGGTATCTGACCGTATTCGTGAAAACTTCCGTAAGATCCGTCGCGGTACGCCGTACGAAATCTTTAACGTGTCGTTGACCCAGACGCTGCACCGTACGTTGATCACCTCCGGTACCACCCTGATGGTGATCCTGATGCTGTTCCTGTTCGGTGGCCCGGTGCTGGAAGGCTTCTCGCTGACCATGCTGATCGGTGTGTCTATCGGTACGGCCTCGTCTATCTACGTGGCGTCCGCGCTGGCGCTGAAGCTGGGCATGAAGCGCGAGCATCTGATCCAGCAGAAAGTCGAGAAAGAAGGGGCGGATCAGCCGTCTATTCTGCCGTAAGCGAACGTCTTACGCGGCATCGAAATCCCGGCCTGTTGGCCGGGATTTTTTTTGTCTGCATCTCACAAACACTCCTGACAGTATGCTGTCAGGAGCCCTGTCGTAGACTCCTTCTCAACCCTAACAACAGGCAGGAGGACGTATGAAAAGTGTTATTAACTGGTTTGAAATTCCGGTCGCCAATATGGATCGCGCCATCAAATTTTATGAGTCGGTGATGCAGGTCGCGCTGCGGCGCGAGAAGATGGACGTGGCTGATCTGGCGATTTTCCCGCACGAGGATCCGGCCACGGGCGGCGCGCTGGCGAAATTTGACGGCGTTACACCGTCTTCGCAGGGCGCTATTATTTACCTGCATACTGCTAATCTGGCGGCCACGCTCGATCGTATTGCTTCTGCGGGCGGTGAGTGCGTGTTTGGCCCGCTGGAACTGCCGCAAGGCATTGGCACTATAGCCCTGTTTACCGACAGCGAAGGTAATCGCGTCGGCCTCCATCAACCGGTATGAGAGTAAACCGATGACCCGACGCGCTGACCGTTTGTTCCAGATTGTGCAGATCCTTCGGGGCAGGCGTCTGACAACGGCAGCGCATCTGGCGGAAAGGCTTGGCGTGTCCGAGCGCACGGTGTACCGCGATATCCGCGACCTGTCGCTTTCCGGCGTGCCGGTGGAAGGCGAGGCGGGAAGCGGATATCGGCTGATGTCGGGTTTTGATTTACCCCCGCTGATGCTGACCAACAAAGAGTCCGAGGCGCTGATGGTGGCGATTCGCCTGCTCAAAACCTGGGGCGGGGAATCGCTGTCGCGCGAGCTGGAGTCGGCCCAGGAAAAAGTGCTGGCGATCCTGTCAGAAGAGAGCCGCCGCAAAGCTGAGCAGACGCGGATTTACGCGCCGGATATTGCCCTTCAGCCACATTCCCGTAGTGGTTTCGACGTGATCCATCAGGCGATTTCCGCACAGCGCATGCTGGCACTGCATTATCGTGATGAGGCTGGGCAGCTCTCAAAGCGCGAGGTTCAGCCGCTGGGCTTGTTCTTCTGGGGAGAGCGCTGGCTGCTGGCGGCGTGGTGTGAACGGCGCGCTGACTATCGCTGTTTCCGGCTCGACCGATGCCTCAATATTGTGCAGACGGAGAGGCGGTTTAGCGAAAATGCGGACAGGTCATTGGCAGATTTTTTACGCAAGGTGAGGCAGTAAAAAGCCGGGTGGCGGCTACGCCTTACCCGGCCTACATTCGGATCGTAGGCCCGGTAAGCGTAGCGCCACCGGGCGGAATCCGCACTGATTAGAAGTTGTAACCCACCACCAGGTAACCACCCCAACCGGTAGAACGCACGCTGAAGTCGCCGTTGCCGAAGTTCAGGCTGGCGTCGTCGTTCCACTGACCGCCGTTGTGCCAGTAACGCGCAACAACAGAGTAGTGCCAGTGATCGTAGTTCAGCGCCAGGATGTGACTGGAGGCGATGGAGTCATTGGTGCGCGCCTTCTTGCCGTTCAGATCGCGGAAGTCGTTGTCGCCCAGGTCGGAACCCCAGTCAAAGTTGGTGAAGCCGATGTAGCTCAGGTTACCGCCCCACAGCTGGGTGATTGGCACAAAGTATTTCACTTTGAAACGGTAGCCGTCCCATTCGTTTTCGTTCGCGGCACCGTAGTTCTGCCACTGGTATTTTGCGTACACATTCATGGACAGGCTCATTGGCAGGCCAGTCTCAATGTCGGTGCCCAGACCCATATACCAGGTGCTCTGACGACCGGACTTGTTGCGGCCCATGTCGTAGATGTAGTTGTTTGCGAAATACCACTCTTTGAACGGACCAAACGCCAGGCTGGTGCCGGTCAGCTTGTCGATGGAGAAGCGCGGCTCGATCTCCATGAACAGAGGGGAACCATGGTTCCAGATACCTTTCGCGTCGGTGTTACCACCGAAGAAGACCGGGGCATCCATGTAGCCGTAGAAATCAAACCAGTCTTTTTTAGCGAACGCTTCGTACTCAAGGTAGGTATCGTTACGGATCTGCGGTCCGAAACGGGTGTGGTAACTGCCCACAACGTTAACGCTCTGATGCCACCAGTCAGAAACATATTCTGGCTTGTTATTCTCCGCAGCGTTAGCCGTGAAAGAGGAGGAGAGTGCCAGAACTGCACCGGCTGCGAGTAATGTTTTTTTCATAATCATGCCACTGATTGAAATTCCCTTCCGGGAGTGAAAAATGCGCGAATTGCGTTTCTAAATATTTCGTGTTTCTGCGGAGCCTATTATAGGAATCCTTGCTCACAAAAATATGTGGTGTTTCACATATCTCTCACATACGTAATCGATTGCGTTCACGTTTGCGTACTTTAGACGGGCGGGATTGTAGCGGCAATCATTTATGTTGCCAATCCATACGAAATGTAAATGTTAGCGGAGTGACATTTCACTCCGCTAGAAGGGGAGGTTATTGCGCGGCGGGTTGAATGTCGTGAATGCGGATAAAGCCTAACTGTTCCGGCGTCAGGCCGCTCAGCTGAACCGGGATGTCCACGTCGCTTGGTGCCAGCGTGCTGGCGGGGGCGGTGAAAAGCTGGTTCTTCACGTTCACTTCCTGATAATTCTCGGTAGTGCCCTGGATCTGTCCCCACTCCACGGTGCCGGTAAAGGCCGGAAGCGGATCGTTGGACTCACCCTGGATACGCAATGTTGCGCGCGTACCATCCGCATTGGCTGCAACATTCACCAGAGACATTTTTAGCATGCCAATCTGGCTGTTGAGTCGGGCAGGCGTATTAGCCCCTGGCAACAGATAAACGCCATTGCTGGATTTGGCATTCAGCGCGTTCTGCTGGGTGATTTTTACGGTTTCCTGGTTAAGTTTGTTCATCGCCACGTTGAGCGTATTCACGCTTTGTTTCATCTCGCGGACTTCACTTTGCTGTGCGCAGGCGCTGAGCGTGAACAGACTCCCCACCAGCACGATTTTCAGGTAACGTCTTGTCATTGCGTTTAATTCCTTGAAATCACAGAGTGCTGCAATGGTAGACAGGATAGTGCCGCCAGGCATAGATCCTTTGTCTCAAAAAGCTCTTCCTTTGTTGTCGGGCCAGTTCAGGGTAAAATAGAAATCAGTTAACCAGATAACAGGGACATCGTATGCATTGCCCATTTTGCTCCGCCGTGGATACCAAAGTCATCGACTCACGTCTTGTAGGCGAAGGGTCTTCCGTGCGCCGTCGCCGGCAGTGTCTGGTGTGCAACGAGCGTTTTACCACCTTCGAGGTGGCAGAGCTGGTTATGCCGCGCGTGGTAAAAAGTAACGATGTGCGCGAACCGTTCAATGAAGAAAAACTGCGCAGCGGGATGCTCAAGGCGCTGGAAAAACGGCCCGTCAGCTCCGATGACGTCGAAATGGCGTTAAACCACATTAAATCTTATCTGCGCGGGTTAGGCGAGCGCGAAGTGCCGAGCAAAATGATTGGTAATCTGGTGATGGAACAGCTGAAAAAGCTCGATAAAGTCGCCTACATTCGCTTCGCCTCCGTTTACCGCAGCTTTGAAGACATCAAAGAGTTTGGCGAAGAGATCGCCCGCTTACAGGATTAAGCCCATGCACGACGAGATGTACATGGCGCGAGCCATGAAGCTGGCGCAGCGCGGTCGGTTTACCACTCACCCTAACCCCAACGTCGGGTGCGTCATTGTTAAAGATGGCGAGATTGTGGGGGAAGGTTTTCACTACCGCGCAGGCGAGCCACATGCTGAAGTGCATGCCCTGCGTATGGCGGGGGAGAAAGCGCGAGGCGCGACGGCCTACGTGACGCTGGAGCCATGCAGCCACCACGGGCGCACGCCGCCGTGCTGTGAAGCGCTGATTGCGGCAGGGGTTTCGCGCGTGGTCGCCGCTATGCAGGATCCTAACCCGCAGGTGGCGGGCCGCGGCCTTTATCGTCTGCAACAGGAAGGGATCGACGTCAGCCACGGCCTGATGATGCAGGATGCGGAAGCCATCAACAAAGGCTTCCTGAAGCGCATGCGCACCGGCTTCCCGTTTATTCAGCTTAAGCTGGGTGCCTCACTGGATGGCCGCACGGCGATGGCCAACGGCGAGAGCCAGTGGATCACGTCCCCACAGGCAAGGCGCGATGTGCAACGTCTGCGCGCGCAAAGCCATGCTATTCTCACCAGCAGTGAAACGGTGCTGGCTGACGATCCGGCGATGACCGTGCGCTGGGATGAGCTGAATGCGGATACCCAGGCGCTCTACCCGCAGGAGAACCTGCGCCAGCCGCTGCGCATTATTATTGATAGCCAGAACCGCGTGACGCCGGAGCACCGCATCGTGCAGCAGCCGGGTGAAACCTGGATTGCGCGCACGAAGGAAGATACGCGCGAGTGGCCGGAAGGCGTGCGCAGCATTATGGTGCCGGAGCATAACGGCCATCTGGATCTCGTGGTGCTGATGATGTTGCTCGGCAAACAGCAGTTCAACAGCATCTGGGTCGAAGCCGGGCCGACGCTCGCCGGCGCGCTGCTCCAGGCGGGGCTGGTGGATGAGCTTCTCGTCTACGTTGCGCCTAAACTGTTAGGTAACGACGCCCGCGGCCTGTTTGTGCTGCCCGGCCTTGAAAAACTGGCCGATGCGCCGCAACTTTCATTCAGCGAGATTCGTCCGGTGGGTCCGGATGTCTGCCTCCATTTAACGACAGCGTAATTGCTCCCGAAATAGGGAAGCAGTGCGCAAAGTATTATGATAAAATCCGCCCCCCTGCGGGGCCAAATGAACCCGTAAAGGAAGAGTATGAACATTATTGAAGCTGCTGTAGCTACCCCGGACGCTCGCGTCGCCATCACCATTGCGCGTTTCAACAACTTCATCAACGATAGCCTGCTGGAAGGTGCGGTTGACGCCCTGAAACGTATCGGCCAGGTTAAAGATGACAATATTACCGTCGTTTGGGTACCAGGTGCTTATGAACTGCCACTGGCAGCAGGCGCGCTGGCGAAAACCGGTAAATACGACGCGGTGATTGCGCTGGGTACCGTTATTCGTGGCGGCACTGCGCACTTCGAATACGTTGCGGGCGGTGCAAGCAACGGTCTGGCGCACGTTGCGCAGGATGCTGAAATTCCTGTCGCGTTCGGCGTATTGACCACCGAAAGTATTGAACAAGCCATCGAACGTGCTGGCACCAAAGCCGGTAACAAAGGTGCAGAAGCTGCACTGACCGCGCTTGAAATGATCAATGTATTGAAAGCCATTAAGGCCTGATTTTTTTGTAAGGGGAATTCCGTGAAACCTGCTGCTCGTCGCCGCGCTCGTGAATGTGCCGTTCAGGCGCTTTACTCCTGGCAGTTGTCCCAGAACGACATCGCTGATGTTGAATACCAGTTCCTGTCAGAACAGGACGTGAAAGACGTTGACGTTCTGTACTTCCGTGAACTGCTGTCGGGAGTGGCGACTAATAGCGCGTATCTCGATGGCCTGATGAAGCCATACCTGTCCCGTCTGCTCGAAGAGCTGGGCCAGGTGGAAAAAGCAGTGTTGCGTATCGCGCTGTTTGAGCTGTCTAAACGTGATGATGTGCCGTACAAAGTGGCCATCAACGAAGCGATCGAACTGGCGAAAACCTTCGGTGCTGAAGACAGCCACAAGTTTGTAAACGGCGTACTTGATAAAGCCGCACCTGCGATCCGTCCCCACAAAAAGTGATCCGCAAACCGGAGTCCTGCATTGCCGAAACGGCAGTGCGGCTCCGGTTTTTTCTTTTATTTGCTGAGGCATAACGTATGGCATGCGGCGAATTCTCCCTGATTGCCCGTTATTTCGACCGTGTCAGAACCTCTCGTCTTGATGTTGAAACCGGCATTGGCGATGACTGTGCACTTCTCAATGTTCCCGAAAAACAGACGCTGGCAATCAGCACCGACACCTTAGTATGTGGGCGTCACTTCCTGCCCGATATCGATCCTGCTGACCTGGCGTATAAGGCGCTGGCGGTCAACGTCAGCGATCTGGCGGCAATGGGTGCCGACCCGGCCTGGCTGACGCTGGCCCTGACGCTGCCGGAGGTGGATGAAGCATGGCTTGAAGCGTTCAGCGATGCGCTGTTTGAGCAGCTGAACTATTACGATATGCAGCTGATTGGCGGTGACACCACTGCGGGTCCGCTATCGATGACCCTGGCCATTCACGGTTATGTGCCTGCCGGGCGCGCGCTCAAGCGCTCGGGCGCAAAACCGGGAGACTGGATCTACGTGACCGGCACGCCGGGAGATAGCGCGGCAGGTCTGGCGATCCTTCAGAACCGTTTAGCGGTTGAAGATGCGGACGATGCGGCGTACCTGGTGAAGCGTCACCTGCGGCCAACGCCGCGTATTCTGCACGGTCAGGCGCTGCGCGAGCGGGCCAGTTCGGCTATCGACCTGTCTGATGGGCTGATCTCCGATCTTGGTCATATCCTGAAAGCCAGCGGCGTGGGCGCACGTATCGATCTGGATCTGTTCCCGCTGTCAGAGCAGTTGCGTCGTCATGCCGAGCCTGAACAGGCGCTGCGCTGGGCGTTATCCGGTGGGGAAGATTATGAGCTGTGCTTTACCGTTCCCGAACTGAATCGCGGGACGCTGGACGTGGCGTTAGCGCATCTGGGAGCGAAATTTACCTGCATTGGGCAGGTGATGCCGGAGAGCGAAGGGCTACTATTTGTCCGTGATGGTGCCCCGGTTACGCTTGACTGGAAAGGGTACGATCATTTTGGGTGAGTGTTTTGCCGGGTGGCGGCTTCGCCTTACCCGGCCTACGATCGCACTCTATTTGTAGGCCGGGTAGGCGTAGCGCCACCCGGCAAGTGTTTACTTAAACCCCACCACCGGATGCTGCTGATACGGCGTCTCCAGCTCGGCAACCTGCTCCGGGGTCAGCGATAAATCCACCGCGCTTAACAACTCATCCAGCTGTTCTTCCCGCGATGTACCAATAATCGGTGCGGCGACACCCCGCTTGCCCAGCAGCCACGCCAGCGCCACCTGCGCGCGCGTTGCGCCGATATCGTCGGCGATCCCGGCTAAACGTTCGGCAATCAGCGCATCGCTGGCTTCCGTGCTGTCGTACAGATTTTTACCCACTTCATCCGATACCAGCCGTGCCGTGGTTTCTCCCCACGGACGGGTTAAGCGTCCGCGCGCCAGCGGGCTCCACGGGATCACCGCCACGCCTTCCTGGTCGCAGAGCGGCAGCATCTCGCGTTCTTCTTCCCGGTAAATCAGGTTGTAGTGATCCTGCATGGTGGCAAAGCGCGCCCAGCCGTGCTGCGCCTGGAGATCGAGCGCCTGAGCAAACTGCGACGCGTGCATGGACGACGCGCCGATATAGCGCGCTTTACCCGCTTTCACGACATCGTTCAGCGCTTCAAGCGTCTCTTCAATCGGCGTATTGTAATCCCAGCGGTGGATTTGCAGCAGGTCGACGTAATCCATGTTCAGGCGTCTGAGGCTGTCATCGATGGAACGGAGGATCTGCGCGCGAGAAAGGCCTTCAGTCAGCTCGCCTGACGGGTAGTAAACCTTGGTGGCGACCACAATCTCATCCCGACGGGCAAAATCACGCAGGGCGCGGCCCACAATCTCTTCGCTGCTGCCGTCAGAGTAGCTGTTGGCGGTATCGAAGAAGTTGATGCCGCCGTCTATGGCGCGCTTGATGATAGGGCGGCTGCTCTCTTCCGGCAGCGTCCAGGCGTGATTTCCCCGGTCAGGCTCGCCAAAGGTCATGCAGCCCAGGCAAAGCCGGGACACCCTGAGGTCCGTTTTTCCTAATGTCGTGTATTGCATGGTTCCGCTCCTGCTGTTTAAACAATACGTTTAAGCATAGCAGGAGCAGAAAAGGGGAGGGATCAGGCCAGCCAGCTGCGGATTCTGGCTTCGATACCGGCGGCGTCCAGGCCGATATCGGCACGCGCCTCGTCCTGAGTACCTTGCGGGATAAAGTGGTCCGGCAGGCCGAGATTCAGCACCGGAACCCATTTACGGTTCGCCATCAGCACTTCATTCACGCCGCTACCCGCGCCACCCATGATGGCGTTCTCTTCCAGCGTGACCAGCACGTCATGGCTTTCCGCCATGCTCAGAATCAGAGATTCATCGAGCGGCTTCACAAAGCGCATATCCACCAGCGTCGCGTTCAGGGTTTCAGCAACTTTTGCCGCTTCCGGCATCAGCGTACCAAAGTTCAGGATCGCCACTTTTTCGCCGCGACGTTTCACCAGACCTTTACCGATGTCCAGCTTTTCCAGCGGCTGAAGTTCAACGCCAAGGGCATTGCCGCGCGGATAACGTACCGCGCAGGGGCCGTCCTGATAGTGGTAGCCGGTATACAGCATCTGACGACACTCGTTTTCGTCGCTTGGCGTCATGATGACCATGTCCGGGATGCAGCGCAGGAAGGAGAGATCAAACGCCCCCTGGTGCGTCTGGCCGTCGGCCCCCACGATGCCCGCGCGGTCGATAGCAAACAGCACCGGCAGCTTCTGGATGGCAACGTCATGGATCACCTGATCGTAGGCGCGTTGCAGGAAGGTGGAGTAAATCGCCACCACCGGCTTGTAGCCGCCAATCGCCAGCCCTGCCGCGAAGGTAACCGCGTGCTGCTCGGCGATGGCGACGTCGAAATACTGGTCCGGGTATTTTTTGGAGAACTCGACCATACCGGAGCCTTCACGCATGGCAGGCGTGACCGCCATCAGCTTGTTATCTTTTGCCGCCGTTTCGCACAGCCAGTCGCCAAAGATTTTTGAGTAGCTCGGCATTCCGCCGCTGCTTTTCGGCAGGCAGCCGCTGGTATGGTCAAATTTGGGCACCGCGTGGAAGGTGATCGGATCTTTTTCCGCTGGTTCGTAGCCACGCCCTTTTTTGGTCATGATGTGCAGGAACTGCGGGCCTTTCAGATCGCGCATGTTTTTCAGCGTGGTCACCAGACCCAGCACATCGTGCCCGTCCACCGGGCCGATATAGTTAAAGCCCAGCTCTTCGAACAGCGTACCCGGCACGACCATGCCTTTGATGTGTTCTTCGGTACGCTTGAGCAGCTCTTTGATCGGCGGCACGCCGGAGAAAACTTTTTTCCCGCCTTCCCGCAGGGAGGAATAAAGCTTGCCGGAAAGCAGCTGCGCCAGATGGTTATTCAGCGCGCCGACGTTTTCGGAGATCGACATTTCGTTATCGTTGAGGATAACCAGCATGTCCGGCTTGATATCGCCCGCGTGGTTCATGGCTTCAAAAGCCATCCCGGCGGTGATCGCCCCGTCGCCAATGACGCAGACGGTACGGCGTTGCTTATTCTCTTTTTCGGCGGCAACGGCAATCCCGATGCCCGCGGAAATGGAGGTGGAGGAATGACCGACGCTTAACACGTCAAACTCGCTCTCGCCGCGCCACGGGAACGGATGCAGGCCACCCTTCTGGCGAATGGTGCCAATTTGATCGCGACGTCCGGTCAGAATTTTGTGCGGATAGGCCTGGTGGCCCACATCCCAGATCAGCTGATCGAACGGCGTGTTATAGACGTAATGCAACGCCACGGTCAGCTCAACCGTGCCAAGCCCGGAGGCGAAGTGGCCGCTGGAGCGGCTAACGCTGTCGAGCAGGTAGCGACGCAGCTCGTCACACAGCTTCGGCAGACTCTCTTTCGGCAACAGACGTAACTCCTGAGTGGAGTCAACTAACGCCAGTGTCGGGTATTTGGCAATATCAAAACTCATCAAAGGCTCATCGAGATATATAGTTTATTTATCACGCTGGATTATGTAGTCCGCTAGCGCTTCCAGTGCCGAGGTATCCAGCGATTGCGCGGCCAGCTCATTCAGCGACCGGCGGGCATCGTCTATCAGATCCCGGGCTTTACGTTGGGCATGCTCAAGGCCCAGCAGGGCGGGGTAGGTACTTTTGCCAAGCTGCTGATCCGCACCCTGACGTTTTCCCAATGTTGCAGTATCGCCCACCACATCCAGAATGTCATCCTGAACCTGGAATGCCAGACCGATACTTTCTGCGTATCTGTCCAGAATCGGCAGGGCTTTGCGCCCGCGTTCACCCGCGCTCAGCGCGCCCAGGCGAACGGCTGCCCGAATCAGTGCGCCCGTTTTGTGACGGTGGATGCGCTCCAGCTGTTCCAGCGTCACCTGACGACCTTCAGCTTCTAAATCCAGCGCCTGGCCGCCGCACATGCCGGCGACGCCGCTGGCCATCGCCAGCTCGGACACCATCGCCAGACGATCGCGATCGCTTACCTCAACCATCGGCGCATCGCTCAGAATTGAGAACGCCAGGGTTTGCAGAGCATCGCCCGCCAGAATGGCATTCGCTTCGCCGAACTTAATGTGGCAGGTCGGCTGACCGCGGCGCAGATCGTCATCGTCCATCGCCGGGAGATCGTCGTGGATCAGCGAATAGGCGTGAATGCACTCCACGGCGGCTGCCGGGGCGTCCAGCGTGTTATCGCTGATGCCAAACATGTTGCCCGTGGCATACACCAGGAACGGACGCAGGCGTTTACCTCCTAAGAGTGCGCCATAGTGCATGGCTTCAACCAGTGGAGTGTTCTGAAAAGGCTGCGGCTCAATAAAACGGCGCAGGGCGTCGTTGGCGCGAACGACGCGCGCCTGAAGCGCGGTGGTAAAATCCATTTACTCGGCGTCCGGTGTGAATGGCGTGGTTTTAGCGTCTTCGCTGTCGGAAAGCAGGATCTGCACGCGCTGCTCGGCCTGCTGGAGTTTTACCTGCCCCTGGCGCGCAAGCTGCACACCGCGTTCAAATTCGTTGAGGGCATCTTCCAGCGGTAAATCGCCGCTCTCGAGGCGGGTAACAATCTGCTCAAGCTCACTCAGCGCAGTTTCAAAACTGGCCGGTGCGTCGTTCTTCTTCGGCATAGTGAATTAACTCTTATATTCTTCGCCCCAACATGGTAACGGACTCGGGGCAATTATCAAATAACGCGAGTGGCGCGATGGTGGTATACTTGCGCGCCTGGATGCAGCCACGGGTGTGGGCTGCTGTATCATTTTCCACTACAAGCCTTTATAAGCTTGCCTAAGAAACATTGCAGCCATGAAGTTTATCATTAAATTGTTCCCTGAAATCACCATCAAAAGCCAATCTGTGCGTTTGCGCTTTATTAAAATTCTCACCGGGAACATTCGTAACGTTTTAAAACACTACGACGAAACGCTCGCCGTGGTGCGTCACTGGGACCACGTTGAAGTCCGCGCGAAAGACGAAAGCAAACGTCTTGATATTCGCGACGCGCTGACCCGTATTCCAGGTATTCATCATATTCTGGAAGTGGAAGACGTTCCGTTCAGCGATATGCACGATATCTTCGAAAAGGCGCTGGTACAGTACCGCGACCTGATCGAAGGCAAAACCTTCTGCGTACGCGTGAAGCGTCGCGGTAAGCACGAGTTTAGCTCGATTGAAGTTGAGCGCTACGTCGGCGGCGGTCTGAACCAGCACGTTGAGACGGCGCGCGTGCGCCTGACTAACCCGGACGTCACCGTTAACCTTGAGATCGAGAACGATCGTCTGCTGCTGGTTAAGGGTCGTTATGAAGGTATTGGCGGTTTCCCGATCGGCACGCAGGAAGATGTGCTGTCGCTGATCTCCGGCGGCTTCGACTCCGGCGTCTCCAGCTATATGCTGATGCGTCGCGGCTGCCGCGTACACTACTGCTTCTTCAACCTGGGCGGCGCGGCGCATGAAATTGGCGTCCGTCAGGTGGCGCATTACCTGTGGAACCGTTTCGGCAGTTCCCACCGTGTGCGTTTTGTGGCGATCAACTTTGAGCCGGTAGTGGGCGAAATCCTTGAAAAAGTGGATGATGGCCAGATGGGCGTGATCCTCAAACGTATGATGGTACGCGCGGCGTCCAAAGTGGCCGAGCGCTACGGCGTGCAGGCGCTGGTCACCGGCGAAGCGCTGGGCCAGGTCTCCAGCCAGACGCTGACCAACCTGCGTCTTATCGACAACGTATCAGATACGCTGATCCTGCGTCCGCTGATCTCGCACGATAAAGAGCACATCATCGATCTGGCGCGCAAAATCGGTACTGAAGATTTTGCCCGTACCATGCCGGAATATTGCGGTGTGATCTCAAAAAGCCCAACCATCAAGGCGGTGAAGGCGAAGATCGAAGCGGAAGAAGAGAACTTCGATTTCAGCATTCTGGAAAAAGTGGTGGCGGAAGCGTCCAACATTGATATCCGCGAGATTGCCCAGCAGACCGAGCAGGACGTGGTTGAGGTGGAAACCGTCAGCGGATTCGGCGCTAACGATGCCATTCTGGATATCCGCTCGATTGACGAGCAGGATGACAAGCCGTTGCAGGTGGAAGGCGTGGACGTGGTTTCTCTGCCGTTCTACAAGCTGAGCACCCAATTTGGCGATCTCGACCAGAGCAAAACGTATCTGCTGTGGTGTGAGCGCGGGGTGATGAGCCGTTTGCAGGCGCTGTACCTGCGCGAACAGGGCTTCGCGAACGTGAAGGTGTATCGCCCGTAGCCTATTGCCCGGTGGCGCTTCGCTTACCGGGCCTACTGTACCGTGCACTTGTAGGCCGGGTAAGGCGTAGCCGCCACCCGGCTTTTTTTACTCGTAGTAGTTATAAATCCCCGCCGCCATCACCAGCGATGACGCCACTTCGTACGCTTTCTCGCGCCCGACCAGCAGGTCAATAATCTTTAAGCCAAAATCAATGGCGGTGCCCGGCCCCTGGCTGGTGAGCAGGTTAACCCGCGGATCCCAGACCACACGCTTATCCACCCACTGCTCTTGCGGAATGGTGTCCTTAAGGCCGGGGAAGCCGGTCATATTGCCGATGGGGAAGATGTCGTGTGGAACCAGCACCGTGCCTGCGGCAGCACAGATTGCCGCGACGATACGCCCGGAAAGATGAAACTGACGAACGGTTTCAACCAGCAGCGGGCTGTCGCGGAAACACTCCGCGCCCTTCAGCCCACCCGGCAGGACAATAATGTCGTAATCGCCGTCCGCCACCTGTACAAGCGGTGCATCCGCCAGGATCTTCACCCCACGGGAACAGACGATCGTCAGATCGCCGTCGCTGGCGACGCTGGCGGTGGTGACTTTGATACCGCCGCGCACCATTAAATCAATGGCGGTGACCGCTTCTGTCTCTTCGCTACCAGGGGCGAGGCATACCAGTGCCGATGCGCTCATACTCACTCTCCTTTCGTTTTACTGACTCAAACAGACGGCTGTTTTCGGCAACGGTAATGCCGTGTGCCCGGGCGCGTTTTAACAGATAACCGGTAATGTAATCAATTTCGGTATGCCGCATCGCCCGGACATCCTGCAACATTGAAGAGATATTTTCTGCCGTACTCTCAATGACCTGGTCGACATAATAACGTAAATCGGTTTCTGAGGTGTGGTAGCCTTCGCGCTCAATCACGTCGGCAACTTCCCGGCAAATCAGCGCCACCTGATCCGAATGCTGACGCAGTTCACCGTTAGGGCAGTCCAGCAGGGCGGTCAGGGGGTTGATCGCGCAGTTGACCGCCAGCTTGCGCCACAGTTCCGCACGAATGTTATTGTGCCAGGCGACGTCAGGCAGCGTGCATTGCAACGTATCGGCAAGATAGCTGTAATCGCCGGGCTGCTCACGCGCAGGACCGATATGGGTGATACCATTGGCAACGTGAATAATGACGCTACCGTCGCGACGTGCCGCGTGGGTGGTTGTCCCCATTAGCAGCGGTTGCCGGACAGTTTTTAGCTCTTCAATGGTACCCATGCCGTTGTGGATCAGCAGGATTGGCGTGCTTTCAGGTAACTGGGCGGCCAGGCTTTTCACCGCATCGGAGACCTGCCAGGCCTTCAGCGTGACCAGCAGCAGATCGCTGGTGGCGAGAAATTCCGGATCGTTTGCCGTCAAAGACTCGTTAAAAATTGAACCGTCGGTACCCATCACGTTCACACTGCAATAGGGCTGAGGAATGCGCAGCCAGCCCTGTACGTCGTGTCCCTGTTTGCATAGCGCTGTAAGCCAGAGTTGGCCAAGGGCTCCGCATCCAAGCACTGTTACTTTCATTGTTCCTCCTCACCTGCAACGGTGCCAGGTGCTGTGACGCTAAGTATAGCGGCATCAGCTAAGCTTCTCGTTATGCCTCGTTGCGGGTATTATGCAACGCAACAAAAATGAAGGGAGAAGAAAAGATGCCATCTTTCGATATTGTTTCTGAAGTTGATTTGCAGGAAGCGCGTAACGGCGTAGATAACGCGATCCGTGAGGTTGAGTCACGTTTCGATTTTCGTGGCGTTGAGGCGACGATTGAACTGAACGACGCTAACAAGACGATCAAAGTCCTGAGCGAGTCTGATTTCCAGGTCAATCAGCTGCTGGATATCCTGCGCGCCAAGCTGCTCAAGCGCGGCATCGAAGGGACCTCACTGGATGTGCCGGAAGATTTCGTTCACAGCGGGAAAACCTGGTTTGTGGAAGCGAAGCTGAAGCAGGGCATTGAAAGTGCCGTGCAGAAGAAAATCGTGAAGCTGATTAAAGACAGTAAGCTGAAGGTGCAGGCGCAGATCCAGGGCGAAGAAATTCGCGTAACCGGAAAATCTCGCGACGATCTCCAGTCCGTCATGGCGCTGGTGCGCGGCGGCGATTTAGGTCAGCCATTCCAGTTTAAAAACTTCCGCGATTAAGACAATAATGCCCGGCTAAACCGGGCATTTTTTCAGGCCTTCAACGCCTGCTCCACCTCAAAGCGGTTCGTCACTTTGCTGTCAATTTTGACGTACGCGCTGCGCTCTTCCGGGACAATCAGCACTTCGCTCACGCCCTCTGTCGCTTCCAGACGCTGTTTTAGTGCATCACCGATTGTCACCTCATCGGGAATTTCTACCCGCAGGCTACTCACATAGCGCGGCTCTTTCATGGTGCTGGACACAAACAGCCAGAGCATCGCCAGCAGCGCACCGGCGAGGAAAACGGTCTGGGAATCAAACAGACCGTCCACCCAGCCGCCGAGCGAGCCGCCGATCGCCACGCCGAGAAACTGGCTGGTGGAGTAAATGCCCATCGCGGTGCCTTTGTATCCTGCCGGAGACTCTTTGCTGATCAGCGAGGGCAGCAGGGCTTCCATCAGATTAAACGCCAGGAAGAACAGCTGTACGCCTGCGATCAGCTCCCAGAAGTGCGGGCCGGCGCCCCACAGCACAATCTCGGCAATCAGCAGTAATGCCACGCAGCCCACGAAGACGCGTTTCATTTTGCGCTTCACTTCGGCGTAAATAATGAAGGGCACAACGGAGACAAACGAGATTAGCATTGTGACCAGATAAATTTTCCAGTGCTCGGCCGCCGGGAAACCTGCTGCGGCAAGCTGGCCGGGCAGGGCGACGAAGGTGGACATCAGCAGAATGTGCAGACACATAATGCCGAAGTTAAGCTTAAGCAGACGCGGCTCGGCGATGACTTTACTAAAGCAGCCTTTAACCATCCCGGATTCACGGTTGAGGACGTGATTTTTACTGTCTGGCACAACCCACAGTGTGAGTGCGATCCCGATGGTCGCCAGCACCGCAATCATCCAGAACAGAGCGTGCAGGCCGAGCGCATGCGTGATAATCGGCCCCAGCACCATGGCAATGGCAAAAGTGACGCCGAAGCTGACGCCAATAAACGCCATGGCTTTGGTGCGGTTTTGCTCGCGGGTTAAATCTGACAGCAGCGCCATCACGGCAGCAGCAATGGCGCCGGACCCTTGCAGGGCGCGGCCCAGGATAATGCCCCAGATGGAGTGGGAGAGGGCGGCGATGACGCTGCCCAGGATAAATACCAGCAGCCCGCCGACAATCAGCGGTTTGCGACCCACGCGGTCAGAGAGCAGGCCAAAGGGGATCTGGAAAATTGCCTGCGCCAGGCCGTAGATACCGATCGCCAGACCAATCAGCGCTTCGCTGGCACCCTGTAACGCCATGCCGTACGTGGTCAGAACGGGCAGGACCATAAACATGCCAAGCATCCGCAGCGAGAAAACAGTCCCTAAACCCCAGGTCGCACGCAGCTCGCCTGGCGTCATTTTATAATCGTTCATTACCACCTCAGTTCAAAAGCAGGCCATAGTGTAGTGCGGGGAAGGGGCGGGGTAAATAAAGGCTTATTTAACAAATATTACATGCGTGATTAATGGATTTGGTGAATAAAAAAGGGTGCCGAAGCACCCTTTTCATCATCACATAAACTTACCAGACGTAAGTCAGCAGGTTTTGCGAGTCCGGCACCATAAAGTCTACGGACATCATCACGGACAGGGAGGTGATGGCGACAATCGAGAACACAAACAGCTTGCGTGCCCAGACTTTGTCATCTTCTACCTTGTAGCCGCGCAGGGCCATGCCGAGCCACCAGACGCTCACCGCGGCCGCTACCACCAGATATTTATATCCGGCGTAACCGCCCAGAGAGAGCATCAGCGTTGCCACGGCAAAGGCGATGATGTACAGCGTGATGTGGTTCTTGGCAACCGAGATACCTTTCACGACCGGCAGAACCGGAATGTTCGCCGCCTGATAATCCTTGAAGCGGAAAATCGCGATGGCGTAGGAGTGCGGCATCTGCCACAGGCTAAAGATAGCCAGCAGGATGAGCGCACCGCTGTCGAACTCGTTCGTGACGGCGCAGTAACCAATCACCGGCGGCGCAGCGCCGGAGAGAGAACCAATCAGCGTGCCGTAGACGGAGTGACGTTTCATATACAGGCTGTAGACGCCCACATACACCACGAACCCCATCACCCCCAGCCAGCAGGCCAGCGGGTTAGCACCAAACCACAGCAGCATAAAGCCAGCAATACCCAGCAAGGTGGCGTACACCAGCGAGACGGAAGGGGCAATCAGGCCTTTAACCAGCACCCGATTTTTGGTCCTTTCCATCTTCTTGTCGATATCCATGTCGATGTAGTTGTTAAATACACAACCGGACGCAACCACCAGTGACACACCGACCAGCGTGTAAATAAAGAGGGTGTAATCAATGCTGCCTTTAGAGGCCAGCAGGAACCCTCCGATTACGGAGATCAGGTTGCCAAAGATGATGCCTGGTTTCGTGACTTGCAGGTATTGCTTAAACATACTCGCCGCTCTTAGTGAACCATCATGTTGTAGTTAAGGTTCCACATAATCCAGATGGAACCGACTACCAGGATAGCGATGATAATCACGGTAAAGATAAAGGCCGTCATGTTCCAGCCTTCATCGGACTTGGTGTTCATGTGCAGGAAGCAAACCAGATGCACCAGAATCTGAATCACTGCGGTCACCAGGATTGCTCCCAGGATAACCGGCTTGGATGCAGAACCGTTCATCACCATCCAGAACGGGATCACCGTCAGGATGATCGACAGGATGAAACCTGTCATGTAGGTTTTTACGCTGCCGTGGGAAGCGCCATGATCGTTAGAATGACTCATTACATCGCCCCCATCAGATAGACAACAGAGAACACACAGATCCATACCACGTCAAGGAAGTGCCAGAACAGGCTCAGGCACATAATACGGGTACGGTTAGTACTGGTCAGGCCGCGACGGGAGATCTGGAACATCAGAACCGCCATCCAAATCAGGCCCGAGGTCACGTGCAGACCGTGGGTGCCGACCAGCGCGAAGAACGCCGACAGGAAGCCGCTGCGATCCGGACCGAAACCTTCCGCAATCAGGTGATGGAATTCATAGATTTCCATCCCGATAAAGCCAGCACCAAACAGCCAGGTCAACGCCAGCCAGGAGACAACCTGGCTCTTGTTGTTCTTGTACATGGCGATAGCCGCCATGCCGTAGGTGATGGAGCTGAATAACAGCAGTGCGGTTTCAACCAGAACGAACGGCAGCTCAAAGATGTCCTTACCGGTCGGGCCGCCCGCTGTGCCGTTCACCAGAACGGCATAGGTTGCGAACAGACAGCAGAACAGGATGCAGTCGCTCATCAGGTAGATCCAGAAACCGAAAACTTTATTCGGTCCTGCATCATGGTGCGCATGCTCATGCGCGTGGGCAGTTGAGTGCGCCAGAGTATCAGTTGCCATTTTTCAGCCCCGCTTTAGAAATCTCGTCAAAATGCTGATTTTCCAGCTTTTCAACTTCACGGACTGGTACGTAGTAGTCCACGTCCTCGTCAAAGCTCTTCACAATCCAGCTGATTACGATGCCAGCGAAGCCAACAATCGCCATCCACCAGATGTGCCAGATCATTGCGAAACCAAATACCGTCGCGAAAGCGGCAATCACAATGCCCGCAGCGCTGTTTTTCGGCATGTGGATCTCTTCGTAATGCTCAGGCTGCTTGTACGCTTCACCTTTTTCTTTCATTTCCCAGAATGCGTCGCGTTCATGGATCTGCGGCACAACGGCGAAGTTATAGAAAGGAGGTGGAGAAGAGGTTGCCCACTCCAGCGTACGGCCGCCCCACGGGTCACCGGTCAGGTCACGGTTCTGGTCGCGGTCGCGAATAGAAACGTAGAACTGAATCAGCTGAGACGCGATACCGCAGGCAATCAGAACCGCACCGCCCGCTGCAACCATCAGCATTGGGTGGAACTGCGGGTCAATCTGCTGGCTCAGGCGACGGGTCATACCCATGAAGCCCAGCACGTACAGCGGCATAAACGCCACGAAGAAGCCGATGATCCAGAACCAGAACGCGCGTTTACCCCAGGTTTCGTTCAGCGTGAAGCCAAACGCTTTAGGCCACCAGTAGGTCACACCTGCGAAGCAGCCGAAGACGACGCCGCCGATGATAACGTTATGGAAGTGCGCAATCAGGAACAGACTGTTGTGCAGAACGAAGTCAGCGCCTGGTACCGCCAGCAGTACGCCGGTCATCCCGCCTACGGAGAAGGTCACGATGAAGCCGATAGTCCACAGCATGGCTGAGTGGAACTGGATACGGCCCTGGTACATAGTGAACAGCCAGTTGAAGATCTTAACCCCGGTTGGGATCGCGATAATCATGGTGGTAATACCGAAGAAGGCGTTTACGTTCGCGCCCGCACCCATGGTGAAGAAGTGGTGCAGCCAGACGATGAACGACAGAACGGTAATACATACGGTTGCCCACACCAGCGAGGTGTAACCAAACAGACGCTTACGCGAGAAGGTTGCCGCGATTTCGGAGAACACACCGAACACAGGCAGAACCAGAATGTACACTTCCGGGTGACCCCAGGCCCAAATCAGGTTGATGTACATCATCATGTTGCCACCCATATCATTCGTGAAGAAGTGGGTACCCAGATAGCGATCCAGGGTCAGCAGCGCGATGGTGACGGTCAGAATTGGGAACGACGCGATAATCAGTACGTTGGCGCACAGAGATGCCCAGGTAAATACTGGCATCTTGAACATCGTCATACCTGGTGCACGCATCTTCAGGATGGTCACGAAGAAGTTAATACCGGTCAGGGTGGTACCGACACCGGAGAGCTGAAGCGCCCAAATCCAGTAGTCAACGCCGACGCCCGGACTGTACTCAATTCCCGAAAGCGGCGGGTAAGCCAGCCAGCCGGTCTGAGCAAACTCGCCCACGCCCAGTGACAGGTTAACCAGGATAACGCCGACAACGGTGAACCAGAAGCTCAGGTTGTTCAGGAACGGGAACGCAACGTCGCGCGCGCCGATTTGCAGCGGAACGACAACGTTCATCAGACCGATAACCAGCGGCATCGCCACGAAGAAGATCATGATAACGCCGTGGGCGGTAAAGATCTGGTCGTAGTGGTGCGGCGGCAGGAAGCCTGCTTCACCCGCAGAAGCGAGCGCCTGCTGGCTACGCATCATGATCGCATCCGCAAAGCCACGAATTAACATGACGATACCGACGATGCAGTACATGATGCCGAGTTTTTTGTGGTCGACCGAAGTCAGCCACTCGTTCCACAGGTAGCTCCACTTACCGAAGTAAGTGATAAGGCCCAGTACGGCCGCGCCACCAATGATAATTGCAGCAATCGTAACCATGATAATGGGTTCATGGTACGGCACCGCATCCAATGTCAATTTTCCGAACATTTTCTTCCTCGGCCCCTTAGTGAGCGGTTTCCGCGTGGCTCATGTCCATGCCTTCCATACCCTGGTGCGTGTTGTGCTCGCCTTCAGGCTGGGTCATGTCCATGCTCATACCGTGATCCATAAATTTGCCAATAACATCTTTGAACAGATTCGGTTTCACGTTAGAGAAGTACTCCACCTTGTTATATTCGCTAGGTGCAGCCACTTTTTCGAACGCCGCCATGTCAGACATGGTGTTGGTAGACTGCTTCGCTTTTGCAACCCACTGGTCGAAAGTCGCGCGGTCTGGCGTAGCGATAGCTTTGAACTTCATACCCGAGAAGCCCGGGCCACTATAGCTGGCGGAGATACCGTCGTAGGTGCCTGCTTCATTCGCGATCAGATGCAGGTTAGTCTGCATACCGGCCATCGCGTAAATCTGGCTGCCCAGACGTGGGATGAAGAAGGAGTTCATTACGGAGTTGGAGGTCACTTTGAACTGAACCGGAGTGTTCGCCGGGAAGGCGATTTCATTCACGGTAGCAATGCCCTGCTCTGGATAGATGAAGAACCATTTCCAGTCCATGGAGACCACTTCAATGGTAATAGGTTTTTCATCGTGAACCAGCGGCTTGCTTGGCTCAAGTGCGTGAGTGGTTTTCCAGGTCAGCACGGCAAGGAACAGGATGATCAGAATAGGCACCGTCCAGACCACAGCTTCCACTTTATTGGAGTGTGACCAGTTAGGGCTATACTTCGCATCTTTATTGCTCGCACGATACTTCCAGGCGAAACCAACAGCCATCAAGATGGCAGGAATAACCACAATCAACATCAGGCCAAAAGCCGTCAGTATCAATGAACGTTGTTCCAGTCCAATCTGTCCTTTGGGGTCTAGTAGTGCAGAATCGCAGCCACTGAGTAATACAGTGCCTGCGAATAATGACAACCATCCCAAACTTTTATTGTATTTCCTGAGTCTCATTTAACGACCTCAATTCCACGGGAGTCTGGTGGCGTTTAAAGTGTGGGGGCATTTTACGGGAAGGTTACATTACTGTAAACATCATTAGCCCTGTGTCAGGAAGGTGTTACCGGGTTCTGCCGCACATGTCACAAGTGTTGCAAATTATGTCGCGTTTCAGGAGGGAAGCCGCACGGTGTGGGCGTTATAACGAAAGGGTGCCCCAGCATACCTTAAAAGGGACAATTGGTATAACCATTGTTGAAAATACACAAATAATTAACAATTAATTATCAATAAAAAGACAACTAAAAAACGAAAATTCAATCTTTCAAAAGCTGAATCGTTTAATGGAAAATAGCCTAGCGAAATAAGCTCCAATAATTTCCGAATGCTATCCCGCACAAAACAACAAATATTTTTTTTAACGAGGGCGGTTATTTCACCGTTATAATTTCGGGTCGTTATTACAACGGGAAATAACCTTTCGCTTTTTTCTTCAGGTCAGCCGGGTTTTACGCAGCGACATGAAATCCAGCGTGCCGCCCGTCAGGATGCCCGCAAGGGCCAGTAGCGCGCCAATATCCAGCAGCAGCGCTTCAAAAGGCAGCGATAGACCGGTCGTTGCATTAATAATGAGCACCACCAGCCACAGTACCAGCGCAAGGCAGCCTACCATCATCAGACGCAGCGCAAACCGATAGGCGGCCTGATATTCCGTGCGCGGCATGAAGTGTTCCGTCCGCTGGGTATATTCCAGCGTCTGACGACAAATCAGCAGCAGTAAAATCCCCGGCACGGCCGCGACCACCGAGAAGAGATAAAACGTCGGCCAGCCGTGGGCTTCAACAAACCAGCCTGCGACAGGGCCAACGTAGACGCGCCCGACGGCGGAAAGGGCAGAGAGCAGCGCAAACTGAGTGGCGGAAAATGACTTATTGCACAGCGTCATCAGAAGGGCAACAAATGCCGCGGTGCCCATACCGCCGCACAGGTTTTCAAAGAATACGGCCGTCGCCATGCTGATCATATTCTTGTCGGTTACCGACAGCAGCCAGTAACCGGCATTCGATGCGCCCTGAAGGATGCCGAAGATCAGCAGAGCCCGGAACAGCGTCAGCCGCTGCATCAATACGCCGCCGTACAGCGCGCCGACGATGGTGGCAAACAGCCCCAGGGTTTTGTTCACCACGCCGACCTCGCCCGCATCAAACCCGACGCCGCGGATCAGGAAGGTGGTGGTCAGGCTCATGGCGAAAGCATCGCCGAGCTTATAAAGAACAATCAACAGCAGGATCAGCCAGGCATTATTGCGACCGAAGAAGTCGCGGAGCGGTGCTGCGACGGCCTGCTCCAGCGAGCGGGGAACCGGAATAACATCGCTCGGTTCAGGCGCAAATAGCGTGGCAATAATGCAGGGGATCAGCAGAGCGGCCATCAGCCAGTACATTCCCTGCCAGCCGAGATAGCGGTCGGCAAGCCAGAGTGCCAGGCCGCCGGAAACCAGCATACCCAGGCGGTAGCCCAGCACGCTGATTGCCGCGCCGGCACCACGCTCTTCCGCGGGCAAGACGTCCGTTTTCCAGGCGTCAAAAACAATGTCCTGTGACGCGGAACAGAAGGCGATGACCACCGCAAGCGCGGCCATCCAGCGCAGCTGCGTTGACGGCTCAAGGAAACCCATTGCGGCGATCGCGATCAGCAGGAAAACCTGCGTCATTACGAGCCAGCCGCGACGGCGACCGAGGAACGGCGGGGTATAGCGGTCCATCACCGGCGACCACAGGAACTTGAAGACGTAGGCCTGACCGACGAGCGAGAAGAAACCAATGGTTTTAAGATCGATGTTCTCGACCGTCATCCACGCCTGTAACGTGCCGGAGGTGAGCGCAAGCGGTAAACCGGAGGCGAAACCAAGGATCAGCAGAATAGCTGATTTGGGTTGCTGGAAAATACGTAAGTAGTGACTGGACATATTCTTATGAGCTGACCCGGTGAAGCACCGGGTCAGTCAGCAGGATTAACGGGCGTTCTGCTTGATGAAGTCGTGAATGCTGGTGTCCTGTGCCATGTCGGCAATGGTATCAGTCAGCACGCTGTTAACCGCGTCAGCGATATTTTTGTTAGACGCCTGGAATGCGCCTTCAACAGAATAGCTTGCACGGTAGTTTTTATTCATTTTGTTGCCGTTCTTCGCGGTAGCGATGATGGCGATATCGGCTTTCGTCGCGATGTTGTAGCGAACGTTGCCCTGGGAAACATCAGCGTACAGGTTGTTCACGATGATTTGCAGATCAACCGCGCCGCTCGGGCCAATCATGTAGCCACGGGAGGTCATCTGTTTCTCCAGCACTTCCTGCAACAGGAAGCGCAGATCGCGGGAGGCGGTCAGGGTGACCTGCTGGTTGTCGCGGGTCACTTTCGCCAGCGCCTGATCCTGACGCTGATCGGCACCATTAATGCTGACCGTGACGCCCATCAGGCTTGGGTCCTGCTGAGGCAGGGTAATTTTTGGTGAAACGTCGATCGTCGTCGGCGGGGTCGCGCAGCCGGCGAGCATAAAGAGTGCTACCAACGGAAAGAAGATTTTTTTTAACATTTTTGGGTTCTCAACGAATCGTAAGCAAATAGAGAAAAATTGCCGCCATCATAACATCGCCAACGGCCAGTGGAAGTGGTCAACGCATGTAAATTCATCGCCTTGTCCGAAAACTGACCAGCTTTCCGCTTTTCTCTGCCTGTGAGTGACAAAACGTATGAACTTCATAGTGAACTTCATTCGTTTGACTGAGAAAATCAGACGAAAGCTAAATATTTGTTGTCAAGGTGTAATGGAAACGGTAAAAGCGGCTAATATTTAAAGGGATGGGTGACATCTTAGCGTTGTCGGAGGAGTGATTTCATGATGATACGTGAACAGATAGAAGAAAAATTAAGGGCAGCGTTCAACCCTGTGTTTCTCGAAGTTGTCGACGAAAGCTATCGTCATAACGTGCCGGCAGGTTCTGAAAGCCACTTCAAAGTGGTTCTGGTCAGCGATCGCTTCACGGGAGAACGTTTCCTGAACCGACACCGCCTGATCTACAGCACCTTGACGGAAGAACTCTCCACAACCGTACATGCGCTGGCGCTGCACACTTACACCATTAAGGAGTGGGAAGGGCTACAGGATACGGTATTCGCATCTCCGCCTTGTCGCGGTGCAGGCACCATCGCCTGATAAATCGGATTTGCAACCGCCGGAGTTTTTCCAGTATGTTGCATACAGATTTCGTCAAAACGGCCTTCGGGCCGTTTTGTTTTGTCTGAGTTTTGAGCGGATGGTGCGTTTTTGAGGCTAAAAATAGCCTTAAAGTGTGAAAAAAGCCGCAGCTACATACGCCAACCGTTCTCGACTCACCTAAGTGATGCCGCTATAATGCCGCGTCTTAATGAATGTCTTCGGGATGATTCTGGCGACAGGGAATGTGAATCTGCACATAAGAGAGCATCCCGGTATAACAGACAGATTCAGAGTTGACCGAGCACTGTGATTTTTTTGAGGTAACAAGATGCAAGTTTCAGTTGAAACCACTCAAGGCCTTGGCCGCCGTGTAACGATTACTATCGCTGCTGACAGCATCGAAACTGCTGTGAAAAGCGAGCTGGTCAACGTAGCAAAAAAAGTACGTATTGACGGCTTCCGCAAGGGCAAAGTACCAATGAATGTTGTTGCTCAGCGTTATGGCGCTTCCGTGCGTCAGGATGTGCTGGGTGAACTGATGAGCCGTAACTTTATCGACGCGATCATCAAAGAAAAAATCAATCCAGCCGGCGCGCCGAACTACGTTCCAGGCGAATACAAGCAGGGCGAAGACTTCACCTACTCCGTAGAGTTCGAAGTGTACCCTGAAGTTGAGCTGAAAGGTCTGGAATCTATCGAAGTTGAAAAACCGATCGTTTCCGTGACCGATGAAGACGTTGACGGCATGCTGGACACCCTGCGTAAGCAGCAGGCGAACTGGAAAGAAAAAGAAGGCGCTGTTGACGCGGAAGACCGCGTAACCATCGACTTCACTGGTTCTGTAGACGGCGAAGAGTTCGAAGGCGGTAAAGCGTCTGATTTCGTACTGGCGATGGGCCAGGGTCGTATGATCCCAGGCTTCGAAGACGGTATCAAAGGCCACAAAGCGGGCGAAGAGTTCACCATCGACGTGACCTTCCCTGAAGAGTACCACGCTGAAAACCTGAAAGGTAAAGCAGCGAAGTTCGTCATCAACCTGAAGAAAGTGGAAGAGCGCGAACTGCCAGAACTGACTGAAGAATTCATCAAGCGTTTCGGCGTGGAAGATGGTTCTGTTGCGGGCCTGCGTACCGAAGTGCGTAAGAACATGGAGCGCGAGCTGAACGGCGCTGTACGTAACCGTGTGAAATCTCAGGCGATTGAAGGTCTGGTAAAAGCGAACGAGATCGACGTTCCTGCTGCCCTGATCGACAGCGAAATCGACGTTCTGCGCCGTCAGGCTGCACAGCGTTTCGGTGGCAACCAGCAGCAAGCGATGGAACTGCCGCGCGAGCTGTTTGAAGAGCAAGCGAAACGCCGCGTTGTTGTTGGCCTGCTGCTGGGTGAAGTGATCCGTACCCACGAGCTGAAAGCTGACGAAGAGCGTGTGAAAGGCCTGATCGAAGAGATGGCGTCTGCATACGAAGATCCATCAGAAGTGATCGAGTTCTACGGTAAGAACAAAGAGCTGATGGACAACATGCGCAACGTCGCACTGGAAGAGCAGGCTGTTGAAGCGGTACTGGCGAAAGCTAAAGTGACCGAAAAAGAGACCTCTTTCACCGAACTGATGAACCAGCAGGCGTAATTTCGCCCCAACGGTTTAAAGTTTGAACAAAAAACCCGTTGCCCTCCGGCGACGGGTTTTTTTTATCGCAGCTTGAGTTCTGGAAGGGTGCTAAAACGCCCTTTCAGTGTTAGCGTTACAACAAAACGTTGTTATGCTTGAAATAGGGCGTGGCGACCCCCATTAGTATGTAATCACGATGATTGAGACTGGCTGATAATCCGTCCATAAGGTTACAATCAGTACAGCAGGTGTTTTCAATTTTGAACCAGGAGACGGAAATGTCATACAGTGGCGAACGAGATAACTTTGCACCCCATATGGCGCTGGTGCCAATGGTTATTGAACAGACCTCACGCGGTGAGCGTTCTTTCGATATCTATTCCCGTCTGCTCAAGGAACGCGTTATCTTTCTGACCGGCCAGGTGGAAGACCATATGGCTAACCTGATCGTGGCGCAGATGCTGTTCCTGGAAGCGGAAAACCCGGAAAAAGACATTTACCTGTACATCAACTCGCCAGGCGGTGTGATTACGGCGGGCATGTCTATTTATGACACCATGCAATTCATCAAGCCGGACGTCAGCACCATCTGTATGGGGCAGGCGGCGTCCATGGGTGCCTTCCTGTTAACCGCAGGGGCGAAAGGTAAGCGTTTCTGCCTGCCAAATTCCCGCGTGATGATTCACCAGCCGCTGGGTGGTTACCAGGGTCAGGCGACGGATATCGAAATCCACGCCCGAGAAATTCTGAAAGTAAAATCGCGCATGAATGAACTTATGGCGCAGCATACAGGTCAACCTCTTGAGCAGATCGAGCGCGATACCGAGCGCGATCGCTTCCTCTCTGCACCAGAGGCAGTTGAGTACGGCTTAGTCGACTCCATTTTGACCCATCGTAATTGATGCCCGCGACGCGAGTGTGCCGCTATACTAAGGTAGGGCGGCACGTTGCCAGTAAGCAGCTCGCGTCTGAGAATGGCATTTGCGTCGTCATGTGCGGCACATAGAACTTAAAAAGAGGTTTGGACTCATGACAGATAAACGCAAAGATGGTTCGGGCAAACTGCTGTACTGCTCTTTTTGCGGCAAAAGCCAGCATGAAGTGCGTAAACTGATTGCCGGGCCGTCCGTGTATATCTGCGACGAATGCGTCGATTTATGTAACGACATCATTCGCGAAGAGATTAAAGAAGTCGCGCCGCACCGTGAGCGCAGCGCGTTGCCAACGCCACACGAAATTCGCCACCACCTCGACGACTATGTCATTGGTCAGGAACAGGCGAAAAAAGTGCTGGCGGTGGCGGTATACAACCACTACAAACGTCTGCGTAACGGCGATACCAGCAATGGCGTGGAACTGGGTAAAAGTAACATTCTGCTGATCGGGCCGACCGGCTCCGGTAAAACGCTGCTGGCGGAAACCCTGGCGCGCCTGCTGGATGTTCCGTTCACCATGGCGGATGCCACGACCCTGACCGAAGCCGGTTATGTGGGTGAAGACGTTGAAAATATCATCCAGAAGCTGCTTCAGAAGTGCGATTACGACGTGCAGAAAGCCCAGCGTGGGATCGTCTATATTGATGAGATCGACAAAATCTCTCGTAAGTCAGACAACCCGTCCATCACCCGTGACGTATCGGGCGAAGGCGTGCAGCAGGCGCTCCTGAAGCTGATTGAAGGTACGGTTGCGGCTGTTCCACCACAGGGTGGGCGTAAGCATCCGCAGCAGGAGTTCTTGCAGGTTGATACCTCCAAGATCCTGTTTATCTGCGGTGGTGCGTTTGCAGGCCTGGATAAAGTGATTTCTCACCGTGTTGAAACCGGCTCCGGCATTGGTTTTGGCGCAACGGTGAAAGCCACGTCTGAAAAACCAAACGAAGGTCAGCTGCTGGCGCAGGTAGAACCGGAAGACCTGATCAAATTCGGTTTGATCCCCGAGTTTATCGGCCGTCTGCCGGTGGTGGCGACCCTGAATGAACTGAGCGAAGACGCGCTGATTCAGATTCTGAAAGAGCCGAAAAACGCGCTGACCAAGCAGTATCAGGCGCTGTTCAATCTGGAAGGCGTTGAGCTGGAATTCCGTGACGAAGCGCTGGACGCGATTGCCAAGAAAGCGATGGCGCGTAAAACCGGCGCGCGTGGTCTGCGTTCTATCGTAGAAGCAGCGTTGCTCGACACGATGTACGATCTGCCTTCTATGGAAGACGTCGAAAAAGTCGTGATCGACGAGTCCGTCATTGGTGGCCAGACCAAGCCGTTGCTGATTTACGGCAAACCGGAAGCGCAGCAGGCATCTGGCGAATAATTCACCAACTCATACAATCAGTTAATCAAAAAGGGGGGATTTTATCTCCCCTTTACTTTTTCCGTATTCATGACGTTGAATGTATGGGAAACATCCCCATATACTGGATTACATGTTAATGGTTGTGTGAAGCACAGTGACATGACCAGCTTACCTGGCGGACACTAAACTAAGAGAGAGCTCTATGAATCCTGAGCGTTCTGAACGCATTGAAATCCCCGTATTGCCGTTGCGCGATGTGGTGGTTTATCCGCACATGGTCATACCCTTATTTGTAGGGCGGGAAAAATCTATCCGTTGCCTCGAAGCCGCCATGGATCATGATAAAAAAATCATGCTGGTGGCGCAGAAGGAAGCATCAACGGATGAGCCGGGTGTAAACGATCTTTTCACCGTCGGGACCGTGGCCTCTATTTTGCAAATGCTGAAGCTGCCGGACGGCACCGTGAAGGTGCTGGTGGAAGGCTTACAGCGTGCGCGTATTACCACTCTGTCAGATGATGGCGAGCACTTCTCTGCGAAGGCGGAGTACCTTGATTCACCGGAACTGGATGAGCGCGAGCAGGAAGTGCTGGTACGCACCGCGATCAGCCAGTTTGAAGGCTATATCAAGCTGAACAAGAAAATCCCACCTGAAGTGCTGACGTCGCTGAACAGCATCGACGATCCTGCACGTCTGGCGGATACCATCGCTGCACACATGCCGCTGAAGCTGGCTGACAAACAGTCCGTGCTGGAAATGTCCGACGTTAACGAACGTCTGGAATACCTGATGGCGATGATGGAGTCTGAAATCGATCTGCTCCAGGTTGAGAAGCGCATTCGCAACCGCGTCAAAAAGCAGATGGAAAAATCACAGCGTGAGTACTATCTGAACGAGCAAATGAAAGCCATTCAGAAAGAGCTCGGCGAGATGGACGACGCGCCGGATGAAAACGAAGCGCTGAAGCGTAAGATCGACGCGGCGAAAATGCCGAAAGAGGCAAAAGAGAAAGCCGAAGCCGAGTTGCAGAAGCTGAAAATGATGTCTCCGATGTCGGCAGAAGCGACCGTTGTTCGCGGCTACATTGAGTGGATGGTACAGGTTCCGTGGAATGCCCGCAGCAAGGTCAAAAAAGACCTGCGTCAGGCCCAGGAGATCCTGGATACCGACCACTACGGCCTGGAACGCGTGAAAGACCGCATTCTTGAGTACCTCGCGGTACAGAGCCGTGTGAATAAAATCAAAGGCCCGATCCTGTGCCTGGTCGGACCGCCAGGGGTGGGTAAAACCTCTCTGGGTCAGTCCATCGCCAAAGCGACAGGGCGTAAGTACATCCGTATGGCGCTGGGCGGCGTGCGTGATGAAGCGGAAATCCGCGGCCACCGTCGTACCTATATTGGTTCGATGCCGGGCAAGCTGATTCAGAAGATGGCGAAAGTGGGCGTCAAAAACCCGCTGTTCCTGCTCGATGAGATCGACAAAATGTCTTCGGACATGCGTGGCGATCCGGCGTCGGCGCTGCTGGAAGTGCTTGATCCAGAGCAGAACGTCGCGTTCAGCGATCACTATCTGGAAGTCGACTACGACCTGAGCGATGTGATGTTCGTGGCGACCTCCAACTCCATGAACATTCCGGCACCGCTGCTGGACCGTATGGAAGTGATCCGTCTGTCCGGCTATACGGAAGACGAGAAGCTGAACATTGCTAAGCGGCACCTGCTGCCGAAGCAGATTGAGCGTAACGCGCTGAAAGCTAACGAGCTGACCGTTGAGGACAGCGCCATTGTGGGCATCATTCGTTACTACACCCGTGAAGCGGGCGTGCGTAGCCTTGAGCGTGAGATCTCCAAGCTGTGCCGTAAGGCGGTGAAACAGCTGCTGCTGGATAAGAGCCTGAAACACATCGTGATTAACGGCGACAATCTGCATGCTTATCTCGGCGTTCAGCGCTTCGACTATGGTCGCGCGGACAACGAAAACCGCGTGGGTCAGGTGACCGGTCTGGCATGGACGGAAGTGGGCGGCGATCTGCTGACCATCGAAACCGCCTGCGTGCCGGGCAAAGGCAAGCTGACCTACACCGGCTCGCTCGGTGAAGTGATGCAGGAGTCCATCCAGGCGGCGCTGACCGTGGTGCGCGCACGCGCGGAGAAATTGGGCATCAACGCTGATTTCTACGAAAAACGCGACATTCACGTTCACGTTCCGGAAGGGGCGACGCCGAAAGATGGCCCAAGCGCGGGTATTGCCATGTGTACGGCGCTGGTTTCCTGCCTGACGGGTAACCCGGTTCGTGCCGATGTGGCCATGACCGGTGAAATCACCCTGCGTGGCCAGGTTCTGCCAATCGGCGGGTTAAAAGAAAAACTGCTGGCGGCACACCGCGGTGGGATCAAAACCGTATTGATCCCTTATGAGAATAAACGCGATCTGGAAGAGATTCCGGACAACGTTATTGCTGATTTGCAGATCCATCCGGTGAAACGCATTGAGGAAGTTCTGACTCTCGCACTGCAAAATGAACCGTCCGGAATGCAGGTTGTAACCGCAAAATAGTGACCTCGCGCAAAGAGCGCCAATAAAAACAAGGCTGGTAAGTCATTTCGTACTTGCCAGCCTTTTTTTGTATAGCTAATTTAGATTGCTGATTGGGTAAGCCATCAACAACGGGTGTTGTAAGGTCATAGCAGGACTGATATAACTGCTGCGCGGTCGCGCTGTGAAGGATTCAGGTGCGATATAAATTATAAAGAGAGGAAGAGAACAGTGAATAAATCTCAACTGATTGACAAAATTGCTGCGGGTGCTGATATTTCTAAAGCTGCAGCTGGACGTGCTTTAGATGCTTTAATTGCTTCTGTTACTGAATCTCTGCAAGCTGGGGACGACGTTGCACTGGTAGGCTTCGGTACTTTTGCGGTTAAAGAGCGCGCTGCCCGTACTGGCCGCAACCCTCAGACCGGTAAAGAGATCACCATTGCTGCCGCTAAAGTGCCGGGTTTCCGTGCAGGTAAAGCGCTGAAAGACGCAGTAAACTGATTGCTTTCCCGCTTAAGGGAAGCTGAAAAGTACAAGGGCGCATCGTTTGATGTGCCTTTTTTGTTTGTCCAGGCCTGATTTGTGCGAGTTTATGCGAGTTGTGGGCTGACAATTGCCCTGTTTTCTTGTCACAATACGCCTTTACGCGCGACGGTCAGGATTTTCCGTCAGCGTCAGGTAACCAGTCACCTACAGCGGAGTGTTGTTACACCATGATGGACAGCTTACGCACGGCTGCTAACAGTCTCGTGCTCAAGATTATTTTCGGTATCATTATCGTGTCGTTCATATTGACCGGTGTGAGTAGTTACCTCATCGGCGGTGGCGCGAACTACGCCGCAAAAGTGAACGGCCAGGAAATTAGCCGTGGGCAGTTCGAGAACGCTTTTGCTGGTGAACGTAACCGCATGCAGCAGCAGCTGGGCGACCAATACTCTGAACTCGCAGCCAACGAAGGCTATATGAAAAACCTGCGTCAGCAGACGCTGAACCGTCTTATTGACGAAGCGCTGCTGGACCAGTACGCGAAAAGCCTGGGTCTGGGCATCAGCGATGAGCAGGTCAAAAAAGCCATCTTCTCGACGCAGGCTTTCCAGTCTAACGGGAAGTTCGACAACGCGCGCTATAACAGCATTGTTAACCAGATGGGTATGACGGCTGACCAGTACGCGCAGGCGCTGCGTAACCAGCTGACCACGCAACAGCTGATCAACGCTGTGGTGGGTACCGATTTCATGCTGAAAGGCGAAACGGAAGAGCTGGCGGCGCTGGTGGCGCAGCAACGCGTGGTGCGCGAAGCGACGATTGACGTCAACGCGCTGGCGGCGAAACAGCAGGTCAGCGACGCTGAAGTTAATGCTTACTACGAGCAAAACAAGAACAACTTCATCTCTCCTGAACAGTTCCGCGTAAGCTATATCAAGCTGGACGCGGCGGCGATGCAGGAAAACGCGACTGACGCGGAGATCCAGTCTTATTACGATCAGCATCAGGATCAGTTCACTCAGCCGCAGCGTAACCGCTACAGCGTGATCCAGACCAAAACGGAAGCAGAAGCTAAAGCCGTGCTGGACGAGCTGAACAAAGGCGCAGATTTCGCGACCGTGGCGAAAGCAAAATCCACCGACATTATTTCTGCCAAAAACGGCGGGGATATGGGCTGGCTGGAAGACGCAACCACCCCGGATGAGCTGAAAAACGCCGGCCTGAAAGAGAAAGGCCAGCTGTCTGGCGTGATCAAATCCTCCGTTGGTTTCCTGGTGGCGCGCCTTGACGATATCACTGCGGCAAAAACCAAGCCGCTGGCTGAGGTGCGGGATGATATCGCTGCGAAAGTGAAGCAGGAGAAAGCGCTTGACGCCTTCTATGCGCTGCAACAGAAAGTGAGCGATGCCGCAAGCAACGACAACGAATCACTGGCGGGCGCGGAGCAGGCTGCCGGCGTTAAAGCGGTTGAGACGGGCTGGTTCAGCCACGAAAACCTGCCGGAAGAACTGAACTTCAAACCGGTTTCTGATGCCATCTTCAATGGGGGGCTGGTGGGCGAGAACGGTACGCCGGGCAGCAACTCAGACATCATTACCGTCGACGGTGACCGTGCGTTTGTTCTGCGCGTCAGCGAGCACAAAGCCGAGGCGGTGAAACCGCTGGCGGAAGTGAAAGATCAGGTGGTGGCGCTGGTGAAACATAATAAAGCGGCACAGCAGGCAAAACTGGATGCAGAGAAAATTCTGGCCGATCTGAAAGCCGGTAAGAGTGATGCGATGAAGGCGGCTGGCCTGAGCTTTGGCGAAGCCAAAACGCTGAGCCGTACCGGTCAGGATCCTGTCAGCCAGGCGGCGTTTGGTCTGAGCCTACCGGCGAAGGACAAACCTGTCTTTAGTACCACGACCGATATGCAGGGTAATGTGGTTCTTCTGGCGCTGGATGAAGTGAAAGCCGGCACGCTGCCGGACGCGCAGAAGAAGGCTATGGTTCAGGGTATTACCCAGAACAATGCTCAGATTGCTTTCGAAGCGATGATGAGCAACCTGCGTAAAGAAGCCAAAATCAAGCTGGGTGATGTGGTTACCCAGGAGCAATAATTTCGTACCTGCTCGCAGATTTTCGTAACGCTCTGCAAAAACTAAAGGCCGCTTTCGCGGCCTTTTCCATTTCTGCAAACTGCTGTTTGTGCCTGTTTCTCCGTGAGGCTATCGTGGCGTGGCTGTCAACAAACAAGGAGAAAGCAGCATGAAATCTGGAATCAAAGCACTGTTAATTACCCTGGCGATTGCCACTTCCGGGATGAGTGCGGGAGCGCTGGCTGCAACCCCCGCCGCTAAAGCGCAGGCTGTACAAAACCAGGCGGATGCGACGTCGCAAGGTCATGTCAAAGCCAACGCGACGGCCAGCACCAAAGCGGCCGAGGACGAGGGTACGCGAGTCAGTATCAATACTGCCTCTGCGGAGGAGCTGGCCCGGGCGATGAATGGCGTAGGGCTCAAAAAAGCGCAGGCCATCGTCAGCTATCGCGAAGAGTATGGCCCCTTTAAAACCATTGACGATCTCAAGCAGGTCCCGGGGATGGGCAGCGCGCTGGTTGAGCGCAATCTCGCACACCTGACATTGTAATCGCGTAATCACTTGCACTGCGGCAAAAATTTGCCAGGATAAAGAGGTCATACCAGTTATGACCTCTGATCCTATAACAACGAAAGGCTATTGCGCTATGCAAACACAAATCAAAGTCCGTGGTTATCACCTCGATGTTTACCAGCACGTCAATAACGCCCGCTACCTGGAGTTTCTTGAAGAGGCGCGCTGGGACGGCCTGGAGAACAGCGAAAGTTTCCAGTGGCTGACTGCACACAACATCGCGTTTGTGGTCGCCAACATCAACATTAATTATCGTCGTCCGGCCGTGCTGGGGGATGTGCTTACCGTGACCAGTCAGGTACAACAGCTGAATGGCAAAAGCGGCGTGCTGAGCCAGGTCGTCACGCTGGAGCCTGAAGGACAGGTGGTGGCAGACGCGCTGATCACCTTTGTCTGCATCGATCTCAAAACCCAGAAAGCGTTGCCGCTTGAAGGAGAATTGCGCGAAAAGCTGGAGCTGATGATCGCGTAGACTTTTGTCTTTTATAAAAGACAAAAAGGATTTTCAGGGATAAAATAATGAACAGGGACTACGTTGTTGAACGCTACCGGACCCGTGATGGAAAAGTGCCGTTTGAGGAGTGGGTGGCAAAAACGAGGCGTAAGGATCCGGAGACCGTTTTACGGATCCTTATGCGCGTTAACCGTGCAATAAAACGTAATTTTGGCGATTACAAATACCTAAGAGAAGGTGTTTGGGAGATGCGAATTGACTGTGGTCCCGGTTACAGGATCTATTTTGCCGTAGAGCATCAGAATGTCTTATTGTTACTCATCGGTGGCGACAAGAAGCGTCAAAGAGCAGATGTTAAGCAGGCGGTAGAATATCTGAAAGATCATCTTTCTCAAGGAAAAACAGATGGGCACGCCTAAACGAAAATATTCAAGTTCTGTCAGTCATCACGATGCCGTTGTAAAAATGCTTCGCGAGAACCCTTCCTATGCTCAACTGTATCTTCAGATTGCACTGGAAGAGATTTATGAAGATCAGGGGATCCCTGCCTATCTCATTGCGCTTCGTCAGGTCATTGAGGCCCGTGGCGGCATCGGAGAAATTTCTGCTAAATCGGGTTTGTCACGTCAGCAGCTATACCGAACCTTGTCTGATAACGGCAACCCAACGCTGTCTACTCTGATGAAAATTACCCGTGCTGCCGGCGTAAAACTGTTCGACAGCACGGTCAGATAGCCCTATTTCAGCCCGGTCTTTTTCTGCATTGCGGCCATCACGCCCGCTTTATCCGCAAGATAATGATTCAGCCCGTTTGCGCGCAGGTTACAGGCGGCACACTGGCCGCAGCCGTCTCCTTTAATGCCGTTGTAGCAGGTCAGGGTCTCGTTGCGAACCACATCCAGCTTGCCCCAGTAGTCGGCCAGCGCCCAGGTCTCGGCTTTATCCAGCCACATCAGCGGCGTTTCGAAGCGGGTCTCTTTTGCCATTCCCAGATCCACGGCGTGATTGAGTGCTTTTACGAACTCATCCCGGCAGTCCGGGTAACCGGAGAAGTCGGTCTCACACACGCCGGTAATTACCGCTTCGGCTTTTACCTGGTAGGCATAGATTGCCGTCAGGGTCAGGAACAGAATGTTGCGGCCCGGCACGAAGGTATTCGGAATGCCGCTGGCATCCGGCTCGTAATCAGGGACCGGAATACTGTCACGGGTGAGGCTGCTGACGGCCAGTTCATTTAACAGCGTCACGTCCAGCACTTTATGCGCGCGGGCGCCCAGTTTCAGGGCCAGTTCACGAGCGACATCAATTTCAGCGCGATGACGCTGTCCATAATCAAAAGTGACGCAGTGAACTTCATCATACTGGTGAAGCGCCTGAATGAGGCAGGTTGTGGAATCTTGTCCTCCGCTGAACACGACGACGGCACGTTTCATAGATCATCTCGACAGTTACGGTAAAAGCGTCATGTTAACGCCTGGCTACAGCGGCGACCAGCTTCTTCACGCGTTTGGGGGAGGGAGCCAGGCTTCGGTGAAGTCAAACCAGCCGCGGGTGTTAAGGCGTATCCCGTTGACGCCCGGAGGCGCGCTGATTTGATACTGATAGTTAAAGAGCGGCGTCAGGACGGCAGTTTCCATTAACCGGCTGAATATGGCCTGAAGCCCTGCGTGTCGATCACGATCGTCGGCCTGCATCTGCACCGCATCCAGCGTGGCCTGTAAATGGGCGTATGCCGGTGCGCTCAGCAGATGCGGCCAGAGTGCATCGCAGCGGAGCCACTGCTCAAGCGTGTACGCCGGCGCTTCGCCAATCAGTCTGTCTCCCATCATCATGTCTGCCTCGGCAAGCGGCTGGCACCCGTCCCACGTCTTGGCGTCGTGAAAGATGACGGTCAGTTCGCAACCCTGCCGCGCAAGGTATGCTTTTAACTGGCTGGCCATGGTATGAAGCTCAACCGGCAGGTGGTAAACCAGCGTCAATGCCTCTGGCAGCGCAACGTCGGTTAAATCAGGCCATTGGGGGATCGCCCAGCCGGGAAGCAGTTCCTCGGTAGGCGTGATAAGCCCTTCGTTCAGCGGAAGCGTGTGCAGAAGCGTTGAGAGATGAATGATATTAATCAGCCGCTTTGCCTGAAGCTCGCTCAGGCGCGCGCTCTGCTTCAGCGTGAGGTAACAGAAGCCCAGGCTGGTGCTGTTACTCACCAGCCGCAGACTGGCCAGCTCGTCGGCCTGACCAATGGCGATTTGCACCGGGTGGCGGCAGCTGGTACCCAGGCTGTAGTCAAAAAGCTGCGGTGTGATCCAGTACTCTATAGCCTTAAGCAACGGATGGCTGAGGTGATATTGCTCGTGGCTTTCCAGACGCACCAGCTCGGGCTCAAAAACGCTCAGACGGAAGGGGCCGCTGCCAACCCCGGGGAGACGGGGATGCGCCAGACGGCTACAGTAGGTCGCCAGCCTGTGCGCCAGCCAGTAGTCAGGCTGATGCAAAATAAATGTCAGGCACTGTGGATGCGTGGTTTCGATGCGAAGGACGCTCCGGAAAAGTGTGCCCATGCCGGGTTGCGATAACAGCGCCGTCAGGCTTTGCTGGAGTTGCGACGTCTCTATTTTATCGCCGTTATGCCAGTGCAGGGTGGAGCGAATATAGAAATGCCAGCGCAGGCCGTCAGCAGAAACGTCCCAGTGATGCGCCAGATCGCCCGTAGGTTCGCTGCTGTTACCGTTGAAACGCGTCAAGCCAGAGAACGCCTGTCCCGCAAGATGCTGCTCCGCCCGGCCAGGTAAAAACCCCGGCTGAAGCGGCTCCAGCGAGCGATAGTAGGGGATACGCAGCGTTGGCGTATCGTTCTGCCACTGCCCGCCCAGAAACGGATGCAACAACGATCGCAAATCTTCAGGCGCGAGCTGGGCCAGCTCCAGGGCGTTATGCTGCTGCCCGCTTTTCAGCGCCTCTTCCATCATCGTATTACGCAACGAATCCGGGGTGACGTGAAAAAGTAACTCCCCTCGCTTTCCTCGTCCGGACCGGGCGTGCCAGCTTAGCCAGCCCGCCTCCTGCGCCTGGCGCAGCAGGGTGCGAATGTGGCGCTCGCTGCAAAAGCAGCGGCTGGCAAGTTCACTGATGGTCACCTGCTGCGGCGCGCCGGCGGAGGGTTGCCACAGACGTTGATACTGGTTAAGACGGTTAAGCTGGCGCATGGAAAACCCGGAACAATAATTATCATCTATTCACTATTACTTCCGTATATCTCACGTAATACTGATGCACAAGTTAACCGCATCACATTTCGGGAGTAATCATGGCTCGGCTCGCTGCATTTGATATGGACGGCACGCTGTTAATGCCGGATCACCGTTTAGGGGAGAAAACCCTCAACGCCCTTAAGCGCCTGCACGAGCGTGAAGTCACCCTGACGTTTGCCACCGGTCGTCATGTCCTTGAAATGCGCCATCTGCTGGGAACATTTTCCCTCGATGCGTTCCTGATCACCGGCAACGGGACGCGCATTCACTCCGTCGACGGCGAGGTGCTGCACCGTCAGGATCTGAACCCGGAAGTGGCCGATATTGTCCTGCACAGCGCCTGGGATACCCAGGCCAGCGTGCACGTTTTTAACGATGAAGGCTGGTTTACCGGGCGTGAGATCCCGGACTTACTGCACGCGCACGTCTACAGCGGCTTTAAGTATCAGCTTATCGATTTGCGCCGTATTCCGGCACACAAGGTGACCAAGATCTGCTTCTGTGGCGATCACGACGACCTCTGCCGCCTGCGCATTCAGCTTAACGAGGCGCTGGGCGACCGGGCACATTTGACCTTCTCAGCGGTGGACTGTCTTGAAGTGTTGCCGGTGGGCTGTAACAAAGGTTCTGCGCTGGCGGTGCTGAGCGACCATCTGGGGCTGACGATGCAGGACTGCATGGCCTTTGGCGATGCCATGAACGACCACGAGATGCTGGGCAGCGTTGGCCGTGGGCTGATCATGGGGAACGCGATGCCGCAACTTATCGCCGCGCTCCCTCATTTACCGGTTATCGGACACTGTCGTAACGAAGCGGTGTCCCATTTTTTGACACATTGGCTGGACAAAAATAACCTCCCATATTCCCCCGAATAGCGAGATCCTTCCAGCAAGCCAGGCTTAAGTCTGGCTTTTTTTTATTTCACCAGCTGAGAAATCTGCGCTTTCCACGGTTCAACATCGCCAATATTGGCCTGTACCCATTGCGCGTTGTAATAGGTCTCCAGGTAGCGCTCTCCGCTGTCGCACAGCAGCGTGACGACAGAGCCGGTACGGCCTTCTTCACGCATCCTCACCGCCAGCTGTAGCGCGCCCCACATATTGGTGCCGGTTGAGGCCCCGACCTTACGGCCAAGCTGTGTCTCCAGCCAGTGCGCCGTCGCGACGCTGGCAGCGTCCGGCACGCGAAGCATCTCATCCACAACGTCCGGAATGAACGACGGTTCCACGCGCGGGCGGCCAATCCCTTCGATTTTGCTACCCACGGGGCTACGCAGGCCGGCATCGCGGGATTGCCAGTAATCAAGGAACACCGAGTTCTGCGGATCGACCACCATCAACTGGGTATCGTAGCCCTGACAGCGAATGTAGCGTCCGATAGTGGCGGAGGTTCCGCCCGTACCGGCGCTCATCACAATGTACGACGGAACCGGATGCGGTTCGTGGGTCATTTGGCGGAAAATACTGTCTGCAATATTGTTATTGCCGCGCCAGTCTGTGGCGCGCTCGGCGAAGGTGAACTGGTCCATATAATGGCCATTCAGCTCGCGGGCCAGCATTTCGGAGGCCGCGTAGATTTCGCAGGCGCTTTCCACAAAGTGGCAGCGTCCGCCGTAAAATTCGATTTGTTCGACTTTGCGTTTCGCCGTGCAGGAAGGCATCACGGCGATAAACGGCAGGCCCAGCAGGCGGGCAAAGTAGGCCTCGGAGACGGCAGTAGAGCCGGATGAGGATTCAATAATCGTGGTGCCTTCTTTAATCCAGCCGTTACATAAACCGTATAAAAAGAGTGAACGCGCCAGGCGATGCTTCAGGCTGCCTGTAGGATGGGTACTTTCATCCTTCAGATAGAGCTGAATACCGGGAAATCCTGGCAGAGGCAGGCGGATTAAGTGGGTGTCTGCCGAGCGCTGATAGTCGGCATTTATTTCGCTGATGGCATGTTTAACCCAGGTGCTATTCATCGTAGTTATCCGTTTGTCATTTTGTGCCCAGCATAGCGAAAAGCACAGAAAAAATTGTTGCTATCTGGCCTTTAAAATAGAATGTATGGAGAATAATTTTCTCTGCGAGGTGGGTATGCTAGATAAAATTGACCGTAAGCTGCTTTCTTTGCTGCAAAGCGACTGCACCCTCTCTTTGCAGGCGCTGGCCGATGCCGTTAATCTGACCACCACGCCGTGCTGGAAGCGCCTCAAGAAGCTGGAAGATGATGGCATTCTGCTGGGACGCGTGGCGCTGCTGGATCCCGAAAAACTGGGGCTTGGACTGACCGCCTTCGTCCTGATAAAAACGCAGCATCACAGCAGTGAATGGTACAGCCGCTTCGTCACGCAGGTTTCCGATATGCCCGAGGTGCTCGGCTTCTGGCGCATGGCGGGGGAATACGACTATCTGATGCGCGTTCAGGTGGCGGACATGAAGCGCTACGATGATTTTTACAAGCGTCTGGTCAACAGCGTACCGGGCTTGTCCGATGTCACCTCCAGTTTTGCCATGGAACAGATTAAATACACCACAGCATTACCCATTGAATAACATCATAAAATACCTTCAGGAAAATACCGCGTGCGATTATTTGCCCAATTAAGCTGGTACTTTCGTCGGGAGTGGCAACGCTACCTCGGCGCGGTGGCCCTGCTTATCATCATTGCCATCCTGCAACTGCTCCCGCCCAAAGTGGTGGGATACGTCGTGGATGGCGTTACCGAACAACATTACACCGCCGCACGGGTGATGATGTGGGTCGGCACGCTGGTGCTGACGGCCGTGGTGGTTTACCTGCTGCGCTATGTCTGGCGCGTGCTGCTGTTCGGCGCGTCCTACCAGCTTGCCGTGGAGCTGCGCGAAGATTTTTACCGCCAGCTGAGCCGCCAGCACCCTGAGTTTTATCTGCGTCACCGTACCGGGGATCTCATCGCCCGCGCCACTAACGACGTGGATCGCGTGGTGTTTGCCGCCGGCGAAGGGGTATTAACGCTGGTGGATTCCCTGGTGATGGGCTGTGCGGTACTGATTGTGATGTCTACGCAAATTAGCTGGGAGCTCACTTTGCTGGCGCTGCTGCCGATGCCGCTGATGGCGCTGGCGATTAACCGCTACGGCGAGCAGCTCCATGAACGCTTCAAGCTGGCGCAGGCGGCGTTCTCGTCGCTGAACGATCGCACCCAGGAAAGCATGACCAGCATCCGCATGATCAAAGCGTTTGGTCTGGAAGACAGGCAGTCCGCGCTGTTTGCCGCAGACGCCGCCGACACCGGCGCGAAAAACATGCGCGTGGCGCGGATTGACGCCCGTTTCGATCCGACAATTTATATTGCGATTGGCATGGCGAACCTGCTGGCGGTTGGCGGCGGCAGCTGGATGGTGGTGCAAGGCACGATGACCCTCGGTCAGCTAACCAGCTTTGCGATGTACCTCGGGCTGATGATCTGGCCGATGCTGGCGCTGGCCTGGATGTTTAATATCGTTGAGCGCGGGAGCGCCGCCTACAGCCGTATCCGCGCCATGCTGGCGGAAGTGCCGGTGGTGAACGATGGCAGCGAGCCGGTACCGGAAGGTCCGGGTATCCTGAAGGCTGACGTTCGCGCCTTTATCTACCCGCAAACGGAACACCCGGTGCTTGAAAACGTCAGCTTCACGCTGCGGCCTGGTCAGATGCTGGGCATCTGCGGCCCGACGGGGTCCGGAAAAAGTACCCTCCTGTCACTCATTCAGCGCCATTTTGACGTGAGCGAAGGCGATATCCGTTTCCACGACGTCCCCCTGCCGCGTCTGCTGCTGGATGACTGGCGCAGCCGACTGGCGGTCGTCAGCCAGACGCCGTTTTTGTTTTCAGACACCATTGCCAACAATATCGCGCTCGGGTGCCCGACGGCGACGCAGGACGAGATCGAGCACGTAGCGCGCCTGGCCAGCGTCCACGAGGATATTTTGCGCCTGCCGCAGGGCTACGACACGGAAGTGGGGGAGCGGGGCGTGATGCTCTCCGGTGGACAAAAGCAGCGTATCTCCATCGCCCGCGCGCTGCTGCTGAACGCTGAGATCCTGATTCTGGATGATGCGCTGTCGGCGGTTGACGGGCGTACCGAGCATCAAATTCTGCATAACCTTCGCCAGTGGGGGGAGGGGCGCACGGTCATCATCAGCGCGCACCGTCTGTCGGCGCTTACCGAAGCCAGTGAAATTATGGTGCTTCAGCACGGACATATTGCCCAGCGTGGTCAGCATGAGCAGCTCGCCGGGCAGACCGGCTGGTATCGGGATATGTACCGCTATCAACAGCTTGAAGCCGCGCTGGATGAGGAGGTGGCCGATGCGTAAGTTTGGACAGATGTGGCCGACGTTAAAACGGCTGCTCGCCTATGGCTCACCGTGGCGCAAACCGCTTTCCATCGCCGTGCTGTTGCTGTGGATCGCCGCGATTGCAGAGGTGACCGGCCCGCTGCTAATCAGCTATTTCATCGATAACATGGTGGCGAAGCGCTATCTGCCGCTGGGGCTGGTGGCGGGGCTGGGCGTGGCGTATGTCGGGCTACAGCTGACGGCGGCGGGGCTACACTATGCGCAGTCGCTGCTGTTTAACCGGGCCGCCGTGGGCGTGGTTCAGCAGCTACGCACGGATGTGATGGATGCCGCGCTGCGCCAGCCGCTGAGCGAGTTTGATACCCAGCCGGTCGGACAGGTCATTTCGCGCGTCACTAACGACACCGAAGTGATCCGCGACCTGTACGTCACCGTTGTCGCAACGGTTCTGCGCAGTGCCGCGTTAATTGGCGCGATGCTGGTGGCGATGTTCAGCCTGGACTGGCGGATGGCGCTGGTGGCAATCACCATTTTCCCGGCGGTGCTGATCGTGATGGTGATTTACCAGCGCTACAGCACGCCGATCGTGCGCCGCGTGCGCGCTTACCTTGCGGATATCAATGATGGCTTCAACGAAGTGATCAACGGCATGAGCGTTATTCAGCAGTTTCGCCAGCAGGCGCGTTTTGGCGAGCGAATGGGGGAAGCCAGCCGCTCGCACTATATGGCGCGGATGCAGACGTTACGCCTGGACGGTTTCCTTTTACGTCCGCTGCTGAGCCTCTTCTCGGCGCTGGTGCTGTGCGGGCTGTTGATGCTGTTTGGCCTGACGACGCGCGGAACCATTGAGGTGGGGGTGCTGTACGCGTTTATCAGCTACCTCGGACGCCTCAACGAGCCGCTGATTGAACTCACCACGCAGCAGTCGATGCTGCAACAGGCGGTGGTCGCGGGCGAGCGTGTGTTCGAGCTGATGGACAGGCCGCGTCAGACCTATGGCGATGACGACCGCCCGCTGGAAAGTGGATCTATCGCGTTCGATCATGTTTCGTTTGCCTACCGCGACGACCAGCTTGTCTTGCAGGATATCAACCTGGATGTGCCGTCGCGCGGTTTTGTCGCCCTGGTTGGGCATACCGGCAGCGGCAAAAGCACGCTCGCCAGTTTGCTGATGGGCTACTATCCGTTGACGCAGGGGGAGATCCGTCTGGACGGACGGCCTCTTGCCGCGCTTAGCCACAACGCGTTGCGCAAGGGCGTTGCGATGGTGCAGCAGGATCCGGTGGTGCTGGCCGATACCTTTTATGCCAACGTGACGCTGGGGCGACCGTTCACGCCTGAGCAGGTCTGGGAGGTGCTGGAGACGGTACAGCTGGCGGATCTGGCGCGCGGGTTAAGCGAGGGGATCTATACCCGGCTGGGTGAGCAGGGCAACAACCTCTCCGTCGGGCAAAAGCAACTGCTGGCGCTGGCGCGCGTGCTGATTGAGACGCCGCAGGTGCTGATTCTGGATGAAGCGACCGCCAGCATCGACTCCGGTACCGAGCAGGCGATCCAGCAGGCGCTGGCTGCCGTGCGGGATCGCACCACGCTTGTGGTGATCGCCCACCGCCTTTCAACCATCGTCGATGCCGATACCATTCTGGTGCTGCACCGTGGTCAGGCCGTTGAACGGGGAACGCACAGGGAGCTGCTTGAGGCAAAAGGGCGCTACTGGCAGATGTATCAGTTGCAGCTGGCAGGCGACGAGCTGGCCGCCAGCGTACGCGAGGATGAGTCACTCAGCGCCTGATGCACCATTCCAAGGCAATGTGCTAACAGACATACCTGTTGGTGCAAAACGGAAACGCACCCTGCACCGTCATGGTGCGTTTTTTTTCACCCGTTCTCTGAGCATGCGCGCCGCGCCGCTTTCCTTCTCACATTTCACTTCTGGCACACCCTTTGCAATGTCCCTTTCGTGTTAGCTGCGGCCATTACCGAATTCTGACTGGAGGGGATTTATGAAGCTGGTTACGGTGGTAATTAAACCATTCAAACTCGAAGACGTGCGCGAAGCGCTGTCTTCCATGGGTATTCAGGGGCTGACCGTCACCGAAGTGAAAGGCTTTGGGCGTCAGAAAGGTCATGCCGAGCTTTATCGCGGGGCGGAATACAGCGTTAACTTCCTGCCAAAAGTTAAGATTGACGTGGCGATTGCCGACGATCAGCTTGATGAGGTGATTGATGTGGTCAGCAAAGCGGCCTACACCGGCAAAATTGGCGACGGCAAAATTTTCGTTGCTGAACTACAGCGCGTCATTCGCATCCGTACCGGCGAATCTGACGAAGCGGCGTTGTAAGTAACTCCTGGCACACAGTGATAGGGATCGAGAAAATGAAGAGAACAACAATGAAAACAGCTCTGGGGTCGCTGGCACTGCTGCCGGGCCTGGCAATGGCTGCACCTGCCGTGGCAGACAAAGCCGATAACGCGTTTATGATGATTTGCACCGCGCTGGTGCTGTTCATGACGATCCCGGGCATCGCGCTGTTTTACGGCGGCCTGATCCGCGGCAAGAACGTGCTCTCCATGCTGACGCAGGTTGCCGTGACGTTCGCGCTGGTGTGCGTGCTGTGGGTGGTTTACGGTTACTCGCTGGCCTTCGGCGAGGGTAACGCCTTCTTCGGCAACGTTAACTGGGCGATGCTGAAAAATATCGAGCTGACCGCGGTAATGGGCAGCTTCTATCAGTATATTCACGTCGCGTTCCAGGGCTCGTTCGCCTGCATCACCGTGGGGCTGATTGTGGGCGCGCTGGCCGAGCGTATCCGCTTCTCTGCGGTACTGATTTTTGTGGTGGTCTGGCTGACGCTCTCTTATATCCCGATTGCGCATATGGTCTGGGGCGGCGGTCTGCTGGCTTCCCATGGCGCGCTGGACTTTGCGGGCGGTACCGTTGTGCACATCAACGCCGCGGTAGCAGGCCTGGTCGGCGCATACCTGATTGGCAAACGCGTGGGCTTCGGGAAAGAAGCGTTCAAACCGCACAACCTGCCGATGGTCTTTACCGGCACAGCCATCCTCTACTTTGGCTGGTTCGGCTTCAACGCCGGTTCAGCCAGTGCCGCTAACGAAATCGCCGCGCTGGCCTTCGTGAATACCGTAGTGGCAACCGCCGGCGCTATCCTCTCTTGGGTATTTGGCGAGTGGGCCGTTCGCGGCAAGCCTTCGCTGCTGGGTGCCTGTTCAGGGGCGATTGCCGGCCTGGTGGGCATCACGCCTGCGTGCGGTTACGTTGGAGTGGGCGGCGCGCTGCTGATCGGCATCGTCGCCGGTCTGGCGGGGCTGTGGGGCGTTACCGCGCTGAAACGTATTCTGCGCGTTGACGATCCGTGCGACGTGTTCGGCGTGCACGGCGTGTGCGGCATCATCGGCTGCGTGATGACGGGTATCTTCGCGGCGCAGTCTCTCGGCGGCGTGGGCTACGCGGAAGGCGTGACCATGATGCACCAGGTGCTGGTCCAGCTGGAAAGCATTGCCATTACCGTTGTCTGGTCGGGCGTGGTGGCCTTTATCGGCTACAAGCTGGCCGATATGACCGTCGGGCTGCGCGTGCCGGAAGAGCAGGAGCGCGAAGGTCTGGACGTCAACAGCCACGGCGAGAATGCTTATAACGCATGATCTGCGTGCTTTGCCGGGTGGCGGCTTCGTCTACCCGGCCTGCAAAAACAGGATCCTCAGGCCCGGTAAGCGTAGCGTTACCGGGCTTTTTACATCATCCTCTGTTACGCATGACCCCTTCCTGGACCGTCGAGGCCACCAGCACGCCATCCTGGGTATAAAACTCCCCGCGTACAAAGCCGCGCGCGCTGGACGCAGAGGTACTCTCCACGCTGTAAAGCAGCCATTGGTTCATATCGAACGGACGGTGGAACCACATAGAGTGGTCAATTGTGGCAACCTGCATCCCTTTTTCCAGGAATCCCACGCCGTGCGGCTGTAGCGCAACCGGCAGGAAGTTGAAATCCGACGCATACCCGAGCAGATACTGGTGCACGCGCAAATCTGCCGGAACGCTGCCGTTGGCGCGGATCCACACCTGACGGGTGGGCTCGGAAGCGTGACCCTTCATGGGGTTATGAAATTCCACCGGGCGGATCTCCAGTGGCTTATCGCACAGAAACTTCTCTTTTACCTGCGGCGGCAGCAGATGCGCGAGCGCGCGCGCGATGTCGGTTTCCGATTTCAGATCGTCCGGCGACGGGGCAGGGGGCATCGTTTTTTGATGCTCATACCCCGGCTCTGGCGCCTGGAACGAGGCGGTCATGTAAAAGATGGGTTTTCCATGTTGGATGGCCGCCACGCGGCGGGCGCTGAAGCTTTGGCCGTCACGCAGAACTTCCACGTCGTACACAATCGGTTTAGCGCTGTCGCCAGGGCGTAAAAAGTAGCTGTGGAACGAATGCACCAGACGGTCTGCCGGGACGGTCTCCTTTGCGGCATACAGCGCTTGCCCCACGACCTGGCCGCCAAAAACCTGGCGTAAGCCTAAATCTTCGCTCTGTCCGCGAAACAGCCCTTCTTCTATTTTTTCCAGGTTCAGCAATGTCAGCAGATTGTTCAGTGCCTGACTCATAGTGGTCCTCAATAAACGCCGTGGCGAAAGATACGCAGAGTATAACGCAGAAACGAGAGTGGTCCGATGGGTGGAATTATCTTAATACCAGGCCAAAATTAGGCATTAATCCGTGATTTGTGCCACACTTGTTTACGTTATGTGAATAAAACGACATCGGATGGGATCGATCCCGCCGGTGCATTGATGATAAGGAGACTTCAATGAAACTCGTGCCTATGTTAAGCGGTGTTGCAATGGCGGTAGCGCTGTCCGCCTGTGCGGATAAGAGTGCCGATGTCCCGGTGCCAACGGCAACACCAAACGGGATTAACACCCTTTCACAGCAAGCCATTCGACAGCCTAACGTATCCGGTACTATCTGGATCAAGCAGAAAGTTGCTCTGCCGCCGGACGCGGTACTCACGGTTACGCTGTCCGATGCCTCTCTGGCGGATGCACCGTCGAAAGTGCTGGCCCAGCGCGCGGTTCGTACAGAAGGTAAACAGGCGCCGTTCAGCTTCGTGCTGCCGTATAACCCGTCTGACGTGCAGCCTAACGCGCGTATCCTCCTGAGCGCGGCGGTAACGATCAACGATAAGCTGGTCTTTATCACCGATACCGTGCAGGAAGCGGTTAATAAAGGCGGTACCAAAATCGACCTGACCCTGGTTCCTGTCCAGCAAACGGCAGTGCCCGTTGCGCCACAGTCCAACCAGCCGGCTCTGCCAACAGCACCGACTCAGCTGTAATTTTCTTTCGCCCTCTTCAGGCCTCCTGAAGAGGGCGTCAGTACTCCCACCGATACTTCTGCATATCAATCTGTCCTGACCCGGACACCTGAACCCCTTCTGAGAGTAATGCCTGACGCTGGCGCTGCAAGTCTGGCCCGGTGAGAGAGATCGCGCCATGGCGGTTGACGACCCGATGCCACGGTAACGAGCTCCCCTCCGGTAGTCTTCTTAGCACACCGCCAACCTGACGCGCCGCGCGTGGAGAACCTGCGAGTCGGGCAACTTCACCATAGGTAGTGACATAACCTTCCGGAATTGAGGCTACTATTTGCCACACTCGCTGTGGGAAAGTGTCATGTTCGTCCATTGTTTCTCCTGCGGAAAATCAGCGAAGGGGTAGGGTAAACGAAGATAAAGCAGATTGCCTGGGCAGTTTGCGCAATAATCCAGCATCCGGTTGCCAGCGGCTTGCAATTGTAGTGCTCCACAGGGATAATGCGCCAGCGCGTTGGTTATCAACGCTCTCAATGGGGGCTCTGTTGGTTCTCCCGCAACGCTACTCTGTTCACCAGGTCAGGTCCGGAAGGAAGCAGCCAGGGCAGACGACGTGGGTGCCGGGATGTAGCTGGCAGGGCCCCCACCCATTTGTGCTCCTCACCAATCCTCCCGCTTATTAAACCCTGAAAATAGTACGCCTTTATGCTGTGTCGTAATATGTTTTTCATTTAACTGAAATAATATTGTCATAAACCTGTAATAATAGACTGTCATTTTATTATCGGGCGTCTTTTTGTTGTCATAAGCAAAAAAATATATATCTGGATAACATACATATCTTCGTGTATTAAATTAAACACGTGTTCCGAAAGGATGTGACAATCATGGTTACTGCGGTTTTAAACGTTAAAATTGATGAAGCGCTAAAAGAAAGACTTCGCCACTATGCGGAAGATAATAATGAGAATTTAAGCGTGACCACAGAGAAACTGCTGCTGCTGGCATTTGAAGCGGTAGAAGAGGCGGGAGTATCGGAAGAGGATATTGATAATCAGCATACGGAAGAAGAGAGCGTAACTCCATTTACTCCTAAAGAAATCAAAGCACTACGTAAACTTCTGAAGAAGAGAAAATGAAACAACAACTATCGACGGCCAGCGACTACAACGAGGCCTGTAATCTGTTACGTTCCGGCTACGTGAAACATGTTCGTCTTGGCTGGAATGTAGGAAGTGACGAGTTCTTTCGAATTGCATCTGACTGGTGTGACACCGGTGCAAAAATAAAGAAAGAAGGGGATAATTTCATTATTTCACTGAAAGGCTTCCCGATTCCTCCTCAACATTAAGTTGTTCTTCATGAAAACTGCTGACTGCATGCGTTACAGTCAGCAGTTTTTATTGTTTCTGGTGAAAAATTTATACCAGGCTCCGTTTTACTGGCGGTGTACTTCTGTTTAAGGCAAGCCACAACGGTTTAATCCGCAATAATGCCTCTTCAAGTTCTGGTGGATTGAGGGAGAAAGGCATGCGCAGGTAGCGGTCGAACGCGCCTGAAAGCCCAAAGCGCGTGCCGGTGCCCATAATGATGCCCGTCGTCTCGGCGCGTGCCGCCAGCTGCGTCGCCAGCATGCCGGGTAACTCTATCCAGTATGAAAGCCCTCCCTCCGCTTCCTGGAACCGCCATTCAGGAAAATGTTCCCGCAGCATCTGGCCACAGCGGTCGCGCCGTTCTGCCAGCATTTTCCGGCGAGCGGGCAGAAAAGTTTCACTGTTTTCGATAAGCCACAGCGTGGCCAGCTGTTCCAGCACCGGTGAGCCCAAATCCAGCGTGTCGCGCGTCTGCGCGAGCGTGGCGATAGTGCGGGACGAGGCGCGGATCCAGCCGAGACGCAGCCCACCCCAGAAGCTTTTTCCAGCGGAACCCAGCGTTATGACGGCGGCCTCCGGGTTAAAGGCGGCCAGCGGCGGCGGCGGGGGAGCATCGAACCAGAGATCGACCATGGTTTCATCCACGACCAGCGTGGTGCGGGTTTGCGCGGCAATATGGGTTATGGTCTGGCGCGTTGCGGCATCCATACAGCGCCCCGTCGGATTATGAAAATCCGGCATCAGATAGGCCAGACGCGGGGCGGTCTGGGCAAGCGTTGCGGCAAAACCGTCGGTATCCCAGCCCGTTTCAGGCAGCGAGACGCCCACGGGCCGGCAGAGCGCTCCCTGAATGGCGGCGATCGCCAGCGGGTAGGTAGGATGATCCACCACCACGCGATCCCCGGGACCGGTCATCATTCTTAAGATCAGGGCGAAGCCGCTGACGGCGCCGTTCACCACCATCACTTCGTCTGCCCGGGTCGGCAAACCCCGTGCGGTGTAGCGGGCGGCAATGGCTTCACGCAGCGCCGGGAGCCCGAGCTGATCGTACCCGGTTAGCGCCAGGTTCGGCGTGAGGGCCTTCAGTGCGTGGGCGTAGGCCTGGTGGATCTCGGGCCCCGCGTTGAGCGCGGCGGTAGAGAGATCAAGCGCCCCGCTGGCAGTGGAAAGGGTGGGCACCGCGCGGCTGTCGGGCAGGATCGCGCGCGAACCGCTGCCCTGACGGCTCTCCAGATACCCCTCTTCCCGCAGATGTGCCAGCGCGCTGCTGATGGTGGTGCGGCTGACATCCAGTGCGGCGGCCAGCTCCCGCTCTCCGGGCAGGCGAGTGTTTAGCGCCAACCTGCCATCCAGAATCAACAGGCGTAGCGCGTCAGCCAGCTGGCGCCACAGCGGGGTGCGGGAAGAGGCTTGCTGCCAGTGCCCTAACAGGCGAACCAGAGACTGGCTACCAAAACGACGTGATGACATGAGCAGTCCACTATTTGAAAACTGGACATTAATCATAGTGCCATTTTCACCGAAGATGGAACCGGGTTCTTCGGAGAAGAGAAAATGGTACGTCGTCTGGTACAACTTTATGTCGGTTTAGGCCTGTACGGGCTTTCAACCGCGATGTTTATTCGTTCGGATCTGGGGGTAGACCCCTGGAATGTCTTTCACCTTGGCGTCGCCATCCAGACCGGGATGAGCATCGGCACGGTGATTATTTTAACCGGAGCAGCGGTGCTGCTGCTGTGGATCCCGCTGCGCCAGCTTCCGGGGCTGGGTACGGTCAGTAACGTGATTTGTATCGGCCTGGCGGCTGATGCGTCAATGGCGCTGATCCCGGAACTCACTTCGCTGCCCGTGCGCATTATCCTGCTGGTTTCAGGCATTGTGGTTAACGCCCTTGCCACCGGGATGTATATCGGGGCGGGTTTTGGTGCTGGCCCGCGTGACGGCCTGATGACCGGTATACATGCCCGGCTGGGCTGGTCGATTCGCAGCGTGCGTACCGCGATCGAGGTGAGCATGTTAATCATCGGCTACCTCCTCGGGGGAGCGTTTGGCGTTGGAACCGTGCTGTATGCGTTAACCATCGGCCCGCTGATCCAGCTCTGTTTGCCGTGGTTTCGCCACCGGCCGCGCGTTCAGAAAGCACCGCAGCCGGAGCGGATTGTCTAATTTTGCGAAGCGCTCACAGGCTATAATGGCGTAACTGTGTCAGAATAGTGGCTACACTTTTTGCGACGCCAGAATGTATGAAAGCGATCACTCTCTATGACGTTGCCCGCGAGGCAGGCGTTTCTTATCAGACCGTTTCCCGGGTGATTAACGACGCGGAACACGTTTCTGCCCGCACGCGGGAAAAGGTCCGCCAGGCCATGGCGGCGCTACACTATGTGCCTAACCGTGGCGCGCAGCAGCTGGCCGGGAAACGCACCCGCACGCTCGGGTTGATAACGACCGATCTGGCGCTGCATGCGCCGTCGCAAATCGTCTCAGCCGTAAAATCCCGGGCAGTGGAGCAGGGGGCAAGCGTGCTCATCTCTATGGTGGAACAGCCCGCGCAGTGTCAGGCTGCTTTGCAGGAGTTACTGGCGCAGCGCGTGGAGGCGCTGCTGGTGAACGTTCCGCTGGAAGATGCACAGGCAGAAATGCTTCAGGAAATGGCTTCGCCGATCCCGGTTCTTTTTCTCGATGTTTCCTCCTCAGCCAGGGTGAACAGCCTCGTGTTCAATGCCGAACAGGGCGCTGGCCTGGGGGCGGAGCATCTGCTTTCGCTGGGGCACCGGCGAATTGCGCTGCTCGCCGGTCCGGAAAGTTCCGTCTCTGCCCGGGCGCGTCTGGCGGGATGGAAAACCGCGCTCGCTCAGTCCGGCGTGGAGGCGTTTGCAGTGGCGCAGGGCGACTGGAGCGCGGCCTCCGGCTACGAGAAAGGGCATCAGCTTTTATCGGGCCCGGCGCTGCCCGACGCGATCCTCGTCGCGAACGATCAGATGGCGCTCGGCGTTATACGCGCCTGTGCGGAAAAAGGGATTGCGGTACCGGGTCAGATCTCGGTGGTCGGATTTGATGATACGGCCGACAGCGCATGGTTTACACCTCCGCTGACCACCATTCGGCAGGCGTTCCGCGAGGCCGGTGAGCGCAGCGTGGAGTGGCTCCTGGCGCCCACTCCTCACGACGAACGCTGGCAAAAACAGCTTCCCGTTACGCTGATCGTACGTCACTCCACCGCGCCGCACGCGACGCAGCAGGCCGATCGTGAAGATCTGGCGCAGCAGCTACGAACGCTGGCACTGCTGGCGGAGAAACTGGCGCGCAGCTAGCGCTTTTGTGATCGGGCTCGCCTGGTGACGATCAAAGTCTTTACCGCCACCGTTTACCAGGGCATGTTGGCTAAAATTGTGAGCGCTTCGCAAAGAGGTTGATATGTCTTCTGCATTACCGCTGACCCTCAGCGCACTTCTGGCTCGTCGTGACTGGGAAAACCCCGGCGTGACGCAATGGAACCGTCTGGCCGCACACGCGCCTTTTCATAGCTGGCGCGATGAAATTCTCGCCCGGGAGGATAAGCCTTCGCTGAGCAAGCGATCGCTTAACGGCGTCTGGCAATTCAGCTTTTTCGCCGCGCCAGAGCAGGTTCCCGAGGCCTGGGTAACGGACGATCTTGCTGACGCCGTTGAGATGCCCGTGCCGTCGAACTGGCAGATGGAGGGATTTGATACCCCCATTTATACCAACGTCACCTATCCGATAAATGTGAACCCACCGTATGTTCCGGCTGAAAATCCTACAGGCTGTTACTCGCTCACATTTGAGGTGGATGACGCCTGGCCGCGCAACGGACAGACCCGCATTATTTTCGACGGGGTCAATTCCGCTTTTCATCTGTGGTGTAACGGCCAGTGGATGGGCTATTCGCAGGACAGTCGTCTGCCCGCGGAGTTTGACCTTAGCGCGGTGCTGCAACCGGGGCAGAACCGCCTGGCGGTGATGGTGTTACGCTGGTGCGACGGAAGCTACCTGGAAGATCAGGATATGTGGCGGATGAGCGGCATTTTCCGTGACGTTTCGCTGCTGCATAAGCCGGAAACGCGGATTGCCGATTATCAGTTCGTGACCGATCTGAATGCCGAATGCGATCGGGCGATACTCCGGGTTGACGTGGCGCTGGAAGGTTCACGCTACGCCGAATGTGAGGTGGCGTTTACTCTGTGGCGTAACGGCGAAGCCTGCGCGCAAACCACGCAGCAGCCAGGATCGGCCATTGTCGATGAACGGGGCAACTGGGCGGAGCGGCTCACGGTTGCGATACCCGTGAACGATCCCGCGTTGTGGAGCGCCGAAACACCAGAACTCTATCGTCTGACAATGTCGCTTCGTGATGCGCAGGGCAGTGTGCTGGAAACCGAAGCCTGCGATGTCGGCTTCAGGCGCGTCGAAATCAGTAATGGTCTGCTGAAGCTCAACGGCAAGCCGCTGCTGATCCGCGGCGTGAACCGTCACGAACATCATCCTGAGAAAGGGCAGGTGATGGATGAGGCGACCATGCGTCGCGACATTGAACTGATGAAGCAGCATAACTTCAACGCCGTGCGCTGCTCGCATTATCCGAACCATCCTCTGTGGTACACGCTTTGCGATCGCTATGGCCTGTACGTGGTTGATGAGGCGAATATCGAGACCCATGGCATGGTGCCGATGAGCCGCCTGGCGGACGATCCGCGCTGGCTGCCCGCCATGAGCGAGCGCGTAACGCGTATGGTGCAGCGGGACCGGAATCATCCGTCAGTCATCATCTGGTCTTTAGGAAACGAATCTGGTCATGGAGCGAACCACGATGCGCTGTACCGCTGGCTGAAAACCACCGATCCCACGCGTCCAGTGCAGTACGAAGGCGGCGGCGCCTGTACGGCGGCAACCGATATTATTTGCCCGATGTATGCCCGCGTCGATCAGGATCAGCCGTTCCCGGCGGTGCCAAAGTGGTCGATTAAAAAGTGGATCGGCATGCCGGACGAAACCCGCCCGCTGATCCTGTGCGAGTATGCCCACGCGATGGGCAACAGCTTTGGCGGCTTCGCCAGCTACTGGCAGGCATTCCGCAGCCATCCCCGGTTGCAGGGGGGCTTTGTCTGGGACTGGGTCGATCAGGCATTAACCAAAAAAGAGGAAAATGGCGCGGCATTCTGGGCCTACGGTGGCGATTTTGGCGATAAGCCCAACGATCGTCAGTTCTGCCTCAACGGGCTGGTGTTCCCCGATCGCACCCCGCATCCCGCCCTTTTCGAGGCGCAGCGTGCCCAGCAGTTCTTTACCTTTACGCTGGTGAGCACCTCTCCGCTGGTCGTCGAGGTAAAGAGCGATTATCTGTTCCGTCATACCGACAACGAACGTCTGCAATGGTCGGTGGAACGTGACGGTGCGGTAGTGGCTTGTGGCGGCATGACGCTTTCTGTCGCGCCCCAGGAGGCGCAACGCATCGAGATCCCGCTGCCTGAACTTGCCGCTGAGCCGGGTGAGGTCTGGCTCAATGTGGAAGTTGTTCAGCCGCAGGAGACGCCGTGGTCGCCGTCCGGCCACCGTTGTGCCTGGGATCAATGGCCGCTCCCGGCCCCGCTGTACGTTGCGCCCGCGAATGTGGAAGGTACGGCCCCGCAGCTAACCGCGTGCGGCGAGGCGCTGGAGATTGTCCATCAGCAGCAGCGCTGGCAGTTTAGCCGCCTTACCGGAAACCTGACCCAGTGGTGGAACGCGGGGGCTGAAACGCTCCGTTCTCCGCTAACGGATAACTTTACCCGCGCGCCGCTGGACAATGATATCGGCGTCAGCGAGGCGACCCGCATCGATCCGAACGCATGGGTGGAGCGCTGGAAGGCGGCGGGGATGTATGAGATGTCGCCGCGCCTTCTCCAGTGTGAAGCGGAGCAGCACGCCCGTGAGGTGGTGGTGACCACGCAGCACGTCTGGGAATCCCGGGGGAAAGCGCTGTTTGTCAGCCGTAAGATCTGGCGGATTGACGATCGCGGCGCGCTGCACGGTGACGTGCAGGTGACGGTAGCGTCTGATATTCCCGAGCCTGCTCGCGTGGGCCTGAGCGTTATGCTGGTGGATGTCCCGGAAACCGTGCGCTGGCTGGGGCTGGGGCCGCTGGAAAATTATCCGGACAGAAAGCTGGCGGCGCAGCAGGGGCGCTGGACGCTTCCGCTGGAAGCCATGCACACGCCGTATATCTTCCCGACGGAGAACGGCCTGCGCTGCGACACCCGCGAGCTGGCGTTTGGCGCGCATCGGTTGCAGGGGCGGTTCCATTTCTCCGTGAGCCGCTACAGCCAGCAGCAGCTGCATGAGACAACGCATCAGCATCTGCTACGGGAAGAGCCGGGTTGCTGGTTGAACCTGGACGCCTTCCACATGGGCGTAGGGGGAGATGATTCCTGGAGCCCGAGCGTGGCGCCGGACTTCCTTCTGCAAAACCGGCAGCTGCGCTACACCTTCTGCTGGCAGCAGAACGGCTGAATAAAAGCACCGGCTCCGCTCAGGCGGAGCCGCTGTTGAGATTACGCTCGGCCCAGAGAATGAATTCCGCCTCAGGCAGCGCCTTGCTGTAGTACCAGCCCTGTCCGTACTGCACGCCGTGGCGATGCAGCCAGGCAATCTGTCCTTCCGTTTCGATGCCTTCTGCCACCATCGCCAGCTCGAGCGATTTTGCCATTTCGATAATGTGCGGGGTGACGTTTTTATACTCCAGCGCGTGCACGAAAGATTTATCGATCTTCAGGGTATCGACATCCAGATCCTGGAGATAGCTCAGGCTGGAGTAGCCTGTACCAAAGTCGTCAATGTAGACGGCGTGTCCGGCACGGCGAAACGCCGCGATGGCCGGGGCGCTGACGGCGGGATCGGCGAAGCCGCGCTCGGTTAACTCCAGCGCAATCTGCCGCGGGTGGACTTTCCATTTGTTCAGCAGCTGGCTCAGCAGGCGCGGCAGCTCCACGGACGTTAAATCGGCTGGGGCCAGGTTAACAGAAATGTGCAGCTCCGGATGATGATGCAGCCAGTCGCCCAGCTCGTCGAAGATCTTATCGATTGCCAGCAGCGTTAACTGGGAAATCAGCCCCGTTTGCTCAGCCAGAGGGACAAATATGTCTGGCGACAGGTTGCTGCCATCCGGCTGCGGCCAGCGCATCAGCGCTTCGGCTCCTACCAGTTTGCCGCTGCACAGCGCCACGATGGGCTGATAGTGAACCTGGATCTCCCGGTTGTTGATCGCGTCCATCAGGCGGTTACGCGGAGACTGTAGCCGGCGGAGGATCCGCAGAACAATCAGGGCCGCCGCCAGGCTAATCAGCACGCCAGCCGGCAGCCAGATGAGCAGCTGCTGATGCCAGGCTTCCGCCAGCGGCTTCAGCGAGGCCCAGGCAATGACGGTAAACCCCAGCTCGGGCACGGGCTTCAGAATGTACATCGAGCCGTTGTACTGAACGCTCGTCATCTCCTGCCGATCCTTAACAATCGAGAGGATATGCGGATCGAGGACATGACTTCTGGCAAATATGCTCTGTGTCGTGTTGCCCACCAGGGCGGCATCCATCGAGATTTCGCCGAACGGAACGACATCTACAAGCGATGCCGGATCGACCATCACCAGATAATGCCCTTTCCCGATCACCACCATATAGCGGTGAATGCCGAGGTCGTTTTGCGAGGTGAGCCACGTGCTGTAACCGTCCTCGGTGATGCGCACCGGAGGCGGCAGAGCCTCCGTATTACTCGACTGTTCCAGGGAAGAGCAGAGCGGCTTCAGGTTATCGACATACATCACTTCCTGAACATAGCGCCAGGAGAACGCGACCCGGCGCATTTCACGTAAATGCAAGGGAGTGCAGGGCGGGGCGTTGAACGACTGTAGGTGCGTGAGCGCCTGTTTAGCCTGCACGACAACTCTGTCGGTACGGATCAGGACGCGCGAGGCATAGCCGTCCAGCGCCTCCACAAACTTTTCCTCTGCCTGACGATGCGCCAGCCAGATACTGAGGCAAACGGGGACCAGCACAGAAATGATCAGTACGCCCGTGACCAGGCTCACCAGATGTCGGGTTCGCATGCCGTTTTTCCTTCCCATTTGCCCATGAAGGGCAGTGAGTTTGCGCGCCAGAGGAGAAAGATTTTAGTGCTAAATGATATAGTTATAGCATGCGAAAGTCGCAGGCAGTTATCTGAATCCACCTTTGGATAAAAGCCAAAAGTGCGCTGGATCGTCCTGGGGGTTGTTTTTGCAGCAAGGCTCGGCTAGTATTTTGTTATGTTATAACAATACACAAGAGTCAGATATGAAACCGAATATCCATCCAGCCTATCGCACCGTTGTGTTCCACGACACCACGGCTAATGAATACTTCCGCGTTGGCTCAACCATCAAGACGGACCGGGAAATCGAGCTCGACGGCGAAACGTATCCTTACGTCACCCTTGATGTCTCATCAAAATCGCATCCGTTTTATACCGGGAAGCAGAAGACCTTCTCCACGGACGGCAGCGCGGCGCGCTTCCGCAAGCGTTTTGGCGGCTTTCTTGATGCGAAGCGAGGCTAACCATGCAGGTACTTAACTCACTGCGTAGCGCAAAGCAACGGCATCCGGATTGCCAGATCGTCAGGCGCAAAGGGCGTCTGTACGTTATTTGCAAATCCAATCCGCGCTTTAAGGCCGTACAGGGACGTAAAAAAAGGCGCTAAGCGGATGCTTGGCGCCTCTTCTCCGGCAACAGCCCTGCTAGCCGTTAGCAGGGCGAGAGAGCGTGAAAACGTCATAAAACGAAAGCTCTCCCTTCCTCGCCACCATTTTTTGCAGCTTCTCTTTAAGCCCGGCCTCGACTGAAGGTGAGCGCATGATGCTGTCAATAAGCTCGGGTGGTACGTAGCGCGTGTTGTACCACTCGCCGTTGTAGCACACGCGGAAATCTAGCACGTCGATATCTTCATACCGGTAGCGCGGGTTAACGTCGAAAAAGAAGAACGCGTTAAACACCACGAACAACACAACCAGCAGCCAGACGGAATCGACCAGCGTTTCGGACCGCAGCATGACGATAAGCGTTGCCAGCCAGGCGGCGTACATCGCAACGAACAGTCCGGGGTGTTTACGGATAAAGCTGATGCTAAAGCGCGGGCGATTGTCGCGCTTTTCGCGGGCATTGAGATCGTCGATGGTGGCGGTAAGCAGGCGCTGTATCTCTGTCATTTTTTGCCTTTATACATATTGAAAATACAGGTGATCTGCCTATTTTATGAGAGGGGGTCAGGCGTGGAAAGTAACAGTTATGCCGGGAAAAAGCATAACAGTTACTCAGGGGGGGCCTTAGAGCATTTTAATGATTTTCGCGGGATTTCCGCCCACGACCGCATTGGCCGGCACGTCTTTGGTCACAACCGCACCGGACGCGATAACCGCATTATCGCCAATGGTCACGCCCGGGTTAATGACCGCCCGTCCGCCAATCCAGACGTTGTGGCCTATGGTGACCGGTTTGCCATACTCAAGCCCGCTGTTACGCGCGGTCGCGTCCAGGGGATGCGTGGCCGTATAGATGTGCACTCCCGGCGCGAGCATACAGTTATCGCCAATGCGGATAGGGCAGACGTCCAGCATAACGCAGTCGAAGTTAGCGTAAAAATTGTTGCCCAGGTAGATGTTATAGCCGTAGTCGCAGCGGAAGCTCGGCTCTATATAGGCGCCTTCGCTTTGAGCCAGCAGGTCAGCTAACAAGGCGCGTCGTTCGGCTTTCTCATCGGGGGCGGTATGGTTATAGCGGTGAATAAGATGACGCGCGCGTAAACGGTCAGCCCTTAACGTGTCGTCGCCAGGGCGGTAATATTCACCTGCAATCATCTTCTGTTTTTCTTCACTCATGGGAACCTCACTGGAATCGTTTTACGTAGCGTAAAGAGGATTAGCCAGAAAGGGAACGTTCCCTAAAAATGGCTGTGACGGTAGTCACAACATTCTTGAGCATAGATACGTTTTACACGGGAACCTGGCGTTTGCACTTGAAGCGTAGTTCGAAGGTAAATTCAGCTTAACAACGGGCGTAGTGCCTTTACAGTCTCTCTTCAACGATTAACGAACAAATTTCCACACCGAAGTGGGGATCTTGTCATACAGTTTATTCATGGTCAGTTCAGCAAGACGATGGTCGGCAGCTGAATAAAATACCGCCAGTTCATTATCGGACAGCTCGTATTTATTTTTCTCAATAACCCGCTCGAGTGTGTCAATTGACTGGCAGCGTCGCAGGCGCATCAAATAATCGACTTTAGTTAATGGTTTATCAGACATAAATTCACCTTAGTAATTGTAATAATTTTAACAGGAAAGACTAACCGGATTAGCTCTGCTGACATTCGTGAAGCAGCGAAATAGACGGTTTCCTGATTTACGCCATTTCTGCAAATCCTGTGCGTTAATGCCGTAGCTGCTGAACAACATAAAGGTGTCGTCCAGGTATTCATCAATTTGCTCTATCAACTTATTATCTTCATTGTACTTAATTTTATAATTAAGTGCGAAGGTAGCGATATGCTCAATCAGCTCGTTTAGCTGTAAATTGATAGCAGACGTTGGATCGTTCACCCAGCCATGGTTACTTTCTTCAAGATTGGCGAGGCAGTCATGGTACAAGGATTCGCAGAGAAATTTCAACTGCGCGATATCATGCCTTTTTGGCGAGTACTCGTCCATAGCGCATCCCCTTCTGAGTGATTTTTTACTCACCGAACATCATGTCGGGATGGATACAACTTGCTTAGCTACATGGGAGCTGTGTTCCTGATAACTCTAACTATAAGCCACTCTGATCAAGATTTCATCGCGCTATTACGAAAAATTACAATTAAAACGTTACTGTGCGAGCCTTTACGCAAATGTTCCTTTGGCAGGGAACGCTTTAATCAGTAAAAAACGCAGTTTTTTATCGGTTCCTTAAAATTCATTGAGTTAGCGCAAAGTTTGATGTGAAGTCCGGAACCAGATATCTCAGATATTTTCTTTAAGTTAGGAATAGTCCGAATAATTTACGCCGCGAAATGATAATAAAAGAATGCTGAGTTCTTCGTATTGATTTTCGTCCTATTATGCCAGGCCTTATAAAAAAGAAGAAAATAAATAGAACGACAATAGGTCTATTTTATGATCTTTTCTGAAAATGAAAAAGGCCGCAAATGCGGCCTTTTTATCATGTGAAACCGGTATCAGTGATGTTCTACCGAATGATTGTGCTCAACATCTTCATTCTTACGGCTGAAGCGGCGACGAACCACCACAAAGAACACCGGCACGAAGAAGATCGCAAGCACCGTCGCGGTGACCATACCGCCCATAACGCCAGTACCTACCGCGTTCTGCGCGCCGGAGCCTGCACCTGAACTGATAACCAGCGGCATAACGCCCAGGATAAACGCCAGGGACGTCATCAGGATTGGACGCAGACGCATACGAACCGCTTCCAGCGTAGCTTCAATCAGGCCTTTACCTTCTTTCTCCATCAGATCTTTGGCGAATTCGACGATAAGTATCGCGTTCTTCGCCGACAAGCCAATGGTTGTCAGCAGGCCCACCTGGAAGTATACGTCGTTGGTCAGCCCACGGAACGTTGCGGCAAGCAGCGCACCGATAACCCCCAGCGGAACCACCAGCATAACGGAGAACGGAATCGACCAGCTCTCGTACAGTGCCGCCAGACACAGGAACACCACAATCAGTGAAATGGCGTACAGGGCAGGGGCCTGGTTACCGGACAGACGTTCCTGATAGGACATGCCGGTCCAGTCGTAGCCGATACCCGCAGGCAGTTTGCTGGCCAGCTCTTCCATCAGGTTCATGGCTTCACCGGTGCTTCGGCCTGGCGCTGCCTGACCGAGGATTTCCATCGACGGCAGACCGTTATAACGCTCCAGACGCGGCGAACCGTATTCCCAGTGTGACGTTGAGAAGGATGAGAACGGCACCATCTGGCCATCGCTACCGCGAACGTACCAGTTGTTGATATCGTTCGGCAGCATGCGGTACTGCGCTTCGGACATGACGTACACTTTCTTCACGCGACCGCGGTCGATGAAGTCGTTGACGTAGCTACCGCCCCAGGCTGCACCCAGCGTGGTGTTGATGTCGCTGATGGACACACCCAGCGCCTGCGCTTTTTCCTGGTCGATATCGATTTTGTACTGCGGCGTATCTTCCAGACCGTTAGGACGCACGCCCACCAGCAGGTCAGGGTGTTTTGCCACCTCGCCAAACAGCTGGTTACGCGCCTGAGTCAGTTTTTCGTGTCCAAGACCGCCCTGGTCAATCAGCTGGAAGTCGAAGCCGGTCGCCGTACCCAGTTCCACGATCGCGGGCAGGTTAAAGGCGAAGACCATCGCGTCTTTAATCTGCGAGAAGGTAGCCATTGCACGGCCGGTAATCGCTTCAACTTTGTTCTCGTCGCCCGGACGTTCAGACCAGTCTTTCAGAGAAACGAAGGCAATACCGGTGTTCTGACCACGACCCGCGAAGCCAAAGCCGTTAACCGCAAACACGGATTCGACGTTGTCTTTCTCTTTAGTCAGGAAATAGTCGGTCATCTCATCCAGCACTTTCTGCGTACGCTCTTGCGTCGCACCGGCCGGAAGCTGAGCCATACTCAGGAACACGCCCTGGTCTTCATCTGGCAGGAACGAGCTTGGCAGGCGAACGAACAGGAATGCCATCCCTACCACGATGATGATGTAGAGCAGCAGGTAACGACCGGTGCTGCGCAGAATGTTCCCCACGCTGTCGGTGTAGTGGTGCGTGCTCTTATCAAACATGCGGTTAAACCAGCCGAAGAACCCTTTGTGCTCGCCGTGACCGCCTTTCTGAATTGGCTTCAGCATCGTCGCACACAGGGCTGGCGTCAGGATCAGCGCAACCAGCACCGACAGCGCCATCGCTGACACGATGGTGATGGAGAACTGACGGTAAATCGCACCCGTTGAGCCACCGAAGAAGGCCATCGGGATAAACACCGCAGACAGTACCATCGCGATACCGACCAGCGCGCCCTGGATCTGACCCATCGATTTACGGGTCGCTTCCTTCGGCGGCAGGCCTTCTTCCGCCATCACACGCTCGACGTTTTCGACCACCACGATGGCGTCATCCACCAGCAGGCCGATGGCGAGCACCATCCCGAACATCGTCAGGGTGTTTATTGAGTAGCCAAATATCGCCAGAACCGCGAAGGTCCCGAGCAATACAACCGGTACGGCGATGGTTGGGATCAGCGTCGCGCGGAAGTTTTGCAGGAACAGGTACATAACCAGGAAGACGAGGATGATCGCCTCAACCAGGGTTTTTACCACTTCGTGAATCGAAATTTTTACGAACGGCGTCGTGTCATACGGGTAAACGATTTTCAGACCTGACGGGAAGAACGGTTCCATCTTCTTCAGCTCGGCACGGATAGCCGTCGCGGTGTCCAGGGCGTTCGCGCCGGTCGCCAGTTTGATACCCAGACCAGATGCCGGCTTGCCGTTGAACTTCGCGATAACGTCGTAGTTCTCGCCGCCCAGCTCCACTTTCGCCACGTCACGCAGGCGAACCTGAGAACCGTCCTGATTCACCTTCAGCAGAATTTTGCTGAACTCATCCGCAGAGGTCAGACGCGTTTGCGCGATGATAGACGCGTTAAGCTGCTGGCCTTTCACCGGCGGCGTACCGCCTAACTGACCGGCTGCAACCTGGGCGTTCTGCGCTTTGATGGCGTTGATCACGTCAACCGGCGTCAGCTGGAAGTTGTTCAGCTTATTCGGATCCATCCAGATACGCATCGCGTACTGGGAACCGAACAGCTGAACGTCACCCACACCGGACGTACGGCTGATGGCATCCTTCATGTTGGCGCCCACGTAGTCGGAAATATCCTCCTGCGTCATGGTGCCGTTGGTGTTGATCACGCCGACAACCATCAGGAAGCTACTGGACGATTTCTCGACGCTCACGCCCTGCTGTTGCACTTCCTGCGGCAGCAGGGGCATCGCCAGCTGCAATTTGTTCTGCACCTGAACCTGCGCAATGTCCGCATCCGTACCGGATTCAAAGGTCAGGGTGATCTGAACCGTACCGGTTGAGTCACTGTTTGAGGACATGTACATCAGGTTATCGATACCGTTCATGTTCTGTTCGATAACCTGCGTAACGGTATCCTGCACCGTTTTTGCATCAGCGCCCGGGTAGGTTGCGGAGATCGTTACTGCCGGTGGCGCAATCGTTGGATATTGCGCAACAGGCAGCTTCAGGATCGCAAGTCCCCCGGCCAGCATGATGATAATGGCGATCACCCACGCAAATATGGGGCGATCGATAAAGAAATTAGGCATGTCTTAACGGCTCCTGTTTAAGTTAAGACTTGGTTTGTTCTGACTGGCCAGCGGCGGACGCTTGTTGTTTGTCGTCAGATTTCACTTCCTGAGCTTTGACCTGCGCGCCAGGACGAACTTTTTGCAAACCGGTTACAATCACGCGATCGCCATCTTTCAGACCTTTCGTTACCAGCCACTTGTCGCCAATCGCCTGCGTTGCGGTGATATTGCGCGTTTCGACTTTGTTATCGGCACCCACAACCAGCGCGCTCGCATCGCCGCGTGGCGTACGGGTCACACCCTGCTGAGGAACCAGAATGGCGGTTGGGTTCGTCCCTTCTTCCAGACGCGCGCGTACGAACATACCCGGCAGCAGCGTTTTATCCGGATTCGGGAAAATGGCCCGGATGGTGATTGAGCCGGTGGTCTGATCGACGGTCACATCAGAAAATTCCAGTGTACCGGTCTGCGAGAACTCGATACCGTCGTTGGTAACCAGTTCAACCTTGGCTTTACCGTTTTCCTGTTTCAGTTGACCGCTGGCCAGCTCCTGTTTGAGACGCAGGAAATCGTTGCTGGACTGGGTAACGTCAACGTAGATCGGGTCAAGCTGCTGCACGGTGGCCAGCGCGTTGGTCTGACCGTTCTGCACCAGCGCACCTTCGGTGACGGCAGATTTACCAATGCGACCGCTGATAGGGGAGGTCACTTTGGTGTAGGCCAGGTTGATACGCGCGGTTTCTACCGCCGCTTTCGCCGCCACAACGGCCGCGTTGGCTTGCTGCGCATCGGCCAGGGCAGAATCATAATCCTGTTGGCTGATGTACTGCGTGCCGAGCAGTTTCTTGTAACGATTCAACGTCAGCTGCGAAATTTTGGCTGCCGCTTCTGCTTTCGCCAGATCGCCTTTAGCGCTCTCATAAGACGCCTGGTAGGTTGCTGGATCAATCTGATACAGAGACTCACCTGCTTTGACATCACCGCCTTCGGTGAAGTTACGTTTCAGGATGATACCGCTCACCTGCGGACGCACTTCCGCAATGCGGTAGGCGCTGGTGCGGCCCGGTAGTTCTGTTGTCATCTGGAGAGGTTCGGATTTGAGCGTCACCACGCCAACTTCTGGCACCTGCTGAGCTCCTTGTTGAGCCTCTTTGTCGTCACATCCTGTAAGCGCTAAGCTGCCTGAGAGCATCAGAACGACCGCCAGAGGCGTTAACCCTCTGTTTTTGTTCATATGTAAACCTCGAGTGTCCGATTTCAAATTGATCAAGGGTCCTGAGTCTAAAAACCCATTGCTGCGTTTATATTATCGTCATGCTATGGTACATACATTCATAAATGTATGTAAATCTGACTCCTGTAAATTCATCAACGTATGGCACGAAAAACCAAACAACAAGCGCTGGAAACCCGACAACACATTCTGGATGTGGCAATGCGTTTGTTCTCACAGCAGGGTGTTTCGGCAACCTCGCTGGCGCAGATTGCTCAGGCCGCGGGCGTCACGCGGGGAGCGATTTACTGGCATTTTAAAGACAAGTCAGATCTGTTTGGTGAAATCTGGGAGCTTTCAGAGTCCAGCATTAGCGATCTTGAGAATGAGTATCGGGCAAAATTCCCTCACGATCCACTCTCAGTATTAAGAGAAATATTAGTATATATCCTTGAAGCGACCGTTGTGGAAGAACGCCGACGTCTGATGATGGAAATCATTTTCCATAAATGTGAATTCGTTGGCGAAATGGCGGTGGTTCAGCAGGCACAGCGCGACCTGTGTCTGGAAAGCTACGATCGCATCGAGCAGGTTCTTAAGGAATGTATGCAGGCCGACATGCTTCCCGCCACGCTGTTAACGCGCCGGGCGGCGATCCTGATGCGCAGCTATATTTCCGGCCTGATGGAAAACTGGCTTTTTGCCCCGCAGTCGTTTGATTTGAAAGCAGAGGCGCGCAGCTACGTCGCGATCTTCCTTGAGATGTGCCAGCTTTGTCCGACTCTCCGCAGTGAGGAACCGCCGCTGACTGCCTGAACCTGTCCAGGAAATGTCTTAGAGGATAACCTTCCCGCTATTCTGCTTCAGGCGGGCGTGATATTCTTCACGCCCGACTATTTTCGGTCATTTCTCAGATCACATTCACGACTATGCTGCACACCTATCGCTCGACACATTCTGTTCTGGCCGTTTTTTTGATCCTGCTGTTTTTCTTTGCAGCCGCACCGCATTCCTGGGCCCGTGCAGACAACGGCAGTGACGTTCCGACGCGTGCCGAGGTTCAGTCGCAACTCGACACCCTGAATAAACAGAAAGATCTCTCCGCTCAGGAAAAGCTCGTTCAGCAGGACCTGACGGAAACCCTGGAAACGCTGGATAAGATCGATCGCATCAAAGCCGAAACGGCCCAGCTACGGCAGAAGGTTGCTCAGGCACCGGAGAACATGCGTAAAGCAACGGAGGCGCTGAACGCGCTCAGCGACGTTGATAACGATGATGAAACCCGGAAAACGCTCGCCACCCTGTCGTTGCGCCAGCTTGAGTCGCGCGTGGCGCAGCTGCTGGACGATCTGCAAACGGCGCAGTCCGATCTCTCGACCTACAACAGCCAGCTGGTTTCACTGCAAACCCAGCCTGAGCGCGTGCAGAACGCCATGTATTCCGCATCGCAACAGCTCCAGCAGATACGTAATCGTCTGAATGGCATCACCGTGGGGGAAGGGGCGCTTCGTCCGAGCCAGCAAACGCTGCTGAACATTCAGCAGACGCTGCTGAACGCGGAGATTGAACAGCAGCGTAAGAGTCTGGAAGGCAACACGGTGTTGCAGGATGCGCTGCAAAAACAGCGTGACTACGTGAACGCGAATATCAACCGGCTCGAGCATCAGCTTCAGCTGTTGCAGGAAGCGGTGAACAGCAAGCGCCTGACGCTGACCGAAAAAACGGCGCAGGAAGCGGTCTCGCCAGACGAAACGGCGCGCATCCAGGCCAATCCGCTGGTGAAGCAGGAGCTGGAGATTAACCATCAGCTGAGCGAACGCCTGATTCAGGCAACTGAAAGCGGCAGCGCGCTGGTGCAGCAGAATATTAAAGTCAAAAACTGGCTGGATCGCGCTTTGCAGGCCGAGCGTAATATCAAAGAGCAGATTGCCGTCCTGAAGGGCAGCCTGCTGCTGTCGCGCATTCTCTACCAGCAGCAGCAGACGCTGCCATCCGCCGACGAGCTGGAAGACATGACCAACCGCATTGCGGATTTGCGTCTTGAACAGTTTGACGTTAACCAGCAGCGCGATGCCCTGTTCCAGAGCGACACGTTTGTTGCCAAAGTGGAAGAGGGCCATTCAAGTGAAGTGAACGGTGAAGTTCACGACGCGCTGTTGCAGGTGGTGGATATGCGCCGCGAACTGCTCGATCAGCTTAATAAGCAACTGGGCAACCAGCTGATGATGGCGATTAACCTGCAAATCAACCAGCAGCAGCTGATGAGCGTATCTAAAAGCCTACAGGAGATCCTGACCCAGCAGATTTTCTGGGTGAACAGCAACAAACCCATGGACTGGGACTGGTTTAAATCTTTCCCTGAAACGCTGAAATCCCAGATCAAAAGCATGAAAATTACCGTGAACTGGGAGAAAGCCTGGCCTGCGGTGATGATTGCCTTCCTGGCGGGCCTGCCTTTGCTGCTCATCGCCGGCGTGATCCGCTGGCGTTTGAAATGGCTGAAACAGTATCAGGCGAAGCTGGCCTCGGAAGTGGGGCAACTGCGTAACGACAGCCAGCTGCACACGCCGAAAGCGATCCTGATCGATCTGATCCGCGCGCTGCCGGTTTGCCTGCTGATCCTCGCCGTCGGCCTGATCCTGCTGACTATTCAGCTCAATATCAGCGACCTGCTGTGGGCGTTCAGTAAAAAGCTGGCGCTGTTCTGGCTGGTGTTTGGCCTGTGCTGGAAAGTGCTGGAAAAAGATGGCGTCGCCGTCCGCCACTTCAACATGCCGGAGAAACTTACCAGCCACTGGCGTCGCCAGATAGTGCGCATTAGCCTCGCGCTGCTGCCGCTGCACTTCTGGTCCGTTGTGGCCGAGCTTTCTCCGCTGCATCTGATGGATGACGTGCTCGGACAGCTGGTGATTATGCTGAACCTGCTGCTGATAGCCGTCCTGATGTGGCCGATGTGCCGCGATAGCTGGCGTGATAAAGAGTCCCACAATCTTCGCCTGGTTACCGTAACGGTGCTGGCGTTCATTCCGCTGGCGCTGATGGTGCTGACGGCAACGGGTTACTTCTATACCACGCTTCGTCTGTCAGGTCGCTGGATTGAAACGGTTTATCTGGTGATTGTGTGGAACCTGCTGTTCCAGACCGTGCTGCGTGGTTTGAGCGTGGCGGCGCGCCGCATTGCTTATCGTCGTGCTGTTGCCCGTCGACAGCATCAGGTTAAAGAGGGGGCTGAAGGGGCTGAGCCGCAGGAAGAGCCGACTATTGCGCTGGAGCAGGTCAACCAGCAAACGATGCGTATTACCATGCTGGTGATGATCGCGCTGTTTGCGGTGATGTTCTGGGCCATCTGGTCTGATCTCATTACCGTCTTCGCCTACCTCGACAGTATCACCCTCTGGCAATACAACGGCACCGAAGCGGGCGCTGCGGTAATGAAAAGCGTCACCATGGGCAGCCTGCTCTTTGCGCTGGTGTCGTCAGTGGTTGCCTGGGCGTTGATTCGCAACCTGCCTGGCCTGCTGGAAGTGCTGGTGCTCTCAAGGCTGAACCTGCGTCAGGGGGCGTCGTATGCCATTACCACCATCCTGAACTACGTCATTATTATTGTCGGGGCGATGACGGTATTCGGCTCGCTGGGCGTCTCGTGGGATAAGCTTCAGTGGCTGGCGGCGGCGCTGTCGGTGGGTCTGGGCTTCGGCTTGCAGGAGATCTTCGGTAACTTTGTCTCCGGCCTGATTATCCTGTTCGAACGTCCGGTGCGTATCGGCGATACCGTCACCATCGGCACCTTCTCCGGGACCGTCAGCAAGATCCGTATCCGTGCGACCACCATCACTGACTTCGATCGTAAAGAGGTGATCATCCCGAACAAAGCCTTCGTGACCGAGCGACTGATCAACTGGTCCCTCTCCGACACGACCACCCGCGTAGTGATCCGCCTCGGGGTGGCCTACGGCTCAGATCTGGATAAGGTCAAAGAGGTGCTGCTGAAAGCGGCTAACTCGCACCCGAAAGTGATGCACGATCCTGCCCCTGACGTATTTTTCACCACGTTTGGGCCGAGCACGCTGGATCATGAGCTGCGGTTATACGTGCGTGAACTGCGCGATCGCAGCTACACCGTCGACGAGCTGAACCGCACCATCGACCGCCTGTGCCGTGAAAACAACATCAATATCGCCTTCAACCAGCTTGAGGTGCACCTGCGCAACGAGAAAGGTGACGAGCATACGGAAGTGAAGCGCGAGATTAAGGGTGACGATCCGACTCCCGCCTAAACTATTTTCCCTCTCCCTCAAGGGAGAGGGCCTGGGTGAGGGCAACCGGCCTTCACCTTTCCCTCAAAATCTCGCCGCACAATCTCCAGCGCCTTCAGCACCGTCTCCGCCGGGATCTCATGATTCTCCAGCAGCATAATTAAATCGACGGCCAGCTTGACCTCGTCGGGGGCATTTTCCAGTGACATCAGTGTGGCTCCTGTTAACGGGTCAGGCGTTCAATGACGCGCTCAATGTCGTCCAGCGCCTGACGGCAGCGGACGATACGGCCTTCCAGCGCGCTGATTTCACGCATTAAGAGCTGCTGCTCTTCCAGCGTTTCGCTGTTGTTCAGGCGGGCTTCACGCTCGCGCTTCATCTCAAACAGACGCCGCTCAAACTCCTGGGTCTCCAGCCGCTTGCGCTGCCATTTTCCCAGACCAGGCGAGGCGCTGTCCCACGCCCGTAGCGGCCAGGCGGCGAGTTCGCGGTGCAGGGCGGCCATCTGCTCGGTAAGATGCGCTGCAAGCCACGCCACCTGTTCCTGCTGTTCATGCTCAACCGCGTGGCGAAGCTCATCGAGGTTGGTCTGCATCTCAGCAAGGTAATCCTTAATGAGGGTGCTGTGGGTGCGGAAAAGCTGCCGGTCAAAGCGCGGTTTCAGCGTGGCGTGTCCCATCAGCGGCGTGGCCTGCGCCCGCAGAGCGATCAGCTGATTTTGCAGCTTCTCAAGAAGCAGTGCTGTTTTCAATGCGCTCTCCAGTGGTAAAGTAGCCGTTCAGTTTGATAACGATTCGCATTATGCAGCGTACTATTTTAATCATCATTGGCTGGCTCGCGGTAGTGCTGGGTACGCTAGGTGTGGTTTTGCCCTTGCTGCCGACCACGCCGTTCATCCTGTTGGCCGCCTGGTGCTTCGCCCGCTCGTCGCCGCGTTTTCACCACTGGCTCCTGTACCGCTCGTGGTTTGGCGGCTACCTGCGCTACTGGCAAAAACACCGGGCCATGCCGCCCGGGGCCAAGCCGCGCGCCATTGCCTTTATCCTGATCACCTTCGCCGTTTCGTTATGGCTGGTGAAAATGATGTGGGTGCGTATTCTGCTGCTGGCGATCCTGGCCTGCCTGCTGATCTTCATGTGGCGGATCCCCGTGGTTGATGAAAAGCAACAAAAGCACTGAAGCCTCATCATGGCGGTTGCAATTATGGCGCGCAGCCAGTAAATTCGACCGTTTTCGAGCACAGGTGCGCCTGGTCAAAGGTTAAACAACTGTTACTTTGACCGACTCGTCGCGCGCCGTGAGTAACACTGTTTCATTTAGGCACAAACCGATGACCGCAACTGCACAGCAGCTTGAATATCTGAAAAATAGCATCAAAAGTATCCAGGACTATCCAAAGCCTGGCATTCTTTTCCGTGATGTCACCAGCTTGCTGGAAGACCCGAAAGCGTACGCGCTCAGCATTGAACTGCTGGTCGAGCGTTATAAAAACGCCGGGATCACCAAAGTAGTAGGTACCGAAGCCCGTGGCTTCCTGTTTGGCGCACCGGTTGCGCTGGCGATGGGCGTGGGTTTTGTGCCGGTGCGTAAGCCGCGCAAACTGCCGCGTGAAACCATCGCCGAGAGCTATGAGCTGGAATACGGCACCGATCAGCTGGAAATTCACGTTGATGCCATCAAGCCCGGCGACAAAGTGCTGGTGGTGGACGATCTGCTGGCTACCGGCGGCACCATTGAAGCGACCGTCAAGCTGATCCGTCGTCTGGGTGGTGAAGTGACCGACGCGGCATTCATCATCAACCTGTTCGATCTCGGCGGCGAGCAGCGCCTGGAAAAACAGGGTATTACCAGCTACAGCCTGGTGCCTTTCCCGGGTCATTAATCCCGTATCTCACAACCTCGCTCAATGGGTGAGGTTGTGATAGCATTCCCCTCCATTAATTCACCTTCCAGCGTTGCAGAGCCTGCCCATGAGTTATCAGGTGTTAGCCCGTAAATGGCGACCACAAACCTTTGCTGACGTTGTCGGTCAGGAACATGTGCTGACGGCCCTGGCGAACGGCTTGTCGCTAGGTCGCATCCATCACGCCTATCTTTTTTCCGGCACCCGCGGCGTCGGTAAAACCTCTATTGCCCGTCTGCTGGCAAAAGGTCTGAACTGCGAAACCGGGATCACCGCCACCCCGTGCGGCGTGTGTGACAACTGCCGCGAGATCGAGCAGGGGCGTTTTGTCGATCTGATCGAGATCGACGCCGCCTCGCGCACCAAGGTGGAAGACACCCGCGATCTGCTCGACAACGTGCAGTACGCCCCGGCGCGCGGCCGCTTCAAGGTCTATCTGATCGATGAAGTGCACATGCTGTCGCGCCACAGCTTCAACGCCCTGCTGAAAACGCTGGAAGAGCCGCCTGCGCACGTTAAATTCCTGCTGGCAACCACCGATCCGCAAAAGCTGCCGGTCACGATCCTGTCGCGCTGCCTGCAATTCCATCTGAAGGCGCTGGACGTTGAGCAGATCCGCGCTCAGCTTGAGCATATTCTCGATGAAGAGAACATTGTTCATGAACCGCGCGCGCTGCAACTGCTGGCCCGTGCGGCGGACGGCAGCCTGCGCGATGCGCTAAGCCTGACCGATCAGGCGATTGCCAGCGGTGACGGTAAGCTCTCCACCGACGCGGTCAGCACCATGCTCGGCACGCTGGATGACGATCAGGCGCTGTCGCTTATCGAAGCGATGATCGCCGCCAACGGTGAGCGGGTGATGACGCTCGTCAACGATGCCGCCGCCCGTGGCATTGAGTGGGAAGCGCTGCTGGTCGAGATGCTCAGCCTGCTGCACCGCGTGGCGATGCTGCAACTGTCCCCGTCGGCCATTGGCGCGGACATGGCAACCATAGAGCAGCGGATGCGTGAACTTGCGCGCACCGTGCCGCCGGCTGACGTGCAGCTTTATTATCAAACCCTGCTGATTGGCCGCAAAGAGCTGCCGTTTGCGCCGGATCGTCGGATGGGCGTTGAGATGACGCTGCTGCGCGCGCTGGCTTTCCATCCGCGTATGCCCTTGCCGGAGCCGGAAACGCCCCGACAGTCCTTTGCGCCGGTTGCGCCGACCGCGGTAATGTCACCGCAGCAGGTGCCACCGCAGCCGGCATCGCCGCCGCCGCAAAACGTGCCGCTGTCGGATGCCACCAGTTCGGTGCTTGCCGCACGAAGCCAGTTGCAACGTGCGCAGGGAGCAACCAAACCAAAAAAGAGTGAACCGGCAGCGCCAGGAAGAGCGCGGCCGGTGAACAACGCCGCGCTTGAACGACTGGCTTCGGTAACGGAGCGCGTACAGTCGCGCCCGGCACCGTCCGCGCTCGAGCAGAAAGCCCCGGCTAAAGAAGAGGCTTACCGCTGGAAGGCGACCACCGTTGTTGAGACGGTCAAGGAAGTGGTCGCCACGCCGAAAGCGCTGAAAAAGGCGCTGGAGCATGAAAAAACGCCAGAGCTTTCCGCCAGGCTCGCCGAAGAGTCCATCGCGCGCGACGCCTGGGCCGCTGAGGTCAGCAAACTGCAACTGCCGAAGCTGGTGGAGCAGGTCGCGCTGAACGCCTGGAAAGAGCAGGAAGGCAATCAGGTGCGTCTGCACCTGCGTCCCGGCCAGCGGCACCTCAACTCCCCCGGCGCGCAAAAGGCGCTGGCCGAGGCGCTCGCCGCTTTACAGGGCATGCCGGTTGAATTGACTATCATTGAAGATGATAATCCGGCGGTGAAAACGCCGCTCGAGTGGCGACAGGCGATTTATGAAGAGAAGCTCGCGCAGGCGCGCGAGTCGATTATCGCGGATAACAACATCCAGACCCTGCGCCGGTTCTTCGACGCCGATCTGGATGAAGAGAGTATTCGCCCCCTTTGATCGTGAGTCTGACTTACGGTTGTAATCCTTAACGTGAAAGAAGAGAGAAGCCTATGTTTGGTGGAAAAGGCGGTCTGGGTGGCCTGATGAAGCAGGCTCAGCAGATGCAGGAAAAAATGCAGAAGATGCAGGAAGAGATCGCTCAGCTGGAAGTCACGGGTGAATCCGGTGCCGGTCTGGTCAAGGTGACCATCAACGGTGCGCATAACTGCCGTCGCGTTGAAATCGACCCGAGCCTGCTCGAAGACGACAAAGAGATGCTGGAAGATCTGGTTGCAGCCGCGTTTAACGATGCCGCTCGCCGTATCGACGAAACCCAGAAAGAGAAAATGGCCTCTGTTTCCAGCGGTATGCAGCTGCCGCCGGGCTTTAAGATGCCGTTCTGATGCAAACCAGTCCGCTGCTCACGCAGTTAATGGAAGCACTGCGCTGCCTGCCGGGCGTTGGCCCGAAGTCGGCGCAGCGTATGGCGTTTACGCTATTGCAGCGCGACCGCAGCGGCGGGATGCGCCTGGCGCAGGCTTTGACCCGCGCCATGTCAGAAATTGGTCACTGTGCGGATTGCCGGACCTTTACCGAGCAGGACGTCTGTAACATCTGCACGAACCCGCGTCGTCAGGAAAACGGCCAGATTTGCGTGGTGGAGAGTCCGGCGGACATCTACGCCATCGAACAAACCGGGCAGTTCTCCGGCCGCTATTTCGTGCTGATGGGGCACCTCTCCCCGCTGGACGGCATTGGCCCGGACGATATCGGTCTCGATCGCCTTGAACAGCGTCTTGAGTCCGAGACGATCAAAGAGGTGATCCTCGCCACCAACCCCACGGTGGAAGGGGAGGCAACCGCCAACTATATCGCCGAGCTGTGCGCGCAGTACGGCGTTGACGCCAGCCGCATCGCCCACGGCGTGCCGGTCGGCGGCGAGCTGGAGATGGTCGACGGCACCACGCTGTCGCACTCTCTGGCCGGACGTCACAAGATTATTTTCTGACCAAACGGAGGCTGCGTGCGCGGCCTCCGCTTGAAAATTTCCCCCCTTATCCCCATCTCTCACTCAACGTTTTACAACCCCATTAAATGGCATTGTTGAGGTCGACTTAGATGAAAGGACAAGAAACCCGTGGTTTCCAGTCAGAAGTGAAACAGCTTCTGCACCTGATGATCCATTCCCTGTATTCCAACAAAGAAATTTTCCTGCGTGAGCTGATTTCCAACGCCTCCGATGCGGCGGACAAGCTGCGCTTCCGTGCGCTGTCCAACCCGGATCTGTATGAAGGCGACGGCGAGCTGCGCGTGCGCGTCTCTTTCAATAAAGAGAACCGCACCCTGACGATTGCCGATAACGGCATCGGGATGAACCGCGACGAGGTGATCGACCACCTTGGCACCATCGCTAAATCCGGCACCAAAGCGTTCCTGGAGTCCATGGGCTCTGACCAGGCGAAAGACAGCCAGCTGATCGGTCAGTTCGGCGTGGGCTTCTACTCGGCGTTCATCGTGGCGGACAAAGTCACCGTGCGCACCCGCGCGGCGGGCGACAGCGCCGAGAACGGCGTGCTGTGGGAATCCAAAGGGGAAGGCGAATACACCGTTGATGACATCACCAAAGCGGATCGCGGCACCGAAATCACCCTCCACCTGCGCGAAGGCGAAGATGATTTCCTGAACGACTGGCGCGTACGCTCCATTATCAGCAAATATTCCGACCACATCGCGCTGCCGGTAGAGATTGAAAAACAGGAAGAGAAAGACGGTGAAACCGTGGTTTCCTGGGAGAAAATCAACAAGGCGCAGGCGCTGTGGACGCGTAACAAGGCTGAAATCAAAGACGACGAGTACAACGAGTTTTATAAGCACATCGCCCACGACTTTACCGACCCGCTGACCTGGAGCCACAACCGCGTGGAAGGGAAGCAGGAGTACACCAGCCTGCTGTACATTCCGGCACAGGCACCGTGGGACATGTGGAACCGCGACCACAAGCACGGCCTGAAGCTGTACGTGCAGCGCGTCTTCATTATGGACGACGCCGAGCAGTTCATGCCGAACTATCTGCGCTTTGTTCGTGGCCTGATAGACTCCAACGATCTGCCGCTGAACGTCTCCCGAGAAATTCTCCAGGACAGCACCGTCACCCGTAATCTGCGTAACGCCCTGACCAAACGTGCGTTGCAGATGCTGGAAAAACTGGCGAAAGACGACGCGGAAAAATACCAGACCTTCTGGAAACAGTTCGGCCTAGTGCTGAAAGAAGGTCCGGCGGAAGACACCGCGAACGTGGAAGCTATCGCTAAGCTGCTGCGCTTCGCCTCTACGCACACCGACTCCTCCGCACAGACCGTGTCGCTGGAAGAGTACGTCTCCCGCATGAAGGAAGGGCAGGAGAAGATCTACTACATCACCGCCGACAGCTATGCGGCAGCGAAGAGCAGTCCGCACCTGGAGCTGCTGCGTAAGAAAGGCATCGAAGTGCTGCTGCTGTCTGACCGCATCGACGAGTGGATGATGAACTACCTGACCGAGTTCGACGGTAAGGCGTTCCAGTCCGTTGCCAAAGCTGACGAGTCCATCGACAAGCTGGCGGATGAAGTGGACGAAAGCGCGAAAGAAGCCGAGAAGGCGCTGGAGCCGTTCGTTGAGCGCGTGAAAACCCTGCTGGGTGACCGCGTGAAAGAGGTGCGCTTCACGCACCGTCTGACCGACACCCCGGCGATTGTCACCACCAATGCCGACGAAATGAGCACTCAGATGGCGAAACTGTTCGCTGCGGCGGGCCAGGCCGTGCCGGAAGTGAAATATATCTTTGAGCTTAATCCGGATCACCCGCTGGTGAAACGCGCGGCGGATACTCAGGACGAAGCCCGCTTCGCCGAGTGGGTTGAGCTGCTGCTGGATCAGTCCCTGCTGGCCGAGCGCGGCACCCTGGAAGATCCTAACCTGTTCATTAAACGTGTGAATGCGCTGCTGCTGGCGTAACTGACCACGTCTCCCCTGGTCTTCTCCCTCTCCCCGTGGGAGAGGGCCGGGGTGAGGGCACCAGACCGCACTCTCCCAAATTATCTCCCCTCATTAACCGTTTCAGCCTCCCCGCCTTCCTTGAGCGATACCCGTTCTGGTGGTATTGTTTAGCGCTTTTGAAAAATTGAATCGACATTTGAGGGGATTTTCGCAATGCGTATTATTCTGCTTGGCGCTCCGGGCGCGGGTAAGGGAACTCAGGCTCAGTTCATCATGGAGAAATACGGTATTCCGCAAATCTCTACCGGTGACATGCTGCGTGCCGCTGTTAAATCTGGCTCCGAACTGGGCAAACAAGCTAAAGACATCATGGATGCAGGCAAGCTGGTGACCGACGAGTTGGTTATCGCGCTGGTCAAAGAGCGCATTGCTCAGGAAGACTGCCGCAACGGTTTCCTGCTGGACGGCTTCCCGCGCACCATTCCTCAGGCTGACGCCATGAAAGAAGCGGGCATCAACGTGGACTACGTGCTGGAGTTCGACGTGCCGGACGAGCTGATCGTTGACCGTATCGTTGGCCGTCGCGTACACGCTGCCTCTGGTCGCGTTTACCACATCAAATTCAACCCGCCTAAGGTTGAAGGTAAAGACGACGTGACCGGCGAAGAGCTGACCACCCGTAAAGACGATCAGGAAGAGACCGTGCGTAAGCGCCTGGTGGAATACCATCAGATGACCGCGCCGCTGATCGGCTACTACACCAAAGAAGCGCAGGCGGGTAACACCAAATACGCAAAAGTTGACGGCACCAAAGCCGTGGCTGACGTACGTGCAGAGCTGGAAAAAATCCTCGGCTAACCGCACCTCTCTCACCCGGAATTCCGGGTGAGAAAAATTCTCATCTTACCTATTACAGCAATGGGTTTCGTTTAAACGCATTTCCGCTACAATTGACAACCTATCAAATGGTTAAGAGGCGTGAATGAGTCAGGCGAAAACCGGCATCCTGCTTGCCAATCTGGGCACCCCAGAAGCACCTACTCCAGCGGCGGTAAAACGCTACCTGCGACAATTTTTAAGCGACACGCGCGTCGTGGATACCCCAAGACTGCTGTGGTGGCCACTGCTGCGTGGCGTTATTCTGCCGATTCGTTCTCCGCGTGTGGCAAAGCTCTATCAGTCCGTGTGGATGGAAGAGGGCTCGCCGCTGATGGTTTACAGCCGTCGTCAGGAAAAAGCGCTGGCCGCCCGTCTGCCGGACATGCCCGTTGCGCTCGGCATGAGCTACGGTAAGCCTTCGCTGGCCAGCGCCGTCGATTCTCTGCTGGCGCAGGGCGTTGAGCACATCGTGGTGCTCGCCCTTTACCCGCAGTATTCGTGCTCCACGGTGGCTGCCGTCTGGGACGAGCTGGCGCGCATTCTGGCGACCCGCCGCCGTATTCCCGGTATTACCTTTATCCGCGACTACGCCGATAACGAGCTGTACATTCAGGCGCTCGCCAGCAGCGTGCGCGCGTCGTTTGAAAAACATGGCGAGCCGGATCTGCTGTTGCTTTCCTATCACGGTATTCCGCAGCGTTTCGCCAACGAAGGGGATGATTACCCCCAGCGCTGCCGCGATACGACCCGCGAGCTGGTCTCTGCGCTCGGCCTGCCGCCGGAGAAGGTGATGATGACCTTCCAGTCGCGCTTTGGCCGCGAGCCGTGGCTCACGCCGTATACCGATGAAACGCTTAAAATGCTGGGCGAGAAGGGCGTGAAGCATATTCAGGTGATGTCGCCGGGCTTCTCGGCGGACTGTCTGGAAACGCTGGAAGAGATTGCCGTCCAGAACAAAGAGTTCTTCATGGAGGCGGGCGGAACGAAATACGAATACATTCCGGCGCTTAACGACTCCCCTGAACACATCGACATGATGGTGTCGCTGGTCACCACTCGCCGCTGATCGCGTTACGGGCCGGGTTTGTGCTACCATTCCCGGCCCGTATTCTTTGCACAGTTCAGACCATGAAATTTCCCGGTAAACGTAAGTCCAAACACTATTTCCCCGTCGATGCCCGCGATCCGCTGCTACAGCAAATCCAGCCGGAAAGCGAAACCAGCGCAGCCTGGGTGGTGGGTATCGATCAGACGCTGGTGGATATTGAAGCCAAAGTGGATGACGCGTTTGTCGCACGTTATGGTCTGAGCGCCGGGCACTCGCTGGTGATTGAGGATGACGTTGCCGAAGCGCTGTATCAGGAGCTGAAGCGCGACAATCTCATCACCCACCAGTTTGCTGGCGGCACCATCGGTAACACCATGCACAACTACTCCGTGCTGGCAGATGACCGCTCGGTCCTGCTTGGCGTGATGTGCAGCAATATCGAAATCGGTGGCTATGCCTACCGCTACCTGTGCAATACCTCCAGCCGCACCGATCTGAACTATTTACAGGGCGTTGACGGGCCGATTGGCCGCTGCTTTACGCTGATTAGCGATTCCGGCGAACGGACCTTCGCCATCAGCCCAGGCCATATGAACAAGCTGCGCGCCGAAAGTATCCCGGAAGAGGTGATCGCGGGCGCGTCTGCACTGGTGCTGACCTCCTACCTGGTGCGCTGCAAGCCGGGCGAGCCGATGCCTGAAGCGACCATGAAGGCGATCGAGTACGCGAAGAAATACAACGTGCCGGTGGTTCTGACGCTGGGCACCAAATTCGTGATTGCCGACAACCCGGCGTGGTGGCAGGCCTTCCTGAAGGAGCACGTCTCTATTCTGGCGATGAACGAAGAAGAGGCCGAAGCGCTGACCGGCGAAAGCGATCCGCTGCTGGCGTCCGATAAAGCGCTGGACTGGGTGGATCTGGTGCTCTGCACCGCCGGTCCGGTTGGGCTGTACATGGCGGGATTCACGGAAGAAGAGAGCAAGCGTAAAACCCAGCACCCGCTGCTGCCGGGGGCGATTGCCGAATTTAACCAGTACGAATTCAGCCGCGCCATGCGTCATAAAGACTGCGTAAACCCGCTGCGCATCTTCTCCCACATCGCACCGTATATGGGCGGTCCCGAGAAGATCATGAACACCAACGGCGCGGGCGACGGCGCGCTGGCCGCTCTATTGCACGACATCACCGCTAACGCCTACCACAAAACCAACGTGCCGAACTCCAGCAAACACAGGTTCACCTGGCTGACCTACTCCTCGCTGGCGCAGGTGTGCAAGTACGCGAACCGCGTGAGCTATCAGGTGCTGAACCAGCATTCGCCGCGCTTAACGCGAGGACTGCCGGAACGGGAAGACAGCCTCGAAGAGGCGTACTGGGATCGTTGATTGTTAAAAGAAAACCCCGGTGGCGCTACGCTTACCGGGGCTGCTTGTAGGCCTGCTAAGCGTAGCGCCAGCAGGCTTTTTTTACCCCGTCACCGCCTCTTCAACCGGCGGCTTCGTCAGCAGCGTCAGCATCGTGTTCGCAATCTCACGCTCGCCCATCACCACCTGATTCGCGCCGCGCTCGGTGATGTAGTCCACCTCGTCGTCATAGTGCGCTCGGGCAATGATCTCAATACCCGGGCACTTCTCGCGCGCGGACGCCACGATCTCACCGGCCTCGTACCCGTTCGGGATCGTCAGCAGCAGCCAGCGGGCGCAGTCCAGATGCGCAAGCTCCATAATCTCTTCGTTAGCCGCGTTGCCCAGCACCGCACGAATGCCGCGCTCGCGAAGCTCATCCACGCGCGTGCGTGACGTCTCAATCACCACCAGCGGAATGCCCTGCGCCATCAGCTTCTCGCCAAGCAGACTGCCGACGCGGCCAAAGCCGACCAGCAGCGCGTGGTTGCAGATATCCACCGGGATCTGCTTCTCATCTTCCGTTGCCTCTTCCAGCGTCTGCTCTTCGAGGGTTTCGGTCTTCTCGAGGTATTTTTCCAGCAGGGCAAACAATACCGGATTCAGCATGATGGAGAGGATCGCCCCCGCCAGCACCAGATTTTGCCCCGCCTGCGGCAGCAGGTTCAGGGCCATGCCCAGACCGGCCAGAATAAAGGCAAACTCACCAATCTGCGCCAGGCTGGCGGCGATGGTCAGCGCCGTGCGCGGCGAGTGGCCGAACATCCGCACCAGGAAGAAGGCCGCCAGCGACTTACCGAAGATGATGATTGCCAGCGTGCCCAGCACGGCCAGCGGCTGATGAATCAGGACCATCGGGTCGAACAGCATCCCGACGGAGACAAAGAACAGCACCGCGAACGCATCGCGTAGCGGCAGGGTATCGTGCGCGGCACGGTGGCTCAGTTCGGACTCATTCAGCACCATCCCGGCGAAGAACGCGCCCAGCGCAAAGGAGACGTCGAACAATTCGACGGCGCCAAAGGCAATGCCCAGCGCCAGCGCAAGGACCGAAAGCGTAAACAGTTCACGTGAGCCGGTAGCGGCGCTGCGGGACATGATCCACGGCACCAGACGACGGCCCACCAGCATCATGATGGCGATAAAGGCCACTACCTTACCGATGGTGATGCTCATATCCAGCGCCAGCGAGGCGAAGCCGATATTCTCTTTTTCCATCATCCCGGCGACGGCGGGCAGCAGCACCAGCGTCAACACCATCACCAGATCTTCTACAATCAGCCAGCCGATCGCGATTTGCCCGCGCTGGCTGTCTATCAGCTGTCTCTCTTCAAGCGCGCGCAGCAGCACCACGGTACTGGCGGTTGAAAGACACAGCCCAAATACGATGCCGGTCATGATTGACCAGCCCAGCACCGCCGAAAGCGCCATGCCCAGCAGCGTCGCCACCCCTATCTGGGCGATCGCTCCCGGTATGGCGATCGACTTTACCGCCATCAGATCCTTCAGCGAAAAATGCAGACCGACGCCAAACATCAGCAGGATAACGCCCAGTTCCGCCAGCTCCGGTGCAAGTTTAGTATCTGCGACAAAACCAGGCGTAAACGGTCCTGCCAGCACGCCCGCTAACAAATAGCCTACCAGGGGCGAAATACGCAGTTTGTTGGCAATCATGCCGAGGATAAAAGCGAGCACAAGTCCACCAACAATGGTGGTGATAAGCGGTGTGGCGTGGTGCATTCCGTCTCCTTTCGCGATGGGTGATCCATTTTTGGTGCAAATACCAAAAAGCCGATTAATAGTTTATGACAATTTTTACCCTTATGTTTATGAATAATTGTTGAAACAGGAATAAAAAGGCAATAAGCGTGAAAAAGGGCAGGTTTTACTAAGTTTGCGGAGAGGAGTCAGAGGAAAGCCTTATGGCATCAGGTTATCCGGCTGCCAAAGTTTAACTTTGGCAGCCGAGAAATTACGCTTTATGGCGGTTGTCAGGCAGGAATATGGTCAACATCCCCAGAAGTGGCAGGAAAGCGCAGATTTTATAAACCAGGAAGATGCTGGTGTGGTCTGCAACCATCCCTAACACGGCTGCGCCAAGGCCGCCCATGCCAAAGGCAAAACCGAAAAAGAGGCCGGAAACCATACCGATACGTCCCGGCAGCAACTCCTGCGCATAGACCAGGATGGCTGAGAATGCCGATGCGAGAATAAAACCAATAATCACCGTCAAAATCCCGGTCCACTCCAGACTTGCGTACGGTAAAAGAAGGGTAAACGGTGCGACCCCGAGGATAGAGCCCCAAATCACATATTTACGCCCAATTTTATCGCCAACAGGCCCGCCAATCACCGTGCCTGCCGCCACCGCAAACAGGAAGGCGAAGAGGTGAAACTGGGCGTTTTGTACCGATAATCCGAATTTTTGCATCAGATAGAAGGTGTAATAGCTGCTGATGCTCGCCATATAGAAATATTTCGAGAAAATCAGCACCAGCAGCACGCTGACGGCCAGGATCACCTTGTTGCGGGGAAGGGGGTTAATAACCTTCGCAACAGGCTTACCCTTATTTACGCGATGCTGCGCGGCATACCAGCGGCTGATTTGCGCCAGCACGACAATCGCCAGCAGCGCGGCCAGCACAAACCACGCCACGTTGCCTTTACCATAGGGCGCAATGATTACCGCCGCCAGCAGGGGACCAAGGGAGCTACCAAAGTTGCCCCCCACCTGGAACAGAGACTGCGCCAGCCCGTGACGTCCGCCGGAGGCCATACGCGCCACGCGGGACGATTCCGGATGGAATACCGATGAACCGGTACCCACCAACGCCGCGGCAACCAAAACCGCCTCAAAGCTGCCCGCCATCGCCAGCAGCACCAGCCCGCTCAGGGTGAAGCACATGCCAATGGGCAGCGACCATGGCATCGGGTATTTGTCCGTCCAGTAGCCCACCACCGGCTGTAGCAGTGAAGAGGCCAGCTGGAAGGTCAGGGTAATCATCCCGATCTGCACGAAGGTTAATGAGAACTCGGACTGCAACAGCGGATAGATCGCCAGAATCAGCGACTGGATCATGTCGTTGAGAAGGTGAGAAAGACTGATTGCGCCTAATACTTTAAAGGAAGTGCGCGATTTCGGCGGCGACGCCGGAGCGCCCTGAACAGGCTGGGTTGATTCACTGATTGCCATAAATACCACGTCAATTTGTTATTAGATATGCAGGGAGTAATTATTATCCGACTAACATACTCGTCCGTGACATTTGAAGAAAGTCGCAAATCTGAAAACTTATTTGTCTATTCTTGTGAGTCACTGTAATTTTTGCGTTTGTCTATGGGTCAGGGAGAGAGAAGATGAAGTTAATAAAGCGTGGCGTCGCGCTGGCGCTCATTGCCGCGTGGGGGCTGACAAGCCTGCCCGCGCAGGCGTATGAGAAAGATAAAACCTATAAAATTACCATTCTCCATACTAACGATCATCACGGCCATTTCTGGCGCAGCGAATATGGTGAATATGGCCTGGCGGCGCAAAAAACGCTGGTGGACGGCATTCGCAAAGAGGTCGCGGCCCAGGGCGGCAGCGTGCTGCTGCTGTCGGGCGGGGATATTAATACCGGCGTACCGGAATCGGATTTACAGGATGCCGAGCCTGATTTTCGCGGCATGAATCTAATCGGCTACGACGCGATGGCGGTCGGAAACCACGAGTTTGATAATCCGCTGAGCGTGCTGCGCCAGCAGGAGAAGTGGTCCAAATTCCCGTTCCTTTCCGCCAATATTTATCAGAAAAGCACCGGCGAGCGCCTGTTTAAACCGTGGGCGCTGTTTAAGCGTCAGGATCTGAAGATCGCGGTCATCGGCTTAACCACTGACGATACGGCCAAAATTGGCAACCCTGAATATTTCACCGACATTGAATTCCGTAAACCGGCGGACGAAGCGAAGCTGGTGATCCAGGAGTTGCAGCAGAATGAAAAGCCGGATGTGATTATCGCGACCACCCACATGGGGCATTACGATAATGGTCAGCACGGCTCCAACGCGCCGGGCGACGTAGAGATGGCGCGCAGCCTGCCAGCGGGCTCGCTGGCGATGATTGTGGGCGGCCATTCGCAGGATCCGGTCTGCATGGCGTCGGAGAACAAAAAGCAGGTGGACTACGTGCCGGGCACGCCGTGCGCGCCGGACCGTCAGAACGGGATCTGGATCGTGCAGGCCCACGAGTGGGGGAAATACGTTGGCCGCGCGGATTTTGAATTCCGTAACGGCGAGATGAAGCTGGTGCACTATCAGCTCATCCCGGTGAACCTGAAGAAGAAAGTCACCTACCCGGACGGCAAAAGCGAACGCGTACTCTACACGCCAGAGATCGCTGAAAACCAGCAGATGCTCTCCCTGCTGACGCCGTTCCAGAGCAAAGGGAAAGCGCAGCTGGACGTGAAGATTGGCACGCTTAACGGTCGTCTGGAAGGGGACCGCAGCAAAGTCCGCTTCGTGCAGACCAACATGGGGCGTCTGGTGCTGGCCGCGCAGATGGCGCGCACGAATGCGGATTTTGGCGTGATGAGCGGCGGCGGTATTCGTGATTCCATCGAAGGCGGAAACATCACCTATAAAGACGTGCTGAAGGTACAGCCGTTTGGCAACGTGGTGGTGTATGCGGACATGAGCGGGAAAGAGGTGATTGACTACCTGACGGCCGTGGCGCAGATGAAGCCGGACTCGGGGGCGTATCCGCAGTTTGCTAACGTCAGCTTCGTGGCGAAGGACGGCAAGCTCAACGATCTCAAGATCAAGGGTGAGCCTGTTGATCCGGCGAAAACCTACCGCCTGGCAACGTTAAGCTTCAATGCCACCGGCGGCGACGGCTATCCGCACATTGATAACAAACCGGGCTATGTGAATACCGGCTTTATTGATGCGGAGGTGCTGAAGCAGTTTATCCAGCAGAATTCACCGATTGACGTGAACGCGTATGAGCCGAAGGGCGAGGTGAGCTGGCAGTAGTGGTTTTGTTGCCGGGTGGCGGCTACGCCTTACCCGGCTTTTTATTCAATCCCGGCGCGCAATATCCGCAAACGTCGCGTCCAGCATTTTCGCCAGATCGCCCGCGGCCAGTTCGATATCCAGCCCACGCTTGCCGCCAGAAATGTAGATCGTCTCAAATTCCTGCGAAGGCGCATCGATCAGCGTCGGCAGACGCTTTTTCTGGCCGAGCGGGCTGATCCCGCCGACAAGATATCCGGTCGTGCGTTGCGCAACCATCGGGTCGGCCATATCGACCTTTTTCGCCCCCAGCGCTTTGGCCACTTTTTTCAAATCGAGCTGACCGGCGACGGGCGTCACCGCCACGGCGAGGTGCTTCATATCGCCATTCACCGCGACCAGCAGCGTTTTGTAGACCTGGTCCGCGTTCAGCCCCAGCTTGCGCACCACTTCATCACCAAAGTTGGTTTCGTTCGGATCGTGATCGTAGGTGTGGATCCGGAAAGAAATTTTGTTTTTTTCGAGTAATTTAACGGCGGGAGTCATGGCTATCCTTCTTACGACAGACGATTCATAACAGCAGCATACGCCTGACGTTTGTCTAAAAAATAGCACCATCTTGCGCAATAGTATTGGCAGTGATGGTCACTTTGAGCGACAATCGGCTCAACCGAAGGTCACTTCGGTATAATAAAAACGATGAAATTCCTCTTTGACGGGCCAATAGCGATATTGGCCATTTTTTTACTTCAGCAGCGACGGCAAATTCCCTTCGCCGTACAAATGCAACGCGCCCACCGCGACGACATAACGACCGGCAGGCAGGGCATACAGCGTCTCCCGCCACGCCTGGTTACGCGCGTTCATCAGCACATCATACAACGATTCACTGAACGTCGACGGTAACGCCAGCTTGCCGTCTGCCGGCGGCGCGTCCAGCCACCAGCCAATCATGGTTTGCAGAAGCCGCGCATTGGTGTGCCAGTGGGTCAGGGTATCTTCCAGCAGCATACGTCCGTCGTCCGGCAGCTGACGCAGGAGCGCTATCTGGCTGTCCGTCCCTTCCAGTTCGATGACGGGCATAGTGCGCGCCCGTGCCATATTCAGCAGCTGATAATCAATGCCGTAATCGCCGCGCAGGCCCAGGCGCTGCGCCTGCGTGGCCTGTAACACCATCGCGATTTGCCACAGCGGCAGGGTATCAATCATGGATAGCGATACGCCCGTCTCGTTGGCAATGCGCGTCAGCTCCGCGAGCTGAGCATCGTCCAGACGTTCCGCCAGCGGGAGGTCGCTTTCCAGCCCGGCAAACGGCGACTCGTGGCCGGAGATGTCGGCCTCGACGATCAGCGCGTCGGCGCGCTTCAGCAGTTTAATCAGGCCGGCGGGCAGGGGTGACATATCCTGTGTGCCCATATGGATGCTTCCCACCAGGTGCAGATGCCGTCCGCCCGGAAGCGAAATATCCATGCCGGGCCAGGCATAACGGCGGGGAAAGAGGGCGCGAAACGATGCTTTTATACGGCTAAACAGACTCATACGCGCTCCATGATCGGAAAGGGTCATGCTAGCGCGTACGAGAACAAGGTTCAATCCTTCGGTTTAAACCGCAGCAGGCGGTTGGCGTTGCTCACCACGGTAATGGACGAGAGCGCCATCGCCGCACCCGCGACCACCGGGTTCAGCAGAGTGCCGGTCAGCGGCCACAAAATCCCGGCGGCAACCGGAATGCCGAGTGAGTTGTAGATGAATGCCCCCAGCAGGTTCTGCTTCATGTTGCGCAACGTAGCTTTCGAAATCGCCAGCGCGTCCGCCACGCCCATCAGGCTGTGCCGCATCAGGGTGATCGCCGCAGTCTCAATGGCAACATCGCTCCCGCCGCCCATCGCAATGCCTACGTCAGCCTGCGCCAGCGCCGGGGCGTCGTTGATACCGTCGCCCACCATCGCCACCTGGCGACCCTGACTTTGCAGGTTCTTGATGGCGTCCGCTTTGCCGTCCGGCAGCACGCCGGCAATCACCTCATCAATCCCGGCTTCTCTGGCGATGGCGTTAGCGGTCGTCGGATTATCACCGGTTAACATCACCAGGCGGTAGCCCGCGCGGTGCAGGCGCTGTAGGGCATCCACGCTGTCCTGGCGTAACGGATCGCGCACGGCCAGCAGCGCCGCCGCCTGTCCATCCATCGCCAGCAGAACCGGTGTCGCCCCCTGAGAAGCCTGCGCGTTAAGCTCAGCTTCCAGCGCGGACGTATCAACGCCGTTTTCATTCAACAGTGCCTGGTTACCCAGCAGCAGCGTATGCCCTTCGGCTTCCCCGCTGACCCCTAAACCGCGCAGGGTGCGGAAGTTGCTTACCTGCGGCAGGCGGGCATCGCCGGCTTTCTCAAGGATGGCGCGCGCTAGCGGGTGGCTGGAACCTTGTTCCAGCGCCGCGGCAAGGCGCACGGCATCCGCTTCCGTACAGCCCGCGGTATTGACGGCCACCACCTGGGGTTTGCCCTCGGTGAGCGTACCGGTTTTATCAAAGACAAGGGTGTCCAGCGTGCTTGCCCGCTGTAGCGCGTCGGCGTCACGGACCAGCACGCCAAACTCGGCGGCGCGACCGACGCCGGAGATAATCGACATCGGCGTGGCCAGGCCAAGCGCACAAGGGCAGGCGATGATCAGCACCGTGGTGGCAATCACCAGGGTGTAGACAATCTGCGGTGCCGGGCCGAAGAAATACCAGATCGCCGCGCTGAACAGGGCAATGCCGACCACCACGGGGACAAAAATAGCGGAAATTTTATCGGCAAGCTGGCCGATTTCCGGCTTGCTGCTCTGGGCCTGGCGGACCATGCGGATGATGCGCGACAGGGTGGTATGGCTGCCAACGGCGCTGGCGCGGAACAGCACGCTTCCGTCCTGCACCACCGTACCCGCATGCACCGCATCGCCCTGGGATTTCTGCTGGGGGATCGGCTCACCGGTCAGCATGGCTTCATCAAGCCAGGCGTCGCCCTGAGTGATTTCACCGTCGACGGGCACGCGGTCACCGGTGGTCAGGCGCAGCGTCATACCCGGCTGCACCTCCGAAAGCGGAACGCTTTTCTCCCCGTCGTCCGTCACCACGCGGGCCGTCGGCGGGGTTAAATCGAGTAATCTTTCCAGCGCTTTCGACGAGCGCTGGCGAGCGCGGGCTTCGAGCATGTGGCCTAAGTTAATCAGACCAATAATCATCGCGCTCGCTTCATAGTAGAGGTGGCGAGCTTCCATGGGGAACCACTGCGGCCAGACGTTAACGCTCATTGAATAGAGCCACGCGGCTCCCGTCCCGAGCGCGACCAGCGTGTCCATCGTCGCCGTGCGGTTTTTCAGGCTCTTCCAGGCGCTGGTGTAGAAATGCCCGCCTGCAAACACCATGACCGCAAGGGTAATGACACCAATCACCAGCCACAGGGTACGGTTGTCGGCGGTGACCATCATGTTGTCACCCATCATGCCCCACACCATCACCGGAATACCAACCAGCAGGGCGACGATCGCCTGCCAGCGGAAGCGCTTCATGGTGGCGATAGCCGTTTCCTGCTGGCGCTCGCGGCGCTCGGCATCATCTTCGATGGCCTCCGCCCCGTAGCCCGCTTTCTCGACGGCCTGTACTAAATCTGCGGCGGAGGCGCTGCCCATCACCAGCGCAGTACGCTCCGCCAGGTTTACCCGTGCCTGCGCTACGCCCGGGACCGCCTGCAAGGCATTCTGTACCCGTGAAACGCAGCTGGCGCAGCTCATGCCGTTGATCAGCAGCTGTTGGCTGTCATCAATGTCATCCGCTACCGGAAGCTCAGGAGTGGCCGCTGTCAGTGCTTCCGACGGGGATGATGACTCTGCCAGCGGTTTAGCCTTTGGGTGGCTTAACTCCGCCCCGTAACCGGCCTGTTTGATAGTATCAATCAGCGCGTCGGCGCTGGCGCTGCCGGTCACGGCGGCATGATCGATAGTCACCTCAGCGCTTTCCACGTCAGGGCGCTGCTCCAGACTTTCTTTAACGCGTTTGACGCAGTGGCCGCAGGAGAGGCCGTCAAGCGTCAGGTCAATAGTGTGAGACATAACAAAACTCCCGTATAATGTTCTGGTCAATTGTTGACCTTCACTCTGCTTTTCGCTAACTGTTATGAAGGTTAAACCTTCCATCAAGGGGAAGGTCAAGGGGGAAATGTGAATATCAGCGATGTTGCGAAAAAAACCGGCTTAACCAGCAAAGCGATTCGCTTTTATGAAGAGAAAGGGCTGGTGACGCCACCGTTGCGCAGTGAGAACGGCTACCGCAGCTATACGCAACTGCATCTTGATGAACTGACGTTACTGCGCCAGGCAAGACAGGTTGGATTCAACCTGGAAGAGTGCGGGGAGCTGGTAAACCTGTTTAACGATCCGAAGCGCCACAGTGCCGACGTGAAAAAACGTACGCTGGAAAAAGTGGCGGAGATCGAACGCCATATTATCGAATTACAGGCAATGCGTGAGCAGCTGTTACAGCTGGCGGAATCCTGCCCGGGAGATGACAGCGCCGACTGCCCGATTATCGACAATCTTTCCGGCTGCTGCCACCGCAAAACCCACGCCTAACAGGCTTTAACCCGCAGGGTAATACCTTCCACCGCAATGACCTCAACCCGCGTTCCGGCGCTGAGGTCATCATCGGCCACGACCGGCCACGAACTGTCCCCCACGCGCATATGGCCGCGTCCGTTGATCAGCGAGTTATCAAGCGTGAAACGTTTACCCACGATCTGCTGCCCACGCTGGTTGAGATGCGCATCGACTGGCTTCTGCTCCTGAACGCGTTTGTTCAGCCAGCGCCACCACAGCCAGGCGGCCACCAGCGTCAGTACGGCAAACAGCGCGCCCTGCCACTCCCAGCCGACAGGCAGCAGCCAGACGACCAGCCCGGTAATCACCGCGGCAATGCCGCTCCACAGCAGATAACCGTTGCCGCCCAGCATCTCGGCGGCCAGCAGCAGGCCGCCGAGGCTTAGCCAGAACGCATGTGGATGTGCAACGATGAGTTCAATCATTTTTTACGCTCGTTTCCGCCGTCTTTGATCAGTTCGGCAATCCCGGCGATAGATCCCATCAGGCTGCTGGCATCCAGCGGCATCATCACCACTTTGCTGTTGTTTGCAGAGCCGATCTCCTTCAGCGCATCGGTATATTTTTGCGCGACGAAGTAGTTCACGGCCTGGATATCCCCGGCGGCAATCGCCTCGGATACCATTTGCGTCGCGCGGGCTTCCGCCTCTGCCGAACGTTCACGCGCTTCCGCCTGGAGGAAGGCAGACTGACGGTCGCCCTCGGCTTTCAGGATCTGCGACTGTTTTTCCCCTTCCGCTTTCAGGATCTCGGCCTGGCGCACCCCTTCGGCTTCAAGGATATAGGCACGCTTGGTACGCTCGGCCTTCATCTGCGCGTTCATGGAAGCGATCAGCTCTGCCGGTGGGCGCACGTCGCGGATCTCAATGCGGGTCACCTTGATCCCCCACGGATTGGTAGCTTCATCCACAATATGCAGCAGGCGGGTATTGATGCTGTCACGCTGGGAGAGCATTTCATCCAGCTCCATCGAGCCCAGCACGGTACGGATGTTGGTCATCGTCAGGTTGACGATCGCCAGCTCCAGGTTGCTCACCTCATAGGCCGCTTTCGGCGCGTCTATCACCTGAATAAAGCACACCGCATCAATGGTGACGTTGGCGTTATCCTTCGAGATGACTTCCTGGGAAGGGATATCCAGGACCTGCTCCATCATGTTGATCTTGCGCCCAATTCTGTCCATGAAGGGGACGATCAGGCTTAAACCAGGCTGAAGGGTATTGGTGTAGCGACCGAAGCGTTCGACGGTCCACTGGTAACCCTGCGGGACAATTTTGATGCCTGCGCCCACGATAACCAGCGCAACGAAAATAAGGACAGGGACAACGATGAGCATAAAAACCTCCTGTTTTGCATGCCGTAGCGGGAAAAATTGCGTAATTGTTGAACGTTAGTATATCGGTTAACGGGCGGGATTTCGCCCCTGTAAAGAGGTGGGAACCGGACTGGTAAAATTAAAATGCCCCGCCAGGAGAGCAGGGCGCATACGCTTAGTCTTCTGACCAGGTGTAGCTGAAGTCGGTGATAAACCCATCCCCGGCGTCAGCGATGGCTTTCGATAAGCCCTGATAGTATTTTTCCAGGCCAATAGCCTCTATCTGTTGGATCTGTTCGCGGATCGGGGCGCAGAACAGCACTGCATTACCCGCTCCGACACGTTTGTTGTTCGGCGGCAGATCGCCGGTGATCGCTTTAAACCAGGTTCTGATCCCTTGCTTTAGGCTGTGCGGCGCTTTGGCAAGATTCTCCTGGCCGGTCAGCACCTGTAGCGTTGGGAATGCATTAGCGTTGACGGCGGTTTTCATGCGCGCAAAGAAGGCGGTAAAAAGCTCAAAAGAGCCGAGATCCGTGACGCGAGGCTTGGTGGTTTTTCCGTTCTTATTGCCCATTTTTCCCACAGGCGCGGCGGGCGCCGGAACCACATTGACCTTATGCAGATCCAGACCAAACAGCAGATTGCAGTGCGCCCGGCGTTCTTTTAGCGGGTAGGACATCAGCACGTCAATAAACGCCGTCGCCTTCACATCGGCCAGGTCATGGTTGATCAGCCATTGCGAGCGGGCAAATTCAGCAGGCGAAACGAACCAGTCCGGCACCTCGGTAAAGCGTCTGGATTTACCCTTGCTGTCAAATTCGAGAAAGTAAGCCCCGTCATCGAAAGCAAAATAGCAGTTCTTAAAGCTGCCAATCGTGGTGTTAACGATGAGTGCCTTCTTAACAAAATCGACAACCTCTGCACCCATAACAAAACGCGTGAGTTCCGACGAATTGATGACTTCCATTAATGTTTCGACATCAGGCACGCCTGGCTTCAGGGAGGAAAACTCATAAAAAATATGTGTCATGCGGCTTACTACCTGTAGTGATAGAGGTGACAATGAGCAAACAAAAAGTTTAACACTAGCCATAGCTTAAGGCTATTCGCACTGTGAACCTGAAAGGATTATGCTACAGGCTGTTCTCTTAAAAGCGTTAAATGGAATCGGAATGAATAATAAAAAAAATCTTCTGGATATCAGGGATGTTGGCTTTCGCGTGGGTGACAACACGATCCTTCAGCACGTCGATTTTTGCCTTTCACCGGGCGAATTTAAGCTGATAACCGGCCCCTCCGGCTGCGGCAAAAGCACGCTTCTGAAAATCGTGGCCTCGTTACTGAGCCCAACGGAGGGAGCTATCCTGTTTGAAGGGAAGGATATCGCCACGCTTACACCGGAACGCTACCGCCAGCAGGTGTCCTACTGCGTGCAGACGCCGTCCCTGTTTGGCGATACGGTGTACGACAATCTGGTGTTCCCCTGGCAAATCCGCAACCAAACGCCTGAACCTGAAACGTTTGCCGACGATTTGGCCCGGTTTGGCCTTTCGCCGGAGACGCTGACCAAATCGATCGCCGACCTGTCAGGCGGGGAAAAGCAGCGCGTATCGCTGATCCGTAACCTGCAATTCCTGCCGAAGGTGCTGCTGCTGGACGAGATCACCAGCGCGCTGGATGACGCCAACAAGCGCAACGTGAATGAGATTATTCATCGCTACGCCCGTGAACAGGATATTGCCGTGCTGTGGGTGACGCACGATTCAAACGAAATTAGCCATGCGGATGATGTCATCACGCTCAGGCCGCAGGGCGGGAAAATGCAGGAGGCTAACCGTGGGTGAACATAATATAACGAACGAATCGCTGGCGCTGTCGATGGTACTGGTGCTGGTGGCGATTGTGGTCAGCTACCGGGAAAAGCTGGGGCTGGAGAAAGATATTCTGTGGAGTATCGCCCGCGCGGTCATCCAGCTCATCATCGTCGGCTACGTGCTGAAATACATCTTCAACGTCAACCATGCGGTACTGACGCTGCTGATGGTGCTGTTTATCTGCTTCAACGCGGCGTGGAATGCCCAAAAGCGCAGTAAATACATCGATAAAGCGTTCATCTCGTCGTTTATCGCGATTACCACCGGGACCGCGTTAACGCTGGCGGTGCTGGTGCTCTCTGGCTCGATAGAGTTTACGCCGATGCAGGTGATCCCCATTTCCGGGATGATTGCGGGTAACGCGATGGTGGCGGTAGGGTTGTGCTACAACAATCTGGGGCAACGCTTCAGCAGCGAGCAGCAGCAGCTTCAGGAAAAGCTAAGCCTGGGGGCAACGCCGAAGGTGGCCTCGGCGCGGTTGATTCGCGACAGCATTCGTTCTTCGCTGATCCCCACGGTGGATTCAGCAAAAACCGTGGGGCTGGTCAGTCTGCCGGGCATGATGTCGGGGCTGATTTTTGCCGGTATCGATCCGGTTAAAGCGATTAAGTACCAGATAATGGTGACGTTTATGCTGCTCTCCACCGCGAGCCTGTCGACGATTATTGCCTGCTACCTGACCTATCGGAAGTTCTACAACGCAAGCCACCAGCTGGTGGTGACGCCGTTGAAAAACGTGCGCTGATTGTGCCGGGCGGCACTGCGTTTGCCCGGCCTACGATTCGTGCTTTTGTAGGCCCGGTAAGGCGAAGCCGCCACCGGGCAAAGTGCATCAATATAACAACGCGTACAGCTGACGACGATATTTTGACGCCAGGGCGTCACCGGTACCAAGCGCGGCCAGGATCTCCTGGAACATCTTCCGCGCCTGACCGTCTGCGGCGCCCAGGTCTTTCTGAAGATGGCTAAACAGCAGTTCCAGCGCCTCTTCGTTACGCCCCACCTGATGCAGCTGGAGCGCGAGCTGGCTTGCCAGCGCCGCATCCGCCGGGTTGTCTGCAACCTGCTGCTGAAGCTGCTGAATTTCAGGGGTATCCGCCGCCTGTTTCAGCAGGTCAATCTGCGCCACCAGGCCCTGATAACGGGTGTCCTGATCCTGCATCGGAACGGTTTTCAGAACGGCTTCCGCGTCTTCAGGGCGGTGCAGCGCAATTTGGGTCTCTGCCAGCAGCAGACCAATCTGGCTGTTTTGATTCGACAGCTGCCACGCGTCTTTTAACAGCGGCAGCGCCTCGTCGTATTTGCCTTCCTGCATCAGCGCCATCGCTTCCTGCGCCTTCAGCTCTTCTTCACGCGGCAGGACTTTATCCAGCAGGGCGCGGATCGCCTCTTCCGGCTGCGGCCCCTGGAAGCCATCGACGGGCTGACCATTCTGGAACAGGTAGACGGTCGGGATCGCGCGCAGGCCAAACTGGGATGCCACCATCGGTTCGGCGTCACAATCCAGTTTCGCCAGAATGAACTGGCCGTTGTATTGCGCAGCAAGGCTTTCCAGGACCGGCGTCAGTTGCAGACAGTGTTGGCTGCGTTCAGACCAGAAGTAGAACAGCACCGGTTTAGCCATTGACTGTTCGAGCGTCTGTTGCAGGTTAGCTTCAGTAATATTGACGATATTCTGTACGGACATGCGGCATTCTCTTTTGTCGGTTTACTCTTTACATGGGGGTAAGCGTCATCGCTTCAACTCAACCCTGCAAAATTTTGTCCATCATCCGTCCCGGTAGCAGGCGTTTTAACCAGCCGACGGCATGGGTCACCAGCGTGACCGGATAGCGCGTTTTGGGGTTGTCGCTCTCAAAGGCGTGACGCACTTTGGCGACCACCGCCTCCGGCCCCAGCGTGAAGCGTGCGGCAATACCGGGGTTTTCGACCGGCTTGTCTGCCTGCGTCTGGTTAACGTTTTCCGTGAACCGGGTACGGATGGGGCCGGGCTCAATCAGGCTGACCTTAATGCCGCTGTGGCGCAGTTCCATGCGTAGCGCATCGGACCACGCCTCCAGCGCGTATTTGCTGGCGGCATAAGCTCCGCGGCCCGGTGTGGAGATCAGGCCCATCACCGAGGAGGTCATGACGATGCGCCCTTCGCCGTGCGGCAGCATGGCGGGAAGCAGGCGCATGGTGAGCTGATGCGCGCCGAAAACGTTAGCGGAGAACTGCTGTTCCAGCTGTTCCCGCGAAATGGTCTGTAACGGGCCGTAGACGCCATAGCCCGCATTGTTGAACAGGCCGTAAAGCCGGTTATTGGTCAGGGCGATAACCTCATCGGCGGCCTGCTCCACGCTCTCAGGCGAATCCAGATCCAGCAGGATGCCGGTAAAACCGAGCCCTCTCATGCGTTCGACATCTTCGGGTTTACGGCAGGCTGCCAGTACCCAAAACCCCTGGCGCTTAAGCTCAAGGGCGCTTTCAAGGCCAATTCCGCTGGAACATCCTGTTATTAAGACCGATTTTTGCATAACTTTACCTGTCAGGTTCTCAGCTGTTTGACGAGTCATGTTTTACTAAAGGTGCCAGCCGGGTTGCCATCCAGTCGGCAATAAACGGCTGGGCATCGCGATTGGGGTGAATGCCGTCGTCCTGCATCCACTGGGGCTTGAGATAGACCTCTTCCATGAAAAATGGCAGCAGCGGAATATCAAACTCTTTGGCAAGCTTAGGATAGATCGCGCTAAACGCCTCATTATACCGACGGCCGTAGTTAGCGGGCAGGCGAATTTGCATCAGCAGCGGCTGGGCGTTAGCGGCCTTAATGGTCTGCAAAATGGTCCGCAGCGTTTGCTCGGTTTGCTGCGGCGGGAAGCCTCGCAGGCCATCGTTGCCGCCCAGTTCAACCAGCACCCAGCGCGGCTGATGCTGCTTGAGCAGGGCAGGCAGGCGCGACAGGCCCTGCTGCGACGTATCGCCGCTGATGCTGCCGTTAACGACAGACGTCCCGGACTGCCATTTATCATTGAGCAGCGCGGGCCAGGCCGCGCTGGCGGCCATACGATAGCCCGCGCTCAGGCTGTCGCCCAGCACCAGTAACGTGTCCGCAGCCGCCGCGCGGAAGGTCATCAGCATCAAAAACAGGAAGGGCAAATGCCAGCGGAAAACATTGTTGAAGTTCATCGTCTTAAGAAGTCCGTCGGTCAGGGAGAACACGAGCTTTCCATCCTTACCGGAGTTGAACTCGTTGTCAAACGCGCCGAAAGCATCGCGCTGATTGGCGAATCCGGTTCCGGTAAGTCCACGCTGCTGGCGATCCTGGCCGGCCTGGACGATGGCAGCAGCGGCGAGGTGAACCTGGTCGGCCAGCCCCTTCACGCGCTTGATGAAGAGGCGCGCGCCGCGCTGCGCGCCCGGCATATCGGGTTTGTCTTTCAGTCCTTCATGCTGATCCCAACCCTCAACGCGCTGGAAAACGTCGAGCTGCCGGGCCTGCTGCGCGGCGAAAATACCCGCGAAAGCCGCGATCACGCCAAAGCGTTGCTGGAACAGCTTGGGCTGGGGAAGCGGCTTGACCACCTTCCGGCGCAGCTGTCCGGCGGCGAGCAGCAGCGCGTGGCGCTGGCGCGGGCGTTTAACGGACGCCCGGAAGTGCTGTTTGCCGATGAGCCAACGGGCAACCTCGACCGTAAAACCGGGGATAAAATTGCCGATCTGCTGTTTTCGCTCAACCGCGAGCACGGCACCACGCTGATTCTGGTTACCCACGATCCGCAGCTGGCCGCCCGCTGCGACCGCCGCCTGCGGCTGGTGAACGGTATTCTTCAGGAGGAAGCATGATTGCCCGCTGGTTCTGGCGCGAATGGCGCTCGCCCTCGCTGCTGATTGTCTGGCTGGCGTTGAGCCTGGCGGTGGCCTGCGTGCTGGCGCTCGGCAGCGTCAGCGATCGCATGGAAAAAGGGCTTAGCCAGCAGAGCCGCGAATTTATGGCGGGGGACCGGGCGCTGCAAAGTTCCCGACCCGTCCCGCCGGGCTGGATAGAAGAAGCGCGCAAGGAAGGGCTGAAGGTAGGGGAGCAAATCACCTTCCAGACCATGACCTTTGCGGGCGACACGCCGCAGCTTGCCAGCGTGAAGGCCGTGGATGACATCTACCCGATGTACGGCGAGCTACAAACCAGCCCGCCGGGGCTAAAACCGGCCTCCGGTACGGTATTGCTGGCTTCGCGTCTGATGGCGCTTCTTAACCTGAAGCCCGGCGACAGTATTGACGTTGGCGATGCCACTCTGAAAATTGCCGGGGAAGTGGTGCAGGAGCCCGATTCCGGCTTTAACCCGTTCCAGCTCGCGCCGCGCCTGCTGATGAACACCGCCGATGTCGCGAAAACCAACGCCGTCCAGCCTGGAAGCCGCGTCACCTGGCGCTATAAGTTTGGCGGTACGCCCGCACAGCTGGAGGCGTATGAAAAATGGCTTCTGCCGCAGCTCAAGCCGGAACATCGCTGGTACGGGCTGGAGCAGGATGAAGGGGCGCTCGGCAAATCTCTTGAACGTTCCCAGCAGTTCCTGCTGCTGTCGGCGCTGTTAACCCTGCTGCTGGCCGTTGCGGCCGTCGCCGTGGCGATGGGGCACTACTGCCGCAGCCGTTACGATCTGGTGGCGATCCTCAAAACCCTCGGCGCGGGTCGGGCGCAGCTGCGCAAGCTGATTGTCGGCCAGTGGCTGATGGTGCTGGCGCTGTCGGCCATTACCGGCGGAGCGATCGGGCTGCTGTTTGAAAAACTGCTGATGGTGCTGCTCAAACCGGTACTGCCCGCCGCGCTGCCGCCAGCCAGCCTCTGGCCGTGGCTGTGGGCCATTGGCGCGATGACGGTGATCTCCCTGCTGGTGGGGCTGCGCCCGTACCGGCTGCTGCTCGCCACCCAGCCGCTGCGCGTGCTGCGCCGCGACGTGGTGGCCAACGTCTGGCCAATGAAGTTCTACCTGCCGGTGATTATTGCGGTGGCGGTCGGGCTGCTGGCCTGGCTGATGGGCGGCAGTACACTGCTGTGGGCGGTGCTGGCGGGTGCGGTCGTGCTGGCGCTGCTGTGCGGCGCGCTGGGCTGGGTGCTGCTCAGCCTGCTAAAAAAGCTGACGGTGAAATCGCTGCCGGTGCGTCTGGCGATTAATCGTCTGCTGCATCAGCCGTGGTCCACACTCAGCCAGCTTTCGGCGTTCTCGCTGTCGTTTATGCTGCTGGCGCTCCTGCTGGTGCTGCGCGGGGATCTGCTGGATCGCTGGCAGCAGCAGCTTCCGCCGGAAAGCCCGAACTATTTTCTGATCAACATCGCGCCCGAGCAGGTGACGCCGCTGAAGGGCTTCCTGTCCGAGCATCACATTATTCCCGAGTCGTTCTATCCGATCGTGCGTGCCCGCCTGACGCAGATCAACGGCCAGTCGACGGAAGGAAACAAAGACGAATCGCTCAACCGAGAGCTGAACCTGACCTGGCAGGAGAAGCGTCCGGACCATAACCCGATCGTCGCCGGCACCTGGCCGCCAAAGGCGGGGGAAGTGTCGATGGAGGAGGGGCTGGCGAAGCGTCTGAACGTGGGGCTGGGCGACAGCGTGACCTTTACCGGCGACACGCAGGATTTCAGCGCCAAAGTGACCAGCCTGCGCAAGGTGGACTGGGAAAGCCTGCGGCCAAACTTCTTCTTCATTTTCCCGCCGGGCGCGCTGGACGGACAGCCCCAGAGCTGGCTGACCAGCTTCCGCTGGGAAAACGGCAACGGCATGCTGACGCAGCTTAACCGGGAGTTTCCGACGGTGAGCCTGCTGGATATCGGCGCGATCCTCAAACAGGTCGGGCAGGTGCTGGAGCAGGTGAGCCGCGCGCTGGAGGTGATGGTGGTGCTGGTGACGATCTGCGGCATATTGCTGCTGCTGGCGCAGGTGCAGGTCGGCATGCGCCAGCGGCATCAGGAGCTGGTGGTCTACCGCACGCTGGGCGCCGGTAAGCGACTGCTGCGCGCCACGCTGTGGAGCGAGTTTGCGCTGCTTGGGCTGGTGGCGGGGCTGGTGGCGGCCATCGGTGCGGAAACCGCGCTGGCGGTGCTCCAGACGAAAGTCTTCGACTTCCCGTGGGAGCCTGACTGGCGGCTGTGGGTAACGCTGCCCGTCTGCGGCGCCGTGCTGCTGTCCCTGTGCGGCGGCTGGCTCGGCACCCGTCTGTTGAAAGGTAAAGCGCTGTTCCGCCAGTTTGTCAGCTAGTTTACTGACGTGATGATGACGCACCGGCATATCTGCTGGTGCGTCACCGCTTAACGGCACAAATCGTTAATGACCCTGCATTTAGTAGCACAAAACATTAAAAACCCGCCCACACAGCCCGAATATTTCCGGTTAATATTCACCAGCTAAATATTTAGCAGCGTGTCTATCAAGGAAAAAGAATGACTATAAGAAAAACAGCGCTGGCGACAACGATCGGCGCAGCAGTGGCATTGGCTTCTTTCGCATCCCAGGCGGAAATCACTCTTCTGAAACAGGATCCGCAGGCGGGTAACCCGCTGAGCCGCCTGAACTTCACCGTTGGCGGCAGTATTCGTCCTCAGTTCCAGAACATGACCGGCGATGACGGCAAAAACGGCTACAAGCGTAACGGCTTTGACGGCGGTACCCGCTTCCGTTTCGCGGCAGACTACTACCTGTTCGATGACATCAGCTGGATCACTTACTACGAGCTGGGTGTGAACATTCCGGCGCAGTTTAACTGGGATAACCACTACGCCGACGGCGCGCACGACACCTCACGTCGTATGCTCTACACCGGCCTGAAGAGCGACACCTGGGGCACGCTGACCTTCGGCCAGCAAAACAGCGTGTACTATGATGTGGTGGGCGCGAAAACCGATATCTGGGACTACGACATGATCGGCCAGGCGCCGGGTAACGGGATCAACGGCGACTACGACGGCTCTTACCGTTCACGCCAGATGCTGAAGTACAAGAAAACCGTGGGCGATGCGGATATCTATGCATCCTACCTGTTTGAGGACAGTGAATACCTGCCGGGTAACGGCCTGCGCTACAAGCGTAAAGGCGGCGGCTCGCTGGGTATCGATTACCACCTGACCACCGATCTGACCTGGGGCGCAGCGTGGAACTACACCCGCGCGGACATGCGTAACCCGGACAACGGCGACAGCAAATCCTACGACCAGAACATTGTCGGTACTGCGCTGAGCTGGACCCCGGATAACTGGACCTTCTCCGCGGGCGGCGGCTGGTATCAGAACTTCATGACCACCAAAAAAGTGTCCGTTAACGACTACTTCGCCGGTGACGCATGGGGTATTGAATACTTCGCAGGGTACAAATTCCCGGTCGGCCAGTATGCGGTGAAATCCATCCAGCCTTACTTCATGGGTGACCGCATTGAGTACGTGAACGGCCGTAACTACCAGCGCATCGACAACGGCGTGGGTATCAGCTTCCAGCTGGACTACGGTTTCCGCGTGGATTACGAACACGTGTTCACCTCCAGCACCGACAACCTGGGCGACATGAACCTGGTGCGTCTGCGTTACGACTTCTAAGTTGTTTGTTCCCCGGTGGCGCTGCGCTTACCGGGGCTACACAAGCACGCGTAGGCCGGGTAAGGCGTAGCCGCCACCCGGCTTTATTTTTCAGCGATTAAGCCATTCGGCAATGTCTTCGAACGTCCCGCGATACACAATTTTCTCCGCCTTTTTCTCCAGCTGATAACCGTACATCGGGTCGTAATAGTCGTTCAGCAGCGGCACAAGCCAGCTGAAGTGTGCGTCAGTGCTGCCAGTTCGCTGTTGCTCGACGAGCGCGGCGTCCAGCAGGGCGGTAAACTCCGCGAAGCGTTGCAGCCCCAGACGGCGACGAATGGCAAAAAGTCCGTGATGCAGGTATTCGCTGTACGCTTTCCAGCCCGCGTCTTCACCGTAGGCGGCAGAAAAGTCCGCCCACATATGGTCGAAGTACTCTTCACGCAGGCGCTCAAGACGAACGTCAAACGGATCCTCGACCACCACGATAGGCGCTTCAGCCATGCGGTCGCGCAGGCACGCCGGCAGATGGTTGGAGCCAATCATCCGGCCCTCATCTTCCAGCACCCAGCGCGCCGCGTCTTTTTTCAGCAGCTCAACGGCGAGGTGATTTTCAAAGCTCGCCTGGGAAAGCTGCGGCGTGAGCGTGCGGCCAAACGACGAGCCGCGATGGTGCGCCAGCCCTTCCAGATCGATGCCCTGCGCGTGCTGCTTCACCAGCAGCGTTTTACCGTTGCCGGTACAGCCGCCGATAAGCACCATCGGCTTTTGCGACTGCTCGACCGTGACCTGAATCGCCGTCTGACGCAGGGCTTTATAGCCGCCGCGGATCAGCGGGTAATCAACACCCGCCTCCTTAAGCCAGGCCTGGGAGATATGCGAGCGCTGCCCGCCGCGGGCGCAGCAGAGATAGCCCTCGGGGTGAGCAAGGCTGGCTTCGCGCCAGGCGTTAATGCGCGCCTCCCGCGTCTCGCCGCTCACCAGGCTATGGCCGAGCGCCAGCGCGGCGTCGGGTCCCTGGCGTTTATAGCAGGTCCCCACGGCGGCACGCTCGTCGTCGTTCATTAAGGGCAGGTTGAGTGCGGCGGGCATCGCACCCTGGGCAAATTCGATCGGCGCGCGAACGTCGATTAAAGGGGTATCGGACGCGAGGATCGCGCGATAGTCCGTTCCATCGTTCATGGTGATTCCAGAAGAAAACTGAGCAGCAATGGGCGGGAATTGTACGCCGGGGAAGGGGAAGGTCAACTCCCCGGCGCAGATGTCTTAGTTGAGCTTTGACTGTGCCCAGACAATACCGCTTGCGTATTCCGGCGGCAGGAGAGGGACGATCGCTTCCAGCGTAGCGCTCAGGCGATCCGTGTCGGTATCGTTCAGGTTCAGGTGACCGACCTTACGACCCGGGCGCACCTCTTTGTCATACCAGTGCAGGTGCACCAGCGGCAGCTTCAGCCAGTCGTAATTCAGATCGGTGCCGATCAGGTTGATCATCACCGACGGGCTGGTCACTACCGGCTGCGGCAGAGGCAGATCAGTGATAGCGCGCAGGTGCAGCTCGAACTGGCTGATGGAGGCGCCGTTTTGCGTCCAGTGGCCGCTATTGTGCACGCGCGGCGCCAGCTCGTTGATCAGCAGGCCCGACGGCGTGACGAAGCACTCCATCGCCATCACGCCCACGTAGCCCAGCTCGTGCATGATGGCGGAGAGCATCTCTTCCGCCTGCGCCTGCTGGCCAGCGTTCGCCTGCGGGAAGGCAACGCTGGTACGCAGAATGCCGTCCTGATGCAGGTTATGCGTCAGCGGGTAAAACACCGTGCGACCATCATGCGCGCGCGCGCCAACCAGCGACACTTCGCCGCTGAAGTTGATGCCCTGCTCAACGATGCATTCGCCGTAGCAGTCGTCCGGCAGCTCGGCGGTGTCGTTCGCCCGAAGACGCCACTGCCCGCGACCGTCATAGCCGCCGACGCGGCGCTTCACGATCGCCAGTTCGCCCAGCATCGCAAACACATCATCCCACTCGCTTTTATCAGAGAGCAATTGCCACGGCGCGGTTGCAAGGCCGAGCTTGTCGAACAGCTGCTTTTGCGTGAGACGGTCGGCGATGATCGGGAATACGTCCCGGTTCACAAAGGCGTTATGGCGCGCCAGCTCGCGGGTCAGGGCGGTTTCCGGCCAGCGTTCAATTTCGGCGGTGATCACGCTCTGATGGAACGGCACGGCTTCCGGCTCGGCGTCCAGCCCGACGGGCCAGACGGTAATACCCAACGGTTCGCCAGCCTGACGCAGCATGCGGCCAAGCTGACCATTACCCAGAACGCAAACCTGCTTCATGCTGCACCCCGCGGATCTGGGTTATCCAGCACCTCGTCGGTCTGGGCTTTACGCCACTCCGTCAGGCGTTGATGTAACGCTGTATCGTGCGTCGCCAGGATCTGTGCGGCGAGCAACGCGGCGTTGGCGGCGCCCGCTTTGCCAATCGCCAGCGTACCGACGGGAATACCGCGCGGCATCTGCACAATAGAGTAAAGGCTATCGACACCGCTTAACGCAGCGCTCTGCACCGGCACGCCCAGCACCGGCACCAGGGTTTTGGCGGCAATCATGCCCGGCAGATGTGCTGCGCCGCCCGCACCGGCAATAATCACCTCATACCCGTTCTCTTCGGCGCTTTCGGCGAAGCTAAACAGTTTGTCCGGCGTGCGGTGTGCGGAAACCACTTCAACGTGGTGCGGAACATTCAGGATTTCAAAGATTTCGGCGGCGAACTGCATGGTAGCCCAGTCGCTTTTGGACCCCATCACGATGGCGACACGCGCCGGATTATTGCGGGAAGACATGCGTCTTAAAACTCCTGTGGTGCGGAACACACTGCTTTCGAGGGCACAGAGAATAGCATGTAATACCGGCAAGGAAAACGGTTGCGTGGTCGAGAAATGGGCGAAAAGACGGGTGGGCGTTAAAACGGGAAGGCGATCAGTTCCACCCCTTCCGGCGTGACTTTTACCATCGAACCTTCGCTGTGCCATGCCCCTAAAACCACGCGGTGAGCGGGCTCGCCGTTGGCGATAAGGGAGTGCACGTCCGGGCGATGGGTATGGCCGTGGATCAGCCACTGAACGCGATGCTTTTCCATCACGTTAACCACTGCCTGCGGGTTGACGTCCATAATGGTCATCGATTTGCTGCTGTTGGCGGCTTTGCTGCCCGCGCGCATTCTGGCGGCGATGCGGTTGCGGATAAACAGCGGCAGGGCGAGGAACACTTTCTGGATCCACGGAGTGTGGACTTTGGCGCGAAACGCCAGATAGCCGGTATCGTCGGTGCAGAGCGTGTCGCCGTGCATGATCAGCACCTTGCGACCGTAGAGATCGAGCACCTGCTCTTCCGGCAGCAGCGTCATGCCGCTCTCGCGGGCGTAGCGCTGGCCTATCAGGAAGTCACGGTTGCCGTGAATGAAATAGCAGGGCACGCCGGAATCCACCAGCGCGTGAATGGCGGCTGCCATTTCACGGTGCAGCGGGTTCGGGTCGTCGTCGCCGATCCAGGCCTCAAACAGGTCGCCCAGAATGTACAGCGCGTCGGCGCTTTTCGCTTCACCGCGTAAAAAACGCAGAAAACCGGCGGTTATCGCCGGTTCTTCTGTTTGCAGATGCAGGTCTGCAATAAAGAGTGTCGCCACGAATTACTCGCTGACGGTCACGCTTGTAATCACAACGTCTTCTTTAGGAACGTCCTGGTGCATACCGCTGCGGCCAGTAGAAACGGCTTTGATCTTGTCGACCACGTCCATCCCTTCAACCACTTCTGCGAATACGCAGTAGCCCCAGCCTTGCAGGCTTTCGCCAGAGAAGTTCAGGAAGTCGTTGTCCGCTACGTTGATGAAGAACTGTGCGGTTGCAGAGTGTGGCGCCTGAGTACGGGCCATTGCCAGCGTACCACGGGTGTTTTTCAGGCCGTTGTTCGCTTCGTTTTTGATCGCTTCTTTGGTCTCTTTCTGGCGCATACCAGGCTCGAAACCGCCGCCCTGGATCATAAAGCCGTTGATCACACGGTGGAAAATAGTGTTGTTGTAGAAACCTTCGCGGCAGTAGTCCAGGAAGTTTTTAACTGTTTCAGGCGCTTTATCATCAAAGGTTTTGATTACGATATCGCCATGATTAGTGTGGAAAGTAACCATTTTTGCATCCTGTTCCGTTATTGTGGTGCGTCGACCCGTGCTCGGGTCACATATAGGGGCTTGTTATAGCATAACCACAGGACACGATCACCTTGCATTGTGTGCTGACCGTGCTCCCAATTATGGGTATTATAAGGAACAAACAATCCACACACGTGTTTACATGGAATCTTCGATGTTAAAAATCTTTAATACAATGACGCGCCAGAAAGAGGAATTTAAACCTATCCATGCCGGGGAAGTCGGCATGTACGTGTGTGGTATTACGGTTTACGATCTCTGTCATATCGGCCATGGCCGTACCTTTGTTGCGTTCGACGTGGTGTCACGCTACCTGCGCTTCCTGGGCTATAACCTGAAGTACGTGCGCAACATCACCGACATCGACGATAAAATCATCAAGCGCGCTAATGAAAACGGCGAAAGCTTCGTCGCGCTGGTGGATCGCATGATCGCCGAAATGCACAAGGATTTTGACGCCTTAAATATTCTGCGCCCGGACAGCGAGCCGCGCGCGACCCACCATATCCATGAAATCATTGAGCTCACCGAAAAGCTGATCGAACGCGGTCACGCCTATGTGGCGGACAACGGTGACGTGATGTTCTCGGTGCCGACGGACCCAACCTACGGTGCGCTTTCCCGCCAGGATCTGGACCAGCTTCAGGCCGGCGCGCGCGTGGACGTGGTTGACGTGAAGCGTAACCCGATGGACTTCGTGCTGTGGAAGATGTCCAAAGAGGGCGAGCCGAGCTGGCCATCCCCGTGGGGCGAAGGGCGTCCGGGCTGGCACATTGAATGTTCAGCGATGAACTGCAAGCAGCTGGGCAACCATTTCGACATTCACGGCGGCGGTTCGGATCTGATGTTCCCGCACCACGAAAACGAAATCGCGCAGTCCACCTGCGCCCACGGCGGCGAGTACGTGAACTACTGGATGCACTCCGGGATGGTGATGGTTGACCGCGAGAAGATGTCTAAATCGCTGGGCAACTTCTTTACCGTGCGCGACGTGCTGAAGTATTACGACGCGGAAACCGTGCGCTACTTCCTGATGTCTGGTCACTATCGCAGTCAGCTGAACTACAGCGAAGAGAACCTGAAGCAGGCGCGCGCTGCGCTGGAGCGTCTGTACACCGCGCTGCGCGGCACCGACAAATCTGTGCCTGCGGCGGGCGGCGAAGCATTTGAAGCGCGCTTTGTTGAGGTGATGAACGACGACTTCAACACCCCGGAAGCCTACTCCGTGCTGTTCGACATGGCGCGTGAGGTCAACCGCCTGAAGTCAGAAGATATGGCGGCGGCGAATGCGCTGGCGTCTCATCTGCGTAAGCTCTCTTCCGTGCTCGGCCTGCTGGAGCAGGAGCCGGACGCGTTCCTGCAAAGCGGCGCGCAGGCAGACGACGGCGAAGTGGCAGAAATTGAAGCGCTGATTAAAGCGCGTCTGGAAGCGCGTCAGGCGAAAGACTGGGCGGCGGCGGATGCGGCGCGTAACCGTCTGAACGAGATGGGCATCATTCTGGAAGACGGCCCGCAGGGGACGACCTGGCGTCGTAAGTAAGTCTTTAATGCCCGGTGGCGCTTCGCTGACCGGGCCTACAAAAGCACGACCGTAGGCCGGGTAAGGCGCAGCCGCTACCCGGCTTTTTTTACCTTCGTTTCCACCACAACATCCCCATCAGCACCGCCCCCGGCAGCCACACCCACAGCAGTTCCGAGATAATGACCTCATGCCCGTACGGCGTGGTATAGCGCGACAGCGCAAACGGCGCGACCTTGATCACCTGCCACGGCGCAAAGAAGCGCTCGTCTGACCACGGCCACAGCCAGCCGACGCCTTTCCCGCCGGTGGTAACGGAGTCCAGCAGGCTGTGCGACAGCAACGACACGGTTAAAAACAGCCAGCAGCGCGTCAGGCTGGCCCTGAACCATCGTCGCCCGGCCAGCATGCAGAGTATCGGCACCACAAAGGCAAACAGTAGCGAATGAGTGAAACCGCGGTGGCCAAAAATATTCCCGTAGGCGACGCCGAATTTAAACGCCAGTACGTCGGCGTCGGGCAGCATGGCGAGGACGATCCCGGCAAACAGCAGGCGGGGTGGGATGACTTTCGTTCCCAGACCTAAGCCCAGACACAGAGGAACGGCAGCGTGGGTGATAACGGTAGGCATTGCATGTATCCATGGCAAATCATGGGAATATAGCAGTGGATCCGCCGCAGTAAACCCGTGTCAAATTCTGATTTTACGCCGATTCCCGCGCGATAAGCTGCCCGGAGAGGGTAATGCGCTGGGTTTGCAGATCCGGCTCTTTTAGCCTGCGGATCATCAGCCCCGCCGCCTGGCGGCCTGTCTCTTCGCTGGCTGACGAAACGTAAGTCAGTGACGGCGACGTGAGGTTAACGTGAAGCATATCTTCAAAGCCGATCAGCGCCACCTGCTGAGTCAGGAAAACATCTTTACCCACCGTGCGCCCCACCTGGTGAATGCCGGAGATTGAACCGAGCATTGCATCCGGCGAGTGGCAGAGCAGGGCGGTAATCGTATTGTTCTTCTCCAGCAGCTGGCGGGTCGCCATGGCCGCCGCCTGCGTGTCATCGGTGCAGGCGGGAGAATATTCCTCACGCCAGACCAGCCCGTTCTGCGTCATCGCGCTGCGAAAACCAAGCAGGCGCTGCTCGCGGATACGACATCCGTCGCGCCCGCCGATGTAGGCGATGTTGCGGTGCCCGCGCTCGATAAGATACCGCGCGGCCAGGTTCGCCGCCTGACGGTTATCGCGCATCACCAGGTTGCATTTCTCTTCCAGCAACGACTGCGAAACCGCGACAAGCGGCAGCGGGCAGTGGCGAATGTGTTCCGGGAGAGCGGCGGCGCGGGTATCCGACGCCAGGTAGATGACGCCCGCGACGCCCTGCTGCTTAAACGACAGCAGGGTGCGTTCCAGATGTTCGCCGTCGTTCAGCGGCTGACCGAGAAAAACCATATAACCCTGTTTCTCCAGCTCCTGAACGATGCTCGCCATCACTTTGATGGAAAAGCTGTCGCTGAAGTCGCGCAGGATCAGGCCGATTAAGTTGGAGGTGTTGGCGCGAAGGTTGGCAGCGGCGACGTTATGAACATAGCCCAGCGTTGTGATGGCGGCATTGACCTTCCCGATCGTCGCCTCTGAGATCTTCCCTTTCTGGCGCAGCACCAGCGAAACGGTAGAAACCGACACGCCCGCATGCTTTGCAACATCAATAATGCTGACTTTCTTCAAAACCGCTCCCTGAAATTTACCGATTATCAGCCAGATAAGAGGCGTCCCCCAGCGTACAGGAGACGCCTTCTTCAGGCATCTTATTATTTGCCAATCATGGTGGACATGGTCTGGGCGATAAACTGTGCTCTGGCCCCGAAAATCACCTGTATACCGTTGTCGCCCACGAACACCACGCCGCGCGCGCCAAGCCCGTTCAGGCCCTCTCTGTCCACCGCATCGCTCTTCGCCACTTCCAGACGCAGGCGGGTGATGCAGGAGCCGACGGAGTCAATGTTCTGCGCGCCGCCCAGCAGGCCGATGATTTCGGTGGCAAGTTCGGAATCGGACTTGTCATTCGCGCTGGCGGTGACTTCGGTGCGCCCCGGCGTTTTTACGTCGAAACGGCGGATCACGAAGCGGAAGGTGAAGTAGTAAATCAGCGCCATCGGAATGCCGATGATAATGGCGCTCAGGAAGTTTGTCTGATAGCCGTTAAACGACGGCAGGATCCCGAACGACAGGTAGTCGATAAAGCCTGCGGAGAACGATTTGGCAATATGCGCATGCATCAGGTACATGGTCATATACGCCAGCCCCGCCATAATGGCGTTGAAAACGTAAAGGATGGGGGCCACGAAGATAAAGGTGAACTCCACCGGCTCGGTGATCCCCGTCAGGAAACAGGTCAGCGCCGCAGAGAACAGAATACCGGCCGCGATTTTCTTATTCTTCGTGTGCGCTTCGTGGTACATCCCCAGGCAGGCCGCTGGCAGCGCGAACAGCATCAGCGGGAACTCGCCCTGCATGAATTTCCCGGCGTTCTGGTAGGTGTCGCTGCTGAAGGATTTTACCCCCTCTTCGAGCATCTTGAACCAGATGGTCTGGTCACCGTGGATCACCTGACCCGCCTGAGTGGTGTAATCCCCAAACGAATACCAGAAGGAGGGATACCAGATATGGTGCAGGCCGAGCGGGATCAGCGCGCGCTCTACCAGCCCGAAAATAAAGGTCGAGGCCGCCTGGTTATCGCCGTTCACCACCACGGACAGGGCGTCTATCCCGGACTGAATATGCTGCCAGACGTACGGCAGCAGCAGGCCGAGCAGGAACGACAGAAACGCCGTCGCGATCGCCACAAAGCGCTTCCCGGAGAAGAAGCCAAGGAACTCCGGCAGCTGCATGGTGTGGAAGCGGTTATAGCACCAGGCCGCGAGTATGCCGCAAATAAGGCCGCCGAAGACGCCCATCTGCAACGTCGGGATACCGACCACCATGGCGTATTTCCCGCCCTGAGAGGCCATTTCCGGCGTAATGCTCAGCACCGTGCTGATGGTGATATTGGTGACAAACACCGAGACCGCCGCAGAGAGTGCGGCAATACCGGATTCCGAGGCCAGACCGACAGCAGAGCCGATGGCGAACAGCATCGGCAGGTTATCAAAGATAACCCCGCCGGCGTTCATCATCAGCGGCAGGTGGAACTTATCGCCGAAGGCCAGCAGCAGGCCCGCAGCGGGAAGCAGTGAAATTGGCAGCATTAAGGCGCGGCCAATCATCGACAGCTTAGACAACGATTTAACAAACCCTGATATCAGACTCATGCTGATTTCCCCCGAATAGCGCTTTTTTCGCGCTGTTATTGTTAGTAGAACGTTTTAGTAGAACGTTCTACTCATCGTGGGGAAAGTCTGAAAAGCGCGCAACTGAATTCTCACCTTTCAACAGATGAAATAATGATTATTTGAAGTTGATCGATAAATAACCGCGATGGGTGTGAGGGGATAGAGACAGAAATTGCCGGCTGGCGGCTTCGCCTTACCCGGCCTACAACCGGAGACAGTACGTAGGCCCGGTAAGCGCAGCGCCACCGGGCATCAAACGGCTTACGCCGTCACGGTCACGCTTTGTCCCGCAAAACTTACGGTCTGACCCGCGACAATTTTGCAGCGCTTGCGGGTTTCCACCACGCCGTCCACTTTCACCTGCCCGTCGGCGATCACGATTTTCGCCTGCGCGCCGCTTTCGCTCCAGCCTTCCAGCTTCAGCAGATCGCACAGCTCAACGTGCGGGTGTTTACCTAAAGAAAAAGTTGCCATGTTACGCGTCCTCTACGTCGTGATACTCCTCGCACGCCTGCAAGGTATTTTGAATCAGTGTTGCTACCGTCATCGGGCCTACGCCGCCCGGGACCGGGGTAATGTAAGACGCGCGCGCTGCGGCATCTTCATACACCACGTCGCCGACCACTTTGCCGTTTTCCAGACGGTTAATACCCACGTCCACGACGATGGCGCCCTCTTTGATCCACTCGCCCGGAATAAAGCCCGGCTTGCCGACCGCGACGATCAGCAGATCGGCGTTTTCAACGTGGTGACGCAGGTTTTTGGTGAAGCGGTGGGTCACGGTGGTGGTGCAGCCCGCCAGCAGCAGCTCCATGCTCATCGGGCGGCCCACGATGTTGGAGGCGCCAATCACCACGGCGTTCAGGCCGTAGGTGTCGATGTTATAACGCTCCAGCAGCGTCACGATGCCGCGCGGAGTGCACGGACGCAGGCGCGGCGCGCGCTGGCACAGGCGGCCCACGTTATACGGGTGGAAACCGTCAACGTCTTTGTCCGGTGCGATGCGCTCCAGCACCTTTACGTTGTCAATGCCCGCAGGCAGCGGCAGTTGAACCAGGATGCCGTCGATTGCTTTATCGGCATTCAGGGTGTCAATCAGTTCCAGCAGCTCCGCTTCGCTGGTGGTTTCCGGCAGATCGTAGGAGCGGGAGACGAAGCCTACCTCTTCACACGCTTTGCGCTTGCTGCCGACATAAATTTGCGAAGCCGGGTTGCTGCCAACCAGCACAACGGCCAGCCCTGGCGCGCGAAATCCAGCGGCTGTACGCGCCTTCACTTTTTCCGCAACCTCAGAGCGCACCTGCTGCGCAATCGTTTTACCGTCAATAATCTTTGCTGCCATCAGAGAGAAGATTCCGTCTGTAACGTTAGAAGGGGGGATTGCCTGTATTTTGTCAGAAGCGAGCGCCGCTGTCAGTCACCCTTTACGAGATTTCACCGATAGCCTGCAAAACCCCTTCTCAGGGCATGGCCAATTTCTTAGGGGGGATTAGGATGTGACCTGGCAAAATGGCAGCGTTTTGACATATTACAAAATAGATTACTGAGCTACTTTGTCTTCTCCGAAATAAGCCTTCAATTTTTTAATTGAACGTATTTCTTATTCCCGAATATGTGCGGGAAGGGTTATTTACATTTTAAAGGAATAGACATGAAACTCAGCAACATTGCTTCTACTGTTATTGCAACTCTGGCCCTGGTCGCGGGTGCCGCTCACGCAGAAGATCCTGTAACGCCTGTATCTGTTAACGGTGGTACGGTGCATTTTAAAGGTGAATTAGTCAATGCCGCGTGTTCAGTAAATACGGACTCTTCTGAGCAGACCGTTAATCTCGGCCAGTACCGTACCGCGAAATTCACTAAAGTGGGTGACACCACCTCCAATATTCCGTTCACCATCGAACTGAACGACTGCGATCCTGCGGTAGCGAAAACCGCAGCTGTTGCGTTCACCGGCCAGATCGACGCCACCGACAAAACCCTGCTGGCGGTAACCTCCGGTAACAACGACAACTCCGCGAAGGGCGTGGGCATTGAGATCCTCGACAGCAAATCCACCACGCTGACCCCGGACGGTGCCACCTTCTCTGCGGCACAGAGCCTGATTGAAGGGACTAACACCCTGAACTTCACCGCGCGCTATAAAGCTACGGCTGCGACCACCCAGCCAGGCCAGGCAAACGCGGACGCAACTTTCGTAATGAAATACGAGTAATGCCTTTGTACAGGGATGTGGTTGGCCTCAGGGAAGAGGTCTTTTAATCGCTTATACCGGGAGCGAAGGATGACAAGGACTGGGATATTGCTGTGCGCCCTTGCCGTTGCCTCAGCGGTAAACGCACATACCGTGGTGATCGACGGCGGCAAAGTTCACCTCAGAGGAGAGCTGGTCAACGGCGGCTGCGCGGTGGCCCCGGACAGCCAGAATATGCGCGTGGATATGGGGCAATACCGCACAAACGCCTTTTCCGGCGTCGGCAGCTTTTCCACGGTTAACGTGCCTTTCACCGTACGTCTGCTGGATTGTAGCGTGGACGTCTCCCGCACCGTCGGGATCCAGTTCCAGGGCGTCACACCGGCAGAAGATCCGCAGGTTTTCCTGGCGACATCGCGGCCAGGGGAAAACGCGGTCAGCAGCGGTGTCGGGCTGGCGCTTTTTGACGAACAGCAACGGCAAATCATCCCGAACGCGACGGCGGTGAGCTGGTTACCCATTGATACCCGCGAACTGGCATTTCATTTTAGCGCCCGCTATCGGGCTATTTCCGAACACCTGGTACCAGGCACTATTCAGTCGAATGTCTGGTTTACGTTGATTTATCCCTGACGCCTGCGAACTAATTATTAAAGGTACGGTTGTGATGAACACCCTGATTAAACCTGGACTGTTTTTATCTTTTATTTTGATGATGATGTCTGCCTGCGCAAATGCGTCCGGCGGAATTGCGCTGGGCGCGACGCGCGTTATTTATCCGGCCGATGCAAAACAAACGTCGCTGGCGATCACCAACAGCAATAAACAAGAGCGCTATTTAATTAACGCGTGGATAGAAAACGCCAGCGGGCAAAAGGAAAAATCCTTTGTCGTCACGCCGCCGCTGTTTGTCAGCGAGCCGGCCAGTGAAAATACGCTGCGCATTATTTACGCAGGCCCGGCGCTGCCCGCCGATCGCGAATCCCTCTTTTACATGAACGTCAAAGCGATTCCATCGGTCAGCAAAACGCACCAGGACGGCAACAACGTCCTGCAACTGGCCATTTTGTCACGCATCAAACTGTTTGTACGCCCGGCTAACCTGGCGATGCCGCCGGAAGAGGCGCTCTCGCAGCTGCGCTTTGAGCGCGTCGGCAACCACCTTAAGGTGAGCAATGCCTCGCCGTATTACGTAACGCTGGTCAACCTGAAGCTCGGCGGCAAGACGCTCGATAACCTGATGGTTGCGCCTAAAAGCTCGGCACAGCAGGTACTGCCCGCCGCCGCGAGCGGCACGCTCTCCTGGCAGAGCGTGAACGACTACGGTGCCATTACGCCGGCGCGTAGCGTCAGCCTGTGAGCAGAGACAGGGCGATGAACACTCAATGGCGTTACTGCCCGGTTGCGCTGGCGCTGATGGCAACGCTCTGGCCACACGCTGGCTGGGGCGACAGCTATTTTAACCCGGCGTTTCTCTCCGATGACGCGGCGAACGTGGCGGATTTGTCGCGTTTTGAAAAGGGCCACCAGCAGGCACCGGGCGTCTATCGCGTCGATATCTGGCGTAACGATGAATTTATCGGCACCCAGGACGTGCGGTTTGAGCAAGCCGACAACACGCCGCCGGTCGCGGGCGGGTTGTCGCCGTGTATTACGCGCGCGATGCTCGATCGCTTTGGCGTGAATATCGCCGCCTTCCCGGAGCTCAGCAACGTGCAGGGCGACACCTGCGTTCCGCTTACCACGGCTATTCCCGGCAGCGAAACGGCGTTCAACTTCGCCTCGTTGCGCCTTAACGTCAGCCTGCCTCAGGTGGCGATGCAAAACAGCGCCCGGGGGTATATTCCGCCTGAACAGTGGGATGAGGGCATCCCCGCCGCGCTGGTGAACTACAGCTTTACCGGCAACCGGGGCAGCGAAGACGACAGCTATTATCTGAACCTGCAAAGTGGGCTGAACTATGGCGCGTGGCGATTACGCAATAACGGCGCGTGGCGCTATACCGAAAGCAACGGCCAGCGGCACAGCAGCTGGCAAAATATCGGCACCTGGGCGCAGCGTACGGTCATTCCGCTGAAAAGCGAGCTGGTGCTCGGCGACAGCAATACCGGCAACGATGTCTTCGACAGCGTCGGTTTTCGCGGCGGTCGGCTCTATTCTTCCGACAGCATGTACCCGGACAGCCTGCAAGGCTACGCGCCTACCGTGCGCGGAATCGCCCGCACCCCTGCCAAAGTGGTGATCCGCCAGAACGGCTACGTGATTTACCAGAGCTATGTTCAGCCGGGTGCTTTCGCCATTACCGACCTTAACCCCACCTCCTCCAGCGGTGACCTTGAGGTGACGGTGGAAGAGAAGGACGGCAGCCAGCAGCGCTACACCGTACCGTATTCCACCGTACCGCTGCTCCAGCGTGAAGGACGCTGGAAATACGATCTGGTGGCGGGGGATTATCGCAGCGGCAACAGCGAGCAGGACACGCCGTTCTTTACGCAGGGAACGATGATTGCCGGCCTTGCCGACGGCTACACGCTGTACGGCGGTACGCAGCTGGCCTCGCGGTATACCGCAATCGCCATTGGCGCGGGGAAAAACCTCGGTGACTGGGGCGCGGTCTCACTTGACCTCACGCACGCCCGCAGCCAGCTGGCGGATGACAGCCGCCATGAAGGCCAGTCCCTGCGTTTCCTGTACGCAAAATCCCTTAACGGATTCGGCACCAACTTCCAGCTGCTGGGCTATCGCTACTCGACCAAAGGCTTCTACACCCTCGACGATGTGGCCTGGCGCACAATGGAAGGCTATCAGTATGGCGACGATAAGGATGATGACGGCGTGCCGGACGTGCAGAGCTATCACAACCTGACGCTGAATAAAAAAGGGCGTTTCCAGCTCAATATCTCCCAGTCTCTCGGCGATTACGGCTCGGTGTACGTTTCAGGCAGCCAGCAGAGTTACTGGGGCACCAGCGAGTCCAACGTCTGGTACCAGCTCGGCTATGCGGGCGGGGTGAAAGGGGTCAGCTATGCCTTATCCTGGTCGTGGAACAAGGCCGTCGGCATTGACGGAACCGACCGCATCGCCTCGTTCAACGTCTCCGTACCGTTCAGCCTGTTCACCCGTCACGGCTTCCGTCGCGATAGCGCGATCGACAGAGCCTATGCCACGGCCTCTTCCAGCCGAAACAGCAACGGTGATACCAGCTGGCAGACCGGGATAAGCGGAACGCTGCTGAAAGATCGCAACCTGAACTATAGCGTCACCCAGGGCCACGCCAGCAATAACGGCGCAAGCGGCAGCGCCAGCGCCAACTGGCAGGCCACCTACGGCACGCTGGGCGTGGGCTACAACTACACCCGGGATCAACACGATTTCAACTGGCAGCTTTCCGGCGGCGTGGTAGGGCATTCCGACGGCGTAACGTTCAGCCAGCCGCTGGGCGATACCAACGTGCTGATCAAAGCGCCGGGCGCGTCGGGCGTGAGCATCGAAAACCAGACCGGGGTGAAAACCGACTGGCGTGGCTATGCGGTGATGCCGTACGCCACGGTGTACCGTTACAACCGCGTGGCGCTTGATACCAACACCATGAGCAACAACACCGACATTGAAAATAACGTGTCCAGCGTCGTGCCGACGAACGGCGCGCTGGTGCGCGCTAGCTTCGATACCCGCATCGGCGTGCGCGCGCTGCTGACCGTGAAGCGCGATAACCAGCCCGTACCGTTTGGTGCGGTGGTGCGTGAGACGCAGAGCGGCGTAACCAGCATGGTGGGCGATGACGGGCAGATTTACCTGAGCGGGCTGCCGCTGGAAGGGGAGCTGCTGATTCAGTGGGGAGACGGAAAGCAGTCCCAGTGTCGTGCGCCCTACAGCTTGCCAGAACAGAGCCTGCAACAGGCGATCACACTTAAGGGGATCCGCTGTGAATAAAATCCATTATCTGGGGTTATCCCTTCTGGCGTTTTTGCCGGTAACTGACGCGCTCGCCACCGTCTGCGTCAATGAAAATGGCGTGCCGACGGAGGTCTATTACGACCTGACGGATAAATTCAACAGTTCCAATAACCAGGTGGGGCAGGTGGTTACGCTCAGCGAGAAATCCCAGTGGGTGGGCGTGAACGCCGTCTGCCCTAAGGGAACGTCCGGGAACACCACCAAGCGCAGCTATGTGACCGATTTCCCGGTCACGGGCACCAGCGATGGCTATCAGTATCTGAAGCTTAACGACTATCTGGACGGGGCGATGAAAATCACCGACAGCTACGCGGGCACGTTTTATCCCCCCAAAAACTACATCCAGATGGGGAGCCACCCGAACGTGTCTAAAAACAAACCGTTTGGCGTTCAGGATTCCAGCCTCGTCTTTCGGCTTAAGGTGACCCGGCGCTTTATCAATATGGTGGTGATCCCGCGGGCGACCATGTTCCGGGTTTACGTTACCACCACCTCTTCGGATCCGCTCACCACGCCGGTCTATACCATCAGCTACAGCGGAACCATTCAGGTGCCTCAGAGCTGTGAGATTAATGCCGGGAATGTGGTGGAGTTCGATTTCGGGGACATCGGCGCCTCCTTGTTCAGTAAAGCGGGCATCGGGAATAAGCCGGAGGGAGTCTCAGCGCAAAGCAAAACCATCGGCATAAAATGCACCAACGTGGAGGCGAACGCCATGCTCACGATGCGCGTCGAAGCGGAGAAGGTTTCAGGCAGTACGCTGGTCTCCGATAACGCGGATGTGGGCTTTGTGATTGCCAACAGCAATGGCGTGCCGCTGACGCCGAACAACCTGACCAGCAAAATTCCGTTCCGCCTGGACGACAGCGCGCAGGCGCAGGTTGGGATCCGTGCATGGCCCGTCAGCGTGACCGGTAAAAAACCTGCCGAGGGGCGTTTTACCTCTCGCGGCTATCTACGCGTCGACTACGACTAAGGAGCGGGAATGCGAAACGGGATGCGGTATCTCTCTCTGGCGCTCCTGACGCTTTGCGCGCATGCGCATGCAGAGACGGCGCTTGGGGAAATTAACATTCAGCTTTACGGCAATATCGTGGATTTTACCTGCGTGGCGGAGGGGGACGACAGCAATAAGACCGTCACGCTCGGCACCTGGCCAACGAAACAGCTTCGCACTACGGGAAGCCGCACGCAGCCCGTGCCGTTCACCCTCAAGCTGACCGGATGCCCTCCCGGGGCGGCTTCGGTCACGTTTACGGGGAAGGTTGACGGGCATGATAACAGCCTGCTGGCGCTGAATGATGCCAGCGCGGCCAGCAACGTGGCCGTGGAGATCCTCGACCGGGATAAAACGCGCCTCGCCTTGCAGCAGGCCAGCAAGACGGTATCGGTGGATGCGCAGGGAAATGCAGAGCTGTCATTTTATGCCAATTATATCGCCACGGCGGATAATCCGCAGCCGGGTCGGGCTGACGCCGATGCAACGTTCATGATTAATTATAATTAATTATATCCACTCTCCCTGTAACGGTTATCCGTTGCAGGGAGAGTGTCAGGTTACAATAATTCGTGCGCTTTCGCGTAATCAATTAATTCAACGATACTCTGCACGCCCAGCTTCGAAAAGATATTAGACTTATGGGCGCTAATTGTTTTGTTGCTAAGTAATAATTGATCGGCAATCTCCTTATTAGATAATCCGTTCGCCAGATACCGCAAAACCGTCACCTCACGATTCGATAAAGGCATATCCACAGCGGCGCCTGTCCGGGAGCCCAGGTGATTTATAAAACTCAACGTTTCTGACGGGAAAAAAGAATAGCCCATCAGTATCATTTCCACTGCGTTATAAATTTCTCCCAAATCTTTTCGCTTGCTGACAAAACCATTGGCCCCGGCGCGAATGGCGCGGCCGGCATAGAAGGCTTCTGATTTTGAAGAGAGGAAAAGCACCTTAATGTCTTTGTTTAAGTTCCTGATTCTTTTCAGTAATACGAACCCATCCGTGCCCGTCATTTCAATATCCAGAATGACCAGGTCGATAGGGTGGTTGCGTATACAGTCAAGCACTTCGTGGCTGTCGCCTGACTTCAGTTTTACCTGGATGTTTTTATTTTTCTGTAGCAGGACTTCTATCGACATTCTGACGATAGGGTGTTCGTCCATAATGATAACGGATGCCGGTTTCATTTTTTATGCCTCAGATTGTTAAAAGCGTTATGCTGAGTTTTGTAAAAACTCTCGAAAAGCCGGAAGGATAATTGCGCAGATCCTTCTACGGTAAATGTCCCGGGGAAGAGCGAAAGCATCCTTGTTTACGTAGTGTGATATCGATGCCTCAGCGCAGTTATCTCATAAGGCTGGTTATGGCAAAATGATTTTTCTTATTAGTGTGTCAAACACGTCTTATTATACCGTTTAAGTAATGTCCGAAAAGCCTGTAAATTAATATCCATATATTGCTGATTATTATCTTCTGGATCTGAATCGCTACCTTTTTAAATTTAGCAAAAATGTCCTGATATTGCATTTACCACACACTTTCATCTTTATGTAATAACAAAAAATAAACGATATTACTGTATGTTGCTAAAATGTTAACAATACGCAGTCTGTGACGGAGGTCATCCTGCCCGCTCGCCACCCCTGATATCCGCGCTTTCGCACGTCATCGCCCCTTTATAAACGTCTCAGGCCAGGCTTAAGATCCCGGCGTATGAACAGCACTATCTGCTGTTTTCTTCACCTCTCATCGCGTTTATTTACACGTAAATCGCTTGTTTTTACACCATTATCACTCTGTTAACGAAAACGTCAGGTCCTTAACGCCTGGATAAAAGTACTCTGATTGAGCATATAAACAGCATTTCGCGCGGTTGAGGGCTAAGAATTAGGAATAGTTATAAAATCGAAAGTTTTGTTAAAAAATACAAAAATTTAACATATATCCTAAGTATTTTCCTAAAGGTCTTTAGGAATTAAGGGGTTATTGAATACGTTAATACGTGAAATCTGAGAGGTTGTTGAGAAGATGTAGCAACTCGTGTCGATGGTTCAGCCCAAGTTTCGCCAGGATGCAGCTGAGACGGTAAATAATGCGGCTATAGGGGCGGTTCTGTATCTGCGCGATCTGACGCAGGGAGCTACCCTGCGACAGCGCCTGTAAGATTGGCCATTCTTCCCTGGAAAACCACTCTTTCCGGTGGCCGACGGGAGACGGCGGCTCCAGCAACGTTTGTTGCATAGCCAGCGCCGAAAGCTGCCGTTCAAGCACGTGAAAAGGGCCAGCCGCTTTGCAAAACAGGCGTGTATCGTAATCATCGGCGCGGATGAGCAGGTAGGGGGTCAGGAAGGGAGGGTACAGGCTGTGGCGTCGTAATCGGTCCAGCAGTTCAATCAGCGGCGAGGCGCGGCTCTCTACGTCTACCACCAGACGTGATGAAGGCCATTGATTCAAATCGCTGAGGGCTGCTTCCAGCGTGGAGTAGTCGCAGCAATTGCTCAGGGGCGAATGCCCGCTCAGAAAACCGGAACGGAAAAAGTTATCCTGTGTGACCAGAACGATAAAGGGAGCATCGGTTTTGCGGGTCTGGTTGATTGACTGGCTCAAATATTCGAGACGATCAAAAAATGGGAGAGCAAAAGGCGAGTGCGTTGAACCCAGTGAATCACTTCCTGTCCGACGACGCCGGTAACGGCGTACTGTCATTCGCATAGCTTCCCTCTTGGCGATGACCGTTCAGTCCTCCTGCCATCTCCAGGATGGCCAATAATATCCCTGACCGAAGCGCGCGCCAGCCTGAAGCGCACACTCACGATCCTTTTCTGTTTCAATGCCTTCTATAAGCACATTGGCAGCAATTCTTGAACAAAGACCGACCAGCTGCGTCAGCGCTGGCGTTGCACGTAGTCGCCAGAAAGCCATCTTATCGATTTTGATTCCGCTTAACGGCAGACGGCAGGATAAAAATGCGGGCCCTGACGCTTCATCAATATCATCCAGCCAGATCCGATGCCCCTGCGCCGTCAACTGCTGAAGCGCACAACTTACCCTCAGACGTGTTGGGTCTGAGAGGGAAAAGAACGAGGCGGGCTCCACGAGTTCAATGTTCAGCGGTGGGCTGTTAAGTTGCAGTAAGCGCTGGAACATATCCGGGATGGTCAGAACGGTTATCGGCACATTTATGAAAAGGTTGTCACAGGGAGAGGGGTTTTTTAACGCAGCGATCTGGGCTTCCAGCAGCATAAGCGCCCGGGCGGCGGACCAGTCGCGGAAAAAGTCTTCACTTTGCTGATGCGGTGACAGCACGCTGAGCACTTCGGCCCCAATTGTGCGGGAAGAGGAGAGGGCGACAATGGGTTCAAGCTTGATGCCTGTAATGTCGCGTGAGATGTGCTGCACGCACGAGGGGAAACCTGTCTGGTCTGGCGCTGTCACTCCGTCGTCCTGTTCACTTCCAGCCTCCAGGTGGCCGGGATACCGCAGGACAGTGTGACGGCGAAGTAAACAGGAAAACAGCAGGCGTTACTTAAAAGCGGCTAAGCCTTTTCGCAGCCCGTAAAAGGAGCATAAATGTTGAAAAAACAGCCGTATTTACAATCAGCTAGTCATTATCGGCAGAGAAGGCGGAAAAGGCATTGACTCACTACGCATTGACCGTATAATTCCAGGCGTTTCACCACCGCGAAGTATACTCTTCTCCGTGCGCCCTTAGCTCAGTTGGATAGAGCAACGGCCTTCTAAGCCGTAGGTCGTAGGTTCGAATCCTACAGGGCGTGCCATTTAAAAACAGTCACTTACGCCAGTTTCAAGCCAGCCTGATTTTCTCCTTGTGTCGTATTTGTGTCATGGTTGGCAAAAATGGCATCTATTTTCCGTGCGTGTTCGCTTAAATGGTTCGGTGCCATGTGAGCGTATCGACGGACCATTTCGATGCTTTTCATCCACCCTCTCCTGAAGAACGGAACCCCTAACTGAATTAACCAACTTGCACGGGATGTTGCGTGTCTTAAAATAGTAAAATTATCAATATCTACATGATGGTACACTGTATTTTATGTACTAAATCAACATTGCGCGTCTTCCTGGCGGTGGGTGTATAGTGTACATATGGAAAATGCTTTGACTTAGTGTTGACGTATATCTGTTTATAATGCTTATTATTTTGAGTATGCAGAGTTAAATATGCATTGTCATTCAGTGCTGCACCAGTAGTTCTATAAGATGTGCTATTACAATGCGCACCTGATGGTGCGCATTTTATTCATAGGCTATGCAGCTATTAACTTATGAGAAAGCTTAGAGATCTTTATACTTTTCTTGTCTACGTATATGTAGAATAATGTTGAAATCATATAAACAGATGATATTGTGACCAAGGATGTGAATATTGCTGAGTATTCATAACTGAGTCCCAGGCTCTTAAATAGATCAAAACCAACTTGTGTCATCACGTAGAATACTGGAATTTGTATCAGATACGCAGAATACGATACCTTACCAAGATATAATGATACTCTATTCGTAACTGTACATTGAGCAACACCTGATTTCACGACAGCAAAAACAATCAAAACGCCTGAAATCATATTCGATAAGTAATATGGATTGGATTTTCCTCCTGGAGCTTTGAATGACATAAGTTCATATATTATGCTATAGGAGTTACTTTTGTTATGGAAACCTGCAAAATATAGGCCCGCTATTAATGCAAGATAGCCTGTTAACTTTGAAGGCTTAATTTCGGCATGATATATGGCCGAGCCAATCAAAAAACATGCATAGCTGGCACCAATCTTATCTGGCGAAATACAAAACATTAATAATGCACCGGTAAAAAGAACCACTTCTTTGTATTTAACTTTAACTATCAAAGGTGTCATGCAGAATACTATTAATGAACCAAAAAACTCAACTTGCATTGTCCATATAATAATATTATATGACCTGTCGCAGAATAACACGGCTGATACCAATCCATTATAAATCGCGCCTGGTAAATCATGGCCTTTTACGTCCAATACTCCACCAATCCATGAGAGAGTATTAAATCCGTCTGGGGTGGCAATCATTACGAAATAGCACAGCAATACAGAACCAAGAGTTGGAAGCATTAATCTTGGGTATCTTGACATCGTCATCTTTAGGCAGTTATTTAAGATATCGCCATTTCTGCAACATGCAAAACTGAGAATATATCCGCTAAGCACAAAAAAGATGAAGACAGCAGCCGTTCCGGAGTAGAAGAATGCAAAAGGGGAGTGGTATATATAATACTCAACCTGCGAGTGCTGCTCAGAAATTCTTCCAGTATAGACATATGGAAAAAAAATCAGTGACAGATGTGAAAGTAGAACCATCAAGCATGCTACACCTCTAACTCCATCAACAGAGTCAATTTTTTCTTTCATTTTCGCTAAACCTGTGATTAAGCATAATCTTATTGATTTTGTGCGTATAATGGCACATAAAACACATTAAGTCAGCGCCTTGTATAGGTTATTGTGACGAAGATTTATACAACTAAAACGTTTGACATGGCCAACCTAAACAGAATGGGAATCACTCTTATCCCCGGGAAACGCGTAATTTACTGTGCAAAGTTTGTACGTCACTCTGCGGATTTAGCAGCTGAGTTTAAGTTAATCAAAGAAAAACAATTATTATTTAATACATGTAAAATGTAAGTAATACAGGCACGTAGCGGTATCGATCCTAACTTCTTTTAGTCTGGAAATCCTTCTATTGATTATTGTAGTTTATAAAAGCACTGTGCGTGCATACAGTGTGTTTGAGAGGGGTTACGCAATGCATTGTAAACATTCCTAACGTCTTTAGAATCAATTCAGTCGAATCTATAAGTTATCGCTATCTAAGTACGAACAGCTTCATATCAAAGCTTCAAACTTTTGATTGGTATTTCACTCGGGAAGAGGCGAATTCATGTATTTAGCGAGGCTAGCTTTGCTTCGCTGACAAAGTGACCGAAGGTAGCGACAAACGTTAATGGATTCTACCAACATTGGGAGGGTTGCAATGATAGGATTTCCTCTGTTGTCGATGGTCTTCGTTGAGTGTTAGATATCAGCAGAGGTTTATTGCAACTCAAGTGTTGTCAGTAGGGTGCGTGAAACTGATGTTGGGTAAGCAGCGATTGAGTCTTTTACGACAAAGACGAGACGTTTTGATGATCTTCTTGTGCGACTGCCATATAACTGTAAGGGTACATATTATAGATGATGGCATATCGTATGCGACGCATCGACTCTTCCCCGACGTCCCTGTAGGAGAGTGCGCCATTATTGCCCGGTAACGGCAGCCGCGGCGACCGGATGGTCAGCGTTGGCCACCACGGTTGCGCGGGCGACGGGATGATAATCACCACCTGTTGCGGCTGCGACAGCGACAGGATGGTCGGCAGAAACCACCGCGGTGGTACGGGCGACGGGATGGCTGCCTTCACCGGTGGCTGCCGCGACGGCAACAGGGTGATCGGCAGAGGCGACGGCGGTGGCGCGTGCTACCGGGTGGTTCGCAAAGGCAGAGAACGATGCAGTAGTGAAAGCCAGCGCGAGAATGATTTTTTTTCATGAGGTAACTCCTGTCGTTTTTTCCTGAATGACCAGGGGAGACATTAATCTGAATAATGCTGATAAAGAATCGTGAGCTGATATCGCTTCGCCTGAGGCAATAATACGGACAGCGTAGCTGGATATGTCGCTATTGATAATAGAAATGACTCTGTCTACAGGGTTTATTTTGTTTGGTTTTAAATTTTCGTTTTTAATTTAAAATTAAATTTTGACCTTGAATAAGCATATTTTGCTAAAGAGGATGCATTTGCGCCAGGCAGAATGGCGATACCTTTAATGAAGAATAATGGGTTAAAAATGAAAAAACACTTACTCATCGCGTTGAGCTTTCTGGCTTTCGCCAGCCCGGCGATCCACGCCGGTTCCCGAACGCTGGTGGAATATGGCACCGTTCAGCAGAGCCAAATCATTACACATACGCGTGAGGGCTATCATCCACTGCGTACGCTGGTCGCGGGTACGATTGGGGGCGTCGTCGGGCACCAGTTCGGTAATGACAAAGGGAACACCGCGATGACGGTGGCTGGCGCTACGGCCGGGGCGGTGGCGTCACATAAACAGCAGTCCAGCGAGCTGGCCGTGCAGGAAGTGAAGCTGCTCATCAAGACCCAAACCGGCCAAACCATTCAGGTTGTTCAGCCTAATAATGGCTTGGCGTTTAACCCCGGCGATAAAGTTCGCATTCTCACAACAGGATCGATTACGACCGTTGATAAATTCTATTAAGGACGTTATCAGCAATGTCGTGGTGTTTACGTCTGCACTAAAAATAGTGATGCTCGATATCTGAATATTCAGGACGATATTTTTCCCGTAACGTTAAACGACCCCGCGCTCAGAGGGTTTATAAAAGTCTTTCGCATACCGATGTCCGCATCGGTGTTCCTGTTGGAGCTTGCCTGCTACGGGAACAACGCCTGAGTGCAAAAAAATCAGGCGGCATCACAAAATCAGCCAGAGAAACTGTCAGAGGTAAATGGCATTTTCGCCAATCCTCTACCATGCTCATAACACCTCACCGTTTCGCGTGGGGCCTTTTCGTAGTTGCTCATTAATCTCAAGGAAAAAGGTTATGAAAAAAACGACTGCTATTTTGTTGGGCACCGCGTTTCTGTTTACCACCAATGCCTTTGCGGCTGAAATGATGACAAAAAACGAATTCGAAAAAGTTGAATCGCAGTACGAAAAAATCGGTACCGTGAGCACCGCTAACGAAGTCTCTGTCGATGATGCGAAAAAAGAGCTGGTCGAGAAAGCCGATAAAGAAGGCGCTGATGTGCTGGTGCTGACCTCCGGTAACACCAACAACAAAATTCACGGCACCGCCGATATCTACAAGAAAAAATAATACCTGAGCAGCCACCCCCGTACGCGGGGTGGCTGTGCGTCACGCTTTCTCCCGCCTGCATACCCTCCCGTCTTACTTTCACCGTTTACACAGAAAGAAACGCGCGTTTACGCTTGATAACGCATGGATAATACGTATAGTTCTCATTTGCATTTCTCTCAATAAATTCTAAGGCCCGACAACGGGTCATTTTTGCGCGCACGTTAAACGAGTTAACTATGAACAACACCACAATGCACAAAACGCTGCTGGCGATTGCCATTGGCGCGGTTACCCACTCCGCCTTTGCGGCGGATGAAAAAAAAGAAGACACCATCGTTGTCCAGTCCACAGCGGGGAGTGATTTTAAACCCGGCGGTGACCAGCTGGTGCCCGCCTTCCTTGACGGGCAGGTGGCCAACGGTGGACGTATGGGGATGCTCGGTCAGCAGAACGCCATGGACGTGCCGTTCAACATCATCAGCTACACCTCGAAGCTGGTGGAAGATCAGCAGGCAAAAACCATTGCTGACGTGGTCGCGAACGACGCGGGCGTGCAGTTTGTGCAGGGTTACGGCAACAGCGCGGAAACCTTCCGTATTCGCGGCCTGAAGTTTGACGGCGACGACATGACCTTCGGTGGCCTCTCCGGTGTGCTGCCGCGTCAGGTGGTGGATGCCCAGATGGTTGACCGCATTGAGATCTTCAAAGGGGCAAACGCCCTGATGAACGGCGCGGCAAGCTCGGGCGTAGGCGGGATGATTAACCTTGAGCCAAAGCATGCCGGGGAAACGCCGCAGGCGAAAGTGGGCGTGGACTACACCTCGGATTCCCAGATTGGCACCACCCTGGATGCGGGGCGTCGCTTTGGCGATAACGACCAGTTCGGCGCGCGCGTGAACCTCGTGCATCGTGAAGGCGAAACCGGCGTACCGAACGACCGCCGCCGCACCACGCTGCTCTCCACCGGTCTGGACTACAAAGGCGACCGTTTCCGCACCTCGCTGGACCTCGGCTATCAGAAGAAAACCTTCCACGGCAGCCCGACCAGCGTCAACATCTCGGCGGTGGATTTCGTGCCTGAACCGCCGAAAAACGATCGCAACTTCTCGCAGAAGTGGGCCTACAGCGATATCGAAAACGAGTTCGGGATGTGGCGCAGCGAGTATGACATCACCGACAGCTGGACCGCCTATACCGGCCTCGGCGCGCAGCACGCGCACGAAGAAGGGATCTACAGTGCGCCGAAGCTGGTGGACAAGAGCGGTAACGCAACGGTCAGCCGTCTCGACACCAACCGCATCAGCGATTCCGTCAGCGGGATGGCGGGCATTCGCGGTAACTTCACTACCGGCTTCGTTTCGCACAAGGTGAACGTCGGCTATTCTGCGATGACCAAAAACGAAAAGATTGCGTGGAAGATGTCGGCAGCGGCGGATAATCCGACCACCAACATCTATCACAACACCGGCGTGGCTATGCCGGACAGCACCAACTTCAGCGGCTCGGGCGGCAAATACAGCGATCCGCTGACCAGCGGGCGCACCCGTACCCAGGGCTGGCTGCTGAGCGATACCCTGGGCGTGCTGGATGATAAATTGCTGTTCACCGCCGGCGCGCGCCATCAGAAGGTGGTTATTCGCGGGTACAACAAAATCACCGGCGCGGAAAACGACGCGGACGGTTTCGACGGCAGCCGCTGGATGCCAACCTACGGCGTGGTCTACAAACCGTGGGAGGAAATCTCCCTTTACGCCAACCATACCGAAGCGTTACAGCCCGGAGAAACTGCGCCTAACACTGCCACCAACTACGGCCAGAGCACCGGTATCGTTCACTCTAAGCAGAATGAAGTGGGCGTGAAGGCAGACTTTGGCCGCGTGGGCGGCTCACTGGCGCTGTTTGAAATCAAAATGCCGTCGGCGATCCTCGACGACAGCGGACACTATGGCCTGGACGCTGAACAGCGCAACCGTGGCGTGGAGCTGAACGTCTTCGGCGAGCCCATGCTGGGGATGCGTCTGAATGCCAGCGCCACCTGGCTTCAGGCCGAGCTGACCAAAACCAAAAACGGCGTGAATCAGGGGAACGATGCGATCGGTATTCCGAACTTCTACGCCGTGCTGGGCGCGGAGTACGATATCAGGCCGATTGAGGGGCTGACGGCCACCGCGCGCGTTAACCACTCCGGCACGCAGTATGCCGATCTCGCGAACAGCAAAAAGCTGGACAGCTACACCACGCTGGATCTGGGCATGCGCTATCGCTTCGCGGTAAACCACAATGAAAACCAGATGACGGTGCGCGCAGGCATCGACAACGTGACCAACGAAAACTACTGGTCAAGCGTGGACGATTCCGGTACCTACATCACTCAGGGCGAGCCGCGAACCTTTAAGGTCTCGGTGGGCTACGAGTTCTAAGCGTTCCACCTCGTTATCCGGGGCAGGGACGCCCCAATCCCCTCGTTATCGTGTTATAAAATTGTAACAAAAGCTTCTTACACTGGTCGCCAACTCTTTTACCTCTTGGCCAATGACAGGAAGCCGCTATGGGCAGACCCCTCAAATCCGTTTTCAAAAAAGAACATCAAGACGATATCAGTAACCGCAGCGCTAACCCGGTATTTTCCGAGGTTGCGGAGGTGTTCCTCTCCCGCCGCCGTTTTCTCCAGATGGGGGCCGTTGCGGGGGCCGCCGTATCATTCCCGTTTCTGATCAAACCTGAGAACGCCATTGCCGCGGTCTCAAAACCGTCCGCGCTGGCAAAAGCGGTGTCGCTTGGGTTTACCAGCATCTCTGTTTCCACCGAAGATACGGTCAGGGTGCCGGAAGGCTATATTGCCCGCCCGTTCTATCGCTGGGGCGATCCGACGGGTCTCAAAGACAACATGCCGGCCTTTAAGCCGGACGCCAGCAACACCACGGACGAACAGGCCGCGCAGGCGGGCATGCATCACGACGGCATGGCGTGGTTTAGCCTGCCGCAGGGGGGGCAAAGCCCGGAGCATGGCCTGCTGGCGATGAACCATGAATACATCGACAACGGGATGCTGTTTACCGACGGTACGGCGAACTGGAGCCTCGACAAAGCCCGCAAGGGGCAGAACGCGATGGGCGTGTCGGTGGTGGAAGTGAAAAAAGCGGGCAGCGGCTGGGAGGTGGTTCGTCCGTCTTCGTTCGCGCGCCGTATTACCGTCAATACGCCGATGCAGCTTACCGGTCCGGCGCGGCATCAGGATCTAATGAAAACCGCCGCCGACCCGCAGGGGGAGCGCGTGCTGGGCACCATGCAAAACTGCGCTAACGGCCACACGCCGTGGGGTACCTATCTCACCTGCGAGGAGAACTGGTCGGATATTTTCGTGAAAAAAGCCGATCTCAATCCGCTGGAAAAACGCTACGGCATCAGCGACAGCGATGAATCCTACCGCTGGAACGAAGTGGATGAGCGGTTCAGCGTCGATAAAACCCCTAACGAACCTAACCGTTTCGGCTGGGTCGTGGAGATCGATCCTTACGACCCATCCTCCACGCCACGCAAGCACACCGCGCTCGGTCGCTTCAAGCATGAGGGGGCTGCCGTTACGCTCGCCGCCGATAATCGCGTGGTGGTCTATATGGGGGACGATCAGAAGTTCGAGTACATCTATAAGTTTGTCTCGGACAAAAAATACGATCCGGCGAACCGGGAAGCCAGTATGCAGCTGCTGACCTCCGGCACGCTGTACGTCGCGAGGTTCAACGAGGACGGTAGCGGCGACTGGCTGCCGCTGATCTTCGGGCAAAACGGCCTGGATAAGCGCAACGGGTTTGAAAGCCAGGGCGATCTGCTGATTAAAACCCGCCTGGCGGCCGACGCGGTGGGCGCGACCAAAATGGATCGCCCCGAGTGGATCGCCGTCGATCCACACGCCAGCGGCAGCGTCTACTGTACGCTCACCAACAACAGCGATCGCGGGAAAGAGGGGAAAGCGCCGGTGGATGCCGCCAACCCGCGCGCCAACAACGTGTTTGGGCATATCATGCACTGGCACGAAGACGGGGCCGATCCTGCTGCCGCGCGCTTTAAGTGGGATATTCTGGTCATGGCCGGGCGTACCGACGGCGACGATCCGAAGGCCAAAGGCTCCATGCAGGGCGCGGAATTCGGCAGCCCCGACGGCCTGTCGTTCGATCACCAGGGCGTGCTGTGGATCCAGACCGATGTCTCCTCCAGCACCATTAATAAGAAAGCGTACGAGGGGATGGGCAATAACCAGATGGTGGCGACCATTCCGGGCACCAACGAGTATCGCCGTTTCCTGACCGGACCGCGCGGGTGTGAGATCACCGGCATTGCGTTTACGCCGGACAACCGCACGCTGTTTATCAACATTCAGCATCCGGGGGAGGGCGGGGATGATATTACCGACCCGGCCAATCCTCGCGCTATCTCAAACTGGCCGGACGCCAGCCCGAACGGACGCCCGCGATCGTCCACGGTGGTGATCGTGAAAGCGGACGGCGGGATCATCGGTTCGTGACGTTTACGCGCCGGGCGCATGCGCTGGCCCGGCGTTAAGCTTGCTACCACCAGCATGAAGTGTTAAAACGTGCCCCTTCTAAAAAAGAGACAGGGGTAGGGCGTGAAAGACGCGTCATCCGCTTCAGGCCATGGTAGCGCTGAAGCTTCGTCGGATCAGAATCCGACGCTGCAACGTGGTTTGCAAAATCGACATATTCAGTTAATTGCCCTCGGCGGCGCAATCGGTACCGGGCTGTTTCTCGGCATCGGCCCCGCCATTCAGATGGCCGGTCCCGCGGTTCTGCTGGGTTACGGCATCGCCGGGATCATCGCCTTCCTGATCATGCGCCAGCTCGGCGAGATGGTCGTTGAAGAGCCGGTGTCCGGCTCCTTCGCGCACTTTGCCTATAAATACTGGGGCCCGTTCGCAGGCTTCCTCTCCGGCTGGAACTACTGGGTGATGTTCGTGCTGGTGGGCATGGCAGAGCTGACCGCCGCCGGCATCTACATGCAGTACTGGCTGCCGGACGTGCCCACGTGGATCTGGGCGGCGGCCTTCTTCATCATTATTAACGCCGTTAATCTTGTGAACGTGCGCCTGTATGGTGAGACCGAGTTCTGGTTTGCGCTGATTAAGGTGCTGGCAATTATCGGCATGATCGGCTTTGGCCTGTGGCTGCTGTTCTCCGGCCACGGCGGCGAGCGAGCCACCATCGACAACCTGTGGCAGCACGGCGGCTTCCTGGCGACCGGCTGGAAAGGGCTCATCCTCTCGCTGGCGGTCATTATGTTCTCCTTCGGCGGTCTGGAGCTGATTGGCATTACCGCGGCTGAAGCGCGCGACCCGCACAAAAGCATCCCGAAAGCGGTCAACCAGGTGGTGTACCGTATTCTGCTGTTCTACATCGGCTCGCTGGTGGTGTTGCTGGCGCTCTACCCGTGGGTGGAAGTGAAATCCGACAGCAGTCCGTTTGTGATGATTTTCCACGATCTGAACAGCAACGTGGTGGCTTCCGCACTGAACTTCGTCATTCTGGTGGCCTCTTTGTCGGTGTACAACAGCGGGGTCTACTCCAACAGCCGTATGCTGTTTGGCCTCTCCGTACAGGGCAACGCGCCGAAGTTCCTCACCCGCGTCAGCCGTCGCGGCGTACCGGTCAATTCGCTGTTTCTTTCTGGCGCTATCACCTCGCTGGTGGTGCTGATCAACTACCTGCTGCCGAAAGAGGCCTTTGGTCTGCTGATGGCGCTGGTAGTGGCGACGCTGCTGCTGAACTGGATCATGATCTGCCTCGCGCACCTGCGTTTCCGCGCGGCGATGCGCCGTAAGGGACGCGAGACGCAGTTTAAAGCGCTGCTCTACCCGGCGGGGAACTATATCTGTATTGCGTTCCTGGGGCTGATTCTGGTGCTGATGTGCACCATGGATGAGATGCGACTTTCAGCAATGCTGCTGCCGGTATGGGTGGTATTCCTGTTTGTTGCCTTTAAGCTTACACGCAAAAAGTAGCGCGGTTTTCACCCTTTCCCTGTGGGAGAGGGCCGGGGTGAGGGCACCAGACCGCACCAAACCAGACTTCGCTTACCGGGCCTACATGTCCGGGGACGTTATTTTGTAGGCCGGGTAAGGCGCAGCCGTCACCCGGCACCCCCTTCACCTTTATCGTGACCCTTCTCCCAATTCTGTTTCGATCAACAGGATCTTTGAATTGTAATCGATTACTTTTCATATGAACCGTTTTGTAATCGATTACTTTTCCCGGGTGAGGCTTATCATGGTGTCAACTGATGGTAGTGAAAAGGCGATAACACAGCACTGGCTGCTGGTGCCCCGGCTGTCGCTGATGATGTTTCTGCAATTTTTTATCTGGGGTAGCTGGTCGGTCACGCTCGGCCTGGTGATGACCCAGTACAACATGTCTCTGCTGATTGGCGATGCGTTCTCCGCCGGGCCAATCGCCTCCATTCTCTCGCCGTTCGTGCTCGGCATGCTGGTGGACCGCTTCTTCGCCTCGCAGAAGGTGATGGCGGTGATGCACCTCGTGGGCGCGGCGATCCTTTTGTTCGTGCCGGGAGCGCTAATTGCCGGGAACGGCGCGCTGCTGATTGGCCTGCTGTTTGGCTACACGCTCTGCTACATGCCGACGCTGGCGCTGACCAACAACATCGCGTTTCACAGCCTGGCCAACGTGGATAAAACTTTCCCGGTGGTGCGCGTGTTCGGCACCATCGGCTGGATCGTGGCGGGCATTTTCATCGGCGTCACCGGCGTGGCGTCCAGCGTCACCATCTTTCAGGTGGCGGCGGCCAGCTCCGTGCTGCTGGCGCTTTACAGCCTGACGCTGCCGCACACGCCTGCACCGGCGAAAGGCCTGCCGGTGAAGGTGCGGGATCTCTTCTGCGCGGATGCGTTCGCGCTGCTCAAAACCCGCCACTTTTTCGTCTTCTCCGTCTGCGCGATGCTGATCTCCGTTCCGCTCGGCACCTATTACGCCTACACCGCCTCGTATCTGGCGGATGCGGGAATTGCCGACGTCAGCACCGCCATGTCCTTCGGGCAGATGTCCGAGATCGTCTTCATGCTGGTCATTCCGCTGCTGTTCCGCCGCCTGGGGGTGAAGGTCATGCTGCTGATCGGCATGCTGGCGTGGTTCGTGCGCTACGCCATGTTCGCGCTGGGCGTCAGCGAGGAAGGGCGCATTCTGCTGTATCTCGGCATTCTGCTGCACGGCGTCTGCTACGATTTCTTCTTTGTCGTCGGCTTTATCTACACCGACCGGGTGGCGGGCGAAAAGGTGAAAGGCCAGGCCCAGAGCATGATCGTGATGTTCACCTACGGCATCGGCATGCTGCTCGGCTCGCAGATTTCCGGCGCGCTCTATAACCGCCTGGTGGCAGGGCAGACCGTGCCGCAGGCGTGGGTAACATTCTGGTGGATCCCGGCGGTGGCGGCCGCGGCGATCGCGCTGATTTTCCTTCTCACGTTTAAGTATGACGATGACAAGGCGTAACGTTCAGGAGGTGGTATGAGGACGATGAAAGGACCCGGCATTTTTCTGTCGCAGTTTATTGGCGAGCACGCGCCGTTCAACACCCTTGACGGGCTGGCCGGATGGGCGGCTGCGAAGGGCTACAAAGCGGTGCAGATCCCCTGCAACCATCCGCACATCTTTGACGTGGAGAAAGCCGCAGAGAGCGAGGCCTACTGCGACGACATCGCCGCTAAGCTGGCTGCGCACGGGCTGGCGATCAGCGAGCTGTCGACCCATCTGGAAGGGCAGCTCGTGGCGGTGAATCCGGTTTACAGCGAGGCGTTTGACCACTTCGCGCCCGCCGCCGTGCGCGGTAACGAGGCGGCGCGCCGGGCGTGGGCAACCGAAAAACTGAAGCAGGCGGCGGTCGCCTCGGCAAGATTAGGGCTGAAGGCGCACGCGACCTTCTCCGGCTCGCTGGCGTGGCCGTTTTTCTATCCGTGGCCGCCACACAACGAGCAGCGTTTTCAGGAGGCGTTTCAGATGCTGGCGGATCGCTGGCGGCCAATTCTGGATACCTTCGACGAACAGGGCGTAGACGTCTGTTTTGAGCTGCATCCCGGGGAAGATCTGCACGACGGCGTGACCTTCGAGCGTTTTCTGGCGCTGGTGGACAACCATCCGCGCTGCAACATTCTCTACGATCCAAGCCATATGCTGCTCCAGCAGATGGACTATCTGGCCTTTATCGACATCTTCCATGCGCGTATTAAAGCGTTCCACGTGAAGGATGCCGAGTTCCGCCCCAGCGGGCGCAGCGGCATGTACGGCGGCTACCAGCCGTGGATCAACCGCGCCGGACGCTTCCGCTCGCCCGGCGACGGGCAGATCGACTTCAAAGGCATTTTCAGCAAGCTGACCCAGTACGACTATGACGGCTGGGCGGTGCTGGAGTGGGAGTGCTGCATGAAGGATGGCGATACCGGGGCGAGTGAAGGCAGCGAATTTATCCGCCGCCACATCATTCCCGTTTCCGGACGGGCGTTTGACGATTTCGCCGCAGGGGACAGCCATGATTAACGTCGGGATCGTCGGCAGCGGGTTTATTGGCCCGGCACATATCGAGGCGCTCAGGCGCCTCGGGTTTGTTCAGGTGGTCGCGCTGTGCGACGGCTCGCTCGTTAAGGCGCAGGAAAAGGCGCGCCTGCTTAACGTACCGCACGCGTACGGCAGCGTTGAGGCGCTGCTCGCGCACCCTGATTTGCACGTGGTGCACAACTGCACGCCGAACCACCTGCACGCACAGATTAACCGCCAGATCCTGCGCGCGGGCAAGCACGTGTTTTCCGAAAAGCCGCTCTGCATGACGCCTGAGGAGGCGCGCGAACTGGTGGCGCTGGCGGAGCAGGCGGGCGTGATGCACGGCGTGAGCTTCGTCTATCGCCAGTTTGCGATGGTGCGTCAGGCGGCGAGCATGATGCGCGCGGGCAGCCTCGGGCGGATTTTTGCCTCACACGGCAGCTACCTCCAGGACTGGATGCTGCTGGAAACCGACTACAACTGGCGGGTGGATGCCGCGCTCGGCGGCGCATCGCGGGCGGTGGCGGATATCGGCTCCCACTGGTGCGATACGGTGCAGTATGTGACCGGCAGGCGCATTACCGAGGTGATGGCTGATTTATCCATCGTCTGGCCGACGCGCAAGGTCAGCGCGGGCGGTCATCAGACCTTCTCCCATGACGAGCAGGCGGAGTATGAAGACAAACCGGTCACGACCGAAGACTTCGGCTCGGTACTGTTCCGCTTTGACGATGGCAGCAAAGGCAGCTTTAGCGTCTCGCAGGTGAGCGCGGGGCGAAAAAACCGTCTGACCTTTGAAATTAACGGCAGCGAGCGGTCGGTGGCATGGGATCAGGAGATCCCGCAGCAGCTGTGGATCGGCCATCGCGACCGGGCAAACCAGACGCTCACCGACGATCCGGGCCTGATGAACCGTGACGTGGCCGACAGCGCCCACTTCCCCGGCGGGCACATTGAAGGCTGGCCGGATGCTTTTAAGAATATGATGGCGCAGTTTTACCGTGCCGTGCAGGCCGGTGTAATGCCTGAGGCGGCGCAGTTTGCCACCTTCCACGATGGCGAAAACGTGATGTATATCATTGATGCTATTGTGAAAAGCCATCAGCAGCAGCGCTGGGTGTGCGTGGAACGCTGACGCATTGCCCGGTTCGCCGGGCAACGAATTTATGATAGCCTGCACAAAACGCTAACCGCAGGATGTATCGTCGCTATGTCAATTCAGAAAATCGCCCAGCTGGCCGGGGTTTCCGTGGCAACGGTCTCCCGCGTGCTGAACAACAGCGATACCGTGAAGGCGAAAAACCGCGAGCGCGTTTTGCAGGCGATCCAGGAGAGTAACTACCAGCCCAATCTGCTGGCGCGTCAGCTGCGCACCGCCCGCAGCTATATGATCCTGGTGATGGTCTCGAACATCGCTAATCCGTTCTGCGCCGAAGTGGTGAAGGGCATCGAAGCGGAGGCGGAAAAGAACGGCTATCGCATTCTGCTCTGCAACTCCGGCTCGGACATTGAGCGCTCCCGCTCGGGCTTAAGCCTGCTGTCGGGCAAAATCGTCGACGGCATCATTACCATGGATGCGTTTTCAAAACTGCCGGAACTGGCGGCGCTGATTGGTTCTGCGCCGTGGGTGCAGTGCGCCGAATACGCGGATGCGGGAGCGGTTTCCTGCGTGGGGATAAACGATGTTGATGCCTCCCAGCACGTTGTCAGCCAGCTGGCCGACGGGGGGCGCAAGCGTATCGCGCTGATCAACCACGACCTCAGCTACAAATATGCCCGCCTGCGCGAGCGCGGCTATAAGAGCGTGATCCACCTGCGGGGTCTGGACTATCAGGCGGTGGAGTACGCCAGTGAGCTCAGCTCCAGAGCGGGCATGGCGGCGATGCAAAACCTGTTAAAAGATAATTCGCCGGATGCGGTATTTGCCGTTTCCGATACGCTGGCGGCGGGCGCGTTGCGCGCTATTCAGCAGGCAGGTCTGCGGGTGCCGGAGGATATTGCCGTGGTCGGCTTTGACGGTACGGAGCTGGCGGACATGATTTCACTTACCACCATCGAACAGCCGTCGCGGGATATCGGGCGCAAGGCGGTCAATCTGCTCTTAAACAAAATTGACAACCCGGATGCGCCCACGGAAAGGGTGATGATGGGCTGGCGCTTTATTTCCCGCGCCAGCGCCTGATTATCTGGCAATAACCCCTGCCAGCGAGCGAATATCGTTTCCGGTCGGTGACTGATGAATACGCAGGCCAAACTCATCCACTACCGCGAAAATATGGTCGAAGATGTCGGCCTGAATATCTTCGTATTCCGCCCAGATGACCGTATTGGTAAAGGCATATATTTCAATCGGCAGCCCGTTGGCATCCGGCGCCAGCTGGCGCACCATCAGCGTCATATCTTTACGAATACGCGGATGGTTACGCAGATATTCATTCAGGTAGGCGCGGAAGGTGCCGATATTGGTCATCTTGCGCAGGTTTAATACCGATTCTCCTTCCCCGTTTTGCTGATTCCACAGATTAATTTCCTCATGGCGCGCGGCCAGATAGGGCTTCAGCAGTTTCGCCTGAATCAGCTTCTGCTGCTCCTGCTCGTCGAGAAAATGAATGCTGGTGGTGTCGATATTCAGGCTGCGCTTAATGCGGCGACCGCCGGAGGCGGACATACCGCTCCAGTTGATGAACGCGTCGGAGACCAGCGCCCAGGTCGGGATGGTGGTAATGGTGTTGTCGAAGTTGCGCACCTTAACGGTGGTCAGGCCGATATCCGTCACCGTGCCGTTGGCGCCGTATTTCGGCATTTCCAGCCAGTCACCAAGCTTGAGCATGTCGTTGGCGGAGAGCTGAATGCCAGCCACTAAGCCCAGGATCGGATCTTTGAATACCAACATCAGAACGGCAGCCATCGCACCCAGGCCGCTTATCAGAATGGCGGGAGACTGGCCGATCAGCAGGGAGATAATTAAGATCCCCACCAGAATAGCGCTCACCAGCTTGATGCCCTGGAATATCCCCTTCAGCGGCAGCTGCGACGCGGTGGCCATTTTCTGCGACAGATTGAATATGACGTCCAGCAGCGAGAAGAAAGAGAGCAGGGCATATACCATCACCCACAGCTTTGCGCAGGTGGTGAGCATTTCCGCTGCTTCGCTGCCTTTTTGCAGCCACAGTACCGCCTGAACGTTGACGATTATCCCCTGAAGGGTAAACGCCAGACGGTGAAATAACTTGTTCTGAGTGATGATCTGCAACCATAAATGGCTGCTGGCCTGCGCGCGTTTCTCAAAGGCGCGCAGCACCACTTTGTGCAGAATAAAATGAACAATGATGGCGGTAAGAAAAATAATACCAAAGATAATCACTAAAGAGGTGGTGTGATTAATTTCAATCCCTAACTCTTCAACCTGAGCAATTAATTCCTGCATAACGTCTCCTGTATTGATGCAGCCCCATAATGGCGGCTGCGGATCTATTATGCAAATTCAGGCTGTTTTATTTTGTCGTCGGGCAGGCCTTGACGACCGGTAAACTCAGGCGATGGCGCATGCGCAGCGTGGCCAGCGCCAGCACCACCATCATGACCGTTTCCACCATCAGAAAGACGTTGACCGCCTGGGTGTAATTGCCGTGATGAGTGTGCAGCCCGTGCAGCAAAATTGCGCCGAAAATGGCCGGGCCAAGCCCCAGCGCAGCTTGTTGCAGGGTGCTTAAAATCGCGCTCGCGGCCCCCGCGTCGTCAGGCTGGATATCGCGCATCCCGATGCGGTAGAAGCTGTTCACAATCAGCGCCTGCCCGTAACCCACCAGCCCGGTAGCCGGGGCCAGCGTCAGCGCGGTATTGTGCATTCCCCAGTGGCGGAACGTGGCGATCAGCGCCACCAGGCCGACAAGCTGAATCGCAAGCCCGGTCAGCAGGATGGCGCTGGTGCTGTAGCGGGCAATCAGGCGTGGGGCGAACCAGGCAGAGATAAAATAGGTCACGCCGAGCGCGATAAAGCTGTTCCCGGACTGCCACGGCGCCATCCCCAGACCGCTTTGCATGGTCAGCGCCATGCAGAACATAAACCCGGACCAGACGCTGAAAAAGAGCATCCCAATCAGCACGCCAAAGCGAATGCTGCGCAGCTGCAACAGGCGCGGCGCAATCAGCGGGTGGGCATCCTCACGCTCTTTTTTGCGCGCGTTCAGCACCATTAACCCGGCCAGCGGCACAATCGCCATCAGCGCGGCCTTCAGCGGCCAGGACCAGTGCCACTGCGGGCCGAGCGCCATCGGGAACAGCAGACAGCACAGTATCGCCGTCAGCAGGACGGTTCCGGTCCAGTCAATGCGCGACGGCGTGTCGCGGCGGGTTTCCGGGACGTAGCGACGGCTTAACGCCAGCACCACCAGACAAATCGGCACGTTGATAAAGAAGGCGTTGCGCCAGCCCAGCCCGGCGATGTCCGCCGACACCAGCCAGCCGCCACCCATCTGGCCGACGATAAACGCAATCCCGCCGATCCCCCCAAACAGGCTGATCGCTTTGGCGTGTGCCGTCCCTTTTAACGTGACATGCAGCGTCGCAAGAATTTGCGGCATGATAAGCGCGGCGCCCGCACCCTGAATAATGCGCGCGGCAAGCAGCTGTTCAATATTGCCCGCCATGCCGCACAGCAGCGAGGCCAGGCCAAAACTCGCCACGCCCCACATAAACAGACGACGGCGGCCAAGGTTATCGCCCAGCTTGCTGCCGGGGGCCAGACAGACGGCGAAGGCCACGCCGTAGAGGGCGACAATCAGCTCCAGTTCGGTAGCAGTGGCGTGTAACGACTGGGTGATGGAATCCAGTGCCACGTTGGTGATTGAGGTATCAATCAGCGGCAGCATCTGGCCGGTTAACAGCAGTATCAGGCCCGCACGACCCGGTGAAACAACTGACGTATTCATGGTGACTCCATTGCGTCAAACAGCGTAGAGTCGTAGCATCAACCATCTGATAAACGGGTACCAGTTCTTGCTTATACTGGTACTGGCACTACCATGCAGGAGATTTTATGGCGCTGATGTCTGAACCTGTCACCTCTCTCCAGGATGACACCCGCAAGCAGCTGGGCGCCTTTTTACGTGCCCGGCGTGAAAGCCTTGACCCGCAACGCCTCGGCTTACCGCGCAGCGGCCGCCGCCGCACGCCGGGCCTGCGCCGCGAGGAGGTGGCGATGCTCGCGGACGTCGGCGTCACCTGGTACACCTGGCTGGAACAGGGCAGGGACGTCAACCCGTCCAGCGCGGTGATGGCCGCCATCGCAAAAGCGCTGCAATGCACCCCAACCGAAGCCCGACATCTTTTTGTGCTCGCCGGTTTGCCGCCGGGTGAAGCCCCACAGGCGGTCTGCTGTGAGGGGATCAGCGAAGGCACGCGTCGCCTGCTGGATACGCTGATGCCAAAACCCGCCAGCATTCAGAAACCGAATTTCGATATCGTGGCCTGGAACGACAGCTTCGGGCATTTGATGGGCGTCGATTTCAACGCCATACCGCCGGAAGATCGCAACTGTATTTATCTCTTCCTCACCCATCCGGCGTGGCGCGCGCGGCTCGGCAAACGTGACGACGTGCTGCCGATTTTCGTCTCCTATTTCCGCGCGGCAATGGCCGAACACCGGGGCGACCCGCTCTGGGAAGCGAAGCTGGCGCGTTTTTTCGCGGTTTCCGAGGAGTTCAAAACCCTGTGGCACCAGCGCAACGACGTGCGCGGCGTGGAGAATCAGCTCAAGCTGTTTACCCATCCTGAACTGGGGGATTTCCATCTCCAGCAGATGTACTGGTACTCCGCGCCGCGAAACGGATCGCGGTTGCTGGTGTATCTGCCGGTAGACGAGGCGGGAGAGCGGGCGATGGCGTGGCTTGCCGGGCAGGGGAAATCAGTTTTTTGCGAGGCGCTTTCAGGGAATCAATGCGGATCCGGTACTGACTGTTAAAAGCAGGTAAGGTGAGTCATGAAAGGCAAAATTAGCCTTTAATACAAATTGCCTTATATGCTAATATCAGGGATGAATAACGTGTTCAGACTTATCGTTCATAAGGCGGTCAGGGATGAGATTCTCTCCCTGCCTGCTGGGGTACAGGCGAAGCTGATTCGTCAGCTTGATAAACTATGCGTTAATCCGACGGCACTGAGAGAGCCTGTCAGCAAACCCTTACCCTATGGTTTGTTTGAAATCAGAACCGTCGGGCTGATCCACACGCGTGGGATCTACGTCTATCAGCGAGAAAAGACAATTTTTCTGCTGCGGGTGTTTATCAAGAAGACGCAAAAAACGCCCTCTGCTGAACTTCGTCTGGCACTGAAGCGACAACAGGAGATGTTAGATGAGCAAGAAGATTATTGACTGGGATGAACTCAGGGCTGAACTGTTAAGCGATACAGAGGTTCAGGCTTCCTTTGATGCAGAAGAGCGCAAGGAGCGTTTGCGGGAGATGCTGGCGCAATGGCGCAATCATGCTGGCCTGACGCGCGCCCAGGTGGCGGAGCGGATGGGCGTCAGCGCACCAACGGTATCAAGAATGGAAGCGAATATTACCCGGGCGAGTCTCGATACATTAACGCGTTATGCGATGGTGTGTGGGGTAAAGCATCCGCAGATTACGCTCTATTGACGCTTAATCAACGTACTGAATCTACGCGATTTCTATTGGAAGTTAAGTTGACTATACTTATGCGATGAGAAACAATGAATGTCGCCACTGATGATTGATTCCGCAGAGTTCAGCCAAAAACTCGGGCTTATCTCCCGAAACGTCGAACATACCGAAGCATTTCTGGCGCGGGGTACTGCGGATTTTCATCTGCCGGGGTTCTTGCTGCCTGTCGGATACCGACTTTTAAAATCGCGTTATGGTGATGAATATCGTCTCGTGACTACCGATGACGGTAAGCCTTATACGGCGTATGCCGTGAAGCTTACATTTCATAAAGAAATTACCTTTCCCCACGGTGCCGCCACGCAGGTGATGGTATGGCGCACCCCGCGCGCCGTCCACCAGCGCGTAATTAGCGGATTACCGCAATTATTTTTCCAGTGGGTGCTCAGCGAATACGACATCGTAGTCTCCGACAGCGAGCAAACGGGGGACGGGCAACGGTTCTGGCTGCGCATGATCGACTGGGCGTTCACCATGAACTATCGCATTAGCGTGGCAGACGGTACGGTGGGAGAAGAATGGACGTTAACGCCCGTAAACTCTTACGCTGAGCTGGAAGAGCGATGGATTGCCTTTGCCTGGGGAAGCGATCGCGATGTCCATCCGCACCGCAGGCTGGTCATCAGTAAAACGTAACGGGCCGCGTGCAGCGGCCCGTTTGAATCAGCACTCGGTCACAATCGTGCTCAGCGGCAGACGAGACTTCGGCAGCGTGGCGTTGAAATCTTCCACGCTGTGGTGCCCGACCGGGACCACCACCAGGCTGGTGAAGCCTTTCTCTTTCAGGCCAAACTCTTCGTCAAGAATAGCCGCGTCAAAGCCTTCAATCGGCACCGCGTCCAGGCCCATTGCGGCCACGCCCAGCAGGAAGTTACCGACGTTCAGGTAAACCTGCTTCGCCATCCACTGGTCGTCATCTTTCAGATCCACGCGGTGCATGTCGGCAAAGTAGCAGCGGCCCTTGTGGTTCGCGGCTTTGGCTTCCGGCGTGTTGAAACGGCCATCGGCTTCTTCCTGATCGACAACGCGCTCAAGCCAGGCATCGTCCATCGCGGTTTTCGCACAGAACACCACTACGTGAGAGGCATCCAGCATTTTGCGTTCGTTGAACACATAAGTGCCCGCCGCGGATTTTGCCACGCGCGCTTTACCCTCTTCAGTGCTGGCAACAATAAAGTGCCACGGCTGGGAGTTGGTGCTGGACGGGCTGTATTGCAGCAGCGTTTTGATTTTTTCCGCTTCTTCTGCGGTCAGTTTTTTAGCGGGGTCGAACGCCTTGGTTGAGTGGCGTTTCAGGGCGACAGAAATAATATCCATAACAACTCCTGGTGATGAAATTCGCCCGTGGGTGGGCGTGAAAGGAAAGCAGATTACCGCGCGAAGCGGGAAAAGATAAGTGCGATTCGAGCGCTTATACTGTTCGCCTCAGGCGAACAATCAGGTCGGGCGTATCCGCTTCTGGTCTTTTTTCGGCAGTTTGTCGACGACCAGGTTCCACGAGTCCGTAATCAGGTCGGTGACCAGCTCAGGCGTAACGTCGTCGGTGCCGTACACGGAAATCCAGTGCTTCTTGTTAAGATGGTAGCCGGGCTCCACGCCACGGTAGATCTGCTGATTGAGCAGCGATGTTTCCGGATCGGACTTCAGGCTGACGTGGGGTCGACCGCGTACGGTCGCCATCAGCATGAAAATTTTCCCACCCACCTTAAACACGTCATACTCCGGCCCAAACGGCCAGCAATGTTCGGTGAAGGGCATCTCCAGTGCGACGCGTTTTGCGTGCGCCTGCAAGGTTTTACCGTCCATCGTTATCCTCCTCAGCAAGCCCGCGCCACATGGCCTCAAAGCCCAGCGCTTTAAAATCGACGGCACGGGACGGATCGCGGGTAGCAAACTCCATGGTGGTTTCCGCCAGCGATAAGAACATGGCATCACCGAAGGTCTTAAACTCGTCGGACATAAATACCTGTCGAATCGAACGGCGGCACAGTTCATGCAGCTCAGGGAACATGTCTTTCACCGCCTGCTCCGTTTCCGCGTTCAGCTTTTCACTGACGCCGATCTGGCGGATAGCCGCATGCGCCACGGGGTTACGAATACCCCAGTCCACATAGCTGTTCCAGATATTGCGGGTGTGCTCTTTCGGCAGGGTGATGGTGCGATCGAGGTTCGCCAGCATGGTCTGGCAAAGATCCTGCTTCAGATGCAGGTAGAGGGCATTCAGCAGATCGTCTTTGGTAGCAAAGTAGCGAAACAGCGTCCCTTCAGCGACGCCCGCATTACGGGCAATTAACGCCGTTGAGGCGGCAATACCTGACTGCGCAAATGCAGCGGTTGCTGCTTCCAGTAAGGCCTGTTTTTTATCTTCACTCTTCGGACGTGCCACTAAATTTTTCCTCCCGTCAATTGTAAAAGCCCTGATTGAAACACGTGCTTTGTTACGCTGCAACGCGGAATGTCAAAGATCGAAAACCTTCTTGACGGCGTAAGCATCCTATCTATAATGAGTGCTTACTCACTCATAATCAAGTGTCACCCGCGCAAACCATCGGAAGGGGCGCGTTGGCGGGTCAGGAAATGAAAAAGCCTCTATTCATCTGCGTGGTGTTAGTCATGATTATTGCTTCAGCGGCGAGTTTACCGTTTGTACTGAATGCCGGATTTGGTCAGCCGCCGCAGGGTGCGCAGCTCTCTGAAGTGGAAGCTTCCCCGCACTATCGCGACGGGCAATTCCACAACACGCTCCCTACGCCGGGCTTTACCGGGCAACAAAATATGCTGGTAGCGTGGTGGCAGTTTCTTACCCGTAAAACCGAAAATGCCCGTCCTGCTCAGCCGCTGCCGCTGGTGAAAACTGAACTGGCCAGCCTGTCGCCTGAACAGGACACGCTGGTGTGGCTCGGCCACTCCTCCTGGTATATGCAGCTTGCGGGAAAACGCATCCTGATCGATCCGGTTCTGGGGAATTACGCCGCGCCGTTCTCCTTCCTCAATAAAGCGTTTGCGGGGGAGTACCCGTGGAGCGCACAGAGCATGCCGGAGATAGACCTGCTGATTATCTCTCACGATCACTATGACCATCTGGATTACGCCACCATCAGGGCGCTGCTGCCGAAGGTGAAGCGCGTGGTCACGCCGCTCGGCGTGGGCTCACACCTGCGCTACTGGGGCATGAACCCGGACATAATTGACGAGCGGGACTGGAATCAGTCTGTACACATCAGCGATGCGCTGACGGTTCACGTGCTGCCCGCACGCCACTTTTCCGGGCGCGGCATTAAGCGTAACCAGACCCTGTGGGGCAGCTTTATGTTTGTCACCCCGGAGCGGAAGGTTTACTACAGCGGAGACTCCGGTTACGGCCCGCACTTCAAAGCGATTGGCGAGCAGTTTGGCGGCGTTGACTTAGCCATCATGGAAAACGGCCAGTACGACCAGGACTGGAAGTACATCCATATGCACCCGGCAGAAACGGCGCAGGCCTCGGCAGATCTCAATGCTAAAGCGATCGTACCGGGCCATAACGGGCGTTTTGTGCTGGCGAAACATACCTGGAACGATCCGCTGATCCAGCTGGCGAAAGCCAGTAAGGATAAAAACTACCGGCTGCTGACGCCGGAGCTGGGCGAGCCTGTCCGGGTGAGTGATTCCACGCAAAAATTTCGCGAGTGGTGGGAATAATGTTTAAGCGAGAATCAGAGGGGGAGAGCAGTATGACGATTTCCGCTCAGGTCATTGATACGATTGTCGAATGGATCGATGACAACCTGCATCAGCCGTTACGTATCGAAGAGATTGCCCGCCACGCGGGTTACTCAAAGTGGCATTTACAGCGGCTGTTTATGCAATACAAAGGCGAAAGTCTGGGGCGCTATATCCGTGAACGCAAGCTGCTGATGGCGGCGCGCGATTTGCGTGAATCAAACGAACGCGTGTACGACATCTGCCTGCGCTACGGCTTTGACTCGCAGCAGACGTTTACGCGCATCTTCACCCGCACCTTCAACCAGCCGCCCGGCGCGTACCGCAAAGAAAATCACAGCCAGACACATTAAATTTGACGGCATGTAGGCCGGGTAAAGCGTAGCCGCCACCCGGCTTTTTTATTGCCTCGCTGCCGTTGTAGCCCATGCCGACACCTGCGATCGTTCTGACATCACCGGTAAAACGCTGTAGGTGATATTGCAAATTATTACCATTTGCATTAGCGTTGATGCCAAATTTCGTTGGGAAACAAGCGGTAATGAAGAGCGTATGGAGTGGGTTGCTGGTGGGGATCGGCGCGCTGCCCGCGGTGGCGGCAACGTGCGAGGAGTCGTCCCTGCTGGGGGATGTTCAGGGAAAGTTTGATGCCAGCGGCGAAGTCTGCTTTTTGCTGCCCGAGCTGGATGAAAATTACGTTTCCGCCACGCTGAACGGCGTGACGGATGCGCGCCTGCTGGACGGTCAAAACCGCCGCATTCGCACGTTGGTCGAAGGCGGGCCTGCCGACGGCGAACACACGCTGCTGTTTGCCCTGCCGGTGAAACAGCGCACCTCGCTGGTGCTGCACGGCGAAGCGGGCAAGCCGTGGCGTTTTCAGTGGCGAATGAAAGAGACTTCCGCCTTGCCGCGCGTACAGAGGCTGGCGCCTGAAAGCCCGACGCTGAAGGCGCTGGCAAACGCTATTTCTGCCGGTGGCAGTACCGAGGCGTTCTGGCAGGCGCAGCGTCGGCAGGGCACGCCGATGGTGGAGCCGGTTGACGCGAGCCATAAGCGCGTGACCTTTCTGTGGCGCGGCGCGCGCGATAACGTGTTCATTCTCGGCTCTCCGGCGGGGGATCACGATCCGCTGTTCCGCCTGGGCAACAGCGACGTCTGGTTTCGCAGCTACGTCGTGCCCGCTGATACGGTGATGCAGTACAAGCTCGCCCCCAATGTACCGATCGTGGAAGGTTCTGCCCTCGACAGGCGCCGCGCGATCCTGGTGAGCGCGCAGGCCGATCCGCTTAACCCGAACACCTTTGGTGAACAGAAGGCGGATCGCTGGAATCGCTTTTCCCTGCTCGATCTCAGCCCGGCGCGCTATTGCTCCGTTCAGGCTACGGCACAGCCGCTGGTGCACGGAACGTTGAGCCGCCAGATGCTGAACAGCACTATCCTCGGCAATGCCCGTGAAGTGATGATCTATAAACCGCGCGGCGCGCAGCCCGCGCGCTGGACGCTCATCCTTTTCGACGGACAGATTTATCAGGACGAGTACCGTTTTGCCAACGTGCTGGATGGCCTGATTGCCCGGCACCATCTGCCACCCATTAACGTGGTGTTTATCGACAGCCTCGATCATGCCCGACGCGGCAAGGAACTGCCGCCGAACCCGGATTTCGCCGATTTCATGGCGCACGAGCTGCTGCCGTGGCTTCGCGGACAGGGCATCGCGATGCAGCGGCAAAAAACGGTGCTGGCGGGGTCAAGCTACGGGGGAATCGCCTCTTCCTGGGTGGCGCTACGCTACCCGCGGCTGTTTGGCAACGTGCTGAGTCTATCCGGCTCCTACTGGTGGGCGCCAAAAGGTGAAGCCCCCGGCTGGCTGACGCGTCAGTACCAGCAGTCTCCGCCGTATCCGGTACGCTTCTGGTTACAGGCCGGGAAGTTTGAAACCGCGGGGCCGGGCGGTGGCATCTATCGCACCACGAAGGATTTTGAACAGGTGCTGAGGGAAAAAGGCTATCGCGTCAGTTTCCATCCGTGGTCCAGCGGCCACGACTACGCGGCCTGGTGCGAAGCGCTGATCCACGGGATGCGCGATTTCACCGGCCTACGACGCCAGTGAAAACCAGCGGCGCCAGACGAAACGCAGAATGAAGAATTCGATGGCGCCGAGCAGTAAAAACCACAGGCAGAACAGAATGGTGTAAAGCTGATTCAGATCGACCATGTGAAAGGTCTGAATCAGCTTTTGCGCCAGCGCCAGCCCAAGCGACGGCGCAGGTAACAGCAGACAGGAGAGCAGGGCCATCAGTAAAATGCCTCCCGCGGTAATCAGCGATTCTAACGGGTGTTTCATCGTAATGTTAATCGTCAGTTAAAAATGTCATTGTCCGGCATCCTGAAACGTAAAGCAATATCATCCCGGCTGGCAAAATTAAGACACAGCCCACCGTTATTCTGCGAATAAATAGCCAAAAAAGAATATAAACGCCGATGCGATTAAATTAATATCGCGTAATGTAAATAAACGTCTTTTTTACGAAAGTAATTTTACAAAGCTATAGGTGCTATATCCAATTAACGTCGCAATAACAATGGCTGCGACAATGTATAACGCCAGGCGCCGTCCGCGATAAATACCAAACATGGTTCCTCCTCGTTTAGTGTTGGTTTAGAAATATTTTGTAAAAATCAGCGCATCGAAATAATTTAAATCAGTTTTGAATAACCTTGTCGTCATTATATTGCGGTAGATCAATTTAACCCGCAAGTCTTAAAAATGAATTAATTAAAGCCAGAAAGGAATTCCGGCTTCCGACCACCGGATATTGAAGGAAAAATACCATGACCAAAAAAAATTTCTCACAGAATATGCCACCCGCAGGCGGACAGGCGTACCAGCAGAACACAGAGCAGGTGCTTGCCCACACCCAAAGCCAGGCCAGCGGCCTTGACCGCGCCGAGGCGCAGGCGCGTCTGCAAAAGCATGGCCCAAACGCGCTGCCGGAGAAAAAAGGCAAGCCGGGCTGGCTGCGTTTTCTCGCGCACTTTAACGATGTACTGATTTACGTCCTGCTGGCGGCTGCTGTATTAACCGCGGTAATGGGCCACTGGGTTGATACGCTGGTTATTCTGGGCGTGGCGGTCATCAATGCGCTAATTGGCCACATTCAGGAAAGCAACGCGGAAAAATCGCTGAAGAGTATTCGCAATATGCTTTCCAGCGAGGCGCGCGTTATTCGTAACGGCAACCATGAAACTATCCCGACGACGGAAATCGTCCCGGGCGATATTATTGTGTTGCGCGCAGGGGATCGTATTCCGGCGGATATGCGTTTAATCGAAGCGCATAATTTACGCGTGGAAGAGGCGATCCTGACCGGCGAATCCACGGTGGTGGATAAACACACGAACCCGCTTAACGGCGAATTACCGCTGGGCGACCGCACCAATATGGTCTTTTCCGGTACGACGGTAAGCGCGGGCGGCGGCGTGGGCGTGGTCATTGCCACCGGTCAGGAGACCGAACTCGGCCACATCAACCAGATGATGGCGGGCATTGAAAAACACCGCACCCCGCTGCTGGTGCAGATGGACAAGCTGGGCAAAGCCATCTTCGCCATTATTCTGGCAATGATGGCTGCGCTGTTCGTCTTCAGCCTGGTGTTCCGCGAGATCCCGATGGGCGAGCTGCTGCTCTCCCTCATTAGCCTGGCGGTCGCCTCCGTACCGGAAGGCCTGCCGGCGATTATCTCCATCATCCTCTCCCTGGGCGTGCAGGCGATGGCGCGCAAGCGGGCGATTATCCGCAAGCTGCCGACGGTTGAAACCCTGGGCGCGATGACCGTGGTCTGCTCGGACAAAACCGGCACCCTGACCATGAACGAGATGACGGTTAAAGCCATCATCACTGCCGATACCTGCTACCGCGTGGACGGCAACAGCTACGAGCCGGTGGGCAATATCTACCTGGAAGGCAGCGATGAGCCGGTACAGATCCAGCCGGGCACCGTGCTCGAGCAGTACCTGCGCACCGTTGACCTGTGCAACGACAGCCAGCTGATTCAGGACGAGCGCGGCCTGTGGGGCATTACCGGTGGGCCGACCGAGGGCGCGCTGAAGGTGCTGGCTGCGAAAGCCCACCTCGCGCCGGTGATGACCACCCTTATCAACAAGATCCCGTTCGACTCGCAGTACAAGTATATGAGCACCCACTACCAGATTGGCGGTGAGGAGCAGATTTTGATTACCGGCGCGCCGGACGTCATTTTCGCCCTGTGCAACCAGCAGCAGACGCGCAACGGCGCGGAAGCCTTCAACCGCGCGTACTGGGAAACGGAGATGGAGCGCTATGCGCGTCAGGGGCTGCGCATGGTTGCCGCGGCGTTCAAGCCGGCGAACGGCGAGCAGGCGTTAACGCACGACGACCTGAGCCACGGCCTGATTTTCCTCGGCATTGCCGGAATGATGGATCCGCCGCGCCCGGAAGCGATTGATGCAATTAACGCCTGCCAGCAGGCGGGGATCCGCGTCAAGATGATCACCGGCGATCACCCGCAGACGGCGATGAGCATCGGCCAGATGCTGGGGATCACCAACAGCGAGCAGGCGGTCACCGGCTATCAGCTGGAGAAAATGGACGATGCCGAGCTGGCGGAAGCGGCGGTGAAATACGACATCTTTGCCCGTACCAGCCCGGAGCATAAGCTGCGCCTGGTGAAAGCGTTGCAGGATAAAGGCGAAATCGTCGGCATGACCGGCGACGGCGTAAACGATGCCCCGGCGCTGCGCCAGGCGGACGTCGGCATCGCGATGGGCATCAAAGGCACGGAAGTTACCAAAGAGGCGGCGGACATGGTCCTGACGGACGATAACTTCGCCACCATCGCCAGCGCGGTGAAAGAGGGGCGTCGCGTTTACGACAACCTGAAGAAAACCATCCTGTTCATTATGCCGACCAACCTGGCGCAGGGGCTGCTGATTGTGATTGCGCTGCTGGCGGGGAATATCATTCCGCTGACGCCGGTGCTGATTCTGTGGATGAACATGGCGACCTCCGCCACGCTCTCCTTCGGCCTGGCCTTTGAGGCCGCCGAGCGCAACATTATGCGCCGCCCGCCGCGCCAGACCGGGCAGCACGTGATGGACGCCTACGCCGTATGGCGCGTGGCCTTCGTCGGCACCATGATTGCCATCGCCGCCTTTGCGCTTGAAGCCTGGCTGGCCCCGCGCGGCCACAGCGCGGAGTTCATCCGCACCGTGCTGCTCCAGATGCTGGTCTGCGCCCAGTGGGTGTACATGATTAACTGCCGCAACACCGACGGGTTCTCCCTGAACCGCGGCCTGCTGGCGAACAAAGGGATCTGGCTGGTGACGGGCGTACTGTTCCTGCTCCAGGCGGCGATTATCTACCTGCCGTTTATGCAGATGCTGTTCGGCACCGAAGCGCTGCCGCTGCGCTACTGGTTCGTAACGCTGGCGGTGGCTGGGGTGATGTTCTTCGTCGTCGAAATCGAGAAGCGACTGACCCGCAGGTTCCGTAAGGCTGCATAACAAAGATCCCCCTCACCCTAACCCTCTCCCCACAGGGGAGAGGGGACCGCCCGGTTTTCACCCTCGCCCCTGTGGGGAGAGGGCCGGGGTGAGGGGTACAAATTAGAGGTACTCCCATGAAATTCCCGCTCCTGTTCGTACTCCTCGCCTGCACGCTGCCACCCGCATTCGCCGCGGCTATTCCCGTTCGCGTCGCCAATGTGGAGCAGACCGCCCATGCCGCCGAGCGCCAGATCCCGGGCCGCATCGAAGCCATTCACACCGTTGAGCTGCGCGCGCGTACGGAAGGCGTGATAACGAAAATCCACTTCCGCGACGGGCAGTACGTGAAAAAAGGCGACGTGCTGTTTGAGCTGGACGACGCCGAGCCGCGTGCCGCCCTGCGTCTGGCGCAGGCCGAAGTGAGAAGCGCCGAAGCCACGCTGCGTCAGGCGCAGCAGCAGCTTTCCCGCTTCGAAAGTCTGGGCAGCAGCAACGCTATTAGCCGTCACGACGTGGACAATGCCCGCATGCAGCGCGACGTGGCGAGCGCCGCGCTGGAGCAGGCGAAAGCCCGGCTCGACACCCGCAGCGTCACCCTGGACTACACCCGCATCACCTCGCCGATTGACGGTCGCGTGGGGCATAGCCAGTTCCACGTGGGCAGCCTGGTGAATCCTGCCAGCGGCGTGCTGGTGGAAGTGGTGCAGCTCGATCCCATCCGCATCGCCTTTGCGCTGGAAGAGGGCGCGTTTGCCACCAAAGCCGGACAGCACGCGGATATCAGCGCCATGAAGCAGGCCTGGCAGGCGCTGATCGACAGCAACGGTCAGCGCGTCGGCGGGGAACTGACGTCCGTGGACAACCGCATCGATCCGCGCACCGCCAGCGTGATGCTGCGCGCCGAGTTTGCGAACCCGCGCCACCAGCTGCTGCCCGGCGGCAACGTGAATGTCTATCTGCGTCCGGCGAGCGAGCAGCCGGTGCTGACGCTGCCTGCCGCCGCTGTCCAGCAGAACGGCGACGGGTTCTTCGCCTGGGTGGTTAACGCCGACGGCAAAGCTGAAAGGCGCCCGCTGAACGTAGCCGGGCAGATCGGCCAGCAGTTTCAGATTGCCTCCGGTGTGAAGCCCGGTGAGCGAGCGATTACCGACGGCGCGCAGCGCGTGCAGCCCGGTGCTGCCGTTCAGATACTCAATTAAGGAGCCATCATGCTGACGTTTTTCATCAAACGCCCGCGCTTCGCGATGGTGATTGCGCTGGTCATCACCCTGCTGGGGGCCATCGCGCTGAGGATCATTCCGGTGGAGCAGTACCCGCAGATCACCCCGCCGGTGGTGAATGTCTCTGCCAGCTGGCCGGGCGCCAGCTCGGCTGACGTGGCAGAGGCCATCGCCACGCCGCTGGAGACGCAGCTTAACGGGGTGGATCACATGCTCTATATGGAGTCCACCAGTTCGGATGAAGGCACCTACAGCCTGAACATCACCTTTGCGGCGGGTACCGATCCAGACCTCGCTGCCATCGACGTGCAGAACCGCGTGGCGCAGGCCGTGGCGCAGTTGCCGACCGAGGCACAGCAAAACGGCGTGCAGGTGCGCAAGCGCGCCACCAACCTGATGATGGGGGTAAGCCTTTACTCACCGAACAACACCCACACGCCGCTGTTTGTCAGCAACTACGCTAGCACGCAGGTGCGCGAGGCGCTGTCGCGTCTGCCGGGCGTGGGACAGGTGCAGATGTTTGGCGCGCGGGACTACAGCATGCGCATCTGGCTGCGTCCGGACCGCATGAACGCCCTGAACGTCACGACCGACGACGTGGCGCAGGCGCTGCGCGAGCAGAACGTGCAGGGGGCGGCGGGCCAGATCGGTACGCCACCGGTATTCAACGGCCAGCAGCAGACGCTGACCATCAACGGGCTGGGGCGCTTAAGCCAGGCCGAAGACTTTGCCGAGATCATTATTCGCGCCGGAGAGATGGGCCAGCTGGTGCGCCTGAAGGACGTCGCCACCATCGAGCTCGGCTCGCGCAGCTACAGCTCGGGCGCCCAGCTGAACGGGCATGACTCTGCTTATCTTGGCATCTACCCGACGCCGTCCGCTAACGCCCTGCGCGTGGCCGACGCGGTGCGCGCGGAGCTGGAGCGTCTCTCGACGCGCTTCCCGGACGACCTGGTCTACGAAGTGAAATTCGACACCACCACCTTCGTAGCCGCCACCATTAAAGAGATCGGCGTCTCGCTGGCGCTGACCATGCTGGCGGTTGTAGTAGTCGTTTCCCTGTTCCTGCAAAGCTGGCGCGCGACGCTGATTGTCGCCCTCGCCATTCCGGTGTCGCTGGTGGGTACCTTTGCGGTGCTTTACGCGCTCGGCTACTCCGCCAACACGCTGAGCCTGTTCGCCATTATTCTGGCGCTGACCATGGTGGTGGATGATGCCATCGTGGTGGTTGAGAGCGTCGAAACCCTGATGGCGGAAGGGCAGAGCCGCACGGCGGCGACCGCGCTGGCGCTGCGCCAGATCGCCGGGCCGGTGATTGCCACCACGCTGGTGCTGCTGGCGGTGTTTGTGCCGGTGGCGCTCTTGCCGGGGATCGTCGGCGAGCTGTACCGCCAGTTCGCGGTGACGCTCTCCACCGCCGTCACGCTCTCAAGCCTGGTGGCGCTGACCCTGACGCCCGCGCTTTGTGCCATGCTGCTGCGCCCGCGTCCGGCGAAGCCTGCCGCGATTTTCCGTGGGTTCAACCGTGGGCTGGACGCCACGCGCACGCTTTACACCCGGATAGTGAGCGTATTCAACCGGCGTCCGTGGCTGGCGCTGCTGGCCACCGCAGGCGCGGCAGCGGTGGTGGCGTTCAGCTTTATGTCGATGCCAAAGGGCTTCCTGCCGCAGGAAGATCAGGGCTACTTCTTCGCCAGCGTCCAGCTGCCGGAGGCGGCCTCGCTGGAGCGTACCGAAGCGGTAATGACCACCGCGCGCGCGCTGATCGCTAAAAACCCGGCGGTGGAAGACGTGATTCAGGTCTCCGGGTTTAACATCCTCAACGGCACCAGCGCGTCGAACGGCGGGTTTATCTCCATCATGCTCAAAGACTGGAGCGAGCGTCCGCCGCTGGATGAGGTGATGGGCACCCTTCAGCGCCAGCTGCTGGCCCTGCCGGAAGCGACCATCATGACCTTCGCGCCGCCGACGCTGCCGGGGCTGGGCAACGCCTCCGGTTTCGACCTGCGCATTCAGGCGCAGGCGGGGCAGAGCCCGGCGGAGCTGGAGCGCGTTACGCGTGAGGTGCTGGCAAAAGCCAACCAGCATCCGCAACTGAGCCGCGTGTTCACCACCTGGAGCAGCAACGTGCCTCAGCTGACGCTGACCGTTGACCGCGAGCGCGCGGCCCGGCTCGACGTGCCGGTGTCGCGCATCTTCAGTAGCCTGCAAACCGCCTTCGGCGGCACCCGCGCCGGGGATTTCAGCGTCAACAACCGCGTTTACCACGTGGTGATGCAGAACGAGATGCAGTGGCGCGAGCGCGCAGAGCAAATCAGCGAGCTGTTCGTGCGCAGCAACAGCGGCGAGCGGGTGCGACTGAGCAACCTCGTCACCATCACGCCGACCGTCGGCGCGCCATTTATTCAGCAGTACAACCAGTTCCCGTCGGTATCGGTAAGCGGTTCGGCAGCGGAAGGGGTAAGCAGCAGCACCGCGATGGCGGCGATGGGCGAAATTCTGGCGCAGAGCCTGCCTGCCGGGTACGACTACGCCTGGAGCGGTATGTCGTATCAGGAGCAGCAGACCGGCAACCAGGCGGTATGGATTGTGCTGGCGGCGGTGGTGATGGCGTGGCTGTTCCTCGTCGCCCAGTACGAGAGCTGGACGCTCCCGGCGAGCGTGATGCTTTCGGTGCTGTTCGCCATCGGCGGGGCGCTGGTCTGGCTGTGGCTGGCGGGCTACGCCAACGACGTGTACGTCCAGATCGGTCTGGTCTTGCTGATCGCGTTAGCGGCGAAAAACGCGATTCTTATCGTGGAGTTCGCCCGCGCGCGGCGGATGGACGGGATGGCGATTGTCGATGCCGCGCGGGAAGGGGCATCGCGCCGCTTCCGCGCGGTGATGATGACCGCCGTGTCGTTCATTATCGGCGTCCTGCCGATGATGCTGGCGACCGGGGCGGGTGCCCAGAGCCGCCGCATCATTGGCACCACGGTGTTCAGCGGCATGCTGGTGGCAACCGTGGTGGGGATTGTGTTCATCCCCGCGCTGTTCGTGCTGTTCCAGCGCCTGCGCGAGTGGGGCCACGGCCTTACGGACTCGTCGCCCACAGCTCGCAGTGTTTCTGAACCAGAGAAATAAGCGAGCCGCCGTCGGCGATGAAGTCCCGCATGCGCTGCGCCTCGCTCTTGCCCTGCTTTAACAGCAGGGCAATTTCCTTGATGGCGCTCGTTGCGCCGAGCTTCTCGGCCGACGGCGCAACCTGCTCCAGCAGCCAGGCGATATCGTCCGCCACGGTTTTGTGCTCGCCGGTATGCACGTCCGTCAGAACCCCCTCCAGCCCGTAGCGACACGCCTGAAAACGGTTAAAGCGGTACAGCAGAAAATCCCGCTCCTGATGCTTATAGGGCCGCGTGGTCAGCAGCCAATGAGACGTCGCCTGGATCAGCCCGGCGATATTAATCGCGTGGCCGAGCGTCAGCGGGGTATCCATCACCCGTACCTCCACGGTGCCGAAGTGCGGGCTGGGACGGATGTCCCAGTGAAGATCTTTAATGCTGTCGATCATGCTGGTAGCGCTCAGGCGTCGGAACAGCCCCTCGAACTCCTGCCAGCTGTTGACCCACGGCATCTGGCCGTTATCCGGGAAGCCGGAGAAGATATTGAGCCGCGACGAGGAAAACCTGGTGTCCGTGCCCTGCATATAGGGGGAGGACGCGGCGAGGGCGATAAAGTGCGGCACGAAGCGCGACAGGCCGTGCAGCAGATAAATGGCGTCGTCCCCGTTTCGGCATCCCACGTGCACGTGCTGGCCAAACACCGTCGCCTGTAAAATCAGATAGCCAAAGCGCTCCAGCGTGACGTTATAGCGCTCATCGGCGCACACTTCCTGCCGCTGCCACTTCTGGAACGGATGGGTCCCGCCGCCGCAGATCTGAATATGCTGCTCCGCCGCCGCGCGCAGGATGCTCTGCTGCATCACCGAGAACTGCGCCGCCGCCTGGTCGATGGTCTGGCACACGCCGGTGGCGATTTCGAGCATGCTTTCGGTGATGTCGTGTTTGACTTCACCGCCTTTGATGTCGTCTTTGACGGCAGCGATAAGCGCGGAAGAGTCCTGACTCAGGTCGTAGCCCGGCGGGTTCACCACCTGGAGTTCAAGCTCGATGCCGAGGGTGTAGGGTTCAGAGGATTTGAAATCAGGTAAAGGCATGGCGCACTCCGTTGTCTGTTGTGTGTTGAGTATAGACAATGGGTGTGGCGCGCTCGTCTCGTGGTGGTATAACGGATAGCAGGCTTTGCAACAGGGGAGTGACTTATGTCTGACTATCCATCGATTGCGCTGATTGGTCCCGGTGCGATTGGCACCACCATTGCCGCGGTATTGCATGATGCTGGCCGCACGCCGCTATTGTGCGGACGCACCGCGCATCCGGAATTGCGCCTGCGTCACGATGAGGGTGAAATTGTGGTGCCAGGTCCGGTACTCACCGATCCGACCGTTATCACGCGCCCGGTTGATCTCGTTTTCGTCGCGGTAAAAACGACGCAAAATGCCGACAGCGCCAGGTGGCTGCGCGCCCTGTGCGATGAAAATACCGTGGTCTGCGCGCTACAAAACGGCGTGGAGCAAAGGCCCAGCTTGCGCCTTTGGTCAATGGCGCTGCGGTGCTGCCGTCGGTGGTCTGGCTCCCGGCCCAGCGCGAGCCGGATGCTTCCGTCTGGCTGCGCGCCAAACCGCGCCTGACGCTGCCGGACGTGCCCCAGGCGCAGCGGGTGGTCGAAGCGCTTCGTGATACGCGCTGCGCGGTTGAGCTCTCGGAAGATTTCCCCACCGTCGCCTGGCGCAAACTGCTGCAAAACGCGGTCGCCGGGCTTATGGTGCTGGCCAACCGCCGCGCCGGGATGTTCAGGCGAGAGGATGTCAGCGAGCTGGCGCTGGCCTACCTGCGCGAAGGGCTGACCGTCGCCCGCGCTGAAGGGGCGAAGCTGAACGATGACGTGGCGCAGGAGATCCTGGCGAACTTTCAACGCGCGCCCGTGGATTTGGGTACGTCGATTCTCGCTGACCGTCAGGCGGATCGCCCGATGGAGTGGGATATCCGTAACGGCGTCATCCAGCGCTGCGGCCGCAAACACGGCATTGCGGTGCCCATCAGCGACGTGGTGGTGCCGCTGCTGGCGGCGGGGAGCGAGGGGCCGGGTTAACGGCCGCTGTTTTTCCGTTCGGCAAAGTAATGGGCGGCCGTGCTGCCCATCGCTTTTCTAAACAAGGTGATAAACGCATTCATACCTGACAGTGGCGGCGGGCCGATAGAGAGGAAGGGAGATGAATATGAATGTCCGCTCTGTGCCAAAACAGTCGTTGTCGTCGCATGTAATTTCGATATTGGCCCCCCACTCTGGCAGACAATACTGCCCTATTGTTGAACTCTGAGATTTCTGTTGAGCCTGTCACGGTTCAGCTCTGTTTTTAGTGGCTCCTAATTGCAAAGTCATGTTTTACATGACTTACGATCGCGCTCTTTACGAACAAGGCTTTCAGGCATAATCTGTGCTAACAATAGAGTAAAATCAGAGGGATAGCTGAAGGAAATAAACTGGCTTTAGCTAATCTTTAGCGTTGTTTCTGGTATAATAACGCTAACTTTTATAGGTATGATTTTGTTTGATTAACTGCGAGAAGTAGGTCTCTCGGTGAAGATGGGGAAGGGATATCAATGAGTGATGACAGCTATAAATTTCAAAAGCTAACACCGATAAGCGATGTTGAGCTGGGTATATATAAAAATGCGATAGATTTTGTTTTTGCCAATGACGATTTAAAAAATGTTGCTATATCAGGACAATATAGTGCAGGAAAAAGTAGTCTTGTAGAGTCCTATAAGAAAAGTCATTCGAATATAAAGTTTGTTCATATTTCACTTGCCCATTTCAGAGCGACGGAGGAAGCTGAAACTAATGAACCCGGTAGAGTCATGAGTGAAACCGCGTTAGAAGGTAAAATTCTTAACCAGTTAATTCACCAAATTAATGCTGAAGATATCCCCCAAACGCATTTTAAAGTAAAGAAAAAAGTAAAAACGAGCAGCATTGTGATGAATACTATCTTCACGGTATTATTTATCGCCACGGCACTGCATATTACTCTTTTTAATAAATGGGGTGACTTTGTTTCACTTTTATCTGATGGAGTTGCAAAGACACTACTAACATTCTCTACTAGACACGATTCTTTATTAATTAGCGGTTTTATAGCTACAATCCTTTCTTGCATCTTTATTTATAAATTAATAAAAACCCAAAAAAATCGCAACGTCCTTAAAAAAATAAATTTACAAGGCAATGAAATAGAGATTTTCGAAGAGAGCGAAGAGTCTTATTTTGATCGGTATTTAAATGAAGTATTATACCTTTTCGAGAATGTTAATGCTGATGCCATTATTTTTGAAGACATGGATCGTTTTAATAGCAATCATATCTTTGAACGTCTTCATGAAGTGAATAGACTGGTTAATATTCAACGAACCCTGGCAGGGCACAAGAAATCGTCGTTACGTTTTATTTACTTGCTTCGTGATGATATCTTCATTTCAAAGGATAGAACCAAATTCTTTGATTATATCATTCCAGTTATTCCTGTTGTTGATAGTTCTAACTCTTACGATCAGTTTATCTCACATTTTAATAATGGTGGTATTCTCAAATTGTTCAATGAAAGATTCCTACAAGGGATGTCTCTGTATATTGATGATATGAGAATATTGAAGAACATTTATAATGAATTTCAAATTTATTACAATAAATTAAATACAACAGAACTTGACTGTAATAAAATGTTGGCCATTATTGCCTATAAAAATATATTCCCACGAGATTTTAGTGAGTTACAACTTAATCAAGGTATGGTTTATTCCATATTTAGTGAACGGGATAATCTTATTATAAAAGAGATAAAAGATATAGAAAAATACATTAGCGATAGAAAAAAGGAGATTGAGGTAATCAAGAATGAAATGCTCAATTCTAGCCAAGAGGTTGATGCTATATATGATAAGGAATTGTCTAAATATAACAGTCATCATTACTATAATCAGGCTGAGAAAGCTGATATAGAAAAGAGAAGAGCGGCTAGAAGGGAAAGTGTTGAAAATAAAACCAATGGAAAAATAGAAGAAATCAATGAACTTATATCAAAATCAAGAGATAGTTTGGTTGACTCTAGGAATAAAAGACTTAAAGAAATAATAACAAGAGAAAACATTGATGAAATATTTAAGCTCACCTACACCAATGAAATTGGAGAAAAAAGAGATTTTAATGAAATAAAAAGTAGTGAGTATTTTGACTTGCTTAAATACCTTATTCGTGATGGATATATTGATGAAACCTATACCGACTATATGACCTATTTTTATGAAAATAGCCTGAGTCGAAATGATAAGATGTTTTTACGCAGCATTACCGATCAAAAAGGCAAAGATTTCACTTATCAACTCAAGAACCCCAAACTGGTCGTTACCCGCCTTCGAGAAGTGGATTTTGAAAAGGAAGAGGCGCTTAATTTTGATCTATTAGCTTATCTGCTTCAAACGCCAGCCCAAGTAAACTTAATAGAACGTTTATTCAAACAACTAAGAAAAGATAGAAGAGTTGAGTTTATTCGTAGCTACTTTGAAACTGAGAGGGCTCAGTCAGGCTTCATCAATCGATTAAATACGCAGTGGCCTGAATTCTTTTCTTATGCGCTGACCGATAGTGAATTTTCTGCTGATTGGGTTAAACGCTACTCTATAGGCACACTTTATTATTCTGCCAGTAACGCCATTGAGGCTATTAACATTGATGATTGTCTGACTGATTACCTTTCTGACTCGTCGGATTATTTAGCAATATCAGAACCGAAGGTTGACAAGTTAATCAGTGGTTTTAAGTTACTTAATGTCTCATTTGTCAGTATTAAATTCGAAAGCGCAAATAAAGTACTCTTTGATGCGGTTTATCAGCATTCACTTTATGATATTAATTTTGCCAACCTGACCTTAATGCTGAGTAAGGTTTACACATTTAACAGTGAAGATGATATTCGCCATAAGAACTATACCCTAGTTATGTCACAGCCTGATTCCCCCTTGGCTAGTTATGTTAATAACCATATTAGTGACTATCTGGATATGGTTTTATCTAGTTGTGATGGATCAATCGTGGATGATGAAGCCATTGTTTTATCCGTTCTTAATAATGAGGAAATAACTGATGAACAAAAAGGGCAGTATATAAACTCTTTGCAAACTTTCGTGACCTCTCTGAGTGAGGTTGAGAGCGAATCCTTATGGTCATCTTTGTTGGATAAAGATAGAGCAATTTGCTCTGAGGGTAATATTGTTTCTTACTTTGAACATGTTGATGGACTGGATGGTTCACTTATCGAATTTATCAATAGAACTGATACCGAGCTTGATTTTAAAAAAATTGACCTTGAAGACGAGCAGAGAATTAAATTATTTAGATCGATTATTGTCTGTAATGATTTATCAAATAATAAATATGATGAATTAATTTGCTCGCTAAATAGGATTTATCCGACCTCCTTTGGCACTGCTAATATTGCTGGTGATAAATTTAAAATATTAGTGGATAAGAACATTATTCGTATGAGTCTTAGTTCACTTGATTTCATACGAGACAATTATCCTGAACAAAACTCCTACTACATTAAGAAAAATATCCAAATCTACGTTGAGTTAATGACAATTGATAATTTTGTCTTAGATGAAGCCATATCAATTCTTTCTTGGAAAGTTGATGATGATTTAAAAATTAAGTTACTCGAATTGATTAAAGTACCATTGACTATTCATGATAAAAAATACCCTCCGGTCGTTAATGATTATATTTTAGAGAATAATTTTAATTCAGACGAATTATTAAGTTTGACGTCATCTTATAAAAATTGGGGAACCTCTACTCAGTCACTCATTCTGATCAGAGCAATACAGGATATATCGACATTGATAGCAAACCCTGATGATGTTGCTGAGCTGTTACTAAAAGATCTGTTTGTCGCAGAGGGACTGAATATGCAGAATAAAATAGCACTGCTAATCGCTTTGCTGCCGGGTAAGGATTTGAGTAAGACGACTTGCAAAGAGTATCTTGATCTGCTTGGTTTATCGGAGTTCAGTAAAATTTTGGGGCGAGGCAAACCTAAAATTGAAGTTGATACAACTAATCAAATTTTATTAACAGCATTACGAGATAACCATTTCTTCTCTGATTTTGAGGTGGATGATGAAAATCCCACTTATTATAAAATAACAAGGCGGCGCTCTATGTTTGGCTCAGATACATAGCATTATGTATTTTTCTACAGTTTGGGCACTTTTATAGTGCCCAATTTTTACGCTGAAACTTACGTAGCTAATCTGAATTTTTCTCAGTTGACAAGTACTCCTAGGTGTTCGTTAAGCCCTCTGTGTGTTGGGAAAGATGCGAGCGTCCGCTCCTCGCTCTTAACGGACATTCAACAAACAACTCTGTACTTTGAGTAAGGCCAAAGTCCTGCTTTTTACCCAGCAGAACCCCGGCCTCCCATCACCCGCCTCAGTGCGCCGTTATATAAGGCTCTTTTACAAACTCCGCCAGCAGCCAGACCATATCATGCAACAGCCCGGTAAGTTCTTTCGCCACGCTCGCAGGCAACGTCCCGCCCATTATCGCCAGCGTTAACGCCACGGCATAATCCACCTGTAGCGCCGTTTCTTGCCAGCATTCCGGCACGCAGGAGGGGATCTTTTCCCCCGCAATGAGCCGTTCAACCAAATACGGCGGAAGTTCTGAGTCACAACTCTTGCGCAGCCGTTTCAGCGCAGCCAGCAGTCGCTCGCAAAGGGTGGCAAAAGTCACCGCGTCGTCCGTTTCAACCAGCACGCTCACATACGCAGTGCAGGCGTCAGCCAGTTCAAAGAGATCCGCAGACTCAGGCAGTTGCAGGTGGAGAAGGTGATGAACAGCACTTTCTTCAGAAAGTGCATAAGACAGGGAAGGGATAGTTGTCATGTGATTTTCCTTTTAAAACGTACTCCAGACCACCACATAAGTTCCTACGCTCATGGGTGGTTGCGCTGACGGAGGTAGGAATACCGCACATGACTAACGGCCAACCTTTCGGTTGCTCCGCCAGCGCGACCGTATTTTAACGGGATGAGCGCTGTCGCGACAAAAATAATTGCCGTGTCATGTTATGCGGGTTCCTACGCCCGGTTACGGATGTGCCGCAACGCAGGCACTTTACGGCGGTGAAAAAAGGAAGGAAAGGGGATACCCCTGAATTACATAAGGTTGCTTGCAGGTTTGCGAGGCGGCTTCCAGAACGGCATTGCCGGGTGGCGGCTACGCCTGACCCGGCCTACAAAATCCAAAGCCCCAACAGCGACACGAACCGTAGGCCCGCGCAAGCGCAGCGCCGCCGGGCACAGACGCACCGTAGCTACCCCTCGCTCATCATCGCCAGAAACCGCTTCACCGTCCGCGAACGTTCAAAGCGCCGCCAGCAGAGCGCGATATCGGTATAAAGCTCCGGCGAGCGCAGCGCATGGTAGGTGACATTCGGCGGCGAAATAGCGGCCATGGATTTCGGCACCAGCGCGAACCCGCCGCCGGCGGAGACCATGCTCAGGGAAGAAGAAAGTTGTGAAGATTGCAGCATGTGCTGCATATCGATTCCGGCCCGCTCACAGCTGCCGTAAACGCGGTCGTACAGCCCCGGCGCGACCTCCTGCGGGAACAGCACCACCGGCGTATCTCGAAGTTCCTCCAGCGCCAGATCGCCGCACGTCGCCAGGGGATGATCGCGATGCAGCGCCACCACCATGGGCTCCCGGTCGAGGATTTTTAATTCGAACACCTTGCTGCTTTCGCACGGCAGGCGCACAAAGGCGATATCCAGCTCACCCTCCGCCAGCATCGTGGTCAGCGACGACATATTGGCTTCCACCTGATGAACCTGCACCGCCATGTTCTGCACCTGAAACTGGCGGATCAGGGCGAAGATCTTGGGATGAAAGGCATCCGAACTGGTAATGCCAATCGACAGGCTGCCGTTCAACCCGCGCGCGATGCCCCGGGCTTTTTCCAGCGCGGCGTCGCTCAGCGCCAGGATCTTACAGGCGTCCTCATAGAAGGCTTCTCCCGCTTCGGTCAGCTCCACGCCCCGCGTCAGGCGCCTGAACAGCGGCGTGCCCACTTCCTCCTCAAGCCGTTTGATCTGCTGGCTCAGAGGAGGCTGTGAAATACCCAGCGCGTTGGCCGCCCTGGTGAAGTGTCGCTCGCGTGCTACCGCGACAAAATAGCGCAGATAACGAAGTTCCATATCAAAAACGTCTCAAACCAGCATGGATTCTATATTGGAACTCTCTGCTGAATCGGGTCAACATTTATTTAACCTTTATAAATAAAGTTGAAGAGGACCAGCATGATGATGCATTCATCTGCATGCGACTGTGAGGCGAGTTTATGCGAGACCCTGCGCGGGTTCTCGGCTCAACATCCTGACAGCGTGATCTATCAGACATCGCTAATGAGCGCCCTGCTAAGCGGCGTGTACGAAGGGGAGACCACTATCGCCGACCTGCTGGCACACGGCGATTTTGGCCTCGGCACCTTTAACGAGCTGGACGGCGAAATGATTGCCTTCAGCAGCCAGGTGTACCAGCTGCGCGCCGACGGCAGCGCCCGCGCCGCGAAGCCGGAGCAGAAAACGCCGTTCGCGGTGATGACCTGGTTCCAGCCCCAGTACCGCAAAACCTTCGACGGGCCGGTCAGCCGTCAGCAGATCCACGACGTGATCGACCAGCAGATCCCCTCCGATAACCTGTTCTGCGCGCTGCGCATTGACGGCAACTTCCGCCATGCCCACACCCGCACCGTTCCGCGCCAGACGCCGCCGTACCGGGCGATGACCGACGTGCTGGACGACCAGCCGGTGTTCCGCTTTAACCAGCGCGAGGGCGTGCTGGTGGGGTTCCGTACCCCGCAGCATATGCAGGGGATAAACGTGGCGGGCTATCACGAACACTTCATCACCGACGACCGACAGGGCGGCGGCCATCTGCTCGACTATCAGCTGGAGAGCGGCGTGCTCACCTTCGGTGAAATTCACAAGCTGATGATTGACCTGCCTGCCGACAGCGCGTTTTTACAGGCCAACCTGCACCCCAGCAACCTTGATGCGGCTATCCGCGCCGTCGAAAACTAACAGGAGAACTACCGTGAACAGTGAGAAACAGTCACGTCAGTGGGCGCACGGCGCCGATATGGTTGTCGGCCAGCTGGAAGCGCAGGGCGTGAAGCAGGTGTTCGGGATACCGGGGGCGAAAATCGACAAGGTTTTTGACTCCCTGCTGGACTCCTCCATCGAGATCATTCCCGTACGCCACGAGGCCAACGCCGCGTTTATGGCGGCGGCGGTAGGGCGGCTGACCGGCAAAGCCGGGGTGGCGCTGGTCACCTCCGGGCCGGGCTGTTCGAACCTGATCACCGGCATCGCCACCGCCAACAGCGAAGGCGACCCGGTGGTAGCGCTGGGCGGGGCGGTGAAGCGGGCGGATAAAGCCAAGCTGGTGCATCAGAGCATGGACACCGTCGCGATGTTCAGCCCGGTGACGAAATACGCCGTAGAAGTGAACTCCCCGGACGCGATTGCCGAGGTGGTGTCCAACGCGTTTCGCGCCGCCGAGCACGGCAGGCCGGGCGGGGCGTTTGTCAGCCTGCCGCAGGATATTGTCGACCAGCCCACCACGGGGGCGATCCTGCCCGCCAGCGGTCCCGCGCTGATGGGCCCGGCACCGGAATCCGCCATTAACAACGTGGCGAAGCTTATCGAAAAGGCCAAAAACCCGGTCATCTTACTCGGCCTGATGGCCAGCCAGCCCGCCAACAGCGCCGCGCTGCGCAAGCTGCTGGAGAAAAGCCGTATTCCGGTCACCAGCACCTACCAGGCCGCCGGGGCGGTCAATCAGGAACACTTCACCCGCTTCGCCGGGCGCGTCGGCCTGTTTAACAATCAGGCGGGCGACCGTCTGCTGCATCTGGCGGATCTGATTATCTGCATCGGCTACAGCCCGGTGGAGTACGAGCCTTCTATGTGGAACAGCGGCGACGCCACACTCGTGCACATCGACGTGCTGCCCGCCTATGAGGAGCGCAGGTATGTTCCCGATCTGGAGCTGGTGGGGGATATCGCCGCCACGCTGAACCTGCTCGCCAGCCGCATTGAGCACAAGCTTGAACTGAGCCAGCGCGCCTCGGAAATTCTGGTCGATCGCCAGCATCAGCGGGACCTTCTCGACCGCCGCGGCGCATCGCTTAACCAGTTTGCCCTGCATCCGCTGCGCATCGTGCGCGCCATGCAGGACATCGTGAACAACGACGTGACGCTCACCGTCGATATGGGCAGCTTCCATATCTGGATCGCCCGCTACCTCTACAGCTTCCGCGCGCGTCAGGTGATGATCTCCAACGGTCAGCAGACCATGGGCGTGGCGCTGCCGTGGGCGATTGGTGCGTGGCTGGTCAACCCGGGGCGCAAGGTGGTGTCGGTCTCCGGCGACGGCGGCTTTTTGCAGTCGAGCATGGAGCTGGAAACCGCCGTGCGCCTCAACGCCAACGTGCTGCACATCATCTGGGTGGATAACGCTTACAACATGGTGGCGATCCAGGAAGAGAAAAAATACCAGCGTCTTTCCGGCGTGGAGTTCGGCCCGGTCGACTTCAAAGCCTATGCCGACGCGTTCGGCGCAAAAGGTTTTGCCGTCGAGAGCGCCGACGCGCTCGAACCGACGCTGCGTGCGGCAATGGATGTCGACGGCCCGGCCGTGGTGGCCATTCCCGTCGACTACAGCGATAACCCGCTGCTGATGGGCCAGCTCCATCTCAGCCAGATTTTGTGAATCAACATAAGGACAGAGAAATGCAAAAAGTGGCTCTCGTAACCGGCTCCGGCCAGGGGATTGGCAAAGCGATCGCGCTTCGTCTGGTGAAGGATGGCTTTGCCGTCGCTATCGCCGATTACAACGAAGCGACGGCGAAAGCGGTTGCCGATGAAATCACCCGCAGCGGCGGGAAGGCCGTCGCCGTGAAGGTCGACGTCTCTGACCGCGAGCAGGTGTTTGCTGCCGTGGAGAAAGCCCGCACCGAGCTGGGCGGCTTCAACGTCATCGTCAATAACGCCGGGGTTGCGCCGTCTACCCCCATCGAATCCATCACCCCGGAGATTGTCGACAAAGTCTACAACATCAACGTGAAAGGGGTGATCTGGGGCATTCAGGCCGCGATTGACGCGTTTCGCAAAGAGGGGCACGGCGGCAAAATCATCAACGCCTGCTCCCAGGCGGGGCATACCGGTAACCCGGAACTGGCGGTATACAGTTCAAGCAAGTTCGCGGTACGCGGCCTGACCCAGACGGCCGCGCGGGATCTCGCCCCGCTAGGGATCACCGTTAACGCCTACTGCCCGGGCATCGTTAAAACGCCGATGTGGGCGGAAATTGACCGTCAGGTCTCCGAGGCGGCGGGTAAACCGCTCGGCTACGGGACGGAAACCTTTGCCAAACGCATCACGCTTGGCCGTTTGTCCGAGCCGGAAGACGTGGCCGCGTGCGTCTCTTACCTTGCGGGGCCAGACTCCGACTACATGACCGGCCAGTCCCTGCTGATAGATGGCGGGATGGTGTTTAACTAAAAAATAACGATAAGCTCTGACATGAACTTTCCCCTGCTCACGTGCAGGGGCTTTTTTTTGTCTCCTCAGCCATTGTGGATTACACTGCGCGCTGCAAAACTTTAGTCTTGAGATCTGACAGGCGGTAACAGCGATGAACGGTACAATCACAACGTGGTTTAAAGATAAAGGCTTTGGATTTATCAAAGATGAAAACGGCGACAACCGCTATTTTCATGTGATTAAGGTCGCCAACCCTGATCTGATTAAAAAAGATGCGGCGGTGACCTTCGAGCCAACCACCAACACCAAAGGTCTTTCCGCGTATGCGGTGAAGGTGATCCCGGAGAGCAAGCATCTCTATATTGCGGGCGAGCGCGTGAAGCTCACCTCGATCAAGTCCTTCGTGGTATTCAGCGAGGAAGAGCCCGTTGAGACCAAAATCGACAAAGAGAATGCAGTGCTCTCGGTGGGGCTGCTGATGAACAGCATCAAACCAAAATCCGACAAGAAGCCGGGCGAAATGCGTACAGTGAAGAAGCTGGCGATCACCACCTTCCAGAACACGACGATGATCTTTACCGAAGATGAAATCGACATCGACGCCACGGTAAAACTGCTGAAGTAATCTTATGCCGGGTGGCGGTTCCACGTTACCCGGCCTGCATTTCCTCTCTTTTCGTCCGCTTTTTAACCTGCTATAACACACTCCTTACCTTTCAGGGAGTCATTGCCGTGCCCGAAATCAATCAACATGGTCAAACCGTTAACGATATCGTCCCGGACTGGAAATGCGCCCGCGCGCTGGCCCGCACCGCGCTCGTTGGTCAGTATTGTCGTCTGGAGCCGCTCGATGCCGATCGCCATTCCGCGGATCTGTATGAAGCGTATGCCCTGGGCGACGACAGCGACTGGACGTGGCTTGCCAGCAGCCAGCCCATGAGCGTGGAAGCCACCGCGCACTGGGTGCTCGGCAAAGTGCTGGATGACGATCTGGTGCCCTATGCCGTGATTGATTTGCGCACCGAGCGCGCCGTGGGGCTGGTCTGCTACATGGCGATAGAGCGGTTCCAGGGCTCGGTGGAGATCGGCCATGTGACCTGGTCGCGCAGAATGAAAGGCACCCGCATTGGCACCGAAGCGGTGTGGCTGCTGCTGAAAAATGCCTTCGAGCATAAATACCGTCGGCTGGAGTGGAAGTGCGATTCGATGAACACCGCCTCACGCAACGCGGCGGAGCGGCTGGGGTTTGTCTGGGAAGGACGTCTGCGCCAGAAGCTGGTGCGTAAGGGGCGTAACCGCGACAGCGACATGCTCTCTATTATTGACGGCGAATGGCCGCAGAGGGACGCGGCGCTGCGCGCGTGGCTGGCAGCAGAGAATTTTGATGCGCAAGGGCATCAGATTAAGCGGCTAGAGGCATTTCGTTAGAACGGTATCGCGGGCAGAGCGCAATGCGGCTGCTCTGCCCACGAACGTTATTTCTCGATCATCTGGATAATTTGATCGCGGTTGATAGCATGTTCATTGCCCGCAACGTCCTCATAGGTAATTAAACCGTTGTCATCATCGACTTCCGGCTTTCCGTGGGTAATAATCATTTCGCCATTTTTCTTTTGTAATACGTAGTCGCTGGAGCACCCTGTAACCGTCAGGGTCATCAGTGCCAGACTCATTACTGCTGCTAAATTTTTCATCTTAATGCCTGTAATTAAAAAGACCACCGTGGCCGAATAAGGTTACTGACATTCACCTCATAAAAAAGGGAGATATCAGTAACACTGTATATATCAAAACCATAAACAGGAGCGTCACAATAACAACGCGACGTTCAAGGGGCGTAACGGCCGCTTTAGATCTTTCATCTGGTTTCGTTGACATGATTTTCTCTCATTTAGCCTGCGAGCGTTCTCTTAAGCCGTGACCACGCCAGTAATAGCGTGCCAGTGACAAATAAACAGCAAAAAAGCAGTTCAGGATAATATACCTGCGTAATGACCGCGTTATTTATTTTTCCCGAGCGCCAGGTTAAGCGTAAGGCGTCATTAACAGACCTCACGCTATTTAATAAAATATGAAGCGTTTATGATAATTCGCAGCAGTAACCCGACTGAACCCTTTCACCCGGGTTTACGCAGCACGTCCGTGTGCTTACAGAATAAAGGTTCCTTCAATCATCAGGCACGCTTTGCCTGAGAGTTCGACGCGTCCGTTGTCCTTAACATGGCAAATCAGTTCGCCTTTACGGCTTCCGCCCTGTTGCGCGCGCAACGTCTTCTTCGACAGTTTTTCGCTCCACAACGGTGCCAGAAAGGTGTGGGCAGAACCCGTCACCGGATCTTCATTTACTCCCACCTGCGGGCCGAACCAGCGGGAGCGAAAATCGAAGGTGCGTGAGGCGGCAGTAACCACCACGCCGCGCGTGTTAAACCTTTCCAGCGCGGAAAAATCAGGCTTCAGCGCATCCAGCCTGTCTTCATCATCAATGACGACGATGAGATCGGACGCCTGCCAGGTTTCTCCGGCGTTTTCCTCCAGCCCTAGCGCCTCAAACAACCCTTCCGGAGCGGTAATGCGGGACGGGATCGCCTGTGGGAAATCCAGCGTGTATTGCTCACCCTCCGAGGTGACGTTCAGCTCGCCGCTGCGGGTGAAAAAACGCACGCTTTCAGAGGCGTGGTCACGGCTCAAGAGAACGCTCGCAGCGGCAAGCGTCGCATGGCCGCAAAGATCCACTTCCACCGCAGGGGTGAACCAGCGAAGCGCGAAGCCGTCGTCCTGCTTAACCACAAACGCGGTCTCGGAAAGATTGTTTTCCGTAGCGATACGCTGGAGAACATGCGCGTCCGGCCAGGCGTCCAGCAGGCAGACGGCCGCGGGATTGCCCGTAAAGGGACCGTCAGAGAAGGCGTCAACCTGGTAAAACGGAATGCGCCGGGGAGTGTTATTTTTCACCCATCACCTCAAGATCGTTATAAACCGTATAGCGCGTCACGCCCAGGGCCTGCGCCGCGTGCTGGACGCCACCCCGCATTTTGAAAATGCCTTTCGCGTGCATTTCAGCAACTATTTTAAGCCGCTGCGCTTTCTGAACCTTTTTGCCCGGGACCGAATGTTTATCGATGATTTCCTGGATTGACTGCTCGATGATGCCGCCCAGGTTCATATCCTGCGGGTCTGAATCGGCAAGCGGGCTGCCCGTAATCGCGTCCAGGCACTTGCGCATTTGCTCGTAAGGAGAGGTATCGATATTGATGCAAAAGGCCATCAACGGTACGCCTTCCTCGCTGTAGTAAATTGTCGAGGCGCTGCTCAGGATCCGTCCGGATGCCGTGACGGTTTTATAATTTTTTACCGTGACCGGGGTGCTGTCCTTGCTGTTTTTAAGCAGCAGGGCAAATCCTTTGTCTTTTTCAGGGCCGGACAAAAGATTGTCACCCGCTTGTCTGCCGCTGACGTGCCCGTTGATGATTTTTACCACGGACTGATCTGGCATGGTGAGGTTGTGCAGGACTATCTCATGATTCGCCGACAACGTACCTGCAAGCGCTTCCATCGCCGCTTCCAGCGGCCCGGAAATCAGTTCAATTTGTTTGGCGTAATCTGATTTCATCGTTGTTCCTTTATGTTTGGCATGGTCAGATGTCGTGCTTAAAACCTCACTGACCTTAAAGTATATTGATAGTGTTTAATTATCAACAAAAAGTTGATAAATGTATTGAGAGCACACAGATTTTATGCCGTGTCAGGCGGTCGCTGATCAATTAAGGTATTAATATTTAAGGTAAAAAAAAAGCCTCTGATGAAAGAGGCTCAGGGGAACGTATTCTCAGCGGTTTTGAAGGGTATGACGCGTTTTGCCGTGAGGGCAGGACTTGAAAATGCAGCGGGTTGTGGTCGTACAATACGGATTTTCAGGTTCTCTGTCTCCCGGACAGCTGGACATATTGTGCATTACCCGCCAGAGCGTTGGGCTGTATTTATCAATCTGAATAATGTTCACCGAACGTAGTTGCCCGGAAATAACAAAGCCTTTGTTACTAACCTTAATGTTATCTCCGGGCTTGATAAGATAGTCGCCATTATACCAGAGCAGATATTTATGATTATGTTGTGTAACTATTTTAGTGAAAAACGTTCCAGTAATAGGGCTGACAATAGTCCCTAACGAAATCCATAATTTTGTTGTTTCCACTCATTTACCTTTTTAACAAATTTTATACTCTTTGAAGGCAGTTTAGCTACCTCCGTAAAGAGTACATAATAGATATTGCCTATCCATCGGATTAACGCCGATATGCATCGACTAATTCTTCTGTCAAATATATCGGCAATAATTTACATTAATAAAACGTTACGTTGAAATTTTCACAAAAACGTCTTCACGGTGTTGATGCAGGCGAAGGATATAGGGAGAGTCTGATTAATGCTCATCCCAGAGAGACAGCACCTCCTCGACGCTTCTTACCCCATCGCGAAAAAAATTAACATGACGCTTTTCGATATAAAGAATTTCAAGCGTTAACACCAGAAAGAGAAACACAACGAAGCAGATTAAAAGATTTTTGATCATAAAGTGTACCGGGCGACGTGATACCTGACGGGATAAAGCTGCCGCTCAGTGCCCTGTTGAATTCGAAAACAGATTTATCACCATCACGCCGGCAATAATAAGGCCTATTCCTGTCAGGGCCGCCATATCCAGCTTTTGATCATAAATAATCCATCCTGCCAGGCTAATCAGTACGATCCCGGCCCCTGACCACACCGCATAAATAATTCCCGTTGGGATTGTTCTCATGGGGAAGGTTAATGACCAGAACGCAATGATGTAAAACATCACCGTGATGACGGAGGGCCACAACCGGGTGAAGCTGTCGGATAGTTTTAATGCCGTCGTCGCAATGACTTCAGATGCGATTGATAATAAAAGAAAAAGATAGGTATTCATTCAGATGCCTGTTTTTAGATACTCCGGTTTCCTAGGTGGGGGGAAAAATATTATCAACAACAAGTTGTAAATTAAACCAATTGTTTAATTTGTGTGAGCCAGCGCACCTTCTCTGGCCTGAAGGATGGCAGCCGGAGAAGGGCTGAGGGGAACACTCAGAGGACGGTCACTCGATTGGATATAATTTGACCTAATTTGTCGTTCTGTAAAAAACGTAATAATAAGTAATGGATATTGTCACGCAGCGGGATAATCGGGATAGTGCGCTTCACAGGAAAAAACCACATAAGGAAAATGGTTTATGAAAACGTTCGTTTCTCTTACCGTACTTCTCGGTGTTGCCTCAACTTCTGCTTTTGCCGCGAGCGCGCCTGACTGCGTAAAAGCGGATAATCAGCAAATTGAAGCGCTTTTTGATAAATGGAATGCCTCACTCCAGACTGGGGATGCCCATAAGGTCGCGGAGAATTACCTGAGCGATGCGGTTTTACTGCCGACCATATCCAATCAGGTCCGGCTGACCGATCAGGAGCGCGTGGATTACTTCCAGGATTTTCTGAAGAAGAAGCCGTTTGGGAAAATTGATAGCCGCACCATTCGTCTCGGCTGCAATAAAGCGATTGATACAGGGACCTACACGTTTACCTTTGCCGATAAAACGTCCGTGACCGCACGTTATACCTTCACCTACGCGTGGGATGGAAAAGCGTGGAAAATTTCATCGCACCACTCTTCAGCGATGCCAGAAGGGTAAATTCTGTCCCCCTCGCCCTGGCGGGGAGAGGGGGAATGTCTTATCGGCGAACCGGCGCGCCATTCGCCACGTAATACGCCGCCGTGCTCTTCGCCAGCGGCTCGCGCCCGCGAATGGCATCAGCAATTTTCTCACCGATCATAATCGTGGTGGCGTTCAGGTTGCCGGTAATAATCTGCGGCATGATCGACGCATCCACCACGCGTAATCCTTCCAGCCCGTGAACGCGGCCTTCACCGTCAACCACCGCCATCTCGTCATAGCCCATTTTGCAGGTGCCGCACGGATGGAAGGCGGTTTCAGCATGGTTACGCACGAACTCGTCCAGCTGTTCGTCGGTCTGGCATTCGACGCCCGGGCTGATTTCACGACCGCGGTATTTGTCCAGCGCCGGCTGGTGCATGATCTCGCGGGTGATGCGGATCGCGTCGCGGAACTCCTGCCAGTCCTGCTCGTGGGACATATAGTTAAACAGGATCGCCGGATGCTGGTGCGGATCGCGAGATGTAATGCGCACGTGCCCGCGGCTCGGGGAGCGCATGGAGCCGACGTGGCACTGGAAGCCGTGTTCCTTCACCGCGTTCGAGCCGTTGTAGTTAATCGCTACCGGCAGGAAGTGGTACTGAATGTTCGGCCACGCGAACTCCTCGCGGCTGCGGATAAACCCGCCCGCTTCGAAGTGGTTGCTCGCACCTACGCCGGTGCCGCCAAACAGCCACTCCGCGCCAATCTTCGGCTGGTTCCACCATTGCAGGGCAGGGTAGAGGGAAACCGGCTCCTTACATTCATACTGGAGGTACATCTCCAGGTGATCCTGCAAGTTTTCCCCCACGCCGGGTAAATCATGCACCAGCGGGATATCGAACTGCTTCAGCAGCTCAGCGTTGCCCACGCCGGAACGCTGGAGGATCTGCGGAGACGCAATGGCGCCTGCGCACAGGAGAACTTCTTTATTCGCCGTCGCTTTTGACGGAATGGTGCTTTCGCCTTCCAGCCACTCAACGCCCGCCGCGCGCTTGCCGTCAAAAATAATGTGATCGGTCATGGCGTGGGTGCGGATGGTCAGGTTAGGACGCGGTTTTGCCTGGTCCAGATAGCCGCGCGCGGTGCTGGCGCGTCGGCCCTGCGGCGTGACCGTGCGGTCCATCGGGCCAAAGCCTTCCTGCTGGTAGCCGTTGAGATCATCGGTGCGCGGATAGCCCGCCTGCACGCCTGCTTCCACCATTGCTTCAAACAGCGGGTTCACGCCCGGCTTAGAGGTGGTGACGCTCACCGGACCGTCGCCGCCGTGGTAGTCGTTCGGCCCCACGTCGCGGGTCTCCGCCTTGCGGTAGTAGGGCAGACAGTTGAGGTAGCTCCAGTGCTCCAGACCCGGTTCTTTCGCCCAGTTGTCCAGATCCATCGCGTTGCCGCGCACGTAGCACATGCCGTTGATCAGCGACGAGCCGCCCAGCCCTTTTCCGCGTCCGCACTCCATGCGGCGGTTGTTCATGAAAGGCTCTGGCTCAGTTTCATACGCCCAGTTGTAGCGCTTGCCCTGGAGCGGGAAGGCCAGCGCGGCGGGCATCTGGGTGCGGAAATCAAAGCGGTAGTCCGGCCCGCCCGCCTCAAGCAGCAGGACGGAGGTGTTCGGATCTTCAGTCAGTCGTGTAGCCAGTACGTTGCCGGCAGAGCCGGCCCCGATAATGATGTAGTCAAATTGCAAATAAACCTCCCGGTTAAAATATGGACTGGAATTTACCCATCTCAACCTGGATGGACTTCACCTGGGTGTAGCTCTGAAGCGTCATCACGCCGTTTTCGCGGCCAATGCCGGAGTGCTTGTAGCCGCCAACCGGCATCTCCGCGGCGGATTCACCCCAGGTGTTGATCCAGCAGATGCCCGCTTCGAGCTGATGAATCGCGCCGTGCGCGCGGTTCAGATCGGCGGTGACGATGCCCGCCGCCAGACCGTAGTCGGTATCGTTGGCGCGGCGAATGGCTTCTTCATCGCTTTCATAGGTGAGGATGGACATCACCGGGCCGAAGATCTCTTCGCGCACGATGGTCATCTCATCGGTGCAGTCGGTGAACACGGTCGGGGCTACCCACGCGCCGTTATCAAACCCGTCGCCCTTCAGCACGTCGCCGCCACACAGCACGCGCGCGCCTTCTTCTTTACCTTTGGCGATGTAGCGCATCACGCTGTCGCGGTGCGGGAAGCTGACCATCGGGCCAAAGTTGGTGCTTTCATCGAACAGATCGCCCGCGCGGATGCGGCCCACGCGCTCTACGATTTTCTGTTCAAACGCGGCCTTATATTTTGCAGGCACGAACACGCGGGTGCCGTTGGTGCACACCTGTCCGGAACTGAAGAAGTTGGCCATCATGGCGATGTCTGCGGCGAGATCCAGATCCGCATCGTCAAACACTATCAGCGGAGATTTGCCGCCCAGCTCCATCGTCACCTCTTTAAGGGACGAGGCTGCGGAGTTAGCCATCACCTTTTTGCCGCTGGCGACGCCGCCGGTGAAGGAGACTTTGGCAATGCCCGGATGCTCGGTCAGGTACTGGCCGGTTTCCGCGCCCACGCCCGGCAGGACGTTAAACACGCCGTCCGGCAGGCCCGCTTCGGTGTAGATTTCCGCCAGTTTCAGGGCGGTGAGCGGCGTCACTTCGCTCGGCTTGAAGATCATCGCGTTGCCCGCCGCCAGCGCCGGGGCGGATTTCCACAGGGCGATCTGGATCGGGTAGTTCCACGCGCCGATGCCCGCCACCACGCCCAGCGGTTCGCGGCGGGTGTAGACGAATGAGGTGTCGCGCAGCGGGATCTGGCTGCCTTCCAGCGCCGGGATCAGCCCCGCGTAGTACTCCAGCACGTCCGCGCCGGTGACGATGTCGACGGTCGAGGTTTCAGAAAACGCCTTACCGGTGTCGAGGGTTTCAAGCTTCGCCAGCGCGTCGTTGCGCTCGCGCAGGATATCAACGGCGCGACGCAGGATGCGCGAGCGCTCCATGGCGGTCATCGCCGCCCAGATTTTTTGCCCGCGCGTTGCGCTCGCTACGGCGCGGTCCACGTCTTCACGCCCGGCGGCCTGCACGCTCGCCAGAACTTCACCGTTGGCCGGGTTGATGGTCTCGAAGGTGCGACCGCTGGTGGCGGATGTATAACCACCATTTATATAAAGCTGCTGTTCTGCCATTCGGGACATGCTTCCTCCTCGGTTATTCGGTCGGTAAATGCTGGCTGATAAAGTGGCTGGTGAGCGATTGCGCGAGGGTTTTGTCCAGCGGTTTGCCGCTCAGCGCGGCGCGCAGCCACAGCCCGTCAATCAGCGCGGCGAGCCCGTAGCCCGCCTCTTCAGCCTGTTCACGCGGCAGCTCGCGGCGGAACTCGTACACCAGGTTTGAGAGCAACCGGCGGCTGCTGACCTGCTGCAAACGGTAGAGCATCGGCTGATGCATGCTGCTCGCCCAGAAGGCCAGCCAGGCCTTCATCGCCGCGCCGCTGACCTGGGTTTCATCAAAATTGCCGCCAACAATCGCCTGCAAACGCTGCTCCGCGCTGCCGTTCGGCAGGGCGCGTAAGCGGCTTAATACCGCGTCGCGCAGCTGGCCGGTGATGTCGCGCATGGTCGCTTCCAGCAGGCCGTTTTTATCTTTGAAATAGTGGCTGATGATCCCCGTGGACACGCCCGCCCGACGGGCGATCTGCGCGATGGTTGCGTCATGCATTCCCACTTCATTAATTGCTTCCAGCGTGGCGTCGATAAGCTGCCTGCGCCGGATCGGCTGCATCCCCACTTTGGGCATTTTTGCCACTCCATTCATCAGCGTTGGTAATCTATTAAAGCGGTTTTTGATTGGACGTTCAATATAAAATGTGTCTTAATTGTTGCGATTTTGGATTTCAATAGTTACAAAAACAGTGGGGATACTGGATGACAGACCTTTCACAAGACAGAGAAAAAGACAAAATCAACCCGGTCGTTTTTTATACGTCCGCCGGGCTGATTTTGTTGTTTTCCCTGACGACCATTTTCTTTAGCGATTTTTCTGCCGAGTGGATTGGCCGCACCCTGAACTGGGTGTCGAAGACCTTCGGCTGGTACTACCTGCTGGCGGCGACGCTCTATATCGTCTTCGTGGTCTGCATTGCCTGCTCGCGCTTTGGCTCGGTGAAGCTTGGGCCAGAGCAGTCCAAGCCCGAGTTCAGCCTGCTGAGCTGGGCGGCGATGCTGTTTGCCGCGGGCATCGGCATCGATCTGATGTTCTTCTCGGTGGCCGAACCGGTCACGCAGTATATGCAGCCGCCGGAAGGGGCGGGGCAGACGATGGAGGCCGCGCGACAGGCGATGGTCTGGACGCTGTTCCACTACGGCCTGACAGGATGGTCGATGTATGCCCTGATGGGGATGGCGCTCGGATACTTTAGCTATCGTTATAATTTGCCCCTCACCATCCGCTCCGCGTTGTACCCGATTTTCGGGAAAAGGATTAACGGCCCGATTGGCCACAGCGTCGATATCGCGGCGGTCATTGGCACCATCTTCGGCATCGCGACGACGCTCGGCATTGGCGTGGTCCAGCTCAACTATGGGCTGAGCGTGCTGTTTGATATCCCGGATTCAATGGCGGCGAAAGCGGCACTGATTGCGCTCTCGGTGATTATCGCCACCATTTCGGTGACCTCCGGCGTGGATAAGGGCATCCGCGTGCTCTCTGAGCTAAACGTGGCGCTGGCGCTGGGCCTGATCCTGTTCGTGCTGTTTATGGGCGACACGTCGTTCCTGCTCAACGCTCTGGTACTGAACGTGGGGGACTACGTGAACCGCTTCATGGGCATGACGCTGAACAGCTTCGCCTTTGACCGCCCGGTGGAGTGGATGAACAACTGGACCCTGTTCTTCTGGGCATGGTGGGTCGCATGGTCGCCGTTTGTCGGCCTGTTCCTGGCGCGTATTTCGCGCGGGCGCACCATTCGTCAGTTTGTGATGGGCACCCTGATCATCCCGTTCACCTTTACCCTGCTGTGGCTGTCGATTTTCGGCAACAGCGCGCTGCACGAGATCATCCACGGCAACGCAACCTTTGCCCAGGAAGCGATGGCGCATCCGGAGCGCGGCTTCTACAGCCTGCTGGCGCAGTATCCGGCGTTTACCTTTAGCGCCTCGGTAGCGACCATTACCGGCCTGCTGTTTTACGTCACCTCGGCGGATTCCGGCGCGCTGGTGCTGGGGAACTTCACCTCGAAGCTGAAGGACATCAACAGCGACGCGCCGAACTGGCTGCGCATCTTCTGGTCCGTCGCCATCGGCCTGCTGACGCTCGGCATGCTGATGACCAACGGCATTTCGGCGTTGCAGAACACCACGGTGATCATGGGCCTGCCGTTCAGCTTTGTGATCTTCTTCGTGATGGCCGGGCTGTATAAATCGCTCAAGGTAGAAGACTACCGCCGCGAAAGCGCCAGCCGCGACACCGCGCCGCGGCCGATGGGCGCCCAGGACCGGCTGAGCTGGAAGAAGCGCCTGTCGCGCCTGATGAACTACCCGGGCACGCGCTACACCAGCCAGATGATGGAAACCGTCTGCTTCCCGGCGATGGAAGAGGTGGCGCAGGAGCTGAAGCTGCGCGGTGCGTACGTGGAGCTGAAAAACCTGCCGCCGGAGGAGGGCGAAACCCTGGGGCACCTGGATCTGCTGGTGCACATGGGCGACGAGCAGAACTTTGTCTATCAGATCTGGCCGCAGCAGTACTCGGTGCCTGGGTTTACCTACCGGGCGCGCAGCGGGAAATCAACCTACTACCGGCTGGAGACGTTCCTGCTGGAAGGTAGCCAGGGGAATGATTTGATGGATTACAGCAAGGAGCAGGTGATTACGGACATTCTGGACCAGTATGAACGGCACCTGAACTTTATCCATCTGCACAGGGAAGCGCCGGGGAATAGCGTGATGTTCCCGGATGTCTAAGTAATGACAAACTCCTTTAATTAAAAATCCAGCCATTTTTTTGCCGGGTGGCGCTGCGCTTACCCGGCCTACAAAACTCCAAAACTGCTTTTCCGTAGGCCTGATAAGCGAAGCGCCATCAGGCACGCCCTTCATTGACATAACTTTAATGATAACCATTTTCATTTAAATATAGCCTGTGCTATACCTTATAGCACGGGCTAATTTTGCTTTGAATTTAACCACCTCAGGAGACTTCTGCGATGCACCCACTGCAAGGATTAAAGCGTCTGTTGCTCGGCGCGCTGCTTACGGCTACGACCAGCACGGGCGCGCTGGCGGCTGAAAAGTTCCAGGTCATCACCACCTTTACCGTCATCGCGGATATGGCGAAAAACGTGGCGGGGGATGCCGCAGACGTCACCTCCATCACCAAACCGGGCGCTGAAATCCATGAGTACCAGCCGACACCGGGGGATATCAAACGCGCGCAAAAGGCGCAGCTGATCCTGGCGAACGGCATGAATCTGGAGCTGTGGTTCCAGCGTTTTTATCAGCATCTGAACGGCGTGCCGGAGGTGATTGTCACCCAGGGCATTACGCCGATGGGCATCAGCGAGGGGCCGTACGACGGCAAGCCCAACCCGCACGCGTGGATGTCGCCGGACAATGCGCTGATTTACGTCGATAATATCCGCGACGCGCTGGTGAAGTACGACCCGGCGAATGCGCAGACGTATCAGCGCAACGCCGAAGCCTACAAGCAGAAGATCGTCGCGACCCTCGAACCGCTGCGCAAGCAGGTAGCGGCTATCCCGGAAGACAAGCGCTGGATGGTGACCAGCGAGGGCGCCTTCTCCTATCTGGCGCGGGATCTGGGCATGAAGGAACTTTACCTGTGGCCGATCAACGCCGATCGGCAGGGGACGCCGCAGCAGGTGCGCAAGGTGATCGATCTGGTGAAGAAACATCGCATCCCGGCGGTATTCAGCGAAAGCACGGTTTCCGATAAGCCGGCGCGTCAGGTGGCGCGGGAAACCGGCGCCCAGTACGGCGGCGTGCTGTACGTCGACTCCCTGAGCGCGGAAAACGGCCCGGTGCCGACCTATATCGACCTGCTGAACGTGACCACCCGCACGCTGGTGCAGGGCATTCGCGACGGCATGAAGGAGTGACCATGCAAAAGGGGATTGTCGTTACGGACGTGACCGTGACCTACCGCAACGGCCACACGGCGCTGCGCAATGCGTCGTTCAGCGTGCCCGGCGGATCGATTGCCGCGCTGGTGGGGGTCAACGGCTCCGGCAAGTCCACGCTGTTTAAGGCGGTGATGGGTTTTGTGCGGGCGGCGAGCGGCAGCATCACCCTCCATGGGCTGCCGCCTCACCGGGCGCTACGCCAGAACCTGGTCGCCTACGTGCCGCAGTCGGAAGAGGTCGACTGGTCGTTTCCGGTGCTGGTCGAGGACGTAGTGATGATGGGCCGCTACGGGCATATGGGATTTCTGCGGCGGCCTAAAGCGCAGGATCGGCAGATCGTAACCGACGCCCTGAAGCGCGTGGATATGCTCGAGCTGCGCCATCGGCAGATTGGCGAGCTCTCCGGCGGGCAAAAGAAGCGCGTCTTCCTGGCGCGGGCGATTGCCCAGCAGGGCGAGGTGATCCTGCTCGACGAGCCGTTTACCGGCGTGGACGTTAAAACCGAAGCCAGAATCATCAGCCTGCTGCGCGAGTTGCGCGATGAGGGCAAAACCATGCTGGTCTCGACCCACAATTTAGGCTCGGTCACGGAGTTTTGCGATTACACGGTGATGGTCAAAGGCACCGTGCTGGCGAGCGGTCCGACGGAAACCACCTTTACCGCCGAAAACCTTGAGCGCGCCTTCAGCGGCGTGCTGCGCCACGTGGTGCTCAGCGGCTCGGAAGAACGCATCATCACCGACGACGAGCGGCCCTTCGTCACGCACCGGCAGGAGGCCAAATGAACGCGCTTCTTGAACCCTTCGGCTATGAGTACATGCTCAACGCGATGTGGGTCTCGGCGATGGTGGGCGGGCTGTGCGCGTTTCTCTCCTGCTACCTGATGCTCAAAGGCTGGTCGCTGATCGGCGATGCGCTCTCGCACTCCATCGTGCCGGGCGTGGCGGGGGCTTACATGCTCGGGCTGCCTTTCTCGCTGGGGGCGTTTTTATCGGGCGGGCTGGCGGCGGGCAGCATGCTGTTTCTCAACCAGCGCAGCCGCCTGAAGGAGGACGCCATCATCGGGCTGATCTTCTCCTCCTTTTTCGGGCTGGGGCTGTTTATGGTCTCGCTCAACCCGACCTCGGTGAATATTCAGACCATCGTGCTCGGCAATATTCTGGCTATCGCCCCGGAGGATATCGTCCAGCTGGCGATTATCGGCGTGGTGTCGATGGTTATCCTGCTGTTCAAATGGAAAGATCTGATGGTGACCTTTTTTGATGAGAACCACGCCCGCGCCATCGGCCTGCGCCCGGCGCGCCTGAAGGTTCTGTTCTTCACGCTGCTGGCGGTCTCCACCGTGGCGGCGCTGCAAACCGTCGGCGCGTTTCTGGTGATTTGCCTGGTGGTTACGCCCGGCGCAACCGCGTGGCTGCTCACCGACCGCTTCCCGCGCCTGCTGATGATTGCCGTCGCCATTGGCAGCCTCACCAGCTTCCTCGGCGCGTGGGCCAGTTATTATCTGGACGGTGCCACCGGCGGCATTATTGTGGTCGCCCAGACGCTGCTATTCCTGCTGGCGTTCGTCTTTGCGCCGAAGCACGGGCTGCTCGCCAGCCGCCGTCGCGCGAAGGAGGCACACCCATGATGGCGCTGCTCCTTGAACCCTTCCAGTTTGCGTTCATGAATAACGCGCTGCTGATTTCACTTCTGGTAGCCGTGCCCTGCGCGCTGCTGTCGGTTTTTCTGGTGCTCAAAGGCTGGGCGCTGATGGGCGATGCCATGAGCCACGCGGTGTTTCCCGGCGTGGTGCTGGCGTGGGTGATGGGCCTGCCGCTGGCGGTGGGTGCATTCGTTGCCGGTCTGTTCTGCGCGATCGCCACCGGCTACCTGAAGGACAACAGCCGGATCAAGCAGGATACGGTGATGGGGATTGTCTTTTCCGGGATGTTCGGCGCCGGGCTGATCCTCTATATCGCCGTCAAGCCTGAGGTGCATCTCGACCACATTCTGTTCGGCGATATGCTGGGCATTAACGGGATGGACATACTGCAAAGCGGTCTCGTCGCGGGGGTGATCGCGCTGGTGATTGGCCTGAAGTGGCGCGATTTCCTGCTGTTCTGCTTTGACTATCAGCAGGCGCAGGCGAGCGGCCTGCGCGCCCGATGGCTGCACTACGGCTTACTGTGCATGGTTTCGCTGACCATCGTGGCGACGCTGAAGGCGGTGGGGATCATTCTGTCGATTTCGCTGCTGATTGCCCCCGGCGCGGTGGCGGTGCTGATCGCCCGACGCTTTCACATGGCGCTGCTGGTGGCAGTGGCGGTATCAGTACTGGTGTCGGTCAGCGGCGTGTATGCCTCGTTTTATCTCGACAGCGCGCCCGCGCCGACCATCGTGGTGCTGTTCGCGGTGGTGTTTATCGTGACGTTTGTGGTGACCAGCGTGAAGGCGCGTCGGCAGGAACGTGTGACAGCAGGGTGATCGCCTGCTCGCCCTGCTGCTGCCAGTGCAGGGTGAAGGCGGTGCCTTCGTTAAAGCCTGCCAGTTGACGGGTCAACGCCAGCGTGAGCGTCTTATTGTCGAGCAAGGTGACGCGGGCGCTGTCAAAACCCATATATGCCTGCACCTGGGGAAAGAGGGCCTTGAACAGGCTCTCTTTGGCGCTGAAAACCAGCGTCAGGGCGAGGGCGAACGGGTATCCCGAGTGGGAAAGCACGCGCTCCTCCTGGGCATCTATAATGCCGTCCTTAATTTCTCTGGCTTCATTTTCGGGCAGGAGGGTTTCGCAGTCGATGCCGATGAGCGCGTGTCGATCGCTAACCACTACCGCCATGGCCTGGGTGCCGCTGTGGGTGATGCTGCCGGAAATTCCGTCCGACCAGAGCGGTTCCCCGCTGGGGCCGATAGCGGGAACGGTGTGGTCAGGCAAGGCGTGCGCGGCGGCGATGCGTCCTGCCAGATGGTCAGCCTTGCGTTTACGTCCGGCATCAGCGAGCTGGGCGTGATGGGGAAGCCAGAGGAGATCGGCGTCGGTGAAGGTGGCGGGGGCGAAGGTGATGCGGTGGAGGATGAGGCCGGCGAGAGAAAATGTGCTGTGGGTGGTGTGCATGGTTTTTCCCCTCACCCTGACCCTCTCCCCGGAGGGGAGAGGGAAGGATTGACTTCAGTGCCTTAAAAACGCGTATTCACGCTCATGTACCAGGTGCGACCCGGTTCATTATACGTGTAGGCACCCGCACCGTACATATACGCACCGGTGGTGGCATTTCCGGTCGTCTGGGCATTACCCGCGCGCCACTGGCGCTTGTCGAAGACGTTGTCCACGCCGCCGGTCAGGCTGACGTTTTTGGTCATGTCCCAGGTGGCGCTCAGGCCAACGATGCTGTACGGGCTGACTTCATCTTTCTCAGACCCGGTCACCGGCTGACCTTTGTAGTTGTACTTCTTCGGCTGCTGCTTGCCGTACCAGGTGAAGGTCGACTGCAATGACACGTCCTGGTGCACCTGCCAGCTCAGGGTCGAGTTCAGCGTGTACTCCGGAATGATCGACAGACGGTCGCCGGTCTCCTTGTTCTTGCTTTGCAGCATATAGGTGATGTTGTTGGTCCAGTTGATGGTGTCGCTGACCGGCACGTTCAGGGAGCCTTCCAGACCTTCCACCACCGCCTTCGGCACGTTTTCCCACTGGTAGATATCGGTGGTGACTTTACCGGTGGAGGTCTGGCCAATCGGCGCGTAGCCCGCTTCAATCTTGTTGCGGTAGTCGTTGCGGAACCAGGTCACGCCCGCCAGCCAGCCGTCGCGTTTCCACTCCAGGCCAATCTCTTTGTTGATGCTGGTTTCCGCTTTCAGATCGTCGTTACCCATCATGTAGCAGCCCACGCCGTCGGAACTGGCGTAGCAACCCTGGCCTTTACTGTACAACAGGTAGTTCGGGTTGGTCTGGTACAGGCTTGGCGCTTTATAAGCGCGCGCAATCCCCATCTTCAGGGTGAAGTCATCCCCCAGACCCTGCGACAGGTTCAGGGACGGGCTCCAGTTATTGCCCACGATGGTGTGGTGATCGAAGCGCAGGGCAGGGGTCAGCATGGTGCTGTCGGTCAGCTCCATGTTGTTCTCAGCGAACAGGGAGAAGATCTCCGCTGACGTGTACGGGCTACGGTCTTCGCTCATGCCCGGGATGGTGCCACCCTGCTGGGTTTGCGTGAAGGAGGTTGAATCCTTCATCCGCTGCTGGTTCCACTCGGTGCCGAGCGTCAGGTTCTGGTTCACAATGAAATCAATCGGCAGGTTGATTTCGCTGTGCAGCATCACGTCGGCCAGATCGGTATCGGTGAATTTATTGCTGTTGAACAGGCCTTCCAGACCGCCCGCCAGCCCTTCGCCCAGGCGGGAGTTGCGGGTGTGTTCGTACTGCGCCCAGTTGCTGGTGGTAATGCCGTTATCCCAGCCGCCGTTCCAGGTCACGGCGAAGTTCTGGCGATAAATACGGTTGGTCTCTTTGCCGTAGTTTTTCTTCACCAGCGCGTTGTCGTTGTTGGTGTTCTGCGTGTCACCCGCATACAGGTTGTTCTGGCGGCTGTAGCCCGCTTCAAACTCCAGCGACTGCATCGGCGCGAAGTCCCAGCGCACCACGCCGTTGATGTCTTTGTTCTCTACACCCTCGCGGCCCGCGGGCAGGGTGTTGGCGTAAGCGCCCGTGCGGTCAGACTGATGACCCTGGTTAATGTCCCACGCGTCGGCCTGGGTTTTGTCCAGGTTACCGAACATGCGGAAGCTGAAGTCGCCGCCCAGCGGGCCGCTCAGGCTGAAGTTGGTGCGCTTGGTAGAACCTTCGTCTTTATGTTCTGGCGCGTTCAGGTAGGTGTTCCAGGAGCCGTGCCACTGGTCGTCGAATTTTTTGGTGATGATGTTCACCACGCCGCCCGCCGCGCCGTTACCGTAGCGGGCAGCGGCCGGGCCGCGGATCACTTCGATGCGCTCGATCATCTCCGGCGGCACCCAGCCGGTATCGCCGCGGGTATCACGCTCGCCGCGCCAGCCCAGGCGAATCGAGTTGCGGCTGGTGACGGGCTTGCCGTCGATCAGGATCAGGGTGTTTTCCGGGCCCATGCCGCGAATGTCGATCTGACGGTTGTTCCCGCGCTGGCCGCTGGTGGAGTTCCCGGTCAGGTTAACGCCCGGCATGGTGCGGATGATTTCCGCCACGTCCCGCGCGGGCGGGTTTTTGCGGATCTCATCGGCGGTGATGGTCGACACGCCTGGCGCCTGCAAATTCTGCTCGGCGGCGGTGATCACCATGGTGTCTTCGTGCTGCGCGGAGGCGGCGTAGTCGTCTGCCATGGCGGGCAGCGCGACGCCATAAATCCCTAAATTGACCAGCAAGGCCAGAGAGTGAATCTTCTTATTCATTGTACGTCCCGCTTTTATGGTTATTTATGAACGCGCTTCCCACAGCGCGGGCAATACGCTATTGCAAATGCAAATAGTTATCAATAATATTATCAATAAAATTTGCTCTGAAACAAAAAATATTGTTAAACATGGGGTTATAAGGGTGACGGCGTTAACAACCGGAAGTGAAGCGTGGTGGCAGTCGAAAAACGGGCCGGAATGGGAACGTCATGAGGAAAACTATCGCGTCACATTCTGGTGGCGGGACCCGGCAGGAACCCAGAAGACCTCAACGATCAAGCGCGTCTGGCTCTACGTTACCGGCGTGACCGACCACCATCAGAATGCTCGCCCGCAATCGCTTGTACGTATCCCGGATACTGACGTCTGGCACTGGCAGGGGGAGTTCAGCCCCGAATGGCGCGGCAGCTACTGTTTTATCCCCTCCGATAACGAAAACGATTTTGCCGATGCAGTGTTTGAAGGCGATCAGCCGGACCGCATGGCGCTGCGCGAAGGCTGGCGAAAACTGCTGCCGCACGCAATTTCTGACCCGCTGAATGCGCAGAGCTGGCGCGGCGGGCGCGGGCACGCCGTCTCGGCGCTGGAAATGCCTGCGGCCCCCGTTCAGCCGGGCTGGAACCATCCCGATACGCCTTATAAAAAGCCCGTCTGCATTACGTGGAACAGCGAGCGCCTGAAGAATCGTCGCCGCGTGTGGATTTTTACCACCGGCGATGATAACCCCGGTCGCCCGCTGGCGGTGCTCCTCGACGGGCAGTTCTGGGCCGAAAGCATGCCGATCTGGCCCGCGCTGGCGTCGCTCACCCGTGAAGGCAAACTGCCGCCAGCGGTTTACGTGCTGATCGACGTGATAGACACCGCGCACCGCAGCCGCGAGCTGCCCTGCAACCCTGATTTCTGGCTGGCGGTGCAGGAAGAGCTTCTCCCGCAGGTGAACAGCATTGCGCCCTTCAGCGATCGCGCCGATCGCACCGTGGTGGCGGGCCAGAGCTTCGGCGGGCTCTCTTCGCTCTATGCCGGCCTCAACTGGCCGCAGCGGTTTGGCTGCATCCTCAGCCAGTCCGGATCTTACTGGTGGCCGCACCGCGGCGCACAGCAGGACGGGCTGCTCATCGAACAACTTAAAGCGGGTGAAAAAACCGCTCGCGGGCTGCGCATCGTCCTTGAGGCCGGGCGCAATGAGCCGCTTATCTTGCGCGCAAACCAGGCGATTTACGCCGAACTACACGCACAGCAACCGGTATTCTGGCGTCAGGTTGACGGCGGACACGATGCGCTTTGCTGGCGCGGTGGGCTGACGCAGGGGCTGATGACCCTCTGGCAGCCGCTCATTCAATAACGGAGTCTGTATGGAATTCAGCAATCCTTTCGATAATCCGCAGGGACAGTTCGCCATTTTGCAAAATGACCAGGGGCAGTACAGCCTGTGGCCGCAGCAGTGCGAGTTGCCCGCGGGCTGGCGCGTGGTCTGCGAACCGCACTCTCAGGAGGCGTGCCAGCAGTGGCTGGCGCAACGCTGGCAGACGCTTGAGCCGTCCTGTTTTGCGGGGGAGCGCGCATGAACCGTCTTCCTCTCGTCGCCGCCCAGCCGGGTATCTGGATGGCAGAGCAGCTTTCCTCGCTGCCAAACGCCTGGAGCGTGGCGCACTACACCGAGCTGAAAGGCAATATCGACGCGCCATTGCTGGCAAAAGCCATTGCGCAAGGCATGATGCAGGCCGATACCCTGCGCACGCGTTTCGCTGAAGATAACGGCGAGGTCTGGCAGTGGGTCGATGAGACCCTGATCCTGCCGGAGCCGTCCATCGTTCGCGTTGATTCTCACGATGCCGCCGTGGCGCTGATGGAGGCCGATCTCAGTCAGGATCTGCGCGTGGACAGCGGTCAGCCGCTCGCTTTTCATCAGCTGATTCAGGTCGGTGACAACCGCTGGTACTGGTATCAGCGCTATCACCATCTGGTGGTGGATGGCTTCAGTTTCCCGGCGATTACCCGCCAGATCGCCGCGATTTACGCTGCCTGGAAGAAAGGGGAACCCACCCCAGCCTCACCGTTTACCCCGTTTGCCGAGGTTGTTGACGAGTATCAGCGCTATCGCGACAGCGAGGCCTGGCAGCGCGACGGTGCTTTCTGGGCCGGGCAGCGCAAACAGCTTCCTCCTCCGGTCTCGCTCTCCTCCGCGCCGCTGCCGGGACGCGCCGCCACTACCGACATCCTGCGCCTGAAAATTGCCATGGACGCTCGCGCCTTTAGCCAGCTGGCGCAGGCAGCCGGGCAGGCACAGCGCACCGATCTGGCGCTTGCGCTGGTGGCGCTGTGGCTCGGCCGCCTCACCGGACGGCTGGACTACGCCGCCGGGTTTATCTTTATGCGCCGCATGGGGTCCGCCGCGCTGACCGCAACCGGCCCGGTGCTTAACGTCCTGCCGCTGGCGGTGAATATTAATCCGCTTGAGAGCCTGCCGGAGCTGGCGCTGCGCCTGGCGAACCAGCTGAAAAAAATGCGCCGCCATCAGCGCTACGACGCCGAGCAGATCGTGCGCGACAGCGGGCGGGCCGCAGGGGACGAACCCTTGTTTGGGCCGGTGCTGAACGTGAAGGTGTTCGATTATCAGCTGGATATCGACGGCGTGGAGGCCATCACCCACACGCTGGCGACTGGCCCGGTGAACGATCTTGAGCTGGCGCTGTTCCCGGACGAGCAGGGCGGATTAAGCATTGAGATCCTCGCCAACAGGCAGCGTTACGACGACGCAACGCTGAAGCGCCACGTTTCGCGCCTGAACGCGATGCTGACGCAGTTTGCCGCGAACCCGGACCTGCGCTGTGGCGACGTGGAAACCGTATCCGAGCAGGAGTACGCCCGGCTGGCGCGCATCAACGATACCGGCCTGGCGCTGCCCTCCACCACGCTGGCGGATCTGGTGGCGGAGCAGGCAAACAAAACGCCGGACGCCCCCGCGCTGGCAGATGCCCATATTGAGCTGAACTACCGCCAGATGCGCGAGCAGGTGGTCGCGCTGGCAACCCTGCTGCGCGCGCGCGGCGTGAAGCCCGGCGACAGCGTGGCGGTGGCGCTCCCGCGTTCAGTGTTCCTGACCCTGGCGCTGCACGGCATTGTTGAAGCCGGTGCCGCCTGGCTGCCACTGGATACCGGCTACCCGGACGATCGTTTGCGGATGATGCTGGAGGACGCGAAACCGTCGCTTCTCATTACCACCGACACGCAGCTTCCGCGCTTTAACGATCTGCCGATACCTTCGCTTAGTTACAACATGCTATTGCCGACCACGGACGCTGAACCTCTGCGGCTGGCGAAGCCGGAGCAGACCGCGTACATCATCTTTACCTCAGGTTCAACGGGACGCCCGAAAGGGGTGATGGTGGGGCATACCGCCATCGTTAACCGCCTGAAGTGGATGCAGGATCATTATCCACTGGCGGCGGATGATGTCGTGGCGCAGAAAACGCCGTGCAGCTTTGACGTGTCGGTGTGGGAGTTCTGGTGGCCGTTTATCGCCGGGGCAAAGCTGGTGATGGCCGAGCCGGACGCGCACCGCGATCCGCAGGCGATGCAGAGCTTCTTCGCAGAATATGGCGTAACCACCACCCACTTCGTGCCGTCGATGCTGGCGGCATTTGTCGCCTCGCTGACGCCGGAAAACGTCGACTGTTGCAGGACGCTGAAGCAGGTGTTCTGTAGCGGCGAGGCGCTGCCAACGGCGCTGTGCCGCGAGTGGGAGCAGCTCACTCATGTACCGCTGCACAACCTCTACGGCCCAACCGAAGCGGCGGTGGACGTGAGCTGGTATCCGGCGTACGGCCCGGAACTGGCGGCGGTGGAGGGCAACAGCGTGCCGATCGGCTTCCCGGTGTGGAATACGGGGCTGCGCATTCTGGATGCGATGATGCGCCCGGTGCCGTTCGGCGTGGCGGGCGATCTGTATCTCACCGGCATTCAGCTGGCTCAGGGGTATCTGGGACGCCCCGACCTCACCGCCAGCCGCTTTATTGCCGATCCGTTTGCCCCAGGCGAGCGGATGTATCGCACCGGGGATGTTGCCCGCTGGCTGGATAACGGGGCGGTGGAATATCTGGGCCGCAGCGATGACCAGCTGAAAATCCGCGGTCAGCGCATTGAGCTGGGTGAAATCGACCGGGCGATGCTGTCACTGCCTGACGTGGCCCAGGCCGTAGCGCATGCGTGCGTGTTCAATCAGGCTGCGGCAACGGGCGGCGATGCCCGCCAGCTGGTGGGGTATGTGGTGTCCGAATCCGGTTTACCGCTGGATCGCGACGCGCTGCTGGACTCGCTCAGGACACAGCTGCCGCCGCATATGGTGCCGGTGGTGCTGCTGCAAATCAGCGCGCTGCCGCTGAGCGCCAACGGCAAGCTGGATCGCAAGGCGCTGCCGCTGCCGGAGCTGACCAGCAAAACCTCCGGTCGCGCACCCGAGACACAAACCGAAGCCGTCGTGGCGCAGGCGTTTTCCGCGCTGCTGGGCTGCGAAGTGAACGATATCGACGCCGACTTCTTTGCCCTTGGCGGCCACTCGCTGCTGGCGATGCGCCTCGCGGCTCAGCTCGGCCGTGCGTTCAGCCGCAAGGTCACGCCGGGGCAGATTATGGTCGCCTCGACGGTCGGCAAGCTCAGCGCGCTGCTGGACTCGCAACTGAGCGACGAACAGGCGCAGCGTCTGGGGTACGAAACCCTGCTGCCGCTACGTGAAAGCAACGGCCCGACGCTGTTCTGCTTCCATCCGGCGTCCGGCTTTGCCTGGCAGTTCAGCGTCCTGGCGCGTTACCTCAGCCCGCGCTGGTCCATCGTCGGCATTCAGTCGCCGCGGCCAAACGGCCCGATGCAGCAGTGCGCGGATCTCGATGGCGTGATCGAACATCACCTGAAAACGCTGCGTAAGCAGCAGCCGCAAGGGCCGTATTATCTGTTCGGCTATTCGCTCGGCGGCACGCTGGCGCAGGGCATTGCGGCGCGTCTGCGCGAGCAGGGCGAAGCGGTGGCGTTTCTTGGTCTGCTGGATACCTGGCCGCCGGAAACCCAGAACTGGGCGGAGAAAGAGGCCAACGGCCTTGACCCGGAAGTGCTGGCAGAGATCGAGCGCGAGCGTCAGGCGTTTATCGCCGCCCAGCAGGGTCAGGGCTCCAGCGAATTGTTTAACACCATTGAAGGCAACTACGCGGACGCGGTGCGACTGCTCACCACCGCGCACAGCTCACGGTTCGACGGTAAAGCGACGCTGTTTGTTGCCGAACGCACGCGAACGATGGATCCGCATACGGCCTGGGCGCCGTGGGTGGGCGAGCTGGAGGTCTACAGCCAGGACTGCGCCCACGTGGATATCATTTCACCGCAGGCGTTCGAGAAGATAGGACCGGTGTTGAAGGAAATATTGGAGTAACGTCAACAGCGCCGGGTGGCGGCTACGCCTTACCCGGCCTACGGGAGCTGACTGTAGGCCGGGTAAGGCAATTACCGCCGACCTAACGGCACCACCAGCGGCGTGCCCGCCACCGGATCGTCAATAATCATGCAGCGCATGCCGTAGATCCGCGCGATCAGCTCTGGCGTCACAATCTCCTTCGGCGCGCCCTGCGCCACAATCTCGCCGTCGCGCAGCGCAATCAGATGCGTCGCGTAGCGGCAGGCCTGATTTAAATCATGCAGCACCGCCGCCAGGGTGTACCCCTGCGTGCGGTTCAGCTCGCTCAGCAGCTCCAGCAGGTCAATCTGATGGCTGATGTCCAGCCAGGTCGTCGGCTCGTCCAGCAGCATAATGGCGGTTTCTTGCGCCAGCACCATCGCGATCCACGCCCGCTGTCGCTGTCCGCCGGAGAGGGTATCCACGCTTTGCTGAGCCAGATCGGTGATGCCCGTTGCTTCCATCGCGCGCTTCACGGCCTCGTCGTCCTCTTTGCGCCAGCGGGTAAACAGCGGCTGGTGCGGGTAGCGCCCGCGCGAGACCAGCTCCTGCACCGTGATATCTCCCGGCGTGGTGGCGTTTTGCGCCAGCAGCCCGATGCGCCTGGCCACCTCTTTGCTGGCGAAGCGCTGGATCTGCTCTCCGTCGAGGAATACGCTGCCCTCTGTCGGCGACATCAGGCGGCTCAGGGTGCGCAGCAGGGTCGATTTGCCGCAGCCGTTCGGACCGATAATCGCGGTGAAGTGGCCGTCCGGAATGGCGACGGTTAAATCACGGGCAATGATTTTTTTGCCATAGCCGAGGGTCAAGTTTTCGCCGCGCAAGCGGGTTGTTGAATCTGTCATTTCTTGCGTGACTCCTGAACGAGCAAGACGATGAGGTAAATCCCGCCGAGGCTGACGGTCACCACGCCCACCGGAAGTTGATAAGGCATAAACAGCCGCTGGGCACAGAGATCGGCGGCCAGCAGCAGCATCGCACCGCACAGGGCAGCCTGGGTCAAACCCCAGCGTGCGGTGCCGCTAAGACGCCGCGCGATATGCGGCGCGACAAGGGCAATAAACGAGATCGGCCCGGCAATCGCGGTGGACGCTGCGGTCAGCAATACCGCCACCAGCATCAGCATCAGACGCGAACGCTCAACGCTCACGCCCAGCGCGCAGGCGCTGTCGTCGCCCATCTCCAGCAGGCGCATCCGGCGTACCAGCAGCAGTGCGCCGATAAACATCAGCAAAATCAGCGGCGCGGCGGGCCAGGTTTTGCCCCACGTCAGGCCGTTAAGTGAACCGGCATACCACAGCCCGGCGGAGAGCGCGGTTTCCAGAGACGCCTGCAACAAAAGCCAGGTGTTAAACGCCATCAGCATCGCGCGGATGCCGATCCCGATAATGATCAGCCGGAAGGTGTCAATGCCGTTGCGCCAGGCCAGGGCCCAGATTAGCAGCGAGGTCAGAATGCCGCCCGCCATCGCCGTAAAGGTAATGGCCATCAGATGCTGCCCGAACAGCACCATCGCCACCAGCACACCGCTCCACGCGCCGGTATTCAGGCCCATCACGTCCGGGCTGCCGAGGGGGTTACGCATCAGCGACTGGAAAATCGCGCCGCTGACGCCGAGCGCCGCGCCTACCAGGATCGCCATCGCCACGCGCGGCAGTCGCCATTCCGTGACCACCATGGTGATGTTACGCGGCGCGCTGCCGGTGAGGGCGTGAAAGACCTGCGCGAAATCAAGCGCTACGGCACCGCTTTGCAGGCTCCAGACCGCCAGCAGAGTAATGGCGATAGCCAGCAGGAAGACGCTGATGAGTAAACGGCGGGACGGATCCATCATGCGCCACCCCCGCGTCTTCGACGTACCAGGAAGATCAGCACCGGCGCGCCGATAAACGCGCTCACCACCGAGACGCGCAGCTCGCCGGGCACCAGCAGGCGGCCCAGCACGTCGGCAAACAATAGCAGGGCAGGGGTCGCCAGCAGCGTGACCGGCAGCGACCAGCGGTGGTCCGAGCCCACCAGCCAGCGCGCCATGTGCGGCATCATCAGGCCGATAAAGGCGATCGGGCCGACCACGGCGGTTGCGCTACCGCTCAGCACGGTGATAGCGAGCAGGCCAGTCAACTGCGTGCGCGCCACGCGGTTGCCGAGGGCGGTCGCGGTGTCGCTGCCGAGGCTCAGGCTGTTCAGCGACCGGCTTAAACACAGCGCCACGACGGCGGCGATAATGACCGGGATCGCCACCACGTTTAAGGTTTCAAGGGTCCGGATATCCAGCGAACCGGCCTGCCAGAAGCGCAGCTGGTCATACACGTCCGGGTTGAGCAGGGCGATACCGCTGGACAGACCTTCCAGCACCGCCGCCAGCGCCACGCCTGCCAGGGTTAAGCGTACCGGGCTGAGCTGGCCGCCGCCCTGACTGCCGGTAAACGCCACCACCAGCGAGGCCGCCAGCGCGCCGCAGAAAGCCATCACCAGCTGTTCAGAGGGCGACGTTAACCCGAACAGCGCTGCGCCGAGCACGATGGCAAAGCTTGCGCCTGAGTTCACGCCGAGAATACCGGGGTCCGCCAGCGGGTTACGGGTCAGGGTTTGCATCAGCGCACCCGCAAGACCGAGCGCGCCGCCGGCCAGCAGTCCGGCAAGGGTACGGGGCAGGCGAGCGTCGAGCACGATGGTGCAGTCGGCGCTCTGACAGGTTCCGGAGAGCGCATCGACAATAACGGACGCGGGCAGCGGTTTAGCGCCGACCAGCAGGCTGAGTGCAATCGCAAGGATTAGCAGTAGCAATAATACGGGCACGGCAATGGCGCGCACCGCAGAAGAGGAAAACGACATAGCAACATCCATGATTTGATAATGATAGTGATTATCGTTATCTATCTTATTTGGCTATGTTAGCATGTGCGCCCATGGAATTGGTAGAAATAGACTCAAGGCCTTGTCATGAATCAAAAATCCTGGCTGCTTAACCTCAGCCTGCTTAAGACGCACCCGGCGTTTCGCGCCGTCTTTATCGCCCGTTTTATCTCCATTTTGTCCCTCGGCCTGCTCGGCGTCGCCGTGCCCGTCCAGATCCAGACCATGACGCACTCCAGCTGGCTGGTGGGGTTATCCGTGACCTTAACCGGCGGGGCGATGTTTATCGGCCTGATGGTCGGCGGCGTGCTGGCGGATCGCTACGAGCGTAAGAAGCTGATCCTGCTGGCGCGCGGCACCTGCGGGGTGGGCTTTATCGGGCTGTGTCTGAACGCGATGCTGCCGGAGCCGTCGCTGGTGGCGATTTATGCCCTTGGCCTGTGGGACGGTTTTTTCGCCTCGCTCGGCGTGACGGCGCTGCTGGCGGCGACGCCCGCGCTGGTGGGGCGCGAGAACCTGATGCAGGCGGGGGCGATCACTATGCTCACCGTGCGCCTCGGCTCGGTGATTTCGCCGATGGTCGGCGGCCTGCTGCTGGCCACCGGCAGCGTGGCGTGGAACTATGGCCTTGCAGCGGCGGGAACCTTTATCACCACGCTGACGCTGCTGCGTCTGCCGATCCTGCCACCGCCGCCGCAGCCGCGCGAGCACCCGCTGAAGTCGTTAATGGCCGCGATTCGTTTTCTGTTCAGTAACCCGCTGATTGGCGGCATTGCGCTGCTCGGCGGCCTGCTGACCATGGCGAGCGCCGTGCGCGTGCTTTACCCGGCGCTGGCGGGCGAGTGGCAGATGAGCGCCTCAGAGATTGGTGTGCTGTATGCCGCCATTCCACTCGGCGCGGCCTGCGGAGCGCTGACCAGCGGTAACCTGGCTCAAAGCGCGCGTCCGGGCTTGATTATGCTGGTGGCGACGCTGGCCTCGTTTATCGCCATCGGCTTCTTCAGCCTGATGCCGGTCTGGGCGCTGGGGGTAATGTGTCTGGTGATTTTCGGCTGGCTGAGCGCGGTCAGCTCACTTTTACAGTACACCCTGATCCAGACCCAGACGCCGGAAGGGATGCTGGGGCGTATTAACGGCCTGTGGACGGCGCAGAACGTGACGGGCGATGCGATTGGCGCGGCGATCCTCGGCGGGCTGGGAGCAATAATGACTCCGGTGGCGTCGGCGAGCAGCAGCGGGTTTGTGTTAGCAATGGTTGGCGCGATCTTACTGGTGACGCTGGTGGAATTGCGGCGGTTCAGCCCCTGTAGGTCGGGTAAGGCGTAGCCGCCACCCGACAAAACGCCCGGTGGCGCTGCGCTTACCGGGCCTACGGGGAATGTGCCACTTATTTAAAAATTGAATCTAAACGCTGTAACACCAACATCGCGCTGTAATAATCCAGGCGGAACGTCTCCGTTCCCAGCGCCCAGACGCGCTTGTTTTTCACCGACGGTAAATGCGCCAGCAGCGGGTTGGCGTAAATCGCATTCACGTCTTTCTCGTCGCCGGCAAACACGAACAGCCCTTCGCCGTTCAGCCCCGTCGCCAGGTTTTCTCCACCCAGCTGAATAATGTCGTGACGCTTGCCCTGGCTTTTTGAGGTGTGCAGCCCATCGGGTAACGTCGCCAGCGTAAAGCCCAGCTGGTGTAACAGCTTGCCCTGCGCCGATTCTGTCGTCCACAGGTTCGCCGTGTGCGCAGCGGCGGTGTAGACGATGGCATTCACCGGCTGCGGCGGCAGTTTCATCTGCTGTTTTACCTGCCCGAGCTGTTTGTCGAATGCGGCGATGCGTTCAGCGGCCTGTTTTTCATGCCCGGTCATCGTGCCCAGCTGGGTCAGCAGTTCCTGCCAGCTTTTGTCGTCGTAATTGATGATAAGCGTCGGGGCGATGGCGGAGAGCTGATCGTAGAGCGCCAGCGCGGAATCCCCGCCGGTGGCGCTGATTAGAATCAGGTCCGGCATCTGGGCGGCCACCGCTTCGGCGCTTGGCTCGCCGATATACAGCCGGGCAACTTTGCGCTGTTTCGCGATATCGCCCCACTGGCGCAGGAACCCCTGCGCATCCGCCACGCGGTTGTTGGGCGTGGTCGCTCCGCTGGCAATGACCGGCGCGTCAATGGCCAGCAGGGAGCCGGTTAAGGTCACGCTGGTGGAGACAATGCGCGTCGGCTTGCTCTCAAGCGTGTGCACGCCGCGGCTGTCGGTGACCTGGCGCGGCCAGTCGTCGGCGGCGGCTGAGGTTAGTCCTAAAACAAAAAGTCCTGTCAGAAGAAGGGCATTGCGGCAAACGGCAGCGATTTTCACAGAGCGGCATCCTGTTTTTATTGAAGATAATGCTTCTCATTTTCATGGTTGCCGGGAAGGGATGCAAGCGTTTGTCGCACAAGTTAATGGCCCGACGGTTGACAGCGGCGCGCTGTGGGATTAGGTTAGCCGACGAAAATATAAATGATAATCATTATTGCTTCTTTTATCATTTTAAGGAGGATGATATGGACACGTCCCTGGCTGAGGAAGTTCAGCACACCGCGACCACGCTGCAATCAGACAGCTTTTTCTTTATGTCGCCTTACCGCAGTTTTACCACGTCCGGCTGTTTTGCCCGTTTTTCTGAACCCGCCGTCGGCGGTGACGATCCGGCGGGGGCCTTTCAGCAAAAACTGGCTCAGTCTTTCAGAAATGCGAAAAACAGCGGCATTGCCCATCCGGTAATGGTAGGGGCGATCCCCTTCGATACCCGCAAACCGTCGTCGCTGTTTATTCCGCAGCGTTGGCAGACCTTCTCTCGTCCTGCGCGTCAGCAGACTGCACGCTACGCCTCCGGCGCACAGACGCTGAACGTGCAACAACGCACCGAGATCCCACCGCAGCCGGTTTTCGAGGAGATGGTCGCCCGCGCCGCGTCGCTCACCGCCACGCCGCAGGTGAATAAGGTGGTGCTGTCGCGCCTGATTGATATCGCTACCGACAAAACCATTGATAGCGGTGCGCTGATGGAGCGTTTGATCGCCCAGAACCCGGCGAGCTTTAACTTCCACGTGCCGCTGGAAGATGGCGGCGTGCTGCTGGGCGCCAGCCCGGAGCTGCTGCTGCGCAAAGAGGGCGCGCACTTTAGCTCCCTGCCGCTGGCAGGCTCCGCGCGGCGTCAGCCGGATGATGTGTTGGATCGCGAGGCGGGCAATAAGCTGCTGGCCTCTGAAAAAGATCGTCACGAACACGACCTGGTCACCCAGGCGATGAAAACCATTCTGGAACCGCGCAGCCATCAACTGAGCATGCCGGCTTCCCCGCAGCTCATCACCACCCCGACGCTGTGGCACCTGGCGACGCCAGTAGAAGGCGAGGCGCGTGAAAACGAAAACGCCCTGACGCTCGCCTGCCTGCTGCACCCGACCCCGGCCCTGAGCGGTTTCCCGCATCAGGCGGCAAAAGAACTGATTGCCGAGCTGGAGCCCTTCGACCGCGAACTGTTCGGCGGCATCGTTGGCTGGTGCGACAGCGAAGGCAACGGCGAGTGGGTGGTGACCATCCGCTGCGCGCGGCTGCATCAAAATACCGTTCGCCTGTTTGCCGGCGCGGGCATTGTGCCTGCTTCCTCCCCGGTGGGCGAGTGGCGCGAGACGGGCGTGAAGCTCTCCACCATGCTTAACGTGTTTGGTTTGCACTAAGGAATACCCATGACCATCCCTTTTACCCGCTGGCCTGAGGATTTTGCCCGCCGCTACCGTGAAAAAGGCTACTGGCAGGATCTGCCCCTGACCCACATCCTGACGGACCATGCGCAAAGCGATGCGGTCGCGATTATCGACGGCGATCGCCACATCACCTACCGCGCGTTTAATGAGGCTGTGACGAATCTGGCGTCTGCCCTCCAGTCGCAGGGGCTGCATCGCGGTGAGACCGCACTGGTGCAGCTCGGCAACGTGGCCGAGTTTTACATCACTTTCTTTGCGCTGCTGCAAATTGGCGTCGCGCCGGTCAACGCGCTCTTTAGCCATCAACGCAGCGAACTGAACGCCTACGCGGTGCAGATCAAACCCGCCGTGCTGATTGCCGATCGCGACCACGCCCTGTTCGCGGACGACGAATTTCTCAATACGTTTATCGACGAGCATCGCTCGGTGCGCGGGGTACTGCTGCGTGGCGATCGGGGCGATCGCGCGCTGGAAGCGGCGATTGCCCGTCCGGCGGATAATTTTATCCCTAACCCGACGCCCGCCGACGAAGTGGCGTTCTTCCAGCTCTCCGGCGGCAGCACCGGCACGCCGAAGCTGATCCCGCGTACGCATAACGACTACGACTACAGCATCCGTCGCAGCAACGAAATCTGCGGTATCACTGCGCAGACCCGCTATCTGAACGCGCTTCCCGCAGCGCACAACTACGCCATGAGCTCGCCAGGATCGTTAGGTGTGTTCACGGCGGGCGGTTGCGTGGTGCTGGCGAACGATCCGAGCGCCACGCTCTGCTTCCCGCTGATTGAACAGCATCAGGTTAACGTGACCTCGCTGGTACCGCCGGCGGTCAGCCTGTGGTTGCAGGCGATTGCTGAAGGGGCGGGCAACGCCCAGCTTGCGTCGCTGAAGCTGCTCCAGGTAGGCGGCGCACGGCTCTCCGCCACGCTCGCAGCGCGTATCCCGGCGGAAATCGGCTGCCAGCTGCAACAGGTGTTTGGCATGGCGGAGGGGCTGGTGAACTACACCGCCCTCGACGATGCGCCGGAACGCATCATCAACACTCAGGGCCGCCCAATGTGCCCTGATGACGAGGTGTGGGTGGCGGACGAGGACGGCAATCCGCTCCCGCGCGGGGAAGTCGGACGTTTGATGACGCGCGGCCCGTACACCTTCCGCGGCTACTTCAACAGCCCGGAGCACAACGCCAGCGCCTTTGATGCCAACGGTTTTTACTGCTCCGGCGATCTGATCGCCATCGACGAGCAGGGGTACATCACCGTGCAGGGGCGCGAGAAAGATCAGATCAACCGCGGTGGCGAAAAGATTGCCGCCGAAGAGATTGAAAACCTGCTGCTGCGCCACGAAGCGGTGATCCACGCCGCGCTGGTGAGCATGGAGGACAGCCTGCTGGGCGAAAAAAGCTGTGCGTATCTGGTGGTGAAACAACCCCTGCGCGCGGTTGAGGTGCGCCGCTTCCTGCGCGAGCAGGGCGTTGCCGAATTTAAGCTGCCGGACCGCGTGGAGAGCGTGGATGCGCTTCCGCTCACGCCGGTCGGCAAAGTTGATAAGAAACAGTTGCGCCTGTGGCTTGCTGAACGCGCCCGGGGCTGAGGAACAGAGAATGGCCATTCCAAAATTAACCGCTTACGCGCTGCCAACCGCCGCAGAGCTGCCGACCAACAAGGTGAACTGGGCGTTTGAGCCGGAGCGCGCCGCGCTGCTGATCCACGATATGCAGGAGTATTTCCTGAACTTCTGGGGCGAAAATAGCGACATGATGCAGCAGGTGGTGGCGAACATCGCAAAACTGCGCGCGTACTGCAAAGAACACAATATCCCGGTGTACTACACCGCGCAGCCGAAAGAGCAGAGCGATGAAGACCGTGCCCTGCTGAACGACATGTGGGGGCCGGGGCTGACCCGCTCGCCGGAGCAGCAGCGCATCGTGGCTGAACTGGCGCCGGACGAAGCGGACACCGTGCTGGTGAAGTGGCGCTACAGCGCATTTCACCGCTCGCCGCTGGAGCAGATGCTGAAAGAGACCGGCCGCAACCAGCTGCTGATTACCGGCGTGTATGCCCACATCGGCTGCATGACCACCGCCACCGACGCCTTTATGCGCGATATCAAGCCGTTCTTTATCGCCGATGCGCTGGCGGACTTCACCCGTGACGAGCACCTGATGTCGCTGAAATACGTGGCAGGACGTTCGGGCCGCGTGGTGATGACCGACGAGCTGCTGCCGTCCGTTCCGGCAACGAAAGCCGCGCTGCGTGAGCTGATCCTGCCGCTGCTGGACGAGTCCGACGAGCCGATGGATGACGAAAACCTGATCGACTACGGTCTGGATTCAGTGCGCATGATGGCGCTGGCCGCCCGCTGGCGGAAGGTGCACGGCGACATCGACTTCGTGATGCTGGCGAAAAATCCGACCCTCGACGCCTGGTGGGCGCTGCTCTCCCGTGAGGTGAAGTGATGGCCGGGTTCGATTTTACCGGTAAAACGGTTTGGGTAACGGGCGCGGGTAAAGGTATTGGCTATGCGACCGCGCTGGCCTTTGTGGAGGCGGGTGCGCGGGTGACCGGGTTCGATCTGGCCTTTCCGCAGGACGATTATCCGTTTGCCACCGAAACGCTGGACGTGGCGGATGCGGCGCAGGTGGGCGACGTCTGCGGACGTTTACTCGGCACCCTTGAGCGCCTCGACGTGCTGGTTAACGCGGCGGGGATTCTGCGCATGGGCGCGACGGACGAGCTCTCGCTGGAGGACTGGCAGCAGACCTTCGCGGTTAACGTCGGCGGCGCGTTTAACCTGTTTCAGCAGACGATGGGCCAGTTCCACCGTCAACAGGGCGGGGCGATAGTGACCGTGGCCTCCGACGCGGCGCACACCCCGCGCATCGGCATGAGTGCCTACGGCGCGTCGAAGGCGGCGCTGAAAAGCCTGGCGCTGACCGTCGGGCTGGAGCTGGCGGGCAGCGGCGTGCGCTGTAACCTGGTGTCGCCCGGCTCCACGGATACCGACATGCAGCGCACCCTGTGGAAAAGCGACGACGCGGAGCAGCAACGCATTCGCGGCTTTGGCGAGCAGTTCAAGCTTGGCATTCCGCTGGGCAAAATCGCCCGTCCGCAGGAGATTGCCGCGACCGTGCTGTTCCTTGCGTCCGATGCCGCCAGCCATATTACCTTGCAGGATATCGTGGTGGACGGCGGCTCCACGCTGGGGGCGTGATGATCTGGAAACGTCATTTATCCCTCGACGAGCTGAACGCCACCAGCCAGAACACGATGGTGGCGCACCTGGGCATCGTCTATACCCGTCTCGGGGACGACACGCTGGAAGCGGAGATGCCGGTAGATGCGCGTACCCATCAGCCGTTTGGCCTGCTGCACGGCGGCGCCTCGGCGGCGCTGGCGGAAACGCTGGGCTCAATGGCCGGTTTTCTGATGACCCGCGACGGGCAGAACGTGGTGGGCACGGAGCTGAACGCCACGCACCACCGCGCGGTGTCGCAGGGCAAGGTGCGCGGCGTGTGTCAGCCGCTGCATCTGGGGCGTTCCAGCCAGAGCTGGGAGATCGTGGTATTCGACGAGCAGGGGCGGCGGTGCTGTACCTGTCGGTTGAGCACGATGGTGCTGGGGTAAGTCATTCAGCTGAAAGTGATCGGCTTAACACTGTAGTGTAAATCTCTGGTTTGACCACGCATTATTGCGTTTCAAAGTTGTTAAATTTTATCCGTTGTTCTAGAAACAAAATGTAACATCTCACTGTTTCACAACAACGGATAACAGCTATGAACAACTCAGGGAAATACCTTACGTGGGCGGCGCTCTCCGTTGTGGGAGCCTTTGCCTTGGGCTACATCGCCCTCAATCGGGGGGAGCAGATCAATGCGCTCTGGATCGTCGTCGCCTCCGTCTGCATTTATCTCATCGCGTACCGTTTTTATGGCCGCTATATCGCAAAGACGGTACTGGGCGTAGACGGCACGCGCATGACGCCTGCCGTTCGCCACAACGATGGTCTGGACTACGTGCCGACCGATAAAAAAGTGCTGTTCGGTCACCATTTCGCGGCGATTGCTGGTGCAGGCCCGCTGGTGGGGCCGGTGCTGGCGGCGCAGATGGGCTACCTTCCGGGGATGATCTGGATCCTCGCGGGGGTGGTGCTGGCGGGCGCGGTGCAGGACTTTATGGTGCTGTTCGTCTCCACCCGTCGCGACGGTCGTTCGCTGGGCGAGCTGGTGAAAGAGGAGATGGGCGCGACCGCCGGGGTCATCGCGCTGGTGGCGACCTTTATGATCATGGTGATCATCCTCGCGGTGCTGGCGATGATCGTGGTGAAAGCGCTGACCCACAGCCCGTGGGGAACCTACACCGTCGCCTTTACCATTCCACTGGCGCTGTTCATGGGGATCTACATTCGCTACCTGCGGCCCGGGCGCATTGGTGAAGTCTCTGTCATTGGCCTGGTATTCCTGGTATTTGCGATTATCTCCGGCGGCTGGGTGGCGGAAAGCCCGACCTGGGCACCGTTCTTCGACTTTACCGGCGTGCAGCTGACCTGGATGCTGGTAGGCTACGGCTTTGTGGCGGCGGTGCTGCCGGTGTGGCTGCTGCTGGCCCCGCGCGATTACCTCTCAACCTTCCTGAAAATCGGTACTATCGTCGGGCTGGCCATCGGCATTCTGATTATGCGCCCGACCCTGACCATGCCTGCGCTGACCAAGTTCATCGACGGCACCGGCCCGGTCTGGACCGGCAACCTGTTCCCGTTCCTGTTTATCACCATCGCCTGCGGCGCGGTGTCCGGCTTCCACGCCCTGATTGCCTCCGGGACCACGCCGAAGATGCTGGCCAACGAGAATCAGGCCTGCCTGATTGGCTACGGCGGCATGCTGATGGAGTCCTTCGTGGCGATTATGGCGCTGGTCTCGGCCTGCATTATTGATCCGGGCGTGTACTTTGCGATGAACAGCCCGATGGCGGTGCTGGCCCCGGCCGGCACCGTTGACGTGGTCGCCTCTGCCGCGCAGGTGGTGAGCGGCTGGGGCTTTGCCATTACCCCGGAAACGCTGACGCATATCGCCAATGAGGTGGGCGAGCAGTCAATTATCTCCCGCGCGGGCGGGGCGCCGACGCTGGCGGTGGGCATGGCCTACATCCTGCACGGCGCGCTGGGCGGGCTGATGGACGTCTCGTTCTGGTATCACTTCGCCATTCTGTTCGAGGCGCTGTTTATCCTGACGGCGGTGGATGCGGGTACGCGTGCGGCGCGCTTTATGCTCCAGGATCTGCTGGGGGTGATCTCGCCAAACCTGAAGCGGACCGATTCGCTCCCGGCTAACCTGCTGGCGACGGCGCTGTGCGTGCTGGCGTGGGGCTACTTCCTGCATCAGGGCGTGGTCGATCCGCTGGGCGGGATCAACACCCTGTGGCCGCTGTTCGGTATCGCCAACCAGATGCTGGCGGGTATGGCGCTGATGCTCTGCGCGGTGGTGCTGTTCAAGATGAAGCGCCAGCGTTACGCGTGGGTGGCGCTGGTGCCAACCGCGTGGCTGCTGATCTGTACCCTGACGGCGGGCTGGCAAAAAGCCTTCAGCCCGGACAACAAGGTGGGCTTCCTGGCCATCGCCAACAAGTTCCAGGCGATGATCGACAGCGGTAAGATACCGGCGCAGTACACCGAATCGCAACTGTCGCAGCTGGTGTTCAACAACCGTCTGGATGCCGGGCTGACTATCTTCTTTATGGTGGTGGTTGTGGTGCTGGCGTTGTATTCTCTGAAAACCGCGCTGGCGGCGCTGAAGGTCGACACGCCGACGGCGAAAGAGACGCCGTACGAGCCCATGCCTGAAAACCTGGACGAGATTGTGACCCAGGCGAAAGGGGCGCATTAACCTGTGTGCCGGGTGGCGCTAGCGCTTACCCGGCCTACATTTTCAGTGAGACCAGAATGATGTTCGACACCCTCTCCAAAGCAGGTAAATACCTGGGACAGGCCGCCAAAATGATGATTGGCGTGCCGGATTACGACAACTACGTCGAGCATATGCGCGTCAACCACCCGGACCAGACGCCAATGACGTACGAAGCGTTTTTCCGCGACCGCCAGGACGCCCGCTACGGCGGCAAGGGCGGGGCGAAGTGCTGTTAACCCTCTTTTGGTAAATAGAGGCTGATCTGCTCCTGTTTACAGCCGTAGATTGCCGCCAGCTTTTCGCGGGTGCGCTTTTGCGGGCGGGAGTCCAGCGCTTCAAGCTGTGACACGGCGGACTGGGTGATGCCGAGTTTTTCCGCCACCTCCTGCTGGGACATGCCGCGCAGAATGCGCCACGCGGCCTGTAGGCTGACGTTCTCGTTATGCATGACGTCGCATACTTCTCCGGGTAATTCCACGTCATCATAGCAATCGTGTTCGACTTCGATATCCTCCAGATCCTCATCGGTTTCGTCGTCGATCTCTGCCATCTGTAAGCACATACGAAAGTATTCGTGATAGGGCATGACCACGAACTGTGTTTTTCCGTTATCGTCCTTAATTAGCTGAACAGCCATAGGTGGCTTTCTCCTCGTGCAGGTAAGTTGTTGATGTTCTGCGCTTGACGGCCAAAACATAACAATGGGTATTGGGATTGTCCCGAAGTGTAATCAGGATGCGGTATTCGCCAACGCGTAGCCGGAAATGATTTTCTGTCGCCGATATTTTTTTGATATCGGGCCGGGGAGCTGAACGATCGTCCAGTTCAGCAAGTTTTGCTTTGATTCTTCGCTGATATCGGCCATCAATTTTGGAAAGCTCTTTCTTTGCATTCTTTGACCACACAATCTTCATCCGTACCTCCACTGTACGCCCACACAAAACACAAGGAAATAATAAGACTATTAGATAAATTCCGAATTTCTTATGGGGTACTGTAGAGCGGACAAAAAGCGGGAGAAAGCGGCAAAACGCGAACCGTCGAGGCGGCTCGGAAACGCCTCTGCCGGACGACAGAGGCTTGCAGGAAAATTGCGATCAGGCGTTCAAACCGCCGTCCACGTCCAGACCGGTACCGGATATTTGCCCGGCTGCCGGGCTGGCGAGGAAGGTGACCGCCGCCGCGACGTCTTCCGGCTGGCCGTAATGACCCAAAGCAATAAGCTGACGCTGTGAGTCAGCCTGTTCCCCGTCTTCCGGGTTCATGTCGCTGTTGGTCGGGCCGGGGTGCACCAGGTTCACGGTAATTCCGCGTGGGCCAAGATCGCGGGCCAGACCGCGGGTCAGGGAGTTAAGAGCAGATTTGGTCATTGAGTAGACCGCAATCCCCGGCTGTGCCACGCGGTTCGCCAGACAGCTGCCTATGTTGATGATGCGCCCGCCGTCTGACATGTGCACCAGCGCTTCCTGAATGGCGATCACCACGCCGCGGATATTGACGTTGATGAGGGCGTCGATGTCCGCCAGGGTCATGGATTCCAGCGGGCCGCCGCGCGCAATGCCGGCGTTATTGACCAGAATATCCAGTCCACCAAGGGAGCGCGCCGCCTGCGTGACCGCATCCTGAATCGCCTGCGCGCTGGCGCTGTCCGCCTGAATGGCCTCGCCGTGCCGCCCCAGGGCCTTAATCTCATCGACGACCGCCTGGGCTTTATCGGCGGATTTTTCGTAGGTGATAACCACATCAGCACCGGCGCGCGCCAGCGACAGCGCAATCGCCCGGCCCAGCCCACGACTGGCGCCGGTAACCAGCGCCTTTTTACCTGTTAAATCGATCTGCATGATGACCTCGTTACGAGAGTGGTGAGAATCATCATTAGGTATAGCCCGTCGGCGCGATTAATGGTTGAAGGATTCCACCTTCTCAAACGCGGCGCGCAGAACCTCAGGCGTTAACGTAATGGGTAAATAGTGAATCGACTCCACCGGGCGCAGGGTGTGGGCGATGAACCTATCCAGCTCGTCGCGGTTATTGATGTCGACGTCCAGCTCGCGAAGCCGGGTCGGCAGATTAAAACGCTGGTACGCCGCCACCAGCTGCGCCAGCACGTCGTCCTGGCCGAGCAGGGCGCTCTGCACCAGAATGCCGTAGGCCACCTTAGTGCCGTGCAGGTATTTTTCTGTCTGCGGCAGCACGGTCAAGCCGTTGTGCACCGCGTGCGCCGCCGCCACGCGGGTGTAGCGCTCCCCCAGACCGCCCACCATCCCGCCGCCGGCAATAATGGCATCCACCACGTCCCGGAACGCCTGCGTTAGCTCGCCGCGCTGCTGGTCCGCAAGCGCCTCTTCGCTGTGCTCCAGCAGCACGTCGCGGATCGCCAGCGCACCGTTGAGACCGAGACGCACGGTCAGCGGCAGACTCTCAGGCTGCGGGGCGAGCACCGCAGCCTCGTACCACTTCGCCAGCGTATCGCCGATGCCCGCCAGCAAATATTCCGCCGGGGCGTTCAGGATGATCCGCGGCTCCACCAGCACCAGGAAGTTGGCGTCGTCAAAAATCTCAAACTGTAGCGCCTGACCGGCATCGTTGTACCAGACGGAGAGCGGCGTCCACGCTGCGCAGGTGGCGGCGATGGTGGGAATGCCGACGAACGGCACGCCCAGACGACGCGCCACGGCCTTGACGGTATCCATCACCGCGCCGCCGCCGATGCCAATCACCACGCTGGCTTCGCTTCCCGCTTCGTTCACCAGATGGGTGACGTCACGCTCGCTGCAATGGCCCTTAAACAGCAGCTGTTTTGCCCCCGGCGCGGTAAAACTCTGCGGCAGATAAGGGCGCGCGCCCTCAATCGCCCGCTCGCCGTAGATCCACACCGCTCGGGAAAGCTGTTCCGGGGTAAAGAAATCATCCAGGCGCGCAAGGCTTCCCGGGTAAGAGAAGTAGTTCGCCGGGCCGGGCACGACGCGAATATCGGTGTTGCTCATGAAGTTGTCCTTATTTTAGCAAGCGCTAACCCGATGTTATGTCTGGACATCCGGATGGCTAATAATATTTCGCTTTATCTTATGCCTTTTCCGTCGTTGTCAGTCAACCGGAGCTGTGAAAAATTCGCTAAATCAGAAGAGTAATGAAGGATTTACGCGGATGGTTTCCAGTCGCCTTGAGATGCGCGGTATCAGCCTGGCCTTTTCCGGCTTTCAGGCGCTGTCGCGCGTGGACTTTACCCTGAACGGCGGGTCGGTGCATGCGCTGACCGGGGCCAACGGCGCGGGGAAATCGACGCTGATGGCGGTACTGTGCGGGACGCACGATCGTTATGAAGGCGAAATCTGCATCAACAACCAGCCGGTATGCATCCGCGAGCCGCTGGACGCCAAACGGCTGGGCATTCACCTCGTGCAGCAGGAGGTGGACGTGGCGCTGATCCCCGGGCTGAGCATTGCGGAGAACATTATGCTCGACCAGCTGGCGCAGCCGGGACATCACTACAGCTGGCGCGCCGTTCGCCAGCAGGCGCGGCAGGCGCTGGCGCAGCTGGATGTTTCGCTGGACGTTCGCCGTTCCATCGACAGCTGCACCCTTGCCGAAAAGCAGCAGATTTTGCTGGCGCGGGCGCTGTCACACCATTGCCGATTTTTGATCCTTGATGAGCCCACCGCGCCGCTGGACGCGCACGAAAGCGAGCGTCTGTTTGCGGTGGTAAGACGTCTCCAACAGCAGGGCATCGGCGTGGTGTTTATCTCCCACCGTATTCACGAGCTGAAGGCCATCTGCGACACCCTGACGGTGCTGCGCGACGGCAAGCTGATTGAGTCCGGCCCGATGGCCGATCTCAGCGGTGAAGAGATTGTTGAGAAGATGCTGGGCCACGAGCTGAGCGATATCTACCCGCCGGCACGCCCGCCGCACGGCGAAGAGACGCTGCTGCGCGTCGACGGGCTTCACGACGATGTCCTGTTGAAAGACATCTCCCTGCACCTGCGCAAAGGCGAAATCCTCGGCATTGCCGGGCTGGCGGGGGCGGGGAAAACCGAACTCTGCAAGGCGCTGTTTGGCGCCAGCAAAAGCCGCGTGGCGCGCGGCGAGCTGAACCATCAGGCCTGGAAACCGCGCGATCCGGCAGACTCGGTGCTGCGCGGCCTGGCGCTGGTGCCGGAGGAGCGGCGCAAGGAGGGTATTTTTATCGACGAGACGGTAAGCATGAACCTTGCCGTGAGCGCCGATAACAGCTTCTCGCGCTGGAGTCTGTTTGGTCATCGTCAGGCGTGGCGCTGGGCGGAAGAGGTCATTGCCCGCATCGGTGTGCGCGCTCGGGGACCGGGGCAGGTGCTGCGCCGTCTGTCCGGCGGTAACCAGCAGAAGGTAGCCATCGGCAAGTGGCTGCGTAATGACGCCAGCGTGCTGATCTTCGACGAGCCGACCAAAGGCGTGGACGTGAAGGCCAAAACCGATCTGTTCCAGCTGATTGACGGCCTGGCGCGCGAGGGCAAAGGGGTGATTTACGCCTCCGGCGAGTTCGCCGAGCTGGTGGGGCTGTGCGACCGCATCTGCGTGCTGTGGGACGGGCGCATCGTGGCGGAAATCGCCGGGGCCGAGGCCCGTGAAGAGACACTACTTTATTATTCAACCGGAGGAACGGCGTCGTGAGCAAGGCCCTTTCAGTGACCGCGGCGGCGTCTGGCCGTCAGCAACTTTTTGATTTTCTCTATAAATGGGGCATGTTGCTCACCGTCGTCGCGCTGGTGGCCGTCTTTGGCCTGGCGTCGGACAGCTTTCTCGACCCGAACAACATCATCAATATTCTGCGCTCGATTGCCATCGTGACGGTGATTGCCGTTGGCGTGTCGATTTCCCTGACCGTCGGCGGGTTCGATCTCTCCGTGGGATCGACCGCGTCGCTGGCGAACGCGCTGGTCATTTCGCTTTTCGTCTGGCACGGCTTCGGCACTACCGAGTCGATTGTGATCACTCTCGTGCTCTGCACGCTGGTCGGCCTGTTTAACGCCTTTCTGATCGTCATCCTGCGTATTCCGGACATGCTCGCCACGCTCGCCAGCCTGTTTGTCATTCAGGGCGTGGCGATGACCTACAGCTACGGCGGGTCGATTACCGAGAACATGGTACTGCCGAGCGGCGACATGGCGGAAGGGACCATTCCGGCGGCGTTTGGCCTGCTGGGGCAGGTGCCGACCATTGTCATCATCATGCTGGCGGTGACGCTGCTGGCGCAGCTGGGGCTGTCGCTGACCACCCATGGACGCCGGATGTACGCCATTGGCGGTAACCCGGAAGCGGCGCGCCTCTCGGGCATTCGCACCACGCGCTATAAGGTGGCGGCCTACGTGATTGCCTCGCTGCTGGCGGGGCTGGGCGGCATTCTGCTGGCCTCCCGCATCGGGTCGTCGCAGGTCAATGCGGGCGGCGGCTATCTGATGGATGCGGTGGCCGCGGCGTGGATTGGCTTCTCGCTGGCCGGGTCCGGCAAGCCGAACGCGCTGGGCACGCTGGTGGGGGCGGTGATCCTCGGCGTCCTGTCGAACGGGCTGGTGATGCTCTCCGTGCCGTATTACGCCATGGACATAATAAAAGGGCTGGTGCTCGCGGTAGCGCTGGCGATTACCTACATACAAAAACGCTGACAACACAACGGGATAATAAATGAAAAAGATTGCGCTCTCTTTGGTGGCACTGGGGTTACTCACTTCTCTGCCGGGATTTGCGGCCACGCCCGCGCCGGTTCCGGCCGCCATTGCGAACCACGAAGGACCGATCCGCATCGCTGTGATCCGTAACCTCGGCTCGGACGACAACACCACGCAGTTTGTTGCCGGGGCGATTCAGGAAGGGAAAAAGCTCGGCTTTAAGGTCAGCACCTTTTTGAGCAACGGGGATGACGCCAAATTCCAGGACTTTGTTAACCAGGCCATCAGCCAGAAATATGACGGGATCATCCTGTCGCAGGGCCGCGATCCGTACTCCACCGCGCTGGTGAAGAAGGCGGTTGATGCCGGGATCAAGGTCGCCGTATTTGATACCGCCGTTAACGGCGAGATCCCGGGCGTGACCGTCACCCAGCAGGACGATGCCTCCCTGACGAACCTCTCCTTCGGCCAGCTGGCGAAAGATTTCAACGGCAAGGCCAACATCGTCAAGCTGTGGGTGGCGGGCTTCCCGCCGATGGAGCGCCGTCAGGCAGCCTATAAAGAACTGCAAAAGCAGTACCCGGAGATTAAAGAGCTGGAGTCCATCGGCGCGGTTTCCTCTGACGTGCAGGGCGATACAGCCAACAAGGTGGGGGCGATCCTGGCGAAATACCCGAAAGGCAAAATCGACGCGATCTGGGGCACCTGGGACGCCTTCAGCCAGGGGGCGTATAAGGCGCTGAAGGAGAATGGCCGCACCGAGATCAAGCTCTACAGCATTGATATCTCCAACCAGGACTTACAGCTGATGCGCGAGCCGGGTAGCCCGTGGGCAGTGAGCGTGGCGGTGGATCCGAAGCTGATTGGCGCGACCAACGTGCGCCTGATCGCCAACAAGATTGCCGGAGAAGCCACGCCTGCCACCTACGACTTCAAAGCCGCCGCGATCCCGCAGGCGCTGCTGACCGCGCAGCCGGGGGCGGTGAACGTGGCGTCGCTGGGCAAAATCATTCCGGGCTGGGGCCAGACGGACGATTTTATCGCGCCGTGGTTTGCGACGCTTGCCGCTAAAAACAAGTAAACCAAGCCGGGTGGCGGCTGCGCCTTACCCGGCCTACATTTTGCACCCGTAGGCCCGGTAAGCGCAGCGCCACCGGGCATAAGGAGCTCAGGTGTCTCAATTATCCACCCCCGAATACAGCCGCAATATGCGGCTGATTGGCCATAGCGACCAGGGCGGCCGACCGGACGGCGTTCAGCTGATGGTGCATCGCGGCTTTGCGTATATTGGCCATATGGTGTCGCAGGGCTTTTCGATTGTGGACGTGCGCGATCCAAAAAATCCGAAACCCGCGGGCTATGTGCCTGCGCCGCCGGGCACCTGGAACGTGCACCTCCAGGCGCATGACGACCTGCTGCTGGTGATTAACGCCCGGGATCTGTTTGCCGATGCCCGCTTTGCCGACGAGAAGGTCTACTACACCCGTCAGGTAGGAGAGACCGTCAGCGACGTGCAGGACAGAGGCTGGAGCGCCGGGCTGCGGGTGTTTGATATCTCAACCCCCGACGCGCCGCGCGAAATTGGCTTTCTGTCGCTGAGCGGTATCGGCATACACCGCATCTGGTACGTTGGCGGACGCTGGGCGTACGTGTCAGCGCTGATCGACGGCTTTACCGACTATATTTTCCTGACTATTGACCTGGCGGACCCGCGCAAGCCCGAGGTGGCGGGGCGCTGGTGGCTGTCGGGGATGAACCAGGCCGCAGGGGAACAGCCCAACTGGCCGGAGGGCAAGCGCTACGCGCTGCATCACGCCATTATCGCGGGCGATACGGCGTACGGCAGCTGGCGCGACGGCGGCTTAACGCTGCTGGACGTGAAGGACCGTACCCAGCCTAAGCTAATTAGCCACCGCAACTGGAGCCCGCCGTTTGGCGGCGGGACGCACACCGCGCTGCCGCTGCCGGACCGCGATCTGCTGGTGGTGCTGGACGAAGCGGTGCTGGATAACCAGCAGGACGGCGAGAAGCTGATCTGGCTGTTTGATATCCGCGAACCGTCCAACCCGGTGAGCATCTCCACCTTCCCGCAGCCGAATGAAACCGACTACGTGGCAAAAGGGGCGCATTTCGGCCCGCACAACCTGCATGAGAACCGGCCCGGAAGCTTCGTCAGCTCAACGCTGATTTTCGCGACGTATCAGAACGCGGGGGTACGCGCGTATGACATTTCCAACCCGTATCGGCCAGTGGAAACCGGGGCGCTGGTGCCCGCCGCGCCGGAGAGAATGATGGACACGCGGCCGAATCGTCCGCAGGTGATCCAGTCGTGCGACGTGTTTGTGGACGCGCAGGGGATTATTTACAGCACGGACTATAACGGCGGGCTGTCGGTGATTGAGTATCTGGGGTGAGATTTGCCGGGTGGCGGCTGCGCCTTACCCGGCAAACAAACGGCACTCAACTGTACTGCCGCACCCTTGCTACCAGCGCTTCCGCGCTGTCGATGCGGTCGGCAATCAGAATCAGTGCTTTACCAAGCGTAATGGCGTGGCGCAGGCATTCGTGGCGCATCGCCTCGTCCTGGATGCTGTCGATATCCGCGACGTGAGAAAGCCCGACGCTGCGGCGAATCAGCTCGGTGCCACAAAAGCCGATGACATCGTGCCAGACTTTTTTCAGGAACGCGGAGGCATAGCCCGGCGCGCTGAGTGCGGCGTCGCGGGCTTTCTCGTTTGCCAGCGCCTGGAAACGTTCCGCGAAGCTGTTCCACAGTTCCTGAATATCGGTCAGGCGCTGCTCGCGCGCGGCGGCGGCATCACGAATGCCCAGATGCCCCGGCAGACCGCAGAAGTTGAGCAGCAGGTTGCCGATGGCGGTGCCGACGTCAAAGCCTATCGGGCCAAAGTAGCCGAACTCGGCGTCGATGGCCTTCAGGCTGCCGTCGGCTACAAAAATCGAGCCGCTGTGAATATCCCCGTGCAGCAGCGCTTCGGCATGCGAGAAGAAGCGGTGCTTCAGGGAGGCCACGGCAATTTTTAACGGGGCGTCGTCGCGCAGGGCGGCGACGTCATTTTCCAGCTCGGCAGGGTAGTTATTGCGCTCGTGGATCTGGTACGGATCGTTAAAGAACAGATCTTCAGTGATCTCGCACATCTCCGGGTTGATGAACTTCGCCACCTGCGCTTTTTTCTCGTGCGGGTGCAGGTAGAAATCGCTGGTGTGGAACAGGGTGTGAGCGAGATATTCACCCAGCTGGCGCGCCGCCCGCGGGTAGTAAATGTTGCCGATCAGCTCGCCGCGCCAGATGCGATGGCTGGAGAGATCTTCCATCACCATCACCGCCAGTTCCGGGTCATAGTGGTGGATTTTTACGGTGTGCTGCGGGCTGTGCCTGTAATGCTCGACCAGGGTTTGCGCCTCGAGGCGGGCGCGATCCAGCGTCAGCGGCCAGGATTCCCCGACGCAGCGCACGTAGGGCAGCGCCTGTTTGACGATGATGCGGCTGACGCCCGCGCTGTCGTAAATTTTAAAAACCAGATTGAGGTTGCCGTCGCCCACTTCCTGCGCCTCTACCAGCGATGACGGATCGTCAAGCCCGCCAAACTGCCTGGCATACTCCACGGCGTCCTGAGCGGTAAAGGTACGGTATTGCGACATGGCCTGCTCCTCACGAGTTAACTAATTAAGACATGTAGACGTCTATACATCTGGATTTCATCCTGACACAATGTGCTACAACAACGCAACAGGGAATTAACGACATGCAGACATTACAGACGACCAGCCTGCGGGTGGCGGATAATCAGCTCTTTATTCTCGACCAGCAGGCGCTTCCGCAGGAGAAACGCTGGCTGGATGCCTCAACGGTAGAGGCGCTGGTCGGGCATATTCACGCTCTGCGGGTGCGCGGCGCGCCGCTGATTGGTCTCTCTGCAAGCCTGCTGCTGGCGCTGCTGGCGGAAAACGGCAAAAGCCGCGACGCGCTGGCGGCGGCGCTGGACACGCTTCGCGCCGCACGCCCGACGGCGGTAAACCTGATGAACAACCTCGACCGCATGAAGCTTGCGCTGTGGAAAGAGGATTTCGTTCCGGCGCTGGTGGCTGAGGCGCTGCGCCTGATTGACGAAGACCGGCAGCTCTGCGATGCGATTGCGAAAGCGGGCAGCGCGCTGGTGAAACCCGGTAGCCGTCTGCTGACCCACTGCAATACCGGCGGGCTGGCAACGGCGGGCGTAGGGACGGCGCTGGGGGTGATTGCCCGCGCGCATCAGGAAGGCAACGTCAGCAACGTGTGGGTGGATGAAACCCGTCCGCTGTTGCAGGGGGGCAGGCTGACCGCGTGGGAGCTGGGCGAGCTGGGCGTGCCGTATCAGCTGATTACCGACTCCATGGCCGCCAGCCTGATGGCGAAAGGGCAGGTCGACGCCGTGTGGGTGGGAGCCGATCGCATCGCCGCTAACGGTGACGTGGCGAATAAAATCGGCACTTATTCACTGGCGGTGCTGGCGAAATTCCACGGCATTCCGTTCTACGTCGCTGCCCCGCAAACGACGCTCGACCCGGCCTGCCCGAACGGGGATGCGATCCCCATCGAGCAGCGCGCCGCCAGCGAAGTGACGGGCGTTGCCGGAAGCTTTGGCGCGGTGCAGTGGGCGCCGGAAAACGCGGCGGTGTATAACCCGGCGTTCGACGTCACGCCTGCCTCGCTGATTAGCGGCTGGGTGCTGGACACGGGCGTGGTCACGCCGGATTAGGTGGCGGCAGGGAAATTTGCCTGAGAATAGCTTGCCTGAAGGGGCGCTCGACTGGTGAGGCAGGTGAAGGGGCGGTGTACGCTGATGCCCTCACCCCGGCCCTCTCCCACGGGGAGAGGGAGCAAGGCGAATACCTATGCCAGGCGTGGATACGCATCCGCAATCGCATCCCCGGTAAACTGCGCCACCCATCCCTCCGGATTGTCGAAAATACGGATTGCCGTAAAGTTCGGCTCTGATCCCATATCAAACCAGTGGGGCGTGCCGGCGGGCACGGAGATGAGGTCGTTTTTCTCGCACAGTACCTGGTACACCTCATCGCCAATGTGCAGGCAAAACAGCCCCGCACCTTCCACGAAAAAGCGCACTTCGTCTTCGCCGTGGATGTGCTCGTTGAGAAACTTCGCACGCAGCGCCTCTTTCTGCGGATTGTCGGCGCGCAGGCTGATGACGTCCCAGCTCTGGTAGCCTTTCTCTGCCACCAGCTTGTCGATCGCATGTTGATACGCTTCGATCACGGCTTCGGGCGCAGGATCCTGCCCTAAATCACGGTCTGCCGCCCAGCGCTCAAAGCGCACGCCTTTAGCGTTCAGCTGTTGAGCGATCTCGGCGGCGTCGGTGCTGTGCCACAGGTGTTGACTGGCGTCTTTATCGGAATAAATGGTCAATGCGCTCATGAAGGGATCTGCTCCGGATTAATCTCGTCAAACTGGTGGATCTGATGGTGATGGCTCGCGCCGTCATCTTCACCGCGAATCAGTTGCAGGGTGCGAAAACCCGCCTGTTCAGCCGCGTCCAGCTCCTGATGGATATCGGACAGGAACAGGATCTGCGACGGGGCGATGCCCGTTTGCGCCGCTATGTTCTGGTAAGACTGCACTTCGCGCTTGGCGCCGATGTGCGTATCAAAATAGCCGCTGAACAGATGAGTAATATCACCTTCGTCGCTGTAGCCAAATAACAGTTTCTGCGCAGCAACGGAGCCTGAGGAATAAACATAGAGATCAATTCCTTGCGCCTTCCATTTTTCCAGCGCCGGCAGCACGTCAGGGTAGAGATGGCCGGTAAAGTCACCGTTGATGTAGCCCTCCTGCCAGATGATGCCTTGCAGGGCTTTAAGCGCCGTTGATTTGCGGTCTTCATCCATAAAGCTAAACAGCACGTTGATAAGCTCGCTTACGCCGGCATGCGGATCGCTGATTTCATCGCGCAGGTTGTCCAGAATCGATTTGACCGGCTCGGCGTACTGCTGCGCGGTCACGAAGGCCGCCAGCCGCTCACGCGCGTAGGGGAACAAAACATCATGGACAAAACGGATATCGCTGGTGGTCCCTTCAATATCCGTCACAATCGCGCGAATCATACTCTCTCCAGTTGTCGTAAACGCATTTCGCATTCAAATAAGAATTCTAATCCTTCCAGATGACGGCGGGCTTCGGCCACGTCACGTCCCCAGCAGGTTAAGCCATGACCGCGCAGAAGAAAACCATAATTAAGCGGACGCTCCTGGGCGTAATGGGCGATGCGCGAGGCGAGGGCGTCGATGTCCTGGTCGTTATCAAACACCGGGATGGCGACGGAATCCAGATGGGTAGTCTGCCCGGTAAGCGATTTCTGCATCTCGAAACCGCTGATATTCAGCTCGGCTTCTTTGACCAGACGCGACAGCACCGTGGCATTAACGGTGTGAACGTGCAGGACAGCGTTAGCCTCCGGGAACAGGCGATATATGAGGGTGTGCAGACCGGTCTCTGCCGAGGGTTTTCGGCCAGACGGCGCACGGTTGGTGGCGATCTCAACCTGGAGAAAATCGTCGGTGGTCAGGCTGCCTTTGTCCCTGCCGGACTCGCTGAGCCAGCAGAGGTGCTCGTCCTGACGCACCGACATATTGCCGCCGGTGGCGGGTGCCCAGCCTTTGGCGCCTATCCAGCGGCAGGCGTCGACCAGGTGTGTGAGCAGCAGGTTGTCTGTCATTTCCTTTTACCCCTCGGCCAGGAATATTGATATGGTTTAGACGTCTAAGCGTCTTGATTGCCAAAGATTAACATCGTGTTATAGTGGCAGCAACATAAGTATTACAAGCAGGCACGACAACATGAGCAATAACGCATTGATACCGCAGAGTAAACTTCCTAACCTCGGTACCACCATCTTTACGCAGATGAGCGCCCTGGCGCAGCAGCACAACGCCATTAACCTCTCGCAGGGGTTCCCCGATTTTGACGGTCCGGAATATCTACAGGAACGTCTGGCACACCACGTGGCGCAGGGGGCGAATCAGTATGCGCCGATGACCGGCGTGCAGGCGCTGCGGGAAGCCATTGCCGACAAAACGGCGGCGCTGTATGGCTATCAGCCCGATGCGAACAGCGATATCACGGTGACCGCAGGGGCGACCGAAGCGCTCTATGCGGCCATTACCGCGCTGGTGCGCGTTGGGGATGAAGTGATCTGCTTTGACCCGAGCTACGACAGCTATGCGCCTGCGGTTGAACTCTCCGGTGGCGTGGTGAAGCGCGTGGCGCTCCAGCCGCCGCACTTTCGTCCTGACTGGCAGGCGTTCGCCGCGCTGCTGAGCGATAAAACCCGTCTGGTGATCCTGAATACTCCGCACAATCCGTCGGCGACGGTGTGGCAACAGGCCGATTTTGCCGCGCTGTGGCAGGCCATCGTTGAGCGGGAAATTTACGTCCTGAGCGATGAAGTCTACGAACACATCTGCTTTGCGGCGGAAGGGCATGCCAGCGTGCTGGCCCATCCGCAGCTTCGCGAGCGCGCGGTTGCGGTGTCATCATTCGGGAAGACTTACCATATGACCGGCTGGAAAGTGGGGTACTGCGTGGCCCCGGCGGCCATCAGCGCGGAGCTGCGTAAGGTGCACCAGTACCTGACCTTTGCGGTCAACACGCCCGCCCAGCTGGCGCTGGCGGACATGCTGCGCAGCGAACCGCAGCACTATCGCGAGCTGCCGGATTTTTACCGCGCGCGTCGGGATCTGTTCGTGGCCGCGCTCGGCAAAAGCCGCCTGGAAATCCTGTCCTGCGAAGGGACCTACTTCCTGCTGGCGGACTACAGCGCGATTTCCGATCTGGACGACGTCAGCTTTTGCCGGTGGCTGACGAAAGAGGTGGGCGTGGCGGCCATTCCGCTGTCGGTGTTCTGCGCCGATCCCTTCCCGCACAAGCTGATTCGCCTGTGCTTTGCGAAGCAGGAATCGACGCTGCTGGCGGCGGCGGAGCGTCTGGCGACGCTCTGACTATTTCACCGTCCAGGCTTCGGAATAGCGACGGTCTGCAAACAGCTCCAGCAGGCCGTTGATCTGCTTCAGGCGCAGCACCTCGTCGCCGTCCATCCCCAGCTCCTTACCGATTTTTTCGTCGTTCCAGCCTAGCTGGGCCAGTTCCCGCACAATGTCGGACATGGCGTTAATCTGGTGACGCCCGCGGGCCCGGTTATGGCGAATGGTGGCCGCCATCCGGTCAAGCTTATGCTGGCGATCTTTGCGCAGGCAGGTGACGGGCAGATAGCCCCTGAGCTGGCGCTTCAGCGCGGCCCTGCTTTTGCCGATTTCGTGGCGATGGAATCCGTCGACAATTTCATAGTGCGCCGGCTCGCTTTCGGTCACCACGATGGGCTGGGTAAAGCCGTCCAGTTCCAGCGATTTGCTGAGCAGCCGTTTTTCCGGTGGCGCCACGTTATTGGGGTTGTAATCGTTGGCGCTGATGTCGTCCTGCCTGATCCACAGCACGCAGTCGACGGGCTGATCGCGAAACGGGCTGAGCTGATGCATGGCCTGGCGAAACGCATTGATAGCGTCAATTCTTTTCTCATCGCTTAACGTCTGAAGGTACGCTTCCATCTCGCTGATTATTCGTTGTTGCATAAAATTCCCCACTCCTTGCGTTTTGATTTCATTCGTTCGCTGTAGCGCTGATAGTGCCTGGGTTTGTTTGGGCTAAACGAGAGCGCCCGACACCAGTAATCGTTATTCAGCAGAACCTTGCATATCCGCCGCCATGAGGGGATATCCTTCGCGCCAATATCGCCCTCCTGCGTTTCGGGGATATCCGCCATCCCGCGCTTCTGATACCAGTGCAGGTACACCGCGACCTTATTGCGGTAATGTTCAGCGGTCGTTTGCGGCATGCTGTCGAGCAACAGCATGGCGTATTGGCGCCAGCTCAGGTGGTCGGGCTTGAGGATCTTTCTGTGGCCGTAGAAGTGGTTATCGTGCCCGGCGTAAATTCCGCCGCTGCGCACGCCGCTCACGCGTTCGCACATGGCGGCCCAGCGATCGGGCTCCACAACGTGATAGAGCCATAATCCCTGACGCTGTTCGGGACCAAAGGGCTCACAGATGCGCATATAGCGCGGCGGCACGCCGGCCTGGTACATCAGGTCGTAGAGGGGGTTATAGGGGCAGCCGGATTTGGCGAACCAGGTCCAGATGTCGGCGGTTTTCCAGTCGTAGAGAGGGTAGATATACCAGGCATGCCCGCCCGGCGCGACGGTTGTCCAGGGTTTGTCATCGGAAAAGCGCTGCTTGCGGGCTGAGGCGATAGCCAGGAAGCGGTTGTAGGATTCATCGGCGCGGATGCCCACCATCACTGCGGCGGGGCGCCTTCGCGCATACCATTCGGCAAAGTCCCGGACGAAGGCTTCGAAGGTCATCCCCTGCTGATAAAAAGCGAAGTACTGTGGGTCGGTAATGGCATCTTCAGGCGGCTGGCGAACCCAGCGGGTGCCCGGCTCCCAGCACTGCCATTCGGGCTGAAACTGGGACAGCGCATTTTGCGTGGTGATTGGCAGAGCCACCCACCAGAAGTGATGGATAACGTCCTGATAGAGCACCCGCATGTTTTCGATGTGCTCGATAGTGCTTGAAAACTGTGCTTCCCAATCCAGAAAAAGCACGTCGATTTTTCGCTTTAAGCGCCGCGCCTGCTGCGCGACAAGGTGGAGCATAACCGTTGAATCTTTTCCGCCAGAAAAAGAGACGCAGACCCGCGTCAGGTTCTGAAGCGTCCAGTTTATGCGTTCTGTAGACGCCTCCAGAACATTTTCCTGAAGCGGTAATTTATAGAGAGACATGATGAATCGCGTCCTGCGTATTGAAGACTTTTTACATTATTGAACGCCAATAATGGTATTATCTGTCTGTATTCACAAGTCATCATTGCTATATCGTGCGCCTGCTCACGGGCGGCGGTAGTTCATTATATTGATACGGTTAATGCGCCAGCTTATGCATTTTTTCAATGAATGTTGAAAAAACGGTGCTGTTCAGCGACGAGCGGTTGTAAAGCATATAAATAGGAACTGCCGGTAATTCAAACGGTGGTAAAAGCCGTTTTAACCCGAGCGATGATTTATACGTTTCAAAAATAGAAAGCGGGATATACCCTAACAGGTCCGACATGCTGACCATAGAGACAAACGAGCTCATGGAGTCCGTGCGAAAGGCGATATTTCTGTCAGGATAAATGTCCGATGCACGGCCCTGAAGCTCCTTAATACCCGGATTGTTGCTCTGGTAGAAGGTAAACTTCTCCTGCTTTAGCTGGTCCAGCGTGACCTCGCCGTCAAGGCGCGAATGATCCTGGCGACAAAACAGCACAGACGGAATTGTCACGAAGTGAGAGCACACCACGGCGCGGCTGTTGACCGGCGAAACGGTAAAGATCAGGTCAGCTTTGCGGTAGGCCAGTAAATCCTCCGCAGACTCTGCCGAAACGAGCATATCGCGTTGTTCTACCTCGTAATTTTCCTGAGACATCAGTAGCCGGATGGGTTCATAAAGGTAGCCCGGAGAGACCATCTGCGAGCAATAAATCACAAACTTCTTTTTGATGTCGGCATCGTGCATCAGGTTGATGGTCTGCTCGATCTGGTTGAGGTTTTTCTCAAGATGCTGGTGCAGATTGATGCCAACGGTCGTCGGGGTGATGCCTTTACCGGAACGAATAAACAGCGGATCGTTCAGTTGACCACGCAGGCGCTGAAGCGACTGGCTTACCGCGGAAGGGGTGATATAAAGCATTTCCGCTGCTTTACTGATGCTAAGATGTTGATAAATGCATTCAAAAATAACTAACAGGTTAAGATCGAACTTTTTAAGATCGTAAAGGTTTGCCATGTTTCATCCTGACTGTGCCGTGTGTGCGGGTATGACATATTGTTGATAACTATAGATTAAAGCTAACCATTTACAATCCTTTTGGTTAACGACTTAAAAAGATATTTAAGTCATCTTAATATATCACGCTGTCGCATTAATGAAATAGAACTTCAGATGTGATTAAGATAATTTTATCTTTGAACAGAGCGATAATAAATTAAAGGGTAATTGACATTTATATATTGCCTCTTATTCATCACCCGTTTTGATTTAGTCAGGCGGTTATGACTGTTCGGTTAAACCTATCAGAGCCATAGACAGGAATGCCCCTGTTAAGGATTGCTCAATGCCTGTACGGGTGGTGTAATCAGGGTGCTGTTACCGCCTTGATACAAGGTAAGTAGAGCGCAACGCAACGCCAGCTTCGGCTGGCACTGAATGTACCTGCGGGGAATTCAGGTATCAGGGCCGCCCGTTGAGGCGGCCTTTTTACTTTCAGGCTTTCCTGTAAAGGGTTCACCTTGCTGTCTTGTTGCCGTTGTAAGGTTTGGCTGATTGATTTGATAAAGCATACGCATTAGCCCCGATGAGCAAAGTTGGTTACCTTACATCTCAACGAAAACACGGAGGAAGTACAGATGTCCTTGATTAACACCAAAATTAAACCTTTCAAAAACCAGGCGTTCAAAAACGGTGAGTTCATTGAAGTTACCGAGAAAGATACTGAAGGTCGCTGGAGCGTCTTCTTCTTCTATCCGGCTGACTTCACCTTCGTTTGCCCGACTGAACTGGGTGACGTCGCTGACCATTACGACGAACTGCAAAAGCTGGGCGTAGACGTTTACTCAGTGTCTACCGATACCCACTTCACCCACAAAGCGTGGCACAGCAGCTCTGAAACCATCGCGAAAATCAAATACGCGATGATCGGCGACCCGACTGGCGCCCTGACCCGTAACTTCGACAACATGCGTGAAGATGAAGGCCTGGCAGACCGTGCAACCTTCGTTGTTGACCCGCAGGGTATTATCCAGGCTATCGAAGTTACCGCTGAAGGTATCGGCCGTGATGCATCTGACCTGCTGCGTAAAGTGAAAGCGGCTCAGTACGTGGCTTCTCACCCAGGCGAAGTGTGCCCGGCGAAATGGAAAGAAGGCGAAGCGACTCTGGCGCCGTCTCTGGACCTGGTCGGCAAGATCTAAGTCTGTAAAGCCTGGCGGCGCTGCGCTTGCACAGGCCTACGGTATCGTAGGCCGGGTAAACGAAGTGCCCCCGGCAATCAATGGGCGCACCCGCGCCCATTTCATTCCAGCACCATGATGCAAGTTGCATTCAGGCCGCCCGCAAAGGCAGCTTGCATGATGACGTCTTAAGAGAGGGAAGAACCATGCTCGACACCAATATGAAAACCCAGCTCAAGGCCTACCTTGAGAAACTGACCAAACCCGTTGAGCTGATTGCCACGCTGGACGACAGCGCGAAATCGGCAGAAATCAAAGAGCTGCTGGCAGAGATCGCTGAACTGTCGCCGAAAGTGACCTTCAAAGAAGACAATTCGCTTGCGGTTCGTAAACCTTCTTTCCTGATTACTAACCCGGGCTCGGACAAGGGACCGCGTTTTGCCGGCTCTCCGCTGGGACATGAATTTACCTCACTGGTGCTGGCGCTGCTGTGGACCGGTGGTCATCCGTCGAAAGAAGCGCAGACCCTGCTGGAGCAGATCCGCGATATCGACGGTGATTTTGAGTTTGAAACCTATTATTCGCTCTCCTGCCACAACTGCCCGGACGTGGTGCAGGCGCTCAACCTGATGTCGGTTCTGAACCCGCGCATCAAGCATACGGCGATTGACGGCGGCACGTTCCAGAATGAAATCACCGATCGCAACGTGATGGGCGTTCCGGCGGTGTATCTGAATGGTCAGGAGTTCGGCCAGGGCCGCATGACGCTGACGGAAATCGTCGCGAAAGTGGATACCGGCGCAGAAAAACGCGCGGCGGAAGAGCTGAACAAACGCGATGCGTACGATGTGCTGATTGTCGGTTCCGGCCCTGCGGGCGCGGCGGCAGCGGTTTACTCCGCACGTAAAGGGATCCGCACCGGCCTGATGGGCGAGCGTTTCGGTGGTCAGGTGCTCGATACGGTAGACATCGAAAACTACATTTCCGTGCCGAAAACCGAAGGTCAGAAGCTGGCCGGTGCGTTAAAGGCCCACGTCAGCGATTACGCCGTGGACGTCATCGACAGCCAGAGCGCCAGCAAACTGGTTCCGGCGGCGGTAGAAGGTGGCTTACACCAGATTGAAACCGCCTCTGGCGCGGTGCTGAAAGCGCGTAGCGTGATCATTGCTACCGGCGCGAAATGGCGCAACATGAACGTGCCGGGAGAAGATCAGTATCGCACCAAAGGCGTGACCTACTGCCCGCACTGCGACGGCCCGCTGTTCAAAGGCAAACGCGTAGCGGTGATCGGCGGTGGTAACTCCGGCGTGGAAGCGGCTATCGATCTGGCGGGGATTGTTGAACACGTTACCCTGCTGGAGTTCGCCCCAGAGATGAAAGCGGACCAGGTGTTGCAGGACAAAGTGCGTAGCCTGAATAACGTCGACATTGTGCTGAATGCCCAGACGACGGAAGTGAAAGGCGACGGCAGCAAGGTGACCGGCCTGGAATACCGCGACCGCGTGAGTGGCGATACCCACAGCGTACCGCTGGCGGGGATCTTCGTTCAGATTGGTCTGCTGCCAAACACCACCTGGCTGGAAGGCGCGATTGAGCGCAACCGCATGGGCGAGATCATCATTGATGCGAAATGCGAAACCAGCGTGAAAGGGGTATTTGCGGCAGGCGACTGTACCACCGTGCCGTACAAGCAGATCATCATCGCCACCGGCGAAGGTGCGAAAGCGTCGCTGAGCTCGTTTGATTACCTGATCCGCACCAAAACCGCATAACAAAAGAAAGCAAGACTATACCTGCAATGCAAGAGGCCACCAGAAGGTGGCCTCTTTTTTTATCTGACGACCATCACCGGAATGTGGGTGTGGCGGATCACGCTGGACGCGTTCGATCCCAGCAGGTGCGTGGTGATGGAAGGATTACGCGAACCGATCACCACTACGTCCGCATTCAGCTCCGCGGCCAGCTCGTTGACGGCGTCGCGAACGCTGCCGAAGCGAACGTGAGTTTTAATGCGGGAAGGGTCGATGCTGAAATGCCCGACCATGGTTTGCAGGCGCGTCTCGGCTTCGTGCTGTAAATGCTCTTCAAAACGGCGCACGTCGGCAGCAAAGCGGTGCAGGCTCAGGCTGGCAGAGCCCGGTAAGACATGCAGAAGATGAATAATTCCGTCCTGCTGCGCGAGAAATTCCGCGTGACGTACAGCTTTATCACTCAGTTCCATTTCGAAAACATCAACCGGCATAATGATTGTTTGATACATAACCGTTTCTCCTTGTTTATAAACGCTGAAATCATTCAACCACAAAATATAAATGGTTTCTGTAATCCCGACAGCACTTTTTCATTTCGCCAGGATAAATCTCAAAACAGCCGGATTCCGGGGCAGATCCCGTGGGGTAGCTACCCTTTTATAAGCTAACCCACACCCTTTCGGAGGTTGCATGAAAGCTCTCACCTATCACGGTCCACACCATGTTCGGGTTGATAACGTGCCTGACCCGGGCATTGAACAGCCAGACGATATCATCCTGCGCGTAACGGCCACGGCGATCTGTGGTTCCGATCTGCATCTTTATCGCGGAAAAATTCCCAAGGTCCAGCACGGCGATATCTTTGGTCATGAATTTATGGGCGAAGTGGTGGAGTGCGGAAGCGAGGTGAAAAACGTGCAGAAAGGCGATCGGGTGGTGATCCCGTTTGTGATCGCCTGCGGCGACTGCTTCTTTTGCCAGATGCAGCAGTACGCGGCCTGCGAAAACACGAACCGCGGGCAGGGCGCGGCGCTCAACAAAAAGCAAATTCCCGCTCCTGCGGCGCTGTTTGGCTACAGCCATCTCTACGGCGGCGTGCCGGGCGGACAGGCTGAGTACGTGCGCGTGCCGAAAGGTAACGTGGGGCCGTTTAAAGTGCCGCAGCTGTTGTCTGATGACAAAGCGCTTTTCCTGTCCGATATTCTGCCAACCGCCTGGCAGGCGGCTAAAAACGCCCAGATCCAGAAAGGCTCCAGCGTCGCCGTATTCGGGGCCGGACCGGTGGGGCTACTGACCATTGCCTGCGCGCGTCTGCTTGGCGCAGAGCAGATTTTCGTGGTTGACCATCACCCTTACCGGCTGCGGTTTGCTCAGGAGCGCTATGGCGCCATCCCGATTAACTTTGATGACGATAACGACGCGGCGGAGAAAATCATTGAGCAAACGGCCGGGCAGCGCGGGGTGGATGCGGTCATTGATGCCGTCGGGTTTGAGGCCAAAGGCAGCACGACGGAAACGATCCTCAGTAACCTGAAAATTGAAGGCAGCAGCGGCAAAGCCCTGCGCCAGTGCATTGCGGCGGTGCGACGCGGTGGCGTGGTCAGCGTGCCGGGCGTATATGCCGGGTTTATTCACGGCTTCCTGTTTGGCGATGCCTTCGATAAGGGGCTGAGCTTTAAGATGGGCCAGACGCACGTCCATGCCTGGCTGGGAGAGCTGCTGCCGCTCATCGAAAAGGGGCTGCTCACGCCGGAAGATATTGTGACCCATTACCTTCCGCTGGCCGACGCGGAGCGCGCCTATAAGATTTTCGAAAAACGCGAGGAGGAGTGCCGCAAGGTGATCCTGGTGCCTGGCGCAGATACCCCGGAGGCCGCACAGCAGAAGGTGAAAGGGCTGGTGAATGCTTTCCCCGGCGGCGTCGTGTGAGGCCTCTCACTGACACTCTCGGGTGATTTTGCGGAAAGAGGATGCAGACGCATCCTCTGTGCAAAGCGGGGTCGCTTGTTCAGAAGGGATTAACGCAGGTAATCGCCCGCGGCTTCGGGCTGGTAGAGCAGCTCAAGCACTTCCAGATGGGCCGAGGCGCCGCCCGGGAGTTCCCAGTGGATGGTATCGCCCGTGCGCAGCCCAAGCAGCGCCGCGCCCACGGGGGCCAGCACCGAAAGCTGCGTGCTGCTGTCGGTCATCTGCGCCGGGTAGACCAGCGTGCGGGTCAGTTCTTCCCCGGTCGTCAGGTTGCGGAACTTCACCTGGCTGTTCATGGTGACCACATCATGCGGCATGGTTTCAGGCGTACACATCTGCGCCCGGTCTAGCTCCTCGTTCAGCGCATCCGCTACTGGCAGCGAGGCAAATTCTGGTTTTTCCAACAGGCGGTCAATACGTTCTGCGTCGAGTTCATTGATGATAATCGTAGGTCTGGACATTTTTACTCCATGTCGTTAATGCTGCGTGTAACGCAGAAACCAATCCAAAAGAAAACCCTCGCCGTCTGGCAGCGAGGGTTTAACTTATCTGATGATACTGTCTGAACCCGTAAGTTTGAAGTGATGAACGTCACAATCATGCGCCATATGAATTTTTGGCAATAAACCCGGCCCCCGATTCACGCTGAACGGAAATTTCGTTAGTCTGGGAAGACCGAACCCGGGCAATGCGCGTTGCAGCCCACCGTAGAGAGAGCGATATGTACTTTTACCAACCTTCTCAGGGGCACGGCCTGCCGCACGACCCGCTGAATGCCATTATCGGCCCGCGTCCGATTGGCTGGATCTCATCCAGTGATAAGACCGGACAGCTGAACCTGGCCCCGTACAGCTTCTTTAACTGCTTTAACTATCGCCCCCCAATCATTGGTTTTTCCAGCAACGGCTGGAAGGACAGCGTGCGGAATATTACCGAAACCGGTGAGTTTGTCTGGAACCTCGCGACGCGCGATCTGGCCGAGGCGATGAATGAAACTTCCGTCACGCTGCCTCATGGTGAGGATGAATTTACCTTTGCCGGCCTGACGCCCGTAGCCAGCCAGCTTGTGGGCGCGCCGCGCGTGGCGGAAAGCCCGGTTAATTTCGAGTGTCGATTATCGCAGTGCATTCAGCTTACCGGCGCGGACGGGACGCCGATTGATACCTGGCTGGTGCTCGGCGAAGTGGTGGGCGTCCACATCGCCGAAAGTCTGCTGGAGGAGGGGATTTACCAGACCGCAAAAGCGCAGCCCATTCTGCGTGCGGGTGGACCGACGGCCTACTACGCCATCAGCGACAGCCATCGGTTCGATCTGGTACGCCCGGACGCTCGCAGGAACAATCAGTAACCGGCTTTATCGATCACGAACTGTTTACCGCAGTTGCCCGGATGCGGCTGCGGAGCAAAGGAGCCGGCAGAGAGCGGCTGGTTAATGGTGCTGGATTTCAGCGAGATCTGCATTTCGGTCAAATAGGCCGGATTGCCATGGCAGGTAAGCTTGAAGGCTTTAACGTTCTGCTTCCCCCAGCTTTTGGCCACGGCGGCATCAAAGTCGCTGCGGCGTACGGTTTTGCCGTAGTTTTCCGCCAGAAATTCCCCTACCGCGCTACTCTTCACTTCCTGGTTCATGCGCACCATGGTGCCGAAATAGGCGTCGGGATCAAAACCAAAGCAGACACCGTGTTTCGCGTATTCATAACGTTCAAGGCAGGAGTTGCCGCCCGCGCCGGGCATCACGCTGTTCAGCTTTGCCGCGCCCGAGAGCGATAGTCCGGTTTCTGCGGCGGCACATTTGCGGCTGGCTTTTGCTTCCGGCATGTTCGGCACCGGACGCGTGGCGCAGCCGAAGCGCATCCAGCGGCGTTCATCCACGCCGCGAGCAGCGATCGATTTCGGCAGGCCAGGCCATAAGCCGTGGACGGTCAGAAAATCGGTTTTGTTGTTGCTCTCTTTTTGCAGCCGGCACTCGTCCGGTTCGTCGCGGTTACGTTCGACCATGCTTTGGCAAAATCCGGTTTGCCAGGAAAGCGCCAGAACGTAGCGATCGAAATCGCCGTACTGCGTTGCCTTAAGAGGGTCCGCCTGGAGTGAGAAGACACAGAGTGCAAGCGCTACTGCGCCAGACGGGATAACGATATCCTTCCTGAACATTTGCTTTCCTGATTGGTTGGGCGCGATTAATTTCTGGGGGTTATTAAAGCACAAAAAGCGCCCGCAGGCGCTTTTTGGAAACCAGAAATTTCGCTTAGGCAGCGCCGGGAACCAGCACTTCGGTGGCGATGATGACGATAATCAGACCAACCAGCACCGGCACTGACGTGCGTTTTACCACTTCAAACGGAGAGATTTTTGCCATCCCCGCAACCGCAACCACCACGCCCGATACCGGAGAGATGGTACGACCCAGGTTAGAGGCCTGAAGCATTGGAATGGACAGGTAAGCCGGGTTGATGCCGGAGGTGTGTGCCAGCTTAGGGATCATCTCAACAAAGGCGTAGAAAGGCGCGTTACCGGAGCCGGTGGTCATCGCCGCCAGCATGGTCAGCACCACCAGCACCAGCATCAGGATAATGCTGGCCGAGCCGAACGAGGTGGCGATAGAGATCAGGCTCTGAATAAAGCCGATGGTGCTCAGCCCCTGGGCAAATACCCCTGCGGCAACCAGCAGCATTACCACGCCCGCGAAGGCGTCCGCCATACCGCGGAAGGCGACTTCCAGACCAGTGAACACTTTCTGGGTATTAAAGCCACGGACAAATTCGAGGATGGCCGCCAGCAGCATACAGATCACCAGGATAGTGATGATGTGCAGCTGCGGACCCCATTTGCCGTCAAAAATAAGCACGCCAATAATCGGGGTGAACGGCAGGATGGAATAAAACGCCGGGGCGGTAGTGGTGATTTCGCTGACGTCCATCATTTCATGGCTGACGTTCTCTTTCTTATCGAGATAGCGCTGCCAGAAGAAGTGCGCCACGCCCATACCGAGAATAGCGGTAATAGAGATCGGCAGCGTGGTTTTGAAGGCGAAGTCAATCAGCGACATTTCCGCCGCTTTTGCGGCCAGCACTACGTCACCGGAAGTAGGGGAGAGGATAATCGCCGCCGGAGAGGCGCAAATAGCCGCCGCTGCGCCACGGCTGATCCCGACGTTAACCATCACCGGGAATAACGTCGCCATCAACAGCACGCCGAGGCCTGTCGCTGAGGAAACGGCTAACGACATCAGGCAGGCCAGGAAATAGGCCGCGACCATCAGCAGGTAGGGGGAGTTAATATATTGCAGCGGCTTAGAGGCCAGCTTCACCACCATATCATTCGCGCCGATATGGGTCATGTAGGCGGCAAAACCGCAGAGCATCATGATCATCATGCCCAGATCGCCGCCGCGGCTCATCAGCAGAATTTTTATATATTCCACAATATCGGTGGCGGTATATCCCGTGCTGGTTTCACTGGCGGGTAATACCTGATGACCCATTAGCGCGCTAATGATGAGCAGCGCCAGGCCGCCGACAAATAACACGCCGGTGGCAGAGTATCCTTTAATGATGTAGCGCGCTACACCGACAATGACCACGACTCCAATGAGGAGTTCGAGAAAAGTAAGCATGATTTCCCCTGTATCCTTGCTGCCCGAGAGGACAAATAATCAATAAAAAAGCAGCCTGAAATGTGCCGAATAAATGGCCAGTCCTTGCTGATTAAAATCAAGAAAGCGACGACTAAAGGCAATGATGATGATATTTTTGCTCATCCTGCGTCATTTATCTTATGTCCTTATTGACCAGATGAATAGAGATTATATGTCGTTAAATTGATATTTAAGTGTTAATTTTTTGGGTGTGGCGTGCTGTTGTCCCAGCATCTCGCTTCGAAAAGCGTTGAAGCACGCGAACGTGCCCTGGCCGCGGCCCGGCGTTGTACCGTCGCAGCCATGGCGGCAGGAAGATTACCGCACCACGGCTGAGAATGTCGGATATTCCTGCGCGGCATAAATTGTTACATCAGAGTTAAATATGCCCTTTGCATGCGCTTATTTAGTCAGGCAGGTTTCCGGTACGCAGACTATTCTCAGCACCGGATTGTTAATTAAGAATACCCCCCCATGCCGTTAAGCGTTCATTCAAGTATCCTGTGTTAAGGTTTGCACTGAATACGAAATAGGGTAATGGCACTGTGATTGTACGATTTAAATTCCCCCTTCTTTTATTGTTTATTATTGGGCAGTTATCGTTCGCGTCCGTTGTAAATGCAGAGGGTAATACAGCGGATAAAGGCTGGTTTACGACCTTCACGGATAACGTCGCGCAAACATGGAAGGAACCCGAGCATTACGATCTCTATATTCCGGCCATTACGTGGCACGCCCGTTTTGCCTACGATAAAGAAAAAACAGACCGTTATAACGAGCGTCCCTGGGGGGCTGGCTTCGGTCAGTCTCGCTGGGATGAAAAAGGCAACTGGCATGGCCTGTACCTGATGGCGTTTAAGGACTCCTACAACAAATGGGAGCCCATTGGCGGCTACGGCTGGGAAAAAACCTGGCGTCCGTTATCAGACGACAATTTCCATCTGGGTTTAGGCTATACGGCAGGGGTGACGGCGCGTGATAACTGGAAATACATTCCTGTCCCGGTGCTGTTGCCGCTTGCCTCTATCGGTTATGGCCCGGCGACGTTTCAGATGACCTACATACCGGGTACGTATAACAACGGTAACGTTTACTTTGCCTGGATGCGGTTCCAGTTTTAACTGATTGCGGGTGATGAATCGGTCAAAAAATGCACAGGCATTGAAATGTAAAGGATAAAAATCGGACAGCGAAAATTAACGCGACTTTTGTCACTTTTTATCAAAGATCCGCTGGACAAAACGCCTCACAATTGTTGTACTGATACCCGACACAGCATTTGTGTCGTTTTTTAATGTAAAGGTAATTTTGATGTCTAAGATTAAAGGTAACGTTAAGTGGTTTAATGAGTCCAAAGGATTCGGTTTCATTACTCCTGAAGATGGCAGCAAAGACGTGTTCGTACACTTCTCTGCAATCCAGTCTAATGGTTTCAAAACTCTGGCTGAAGGTCAGCGCGTAGAGTTCGAAATCACTAACGGTGCCAAAGGCCCTTCTGCTGCTAACGTAATCGCTCTGTAATTCAGACGCGTCAGCAAGAATTTCAAAACCCGCTCAATGAGCGGGTTTTTTTCGTTCTGAATCAACCCATAAGATAGATCTTCAGAAAGCTGGCGACGATCGCAACGCTTAGCAGTACCATGCCCGCGCTCAACAGATTCTCTTTCATGCTTTCACCCTCAGTCAGTATTGCGCCAAGAGTGACAGAGAAAAGTTAAGCCAACATTAAGGGTGCCGCGCTTACTGTCCGCTGGCGGAGGAAAATAACCAGAATGCGATCGCGGTCATCGCAAACGAGCCAAGCATGTTAACGGCGATATTCGTCAGCGCCCAGCCCATCCGTCCTTCCTGAAACAGAAATACTACTTCCGCAGAGAAGGTCGAAAACGTCGTTAAGCCGCCGCAGAAACCGGTCGTGATCAGCACCTTCCACATCGGGTCAATATGGGTCATGCGGTTGAACCACGCCAGCCCCATGCCAATAATAAATGCGCCAAGCAGATTTGCTGCCAGTGTGCCCATCGGAATGGCCTGATGCAGAGGGTTAAACCGCATGCTTAAGAGCCACCGCGCAACGCTACCCGTGCCCCCACCAATAAAAACGGCTATAAGTAGTTGTAACACTGTCATTACCTGCTGTTTGCTGTGTGAATGCGTCGAGTGTAACGCTGTTTTTAACCGGGAGACAATTATGTATGTAGCAGTAGGGCAATTCGCGGTGACGCCGGACTGGAATGAAAATGCGCGCAAATGCGTCTCCCTGATGGACCAGGCAACGCAAAAAGGGGCTGCGCTGCTGGTGCTTCCGGAAGCGTTACTGGCGCGCGATGATAGCGATCCGGACCTGTCGGTCAAATCTGCGCAAATGCTGGAGGGGGCGTTTTTGAAACGACTTCTGGCCGAGAGCGCTGGCAACACGCTCACCACCATTTTGACTATTCATGTTCCCTCCACGCCGGGACGTGCGGTGAACACGCTGGTGGCGATTCGTGAAGGTGCGATTGTCGCGAGTTACGCCAAGCTACATCTGTATGATGCGTTCAGCATTCAGGAGTCGCGGCTGGTCGATCCGGGAAGTAAAATTCCGCCGCTGATTGAGGTGGACGGTTTTAAGGTTGGCCTGATGACCTGCTACGACATCCGTTTTCCCGAGCTGGCGCTGAACCTGGCATTGCAGGGGGCAGAGGTGCTGGTGCTGCCTGCCGCGTGGGTCAGAGGCCCGCTTAAGGAGCATCACTGGGCCACGCTGCTGACCGCACGCGCGCTGGATACCACCTGTTATGTGGTTGCCGCAGGGGAATGTGGTAACAGGAATATCGGGCAGAGCAGGGTTGTCGATCCGCTGGGAGTGACCGTTGCTGCGGCGGCGGAGTCGCCTGCGCTACTGCTGACGGAGATAACATCAGACCGAATCGCGCTTGCGCGTCAGCAATTACCTGTTCTGCGTAACCGCAGATTTGCGCCACCGCAATTAATATGATGTTTTTTTCAACAATGCTTGATTCACCTTGTTACAGATTGCTATTGTGTGCGCGCGCCTGATGACCGTTAATACGTTCAGGTTTCTTTGGCGCTGAATGCAGCCTGTTTCATGTAAAGAAGGTATTTATGGGTGAGATTAGTATTACCAAACTGCTGGTGGTTGCCGCACTGGTCGTCCTGCTGTTCGGTACCAAGAAGTTACGCACGCTGGGTGGAGACTTGGGTGCTGCCATTAAGGGCTTTAAGAAAGCAATGAACGATGACGACGCGGCAGCAAAGAAAAGTGCCGAAGATGACATCACCGCACAGAAGCTTTCGCACAAAGAGTAATGGCAATGCTGCAAGGCTTGCATAAAAAAACCGGCTCACGAGGCCGGTTTTTTGTTTTACTGTAAGCAAATTTTACAGGTTTATTTAACTTCTTCGCCTTTCGCCTGCATATCGGCGTGATAAGAGGAGCGAACAAACGGGCCGCAGGCCGCGTGGGTAAAGCCCATCGCCATCGCTTCGGCTTTCATTTCATCGAACTCATCCGGGCTCACGTAACGCTGTACGGGCAGGTGATGACGGCTTGGCTGTAGGTACTGGCCCAGCGTCAGCATCGTCACGCCATGGCGGCGCAGATCGCGCATCACTTCAATGATTTCAGCGTTGGTTTCACCCAGACCCACCATCAGGCCAGACTTGGTAGGAATATGCGGATGGGCTTCTTTAAAGCGCTCCAGCAGCTTCAGAGACCAGTTGTAATCTGCACCAGGACGCACCTGACGGTAGATACGCGGCACGTTCTCCAGGTTGTGGTTGAACACGTCTGGAGGCGTCGCGGTCAGAATATCGAGCGCGCGGTCCATTCGGCCACGGAAGTCCGGCACCAGCGTCTCAATCTTAATGTTCGGGCTTTTTTCGCGGATGGCGGTAATGCAGTCAGCAAAATGCTGGGCACCGCCATCGCGCAGATCGTCACGGTCAACGGAGGTGATAACAACATAACGCAGCGCCATATCGGCAATGGTCTGCGCCAGTTTTTGCGGTTCGTTAGCGTCAGGCGCAACAGGACGGCCATGGGCAACGTCACAGAAAGGGCAGCGGCGGGTGCAGATGGCACCCAGAATCATAAACGTCGCGGTACCGTGATTGAAACATTCAGCAAGGTTAGGGCAGGAGGCCTCTTCACAGACAGAGTGGAGGCCATTTTTGCGCATCGCCGCTTTGATCCCCTGGATACGCGAAGAGTCAGCCGGAAGTTTAATTTTCATCCATTCCGGTTTTCTTAACAGCGCCTCGCGCTCTGTAGCCACGTTTTTAACCGGGATAAGGGCCATTTTATCGGCATCGCGGTATTTAACACCGCGTTCCATCACAATGGGTTTACTCATAGCGTGCGTGTTCCAGTTGCGAATATCGAAGGAAAGCGTTTCAATTCAAGGGAATGTTGTAATTATCAACTATTTTTGAACGAACGACAGGCAGTATATCATTTATAGGGGCGTGAAAGCAGCCTGCCAGGTCGCCAATTTGTAAAATAGTTGTTGTTTTGTGCCTTTTGCCCCGCATGCGGCAGGGGCTTGTGCTGAAAGGCAGGATCAGAAAGCCTGACGGATCACGTTAATGACGTTTTCCAGGACCGGATCGCGCAGGCTTAGCTTGTTGTAATGCAGTGAGATTTCAACAGATTCCGTAGCGAGCTGGCTCAACGGAATGCTCTCCAGTGGCCAGCACTTTTGCAGCAGAGTGAAGAGACGCACGGGCATGATACAGAGCAAATCGCTGCTGCCAAGCAGGGCCGCAAGGGTAAACATATTGTAACTGCTGAAGCTGATCAGACGGTCCGGGAACAATTCGTTAATACGCTGTCGCAGCGGATCCTGCCCCTGTCCTTCGGCCATAAACGTGGCATGTTCGTATTGACGCAGATTTTCTGGCGTCAATGGTGCGCTTAACGCAGGGTGAGCCTGACGGCAAACGAGCGCCAGCGAGTCGGAATAAAGAACGTTATGCCCTAATGCTCTGGCCGCGAAGGTATTGCTGTCGATGATGAGATCCGTCTGGAATTGCGCCAGCTGTGTTTCCGGATCGTTTACGGGCACGTTGCGGATCAGCAGCTGCGGCGCATGCTGTTTCACAGCCTGATAAATAGCCGGCATGACCAGAACGCCCACCGAGGGCGAGGTGCCTATGGTGATGGTTCTTTGCTTATCGTAACTGCCGGTGAGATCCAGCGCGCCCAGAATCGACTCCAGGCCCTGACTGATGTACTCATGCAGATGGGTGGCGTATGCGGTTGGGGTTACGCCCTGGCCTTTACGAATAAATAACGGATCGGGAAATATCGCGCGCAATTTTTGAATGGACTGGCTAATAGCAGAGGGCGTGAGATTAAGAATTTTCGCAGCATTAACGATACCTTTGTGGACATATACCGCCTCAAAAATAGTCAGTAAATTGAGATCAATATTACGTAAAGTCCGAAAAATTTGCGGCTTATCTTCGCCGCCGGTTTCATTCAGGCGTTTGGCTGGTAAATTAGTAGGCTCCACGCTCTTACTCCGTATCCATTCACAATATGAATGATAGTTGAATTTATTTATTATGCTTGCAGAGATCAGTAAAGTCTTTCGTAAGTTTCCATTGTTTATCGAAAACAAGCAGTTGGGTGATTGTCACGCACGTTACACGATACCCGGTAATGGTTCTATTAAGGTTCTAATTAATATGGGTCGCTAATATATGGGCGACTCGAAAATATAGAATATGCGGTTTATTGTAAAGCGTAAATGCGTTTATTAAGACGTGGCTCGTCAAATAATCGAGCCACTGACGGATGGGTGTTAAGCAGTAATATATTCGTAAGCGGGATTGTTAAGCAGCGCTAAAAAGTTCTTCAGAAGCACGGGGCGGATATTGTCAGGCGTGGCGGTATCAACCCACTGGCGCATTTGCGTCATTTCCATACCGGCATACCCACACGGGTTGATGCGCTGGAAGGGGGTTAGATCCATATTGATATTCAACGCCAGCCCATGGAACGAGCAGCCTTTACGAATACGCAGCCCCAGCGAACAGATCTTCATCTCTCCAACATAGACGCCCGGCGCATCGGCGCGAGGATGAGCGTCAATATCATACTCAGCCAGCGTGTTCACCACGGTCTGTTCCAGTAGGGTAACCAACTCCCGCACGCCCAGCTTTCTGCGTTTCAGGTTAAGCAAAACATACATCACCTGCTGGCCAGGGCCGTGGTACGTCACCTGCCCACCGCGATCGCTCTGGATCACCGGGATATCGCCCGTCATTAATAAATGTTCGGCTTTTCCTGCCTGGCCTTGAGTGAACACCGGCAGGTGTTCAACCAGCCAGATTTCGTCAGGCGTGGTGTCATCGCGCGTATCGGTAAAGTCATGCATAGCCTGAGAAACAGGCTCGTAAGGCTGTAGCCCAAGATGGCGGACAAGAATTTTATCCTGGTACAAAAGGATGTCTCCGAAGACAGGGGAGAATAGGTAACGGGGAGTATATCACAGCGGGGAAGGGGGTTACCCGGCAAACCGGGCAACCGCAGAGGGACTACAGTACCATACGAACAATTTCGATATTGCCGAGCTCTTCGTACAGCGTCTCTACCTGCTCAATGTGTGTTGCAGTAATGGTGATTGAGACCGAGTGGTAGTTACCTTTGCTGCTCGGTTTGACTGATGGTGAGTAGTCGCCCGGCGCATGGCGCTGTACCACTTCAACCACCTGATCAACCAGCTCAGGTTTCGCCAGACCCATTACTTTGTAAGTAAAAGGGGTAGGGAATTCAAGCAGTTCGTTAAGTTTGGTTTTCATGTCAGCTCCGGCGTGTGTATAAAAAATAATAACTCCCGCCACGGGGCGGGAGTTTTACTGATACGTAGTATATGGGGATCAAAATCACACTTTCAAGTGTTCAATTTTTAACCAAACCAGTGATGGAACATCAGCTTAATGTAATCAATGATTTTGCCGAAGAAATTGCCTTCAGGAATTTCTTCCAGCACCACCAGCGGGCGCTGATCGATGGTTTTGCCATCCAGCTGGAAGTTGATGGTACCCACAACCTGATTCTTTTGCAGCGGGGCGTGCAGTTCGGTGGTGTTCAGCACGTAGCTGGCTTTCAGATCTTTCATGCGCCCGCGTGGGATTGTCAGATAGAGATCTTTGTCCACGCCCAGGGAAGCACGATCGTTATCGCCAAACCAGACGGGCTCAGAAGCAAATTCTTTACCGGCCTTCAGCGGGTTCACGGTTTCGAAGAAGCGGAAGCCCCAGGTCAGCAGTTTTTTGCTTTCTGTTTCGCGTCCTTTAAACGTGCGGCCTCCCATCACGGCGGAGATCAGACGCATCTGACCTTCAGTAGCGGAGGCCACCAGGTTATAGCCGGCTTTGTCGGTGTGGCCGGTTTTGATGCCGTCGACGTTCAGGCTGTTATCCCACAGCAGGCCGTTACGGTTGGTCTGACGAATGCCGTTGAAGGTGAACTCTTTCTCTTTGTAGATAGAGTATTCGTTTGGCACATCGCGGATCAGCGCCTGACCAATCAGCGCCATGTCACGCGCGGAGCTGTACTGGCCTTCCGCGTCCAGGCCGTGAACGGTCTGGAAGTGAGTGTTTTTCAGGCCCAGCGCGGAGACGTAGCTGTTCATCAGTCCCACAAACGCGTCCTGGCTGCCTGCGGCAAAGTCGGCCATTGCCACGCAGGCGTCGTTACCGGACTGCAAGTTAATGCCGCGAATCAGCTGAGAGACGGGAACCTGCATGCCTGGCTTCAGGAACATCAGCGATGAACCTTTGAACACCGGGTTACCGGTCGCCCACGCGTCGTTACCGATAGTCACCAGGTCGGTTTCTTTGAATTTACCTGCCTTCATCGCCTGGCCGATAACGTAGCTGGTCATCATTTTAGTCAGGCTGGCCGGATCGCGGCGGACATCGGCGTTCTGTTCTGCCAGAACTTTGCCGGAGTTGTAATCAATCAGGATGTAGGATTCCGCGTCGATCTGCGGAACGCCAGGGATCATGGTCTTGATGTTCAGGTCATCAGCGTGAGCGGCGGAGAACGCAGCAGCGCAAAGGGCCGTGGTCAGCGCCATGCGCTGCACAAAACGAGCAGAAAAAGTGGTCTTCATGGTCAGAACTACGACATCCGTGATGGAATTAAAAAAAGTGCCTTACTATAGCAAATGCTATACGGGCAGGCATCCGACTTTCATCATGAGAGTGTTAACGTGATTTACACAAACTGACATTTCGGATACCACCGATTAATTATTTCGCAACAGCGATAAACGACTGGAGTTGCGCCTCGCTCTGCAAACGCTGTTGCAGGGACGCGGCCTGTGCTTTGCTGGCAAACGGGCCCATCTGGATACGCCATACCGCACCGTTTTGCTCAACGCGGCCTGGCACGCCAAACTGCTGGCTTAAGCGCTGCTGATACTGCTCTGCACGCGTCCGATCGCTGACGGCGCCAACCTGAACCACGTAGCTGCCGCTCGCCGCCGCAGGCGCACCAGTCTGCGTCGCAGCCGGCGCAGTTACCGGGGCGGGTTGTGCTGCGGGCGCAGTAACGACAGGCGCAGGCGCTGGAGCAGGTTCATTCGTTTCAATCACGCCCGACGCTAAGGTGGTGGGTGCGCCAAGGAAGCCGCTGCTTTTCACCGGGGCGCCTGTCGCATCTTCACTTTGCAGCGTATCGTTGCTGATGGCGCGCACTTCACCCTGCGGCTGTGCGGGCTCTGCCGGCGTTGACGCGCCCCCCATACCACCGCTCAGATCCGGGCGAGCGGGCAGGGCGTAGGTTTGCTTCGCCACCGTGGTACAGGCTGTGCCTGGTCCAGACAGCGAACCATCCTGCGCCACGATAATCGGGTCGATACGCACTTTCGTATTATTGGAGGTGTTCAGACGATCGGCCGCCGCGCGCGACAGGGAAATCACGCGGTCGTTGCCGTAAGGGCCACGATCGTTGATGCGCACCACGATCATTCGGCCGTTCGCCAGGTTAGTGATGCGCGCATAGCTCGGGATGGGCAGCGTCGGGTGTGCCGCCGTGATCTGCATCGGATCGAAGGTTTCACCTGACGCGGTCAGGTTGCTGCCTGGCTCAGCATCATAGATGGCAGCAAAGCCCGCCTGGCTGAAGCGGGAAGGATCCTGAACGATTTTATAGCTTTTACCGTCGCGCTGATAATCCTGATTCACGCTGGCGTTCAGCGGTTCATAAACGGGATCGGCACCGCTAATTTCAACAATCGGGCCATTACAGACCGCAGGCTGCGGCGGCGCGACGGTTGCCTGTTGCTGACCATCATCACTTGTACAGGCGGCAAGTAAACTTGCTGCGATACAGATACCCAGCCACTGCTTACGCATTGCGATCCCCTTATTTTTATACGCTTTTGGACAACATTTTCCTGTGGGTATGGATCGACATCACGATACCAAACCCGGCCATCAACACGATCAGTGCTGAGCCCCCGTAACTCACCAGCGGCAGCGGTACGCCAACAACCGGCAGAATACCACTCACCATACCAATATTTACGAAGACATAAACGAATAAAATCAACATTAACCCACCCGCCATGACCCGGCCAAAGGTGGTCTGCGCACGCGCGGCAATGTAGAGCCCACGCATGATCAGCAGCACGTAGAGTGCAAGCAGCACCAGGATGCCAACCAGCCCTAACTCCTCAGCCAGAACGGCAAAGATAAAGTCGGTATGGCGTTCCGGTAAAAATTCGAGCTGCGACTGCGTACCGTGCAGCCAGCCTTTCCCGCGCAGGCCGCCGGAGCCAATCGCAATCTTCGACTGAATAATATGATAGCCTGCGCCCAGCGGATCGGTCTCGGGATCGAGCAGCATCATCACGCGCTGGCGCTGGTAATCATGCATCAGGAAGAACCAGAGAATAGGGATGAAGGCTGCCAGCAGGACCACCGCGATGCCGATCAGGCGCCAGCTCAGGCCGGACAGGAACAGAACGAACAGGCCGGAGAGGGCGATAAGAATCGAGGTACCGAGGTCAGGCTGTGCGGCCACGAGCAGCGTCGGCAGGAAAATCAGCACCAGCGCAATGGCGGTATTTTTCAACGACGGCGGACAGACGTCGCGGTTAATGAAGCGCGCCACCATCAGCGGAACGGCGATTTTGGCAATTTCCGACGGCTGGAAGCGGACAATCCCCAGATCCAGCCAGCGTTGCGCCCCCTTCGAGATGGCACCGAACGCGTCTACCGCCACCAGCAAAATGATACAGAAAATATAGAGATAGGGCGCCCAGCCCTCATACACGCGCGGTGGGATTTGCGCCATCACCACCATAATGACCAGGCCCATGGCGATCTGGCCGATTTTACGCTCCATCATGCCGATATCCTGGCCGCTGGCGCTCCAGATAACGAGGGCGCTGTACACCAGCAGAGCCAGCAGGATCAGCAGCATGGCTGGGTCGATGTGGATCTTATCCCACAGCGATTTTTTATTCGGATTATCCGTCATGATTATTGGTCCTCCGCCGCAGCGGCTGCCGGGTTTTCAGCAGGCAGTTCGGTGTTGTTATCACCCAGCATGATGTGGTCGAGGATTTGACGCATGATGGTACCCACCGCCGGGCCTGCGCCGCCGTTTTCCAGAATCATCGCCACCGCAACCTGCGGGTTATCGTAAGGGGCAAACGCCGTCATGAGCTTGTGGTCACGCAGACGTTCGGCAATTTTGTGGGCGTTATAGGTTTCATTCGCTTTCAGACCGAAGACCTGCGCAGTACCCGATTTGGCGGCAACCTTATACGGTGCGCCAGCGAAATATTTGTGCGCCGTGCCGTTAGGGCGGTTGGCTACGCCGTACATACCGTCTTTCGCGATTTCCCAGAATCCGGAATGAATGTCACCCACCGGTGGCTCATGAGGCTGTATCCACGGCACTTTTTTGCCGTCTTCAACGGTGCTTTGCAGCAGGTGCGGCACTTTCACTACGCCATCGTTGATGAGGATCATCATTGCCTTGTTCATTTGCAGCGGCGTTGCCGTCCAGTAACCCTGGCCGATCCCCACCGGAATGGTGTCACCCTGATACCAGGGCTTTTTAAAGCGCTTCTGCTTCCATTCGCGGGTTGGCATGTTGCCGGAACGCTCTTCCGCTAAATCTATACCGGTGTAATGCCCGTAGCCGAATTTGCTCATCCATTCAGACAGACGGTCAATACCCATATCGTAGGCGACCTGATAGAAGAAGGTATCCGCAGACTCCTCCAGTGATTTGGTCACGTTCAGATGGCCATGGCCCCATTTTTTCCAGTCGCGGTAGCGTTTTTCAGAGCCAGGCAACTGCCACCAGCCCGGGTCAAACAGGCTGGTATTGCGGGTAATGACGCCCGCGCTCAGCGCAGACACGGCGACATACGGTTTAACCGTTGAGGCTGGAGGATAAACCCCCTGCGTAGCGCGGTTCACCAGCGGGGTGTTTGGATCGTTGAGCAGGCCGGAGTAATCTTTGCTGGAAATACCGTCCACGAAGAGGTTCGGATCGTAGCTTGGCATGGAAACCATCGCCAGAATGCCGCCGGTACGCGGGTCGGTCACGATCACGGCGGCGCGGCTACCCGCCAGCAGCGTTTCGATATACTGCTGGAGCTTCAGGTCGAGCGTCAGATACACGTCATGTCCCGCCTGCGGGGGGACCTCTTTTAGCTGACGGATCACGCGACCACGGTTGTTGACTTCAACCTCTTCATAACCGGTCTGGCCGTGCAGGACATCTTCGTAGTAACGTTCGATCCCCAGCTTGCCGATATCATGGGTTGCGGCGTAGTTAGCCAGCTTGCCGTCTTTATCAAGGCGTTCGACGTCTTTATCGTTGATTTTGGAGACGTAGCCAATCACGTGCGTCAGCGCGGAGCCGTAAGGATAGTAGCGGCGCTTATAGCCTTTGACTTCCACGCCGGGGAAACGGTACTGGTTAACGGCAAAACGGGCGACCTGCACTTCTGTCAGGTTGGTTTTTACCGGAATGGAGGTGAAGCGGTGAGAACGTGCGCGCTCTTTTTTGAACGCCGCGATGTCATCATCGTTCAGGTCGACAACGCTTCTCAGCGCGTTCAGCGTATCCTGCACGTTATCCACTTTCTCCGGCATCATCTCAATCTGATAGATGGTGCGGTTTAGCGCCAGCGGGGTGCCGTTACGATCGTAGATAATGCCGCGGCTGGGCGCGATGGGCACCAGCTTGATACGGTTTTCGTTTGAGCGGGTCTGGTAATCGGTATACCGGACAATTTGCAGATTATAGAGGTTGGCGATCAGCACGCCGGTAAGCAGCAAAATCCCCGTAAAGGCGACCAGCGCCCGGCGCACAAACAGCGCGGACTCAGCCGTATAGTCGCGAAAAGAATTCTGTAGTTTCATCCGCTGCTTAAGTTACCCTGGTCAGTCATTACTCGCGGTGATAAGGGTGGTTGGTAGTGATGCTCCACGCGCGATACAAACTTTCTGCCACGAGAACCCGCACGAGCGGGTGGGGCAGCGTCAGCGCAGAGAGTGACCAACTTTGTTCTGCTGCCGCTTTGCAGGCGGGAGATAACCCCTCTGGTCCGCCAATCAACAGACTGACGTCACGACCGTCCTGCTTCCAGCGCTCCAGTTCGTGCGCCAGCTGCGGCGTATCCCAGGGCTTGCCCGGGATATCGAGGGTCACGATGCGGTTTTTGCCTGCGGCAGCCAGCATCAGCTCTCCCTCTTTATCGAGAATACGTTTGATATCTGCGTTCTTGCCGCGCTTTCCTGCTGGGATCTCCACCAGTTCGAACGGCATATCTTTTGGGAAACGACGCAGATACTCAGTAAAACCGGTTTGTACCCAGTCAGGCATTTTGGTGCCGACGGCGACCAGCTGCAACTTCACGCATTAACCCCAGAGTTTTTCCAGCTCATACAGGCGACGGCTCTCTTCCTGCATGACGTGGACAATCACATCGCCGAGATCGACAACCACCCAGTCAGCGGTCGCTTCACCTTCAACGCCCAGCGGAAGCAGCCCTGCCGCGCGCGATTCCTGAACAACATGGTCAGCAATCGAAACAACGTGACGAGTTGAGGTACCGGTGCAGATAATCATGCAGTCGGTGATGCTGGATTTACCCTTAACGTCGATAGCGATGATGTCCTGACCTTTCAGGTCATCAATTTTGTCGATAACAAAATCCTGGAGTGCTTTACCCTGCAAGTTTTCCCCCTGGGTGAATGAGATTGTACAACTGTGAATTCGTGGTCAGCCAGTATACCTGAACTGACGCCAGTCGCGGGACAAATGTCACCGCCCGGCTTTTGAAGGCGGGTATCATCCCACCCTCCGCCTGAGATTGCATCGCCATTTTTGTAAAACAATTTCTGTAAAGCAACGATCGGCGGGAAAGTCTGGCAGCGGAGGATATCAGTATGGCTTAGCCTGTCAAGGCAGGATAATCATTAACAGGCAATTTCGCCGGTGATGTTCAGGCATCTGTACTTTTCTGATACAGACCGTGTGCGTGGATATAGGCCAGCACAGGTAAGGGCAGGAGATCGTCACAGTTCAAACCCTGCTGGAGACGCTCGCGGATGAGGGTTGCGGAAATATCAAACCACGGCGTCTCGGCGAGGTAAATTTTACCGGCGGGCAGGCTGTGAAGGTCTTCTATATTGTCCGTAAGATGCGCGTCAAGCCACTGCTGATGCTGCGGTTCACGCATGGTCAGCGGGTAGCCCGGACGGCGGCAGACCAGCAAGTGACTGTTTTCCAGAATGGTTTCGTACTGGTACCAGCTGGGGAAGTTGAGCAAGGAATCCTGGCCGATGATAAACGCCAGCGGTTTCACTGGCCCCTGCTCAGCACGCCACTCCCGCAGGGTTTGCGATGTCCAGGACGGCGTATCCCGGCGCAGTTCGCGCTCATCCAGCGTGAAGAGAGGCTTATCGGCGATAGCCAGCGCGAGCATCGCTTTGCGCTGCTCGCTGGTTGCTTCTGGCTGAGGACGGTGCGGCGGAACATTGTTGGGCATGATGATCACACGCTGCAAGCCAATCAAATTCGCGAGGATTTCTACCGGCTTAAGATGCCCATAGTGTACCGGGTCGAATGTCCCGCCATACATTGCCTGTAAAGAATGCATATCACCCATCGATAAATACGTCTGCCAGCGCCTTATGGCAGAGCAGTAAAGAGAGGCTCTCCAGCTCCGCCCAGACTGACTGGCCGTAATCCTGTTTCAGCGTCAGTTCGGCGCGCATCAGCAGCTGCACGGCCTGACGCAGCTGCTCCTGGCTCAGGCGGTTTATCGCCTCTGTGGTCATCGCCCGACGGTTCTGCCACACGCGATGCTTGTCGAATAAGGCGCGCAGAGGCGTATGCGCCGACTGGCGCTTAAGGTTGTTCAGCAGCAGTAGTTCGCGCTGGAGCGTGCGGAGCAGAATGACCGGCTCACTGCCTTCCAGGCGCAGCTGTTGCAGTATGTGCAGGGCACGCTTACTTTTCGCCGACAGCAGCGCATCAACCCAATGGAAGGGGGTAAAGTGCGCGGCATCGTTCACCGCCTGTTCGACGCGGGGTAGCGTCAGCTTGCCATCCGGCCACAGCAGGGAGAGCCTGTCCAGCGCCTGCGCCAGTGCCAGAAGATTGCCTTCATAGCAGTAGCAAAGGAGCTGGCTGGCGGCATCGTCCAGTTGCAGGTTGTGCTGCTTTGCTCGCGCGGCAACCCATTTTGGCAGATGTGCCTGTTCAGGCGTCTGGCAGGTAACCAGTACTGCACTGGTGGCCAGCCGGGTAAACCAGGCCGCGTTTTCCTGCGCTTTTGTGAGTTTGTTGCCGCGTACTATCAGCAGCAGATCGCTGTGTAACAAGCTGACCAGCATGGCCAGCTGTTCGTTGATGGCGGCGTTAGGGCCATTCTCTGGCAGCAGGATCTGGATTGTCTGACGTGAGGCAAACAGGCTCATGGCCTGACAAAGCGAGAAGATAGCGTTCCAGTCGGTACTGTTATCGATCTGAAACGTATGATGCTCATCAAAGCCCTGCGCGGCTGCCGCATGGCGAACAGCATCAAGGCTTTCCTGAAGTAACAGGGGGTCGTTACCAAGTAGCAGGTAGGCCGCGCGCAGCCCTTCGTTGAGCTGCGCGCGGAGTTGTTCAGGATACAACCTGATCATCAGTTACCCAGCGACGTTGGCATGTCCGGCGTGCTGGCATCCGGTGTTTCGATGATGTCAGCGCCTTTTTTCGACGACGCGGCAATGGCAGGCAGTCTACGGATCAGCTGCTCTGCGGCCTTATCATACATTTCCTTGATGATAATCTGCTGTTCAGCGTCTTTTGCCAGGGCCGTCTGCGGGTTATCGAAGAACGAACGGTAGACTTTGGTGTTGATAGGGTAAATATCTTTACCCGGCATTAAGACGGCCGCATCAACGGTAAGCACCATTTGATATTCCGCGGTTCGACCATCCTGGAAGATCGACGCCGTGTCTTGTGACAGCGTTGATTTCAGGACGCGAAGCGAAGGAACATCCTGACGCAGGGTTCCCTTCTCGATCAGCTTAACATCGTTCAAACGCAGCTGGTTACGAATGGCCCGGCTCAGCGGTCCGTTCGGATCGGATGAGTCGAAGATCATCGTTTTCATCTGCGCAGGCACTGCCGTGGTGTTGCGCAGGTGCCAGCCGCAGCCAGCGGTGACAAGCACCGCCAGAGATAAGAGTATTGTTGCCAGTTGTCGCACGTTTCCTCCCGCGCTTAGCCAACGACCAGATTCAGCAGTTTACCCGGTACGTAGATAACTTTACGTACGGTAACGCCCTCAAGGTATTTCGCGACCAGATGTTCCTGGCCTGCGCGCTCGCGAACCTGTTCTTCGGTTGCGTCGACCGCGACGGTGATTTTACCGCGCACTTTACCGTTAACCTGCACCACAACCAGCGTGGTGTTTTCCACCATAGCGGATTCATCAGCCACTGGCCACGGCGCGTTGTCGATATCGCCTTCGCCTTTCAGCTCTTGCCACAGCGTGAAGCTAACGTGCGGTGTGAACGGGTTCAGCATGCGAACGACCGCCAGCAGCGCTTCACGCATTAACGCGCGATCCTGCTCGCCGTCCTGCGGAGCTTTCGCCAGCTTGTTCATCAGTTCCATAATAGCCGCAATTGCGGTATTGAAGGTCTGACGACGACCAATATCGTCGGTGACTTTCGCAATGGTTTTATGAACATCACGACGCAGCGCCTGCTGATCTTCAGTCAGTGCAGCTACGTTCAGCGCTGGCGCATCGCCCTGAGAGGTGTGCTCGTAAACCAGTTTCCAGACGCGTTTCAGGAAGCGGTTGGCCCCTTCAACACCGGATTCCTGCCACTCCAGGGTCATGTCTGCCGGAGATGCGAACATCATGAACAGACGCACGGTGTCTGCACCGTAACGCTCAACCATCACCTGCGGGTCGATGCCGTTATTTTTAGACTTGGACATCTTGCTCATGCCGGTATAAACCAGTTCATGACCTTCAGCGTCTTTCGCCTTCACGATACGGCCTTTCTCGTCACGTTCGACAATCGCATCAACGGGAGAAACCCAGTTACGCTCGCCGTTCGCGCCAACGTAGTAGAACGCATCTGCCAGCACCATCCCCTGACACAGCAGCTGTTTTGCTGGCTCGTTGGAATTGACCAGGCCTGCGTCACGCATCAGTTTGTGGAAGAAGCGGAAGTAGAGCAGGTGCATGATGGCGTGTTCAATGCCGCCGATGTAGATGTCTACCGGCAGCCAGTAGTTTGCCGCGTCGGAATCCAGCATGCCTTCTTTGTACTGCGGGCAGGTGTAGCGCGCGTAGTACCAGGAGGACTCCATGAAGGTGTCGAAGGTGTCGGTTTCACGCAGCGCTGGCTGACCGTTGACGGTGGTTTTGGCCCACTCAGGATCGGCTTTGATCGGGCTGGTGATACCGTCCATGACCACGTCTTCCGGCAGGATCACCGGCAGCTGATCTTCCGGGGTTGGCATGACGGTGCCGTCTTCCAGGGTCACCATAGGGATTGGCGCACCCCAGTAACGCTGACGGGAAACGCCCCAGTCGCGCAGACGGTAGTTCACTTTACGCTCGCCCACGCCCAGCGAGGCCAGTCTGTCGGCGATGGCGTTGAAGCCCTCTTCGAAGCTCAGGCCGCTAAACTCACCGGAGTTAAACAGGGTGCCTTTTTCGGTCAGCGCCTGCTCGGAGAGGTCAGGTTCAGAACCGTCAGCCGCCAGGATCACAGGCTTGATGTTCAGGCCGTATTTGGTAGCAAATTCGTAGTCACGCTGATCGTGGCCCGGCACGGCCATCACTGCGCCCGTACCGTATTCCATCAGCACGAAGTTCGCTGCCCAGACCGGGATGGCTTCGCCCGTCAGCGGGTGAATTGCTTTGAAGCCGGTATCAACGCCTTTTTTCTCCATCGTCGCCATGTCGGCTTCGGCCACTTTCGTGTTGCGGCATTCGTCGATGAAGGTTGCCAGCTCCGGATTGTTTTCCGCTGCTTTTTGTGCCAGCGGGTGACCCGCAGCCACAGCAAGGTAAGTCGCACCCATGAAGGTGTCCGGACGGGTGGTGTAGACAGTCAGGGTCTGGTCGTAGTTTTCTACGTTGAAGGTGATTTCAACGCCTTCGGAACGGCCAATCCAGTTGCGCTGCATGGTTTTAACGGTGTCAGGCCAGTGATCCAGAGTGTCCAGATCGTTCAGCAGCTCGTCAGCGTAGGCGGTGATTTTGATAAACCACTGCGGGATCTCTTTACGCTCAACTTTGGTGTCGCAGCGCCAGCAGCAGCCGTCGATAACCTGCTCGTTCGCCAGTACGGTCTGGTCATTCGGGCACCAGTTAACGGCGGACGTTTTCTTGTAGACCAGGCCTTTTTTATACAGCTCGGTGAAGAACTTCTGCTCCCAGCGATAATATTCTGGAGTACAGGTAGCCAGCTCGCGGCTCCAGTCGTAGCCAAAGCCCAGCATTTTCAGCTGATTTTTCATGTACGCGATGTTGTCGTACGTCCACGGAGCCGGTGCCGTGTTGTTTTTCACCGCCGCGCCTTCAGCAGGCAGGCCGAACGCATCCCAGCCGATAGGCTGAAGAACGTTTTTGCCCAGCATACGCTGGTAGCGTGCAATCACATCACCGATGGTGTAGTTACGCACATGGCCCATGTGTAGTCGACCAGAAGGATAGGGAAGCATCGACAGGCAGTAATACTTCTCTTTGCTCTCGTCTTCGGTTACTTCAAAGGTGCGCTTCTCGTCCCAGTGTTGCTGGACTTTTGATTCTATCTCTTCCGGGCGGTATTGCTCTTGCATGGCAGCCAGTGGTCCTGTGTTCAATACAGCTACAAATGTAGCCAATGGATGTGGTAATTCAGATCCGCATAGCATAGCCCAAACGCCCGCGTCAAAACAGCCTTTCACGCAAATGCACTTTGCAGGAATTTACCGGGTCTGTGCTTCACCTGACAAAGCGGTGACGAAATAAGGTCTATTATTAGAGACAGTTACTTACCCGGGAGGCAAAATGATGAACAAGGTTGCTCAATTTTACCGTGAACTGATGGCCACACTGACGGAACGGCTGCGTAACGGCGAGCGCGATATCGACGCGCTGGTCGAACAGGCACGCGCACGCGTGACGCAAACGGGTGAGTTAACGCGAACCGAAGTGGAAGAGGTGACGCGCGCTGTGCGCCGTGACCTGGAAGAGTTTGCGCGAAGCTACGAGGAGAGTCAGGACGAGATCGCCGACAGCGTTTTTATGCGGGTCATTAAAGAGAGCCTGTGGCAGGAGCTGGCAGATATTACCGATAAAACCCAGCTGGAGTGGCGCGAGGTGTTCCAGGATTTAAACCACCACGGTGTCTATCACAGCGGCGAAGTGGTGGGGCTGGGGAATCTGGTGTGTGAGAAGTGCCACCACCATATGGCCGTTTATACGCCGGAGGTGCTGTCGCTGTGTCCGAAGTGCGGGCACGACCAGTTCCAGCGTCGCCCGTTTGAGCCATAAGTAAAAGCGCAGGTTTATTCCCTCTCCCCGTGGGAGAGGGCCAGGATGAGGGCATCAGGCCGCAGAATAGTAAGCCAGCCTCTCCGCCAGCAAATACCCAAACGTTTCCGAAAGATTTCCACCCTCTTTAGGCTGTGACCCTTTCATTCCACGAGTCTTTGTACATTATGTTTCCTTCAGTGTACTTCCATTCAATAGACTCGTAGCGAATTTCAACTTCTTCCATATGTTTACTTGCAATACCTACTGGAAATAGAACGGGGGAGATTTGAGTTATCTTTACATTTTCCAGCTTTATATTGAAATATTCCAGCTCTATTCCTGCGTCATTAATTTTATACATTTTTATCAAAGCTTCTTTCAGTATTCTTCCTTCGCATACGGCTCTGAATAGATAGGGTGTGAGCCGGTCAATCTCTTTTTCAAATCTAATCGGTACATGAAGACGTGTTCCAGTCAGTTTCCCTGTGTTATGATCTGTCGGAATCCATACCGAATGATTAAAGGACTTAAGTTCAGTGGAACCCAATCGTGATGGCATTAAACATTCCCCTATCAAAGGCGAGCCATTGTCATCGATGAGCCAAATATGTGCTGGGATAGTCATTTTATTCTTTTCCTTTGTAATAAAATATTAGTGTAAATGTTAGTGTCACTATCAAGGCGATAATTCCAAATGCAATTTTATTGTTATCGACAAAAACAGAAACCAAAATGGAGATTATGGCTATAAGGAAAAGTATTCCACAGCCTATAATATTGTTGATGCAATCATCTTTGATACTATTAAAAAAACGCCTGATACATCTTCTTAATAGATTATTCATCAAATTAAGCATTTTCACATCATTCTCTTAAGTGCTCTGACAATTTCTTCATCAGATGCTGTGCTAATATTTAGATAGCCAGACTTCATGATCATGGGTTCGATCAAGAAATACATCATTTCTAACCCCTCTCTATATAAGGCGTTATAAAATATTGGGCAGAAATTTTTTAGATTATCTGCACTATCAGCAGCACGTTGTACAATCCCATAAATATTCAGTCCTCCTATGACCCACCCAACTCTGCTTCCTATTTTTTTCATTAATGCATTCTGAACAGCAACATTCATTTTGTTTCCGTAGCATATATATGATGTTATAGAATAAATCAAACCATTTTTCGAAATGTATTTAATGGAATAGTTTTTGGCGAATGGTGTTAACTTTTCAAGGATTGTTTTCTTTTCCACTTCGCTTTTATTTTTTAAGAGGGTTTCTATATATATATTCAACATTCGAAATATAACGTTTCTATGTTTGACTAGTTCATATAGAGCACAAATAAATCTGACATCTTCAGAACCAAGTTTTTTACAAACATCTTGATAATTGTCTGTAAGACAGGATGTATAATAAAGTAAGCGTGTTGTGGCATCACCAAGACCATTTACATAATCTTGTACACCTTCTTTAACGCCCATTAACGCTTTGTCTAACCGCACAGCTAGCTCTTTGTCAGTTCCAATTTGCTTAATAATTTCTTCGCTGTAATACATAACGTGCTCCCTTGCTATGTTCATTCGATCATCGAACATATTCTTGCGAAGCAAAGTGATGATTATCTCACTTTTGAAAGTATCCATAAAAGAATTCATTATTTTTATTTGAGGAGTGAATCAGTAGCAAGTAATAATAATTATGAAAAATGAATGGGGCTCATGGTTTAAATATTATCAAATAGAAGCGTTATGTTTTTCCTTGCCTGTTTTATTTAATAAAGTTTTGGTATGAGGGAGACATGATAAGGGCATTAGGCAGCAGAACCGCCTAAAATGCCCAATGGTGTACTGTTTTTCGGACTACATATAGTAAGCCAGCCTCTCCGCCAGCAAATCCACAAACGCTTCCCGATCAATATCCACCATTAACGTCGTATTCGGTTTGTTTCCCGTCAATGAGTAATAGTCCACCACCGTCATTCCCTGGGTATATTTCCCCTGTGTCTCCACGCCAACCCAGCGCTCCACCGTGGTAAACATCTCCGGCTTCAGCAGCCAGGCGATGGTGCACGGGTCGTGCAGCGGCGCGCCGTGGAAGCCCCACTTCTCAGCTTTGTGATACTCCATAAAGAAGTCGAGCAGCTCGGCCACGGTCGTTGCAACCGGGTTGCCCACGGCGCGGAAGCGTTCAATATCGTCTGCCATAATCTGCGCCCGATGCGTCACGTCCAGCCCCGCCATCACAATCGGCAGGCCCGACTGGAAGACGATCTCCGCCGCTTCCGGGTCAACAAAGATGTTGAATTCGGCCGCAGGCGTCCAGTTTCCCAGCCCCATTGACCCGCCCATGATAACGATACGGGCGATGTTGCTGTGCAGTTCAGGATGGCTGTTCAGCAGAAGCGCAACGTTGGTCTGCGGGCCGGTAGCCACCAGCGTCACGGGCTCTGCGCTTTCACGCAGTATCTTCGCCATTAGCTCGACGGCAGTGCAGTCTTGCGGTGCGAAACCTGGCTCCGGCAGTGCCGGGCCATCCAGCCCGCTTTCACCGTGAACGTTGTCCGCAATGATCAGTTCGCGCATCAGCGGCTTAACGGCGCCGCCTGCGACGGGAATATCGGTGCGTTTCAACAGCGTCAGCATGCGCAACACGTTTCGCAAGGTTTTATCCGGCGTCTGGTTCCCGGCGGAGGAGGTGATAGCTTTGACGTCCAGTTCAGGGGAGGCAAGCGCGAGGACGAGCGCGATCGCGTCATCATGACCCGGGTCGCAGTCGAGAATTATAGGGTGTGCCATAGCGTTCTCCATTCTTAGCATTATTTTGTGACAAGGTTAACGCTGCGATGTGACGCCGAATAGAAAAAGAGATCTAAAGCGTGAAGCAGTGCGCAATCCGCAGATTGCGCACTGAAAAGATTAATGCAGGATTTTAGCGAGGAAGTCTTTAGCGCGTTCGGATTTCGGATTCGCGAAGAACTCTTCTTTCGGCGAGTCTTCAACAATTTTCCCTTCATCCATGAAGATCACGCGGTTGGCCACTTTACGGGCGAAGCCCATTTCGTGCGTCACCACCATCATGGTCATCCCTTCGTGCGCCAGCTCCACCATCACGTCCAGCACTTCGTTGATCATCTCCGGATCGAGTGCAGAAGTCGGTTCATCGAACAGCATCGCCACCGGATCCATACACAGCGCCCGCGCGATTGCCACGCGCTGCTGCTGGCCGCCCGAAAGCTGTGCCGGAAACTTATCCGCATGCGCAGAGAGCCCGACGCGTTCCAGTAACTTCAGCCCCTTTTCGCGCGCCGCTTTTTTATCGCGCTTCAGCACTTTCACCTGCGCAAGCGTCAGGTTTTCAATGATCGACAGGTGCGGGAACAGCTCAAAATGCTGGAACACCATGCCCACGTGGGAGCGAAGCTGGGCAAGGTTGGTTTTACGGTCGTTCACTTTGGTGCCGTTAACGACAATCTCGCCCTGCTGGACAGGTTCCAGACCATTAACGGTTTTGATAAGCGTAGACTTACCGGAACCGGACGGGCCGCAGACCACCACCACATCGCCTTTTTTCACTTCTGTTGAGCAGTCGGTCAGCACCTGAAAGTGCCCATACCATTTAGAAACATTTTTCAGGGAAATCATTATACGGTCCTTTTCTTCAGCCAGCTGACCAACAGCGATGCGCTTAAACTAATCACAAAATAGACCCCGCCCGCGAAGAGGATCATCTCAACCTGCGTTCCGTCACGTTCGCCAATGGTGGAGGCGGTACGGAAGAAGTCTGCCAGGCTCAGCACGTAGACCAGGGAGGTATCCTGGAACAGGACGATGCCTTGCGTCAGCAGCAGCGGAACCATGGCGCGAAACGCCTGCGGCAGAATAATCAGCTTCATGGACTGCCAGTGTGTCATACCGAGCGCCAGCGCAGCGCTGGACTGCCCGCGCGAGATACTCTGAATACCGGCGCGGATGATCTCGGAGTAGTAGGCGGCTTCAAACATGGAAAACGCCACCATGGCAGAGATCAGGCGGATATCGGTTTTCGGCGACAGTCCCAGCACGTTCTGTAAGAAGCCGGGAACAATCAGGTAAAACCACAGCAGCACCATGACCAGCGGGATGGAGCGGAACACGTTAACGTATGCCGTGGCGAACCAGGCGAGCGGTTTAAAGCTCGACAGGCGCATCACCGCCAGCAGGGTGCCCCAGACAATACCGACAATAATGGCGATAACGGTGATCTTTAAGGTAATTGCCAGTCCATCCAGCAGATAGGGCATGGAGGGAACAATGGAACTCCAGTCAAATTCGTACATTATTTGCCCCCCAGATTGCCCGGCAGGCGTACTTTGCGTTCAACCAGGTTCATCACCAGCATGATGAAAGCGTTAATCAGAACATACGCGAGCGTGATCGCCGTGAAGGACTCCCACGCGTGAGCGGAGTAATCCAGCAGCTTACCCGCCTGCGCCGCCATATCGACCAGGCCAATGGTTGAGGCGATGGCCGAGTTTTTCACCAGGTTCATCATTTCGGAGGTCATTGGCGGAACGATGACGCGGTAAGCGTTAGGCAACAGGACGTAACGGTAGGCCTGTGGCAGGGTCAGGCCCATCGCCAGTGCCGCATTCTTTTGCCCGCGCGGCAGTGACTGTATGGCGGCACGCACCTGCTCGCAGACGCGCGCAGCGGTGAACAGCCCCAGACACAGCATGGAAGAGACAAAGAACTGGACGTTAGGATCCAGTTCTGCCTTGAACCACATGCCGAGATCTTCCGGCAGCAGTTCCGGGATCACCAGATACCAGGTAAAGAACTGCACGATCAGCGGAACGTTACGGAACAGTTCCACATAGAGCGTGCCAATTGAAGAGAGAAAACGGTTAGGGACGGTACGCAGAATACCGAACAGCGAACCGACAAGAAACGCGATAATCCACGCCGTTATCGATAGCGCAACGGTAACCTGAAAGCCGCTCCACAGCCAGCCGAGATAGGTGGTGTTGCCGAACGGGGCTTGTTGCAGAAAGATGCCCCAGTTCCAGTCAATTGACATAGTAAACTCCAGAAAAAAGAGGGTAGCAGCGCTACCCTCGAAGATTGGTGAGAAGCTCAATTTTTGCGCTGAGTGGGGAACGACCACTCAACGTATAGTCTGTCCATGCTTCCCGACAATCGAGAGGGCAGGAGATCCCGCCCCTGTCGTTCTAATTAGTTAAGAGCTTTGTCGTTTGGTGATTTGAACAGCGCTTTCATGTCGTCAGACAGTTCAAAGTTCATGTTCAGGTTTTTTGGTGGAATAGGGTTTTTGAACCACTTGTCGAACCATTTTGCCGCTTCGCCAGAGGTTTGCGCCTGAGCGATGGTGTCATCGATCAGCTTTTTGAAGTCTTCATCGCCTTTACGCAGCATACAGCCGTAAGCTTCTTTCGACTGCGCGGTTCCGACGATTTCCCAGTTGTCTGGTTTCTTCGCCTTCGCGCGTTCGCCCGCCAGCAGGGCGTCATCCATCATAAAGGCGACAGCACGACCGCTTTCCAGGGTACGGAAGGAGTCGCCGTGGTCTTTCGCGCTGATGATGCGCATGTCCATTTTCTTCTCGTCGTTCAGCTTGTGCAGCAGGACTTCGGATGTGGTACCGGAAGTCACGACAACCGCTTTGCCTTTCAGGTCAGCAAAGTCTTTGATATCGCCGCCTTTTTTCGTCAGCAGGCGAGTGCCCACAACGAAGATGGTATCGGAGAAAGCGGCCTGTTTCTGACGTTCAAGGTTGTTGGTGGTCGAGCCACACTCAAAATCAAACGTGCCGTTTTGCAGCAGAGGGATACGGTTCTGTGAAGTGATGGGGATCAGCTTCACTTGCAGGTCAGGTTTGTTCAGCTTTTTCTTCACGGCTTCAACGATGGCGTTGGAGTAATCCTGTGAATAGCCCACGACTTTTTGCGTGTTGTCGTAGTAAGAGAACGGGACAGAAGATTCACGGTGGCCGACCACGATCACGCCGTTTTTGGCAATCTTGTCGAGAGTGCTTCCTGCTGCCGGAGCGTCTTCAGCGTGGACGATGCCCGCAGACATTCCCATAACCAGCATTGCTGTGGCCAGTTTACGTAATTGCATACCCAACTCCTTTCTTATCAGCGCCAGTGACGCATAGATACCCATTGTGATGTTGTTATATCTCGCGCAATGCGAGTGCAGTGTTATGCAAGCTTGTTAACATTTAGTCTGGCTTAATGTAAAGATTTTGCTGCGTTATTGTTTATTTTTGCGAAGCGCGCCGCACCATTCCGAGGCAATAATCTCCCGTTGCACCGTTTCGGTGCCACCGGCGATCGATGCTGGTGCGACAGGGTTGCACGTTAAGCCAGACAGCGTTTGCGTGAAGAAATAAAGCAACAGGCGTGCCAGAATTGAAGGGTTGGGAGGAAATTGTCGGGTGGCGGCGACGCCTTAACCGACCTGCGGGAGTAAAAATGTAGGCCGGGTAAGCGTCAGCGCCACCCGGCAACAGAAGGTTAGACTAGCGACGACGCTGACGCAGGCTCATCAGCACGGCGCCAAAGCCGAACAGCGCGGTCAGGATCCACAGCGGCCAGTTGCCGGTGCGGGCGTACGGCGTCAGGCCCGAGGCTGGCGTGACTTTGGTTGTCAGCACTTCACGGGTGAACTGCGGGATCATGGCCTGGATTTCGCCCTGCGGGCCAATCACGGCGGTGATGCCGTTATTGGTGCTACGCAGCAGCGGACGCGCCAGCTCCAGAGAACGCATTCGCGCCATCTGGAAGTGCTGCCACGGGCCAATCGATTTACCGAACCAGGCGTCGTTAGAGATGGTCAGCAGATAGTCAGTGTCCGGGCGGAAGTTATCGCGCACCTGCTCGCCGAGGATAATCTCGTAGCAAATGGCGGCCGTCAGGGCAAAACCGTGCGCGTGAAGCTGCGGCTGAACGTACGGGCCGCGGCTGAACGAGGACATCGGCAAATCGAAGAACGGTGCCAGCGGTCGCAGAATCGACTCCAGCGGAACAAACTCGCCAAACGGTACAAGGTGGTTTTTGTTGTAGCGATTGGTGGAGGTATAGCTGTATTCGCTGTCCTTACCGAGCGTAATGATCGCGTTGTAGGTGTCATAGCGGTTCTGCTGGTTCAGACGCGCATCCACAATGCCGGTAATCAGCGTACTGCCGCGGGCGCGCAGCAAATCGTCCATCATCTTCAGGAAGGGTTGCTGATTGATCTCCAGGTCCGGGATCGCAGACTCAGGCCAGATGATGAGCTGTGATTTGCCCATCACCTTTTCGGTGGCGTTGGCGTAGATTTTCAGCGTGTTCAGCAGCTGATTCTCATCCCATTTCAGTGACTGCGGGATATCGCCCTGCACCAGAGAAACCTGCGTGGCGCGCGCGGGCTCCAGCGTGTACCACTGGATATAGCGCAGCGGGAAGGGCAGGGCAAACAGGATCAGCGCGACAGCCAGCGGCTTCCCGTTACGTGTCACCAGGGCCAGCACCAGCAGGCCGCTGACCGCCATTAACAGGAAGTTGATCGCCTCCACGCCCATGACGGGAGCCAGACCTTTCAGCGGGCCGTCTATCTGGCTATAGCCGAACTGCAACCACGGAAAGCCGGTCAGTACCCAGCCGCGCAGAAATTCAGTGATTTGCCAGACAACGGGAGCCGCTATCGCCACGCGCAGCCAGCTGGTTTTAGGCCAAAGACGAGAAAGGACACCCGCGAACAGGCCGGTGTAGAGCGACAGATACGCGGCGAGCAGCACAACCAGGAAGACGTTAACCGGCCCCGGCATTCCGCCAAATTGCGCAATACTGACGTAGACCCAGTTGATGCCAGAGCCGAACAGCCCCAGCCCCCAGAAGTAGCCGATGGCCGCGGCCTGTACCGGGCGACGGTTAAGGGTAAGACCCTGTAGCCCCATCAGGGAGAGAAGAGCGGCTGGCCAGATATCGTAAGGAGAAAAAGCCAGCGTACCGCTGGCTCCGAGTAACAGCGCCAGCAGCAAACGGACGCGCTGGCGTTCAAATAATGGGGCAAATGCCATTTACATTAATCTTCCAGTTTTGGCACCGGTGAGTCGTCCGGCATTCTGACGTGAACCTGAATAATACGTCGGCTGTCAGCCATTGCGACCTTGAACTGGTAACCATCGATGTCAACGGTTTCACCGCGGGCCGGAAGATGGCCGAAGGCCTGCATCACCAGACCGCCAATGGTGTCCACTTCTTCATCGCTGAAGCTGGTGCCGAAGGTGTCGTTGAAGTCTTCAATGGAGGCCAGCGCGCGCACGGTCCAGGTGTGGCGGCTCAGCTGACGGAAGTCGATATCCTCTTCTTCGTCATACTCATCTTCGATTTCGCCCACGATCAGCTCAAGGATGTCCTCGATTGTAACCAGACCGGAAACGCCGCCAAATTCATCAATAACAATCGCCATGTGGTAGCGCTGGGAGCGAAACTCCTTCAGCATCCGATCCACACGTTTACTTTCCGGCACAACGACGGCCGGACGTAACACTTTTTCCATACTGAAGGCTTCGGCATCGCTGCGCATAAATGGCAGCAGATCTTTCGCCATCAAAATCCCTTCGATGTGATCTTTATCTTCGCTGATGACCGGGAAGCGCGAGTGAGCCGATTCGATAATCACATCGAGGCACTCGTCCAGCGTCTGGTTGCGTTTCAGGGTGATCATCTGCGAGCGGGGGATCATGATGTCGCGAACGCGCTGGTCGGCGATGTCCATCACCCCTTCGAGCATTTCGCGCGTATCTTCATCGATAAGATCGTTTTGCCCGGAATCACGAATCAGCTCCAGCAGTTCATCACGGTTTTTTGGTTCGCCGTGGAAAAGCTGGTTCAGAATGAGGGAGAAAAATCCCTTTTTTGTGGTTGTCGTGTCGCTACTGTGTGAATTGTCGTCGCTCATGGCGTTTGTTAAGGGTTCTCTTGTTAGTTCAACGTTAACCGCCGCGCTCTATCCCTGCGCGGCGGCATGGTAGTCAGTGACTGACTATTCTTTCTCGGCAATGTACGGATCCTCATAGCCCAGAGCAAGCATTATCTCTGTCTCGAGGGATTCCATCTCTTCCGCTTCGTCATCTTCAATATGGTCGTAACCCAGAAGATGCAGGCTACCGTGCACCACCATGTGTGCCCAGTGCGCTTCCAGCGGCTTTTGCTGCTCTTTGGCTTCCTGCTCAACCACCTGACGGCAGATGATCAGATCGCCCAGCAGCGGCATCTCAATACCCGGAGGCGCTTCGAACGGGAAAGAGAGCACGTTGGTCGGCTTATCTTTCCCGCGATAGGTCAGGTTGAGCTCATGGCTTTCCGCTTCATCCACCAGGCGAATCGTGACTTCTGATTCTTCCTGAAACTGAGGGATAACGGCATCCAGCCATTTCTGAAACTGTGCCTCTTCTGGCATGCCGGAATTATCTTCACAGGCCAGCTGTAAATCGAGGATCACCTGACTCATTTCTGTTCATGCTCCTGCGCTTCGCGCTTACGTTCTGCGGCCAGCTCGGCCCTGCGCTTCTGATCGGCCTCTTCCCAGGCCTCATAAGCGTTAACGATACGCGCGACGACCGGATGGCGTACCACATCTTCACTGTGGAAGAAGTTAAAGCTGATTTCGTCTACCTCGGCCAGCACTTCGATGGCGTGACGCAGACCCGATTTGGTGTTGCGCGGCAGGTCAATCTGGGTCACGTCACCGGTGATAACCGCTTTCGAGTTAAAGCCGATACGCGTCAGGAACATCTTCATCTGTTCGATGGTGGTGTTCTGGCTCTCATCCAGAATGATGAACGCGTCGTTAAGCGTACGGCCACGCATGTAGGCCAGCGGGGCGACTTCAATCACGTTACGCTCAATAAGCTTTTCAACTTTCTCGAAGCCGAGCATTTCGAACAGCGCGTCGTACAGCGGGCGCAAATAGGGGTCCACTTTCTGACTCAAATCGCCCGGCAGGAAGCCGAGTTTCTCACCGGCTTCTACGGCAGGACGGGTCAGCAGGATACGGCGGATCTCCTGACGCTCGAGCGCATCTACCGCCGCAGCAACGGCCAGATAGGTTTTACCCGTCCCCGCCGGGCCCACGCCGAAGGTGATGTCATGGTCGAGAATATTGGCGATGTACTGCGCCTGGTTCGGGGTACGTGGCTTAATCACGCCGCGCTTGGTCTTGATATTGATGGCCTTACCGTAGTCCGGCACGCTCTCGGCGCTCTGCTCGAGCACGCGCGCCTCTTTGATGGCAAGGTGGATCTGTTCAGGCTCAATATCCTGAATTTCGCCACGCATCGGGGCGGTATCAACATACAGGCTGCGGAGAATATCTGCCGCGGCATTGACGCAGATTGGGCGTCCGGTGAGTTTGAAATGGTTATCGCGACGATTGATTTCGATACCCAGACGTCGCTCCAGTTGTTTGATGTTGTCATCAAACGGCCCGCACAGGCTCAGCAGGCGAGCGTTGTCTGCGGGCTCAAGGCTAATTTCACGCGTATCTATGTTCAAACTGTTCCTCTTTAATTGGTTAACTGACCTGTGGCCACACGCCGTAATAAAACGGTCATTACCGAAATTATTCACGCCATAGAATAAAGGCGCAAGCGTTGCGGTAGATATTGGGGGTGATGAGAGGAAATACAAGGCCTGCCAGGAGGGCAGGCCAGAAGGATTACGGCTGGTAAATACCTACGCCAGAATCGTTGACTTTGCGGGTGCGAGAGATGACGGATTCAGGCGTCTGTGCGATGCGCAGACCCATTTCATCCTCGGTGCGCACCAGCTTCCCGCGCAGGGAATTAGTCAGCACTTCGACAATCTCAACGTCCACAAATTTACCGATCATGTCCGGGGTGCCTTCAAAGTTCACCACGCGGTTATTTTCGGTTCGACCGGACAGTTCCATGATGCTCTTACGGGAAGTGCCTTCCACCAGAATACGCTGGACGGTGCCGAGCATGCGACGGCTCCACGCGTTGGCCTGCTGGTTGATACGCTCCTGCAAAATATACAGACGCTGTTTTTTCTCTTCTTCCGGCACGTCGTCAACCATATCGGCAGCAGGCGTGCCCGGGCGCGCGGAGAAGATGAAGCTGTAGCTGACGTCGAAATTCACGTCGCCGATAAGCTTCATGGTGCGCTCGAAGTCGTCAGCGGTTTCGCCAGGGAAGCCGACGATGAAGTCGGAGCTAATCTGGATATCCGGGCGCGCTTCACGCAGCTTGCGGATGGTGGATTTATACTCCAGCACCGTGTGTGGACGGCCCATCAGGTTCAGCACGCGGTCAGAGCCGCACTGAATCGGCAGGTGCAGGAAGCTCACCAGCTCCGGCGTATCGCGATAGACGTCAATGATGTCGTCGGTAAATTCCATCGGATGGCTGGTGGTAAAGCGAATGCGGTCGATGCCGTCAATCGCCGCCACCAGTCGCAGCAGTTCAGCAAAGCTGCCCGTGGTGCCGTCGTAGTTCTCACCGCGCCAGGCGTTAACGTTCTGGCCCAGCAGATTCACTTCGCGTACGCCCTGGGCGGCAAGCTGAGCGATTTCAAACAGAATATCGTCCGCCGGGCGGCTCACCTCTTCACCGCGGGTATAAGGCACCACGCAGTAAGTACAGTATTTGTTGCAGCCTTCCATGATGGAGACGAAGGCGGTCGGGCCATCCGCGCGCGGCTCTGGCAGACGGTCAAATTTCTCGATCTCCGGGAAGCTCACGTCAACCACCGGGCTGCGATTGCCGCGAACCTGATTGATCATCTCTGGCAGACGGTGCAGGGTCTGAGGACCAAAGACGATATCCACATACGGGGCTCTCTGGCGGATCAGCTTACCTTCCTGCGATGCCACGCAGCCACCCACGCCAATGATCAGGTCCGGATTTTTCCGTTTGAGAAGCTTCCAGCGGCCTAACACATGAAAGACTTTTTCCTGTGCTTTTTCACGAATTGAACAGGTGTTCAGCAGCAGCACATCGGCTTCTTTCGCATTTTCAGTCAGCTGGTATCCGTGGGTGGTATCCAGCAGATCGGCCATCTTGGATGAATCGTATTCGTTCATCTGACAGCCCCAGGTTTTTATATGGAGTTTTTTAGTCATCGACTTGCTCAGCTCAGGATTGCAAGCCGCGTATTGTAATGCTTTGGTGCGGTTGTGACCAGTATGAAGGTTGTCAACCTCAGGACCGCAAAAATCCGGTAAACTTAAGGCATTCTCCAATAAGGAATAGTGACCATGACACTCCTGAACACCGAAGTTGCCGTTGTCGGCGGCGGTATGGTCGGCGGCGCACTGGCGCTGGGGCTGGCGCAGCAGGGATTTGATGTAACCGTTATTGAACAGGCGGCTCCGCCGGGATTCGATCCTGCCAGCAAGCCGGACGTGCGTATTTCCGCCATCAGCGCGGCGTCTGTTGATCTGCTTCGCGGGCTGGGCGTCTGGGAGGCGGTGCTGGCGATGCGCGCGCATCCCTACAGTCGTCTTGAAACCTGGGAGTGGGAAAATGCCCACGTGTCGTTTGACGCCGCCGAGCTGAAACTGCCGCGCCTGGGTTATATGGTGGAAAACAACGTGCTCCAGCAGGCGCTCTGGCAGGCGCTGGAGGCGCATCCAAAGGTGACGCTGCGCGTTCCGGCCTCGCTGAAAGCCCTGCATCGTCATGAAAACGGATATCACCTGACGCTGGACAACGACGACGAGCTGGCCGTGAAGCTGGTGGTGGGGGCGGATGGCGCAAACTCGCAGGTCAGACAGATGGCAGGTATTGGGATCCATGCCTGGCAGTATCAGCAGTCCTGCATGCTGATCACCGTTCAGTCAGAAAACGCACCGGGCGAAAGCACCTGGCAGCATTTTACGCCGAACGGCCCGCATGCATTCTTGCCGCTGTTTGATAACTGGGCTTCGCTGGTGTGGTACGACAAACCGGCGCGTATTCGGCAGTTGCAGGGGCTGACAATGGCGCAGTTGCAGCGTGAAATCCAGCAGCACTTCCCGAGCCGTCTGGGGAACGTAACGCCGGTTGCTGCCGGTGCATTCCCGCTGATGCGACGCCACGCGTTGCAATATGCCCGTGAAGGGCTGGCGTTGGTGGGGGACGCGGCGCACACCATTCATCCGCTGGCGGGGCAGGGGGTTAACCTGGGATACCGTGACGTCGATGCGCTACTGGACGTGCTGGGCAACGCACGCGCTCACGCGGAAGTCTGGGCCAGCCATCAGGTACTCAAGCGCTACCAGACGCGCCGGATGGCAGATAACTTCGTTATGCAGTCGGGGATGGATCTGTTCTATGCCGGGTTCAGCAATGACGTGGGTCCGGTGCGGATATTGCGAAATATCGGACTGATGGCGGCAGAGCGTGCCGGTGGCCTGAAGCGTCAGGCGCTGAAATACGCCCTCGGACTCTAATCTTAATTCCCTCTCCCCGTGGGAGAGGGGTAGGGTGAGGGCATCAGGCCGCACTATTCTGAGCAACAAAAACAAAAAAGCCCGCAGAGCGGGCTTGTTTGTTTTAAGTGGCTGGGGTGCAGGGATTCGAACCCCGGAATGCTGGTATCAGAAACCAGAGCCTTACCGCTTGGCGACACCCCAATTGCGTTAAACAAATGGCTTAACGACTTTAAAGTGGCTGGGGTACGAGGATTCGAACCTCGGAATGCCGGAATCAGAATCCGGTGCCTTACCGCTTGGCGATACCCCAACAATGTTCAGTTTACCGAATGGTATTCGATAACCTAAATATGGTGGCTACGACGGGATTCGAACCTGTGACCCCATCATTATGAGTGATGTGCTCTAACCAACTGAGCTACGTAGCCAGTACTGCAATCTTCGATGGCTGGGGTACCTGGATTCGAACCAGGGAATGCCGGTATCAAAAACCGGTGCCTTACCGCTTGGCGATACCCCAATACCGCGGAGAACCGCATGATCGAAGAAATATGGCTGGGGTACCTGGATTCGAACCAGGGAATGCCGGTATCAAAAACCGGTGCCTTACCGCTTGGCGATACCCCATCCGTGCAACGCTTACCTGGGAATGGTGCGGGAGGCGAGACTTGAACTCGCACACCTTGCGGCGCCAGAACCTAAATCTGGTGCGTCTACCAATTTCGCCACTCCCGCAAAAAAGATGGTGGCTACGACGGGATTCGAACCTGTGACCCCATCATTATGAGTGATGTGCTCTAACCAACTGAGCTACGTAGCCATCTTTTTTTCGCGTTACCTTATCGGCGTTGCGGGGCGCATTATGCGTATAGACCCTTGCAGCGTCAACACCTTTTTCAATGAAAATAGCCGGAATGTGACTGTTTGGTTAGGTTGCGAACAGCGAGGCCGAATATTCGACAATTATTGGTTATTAATCGTTTTTATGCGGGGAAAAGAGAGGCAAAAAAATCAGGCCCCGGAGGGCCTGATTATGGTCTGGACATTATTTATAAGCAGACTGGTGAACGCCTACCGCGCGTCCTGATGGATCGTTCATGGCTTTGAAAGATTCATCCCATTCAATAGCTTTGGCAGACGAGCAGGCGACCGATGGCCCCCCCGGTACGCATTCGGCTGCGCTTGGAACCGGGAACAGTTCTTCGAAGATCTCACGGTACAGATACGCCTCTTTCGAACCCGGCGTGTTGTACGGGAAGCGGAAGCTCGCGGTTTCCAGCTGTTGGTCAGAAACCTGCTTCGCCGCCACCTCTTTCAGGGTGTCGATCCAGCTGTAGCCTACGCCATCCGAGAACTGCTCTTTCTGACGCCACGCCACGCTCGCCGGCAGGTAGGATTCAAAACATTCGCGCAGAATATGTTTTTCCATTTTGCCGTTGCCGCACATTTTATCCTGCGGGTTGATGCGCATTGCCACGTCGAGGAATTTCTTATCGAGGAACGGCACGCGGGCTTCCACGCCCCAGGCGGACATGGCCTTGTTGGCGCGCGCGCAGTCAAACATGTGCAGCGCCTGTAGTTTACGCACCGTCTCTTCATGCAGCTCTTTGGCGTTTGGCGCTTTATGGAAATAGAGATAACCGCCAAACACTTCGTCAGAACCTTCGCCGGAGAGCACCATCTTGATGCCCATCGCCTTGATCTTACGCGACATCAGGTACATCGGCGTGGAGGCGCGAATGGTGGTCACATCGTAGGTTTCAATGTGATAGATCACGTCGCGGATCGCGTCCAGGCCTTCCTGCACGGTGAAGTGAATTTCGTGGTGCACGGTGCCCAGATGGTTCGCCACTTCCTGGGCAGCTTTCAGGTCAGGTGCCCCTTCCAGACCCACGGCAAAGGAGTGCAGCTGCGGCCACCAGGCTTCGGAACGCTCCTGATCTTCCACGCGACGGGCGGCGAATTTTTTGGTGATCGCAGAGATCACGGAGGAGTCCAGGCCGCCGGAGAGCAGAACGCCGTACGGCACGTCAGACATCAGGTGGCTCTTCACGGACTCTTCCAGCGCCTGACGCAGTTCGGCTTTATCCGTCACGTTGTCTTTCACCGCGTCATAGTCAAACCAGTCGCGCTGGTAATAAGGGCGGATCTCGCCGTCTTTACTCCACAGGTAGCTGCCCGCCGGGAACTCTTTAATGGTGCGACAAACCGGTACCAGCGCTTTCATCTCTGAAGCAACGTAGAAGTTGCCGTGTTCATCGTGCCCCATGTACAGCGGGATAATACCGATATGGTCACGGCCAATCAGGTAAGCGTCTTTTTCGCTGTCGTACAGCGCGAAGGCAAACATGCCTTGCAGCTCGTCGAGGAACTCCGGGCCTTTCTCCTGATACAGCGACAGGATCACTTCACAGTCAGAACCGGTCTGAAAGGCGTAGCGGTCGCCGTACTCGGCGCGCAGCGCCTGATGGTTGTAAATTTCACCGTTAACAGCCAGCGCGTGCGTTTTTTTCTCGTTATACAGCGGCTGTGCACCGGCGTTGACGTCAACAATGGAGAGACGTTCGTGAGCCAGGATCGCTTTATCGCTGGCGTAAACGCCTGACCAGTCCGGACCGCGATGGCGCATCAGGCGGGACAATTCGAGTGCTTTTTTACGCAGTTCGCCCGCGTCAGTTTTAATATCCAGTACGCCAAAAATAGAACACATAACCTTCTCCGTTAACCCTGTTGCATTGTGATGTTGCTTGCTTATGAAAATGCCGCAAAAGGGGGAGGGCGCGCAAGCGTTTTACGGGTGAAAACGTAAATAGTGCAACGACGATTGCCGAATCTTAAAAATAGAGCATGCCGAAGGCGATTTTATTGATGATTATTCAGTAAAAGGCGGGTTTCGTTAGATGGCGGTATGTTTTACGAAGCCAGAAATGAAAAACCACGCCCTGGGGCGTGGTTCTGAATCAAATAACGTCGATTTCGTCGACAGAGGGGTAAATCCAGCTTGGCCGGAAGGGCATCGTATCAATGTCATCAAGCTGCGAGACGCCAGAAAGCACCAGAATGGTTTCAAGCCCCGCCTGGAAACCGGCCAGAATATCGGTGCGCAGGTTGTCGCCAACAATGACGGTATCTTCCGAGTGTGCCTGCATCGTATTCAGCGCGGCGCGAATGATCCACGGGCTTGGTTTGCCGACAACAAACGGCTTACGGCCAGAGATTTTTTCGATACCGGCGCACAGCGCACCGCAGGCGGGGTAAAAACCACGACCGTGCGTATCTGGGTTGGTGGCGATAAAACGCGCACCGTTGGCGACAAAGTAGGCTGCTTTATGCATCATCTCCCAGTTAAAGGAGCGCGTTTCACCCACGATAACAAAGTCCGGGTTCACGTCGGTGATGGTAAAGCCCGCTTTATACAGCTCGTGGATCAGCGCGCCTTCGCCGACCACGTAGGCTTTCTTGCCTTCCTGACGCTTCAGGAAATCCGCCGTTGCCATAGCGGAGGTATAAAATACGCTGTCCGGGACATTAACGCCCGCAGTCGCAAAGCGGTTTGCCAGATCCTGACCAGTCTGTGAAGGGTAGTTCGTGAGAAGAACCAGTGGCATTCCTTTGTCGATGATGCGGTGAAGAAACTCCGCAGCACCCGGCACGGCAACGTTGTCGTGCATCAGCACGCCGTCGATATCACAAATTACATTCTTAATGGTCATGGACAATCCGACATCAAAAAAAGAAGGCGTTACTATAAGGTCCGATCAGGATTCCAGCAAATGTTGCAGCAGGATCCCGTTGAGCATGGCACGTTTTACCAGGGCGAATGCGCCAATTGCCGAGCGGTGATCCAGCGTAGAGCGCACTACCGGCAGGTTCTGGCGAAATGCCTTCAGCGCCTGGGTATTGATGCAGCCCTCAATGGCAGGCAGTAACACTTTTTCGGCTTCCACGATCTCGCCGGCAATCACCACTTTTTGCGGATTAAACAGGTTGATGGCAATGGCGATGGTTTTACCCAGGTGCCGTCCTACCTGTTCGATCACTTCGCAGGCCAGCGCATCGCCTTTATTTGCCGCCTTGCAGATGGCGCCGATCTTACAATCGTCCAGCGTGACGCGGCTCTGGTAACCCTGCTCCAGCAGATGGCGAACGCGATGTTCAATGGCGGCATTCGCGGCAACGGTTTCAAGACAGCCAAAGTTACCGCAGTGGCAGCGTTCGCCAAGCGGTTCAACCTGGATATGACCAATCTCGCCCACGTTGCCGTTACGACCAATAAAAATACGGCCATTGGAGATAATGCCTGCGCCCGTACCGCGGTGTACGCGCACCAGAATAGAGTCTTCACAGTCATGGCTCGCACCAAAGTAGTGCTCCGCCAGCGCCAGGGAGCGAATATCGTGCCCGACAAAACAGGTTAGCTTAAAGCGCTTTTCCAGCGCTTCAACCAGCCCCCAGTTCTCCACGTTAATATGCGGCATGTAGCGAATAACGCCGCTCTCCGGGTCGACCAGGCCGGGCAGAATGACCGAAATGGCAATCAGCTCGCGGATCTTGCGCTGACAGCTTTCAATAAAGTGCGCGATGGTATTCAGTAAGGCGTGTTCGAGCGTTTCCTGCGTACGCTCGGGCAGCGGGTAGTGCTCTTCGGCAATGGCTTTGCTGCTCAGATCGTAGAGCGTAAGCGTGGTGTCATGACGGCCTAAGCGGACGCCAATCGCCTGAAAATTGCGGGTTTCAGTGACGATGGAAATCGCGCGACGGCCTCCGGTGGAGGCCTGCTGATCCACTTCTTTGATCAGGCCGCGCTCAATGAGCTGACGCGTGATTTTTGTCACGCTGGCGGGAGCAAGCTGGCTTTGTTCGGCTATCTGAATGCGTGAGATTGGCCCGTGCTGGTCAATCAGGCGATAAACTGCCGCGCTGTTAAGTTGTTTAACGAGATCGACATTACCGATTTGAGCTTGTCCGCCTGGTGTCATACTTTTACTTACTCAGTGACGACCTCGTTACCATTAACGATGGTCTTAATAATTTTATAATCGTGTGTGAACGCCGTCAGGTTTGCAACCATGCCTGGCGCAATACCCCCGAGCTGTTTATCGACGCCAATGGCGCGCGCCGGATACAGCGTGGCCATGCGCAGCACTTCCTCAAGCGCAATGCCGCAATGCTCAACGAGGTTACGTACCCCTTCGATCATCGTCAGAGAAGAACCGCTCAGCGTGCCGTTCTCATCCACACACAGTCCATTCCGGTAGTATATTGTTTTACCAGCAAAAATGAACTGGTCAATATTTGCCCCTGCCGGAGCGGTAGCATCCGTTACCAGGCAGAGCTTGTCGCCCTTGAGACGCTTGGCGTTGCGGATGTTGGTGTAATCCACATGCAAGCCGTCGGCGATAATGCCGCAGTAGACGTCTGGTTCATCCAGAATGGCGCCGACCAGCCCGGGTTCGCGGCCAGTAATATACGGCATCGCGTTATAAAGGTGTGTGGCAAAGGTAATGCCTGCGCGGAAGCCGGCTTTCGCCTCTTTGAGGGTCGCGTTTGAATGGCCCGCAGACACCACAATCCCGGCGGCGGCCAGTTTGCTGATAACGTCCGTGCCGGTCATTTCCGGCGCCAGCGTCACTTTAGCGATCACGTCGGCATTGGCGCACATGTAGTCAACCAGCTCGGCATCCGGCTTGCGCACGTAGTTCGGGTTATGGGTGCCTTTTTTGACCATGTTCAGCCACGGACCTTCCAGGTGCAGACCCAGCGCCTGGTTCGGGTGTTTGGCCAGATACTCGCGCATAACGCGGATACCCTGTTTCATCAGGTCATCGCTGCTGGTGATAAGCGTCGGCAGATAGCTGGTGCAGCCCGATTTCTCGTTGGCTTTCTGCATGATTTCCAGCGTTTCAACCGTCACCGCTTCTGCGGTATCGTTAAACTGGACACCGCCGCAGCCGTTAAGCTGTACGTCGATGAAACCGGGGGAGATTACAGCTCCATTGAGTGAGCGCTGTTCGATCTCCGGCGGCAGTTCCGCCAGCGGGCAAACACGTTCAATCAGGCCATTGGCGATAACAATCGCATGGTCATCCAGAATTTCATGGCCGGTATAAATCCGACCGTGGGTTAAAGCGTACATATCGACCCCCGGTTAAAAAAAGCGACCGCCTCTGACAGAAGAGGCGGTTATTCAATTACAGACCTTTGATGTTCTCAGCTTCTAACTCGTTGAAGTATTTCAGCGTTTTCACTTTCAGTTCCATGGTGGACGGTTCGTCACATACGACAACCGCTTTTGGATGCAGCTGCAAGCAGCTGATAGTCCACATATGGTTCACGTTACCTTCAACGGCAGCCTGAAGCGCTTGCGCTTTCACGGCACCCAGCACCAGAATCATCACTTCTTCAGCGTCCAGCAGCGTACCCACGCCCACGGTCAGCGCGTATTTAGGCACCTGATTGACATCGCCGTCAAAGAAGCGGGAGTTAGCCACACGCGTGTCATGAGTCAGCGTTTTAATACGGGTGCGGGAAGCCAGTGAAGATGCCGGTTCGTTGAACGCGATGTGGCCATCGTTGCCCACGCCGCCCATAAACAGGTGGATTTTACCGTAGGAACGGATTTTTTCTTCATACTGACGGCATTCTGCGTCAATATCAGGCGCGTTTCCATTCAGCAGGTTAATATTTTCAGCCGGAATATCAACGTGATCGAAGAAATTACGGTGCATAAAGCTGTGGTAACTTTCCGGATGTTCCTTTGGCAGGCCGACATATTCGTCCATGTTGAAGGTCACAACGTGCTTGAAGCTAACCTGGCCCGCTTTATGCATTTCAACCAGCGCTTTATACGCGGTCAGTGGCGTGCCGCCGGTTGGAAGACCGAGAACGAAAGGACGATCGGCTGTTGGTTTGAACGCGTTGATGCGATTAACGATATGACGAGCAGCCCATTTTCCGACTTGTTCAGCTGTTGCCAGGGGAATCAGTCTCATTATTCACCTCTAAAGTTTAAGTAAAAGTGGGCGGATGATTAGTGCAACCTGAACTAAGCGTAACCTGGAACCTTTCAGGCCGGATCAATCCGTCTTGATTTTTTGAATGATAAAATAAGTTTTCGTCGTTAGCCAGTGAAAGGGAGGGTTTAATACGATATTTGGTGACAATAATCACAAAAAATAGGTGTTTAATTTGCGATACGAATTAATTTTTCACACACTCACACTGCCAGTGAATCATCAACTGTATCTATCGTTCGTGACACAATAAAAACATAGTTTATGCGCGAGTCTTAACAATGGGTCTCGTAGGGGGAATAGGATGAATATTTTAGGTTTTTTCCAGCGCCTCGGTAGGGCTTTGCAGCTCCCTATCGCCGTGCTACCGGTTGCAGCGTTGCTGCTGCGATTCGGGCAACCCGATCTTCTTAACGTGCCGTTTATTGCCCAGGCAGGCGGCGCCATTTTTGACAACCTTGCGCTGATCTTCGCCATCGGCGTGGCGTCAAGCTGGTCAAAAGACAGCGCCGGTGCTGCGGCACTGGCAGGGGCGGTAGGTTACTTCATCCTCACGAAAGCGATGGTAACCATCAACCCGGAAATCAACATGGGTGTACTGGCGGGTATCATTACCGGTCTGGTCGGTGGCGCCGTGTACAACCGCTGGGCAGGTATCAAACTGCCTGACTTCCTGAGCTTCTTCGGCGGTAAACGTTTTGTGCCGATTGCGACGGGCTTTTTCTGTCTGATCCTGGCAGCCATCTTTGGCTACGTCTGGCCGCCGGTGCAGCACGCTATCCATGCGGGCGGCGAGTGGATCGTCTCTGCGGGCGCAATGGGTGCGGGCATCTTCGGTTTCATTAACCGTCTGCTGATCCCAACCGGTCTGCATCAGGTACTGAACACCATCGCCTGGTTCCAGATTGGTGAGTTCACCAACGCGGCCGGCGCGGTATTCCACGGTGATATCAACCGCTTCTACGCAGGCGACGGCACCGCGGGCATGTTCATGTCCGGTTTCTTCCCAATCATGATGTTTGGTCTGCCTGGCGCTGCGCTGGCAATGTACCTGGCCGCGCCAAAAGCGCGTCGCCCGATGGTAGGCGGTATGCTGCTGTCCGTTGCAGTAACGGCTTTCCTGACCGGCGTGACCGAGCCGCTGGAATTCCTGTTCATGTTCCTGGCGCCGCTGCTGTACCTCATGCACGCCATCCTGACCGGTATCAGCCTGTTCGTTGCTACTCTTCTGGGCATCCATGCTGGCTTCTCCTTCTCCGCAGGCGCCATCGACTACGTGCTGATGTACAACCTGCCGGCGGCAAGCAGCAACGTCTGGATGCTGGTGGTGATGGGCCTGATCTTCTTCGTTATCTACTTCGTTCTGTTCAGCGCGGTTATTCGCATGTTTAACCTGAAAACGCCGGGCCGCGAAGACACGAAAGAAGATGTGGTGACCAGTGAAGCCAACAGCAACACCGAAGAAGGTTTAACCCAGCTGGCAACCAGCTACATTGCCGCTGTAGGCGGTACCGATAACCTGAAAGCGATTGATGCCTGTATTACCCGTCTGCGTCTGACCGTGGGCGACTCTGCGCGCGTGAGCGATGCAATGTGTAAACGCCTGGGCGCATCTGGCGTGGTGAAGCTGAACAAACAAACCATCCAGGTTATCGTGGGTGCGAAAGCCGAATCCATCGGCGATGAAATGAAAAAAGTGGTTGCCCGTGGCCCGGTTGCTGCCGCCTCAGCGGACAGCGTGCCAGTGGCCGAGGCTCCGGCTGCGAAGCCGCAGGCTGTGCCAAACGCGGTGACCATCGCTGCGCTGGTTTCTCCGGTGACGGGTGACGTGGTTGCGCTTGAGCAGGTGCCTGACGAAGCGTTCGCCAGCAAAGCCGTAGGCGACGGCGTGGCCGTGAAGCCAACGGATAAAATCGTGGTCTCTCCGGCAGCCGGCACCATCGTGAAAATCTTCAATACCAACCACGCGTTCTGTCTGGAAACTGAGAAAGGCGCGGAGATCGTTGTCCATATGGGTATCGATACCGTTGCGCTGAACGGTCAGGGCTTTACTCGCCTGGTGGAAGAGGGCGCTGAGGTGGCAGCAGGCCAGCCGATCCTGGAAATGGATCTGGACTTCCTGAACGCCAACGCGCGCTCCATGATAAGCCCTGTGGTGTGCAGCAACATCGACGACTTCAGCGGTCTGGTACTCCAGGCGCAGGGTCAGGTTGTTGCAGGCCAAACGCCATTGTATGAGATTAAAGGCAAGTAATCGCTCCTGAGTAGAGTTATGCCTTTAGCGGCGGGGGGGAAATCCTCCGCCGCTTTTTTTTGCAGCAAATGCCCCCATTATTTTCTTCTGGAACGTTTTAAGGGTTGTCACTACGTCCGGCTTATAAGATCATATGCCGTTATACGTTGTTTACGCTTTGAGGAATCCACGATGAGTGAGGCAGAAGCCCGCCCGAGTAACTTTATTCGTCAGATCATCGATGAAGATCTGGCCAGTGGTAAGCACACCACGGTGCACACGCGTTTCCCGCCGGAGCCAAACGGCTACCTGCACATTGGTCACGCTAAATCGATCTGCCTGAACTTTGGTATCGCGCAAGACTACCAGGGGCAGTGCAACCTGCGTTTCGATGACACCAACCCGGTTAAAGAAGACATCGAATACGTTGAGTCGATTAAAAACGACGTGCAATGGCTGGGCTTCAACTGGTCTGGCGATATCTGCTACTCCTCAGACTATTTCGATCAGCTGTATGCCTATGCGGTTGAACTGATCAACAAAGGTCTGGCTTACGTTGACGAGCTGTCTGCTGACGAAATCCGTGAATACCGCGGTACGCTGACTCAGCCTGGCAAAAACAGCCCGTTCCGCGATCGCAGCGTGGAAGAGAACCTGGCGCTGTTTGAAAAAATGCGTGCCGGCGGCTTCGAAGAAGGCAAAGCGTGCCTGCGTGCCAAAATCGATATGGCGTCTCCGTTCATCGTGATGCGCGACCCGGTGCTGTACCGCATTAAGTTCGCTGAACACCACCAGACCGGTAACAAGTGGTGCATCTACCCGATGTACGACTTCACCCACTGCATCAGCGATGCGCTGGAAGGTATTACGCACTCTCTGTGTACGCTGGAATTCCAGGACAACCGTCGTCTGTACGACTGGGTGCTGGATAACATCACCATTCCTGTGCATCCGCGCCAGTACGAGTTCTCTCGTCTGAACCTGGAATACACCGTGATGTCCAAGCGTAAGCTCAACCTGCTGGTCACCGACAAGCACGTTGAAGGCTGGGACGACCCGCGCATGCCGACCATTTCTGGCCTGCGTCGTCGTGGCTACACCTCCGCGTCCATTCGTGAGTTCTGTAAACGTATCGGCGTCACCAAGCAGGACAACACCATTGAGATGGCCTCACTGGAATCCTGCATCCGTGAAGATCTGAACGAAAATGCGCCGCGCGCGATGGCGGTAATCGACCCGGTTAAGCTGGTTATCGAAAACTATCCGCAGGGCGAAAGCGAGCTGGTCTCTATGCCTAACCATCCGAACAAACCGGAAATGGGCACCCGCGACGTGCCGTTCAGCGGTGAAATCTGGATCGATCGTGCTGACTTCCGTGAAGAAGCGAACAAGCAGTACAAGCGTCTGGTGATGGGTAAAGAAGTGCGTCTGCGTAACGCCTATGTCATCAAAGCCGAGCGCGTAGAGAAAGATGCGGAAGGTAACATCACGACCATCTTCTGTACGTACGACGCAGAGACGCTGAGCAAAGATCCGGCGGATGGCCGTAAAGTGAAAGGCGTAATCCACTGGGTGAGCGCACAGCATGCGCTGCCGGTTGAGATCCGCCTGTACGATCGCCTGTTCAGCGTGCCGAATCCAGGTGCGGCGGAAGACTTCCTCGCAACCATTAACCCGGAATCGCTGGTCATTAAGCAAGGCTATGCTGAGCCGTCCCTGAAGGCCGCTGAGGCCGGCAAGGCGTTCCAGTTTGAGCGTGAAGGTTACTTCTGCCTGGACAGCCGCTACAGCACGGCAGAAAAACCGGTATTTAACCGTACCGTGGGTCTGCGCGATACCTGGACTAAGATCGGCGAATAATAACGCTGCTCTGGTCAATGAGAAACAAACGCCGCGTAATGCGGCGTTTTTTTATTTAGCGATCATATCGTTAAGCGCAGGCGAAATTATTATTAGCCAGCAGAACGGGTCAATGAGGTGCTACTTATTTTTCTAAAAAAAGTTTGTTTATTTACGAAAAACGAAAAGGGATAAAAATAGATAAATAGTAATGGCGTTACTTGCTGAAAATCCACCGGTTCCCAGCCAGCACTCGGCTCCTGCTAATTGTTACAAAGCACTACGAAATATGTGCTCTTCGTCATAATCCTGGCTTTTGCCTGGTTAAAAGCATTGATAATTCGCGTCGCGAAAAATAACCTAAAGACGGTAGTTAATTCGAGGGTATTTCTGACTACCCCTGACCTTTTGGTCTTTTCTGTTTTTCGCCGTTTAAGGCGTTTTAATTCGTCAAAGAGGAATAATCTATGCGTACGTTCAGTGGCAAACGTAGTGCGCTGGCGCTGGCTATCGCCGGTGTGACAGCAATGTCGGGCCTGGTGATTGCGCCAGAGGCAAAAGCAGCAGGCTTCATTGAAGATTCCACCCTCACGGGCGGTATTTATTACTGGCAGCGTGAGCGTGACCGTAATGACGTCACTGAAAATAAATACAAAACCAACCTTTCTCACTCGACCTGGAACGCCAACCTGGATTTCCAGTCGGGATATGCCGCCGATATGTTCGGGATTGATATTGCAGCGTTCACCGCAATTGAAATGGCCGAAAATGGCGACAGCGGCCACCCGAACGAAATTGCGTTCTCCTCCAGCAATAAAGCCTACGACGAAGACTGGTCCGGCGATAAAAGCGGTATCAGCCTCTATAAAGCGGCGGCAAAATTCAAATATGGTCCGGTCTGGGCGCGCGGGGGGTATATCCAGCCAACAGGACAAACGCTGTTAGCGCCGCACTGGAGCTTTATGCCAGGTACCTATCAGGGGGCGGAAGCCGGCGCTAATTTTGACTACGGCGATGCGGGGGCGTTGAGCTTCTCCTATATGTGGACCAACGAGTACAAAGCGCCGTGGCACATTGAGATGGACAAGTTCTACCAGAACGATAAAAAAACCAAAGTCGAGTATCTCCACTCTCTTGGCGCGAAGTATGACTTTAAAAACGATCTGGTGCTGGAAGCGGCGTTCGGTCAGGCTGAAGGCTATATCGATCAGTACTTTGCTAAGGCCAGCTATAAATTTGATATCGCAGGTAGCCCGCTGAGTACCAGCTATCAGTTCTACGGCACGCGCGATAAGGTCAGCGATGGCAGCGTAAATGATATCTATGACGGTACCGCATGGTTGCAGGCGCTGACCTTCGGCTACAAGGTCGGCCAGGTTGATTTGCGCCTGGAAGGGACGTGGGTTAAGGCTGAAGGGCAGCAGGGTTACTTCCTGCAACGTATGACGCCTACCTACGCCTCCTCTAACGGTCGTCTGGATATCTGGTGGGATAACCGCTCTGACTTTAACGCCGACGGCGAAAAGGCGGTCTTCTTCGGCGCAATGTATGACCTGAAAAACTGGAACCTGCCCGGCTGGGCAGTGGGGGCGTCCTACGCGTACGCCTGGGATGCGAAGCCCGGGGATATGGCAACGCCAGACGCGTACTACGATCCAAACTACCGTCTGAAAGAGTCTTCATACAGCCTGGATGCGATCTACACCCTTCAGGAGGGCCGTGCGAAAGGCACGATGTTCAAACTGCACTTCACCCAGTATGACAACCACTCCGATATCCCGAGCTACGCGGGCGGCTACGGCAACATCTTCCAGGATGAACGTGATGTGAAATTCATGGTCATTGCGCCATTTACCATCTTCTGATGAATGCTGCGGCGGGCGGTGTCCCGCCGTTATGGAGACTGAACATGATGAATAAAAGGGTAATCGTTGCGTTGCTGGCCTTCGGGCTGGTGGCATGCGCGCAGGATCAGGCGCCGAAAGAGGACTCCCGTCTGAAAGAGGCCTACAGCGCGTGCATCAATACCGCACAGGGTTCACCTGAGAAGATTGAGGCCTGTCAAAGCGTGCTGAACGTGCTGAAAAAAGACAAAGCCCATGAGCAATTCGCCACGCAGGAAAATGTTCGCGTGATGGATTACCAGGCCTGCATTCAGGCGCGTAAAACCGGTAACGATCAGGAAGTGGCGAAGCGTTGCGATAAGATCTGGAACGAGATACGCAATAACAATAAATAAGTTGCTTTATGCCCGGTGGCGCAGCGTCACCGGGCTTTTTTCAGGCAAAAAAAAAGCCAACCTCACGGCTGGCTCAGAGTATGAACACTCACTTATTTTGCGTCGTGCGCATGTTCATTTTCGCGGCAATCCCCTTCAGCGCAGTGACCATACAGGTACAGGCTGTGGTTAGTCAGGCGGATGCCATGACGGGCGGCGATTTCACGCTGGCGTGATTCAATGGAATCATCGCTAAATTCAATGACCTTGCCACAGTCGAGGCAGATCAGGTGATCGTGGTGGTGCTGCTGAGTCAGTTCGAATACGGACTTGCCGCCTTCGAAATTATGACGAGTAACAATGCCCGCGTCGTCAAACTGGTTCAGCACACGATAGACGGTTGCCAGCCCAATCTCTTCACCCATATCGATAAGACGCTTGTAAAGGTCTTCCGCACTGACATGGTGATTGTCTGGCCCCTGAAGCACTTCAAGGATTTTTAACCGAGGAAGCGTTACTTTCAGGCCAGCTTTCTTTAATGCGGTATTGTTGTCAGTCATGCGGAATCTGTCCTGTTGCTAAACGATTCACTTCAAAAGAAGAAGTGACAGAAAATGCACTTGGGATAATGCGTCTCATTATAGAACTGCCATGCCTAAATGAAAACTGCAAGTCTCAAGCAAAGTATGCTTATAAAAACGTGGTATCACCAACAAACTTGTTCGATGGCACCCACTTTTTACCAGGGGGATATTGTACAGGTCTGAGCGAAAAAGTTAAAAGTTTGTAGCAATTAATTTAATCGGTTTTACCTGGAAAACGGGCGCAACCGGAGCTGCGCCGCAGGGATATCAGGCGTTAAGGATATCGTCCAGGTTCAGCTCTTCGCGAACCTGCTTAACCCATTTCTCTACGCGCTCAGCGGTCAGCTCTGGCTGGCGGTCTTCGTCAATGGCCAGGCCAACGAAGTGATCGTCATCTGCCAGACCTTTAGAAGCCTCGAAGTGGTAACCCGCCGTTGGCCAGTGACCGATGATCGCCGCGCCGCGTGGCTCAATGATGTCGCGAATGGTGCCCAGCGCATCACAGAAATACTCCGCATAATCTTCCTGATCGCCGCAGCCGAACAGGGCAACCAGCTTGCCGTTGAAGTCAACTTCTTCCAGCGTCGGGAAGAAATCGTCCCAGTCACACTGGGCTTCACCGTAGTACCAGGTCGGGATGCCCAGCAGCAGGATGTCATAGCCCTCGAGATCTTCTTTGCTGCTCTTGGCGATGTCATGCACATCAGCAACGTCTTTACCGAGCTGTTTTTGAATGTTTTTTGCGATATTTTCAGTATTGCCGGTATCACTGCCAAAGAAAATGCCGATGATTGCCATGAGTAAAATAACCTCTTGAAACTTAATGGTATGGTGGCGCAAATTGTCCACGGATAAGGGCAATAATAGCAGAACAGACAACCCTGCGGAAACAGCTATCACGCAGGACTGCACTCTGTGCTACATGAAAAAGGTAATATTGAGGATTTTCTGACTCACGCCTTGCCGCGTAACGTCTCAAGCTGGGCGATCAGCATCTCTTCGATCAGTTCGCTGCGGCTGATGTTGCGCGCGTCAGCTAACGCGTTAAGCGCATCGACGGCATCGGCATTCAGCTTCAGTTCGACACGCTTAAGCCCACGATTTTTATCGCGTTTAAGCTGGTTGCGTTTATTGATACGCAGCTGTTCATCGCGCGAAAGCGGATTCGTTTTCGGTCGTCCCGGTCGACGCTCATTCGCGAACAGATCTAGTGTCGTACGGTCCGTTTGTTCTTTGGCCATGATTCTGAGACTTCGGGGGATACACGCCGCCCTGCTAATGCCCGGGCGATAAGCGCGCCATCATACATCACCCAAATCCACACGCCAACGACTGGAAGCGCGTCGTCTTCCGGTCGCTGGCTTTTTAATCAATTCGCGGTATCAGTGAGATAGCGGCGAATGGCGCGCAGGACGGCGTCAGGTTTTTCTGCATGTACCCAGTGCCCGGCACCGGCAATGACGTGAGCGCGTGCCTGCGGGAATTGCGCCAGCAGCGCGTCACGGTACGCATCAGTAACGTAAGGAGAGTTGCCGCCACGAATGAAGAGGGTAGGGTGCGGCCAGGCGGGGACGGTTTCCCAGCCCACAATATGCGAATACTGATCCCACAGGACCGGAACGTTAAAGCGCCATTGTCCGTCGACAAATGATTTCAGCAGAAACTGCACCACGCCTTCTTCATCGAGCTGCTCACGCATAACGGCAGCCGCCTGCTGGCGTGTGGAGACGCCTGACGCCGTCACGGCGTTGATGGCAGCGAAAATCTCATCGTGACGGCGAACGTCGTAATTGACGGGCGCAACGTCAATGACCACCAGCCCGGAAACCCGCTCGGGGGCCAGCGCGGTGAGCGCCATTACCGCTTTACCGCCCATTGAATGCCCGATGAGCGTCGCTTTCTGAATATTATTCGCATCGAGGGTATCCAGCAGATCCTGCGCCATGGCCGCGTAGGTCATCATTTCCGAGCGCCCGGAAAGACCGTGATTTCGCATGTCAACCTGAAGGATCTCATGATCGGTCACTAAATCGCGCGCCAGCACGCCCAGGTTATCCAGGCTACCAAACAGGCCGTGAACCAGTACGATGGGAGAATTATTGTTCGGCGATTGTGCAGTTTGCGCTCGGGTATTCAATTTCATGGCAAAGTTCTTTTTTTAGGTTTGTCAGGTTAGGGTATCATGTTGACCATTCTGCCGCCCGGGGGCAAGGATCCAGTTTAATCTGACTTTTGCCGCCAACCTGGTTTGACGCTATCCGCTGTTGGGATTTGAACCTATAATCTCAACGACTTGTATTCAGATAAGATATCGCACTGGATTAAGATGAAAACAATCGAAGTTGATGACGAACTCTATCAGTATATTGCCAGCCAGACGCGGCATATTGGGGAGAGCGCGTCCGACATTTTACGGCGCATGCTTAAAATTTCCGCCGCCTCACAGCCCACTCCCGTCACTAAAGATGTCGTGTCTCAGCCGAGCGTTGTTGCACAGGTAAAACCTGCCGTCATGCCGGCAAAAGACAAAGTGCGCGCGATGCGTGAACTGCTGCTGTCCGACGAATATGCCGAGCAGAAAAAGGCGGTTAACCGCTTTATGCTGGTGCTGTCTACACTTTACTCACTGGATCACAATGCCTTTGCTGAAGCGACAGAGTCGCTGCACGGCCGCACCCGCGTTTACTTCGCAGGTGACGAGCAGACGCTGCTGCAAAATGGCAATCAAACCAAGCCCAAACATGTTCCCGGTACGCCATACTGGGTGATCACGAATACCAATACGGGCCGCAAGTGCAGCATGATCGAACATATCATGCAATCCATGCAGTTCCCGGCGGAATTGATCGAAAAGGTTTGCGGTACAATTTAACCCTTGCATCAGAAGGACCAGGCAATGGCAAATCACAGCCGTGCAGGACAACCTGCACAACAACGCGATTTGATTAACGTCGCTCAACTGACCGCGCAGTACTACGTGCTGAAGCCGGTTGTGGGCAACGCAGAACACGCAGTGAAGTTTGGTACATCTGGCCACCGCGGCAGCGCGGCGCGCCACAGCTTTAACGAACCGCACATTCTGGCCATTGCTCAGGCCATCGCGGAAGAGCGCGCGAAAAATGGCGTCACCGGTCCGTGCTATGTTGGGAAAGATACCCACGCCCTGTCTGAACCTGCTTTTATCTCCGTGCTGGAAGTGCTGGCGGCAAACGGCGTAGACGTGATTGTTCAGGAGAACAACGGTTTCACCCCAACGCCTGCGGTGTCTAACGCTATTCTGGTACACAACAAAAAAGGGGGCGCGCAGGCTGACGGCATTGTGATCACCCCGTCCCACAACCCACCGGAAGATGGCGGCATCAAGTACAACCCACCTAACGGTGGCCCGGCAGATACCAACGTCACGAAAGTGGTGGAAGATCGCGCCAACGCATTGCTGGCAAATGGCCTGAACGGCGTGAAGCGTATCTCGCTGGATGAAGCCATGGCCTCCGGTCATGTGAAAGAGCAGGATATGGTGCAGCCGTTTGTGGAAGGGCTGGCGGATATCGTCGATATGGCCGCGATCCAGAAAGCTGGCCTGAAGCTGGGCGTGGATCCGCTGGGCGGTTCCGGTATCGAATACTGGAAACGCATTGCCGAGCATTACAAGCTGGATCTGACCATCGTGAACGATCACGTCGATCAGACGTTCCGCTTTATGCACCTGGATAAAGACGGCGCGATCCGTATGGACTGCTCCTCCGAATGCGCAATGGCTGGCCTGCTGGCGCTGCGTGACAAGTTCGACCTGGCCTTTGCCAACGACCCGGACTACGACCGTCACGGTATCGTTACCCCGGCAGGGCTGATGAACCCGAACCACTACCTGGCCGTTGCCATCAACTACCTGTTCCAGCACCGTCCGCAGTGGGGCAAAGAGGTGGCGGTTGGTAAAACGCTGGTCTCTTCCGCCATGATTGACCGCGTGGTCGACGCACTGGGCCGTAAGCTGGTGGAAGTGCCGGTGGGCTTCAAGTGGTTTGTTGACGGCCTGCACGACGGCAGCTTTGGCTTTGGCGGTGAAGAGAGCGCGGGTGCGTCCTTCCTGCGCTTTGACGGTACCCCATGGTCAACCGATAAAGACGGCATCATCATGTGCCTGCTGGCGGCGGAAATCACCGCAGTTACCGGTAAGAACCCGCAGGAACATTACAACGAGCTGGCGGAACGTTTTGGCGCGCCGAGCTATAACCGTATTCAGGCGGGCGCCACGTCTGCGCAAAAAGCAGCCCTGTCAAAACTGTCTCCGGAAATGGTCAGCGCCAGCACGCTGGCAGGTGACCCGATCACCGCGCGTCTGACGGCGGCTCCGGGCAACGGTGCGGCCATCGGCGGCCTGAAGGTGATGACCGAAAACGGCTGGTTCGCGGCGCGTCCATCCGGTACGGAAGATGCGTACAAAATCTATTGCGAAAGCTTCCTCGGCGCTGAACACCGTCAGCAGATTGAGAAAGAAGCGGTAGAGATTGTCAGCGAAGTGCTGAAAAACGCGTAAGTGCGGTTTGTGTGCCGGGCGGCACTGCGTTTGCCCGGCCTACAACAGCGATCGTAGGCCCGGTAAGCGCTAGCGCCACCGGGCTTTTTTTTAACTATGCTTGTTCTTCAGTTCAAACCGGGGTGAGACCAGACCGTACAGCGTCCAGCCCATAAAGGTCACCATCGCGCCATACAGCATTGCTTCCTGGCCGGACGAGTAGAGCGCATAGAAGCTATAAATTGCGCCAATCAGCGCCACGATATTGGCCGCCCGGGCTTTGCGCGGATCCACCTTCGCCACCTTCTGAATAATCACCAGCGCCGCCATCGACAGAATGTACGGAATGATGTTCGTCACCACCGCCAGGTTGACCAGCACGTTAAACTGGCTGTTCAGCGACGGGCTGATGGTCATGAGCGACAAACCGCTCTGGAAAATCACAATCGCCAGCATGCCCTGTACCGGCGCATCCGCTTTGGTGACGCGGGAGAAGATTTTCGGGAAATACCCTTCGTCAGCTGAAGATTTAAACACCTGAGCGATGGTGAACTGCCAGCCCAGCAGCGAGCCGCAGCAGGACATCACCATCAGCCCCATGATGACTTTCCCCACCTCCGGCGTAAACATCTGCGCAAACGCCAGCCCGAACGGTGCCGTGGAGTTAGCCAGATCCATGTTGGGCACAATCCCCGCAATCACGTTGGTCGAGATGATGTAGATCACCGCCGCGCCCAGCGTTCCGCCGAGAACCGCGATGGGCACGTTCTTCTCCGGGTTTTCCACCACTTCAGCATTTGCACAGGCCGATTCCAGACCGAGGAAAGCCCACAGCGTCATGGCGATGGACGAGCCCACGGCGGTGAAGAACGGCACGTGGTGCGGGTTCCAGGAGTTGGCGTACAGCGTCGGGCTAAACCAGAACCAGCCGATGATGCACAGACCGACCACCGGGATGATCACGCCCCAGACGGTAATGCTGCTGAGTTGTCCGGTGATGCGCGCGCCGCCAAAGTTGGCGACGGTACAGATCCACAGCACGCCTATGGTGGCTAAACCAATCTGTACCGGACTGAGCGTCGCGCCAAACAGCTCCGTGCCGTAGCCGACGGCGGAAATGGCTATCGCCACGTTAGCGATCAGCAGCGACACGCCGTAGGTGTAGTTCGCCATAAAGTTACCGGACTTACCGAACGCATATTCGGCATACCCCCCCATCCCGCCTGACTTGCGGCTGAACATTCCGCACTTGGCAAACGCCCACGCCAGCGCCATCGAGCCCACGGCGGTCACGAGCCAGGAGATAATCGAAATGGTCCCCACCTCAGCAAGCTTGGTAGGCAGCATGATGATCCCGGAACCCATCATGTTCACCATGGTGAGAATAGTGAGTTGCACTACGCCCATCTTGTTAGCTTTACTCATAATTTTTCTCCTTTCAGCAGCGCTGGCTGAGCGGCAGGTTGTTTGATGACGTAGCAGCGCACCTCTTTGCGCCCGTCACGCTCCTCGACGTAAACCCCCTGTAACTCCGGCGCAAAGCCCGGCAGCAGGTTGATTCCGTCTTCCAGTGCGGCAAAGTAGCGCAGCACGGAACCGCCCCAGACTTCACCCGGCACCACGCACAGCACCCCCGGTGGGTAAGGCAGCGCACCTTCGGCGGCGATACGGCCTTGTGCATCGCGCAGGGAGACCAGCTCGACCTCGCCGCGCAGGTACGCGTAGTTCGCCTCCTGCGGATTCATGATGACGCGCGGGAAGTGAGCCTTACGGAACATCTCTTTTTGCAGTTGTTTCACATTGTGGCGGGCATAAAGGTCATGCATCTCCTGACAAATCTGGCGAAGGGTGTAATCCGCGTAACGATCCGGATGTTGCTTACAGAGAGAGGGCAGAACCTCTTTCAGCGGCACATCGCTCTGGAGCAGTTTTTCGAAGCGCACCAGCTGGGCGACGAGCTGCTGCAATTTGCCCATGTCCTCCGCCGGGGTGAGCAGGAAGAGAATGGAGTTGAGGTCGCATTTTTCCGGCACGATGCCGTTTTCACGCAGGAAGTTGGCAAGGATGGTGGCGGGCACGCCAAAATCATCGTACTCACCGGTACGGGCGTTGATGCCCGGCGTGGTCAGCAGCAGCTTGCACGGATCGATAAAATACTGATGCTCGGCATATCCTTCGAATGCGTGCCAGCGTTCGCCCGGAACGAAATGGAAGAAGCGCAGATCGGTGGCGATTTCCGCCGTATCCCAGCTTTCCCACGGACGGCCGTCCACCGTCTCCGGCACGAACGGGCGAATAAACTGACAGTTCTGAAGGATCAGTTTCCGCGCGTCGATACCCGTCACGACGCAGTCCATCCACATGTTGCGCCCACTTTGCCCCTCGTGCATGCGGGCGTTGATATCCAGGGCGGCAAACAGCGGATAAAAGGGGCTGGTGGAGGCGTGCATCATGAAGGCGTTGTTGAGCCGCTTATGCGGGACATAGCGCGGCTGGCCTTTGATATGGCTGTCCTTCTTATGGATTTGCGAAGTTTGCGAGAACCCCGCCTGCTGCTTATGCACCGACTGGGTAACCAGAATGCCCGGATCGTTTTCGTTCAGCTCCAGCAGCAGCGGCGAGCAGTCGGCCATCATGGGGATAAACTGCTCGTAACCGACCCAGGCGGAGTCAAACAGAATGTAGTCACAGAGGTGACCAATCTTATCCACCACCTGACGGGCGTTATAAATGGTGCCGTCGTAGGTGCCCAGCTGGATAACCGCCAGGCGGAACGGACGTTCATCCCGCGCGCGGCCAGGCGCGACCTCTGACACCAGCTCCCGCAGGTAGCTCTCTTCAAAACAGTGCGCGTCAATACCGCCGATAAACCCGTACGGGTTGCGCGCCGTTTCGAGATAAACCGGCGTCGCTCCTGCCTGTAACAGCGCTCCGTGGTGATTAGATTTATGGTTATTGCGATCGAACAGCACCAGATCGCCCGGCGTGAGCAGCGCATTGAGCACCACCTTGTTGGATGAGGAGGTGCCGTTCAGCACGAAGTAGGTTTTATCGGCATTAAAGACCTTTGCCGCATGCTGTTGGGCGATGCAGGGCGCGCCCTCGTGGATCAGCAGATCGCCCATTGCCACGTCGGCGTTGCACAGATCGGCGCGGAATAGCGTTTCGCCAAAGAAATCGACAAACTGATTCCCCGCCGGATGGCGACGGAAGAACTGGCCTCCCTGATGCCCCGGGCAGTCAAACGCGCTGTTCCCCTGCTGGACGTAATCGACCAGCGCGCGGAAGAACGGCGGGCGAAGCTGGGTTTCGTACTTCTGCGCCGCCGCTTCAAGCTGGCGTCCGTAGAATTCATTGCTGGTGTCAGAGTACTCAAAAACGCCGTGAATACGGGACAAATATTCAGCCGGAACCCTTTCTTCTTTATGGGTGGCAATAAACACCGGAATACCAAATCCCGTGGCGTCTATTTCTTCTATGGCACCAGTGAAAATATCGCTGACGGCCAGCACCACGGCTGCCACATCAATATAGTCCGATGCGCTGACATCCACAATTTCACGCGACGTGGTAAAGCATTCAGGACAGGCACGGCTGACGGCAATTTTTAACGTTTTCATCTTTTTCTCTTTATTTCAGGCAATATGGGGCCCTCGACTTCTTGCAATAAAGAAATCGATTATTTCCGGAAAAAAAAGCAAAGCGTGGCCGCTGATACGAAATCAGTTAATTGCTTTTTGCTGAGTAGAATTCAGTCCGCCCGGTTGCGGAGAATCTGAATTGCAGAAGGTGAGCGCAGGTGTTTACAGGCAACTGCCTGTAAAATAGCAAGTTTCAGGAAGACCTGTAAGCAGGTGCGCCAGAAGTCGAAGGACTACCGGGCGTTGAAGAGATGAAAGTCAAAACAGTTACGGTGGGCAAACATCATGATATGTGTTGTCCGCCTTATATGGGGCATTAAACGATTATTGTTTTCCATGTTCAGTTTCCTTTCAGTAATTGAAAGCACGGTCATTTTATCCAGAAAAAAGGGATTAACTGTGAATCAGATCACCATTAACCGATCATTTTAGAAATAATTAGTCGTTTTTGATGAATAATGCAGATCAAAATGCTGTTTTGTTGGCTTGATGTTAAATTGGTGTTTGAATTGTGTTTGGGAAGGACGAATATAGCCATGAAAATAACCTCTGCATTATTTTCATGGCATATTCAGGGGGATGGTTTTCTTTATTTAAGGTCGATTTGAATACTTATTCAGATCATAAACCGATAGCCAATACCGGTTTCTGTTAATAAATGACGCGGACGCGCGGGATCAACTTCAAGTTTCTGGCGAAGGTGTCCCATATAAATGCGTAAATAGTGACTATGCTCAACAGCATTCGGCCCCCAGACCTGGCTTAAGAGCTGTCGCTGCGTTAGCACTTTTCCATGGTTGTTGAGCAGCACGGCCAGCAGACGAAATTCGATGGGCGTGAGGTGAACCTCTTCTTCTCCCCGCACAATGCGGCGGGCAGCAAGATCGACGCGGATATCGCCAAAGGCGTACACCGGATCAGAAGGGGTTGTGGCACTGTGTCGGCGCAGCGCCACACGAAGCCGGGCCTGTAGCTCGCCAATGCCAAACGGTTTAATCAGATAATCATCCGCTCCGGCATCCAGCGCGGCGATTTTATCCGCCTCTTCGGTGCGGGCTGAGAGCACCAGAATCGGCATCTGGCTCCACTGACGCACTTCGCGAATAAAATCAATGCCGTCGCCATCCGGGAGCCCCAGATCCAGAATCACCAGGTCCGGCTTGCGGGTCGCGGCTTCGATTAACCCCCGTTGAAGCGTACCGGCTTCATGAACGCGCAAACCGTCGCCTTCCAGCGCGGTACGCAGAAATCGGCTGATAGCGAGCTCATCTTCAACAATCAGAACGTTAATCACATATCCTCTGGTAAATCATCAAGTTCTGGTGGAGTTTCAAGAGGAAGTGTAACACAAAAGCGTGCGCCACCTTCCGGGCGGTTCTCGGCTGAAATGGTGCCGCCATGCACGTCGACAATCGCCTGGCAGATCGCGAGCCCCAGCCCAACGCCCGGAATGGCGGATTCCTTATTGCCGCGCGCAAATTTTTCGAAAATGGCGCGCTCCTGACCCGCCGGAATACCCGGCCCGGTATCCCAGATCTCAAGCCGCAGCGTCTGCGTATCTACCCCGGCGGCGATCCCAATCTGCGCTTTTGCTCCGGCGTATTTAGCCGCGTTTTCCAGAAGATTAATCAGGACGCGCTCAAACAGCGGGCCATCGACGTGAATCAGCGTCAGGGGTTCCGGCATATCCAGCGCAATATGGCGTCCACCCAGACCCGGCTCCAGCATCTTCAGCGCGCTGCCGACCACCTCTTCAAGCGTAAGCCACTCTTTTTTGAGGTTAAAACCGCCGGACTGAATGCGCGCCATGTCCAGCAGGTTATTCACCAGGCGCGTGGTATTCAGCACGTGCTGGCGAATTTCGCTGGCCTGTACCGCGTGCTTCGACCCTTCCGCCGCCAGATCCAGCGTGAGAATTTCGGACTGACCAAACAGCACGGTGAGCGGGGTGCGCAGATCGTGGGAAAGCGCCGCCAGCAGCGAGTTGCGTATGCTTTCGCGTTCGCTTGCCAGCCGCGCCTGCTCTTCGCTGGCGGTAAGCGCCAGCCGCTCAAGGGCGCTGGCGACCAGCAGGGTAAACGTTTCCAGCAGGCGCTGCTGCTCGGGGATCATCAGCTGGCGTTGGTTAGACGGCTCCACGATGACCAGCCCGTGGTTTTTATCCGCGCTGCGCAGCGGCAGGATCTGGTAAGGCACGCCGGGCAGGGTGTCGGTTCCGGCACCGGCGGGTAACCCTTTGTCGAAGCTCCAGCGGGCAATCGCTTCATCCCACGGCGTCATGCCCGAAGGGGAGGTAAGCGGGCGAAGATGTCCGTGCTCGTCGGGGAGTAAAATCAGGTTGCTGGCATGAAACGTTGAGCGGATAAACTGCTCGCTGGTCTGGACGATATCCTGCTGCGTGCGGCCGACCGCCAGCGATTTTGACATTTCGTAAAGATGTCGCGTGCGCTGCTCGCGGTAGCGGGCAATGCGCGCCTGGTAGCGCACGCCCGCCGTCAGGTTCCCGATCACCAGCCCGACGGTAAGCATCACGGCAAAGGTCAGAATGTACTGCACGTCCGAGACGGCAAGCGTCCCGCGTGGCGCAATAAAGAATAGATCGAAGCTGACGACGTTGATCACCGTTGCCAGCACCGACGGCCAGCGGCCGTAAAAGAGGGCGACCACGACGACGCCCAGCAGATAAATCATGACCAGATTGGCGGCGTCGAAGGCGATCAGCCACTGGCTGGCAATCACCGTAATCAGGGCGCAGAGCACCACGGCCACCAGGCAGCCGCGGATCTGCATGCGCCACTTATCGCCAAAAGCGCGGGCGTCCGGCGCGCGGTTGGGCAGGGGAGCGGGTCTGTCATCCAGCGCGACGATGACTAAATCGAGATCCGGCGCGCGGCGGGCCAGCCTGTCGGCGAAAGATTCCCGGCTAAACCAGCGGCGATGCTGGCGACGCCCAATGACAATCTTGCCCAGGTTGTGCTCGCGCGCGTAGCGCAGAATGGCTTTATCTTCCTGCGGATCGGAAAGGGTTGCGGTTTCCGCGCCCAGCTCCTGAGCCAGCCGCAGCGCGCTCAGAATGGCGCGGCGCTGATTCTCCGGCAGGGCGTGAAGCTGCGGCGTTTCGACGTATACCGCGTGCCACACGCTGCCAAACTTTGCCGCAAGCCGGGCGGCAGTGCGGACCAGCTTTTCATTGCCGCTGCCGTGGCCAATGCATAACAGAATGGCGTCCCGCGTGTGCCAGACGCGCTCTCGCCCCTGTAGGTCTCGCCAGGCGCGCATCTGATCATCAACGCGATCGGCAGTGCGGCGCAGGGCCAGCTCGCGCAGGGCAATCAGGTTACCTTTGCGGAAGAAATGTTCGATGGCGCGTTCGGCCTGGCCGGCAATATACACCTTGCCTTCGTGCAGGCGCTGGCGCAGATCGTCCGGCGGCAGGTCAACCAGAACGACCTCATCGGCAGAATCAAAAAACGGATCGGGGACGGTCTCCCGCACCTGAATGCCGGTGACGCCGCTTACCACGTCGTTCAGGCTTTCCAGATGCTGAACATTCACCGTGGTGAAGACGTCGATGCCGGCTTCAAGCAGCTCCTCAACATCCTGCCAGCGCTTCGGATGACGCGAGCCCGGCGCGTTGCTGTGCGCCAGTTCGTCCATCAGAATGAGCGCAGGTCGGCGGGCGAGGGCGGCATCCAGATCGAACTCCGTGACCAGCCGCCCGCGATGGTTAATGCGCTGGGGCGGCTGCGTCGCCAGCCCCGTCAGCAGCGCCGCCGTCTCTTTGCGACCGTGGGTTTCCACCACGCCGATGAAAATATCAAGCCCCTGCGCCCGCAGCCGCTGGGCTTCCGTCAGCATGGCGAAGGTTTTCCCGACGCCCGCACAGGCACCGAAAAAAATTTTCAGCTTGCCGCGATGGGCTTCCGCCGTCTGTTCAAGCAGCCTGTCCGGATCCGGGCGCATGGGCTCGTCGGTCATTTAGTTTTTCCTTAGCGCGTCCAGCGCCAGATTCAGCTCAACAATGTTCACTACCGGCATGCCGATGAAGCTGACCAGCGGCTTTTGCGTGTGCTCTGCGACCAGCTTGCTCACCTGTTCGACGGTCAGCTGGCGGGCGGCGGCCACGCGCGGAATTTGCCACGCCGCCGCGTCCGGCGTCAGGCTGTAGTCCAGCCCGCTGGCCGACGCGGTGACCAGCTCAACCGGCACCTCACGGCTGGCCTGCGGATTGGCGGCGCGCAGGGCGGCAACGCGTTCAGCGATGGCTTTATCCAGTGCGGGATTGCTGCCTGCCAGATTGCTGCCGCCGGACGCCATTGGATTATACGGGCTTTCCGCAGTGGCGGAAGGGCGTCCCTGGAAGTAGCCTGCGTCCGTGAAGTTCTGCCCAATCAGGCGCGAGCCCCGGTTTTCACCGTTCTGGATAATCAGCGAGCCGTTGGCCTGGTCCTTAAACCACCACTGGCCGAGCGCCGTGGTCACCAGCGGGTAGAGCCCGCCGGTAATCAGAGATAGCAGAATAAACAACAGTATAGCGGGACGTAACATCGTCATTTGATTCACCTTTAAACCAGCCCAAACAGCGTTAACAGCACGTCGATAACCTTGATCCCGATAAAGGGCACCACCAGCCCACCCAGGCCGTAAATCCACAGGTTGCGGCGCAGCATGGCGGCGGCCGTCAGCGGCTTATAGCTCACCCCTTTCAGCGCCAGCGGGATGAGGAAGACAATGATCAGGGCGTTGAAAATCACCGCGCTCATGATGGCCGACGCCGGGGAGTGCAGGTGCATCACGTTCAGGGCGTTCAGCTGCGGATAGGTCGCCGCAAACGCTGCCGGGATAATGGCGAAATACTTCGCCACGTCGTTGGCGATGCTGAATGTGGTCAGCGAGCCGCGCGTCATCAGCATCTGTTTGCCGATGTGCACCACTTCAATCAGCTTGGTCGGGTTCGAATCGAGGTCGACCATGTTGCCCGCCTCTTTTGCTGCCTGCGTACCGGAGTTCATCGCCACCGCCACGTCGGCCTGCGCCAGCGCCGGGGCATCGTTAGTGCCGTCGCCCGTCATCGCCACCAGACGGCCTTCCGCCTGATACTGGCGAATGAGTGCCAGCTTGGCTTCCGGCGTCGCTTCGGAAAGGAAATCATCCACGCCCGCTTCGGCGGCAATGGCGGCCGCGGTGAGGCGGTTATCCCCGGTGATCATCACCGTTTTGATGCCCATCTTGCGCATCTGGGCGAAACGCTCCTTGATACCGCCTTTAACGATATCCTTCAGGGCTATCACGCCCAGCACGCTTGCTCCTTCCGCCACCACCAGAGGTGTCGCCCCCTGACGCGCCACGTTTTCAACCAGCTTGTCCACCTCAGGCGGGAAGTGGCCATTGTTTGCCTCAATATGACGACGAATGGCGTCAACGGACCCTTTACGGATCATCCGGTCCTGAATGTTGATCCCACTCATCCGGGTTTGCGCGGTGAACGGCACGAAGGTGGCGTGCAGGCTCTGCACGTCGCGCTGGCGCAGGTTGAAGCGCTGCTTGGCCAGGATCACAATGCTGCGGCCTTCCGGCGTTTCATCGGCCAGAGAGGAGAGTTGCGCCGCGTCGGCCAGCGTTTTTTCATCCACGCCGGGGGCGGGTAAAAATTCAGATGCCTGACGATTCCCCAGGGTGATGGTCCCGGTTTTATCCAGCAGCAGCACGTCTACGTCGCCCGCCGCTTCCACGGCGCGTCCGCTGGTGGCGATAACGTTCGCGCCCAGCATGCGGCTCATCCCCGCCACGCCAATTGCGGAAAGCAGGCCGCCGATCGTCGTGGGGATAAGGCATACCAGCAGGGCCACCAGCACGGTAACGCTGACCGCCGTACCGCCGTAGGCGGAGAACGGCCACAGGGTCGCCGTTGCCAGCAGGAAGACGAGGGTAAGCGCCACCAGCAGAATGGTCAGGGCAATTTCGTTCGGCGTTTTACGACGCTGTGCGCCTTCGACCATAGCGATCATCCGGTCGAGGAAAGTTTCGCCCGGGTTAACGCTGCACTGGATCACCAGCCAGTCGGAAAGAATGCGGGTCCCGCCCGTTACGGAGGCGAAGTCGCCGCCGGACTCGCGGATCACCGGGGCGGATTCCCCGGTGATGGCGCTTTCGTCCACCGATGCGCCGCCTTCAATGACCTCCCCGTCGCAGGGGATGATGTCGCCGGCTTCCACCAGCACCACGTCACCTTTACGCAGTTCATCCGCCGGCACGTGATCCATCTCCGCGCCATATTTCGGTTCACGTAATTTGCGCGCAAAGGCGGTCTTTTTTACCCCTTTCAGGCTGTTAGCCTGTGCTTTACTGCGGCCTTCCGCCAGCGCTTCGGCGAAGTTGGCGAACAGCACGGTAAACCACAGCCACAGGCTGATGGCGCCGGTAAAGGCTGCATTGCCCGCCAGGTGGCCCGTTCCCATGGCAATCGCCAGCGCGGTGGTGAGTAAGCTCCCCATCCAGACGATAAACATCACCGGGTTGTGCCACTGCACGCGAGGGCTCAGTTTTTTTACCGCATCCATGAGGGCCTGACGAACTAAGGACGGTTCGAGCAGGGCCAGTTGTTTACGACTCATGACAAATTCTCCGCAAAATCAGCGTAAAGAGAGAGTTTCCGCAACCGGGCCTAACGCGAGGGCGGGGATAAAGGTCAGGGCGCCCACCAGCAGGACGGTGCCAATCAGCAGGCCGACGAACAGCGCGCCGTGGGTCGGTAACGTACCGGCGGTGGTCGGCTGGATTTTCTTATTCACCAGTGCTCCAGCGATTGCCATGACGGGAATAATCACGCCGAAACGCCCAACGAACATGCAGAACGCCAGCAGACAGTTCCAGAATGGCGAGTTGGCGCTTAGCCCGGCAAAGGCGCTGCCGTTGTTGTTGGCGGCGGACGACACGGCATACAGCACTTCGCTAAAGCCGTGGATGCCCGGGTTAAAGATGCCGCTGCGGCCAGCTTCGGTCATCAGCGCCAGGGCGGTGCCGAGCAGCACAAGGGCGGGGGAGACCAGGATCGCCAGCGCGGTTAACTTCATCTCGCGAACGTCGATTTTTTTACCGAGATACTCCGGCGTGCGGCCAATCATCAGCCCGGCGATAAACACCGCCAGCAGAACGAACAGCAGCATGCCGTACAGCCCCGAGCCGACCCCACCGAAGACCACTTCGCCAATCTGCATCAGCCACATCGGAATCATGCCGCCGAGCGCGGTGAAAGAGTCGTGCATGGCGTTCACCGCCCCGCAGGAGGCCGCCGTGGTGACCACCGCATAATGGCTGCTGGCAAGAACGCCGAAGCGGCTCTCTTTGCCTTCCAGGTTAATATTGCTGTTGGCCCCCAGCTGCATGAAGTGGCTGTTGCCGTTCCATTCGGCCCACATCACCAGGGCTACGCAGACCACGAAGATGAGCGTCATCGCCCACAGCAGCGTGCGGCCCTGGCGGCGATCGTTAACCACATCACCAAAGGCGAAACAGAGCGCGGTGGGGATCAGGAAGATCGCCAGCATCTGCACAAAATTGGTCAGTGCCGTTGGGTTTTCAAACGGATGTGATGAGTTGGCGTTGAAGAAGCCGCCGCCGTTGGTGCCCAGCATCTTGATCGCTTCCTGCGATGCCACCGGCCCCATCGGCAGAAGTCCCCCGGTTCCTTCAAGCGAGGTGTAAGGGGTATAAGGCAGCAGGTTTTGCAGGGTGCCTTGCTGAATAAAGAACAGGGCAATAAGCAGCGCAACAGGAACCAGGATCCAAAGGGTAATGCGCGTGACATCAACCCAGGCGTTGCCGAGCGTGCTGACATTCTGGCGGGCAAACGCGCGGGTCAGGGCGAAGATCACCGCGATACCGCTGGCCGCAGACAGAAAGTTTTGCACGGTTAACCCGGCCATCTGGCTGAAGTAGCTGAGCGTCGTTTCACCGGCGTAAGACTGCCAGTTAGTGTTGGTCACAAAGCTGACCGCCGTGTTCAGCGCCAGGTGCCAGGATAAACCCGGTAGCCGTTGCGGGTTCAACGGCAGGCTCCCCTGGAGCATGAGCATCGCAAAAAGGGCAATAAGCCCCACGATATTCAGCAGCAGTATCGCCATCAGATACTGACGCCAGTTCATTTCCTGAACGTTTATACCTGAAACGCGCCAGAGCACATTTTCAATCGTTCTCGTGCCCGGCAATGGCGCGTTGCCGATCAGCCGCGCCAGCGCGGTTCCCAGCGGCCTGGAGAGCACAAACAGCACCAGTAAAAAGCTGGCAATAAGCAAAAACGCCTGAGCAGCCATCAGAATGCCTCCGCATTAATCAGGGCATAAATCAGATAAGCCATTAACAGGAACACCAGCACGATGCCGGCAATCAGACCTGCACTCACACTCCACCTCCGGGTGACATTTGTAATGGTGCTAACGGTAGGATTTACGGCGCAAAGATTTCGCAAAAATCGGGGGGAGGGGTGTAAAAAAAGTATAAAAATGGAAAGTCCACAATTTAACTATTGATAAGTAAATGGTTAACTTTTTTGTAACTTAATTACGGCGTGAGTGTAAATATTCACTAAATGGATGAAAATAAGTGGTCGGATGAGTAGTAAAATTACACGCAAAGCGATATTATTTTATCCAGCTCACAAATTTCGAATTTTCCGGATGACGTTTCCGGCCAACTATAGGGGAGAAAATATGGATCTTTATAAAGAGTATCCGGCTCATATCGTGTTCATGCGTCGTACTTTCGCCGTAGTGGCTGGCGTGCTGGCCCTGCCGGTGATGCTGTTCTGGAAAGATCGCGCACGTTTTTACAGCTACCTGCACCGCGTCTGGGCGAAAACCAGCGAAAAGCCGGTGTGGATGGATCAGGCCGAGAAAGCAACCTGCGATTTCTACTGATACGACGCGACATCGTAGCCATAAAAAAACCGCCAACGACAATGTGGCGGTTTTTTTTGTCCCTCGGGATTCGCGGTCCGTTGGGGGCTTCAGGCCCTCGTCAGAGGTTACAGGCATCTATTTAGCCCTCCCACTTGCCGGGTGACGCTGCGCTTACCCGGCCTACACAGTGCAAAGATATCAATGCATTGCATGTTTCACTGTAGGCCCGTGCAAGCGTAGCGCCGCCGGGCGAAACGCACAACAAGCACTTTGTTAGCAGTCTGTAAGGCCGCCTCGGGCGGCCTTTTTTATTTCATCCCGTCTACACTTCATGGCAAAGTAGTTCAATGCGTGCCTTTTTCCTTTTACGGCATGCCCTTACGGACATAATGGACAATTGCCAGGAGTTTTATGCCCACCCATCTGGTTTGGTTTCGCGCGGATTTACGCATTCACGACAACATCGCTCTCGCGGCGGCCTGCCGCGCCAAAGACGCGAATGTGCTGGCCCTGTTTATCGCCACGCCAGAGCAGTGGCAGCAGCATGATATGGCGCCCCGGCAAGCGGCTTTGCTCAGCGCGTATCTGAATGACCTGCAACATTCTCTGGCGGAAAAAGGCATCCCGCTTATCTATGAAGAGGTGAACGATTTTGCCGCACAGCTTCAGACGGTGCAGGCAATCTGTAAGCAGCACGCGGTAACGCGTCTTTTTTACAACTACCAGTACGAATTTAACGAGCAGCAGCGCGACCGTCAGCTGGAGAAAACCCTTACGGACGTGGTTTGTGAAGGCTTTGATGACAGCGTGATGCTCGCGCCGGGCAGCGTGATGACCGGCAATCACGAGATGTATAAAGTTTTCACGCCGTTTAAAAATGCGTTTATCAAGCGCCTGAAAGAGGGGCTACCCGAGTGCGTTCCCGCGCCAGCCGTGAGAGGGGATACGATAACGGATCTGCCTGAAATCACAGTGAATTATCCTCAGCAGTCGTTCGATGAAGCGTTATTCCCTGCCAGCGAGAAAGCGGCTATTGCCCAGTTGCGTCAGTTCTGCAAGCAGGGGGCGGCGGAATATGAGGCGCGTCGGGATTTTCCAGCGATTGAAGGCACCAGCCGCCTGTCGGCCTGTTTAGCGCTGGGCGTGCTCTCTCCGCGCCAGTGTTTGCATCGGCTGCTGGCGGAACAGCCTCAGGCGCTTGACGGGGGGGCGGGCGCTGTGTGGCTGAACGAACTGATCTGGCGTGAGTTTTACCGTCACCTGATGACGTATCATCCTGATTTATGTAAACATCGCCCCTTCATTCGTTGGACCGAACAGGTACAGTGGCAGTCGGATGATAAGCTGCTTCAGGCATGGCAGTGTGGACTCACCGGCTTCCCGATTGTTGATGCGGCTATGCGGCAGCTCAACGAAACCGGGTGGATGCATAACCGTCTGCGAATGATTACCGCCAGCTTCCTGGTGAAGGATCTGCTTATCGACTGGCGAACCGGAGAGCGTTATTTTATGTCTCAGCTGATCGATGGCGATCTGGCGGCGAATAACGGCGGCTGGCAGTGGGCGGCCTCCACCGGAACGGATGCGGCTCCCTATTTTCGGATCTTTAATCCGACCACGCAGGGACAACGATTTGATGCTGACGGCGAGTTTATCCGTCGCTGGCTACCTGAGCTTAAGGATGTCCCCGCCAAAGCCATTCATGAACCCTGGACATGGGCGGATAAACAGCGCGTTACCCTTAACTATCCCCGTCCGATTGTCGACCATAAACAGGCGCGCGTCGCCACGCTGGCGGCGTACGAAGCCGCCCGAAAAGCTTGAGAGAGTGATGATGAAAAACAGTGAACTGGAACGCCTGATTAACGAAAAACTTAACACCGCCTCGTTCAGCGACTACGGCCCGAATGGCTTGCAGGTAGAGGGACGCGACACGGTGCAAAAAATTATCACCGGCGTGACGGCAAGCCAGGCGCTGCTGGATGAGGCGGTGCGTCAGGAAGCCGATGCGGTGATTGTCCATCACGGTTACTTCTGGAAAAACGAATCGCCGATTATTCGCGGCATGAAGCGCAACCGCCTCAAAACGCTGCTGGCGAATGACATTAACCTGTACGGGTATCACCTGCCGCTCGACGCGCATCCTGAACTGGGTAATAACGTCCAGCTTGCGCAGCTGTTGGGGATTACCGTGATGGGGGAAATTGAACCCCTGGTGCCGTGGGGCGAGCTGTCGATGCCGGTACCGGGGCTGGAGCTGGCCTCGTGGATCGAAGCGCGCCTGGGGCGTCGTCCGCTGTGGTGCGGCGACACCGGGCCTGACACCGTGAAGCGCGTGGCATGGTGCACCGGCGGCGGTCAGGGCTTTATTGACAGTGCGGCACGCTTCGGTGTCGATGCGTTTATTACCGGCGAAGTCTCCGAGCAGACCATTCATTCCGCGCGTGAACAAGGCCTGCATTTTTACGCGGCAGGCCATCATGCCACCGAGCGCGGCGGCATCCGCGCCCTCAGCGAGTGGCTGACGGAAAATACCGATCTGGATGTGACGTTTATTGATATCCCTAATCCGGCCTGATGAGAGGTAGTTAAGTGCAGCGAGCGCGTTGTTATCTTCTGGGTGAAACCGCGGTAGTTCTGGAGCTTGAGCCTCCGGTGACGCTTGCCACGCAAAAGCGTATCTGGCGCCTGGCTCAGCGACTGCCCGAGCTACCCGGCGTGGTTGAAGCTATTCCGGGTATGAATAATATCACCGTGGTGCTACGCGATCCGCACACCGGGGCGCTGGATGCCATTGAGCGTCTGCAACGCTGGTGGGAGGAGAGCGAGGCGCTGGAGCCGGAATCGCGGGCGATTGAGATCCCGGTTGTCTATGGCGGCAAAGGTGGCCCTGACCTTGGCGTGGTGGCGGAACATTGTGGATTAACGGAAAAGCAGGTCGTCGAGCTGCACAGCTCAGTCGACTATGTTGTCTGGTTTTTAGGTTTCCAGCCGGGCTTCCCCTATCTTGGCGGGTTATCGCCCCAGCTGCACACCCCGCGCCGGGCTGAGCCGCGCCTGAGCGTACCGGCGGGCAGCGTGGCGATTGGTGGCGAACAAACGGGAATTTACCCGCTCGCTTCGCCGGGCGGCTGGCAGCTTATCGGGCACACGTCCACGCCGTTATTCGAACCCGGCCATGACGCGCCCATACTCCTGCGTCCCGGTGACACCCTGCGCTTTATCCCGCAGAAGGAGGGGGTATGTTAACGCTTATTCGTGCAGGGCTTTACACCTCGGTACAGGATGCCGGCCGTTTTGGCCTGCGTCAGTCCGGCGTGAGCTACTGCGGCGCGCTCGATCGTCCTTCGCTGGAGATTGCCAACCTGCTGGTAGGCAACCCAGGCAGCACGGCGGCGTTAGAAATTACGCTGGGTCAGTGCGTTATTGAGTTTGGTGAGGAAACCTGGTTTGCCTTAACCGGCGCGGGCTGTGACGCAACGCTGGACGGCAAAGCGGTGTGGACAGGCTGGCGATTGCGGGCGAAAGCCGGGCAGCGTCTGACGCTTAAACGTCCTCTGCACGGCGTGCGCAGCTATCTTGCCGTGGCGGGGGGCATCGACGTGCCGGAGGTGTTGGGCTCATCCAGCACTGACCAGAAAGCGGCAATGGGCGGCCATGAGGGACGGCTGCTGCGCGACGGCGATCGTCTGGCGATTAAGCCCTCAGCGCGCCATTTCACCACCACGCAGGGCGTGAAGCAGCTGCTGTGGGGGAATGTGATCCGCGCCTTGCCGGGACCGGAATATCAGGAGTTTGATGAAGCCTCAAAAGAGTCTTTCTGGCGCTCGCCGTGGAAGATCAGCCCGCAGAGTAACCGCATGGGTTACCGGCTTCAGGGCCAGCCGCTGACCCGTACGACTGACCGGGAGCTGCTGTCCCACGGGCTGCTGCCGGGGGTGATCCAGGTGCCGGGCAACGGGCAGCCCATCGTACTGATGAACGACGCGCAAGCTACCGGCGGCTATCCGCGTATTGCCTGCATTATCGAAGCGGATCGCTACCATCTGGCGCAAATCCCTCTCGGTCAGCCGATTCATTTTGTGCAATGTACGCTGGAGGAGGCGCTGAAGGCCCGGCAGGATCGGCAGCGCTATCTCGAACAGCTGGCGTGGAGGCTCGATGTTAAAGATTGATTTAAACGCCGATCTGGGGGAGGGCAGCGGCGCCGATGCGGCGCTGATGACGCTGGTCTCCTCGGTCAACATCGCCTGCGGTTTTCATGCCGGCGATGCGCAGACCATGCTGGAAAGCGTACGCAATGCTATGAAAAACGGCGTGGCGATTGGCGCTCATCCCAGCTTTCCCGACCGGGAGAACTTTGGCCGCACGGCGATGGATCTTCCGCCAGAGACGGTCTACGCTCAGGTGCTCTACCAGATCGGCGCGCTGGAGGCGATAGTGCGCGCTGAGCATGGCGTGCTGCGTCACGTCAAGCCGCACGGCATGCTCTATAACCAGGCAGCGAAAGATCCGGCGCTGGCGGAGGCGATAGCCCGCGCGGTGCGGGACTGCAATCCGCAGCTGATTCTGGTTGGCCTGGCGGGTAGCGAGCTTATTCATGCCGGAGAGCGGCTGGGGCTGTCGACGCGGCAGGAAGTCTTTGCCGATCGGGGATACATGCCGGACGGCAGCCTGGTGCCGCGCACGCAGGCCGGTGCGCTGATTACCGACGAAAATAAAGCGCTGGCGCAGACGCTGGAGATGGTGCGCGCCGGGCGGGTGACCGCCGTGGATGGAACATCCGCAAATGTTCAGGCCGATACGGTGTGTTTACACGGCGACGGGGAGCATGCGCTCCAGTTTGCGCGACGCCTGCGGGCGGCGTTCTCTGAAGAGGGCATTCTCGTCAGCGCAGATTGATGATAAAAGGACAATAACATGCCTGAAGGTCCGGAGATCCGCCGCGCGGCGGATAGCCTGGAGGCGGCGATAAAGGGTAAACCTCTGACCGATGTCTGGTTTGCCTTTCCTCAACTAAAACCGTTTGAAACAGCGCTGGTGGGACAGACGGTGACCCACATTGAAACGCGCGGTAAAGCGTTGCTCACGCACTTTTCCCATAACCTGACGTTATATAGCCATAATCAGCTTTACGGCGTCTGGCGCGTGGTGGAGGCGGACGAGCAGCCGCAAACGACGCGCGTGCTGCGCGTCCGGTTACAAACGGCGGATAAGGCGCTCCTGCTCTACAGCGCCTCTGATATCGAAATGTTAACGCCGGAGCAGCTGTTGACGCATCCGTTCTTACAGCGCGTCGGGCCGGACGTGCTGGACATGCGCCTGACGGCGAGCGATGTTAAAGCCCGGCTATTGTCTCCCCAGTTCCGCAACCGCCAGTTTTCCGGGCTGTTGCTCGATCAGGCGTTTCTTGCCGGGCTGGGAAACTACCTGCGGGTGGAGATCCTCTGGGAAGTGGGGCTGGCGCCGCAGCGCAAGGCGTCGCAGCTGAGCGATGAAAAGCTGGAGGCGCTGTCGCACGCGCTGCTGGACATTCCGCGGCTGTCGTACAATACGCGCGGCATCGTAGATGAAAACAAGCATCACGGGGCGCTGTTCCGCTTTAAGGTGTTCCATCGGGCGGGGAAAAAGTGCGAGCGGTGCGGCGGAGTGATTGAGAAGGCTACGATCTCTTCCAGACCGTTTTACTGGTGTCCCCGGTGCCAGATGTAAAAAAGCCGGGTGGCGGCTACGCCTTACCCGGCCTACATCTCGCACTTGTAGGCCCGGCAAGCGAAGCGCCGCCGGGCATGTTTTTTAGCGCTTAATATCAGACTTAAAATCACGCTGCTCGTAGCCGGTGTACAGCTGACGAGGACGGGCGATTTTCATGCCTTCGCTGTGCATTTCGTTCCAGTGCGCAATCCAGCCCACGGTACGCGCCATGGCGAAGATCACGGTGAACATGGAAGACGGAATGCCCATCGCTTTCAGAATAATGCCAGAGTAGAAATCGACGTTCGGGTAGAGTTTCTTCTCGATGAAGTACGGGTCGTTCAGTGCGATGTGTTCCAGCTCCATCGCCACTTCCAGCAGATCGTCTTTGGTGCCCAGCTCTTTCAGCACTTCGTGGCAGGTCTCACGCATAACGGTCGCGCGCGGGTCGTAGTTTTTGTAAACACGGTGACCGAAGCCCATCAGACGGAAGGAGTCATTCTTGTCTTTCGCACGACGTACGAACTCTGGAATGTGCTCCACAGAGCTGATCTCTTCCAGCATCTTCAGCGCCGCTTCGTTCGCGCCGCCGTGCGCCGGTCCCCAGAGGGAGGCGATACCCGCAGCGATACAGGCGAACGGGTTTGCGCCTGAAGAGCCTGCGGTACGAACGGTAGACGTTGACGCGTTTTGCTCGTGGTCAGCGTGCAGGATCAGAATACGGTCCATCGCGCGTTCCAGCACCGGGTTCACTTCATACTCTTCGCACGGCGTGGAGAACATCATGCGCAGGAAGTTGCCGGCGTAGGAGAGGTCGTTACGCGGATACACAAACGGCTGGCCGATGGAGTATTTGTAACACATCGCCGCCATCGTAGGCATTTTGGAGAGCAGACGGAACGCCGCGATATCACGATGACGTGGGTTATTCACGTCCAGAGAATCGTGGTAGAACGCCGCCAGCGCACCGGTGATACCGCACATGACCGCCATCGGGTGAGAGTCACGACGGAACGCATGGAACAGACGGGTAATCTGCTCATGGATCATGGTGTGACGGGTCACGGTGGTTTTGAATTCATCGTACTGCGCCTGCGTCGGTTTTTCGCCGTTCAGCAGGATGTAGCACACTTCCAGATAATTGGATTCGGTGGCTAACTGATCGATGGGGAAGCCGCGATGGAGCAGGATACCTTCGTCACCGTCAATGTAGGTGATTTTGGATTCGCAAGATGCGGTGGAGGTGAATCCAGGGTCAAAGGTGAATACCCCTTTGGAACCCAGCGTACGGATATCAATAACATCCTGACCGAGCGTGCCTTTTAGCACATCCAGTTCAATAGCATCATCACCATTTAGGGTGAGTTTTGCCTTTGTATCAGCCATTTACGGTCTCCTTAGCGCCTTATGCTTAAGACTGCTTTTCACCGGATTTGCCTTCAGCTGTTAATCACCGTTACCAGATTGTTATTTGGCTTACCGCTCAGCTCACGAGGAGAAACCAGGGTACAGAGCTATGGCGCCTTGCAGGTAAACGAATGAAATATCAGTGAAACAACAGCAAATCAGCGTTTTTGCAGTCCGAATTATTCAAACCTGTATATCACTAATAACTGTCCTGATAACTTCGGTCAATACCATCACACTGTTACATAACTATTTGTCAGGTGAAAGATAGACCTCATAACTTTTGCGCATTATATGCCTTTTCTGATGACGTTTGTAACAATATTGTTTAACATTTGTCAAATCAGATGATTAAAATTTAAAAAGATGTTGTTATCGTGACCCCGATCACTGTTCCAGAGAAAACCCAACAAACTGTATGTAGGTTAATTGTAATGATTTTGTGAACGGCCTATACTGCCGCCAGGTCTCCGGAACACCCTGCAATCCCGAGCCACCCAGCGTTGTAACGTGTCGTTTTAGCATTTGGAAGCAATGTTTTGCATGACGCGCAGTTATAGAAAAGGAACGCTGTCTGACCCGCATCGCAGTCCGGAGGAAGGAAACAATAAGAACAGCATGTGGGCGTTATTCATGATAAGAAATGTGAAAAAACAAAGACCTGTCAATCTGGATCTGAAAACGATCCGATTCCCTGTAACAGCAATAGCGTCCATTCTGCACCGCGTTTCTGGTGTGATTACGTTTGTGGCGGTCGGTATTTTGTTGTGGTTACTGGGAACCAGCCTCTCCTCTCCTGAAGGATTCCTCCAGGCCTCGGCCATCATGAACAGCTTCTTCGTGAAATTTATCATGTGGGGCATTCTGACCGCGCTGGCCTATCACGTTGTTGGCGGCGTACGCCACATGCTGATGGACTTTGGCTATCTGGAAGAGACGTTCGAGGCCGGGAAACGTACCGCGAACATTTCATTTGTGATCACTGTCGTGCTTTCACTTCTCGCAGGAGTTCTCGTATGGTAAGCAACGCCTCCGCATTAGGACGCAACGGCGTACATGACTTCATTCTGGTCCGCGCTACCGCCATCGTCCTCACGCTTTACATCATCTATATGATCGGTTTCTTCGCGACCAGCGGGACGCTGACGTGGGAAATCTGGAGTGGTTTCTTCGGATCGGCCTTCACCAAAGTGTTCACCCTGCTGGCCCTGTTCTCCATCCTTATTCATGCCTGGATTGGCATGTGGCAGGTGTTGACCGATTACGTTAAACCGCTGGCGATTCGCCTTCCGCTGCAACTGATTATTGTTGTTGCTCTGCTGGTTTACGTCATTTATGGATTTGTTGTGGTGTGGGGTGTGTAATGAAACTGCCAGTCAGAGAATTTGATGCTGTTGTGATTGGTGCGGGTGGCGCAGGTATGCGCGCCGCACTGCAAATTTCCCAGAGCGGCCAGACCTGTGCGCTGCTCTCTAAAGTATTCCCGACCCGTTCCCACACTGTGTCTGCGCAGGGCGGTATCACCGTAGCGCTGGGTAACTCCCATGAAGATAACTGGGAATGGCACATGTACGACACGGTAAAAGGTTCCGATTACATCGGCGACCAGGATGCCATCGAATATATGTGTAAAACCGGCCCGGAAGCGATTCTGGAGCTGGACCATATGGGGCTGCCGTTCTCCCGTCTGGAAAATGGTACCATCTATCAGCGTCCGTTTGGCGGCCAGTCGAAAAACTTCGGCGGCGAGCAGGCGGCACGCACCGCGGCGGCGGCTGACCGTACCGGTCACGCGCTGCTGCACACGCTGTACCAGCAGAACCTGAAAAACCATACCACCATCTTCTCCGAGTGGTATGCGCTGGATCTGGTGAAAAACGCCGATGGCGCCGTGGTGGGGTGTACCGCACTGTGCATCGAAACCGGTGAAGTGGTTTACTTCAAAGCCCGCGCGACCGTGCTGGCGACCGGCGGCGCAGGCCGTATTTATCAGTCCACCACTAACGCCCACATCAACACCGGTGACGGCGTCGGTATGGCTATTCGCGCCGGCGTGCCGGTGCAGGACATGGAGATGTGGCAGTTCCACCCAACCGGTATTGCCGGCGCGGGCGTGCTGGTCACGGAAGGCTGCCGCGGTGAAGGTGGCTACCTGCTGAACAAACACGGCGAGCGCTTCATGGAGCGTTATGCGCCAAACGCGAAAGACCTGGCGGGTCGCGACGTGGTGGCGCGTTCAATCATGATCGAAATCCGTGAAGGCCGCGGCTGTGACGGCCCATGGGGTCCACACGCGAAGCTGAAGCTCGACCATCTGGGTAAAGAGGTGCTGGAATCCCGTCTGCCGGGCATCCTGGAGCTGTCCCGCACCTTCGCCCACGTCGATCCGGTGAAAGAGCCAATTCCGGTTATCCCAACCTGCCACTACATGATGGGCGGTATCCCGACCAAAGTGACTGGTCAGGCGCTGACCGTGAACGAGCAGGGCGAAGACGTGGTCATTCCTGGCCTGTTCGCGGTAGGCGAAATTGCCTGCGTATCCGTTCACGGCGCAAACCGTCTGGGCGGCAACTCCCTGCTGGACCTGGTGGTATTTGGTCGTGCGGTGGGTCTGCATCTTCAGGAGTCCATCGCCGAGCAGGGCGCACTGCGTGATGCAACCGACGACGAAATCGACGCCTCTCTCGAACGCCTCAACCGCTGGAACGGCAACCGTAACGGCGAAGATCCGGTGGAAATCCGTAAGGCGTTGCAGGAATGTATGCAGCACAACTTCTCGGTATTCCGTGAAGGTGACGCAATGGCCAAAGGGCTTGAGCAGCTGAAAGCGATTCGCGAGCGTCTGAAGAATGCCCGTCTGGACGACACCTCCAGCGAGTTCAACACCCAGCGCGTCGAATGCCTGGAGCTGGATAACCTGATGGAAACCGCCTTCGCGACCGCGATGTCGGCAAACTTCCGTACCGAAAGCCGTGGCGCCCATAGCCGCTTCGACTTCCCGGATCGTGATGACGAAAACTGGCTGTGCCATTCCCTGTATCTGCCAGAGTCGGAAACCATGACGCGCCGTAGCGTTAACATGGAACCGAAACTGCGTCCGGCGTTCCCGCCGAAGATTCGTACTTACTAATGCGGAGACAGGATAATGAAACTCGAATTCTCAGTTTATCGTTATAACCCGGATGTAGACGATGCTCCGCGTATGCAGGATTACACCCTCGAAGCGGAAGAAGGTCGTGACATGATGCTGCTGGATGCCTTGATCCAGCTGAAAGAACAAGATCCTACGCTGTCGTTCCGCCGCTCCTGCCGTGAAGGGGTATGTGGCTCTGACGGTGTGAACATGAACGGCAAAAACGGCCTGGCCTGCATTACGCCAATTTCAGCGCTAAACCGTCCTGGCCAGAAAATTGTTATCCGTCCTCTGCCTGGCCTGCCGGTCGTGCGTGATTTGGTGGTGGACATGGGACAATTCTATGCACAATATGAGAAGATTAAGCCTTACTTATTGAATAATGGGCAAAATCCACCCGCTCGTGAGCATTTACAGTCTCCTGAGCAGCGTGAAAAACTCGATGGATTGTACGAGTGTATTCTCTGTGCATGTTGTTCAACGTCGTGTCCGTCATTCTGGTGGAACCCGGACAAATTTATCGGCCCTGCGGGTCTGCTGGCTGCCTATCGCTTCCTGATCGACAGCCGCGATACCGAAACCGAGAACCGTCTGGAAGGATTAAGTGACGCTTTCAGCGTATTCCGCTGCCATAGCATCATGAACTGCGTCAGTGTGTGTCCTAAGGGCCTGAACCCGACGCGCGCCATCGGCCATATTAAGTCGATGCTGTTGCAACGCAGTGCGTAAGTAACAACGCCGGATGGCGCTGCGCTTATCCGGCCTACGAGACGGTAGGCCCGGTAAGTGCAGCGCCAGCGGACAGATTGCAGAAACCTTTAAAAACTGCCCTGAAGTTTAGACAGTTTCTAAAGGTTCCTTCGCGGGCCAAATGAAAAGAGCTCGCAGGTGAACCCCGGCACGTACACGGTGTGTACGTGGTAGTTTCTACGGCGAAAGTAAGCATAAAAATGCTTAAGGGATCACGATGCAGAACGGCGCAATGAAAGCCTGGCTGGACTCTTCTTACCTCTCTGGTTCAAACCAGAGCTGGATAGAACAGCTCTATGAAGACTTCTTAACCGATCCTGACTCAGTGGACGCAAACTGGCGTTCCATGTTCCAGCAGTTGCCTGGTACAGGGGTCAAACCGGATCAATTCCATTCAAAAACACGTGATTATTTCCGTCGTCTGGCGAAGGATGCCTCACGTTACTCTTCTGCGATTTCCGACCCTGACACCAATGCGAAGCAGGTTAAAGTCCTGCAACTTATCAACGCTTATCGCTTCCGTGGTCACCAGCATGCGAATCTCGATCCGCTGGGACTGTGGCAGCAGGAACGTGTGGCGGATCTCGATCCGGCCTATCACGATCTGACCGAGGCCGATTTCCAGGAAAGCTTTAACGTAGGTTCTTTTGCTATCGGCAAAGACACGATGAAGCTGGGCGATCTGATTGACGCGCTCAAGCAAACCTACTGCGGCTCCATCGGCGCGGAATATATGCACATTACCTCCACCGAAGAGAAACGCTGGATCCAGCAGCGTATCGAATCCGTGGCAGGCCACGCGAATTTCTCAGCAGATGAGAAAAAACGTTTCCTGAACGAACTGACCGCAGCGGAAGGCCTTGAGCGTTATCTGGGCGCGAAATTCCCGGGCGCGAAACGCTTCTCACTGGAAGGCGGCGATGCGTTAGTCCCGATGCTGAAAGAGCTGATTCGTCATGCCGGCAAGAGCGGCACGCGCGAAGTGGTGCTGGGCATGGCGCACCGTGGTCGTCTCAACGTGCTGGTGAACGTGCTGGGTAAAAAACCGCAGGATCTGTTCGACGAGTTCGCGGGTAAACACAAAGAGCACCTCGGCACCGGTGACGTGAAGTACCACATGGGCTTCTCTTCGGATATCGAAACCGAGGGCGGTCAGGTTCACCTGGCGCTGGCGTTTAACCCGTCGCACCTGGAAATCGTCAGCCCGGTGGTTATCGGTTCCGTGCGCGCGCGTCTGGATCGTCTGGACGAGCCGAGCAGCAATAAAGTGCTGCCAATCACCATTCACGGTGATGCGGCGGTCACAGGGCAGGGCGTGGTTCAGGAAACCCTGAACATGTCGAAAGCGCGTGGTTATGAAGTGGGCGGTACCGTTCGCATCGTGATCAACAACCAGGTGGGCTTCACCACCTCTAACCCGCTGGATGCGCGTTCTACCCCGTACTGCACCGACATCGGTAAAATGGTTCAGGCGCCCATCTTCCACGTTAACGCGGATGACCCGGAAGCCGTTGCTTTCGTTACCCGTCTGGCGCTGGACTTCCGTAACACCTTTAAGCGCGATGTGTTCATTGACCTCTTCTGCTACCGCCGTCACGGCCACAACGAAGCGGATGAGCCAAGTGCAACCCAGCCGCTGATGTACCAGAAAATCAAAAAACACCCGACGCCGCGTAAAATCTACGCTGACAAGCTGGAAAGCGAAAAAGTGGCGACGCTGGAAGATGCGACCGAGATGGTCAACCTCTACCGCGACGCGCTGGATGCGGGTGAATGCGTAGTGAAAGAGCTGCGCCCAATGAACATGCACTCCTTCACCTGGTCGCCGTACCTCAACCACGAGTGGGATGAGAGCTACCCGAACAAGGTCGAAATGAAGCGTTTGCAGGAGCTGGCTAAACGCATCAGCACCGTGCCGGAAGCGATCGAGATGCAGTCTCGCGTGGCCAAAATCTACGGCGACCGCCAGGCAATGGCGGCGGGCGAGAAGCTGTTCGACTGGGGCGGCGCGGAAACGCTGGCTTATGCGACGCTGGTAGACGAAGGCATTCCGGTTCGCCTGTCCGGTGAAGATGCGGGCCGCGGCACCTTCTTCCATCGTCACGCGGTGGTGCACAATCAGTCTAACGGTTCAACCTATACCCCGCTTCAGCACGTGCATAACGGTCAGGGCCAGTTCAAGGTCTGGGACTCCGTGCTGTCAGAAGAAGCGGTTCTGGCCTTTGAATACGGCTATGCCACCGCAGAACCTCGCACCCTGACCATCTGGGAAGCGCAGTTCGGTGACTTCGCCAACGGCGCGCAGGTCGTTATCGACCAGTTCATCTCCTCCGGCGAGCAGAAGTGGGGCCGTATGTGCGGCCTGGTAATGCTGCTGCCGCACGGTTACGAAGGACAAGGACCGGAGCACTCCTCCGCGCGTCTGGAGCGTTACCTGCAACTCTGCGCTGAGCAGAACATGCAGGTTTGCGTGCCGTCCACCCCGGCTCAGGTCTACCACATGCTGCGTCGTCAGGCGCTGCGCGGTATGCGCCGTCCGCTGGTGGTCATGTCACCAAAATCACTGCTGCGCCATCCGCTGGCGGTCTCCAGCCTGGAAGAGCTGGCAAACGGCACCTTCCTGCCGGCCATCGGTGAAATTGACGAGCTGGATCCGCAGGCCGTTAAGCGTGTCGTAATGTGTTCTGGTAAGGTTTATTACGACCTGCTGGAACAGCGCCGTAAGAACGATCAGAAAGATGTCGCCATTGTGCGTATCGAACAGCTTTATCCGTTCCCGCATCAGGCGATGCAGGAAGTGCTGAAACAGTACGCTCACGTTCATGATTTTGTCTGGTGCCAGGAAGAGCCGCTTAACCAGGGCGCATGGTATTGCAGCCAGCATCATTTCCGTGAAGTGATTCCATTTGGGTCTGCTCTGCGTTATGCAGGTCGCCCGGCCTCCGCCTCTCCGGCGGTAGGGTATATGTCCGTTCACCAGAAGCAGCAACAAGATCTGGTCAATGACGCGCTGAACGTCGATTAATTAAAGGATACATAATGAGTAGCGTAGATATTCTTGTTCCCGACCTGCCTGAGTCCGTAGCAGATGCAACCGTCGCCACCTGGCACAAAAAACCAGGCGACGCGGTAACCCGCGACGAAGTGCTGGTAGAAATCGAAACTGACAAAGTGGTACTGGAAGTACCGGCTTCAGCGGATGGCATTCTGGATGCAGTCCTGGAAGATGAAGGTACGACCGTCACCTCTCGTCAGATCCTGGGTCGCCTGCGTGAAGGCAATAGCGCAGGTAAAGAGTCCAGCGCTAAATCTGAAGAGAAAGCGTCTACCCCGGCCCAGCGCCAGCAGGCGTCTCTCGAAGAGCAGACCAACGACGCGCTCAGCCCGGCGATCCGTCGTCTGCTGGCTGAACACAGCCTTGACCCGGCAGCCATCAAAGGCACCGGTGTGGGCGGTCGTCTGACGCGTGAAGACATCGACAAGCATCTGGCTAAAGCGCCTTCTGAGGCGAAAGCCGAAGCCAAAGCGCCTGCGGCAGCGCCAGCGGCACAACCTCAGCTTGGCGCACGTAGCGAAAAACGCGTGCCGATGACCCGTCTGCGCAAGCGCGTGGCCGAGCGTCTGCTGGAAGCGAAAAACTCCACCGCGATGCTGACCACCTTCAACGAAGTCAACATGAAACCTATCATGGACCTGCGCAAGCAGTACGGTGACGCGTTTGAAAAACGTCACGGTATCCGTCTGGGCTTCATGTCCTTCTACGTGAAGGCGGTGGTTGAAGCGCTGAAACGCTACCCGGAAGTGAACGCGTCTATCGACGGCGATGACGTGGTTTACCACAACTACTTCGACGTCAGCATGGCGGTTTCTACCCCGCGCGGCCTGGTAACGCCAGTTCTGCGTGATGTGGATACCCTGGGCATGGCTGACATCGAGAAGAAAATCAAAGAGCTGGCCGTGAAAGGCCGCGACGGCAAGCTGACCGTAGAAGACCTGACCGGCGGTAACTTCACCATTACCAACGGCGGCGTATTCGGCTCGCTGATGTCTACCCCGATCATCAACCCGCCGCAGAGCGCGATCCTGGGTATGCACGCCATTAAAGATCGTCCGATGGCGGTAGACGGTAAAGTGGAGATCCTGCCGATGATGTACCTGGCACTCTCTTACGATCACCGCCTGATCGATGGCCGCGAGTCCGTGGGCTTCCTGGTCGCGATTAAAGAGCTGCTGGAAGATCCAACACGTCTGCTGCTGGACGTCTAGTGACTATTTAGCATCACCTGCCCTGTAGGCCGGATAAGCGTAGCGCCAGCCGGCGCACAGACCGCGCCGGTCTACAGGTTTGAAGATAACGATTACCCTGAAGGATGGATAGAACACATGAACTTACATGAATATCAGGCCAAACAGCTGTTTGCCCGGTATGGCTTACCGGCTCCGGTGGGTTATGCCTGTACTACCCCGCGTGAAGCAGAAGAAGCCGCGTCTAAAATCGGTTCCGGCCCGTGGGTAGTTAAATGTCAGGTTCACGCTGGTGGCCGTGGTAAAGCGGGCGGTGTGAAGGTCGTTAAGAGCAAAGAAGAGATCCGTGCGTTTGCTGAACATTGGCTCGGCAAGCGTCTGGTAACCTACCAGACAGACGCGAACGGCCAGCCGGTTAACCAGATCCTGGTGGAAGCGGCGACCGATATCGCGAAAGAGCTGTACCTGGGCGCAGTCGTAGACCGTAGCTCCCGTCGCGTGGTGTTCATGGCGTCTACCGAAGGCGGCGTGGAAATTGAAAAAGTGGCGGAAGAAACCCCGCACCTGATCCATAAAGTGGCTATCGATCCGCTGGCGGGCCCAATGCCTTACCAGGGGCGCGAGCTGGCGTTCAAACTGGGTCTGGAAGGTAAGCTGGTTCAGCAGTTCACCAAGATCTTCATGGGTCTGGCGACTATCTTCCTGGAGCGCGATCTGGCGCTGATCGAGATCAACCCGCTGGTGATCACCACCCAGGGCGACCTGATCTGCCTCGACGGCAAGCTGGGCGCTGACGGCAACGCGCTGTTCCGCCAGTCCGATCTGCGTGAAATGCGCGACCAGTCTCAGGAAGATCCGCGTGAAGCGCAGGCTGCACAGTGGGAACTGAACTACGTGGCGCTGGATGGCAACATCGGCTGCATGGTTAACGGTGCAGGCCTGGCGATGGGCACCATGGACATCGTTAAGCTGCACGGCGGCGAGCCGGCGAACTTCCTCGACGTGGGCGGTGGCGCAACCAAAGAGCGCGTAACCGAAGCGTTCAAAATCATTCTCTCTGACAGCAACGTTAAAGCCGTTCTGGTTAACATCTTCGGCGGTATCGTCCGTTGCGACCTGATCGCCGACGGTATCATCGGTGCGGTAGAAGAAGTGGGCGTTAACGTTCCGGTTGTTGTCCGTCTGGAAGGAAACAACGCTGAACTCGGCGCGAAAAAACTGGCTGACAGCGGCCTGAATATTATTGCAGCGAAAAGTCTGACGGATGCAGCTCAGCAGGTTGTTGCCGCAGTGGAGGGGAAATAATGTCCGTTTTAATTAATAAAGATACCAAGGTTATCTGCCAGGGCTTCACCGGTAGCCAGGGGACTTTCCACTCCGAACAGGCGATTGCCTACGGCACGCAGATGGTTGGCGGCGTAACGCCAGGTAAAGGTGGCACCACGCACCTGGGCCTGCCGGTGTTCAACACCGTGCGTGAAGCCGTAGAAGCGACCGGCGCAACCGCGACCGTGATCTACGTTCCGGCGCCGTTCTGCAAAGACTCCATTCTGGAAGCGATCGACGCAGGCATCAAACTGATCATCACCATTACCGAAGGTATCCCGACGCTTGATATGCTGACCGTGAAGGTGAAGCTGGATGAAGCGGGCGTGCGCATGATCGGCCCGAACTGCCCAGGCGTGATCACCCCGGGCGAATGCAAAATCGGCATCATGCCGGGCCACATTCACAAGCCGGGTAAAGTGGGCATCGTGTCCCGTTCCGGTACCCTGACCTATGAAGCGGTTAAGCAGACCACCGACTACGGTTTCGGCCAGTCTACCTGTGTAGGCATCGGCGGTGACCCGATCCCGGGCTCTAACTTCATCGACATCCTGAAGCTGTTCCAGGAAGATCCGCAGACCGAAGCGATCGTAATGATCGGCGAGATCGGCGGTAGCGCCGAAGAAGAAGCGGCGGCTTACATCAAAGATCACGTCACCAAGCCGGTAGTGGGTTACATCGCGGGTGTGACCGCGCCGAAAGGCAAGCGTATGGGTCACGCGGGCGCGATCATCGCTGGCGGTAAAGGTACGGCGGACGAGAAGTTTGCCGCGCTGGAAGCCGCAGGCGTGAAGACCGTTCGCAGCCTGGCGGATATCGGCGAAGCGCTGAAATCCATCATTAAGTAAATCCTCTCTGCTCCCCGGATGGGGAGCGTTAAAGTATAAAAATGTCCGTTTCGACATGGTTGGCCGCTGAATAGCGGCCTTTTTTTTACATGACGACGCTGAAACCGGCAAAGAGGGTGAATTTCGGCAGATTATCCCCGTCGTGCGCAACCGTCCACTGCGGCTCGACAAAGGCGCTGACCACTTTTCCTCCCACTCCCCAGGCGCGCCCGCCGCCAATGCCAACCGGAATGTAATAATCATCCGACTCCCGATCCCAGGTCCAGATGCCCGAGCTGCGCAAGTACCAGCCGCCCTGAAACTTATAGATGAAAATCGGCTGGAACGTCGCGGTCTCTACGTCGTCGCGCGCGTCGTCTCCGGCAAAGCTTTTCTGCCATTGCACCAGCGTGCCCGCCATCCAGCCGGGGGTGGATTTGATCGCAACGGCAGAGAGCCCGCCCTGCCATTTGCCGCTGCCCAGCGCGTCGTCGCTGGCGGAGTCTGCGGTGATGAGCGGCCCCACGCCAATTTTTACCCCCTCCTGTTTGAGCAGGAAAATATCAAACACGTTGATATCGCCAGGCCCGGTCTTATAGCCCTGCGGCTGTGGGCGGGTTGCCATCGGAACGGTTAAGCGAAGGATCTGCGGCACGGGTACCCAGCTGTTAGCGGCTAACGGAACGGTTGCGCGAAAGAGCGTATCGTTGAGATGCCGATCGCTGTTGTAAAGCTCAGGCGTGTAGTAATCCTGAAGCGCAACGGAGGTTGAAAGGTGTAACGGGTTGGTGGCTTTTTCAATGGCATCCTCTACCGCGGCGTGGCCGAGAGCCGGCATCAACATCATCAGGCCGGGTAACAGTAAACGGTTTCGCATGTTGTCCTCCTTACCATAGATATTGCAGACGGAATGACCAGGTGGTGACGTCCGGCGAGCCATCCCGCTGATGCGTGGTGTCGGTGTAGGCGATCATCCCCCCAAAACGCGGGCTCAGCATGAAGCCCAGAGAGCCCCCAAGCAGCACGTTCTCCTGTTCGTCGTCCTGCAACGTTCCGTCAACGCGGGTTTCGCCGCCTTTCGTCCAGCTGGAGTCCAGCGAGAGCCAGAGCGCGGGCGAGAGGGTATAGCTCCAGTGGCCCTCGAGGGTGTAGAGCGGGCGCTGTTCCAGACGGCTGTTTTGCTGGTAGTCGTTATTGTCGGTGAAGAAACTGACCCAGCTGTTGAGCTCCAGCCAGGTCGGACCGAGCGGCACGCCGAACGCCAGCTCGGGCTTAAAGGCCCAGCGGTTCGCGCCGATGTTGATCGCGTTATCGCTGTCATAGTCTCCCGTGGGAAGGGTGAGCCAGAGCGCGCCCGTCAGGAACATCTCCGGCTGCCAGCGCTTAAATTCCTCCACGCTGAGCGCCGGGCCGCCGAACAGGTTATGGGCAAAGACCACCTGGGTATCGCCAAGATTTTCATGATTGAGCGAACCGGTAAGGTATTTGGCATTATCCAGCGAGGCCGTCATGCTGGCGTAGGGCTGGATGACCTGTATCGCTGAAACGCGTCCGTCGATATCGAACGAATGCGCGTAGCGTAAAACGTACACGTCCGCGTCCACGCTGGCGCCATCGGCGGGAAGGTTTCCGTCGAGCGAGGTATTGGTATGAACATTGTTGTAATAGCCGAAGATGAGATTGGTGTCCTTCGGCAGGTTTTGCCAGTCGCGGGCGTTATCGGCCCGCACGTACAGCGGCAACAAAACCAGCAGCAGGCCTGCGATCAGAACGATAATGGCCACCACGAGATGACGTTCAGATTTTTGCATAACATTGTCCCGTTATGTTTTTGCAATAAACGCCCCGACCGCGCGGGCAGGGGCGGGCAAGGGTCAGGGGGTGACGATGTTGAACATCTGCGGGAAGGTATCCAGCAGGTCCAGCAGCTCCTTCAGCTTCTGGGTGCTGCCGTCGACGCTGAGCTCGCCATCAGCGATACTCTTGTCCAGCGGCTGCTGGTGGTTTATCAAATGGGACATCCCGGCCACGCTGGTCTTCACGCTGAAATCAGGGTCGCTGAAGGGGAGATCCTTGTGGTACATGATGACGCTGTTGTTAAGCGCGATCCCCCACTTGTCGCCGTCAGGCAACGTCCAGTTGAAGCGCAGCTGCTTGCCGTTGGCCTTCGGCCCGTTAAGCGCCACGCCCATATAATCAAGCAGGGCTTCAGGGGCAATGCTGGCGGTTAAATCGCTGTCCATTGTCGACCCGGCCGGGATAACCGGAACGCCGTCGCGCAGCTCTTTCGCGCCGCTCAGGTACTCATTGCGCCAGAGCGCGTTCTCGCTCTGCCAGCCGAGCTGGGAGAAGACGTCCGCCTGTAGCGCCTTAGCCTGCTTGTTCTCCGGGTTGGCGAAAATCAGATGGTTAAGAAGCTGTGCGGCCCAGCGATAGTCTCCGCTGTTCACCGCCTGCTGCGCCTGCTGGTAGACCTGCTTCTCGCCGCCCATGAGGTGAATATATTTAGGCGCGGCCTCTTTTTCGGGGAGAGGATTCAGGTTAGCGGGGTTACTGTCGTACCAGCCCATGTAATACATGTACATGCCTTTGGCATTGTGGCTGACCGTGCCGTAGTAGCCCTGGTTGGCCCAGTTTTTCGCGAGGCTGTCCGGCAGGCGGATGGTCTCGGCGATCTCATCCATGGTATAGCCCTTGTTGATCAGATTAAGCACCTGATCGTTCAGGTATTTATACATGTCGCGCTGGTCGCCCATGTACTTCCTGATGCGGGCGTTATCCCACATAGGCCAGAGGTGCTGGCTGATGGTGATTTGCGCTTTATCGCCGTAGGTGACGAGCGCTTTGTCCAGCGCTTTCCACCAGTTCACCGCGCTACGCGCCTTGGCGCCCCGCAGGGTATAGAGGTTGTGCATGCTGGGGTTCAGCAGCTCCGTGGTGTCCAGCACGTTGAACTGCGGGAACCACATCATCATCTCGGACGGTGCCTCCGTTCCGGGAACCAGCAGGAACTCTATATCAATACCGTCTATGTTCACCCGGTCGCCGGATTTATTCACGATATACGTCGGAGCGATTAAGCTGTTTTTGCCGGTTGCCAGCGATTTGCCCATGCCGTTATCCACGTGGCCTTCTGGCCCGGGTTTCAGCATCATGCCGTACATATAAAGCGCCCGGCGGCTCATCGCGTTTCCCGCCAGCAGGTTTTCGCTGGTGGCTTCCTCCATGAATCCATCCGGCGCGTAGATTTTCACCTTGCCGCTCTTCACGTCGCTCTCGGAAACGACGCCCTTCACGCCGCCGAAATGATCCACATGGCTATGCGTATAAATGACGGCAACAATGGGCTTTTTCGGACGGTGCTGATAATAAAGCTCAAGCGCCGCACGGGCGGTATCGGTCGCCACCAGCGGATCGATAATAATAATGCCGCTGTCGCCTTCAACAATGGTCATGTTGGAAATATCCAGCCCGCGCACCTGATACATTTTATCGGTGACTTTAAATAACCCGGAAATATTGTTGAGCTGGGCGTGGCGCCATAAAGAAGGGTTAACCGTTGCCGGGGCATCTCCCTTGAGGAAAGACCAGCCGTCAATATTCATTACGGTTTTGCCGCCGTCGGTTTTAATTACCGGCGTGGTGAGCGTGGCGATAAATCCGCGTTTCGCGTCAGCGATACCCTGCTGGTCGGTGAAATCCAGCGTTTTATAGACGGCGGCATTGCGCTCTTTCGTATAGGCAGAAGGGCTGGGGGCGCTGTCGTTTGCGCTGGCCTGAAAAGCGAACAGCGTGAAAAGACTAACTGCAATCAGAGTCGGTTTCATATCCTGCATCCTTAGGTGATAAATCTCACGCTAAGAGTGCGGCAAAGCAGATTCGGAAAAGACAAATTATATCCGCAGCTACTATAAATCGGCGGAAATAAAAACAAAAGTGGCGGTAATTATTGATTATTTGTATGAGACTGGCGAAACAGCCACCACAAGGGATGCGCGCGCTGATGGTGTCGCGCGTCGAAAAACAAATGTGATGCTCTGCACAGAATTCTATTCATGAAATAAATAGCCGGAAAATGCATTTTTACAATAAACCACGAAATGCAATGGCAAATAATTAAATGTCAGCGATATCCTAACGCGAAGCTATTAGGACATCGCCTCTTAATGATGGCGCCGGGCAATTAAGGTGAAGCGATAGTCGTCGCTTTTAAAGCTGTTGCGGCTGTACTCAAACAGCGTCCCGTCATTAAGAAAACCGCGGGAGATTTTTTCAAGAATCGGGCGGGAAGGATCGATTCCCAGTGCCTCGATGGTTTCTGGCGTAGGGTTTACCGCGACGATCTCCTGCTCGCTCCGGTCAATGACCATCTTCTTTATCTGCTCAATGTAGTGGTACTTGGAGTTTTCCATCACTTCCCAGGTGAGATCGGGGAAAAGCGCCAGCGGCATCCACGTCTCTTCCAGCGTAACCGGCTTTTGCTTGATAAAGCGGACGCGCTTAACGTGCCAGACCTTATCGCCTTCGGCGAGCGCCATCGTTGCCGCCAGCGCCGCATCGGCTTTTATCACTTCGAACACCCGCACGTCGCTGTGGGTTTCCACGCGTCTGTCCGCCAGCTTTTCGTAAAAGCTGGTGAGCTGGTAGATGTCGTAATTAACCCGTTCCTCTTTAACGTAGGTGCCGCTGCCCTGAACGCTCTCCACGATGCCCTGCTCGGTCAACAGCTTCAGGGCCTGCCGGACGGTTACGCGGCTCACGCCGAAGGTGGCCTGGAGCGCGGATTCGGTCGGCAGGGCGTCCCCGGCGGCCAGCACGCCCTGCTGGATCTGATCCCGCAGGGTATCCGCGATCTGACGATATTTCGGTTTTCCGCTCATGCACGCCCGTTGTCTTGTTCCGTTAATACCATTGATGACGATTATGCCTCGGCTGATGAAATTGTAAATAATACAAATTAAATACAAATGATCGTTAAACATGAAAATGATCACATAATCGTCTTATTTGCTCTGCGATACTCTCGCCAGTCTGTTTACGGGAGTAACCATAATGATGAACCTGACGGCGTTAACGCATCCAGATGCGCTCTGCCTGAACGCGCGATTCCGCAGTCGCGATGAGGCCATAGACGCGCTGGCCGGCAGGCTGGCCCGGTGTGGCGCAGTCTCCGATCTGGCGCTTTTTTTGCGTGATGTCCACCAGCGTGAGGCCCAGGGGCCGACGGCGCTGGGAGAGGGGCTTGCCGTTCCGCACGGGAAATCCGTGGCCGTGAGCAGGGCTGCGTTTGCCGTGGCGACGCTCGCCGATCCGCTGGAGTGGGAGGGGGTGGATGGCCCCGAACGCGTGGAGCTGATTGTTCTCCTCGCCATCCCGCCAGCCGAAGCGGGATCGACGCACATGCAGCTATTAACCGCGCTCACCACCCGTCTGGCGGACGATGCGCTTCGCGCGCGCGTCATGAGCGCCACCACCGCGGACGCGCTGCTTGCTGCCCTGGAGGATGCACCGCAGCCAGAGGATAGCGCGCGTTTGGCCGACGCCCCGACGGTTGTCTGCGTAACCGCCTGTCCGGCAGGGATCGCCCATACCTATATGGCCGCAGAATATCTCGAAAAAGCGGGACGTAAGCTCGGCGTCAATGTGGTGGTCGAGAAGCAGGGGGCGAACGGCGTTGAGGGGCGCATTACCGCTCAGCAGCTGCGGGAAGCCAAAGCGTGTATCTTCGCGGCAGAAGTAGCGATCAAAGAGAGCGAACGCTTTCAGGGGATCCCCGCCATTTCCGTACCCGTAGCTGAACCCTTGCGCCATGCGGAAGCGCTCATTGAGCGCGCGCTGGCGCTAGAGCCAGTATCCGATGCGCGCCCTGCGCATGTCGACACAGACACCAAAAAGCGCGTTAAAACCGAACTTAAGCAGGCGCTTCTTAGCGGCATCTCCTTTGCGGTGCCGCTGATTGTCGCTGGCGGCACGGTGCTGGCCGTGTCGGTACTGCTGGCGCAAATCCTGGGCTTGCAGCATCTGTTCGATCAGGAAAACTCGTGGCTGTGGATGTACCGCAAACTGGGCGGCGGGATGCTCGGTATTCTGATGGTTCCTGTTCTCGCGGCCTTTACCGCTTACTCGCTGGCGGATAAACCTGCGCTTACGCCGGGTTTTGCTGCGGGTCTGGCCGCCAATATGATTGGTTCCGGTTTTCTGGGGGCCATCGTCGGCGGGCTGATTGCGGGTTACCTGATGCGCTGGGTGAAAAACCACATCCGGCTGAGCAGCCGCTACAACGGCTTTCTGACCTTTTATCTCTATCCGGTGATGGGCGTGCTGGGTGCAGGCAGCCTGATGCTGTTTGTGATTGGCGAACCGGTGGCCTGGATCAATAACGCCCTGACAGCCTGGCTTAACGGGCTGTCCGGTGCGAACGCGCTGCTTCTGGGCGCGATTCTGGGCTTTATGTGCTCGTTCGATCTGGGCGGCCCGGTCAACAAAGCCTCTTACGCGTTCTGCCTGGGGGCGATGGCCAACGGCGTCTACGGGCCTTATGCGATCTTTGCCTCCGTCAAAATGGTATCGGCCTTTACCGTGACGGCGTCAACGATGCTGGCCCCGAGCCTGTTTAAACAGTTCGAAATTGAGACCGGCAAATCCACCTGGCTGCTGGGGCTGGCGGGCATCACCGAGGGGGCAATTCCGATGGCTATCGAGGATCCGCTGCGGGTCATCGGCTCATTCGTTCTGGGATCAATGGCGACCGGCGCGATTGTCGGGGCGATGGGGATTGGGCTTTCCACCCCGGGAGCGGGCATTTTCTCGCTCTTCTTACTGCATGATGCCGGGCTGGGTGGCGTGATGGCCGCTGCGGGCTGGTTTGGCGCCGCGCTGGTTGGCGCCGCCATCTCTACGCTCATGTTACTGCTCTGGCGACGTCACGCCGTGAAGCGCGGCACCTACGTGACTGAAGACATTACATCCTAAACACGCACCGACAGGAAACGAAGATGAAAGCTGTATCTCGCGTTCATATCACGCCACATATGCACTGGGACCGTGAGTGGTACTTCACCACCGAAGCGTCACGTATTCTTCTGGTCAATAATATGGAAGAGATCCTCACCCGTCTTGAACAGGATGCAGAGTACAAATACTACGTCCTCGACGGCCAGACGGCGGTGCTGGAAGATTATTTTGCCGTGAAGCCGGAAAGCAGGCCACGCGTGAAAGCGCTGGTGGAGGCCGGGAAGCTGATCGTGGGTCCGTGGTATACCCAGACGGATACCACCCTTGTCTCCGGCGAGTCGATTGTCCGCAATCTGATGTACGGCATGCGTGACTGCATGGCCTTTGGCGAGCCGATGAAAATTGGCTATCTGCCGGACTCCTTCGGCATGTCTTCCCAGCTGCCGCACATTTATAACGGTTTTGGCATCACGCGCACCATGTTCTGGCGCGGGTGCTCCGAGCGGCACGGTACCGATAAAACCGAATTTCTCTGGCAAAGCCTGGACGGCAGCGAAGTGACGGCACAGGTGCTGCCCTTGGGCTACGCGATTGGTAAGTACTTACCGGAGGATGAAGACGGGCTGCGGAAACGGCTCGACGCCTGGCTAGAGGTGCTCGAAAAAGCCTCCGTGACGAAAGAAATTTTGCTGCCTAACGGCCACGACCAGATGCCGCTCCAGCAGAACATTTTTGCGGTGATGGATAAGCTTCGCGAAATCTATCCGCAGCGTCAGTTTGTAATGAGCCGCTTCGAGGAGGTATTTGACCACATCGACGCGCACCGCGATGAACTGGCAACCCTGAAAGGGGAGTTTATTGACGGAAAATACATGCGAGTGCACCGGACCATCGGCTCCACGCGGATGGACATCAAAATCGCCCACGCCCGGATAGAAAACAAAATCGTCAACGTTCTTGAGCCGCTGGCCACGCTTGCCTGGACGCTGGGCTTTGAGTATCACCACGGCCTGCTGGAAAAAATGTGGAAAGAGATCCTCAAGAATCACGCCCACGACAGTATCGGCTGCTGCTGTAGTGACAAAGTGCATCGCGAGGTGATGTCCCGCTTCGAGCTGGCGGAAGACATGGCCGATAACCTGACGTGCTTCTATATGCGCAAGATTGTCGACAACATGCCGCAAAGCGATGAAGACAAACTGGTGATGTTTAACCTGACGCCCTGGCCGCGCGAGGAAGTGATTAACACCACGATACGTCTGCGCGCCAGCCAGTTCCGCCTGCTGGACGATAAGGGGAATGACATTCCTTATTTCCTCCGCAGCGCGCGCGAGATCGACCCCGGGCTGATTGACCGCCAGATTGTGCATTACGGCAACTATGAGCCGTTTATGGAGTTCGACATCCAGCTCAACCAGATCCTGCCATCAATGGGCTACCGCACGCTGTTTATCGAGCCGCACGTGGCCGGCAAGCTGCGGGTGCCAGAAAATGCGTCGGCGGCGCTGCTGGAAAATGCGTTCTGGGAAATAACGTTAAATGAAGACGGGTCGCTGCGCCTGCGCGACAAAGAGTCCGGGCTGATTTATGACCGCGCGCTGGAAATAGAAGAGAGCTCGGATGATGGCGATGAGTACGACTACTCGCCCTCTCGGGAAGAGTGGCGGCTCACTTCCGCGCAGGGCGAGCACGACGTTGAGGTGATCCACGAGGCCTGGCAGAGCAGGGCGGTGATCCGCCATCGCATGGCGGTGCCGGCGAATCTCGCCGAACGTTCTGCGCGTCAGCAGACGGGGATGCTTGAGGCAGAACTGACGGTCACGCTCGGCCATAACAGCCGGCGTATCGACGTTGAGGCGCGTCTCGGCAATCACGCGGATGACCATCGCGTGCGGGTGTTGATCCCGACGCCGTTCACCACGGAGGCGGTATTAGCCGATACCCAGTTCGGTTCGCTGACGCGCCCCGTACGGGATGAAGCGATGGCGAACTGGCAGGAGGAAGGATGGAAGGAAGCACCGCTGCCGGTGTGGAACCTGCTCAACTACGCGGTGCTCCAGGAACGGCGTAACGGGATGGCGCTGTTCACCGAAGGGTTGCGCGAATTTGAGGTGACCGGCGAGCGTCAAAAAACATTTGCTCTGACGTTGCTTCGCGGCGTGGGGCTGCTTGGAAAAGAGGATTTACTTTTGCGCCCGGGCAGGCCGTCCGGGATCAAAATGCCGGTGCCGGATTCGCAGGTACGGGGCCAGCTACGCTGTCGCTTCAGCCTGTTCACGTTTACCGGCACGCCCGTGAGTGCCGGCGTTGCGCAGCAGGCGAAGTCGTGGCTAACGCCGGTGCACTGCTATAACAAAATCCCCTGGGACGCAATGAAGCTTAACCGCACCGCCTTCACCACGCCCGGCAGCTACAGTCTGCTAACGCTTTCGCCAAACGGATGCGTGCTCAGCGCGCTGAAGAAAGCAGAAGATCGTGACGAGATGATAGTGCGTCTCTACAACCCGTCCGAAACGCAATCCTGCGACGTCGCCCTGTCAGTGAACCGCGTGGTGCTGGCCTGTTGCGAAACGAACATGAATGAGTTGCCCGACGCGGCAGGGGAGGAGAGTGCGGGCATTTCTGGTCCGTTCCGTCCGTGCCAGTCCCGAACCTTTAGCGTCAGGATAGAGAGGTAATACCTGGCTTAACAAAAGGCCGCAGGGGGTGCGGCCTTTTTTTTCATTAAAAAGTCACACAGGGGTGTTAATTTTAATGCTGCTAAAGGTGAATAAAATGTAATCATTTATTCTGATGGCAAAGTAATAAAAAAATACTGTGAAGCGGATAACAGAATATGTTTCGTCGTCCATAAAATACGATTTTCCTGTCGCGTTAATAAAAATCACAACTGTTTATATTATCTTCTGCCTTTTATAACGCTGCGCGCCTAAAAATATACATGTCATTAACAAGGTCTTTACTATGCATACCACAAAGAAACATCGTTAACAGATGCCGGCGTTTTTGATTTAAATCAATGTTTAATGCTTGGAAAAAGGCTCCAAAAGGCGTTAAATTGTTCCCGATCAAAATGGCCGAAAAGTGGTAATTTTGCTATAAATTGATCGCCGTCGAAAAACGTAAATCTGTTCGAATAAAAACCTGTTTATTGTAAGGGTTTTGCAGCGTATTATATTTACGGGATCAATTTGGTTTTTTCTTAACGTATTTGTAACCTTTCATCGTTGCTTTTTCCCCCTCCGGAGAATAAGCAACGAAGAAGGGACGCAGATAACTTTGTATTGGGGCATGCGTGTGGATCCTTATCTAACGGGGTTCACTCTCGGAGTCTTCATGCGATGAGCAAGGAGTCATAATGTTAGACGTAGTCGAACTGTCGCGCTTACAGTTTGCCTTGACCGCGATGTACCACTTCCTGTTTGTGCCGCTGACGCTGGGTATGGCGTTCCTGCTGGCGATCATGGAAACGGTTTACGTCCTCTCCGGCAAACAGATTTATAAAGATATGACCAAGTTCTGGGGCAAGTTGTTTGGCATCAACTTTGCGCTGGGCGTGGCAACCGGTCTGACCATGGAGTTCCAGTTCGGGACTAACTGGTCTTACTATTCCCACTACGTTGGGGATATTTTTGGTGCGCCGCTGGCCATTGAAGGTCTGATGGCCTTCTTCCTCGAATCCACCTTTGTAGGTCTGTTCTTCTTCGGTTGGGACCGTCTGGGTAAAGTCCAGCATATGGCGGTAACCTGGCTGGTGGCATTAGGCTCCAACCTGTCCGCGCTGTGGATCCTGGTGGCGAACGGCTGGATGCAAAACCCCATCGCGTCTGATTTCAACTTCGAAACCATGCGTATGGAGATGGTCAGCTTCGCTGAACTCGTCCTGAACCCGGTTGCTCAGGTGAAATTCGTCCACACCGTGGCGTCTGGCTACGTCTGCGGCGCGATGTTCGTGCTGGGCATCAGCTCCTACTATATGCTGCGCGGTCGTGACTTCGCGTTTGCGAAACGCTCCTTTGCTATCGCAGCAAGCTTCGGCATGGCGGCGATTCTGTCCGTTATTGTTCTGGGTGATGAATCCGGTTACGAAATGGGCGACGTGCAGAAAACCAAGCTGGCCGCGATTGAAGCGGAATGGGAAACCCAGCCGGCGCCTGCCGCGTTTACCCTGTTCGGCGTGCCTGACCAGGATGCGCAGGAAAACCGCTTCGCCATTCAAATTCCTTACGCTCTGGGTATTATCGCCACGCGCTCCGTCGACAAACAGGTCACTGGCCTGAAAGATCTGATGGTGCAGCATGAAGAGCGTATCCGTAACGGGATGAAAGCCTACTCGCTGCTGGAACAGCTGCGCGCCGGTTCTACCGACCAGGCCGTTCGCGATCGCTTTAACGACGTGAAAAAAGACCTGGGCTACGGCCTGCTGCTGAAACGCTATACCCCGAACGTCTCCGACGCGACGGAAGAGCAGATTCAGATGGCAACCAAAGACTCCATTCCACGCGTTGCGCCGCTGTACTTTGCGTTCCGCATCATGGTCGGTTGCGGCATTATTATGCTGCTGATCATCGCGGCCTCGTTCTGGTCCGTCATTCGTAACCGCATCGGCGAGAAAAAATGGCTGCTGCGCACCGCGCTGTACGGTATTCCACTGCCGTGGATCGCGATTGAATCCGGCTGGTTTGTCGCGGAGTATGGCCGTCAGCCGTGGGCGATCGGTGAGGTGCTGCCAACCGCGGTAGCGAACTCCTCCCTGACCGCAGGCGACCTGATCTTCTCCATGCTGCTCATTTGCGGTCTGTACACCCTGTTCCTGGTGGCTGAACTGTTCCTGATGTTCAAGTTCGCGCGCCTTGGCCCAAGCAGCCTGAAAACCGGTCGCTACCACTACGAGCAGTCTGCTGTGACGACTCAGCCGGCACGCTAAGACAGGAGTCATCAAATGATCGATTATGAAGTATTGCGTTTTGTCTGGTGGCTGCTGATCGGCGTTCTGCTGATTGGATTTGCGGTCACCGATGGTTTCGACATGGGCGTGGGCATGCTCACCCGTTTCCTCGGTCGTAATGACACCGAGCGTCGAATCATGATTAACTCCATCGCCCCGCACTGGGACGGTAACCAGGTGTGGCTGATCACCGCAGGCGGCGCGCTGTTCGCTGCCTGGCCGATGGTCTACGCGGCTGCGTTCTCCGGCTTCTATGTGGCGATGATTCTGGTGCTGGCCTCTTTATTCTTCCGTCCGGTGGGTTTTGACTACCGTTCCAAGATTGAAGACACCCGCTGGCGTAACATGTGGGACTGGGGCATCTTCATTGGTAGCTTCGTTCCACCGCTGGTCATTGGTGTGGCGTTCGGTAACCTGTTGCAGGGCGTACCGTTCCACGTCGACGAATATATGCGTCTGTTCTACACCGGTAACTTCTTCCAGCTGCTGAATCCGTTTGGTCTGCTGGCGGGCGTGGTGAGCGTGGCGATGATTATTACCCAGGGCGCAACCTACCTTCAGATGCGTACCGTGGGTGAACTGCACCTGCGTTCCCGCGCAACCGCGCAGGTTGCAGCGCTGGTGACGCTGGTCTGCTTCGCTCTGGCAGGCGTGTGGGTGGTGTACGGTATTGATGGTTACGTGGTGACGTCCGCGATCAACCATACTGCACCGTCTAACCCGCTGACCAAAGAAGTGGCGCGTCAGGCTGGTGCATGGCTGGTGAACTTCAACACGACCCCTGCGCTGTGGGCTATCCCGGCTCTGGGTGTGCTGCTGCCGCTGCTGACCGTGCTGACGTCTCGTCTGGAGAAAGGCGCTCTGGCGTTCGTGTTCTCCTCCCTGACGCTGGCGTGCATCATCCTGACCGCGGGTATTGCGATGTTCCCATTCGTGATGCCGTCCAGCACCATGATGAATGCTAGCCTGACCATGTGGGATGCAACCTCCAGCCAGCTGACGCTGAACCTGATGACGTATGTTGCTTGCGTATTCGTACCGATTATCCTGCTCTACACCAGCTGGTGTTACTGGAAAATGTTCGGTCGTATTACCAAAGAACATATTGAAAGCAACACCCACTCTATGTACTAAGTAAGGAGCTGAATATGTGGTATTTCGCATGGATTTTAGGGACGCTTCTTGCCTGTGCATTTGGTGTCATTACTGCCCTGGCGCTTGAGCATGTTGAAGCGTCCAAAGCAGGTGAAGAAAAGCACTAATGAACATTATCGCAACGTTATATGCGGTAATGGATAAGCGCCCCCTGAGGGCGCTTTCCCTCATTATGGCATTACTGCTGGCGGGCTGTATTTTCTGGGACCCGTCGCGCTTCGCGGCAAAAACCAGCGAGCTTGAGATCTGGCACGGCTTCCTGATTATGTGGGCGGTGTGTGCAGGGGTCATTCACGGCGTTGGCTTTCGTCCGAAAGCGCTTCACTGGCAGGGCATCTTCTGCCCGCTGATTGCCGATCTGGTTCTCCTCGCCGGTTTGATTTTCTTCTTCTTCTGAATAAGAAATGTCCGTTAACGATATGGGCTTACCCGAGCCCATAAAAATTTACTCTCCGTTTACTTTCCCCCATTCCAAACCATCATTCCCGCGCGTATAGTAGCGAAGTTTGAAAGCTCCAACTTTTCTTGTATTACCGGGATGTAAAGTGAATACAACGCTGTTTCGATGGCCGGTACGTGTCTACTACGAAGATACCGATGCCGGTGGTGTGGTCTACCACGCCAGCTACGTTGCTTTTTATGAACGGGCACGCACAGAGATGCTGCGCCATCATCACTTTAGTCAACAGGTGCTGTTGGCTGAGCGAGTTGCCTTCGTGGTACGCAAGATGACGCTTGAGTATTTTGCGCCTGCCAGACTCGACGATATGCTCGAAGTCCAAACAGAAATTACATCAATGCGCGGAACTTCACTGGTTTTCACGCAGCGGATAGTCAATGCAGAGAACACGGTACTGAACTCAGCTGAAGTCCTGATTGTCTGTGTTGATCCAACCATAATGAAGCCTCGTGCGCTTCCTAAGTCTATTGTCGCGGAGTTTAAGCAGTGACTGACATGAATATCCTTGATTTGTTCCTGAAGGCAAGCCTTCTGGTTAAACTTATCATGTTGATTTTGATTGGTTTTTCAATCGCATCCTGGGCCATCATCATCCAGAGAACGCGTATCCTCAATGCCGCTGGCCGCGAAGCCGAAGCGTTTGAAGATAAGTTCTGGTCGGGTATCGAGCTTTCTCGTCTGTACCAGGAAAGCCAGGGACGCCGTGATAGCCTTTCAGGCTCCGAACAAATTTTCTATAGTGGTTTTAAAGAGTTCGCTCGCTTACACCGTGCTAACAGCCATGCGCCGGAAGCCGTAGTAGAAGGTGCGTCGCGTGCGATGCGCATCTCTATGAACCGCGAACTGGAAAATCTTGAAACGCATATTCCGTTCCTCGGCACCGTGGGTTCCATCAGCCCGTATATCGGCCTGTTTGGTACGGTGTGGGGGATCATGCACGCCTTTATCGCGCTGGGCGCGGTGAAGCAGGCGACGTTGCAGATGGTTGCACCGGGTATCGCAGAAGCACTGATCGCGACCGCAATCGGTCTGTTCGCTGCAATTCCGGCGGTGATGGCGTACAACCGTCTGAACCAGCGCGTGAACAAACTGGAACTGAACTACGACAACTTTATGGAAGAGTTCACCGCGATTCTGCATCGTCAGGCGTTTACCAGCACCGAGAGCAACAAGGGGTAAACCATGGCCAGATCGCGTGGACGAGGTCGTCGCGAGCTCAAGTCCGAAATCAATATCGTTCCGTTACTGGACGTGCTGCTGGTGCTGCTGCTGATCTTTATGGCGACAGCGCCCATCATCACCCAGAGCGTGGAAGTTGATCTGCCGGATGCGACAGAATCACAGGCGGTAAGCACCAATGACGATCCTCCGGTCATCATTGAGGTTTCCGGCGTAGGGCAGTACAGCGTGGTGGTGGAGAAGGATCGGATGGATCAGCTTCCCCCTGAGCAGGTTATTGCTGAAGCGCAACGACGCCTGGAGTCAAATCCGAAGACGGTCTTCTTAATCGGTGGTGCGAAAGACGTACCATATGATGAAATTATCAAAGCGCTGAACTTGCTACATAGCGCGGGCGTTAAGTCAGTTGGCTTAATGACTCAGCCTATTTGATCATCTGCGTAGTTTTTGGGAACCGATAGTGTCAAAGGCAACCGAACAGAACGACAAGCTTAAGCGAGCGATAATCGTCTCCGCAGTGCTGCACGTGATTCTTTTTGCAGCGCTGATCTGGAGTTCGTTCGATGAGCACATTGATGCATCGGGCGGTGGTGGAGGCTCATCCATCGACGCCGTCATGGTAGATCCCGGTGCGGTAGTGCAGAACTATAATCGTCAGCAACAGCAGCAGGCGAGCGCAAAGCGCGCGGAAGAACAGCGTGAAAAACAGGCGCAACAGCAGGCGGAAGAGTTGCGTGAAAAGCAGGCCGCCGAGCAGGAACGTCTGAAGCAGCTTGAGAAAGAACGTTTGCAGGCGCAGGAAGCGGCGAAAGAGCAGGCGGAGCAGCAGAAACAGGCTGAAGCCGCAGCGAAGCAAGCCCAGGAACAGCAGAAGCAGGCGGAAGAGGCGGCAGCCAAAGCCGCAGCAGACGCGAAGGCGAAGGCAGATGCTCAGGCCAAGTTAGCCGCAGACGCGGCGAAGAAAGCGGCTGCTGATGCTCAGAAGAAAGCGGAAGCGGAAGCGGTGAAGAAAGCGGCTGCTGACGCGAAGAAGAAAGCGGAAGCGGAAGCGGCGAAAAAAGCGGCTGCCGACGCACAGAAGAAAGCCGAAGCGGAAGCCGCGAAGAAAGCTGCGCAGGAAGCCGAGAAGAAAGCGGCTGCTGATGCTGCGAAAAAAGCGGCCGCCGCCGAGAAAGCTGCGGCAGAAAAAGCCGCCGCTGCGGAAAAAGCTGCCGCTGATAAAAAAGCAGCCGCTGAGAAAGCCGCTGCCGATAAAAAAGCGGCTGCCGAAAAAGCCGCGGCTAAAAAGGCCGCAGCCGCTGAGAAAGCTGCCGCTGCCGCCGGTGTAGACGACCTGCTGGGTGACCTGAGCTCCGGTAAGAATGCACCGAAAACGGGCGGTGGGGCCAAAGGAAATGGACAGCCGTCAAAAGACAGCGGTACCTCCGGAGCCAACGGTGGGGCAACAGGTGCAGATATCAGCGCTTATGCCAAGCAGATCCAGGTTGCGATTCAGAGCCGACTCTTTGATGCAGGCCTGTATCAGGGCAAGCAGTGCGTACTGCACATCAATCTTGCGCCAGACGGCAGGTTGAAAAGCGTGATGTCTGAAGGGGGCGATCCTGCGCTCTGTCAGGCTGCACTGGCCGCAGCCAGATCGGCGAACATTCCTAAACCGCCTAGCGAGGCTGTTTATGAAAAGATAAAAGATGCCAAACTGGACTTTAAGCTGTAATCAACTCTTCTAACGGAAGTCTGAAAAACAGTCTATGGTCGTAAACAGGATAAGTAGTTTTGTCTATTTGGGTTTGTTAACATTCTGCTAAATTATCGTGGGTAAGGTTACCCAGATAAGGGAGATATGATGAAGCAGGCATTACGTGTAGCAGTTAGTTTTTTAATGCTGTGGGCAGCTGTACTGCACGCAGAAGTACGCATTGAGATCACCCAGGGGGTGGACTCAGCGCGTCCAATCGGTGTCGTTCCGTTCCAGTGGGCAGGCCCGGGCGCTGCGCCTGAAGATATTGGCGGCATTGTTGCAGCTGACCTGCGTAACAGCGGTAAATTTAACCCGTTAGATCGTTCTCGTCTGCCGCAGCAGCCGGGTACTGCGCAGGACGTTCAGCCTGCTGCATGGTCTGCGCTGGGGATTGATGCGGTAGTTGTCGGTCAGGTTACGCCTGCACCAGACGGCGGCTATAACGTTGCGTATCAGCTGGTGGATACCGGCGGTGCGCCGGGCACCGTTCTGGCTCAAAACACCTATAAAGTGAACAAGCAGTGGCTGCGTTATGCAGGCCACACGGCGAGTGACGAAGTGTTTGAGAAGCTGACCGGGATTAAAGGTGCGTTCCGTACCCGTATCGCGTATGTTGTGCAGACCAACGGCGGCCAGTTCCCTTATGAGCTGCGCGTCTCTGACTACGATGGTTACAACCAGTTCACCGTACACCGTTCTCCGCAGCCGTTGATGTCTCCGGCATGGTCTCCAGACGGCTCCAAGCTGGCGTACGTGACCTTCGAGAGCGGCCGTTCCGCGCTGGTTATCCAGACGCTGTCTAACGGTGCCGTGCGTCAGGTTGCGTCATTCCCGCGTCACAACGGTGCGCCTGCGTTCTCTCCGGACGGGACTAAACTGGCGTTTGCCCTGTCTAAAACCGGTAGCCTGAACCTGTACGTCATGGACATTGGCTCTGGCCAGATCCGCCAGGTAACCGATGGTCGTAGCAACAACACGGAGCCAACCTGGTTCCCGGACAGCCAGAATCTGGCCTTTACGTCTGACCAGGCCGGTCGTCCACAAGTTTATAAAATGAATATCAACGGCGGAGCAGCGCAGCGCATTACCTGGGAAGGTTCTCAGAACCAGGATGCTGACGTCAGTGCCGATGGTAAAACAATGGTAATGGTCAGCACTGCGGGTGGTCAGCAGCACATTGCCAAACAAGATCTGGTAACGGGAGGCGTACAAATACTGTCGTCAACGTTCCTGGATGAAACGCCAAGTCTGGCACCTAACGGCACCATGGTAATCTACAGCTCTTCTCAGGGGATGGGATCCGTGCTGAATCTGGTTTCTACAGATGGGCGTTTCAAAGCGCGTCTTCCGGCAACTGATGGACAGGTAAAATCACCTGCCTGGTCGCCGTATCTGTAATAATAATTAATTGATTACTAAAGGAATCTTAGAAATGCAACTGAACAAAGTGCTGAAGGGGCTGATGATCGCTCTGCCTGTAATGGCAATCGCAGCGTGTTCTTCTAACAAGAACGCAAGCAATGACCAGAGCGGCGAAGGCATGATGGGTGCCGGCACCGGTATGGACGCTAACGGCAATGGCAATATGTCTTCTGAAGAGCAAGCGCGTCTTCAGATGCAGCAGTTACAGCAGAACAACATCGTTTACTTCGATCTGGATAAATACGACATCCGTTCTGACTTCGCTGCAATGCTGGATGCGCACGCAAACTTCCTGCGTAGTAACCCGTCTTACAAAGTCACCGTAGAAGGTCATGCGGACGAACGTGGTACCCCAGAGTACAACATCTCCCTGGGTGAACGTCGTGCAAACGCTGTTAAAATGTACCTCCAGGGTAAAGGCGTTTCTGCTGACCAGATCTCCATCGTTTCTTACGGTAAAGAAAAACCAGCAGTACTGGGTCACGACGAAGCGGCTTACTCCAAAAACCGTCGTGCCGTACTCGTTTACTAAGAGAATTGCATGAGCAGTAACTTCAGACATCATCTGATGAGTCTGTCGTTACTGGTTGGAATAGCGGCCCCCTGGGCCGCTTTTGCTCAGGCACCAATCAGTAGTGTCGGCTCAGGCTCGGTAGAAGACCGGGTCACTCAGCTCGAGCGTATTTCTAACGCTCACAGTCAGCTTTTAACTCAACTCCAGCAGCAACTTTCCGACAACCAGAACGATATCGATTCCCTTCGTGGTCAGATCCAGGAGAGTCAGTATCAGCTTAATCAGGTTGTGGAGCGCCAGAAGCAAATCTTGTCGCAGATGGATAGCCTGAGCAGCGGCGGTGCGGCTGCACAGCCCGCAGCAGGCGATCAAAGCGGTGCGGCGACGCCTGCTCCAGCGGCAGATGCCTCAGCGTCGTCTGGAGCGCCTGTACAGAGCGGTGACGCGAATACGGACTATAACGCGGCCATTGCCCTGGTGCAGGACAAATCGCGCCAGGACGATGCTATCGTTGCGTTTCAGAACTTCGTGAAGAAGTACCCTGATTCCACTTACCAGCCCAATGCGAACTACTGGCTGGGTCAGTTGAATTACAACAAGGGTAAAAAGGATGATGCGGCGTTTTATTTTGCCTCTGTGGTGAAAAATTACCCGAAATCACCGAAAGCGCCGGATGCGATGTTTAAAGTTGGCGTGATCATGCAGGACAAAGGCGACACGGCTAAAGCCAAAGCGGTTTATCAGCAGGTGGTTGCTAAATTCCCGGGCACCGACGGCGCCAAACAAGCGCAAAAACGTTTAAGTTCGATGGGTTGATTACCGCATGACCAGAAATCGCGTTATTTCTGGTCGTGCAGCATGATTCCTAAGCAGTTAAGTGATCTTCATCGAAATTTTTGTTGCGCAGAATTCTTAAATCAGTAATATATGCCGCCGTTGCCACGGGATATCAAACAACGTGAAAGCAGCGCAAAAGTGGGTCGTTAGCTCAGTTGGTAGAGCAGTTGACTTTTAATCAATTGGTCGCAGGTTCGAATCCTGCACGACCCACCACTTAAAGCAGTTCCGGCAGTACAGAGTGGGTGATTAGCTCAGTTGGTAGAGCATCTCCTTTACACGGAGGGGGTCGGCGGTTCGAGCCCGTCATCACCCACCACTCGGGTCGTTAGCTCAGTTGGTAGAGCAGTTGACTTTTAATCAATTGGTCGCAGGTTCGAATCCTGCACGACCCACCAATTTTATTGGTTCCGAGTGATAATTCAGGCAACACCCGAATGGGTCGTTAGCTCAGTTGGTAGAGCAGTTGACTTTTAATCAATTGGTCGCAGGTTCGAATCCTGCACGACCCACCAGCCTGAATAGATTTGAAGTACATCCCGTAAGGGGTCGTTAGCTCAGTTGGTAGAGCAGTTGACTTTTAATCAATTGGTCGCAGGTTCGAATCCTGCACGACCCACCAATTTTAATGTCTTACTCAGATGTTAAACGTGAAGGATAACGTTGCTTTAGCAACGGCCCGAAGGGCGAGGCGAAGCCGAGTCATCCTGCACGACCCACCAATGTAAAAAGGCGCCCTAAAGGCGCCTTTTTGCTATCTGTCGTTCCCCAGTGCTTTGTAGGTCGGGTAAGGCGAAGCCGCCACCCGACAAATACTTCCGGCACCAATTCCCGATGACATTCCACCTGATATTCGCTATCTTGTTTAGTATACAAAACACCATTGCCGTCATTTTTGCTATCTACCGCAAAACAAAGGCAATATTGTTAAGCCAGTAAAACGAGAAGCCATAATGAGTGTGATGTTTGATCCCGAAGCCGCAATTTATCCCTTCCCGCCGAAGCCAGCGCCGCTAAGCCGGGATGAGAAGCAGTTCTATCGTGAGAAAATTAAGCGTCTTCTTAAAGCGCGTGATGCGGTGATGGTGGCGCATTACTACACTGACCCGGAAATTCAGCAGCTGGCAGAAGAGACGGGCGGCTGTATCTCAGACTCGCTGGAGATGGCGCGTTTCGGCGCTAAACATCCTGCCTCTACGCTTCTCGTTGCGGGCGTTCGTTTTATGGGGGAAACGGCAAAAATCCTCAGCCCGGAAAAAACGGTTCTGATGCCGACGCTGAATGCCGAATGCTCCCTCGATCTCGGCTGCCCGATTGATGAGTTCACCGCCTTCTGTGATGCTCACCCTGACCGTACCGTCGTGGTCTACGCCAACACCTCCGCTGCCGTCAAAGCCCGGGCAGACTGGGTAGTGACGTCCAGTATCGCCGTTGAGCTGATTGAACATCTGGACAGCATGGGTGAAAAAATCATCTGGGCGCCCGATCGCCATCTGGGAAACTACGTGCAAAAACAGACCGGTGCGGATGTGCTGTGCTGGCAGGGTGCCTGTATCGTCCACGATGAGTTCAAGACCCAGGCGCTGACCCGGATGAGAGCCTTATACCCGCAGGCCGCGATTCTGGTGCACCCGGAATCCCCGCAGTCGATCGTCGAGATGGCGGACGCCGTCGGCTCAACCAGCCAGTTAATTAACGCGGCGAAAACGCTGCCACACAAGCAGCTCATCGTGGCGACCGATCGCGGTATCTTCTACAAAATGCAGCAGGCCGTGCCGGAAAAAGAGCTTCTTGAAGCGCCAACCGCCGGAGAAGGGGCGACCTGCCGTAGCTGCGCGCACTGCCCGTGGATGGCAATGAATGGCCTAAAAGCCATTGCGGAGGGGCTGGAGAACGGTGGCGCTGCGCATGAGATCCACGTGGATGCTGCCCTGCGTGAAGGCGCGTTAATTCCGCTTAACCGCATGCTGGATTTTGCGGCTACACTACGTACTTAACTTATTACGCCCCGGAGAAAAAATGGATTTTTTTAGTACACAGAACATCCTGGTTCACATCCCCATCGGTGCGGGCGGCTATGACCTGTCGTGGATTGAAGCGGTAGGTACGTTGGCCGGTTTACTCTGTATCTGGCTGGCCAGCCTTGAGAAGATCAGCAACTATGCGTTCGGGCTGATTAACGTTACGCTGTTTGCGATCATCTTCTTTCAGATCCAGCTCTACGCCAGCCTGCTTCTACAGCTGTTCTTCTTCGCGGCCAACATCTACGGCTGGTATGCCTGGTCACGGCAAAACAGCCAGCAGGAGGCGGAGCTGCAAATCCGCTGGCTGCCGTTGCCAAAAGCCCTCGCCTGGCTCGCGGCCTGCGTGGTGGCTATCGGCCTGATGACCGTCTTTATCGATCCGGTATTTGCCTTCCTGACGCGCGTGGCGGTCTCGGTGATGTCGGGGCTGGGATTGAACGTCACCCTGCCACAGCTTCAGCCGGACGCCTTCCCGTTCTGGGATTCCTGCATGATGGTGCTGTCGATTGCGGCGATGATCCTGATGACGCGTAAATACGTTGAGAACTGGCTGTTGTGGGTGGTGATAAATGTGATTAGCGTGGTGATTTTTGCCCTTCAGGGCGTTTATGCCATGTCGCTGGAGTACATGCTGCTGACCTTCATTGCTCTCAACGGCAGCCGCATGTGGATTAACAGCGCGCGTGAGCATGGCTCTCGCGCGCTTTCACGTTAATGGTAATGTGCGTGTGAGTGGCCGGACTGCGCCTCGTTAAGGTGACAGTCTGGCCCGCTGCAAGGCTGGTACTCCATCTGGATGGTGGAGTGCGCAATCTCATAGTGATGCTCAAGGAAATGCTGAATACGTTCAAGCAGCGCGTCGTGATCGTGGGGCGGAACAACCTGAACGTGCAGCGTCATAAGCGGTTTTTCGCCAACCAGCCAGACGTGAACGTGATGAACGTTACGAACCTCAGGAATGGAGCGACTCAGGTTGCGCTTCAGTTCGCCAATATCCAGTGACGTGGGCGCGCCTTCCAGCAGCTCATTTACGCTCTCCTTCAACAGCCGCCAGGCGCTGCGCAATACCAGGCACGATACCAGCACGGAAAGAATCGGGTCGATAGGGGTCCAGCCCGTGCCCATAATGATCAGCGCGGCCACAATCGCACCAACAGAACCCAGCAAATCACCGAGCACGTGAAGCGCCGCGGCCCGCACGTTCAGATTTTTTTCGCTGCTGCCGCGGTGCAATATCCAGAACGCCAGAATATTGGCAACCAGGCCGGCAATGGCAATCACCATCATCGTTGTCCCGGCTACCGGTTGAGGATGCCGAAAGCGCTGAAAAGCCTCCCAGACGATGAGTATGGTAATCACCACTAAGGCAATCGCATTCACAAAGGCGGCAAGCGTGGTCAGCCTGAGCCAGCCAAACGTGTGGCGAGCATTGGGCGGGCGACGGGCAAACTGCACGGCCAGCAGCGCGAAGAGCAGCGCCGCGGCATCGGTAAGCATGTGTCCGGCATCGGCCAGCAGCGCCAGCGAGCCGGAAATAAGACCACCGATGACCTCAATAACCATAAACGTGGCGGTGACCGCAAATGCCAGCAGAAGCCGTTTGGCGTTTTCATCGCCGGAAGAGGGAGAATGGGAGTGGGAATGCGCCATGATATCTTTCCTGATTTATTATTATTTTTAGTGTAGCGTTTTTAAGTGCTTAAATAAAAAAGGAGAGCATGCGCTCTCCTTATTTCTTCTTAGACAGGCTTACTGAGTGGTGCCGTCCGTTTTGGTATTGGCATCGCTACCCACTTTGTCATTGGGGTCCGGACATTTACCGTCTTTACACATCGAGTTTTTATGAACCTCATCGTTGGTCATGCCGTCGTGGTTCATGGTGCCGGTATTCGTACCGCCGGTGTTAGTATTGCCCGTGTTGATATTGCTGTTATCAACATTATTTGGCGCAATATTCTGTTTTGCATCCGGCGCAACCTGGCCTGCTTCGGCGGCAGCATTAGCGTCACCGTTGCTGCCGGATGAACCTGCATCGGCTGCCAGCACGCTGCCGCTTGCCAGGGTAAGGGTTGCCGTCAGGAAAAGCGTAGTCAGTTTCGTCATTTTCATCATGGTGCTCCTGTTCTTATCGTTACGCTGGATAACATTCTCCAACAGTGCATCTTGTTCAGTGGCGAAAGATCCCGGATTTCTGCGTGAGGGCAGAATGGAATCGCGTATAAATATTTAAATTCAGCTGTTACAAGTAAAAAGTTTAGGCCAGATCTCATTTTTCGCTATTTTGTGGTGAATTTTAAGCGAATTCCAGGAATTATCTGCGTGAAGTGTAAAAGCCCGTTTACACTTCAAGGCCGACAAGTTAGATTGAAAGCATTGCTTTCATTACTAAAGATATGGCAGAGCCGGAAAGAAGATGAATTATCAGAACGACGATTTACGTATTAAAGAGATCAATGAGTTATTACCTCCCGTAGCGCTCCTTGAAAAATTCCCCGCCACTGAAAATGCCGCCAACACGGTGTCTCATGCCCGCAAGGCGATCCACAAGATCCTCAAAGGTAGCGACGATCGTCTTCTGGTGGTGATCGGGCCGTGCTCTATTCACGATCCTGCTGCGGCCAAAGAGTACGCGTCACGACTGCTCACCCTGCGTGAAGAGCTGAAGGACGAACTGGAAATCGTGATGCGCGTCTATTTCGAAAAACCGCGTACCACCGTGGGCTGGAAAGGGCTGATCAACGATCCGCACATGGACAACAGCTTCCAGATCAACGATGGCCTGCGCATTGCGCGTAAGCTGCTGCTGGAAATTAACGACAGCGGGCTGCCGGCGGCGGGAGAATTCCTGGATATGATCACGCCGCAGTATCTGGCTGACCTGATGAGCTGGGGCGCCATCGGCGCGCGCACCACGGAATCTCAGGTTCACCGCGAGCTGGCGTCTGGTCTCTCATGCCCGGTCGGCTTCAAAAACGGCACGGATGGCACCATCAAGGTCGCGATTGATGCCATCAATGCGGCTGGCGCGCCGCACTGCTTCCTGTCGGTGACCAAGTGGGGCCACTCGGCTATCGTGAATACCAGCGGTAACGGCGACTGCCATATCATTCTGCGCGGCGGTAAAGAGCCTAACTACAGCGCAAAACACGTGGCGGAAGTGAAGGCGGGTCTGGAGAAAGCGGGACTGGCGCCGCAGGTGATGATCGATTTCAGCCATGCGAACTCCAGCAAACAGTTCAAAAAGCAGATGGAAGTCGGGGCGGATGTTTGTCAGCAAATCGCCAACGGTGAACGCGCGGTGATTGGGGTGATGATCGAGAGCCATCTGGTGGAAGGCAACCAGAATCTTGAGGGCAGCGAACCGCTGGTCTACGGTAAGAGCGTGACGGATGCCTGCATTGGCTGGGAAGATACCGATGCGATCCTGCGCCAGCTGGCGGATGCGGTAAAAGCGCGTCGCGGCTAAGTCTGTCGCGGGCAATAAAAAAGCGTGGATTGCTCCACGCTTTTTTTATGTCCGGCGAAAATTACTTCGCTTTACCCTGGTTCGCCACTGCCGCCGCTTTTGCAGCGATTTCGTCGGCGTTACCCAGATAGTAATGTTTAACAGGTTTGAAGTTCTCGTCGAACTCGTACACCAGCGGTACGCCGGTAGGGATGTTCAGCTCGAGGATCTCATCTTCACCCATGTTGTCCAGGTATTTCACCAGCGCGCGCAGGGAGTTACCGTGAGCAGCGATAATAACGCGCTCGCCGCTTTTCAGGCGCGGCAGAATGGTTTCGTTCCAGTAAGGCACCACGCGGTCGATGGTCAGCGCCAGGCTTTCGGTCTGTGGCAGTTCAGCCTCAGTCAACTTCGCGTAGCGCGGATCGTGACCCGGGTAGCGCTCGTCATCTTTGCTCAGCTCTGGAGGCGTTACCGCGAAACCGCGACGCCACTGCTTAACCTGCTCGTCACCGTATTTCTCTGCGGTTTCCGCTTTGTTCAGACCTTGCAGCGCACCGTAGTGACGCTCGTTCAGCTTCCAGGATTTCTCAACCGGCAGCCAGGCCTGATCCAGCTCGTCCAGAACGTTCCACAGGGTATGGATGGCACGTTTCAGCACAGAGGTGTAAGCAAAGTCAAAGGTGAAGCCTTCTTCTTTCAGCAGTTTACCTGCCGCTTTTGCTTCGCTCACGCCTTTCTCGGACAGATCAACGTCATACCAGCCGGTGAAGCGGTTTTCATTGTTCCACTGGCTTTCGCCGTGGCGCACCAGGACAAGCTTAGTATTAGCCATTTCTTACTCCTCAAGCATTTTGAATGATAACAATTCTCATTATATTGCCGTGACTGTGCCAGCAGCAACGCTTAACCCTAACCATAGCGAAAATAGTTCGAGAGTGTAAGATGCATGTGAATCCAGGGTTATGATTTTGTCTGCGATCGCCGCTATTTTCAGCAAGCGGAGATAAAAAAGCCCTCGCGGTGAGGGCCTGGCTTTTTTGCCGGACGGCGCTTCGCTTATCCGGCCTACATTCATAGGCCCGTGCAGGCGCAGCGCCGCCGGGCGTTAAGCGCGCGGAATGAAATGATACTCGGTGACGCTCGTGTACTCTTCACCCGGACGCAGTACGCAGTCCGGCTGCGGCCATTCTGGATGGTTAGGGCTGTCCGGCAGGAATTCGCTCTCCAGCGCCAGACCTTGCCAGGCGGCGTAGTCGTTATGTTCACGCGCCGTGGTGCCCTCCAGGTAGTTGCCGGAGTAGAACTGAAGGGCAGGGGCGGTGGTGTAGACCGTCATCTGTAACTTCTCATCCGCAGACCAGACCTGTGCGGCAGGTTGAGAAAGATCGCCTTTCGCCTGCAACAGGAAAGCGTGGTCGTAGCCCTTCACCTTGCGCTGATCGTCATCACTCAGAAAATCCTGGGCGATGGTTTTCGGCTGACGGAAATCAAAGCTATTGCCGCTTACCGGTTTCAGCCCCTGGTACGGGATACCCATCTCATCGACCGGCAGATACGCGTCCGCCAGGATCTGGAGTTTGTGGTTACGGACATCGGTCTGGTTGCCGTCGAGGTTAAAGTAAGCGTGGTTAGTCAGGTTGACCGGGCACGGCTTGTCGACCGTCGCGCGGTACTCAATGGCGATGCGATTATCCCCGGTCAGGGTGAAGCGCGCGGTTGCGGTCAGATTGCCCGGGAAGCCCTGGTCTCCGTCGAGGGAGTCCAGAGAGAACCAGACCTCACCATCATTTTGCTGCACAATCTTCCAGCGGCGTTTATCAAACCCTTCCGGACCGCCGTGCAGCTGATTTTCACCCTGGCTTGAAAGCAGGGAATATTCTACGCCGTCCAGCTCAAACCGGCTTCTGGCGATGCGGTTGGCGTAGCGGCCTATGGACGCGCCAAGAAAAGCGTTCTGCTCAATATACTGCTCGGGGGATGCGCAGCCGAGCAGGGTTTCGCGCACGCTGCCGTCAGGCATGGGGACGCGGGCAGAAAGTAGGGTTGCGCCCCAGTCCATCAGCGTAACCACCATCCCGGCGCTGTTGCGCAGGGTTAACAGGCGATACGGCAGACCATCCGGTGCGAGTGTAGGTATTTCGTTTAGCACTGTCCGGCTCCTTGTGATGCTTTGCAGACATAGAAAGTTTCTTTGATGCCCGTTTTGGCTTCGTACTGTTTCGCCACGGCGTCCTGAACGGCAGGGACCAGCTCTTCCGGCACCAGGGCGACGACGCAGCCGCCAAACCCACCGCCGGTCATACGCACGCCGCCTTTGTCGCCAATCGTGGCTTTTACAATTTCAACCAGGGTGTCGATTTGCGGCACGGTGATTTCGAAATCGTCGCGCATGGAGGCATGCGATTCTGCCATCAGTTCGCCCATGCGCTTCAGGTCACCTTTCGCCAGCGCGGAGGCGGCTTCTACGGTACGGGCATTTTCCGTCAGTACGTGACGCACGCGCTTCGTTACGACCGGATCCAGCTCGTGGGCAACCTTGTTAAATTCATCGAGAGAAACATCACGCAGGGCCGGCTGCTGGAAGAAGCGCGCGCCGGTTTCACACTGCTCGCGGCGGGTGTTGTACTCGCTGCCCACCAGGGTGCGTTTGAAGTTACTGTTGATGATCACCACCGCCGCACCTTTTGGCAGCGGAACCGCTTTGGTGGCGAGCGAGCGGCAGTCAATCAGCAACGCATGCTCTTTCTTGCCCAGCGCGGAAATAAGCTGATCCATAATGCCGCAGTTGCAGCCCACGAACTGGTTTTCCGCTTCCTGACCGTTGAGGGCGATCTGCGCGCCGTCCAGCGGCAGATGATAAAGCTGCTGGAAAACGGTGCCGACCGCCACTTCCAGCGATGCAGAAGAGCTCAATCCTGCTCCCTGCGGCACGTTGCCGCTGATGACCATGTCGGCCCCGCCGAAATCCTTGTTACGCTTCAGAAGATGCTTCACCACGCCGCGCACATAGTTCGACCACTGCTGGCTGTCGTGGGTCACGATCGGCGCGTCGAGGGAAAATTCGTCCATTTCGTTGCCGTAATCCGCGGCGATCACCCGCACCATACGATCTGAACGTTTCGCGCAGCCGATCACCGTCTGGTAGTCAATGGCACAGGGCAGCACAAAACCGTCGTTATAGTCGGTGTGCTCGCCAATTAAATTAACGCGGCCAGGCGCCTGAATAACGTGGGTGGCAGGGTAGCCAAATTTTTCAGCAAACAGGGATTGTGTTTTATCTTTCAGATTCATTTTTAGACTCCTGATTCGCGGTAATGGACGTCGCTAACGGCACGCAGACGTTCTGCCGCCTGTTCCGCCGTCAGGTCGCGCTGGGTTTCCGCCAGCATTTCATAGCCCACCATGAATTTACGTACCGTTGCTGAGCGCAGCAGCGGCGGGTAGAAATGCGCATGCAGCTGCCAGTGTTGATTCTCTTTGCCGTTGAACGGCGCGCCGTGCCAGCCCATGGAGTAGGGGAAGGAGCACTGGAAGAGGTTATCGTAACGGCTGGTCAGTTTTTTCAGCGCCAGGGCAAGGTCGTCTTTCTGCGCGTCGCTGAGGTCGGTAATGCGCTGGACGTTGGCTTTTGGCAGCAGCAGCGTTTCAAACGGCCACGCCGCCCAGTACGGCACCACGGCAAGCCAGTGCTCGGTTTCCACCACGGTGCGGCTGCCGTCCGCCAGCTCACGCTGGGTGTAATCCACCAGCATTGGCGACCCGTTCTCTGCAAAATAGGCTTTTTGCAGCCTGTCTTCACGTTCGGCTTCGTTCGGCAGGAAGCTGTTCGCCCAGATCTGGCCGTGCGGGTGCGGGTTAGAGCAGCCCATCGCCGCGCCTTTGTTTTCAAACACCTGCACCCACGGATAGGTCTGGCCCAGCTCCGCCGTTTGCGCCTGCCAGGTGCTGACAACCTCTTTCAGCGCCTCAACGCTCAGCTCCGGCAGCGTTTTGCTGTGGTCGGGAGAGAAGCAGATCACGCGGCTGGTGCCGCGAGCGCTTTCGCAGCGCATCAGCGGGTCGTGGTTTTCCGGCGCGTCCGGCGTGTCGGTCATCAGCGCCGCGAAATCGTTTGTGAAAACGAAGGTGCCCTTGTAGTCCGGGTTTTTATCGCCCGTCACGCGCGTGTTGCCCGGACAGAGGAAGCAGTCCGGATCGTGCTGTGGCAGCGTCTGTTTTGCAGGCGTCTCTTGCGCCCCCTGCCAGGGGCGCTTGGCGCGATGCGGTGAAACTAAAATCCATTGCCCGCTGAGCGGGTTAAAACGACGATGCGGGTGATCGACGGGATTAAATTGCGTCATGACAAATCCTTAGTCCGGATAGCCCTGCGGATGGCGTGACTGCCAGTGCCAGGTATCCTGTGCCATTTCATCGAGCGTGCGGGTGACACGCCAGTTAAGCTCTTTATCCGCTTTGGAGGCATCGGCCCAGTAAGCCGGAAGATCGCCATCGCGGCGCGGCGCGAAGTGGTAGTTCACCGGCTTGCCGCAGGCTTTGCTGAAGGCATTCACCACATCCAGCACGCTGCTGCCGACGCCGGCGCCGAGGTTGTAAATATGCACGCCCGGTTTATCTGCCAGCTGCTGCATCGCCGCCACGTGGCCGTCGGCCAGATCCATCACGTGAATGTAATCGCGCACGCCGGTGCCGTCTTCGGTGGGATAATCGTTACCAAAAATCGCCAGTGAGTCGCGACGCCCCACGGCCACCTGCGCGATATACGGCATCAGGTTATTAGGAATGCCCTGCGGATCTTCGCCCATATCGCCTGACGGATGCGCGCCAACCGGGTTGAAGTAGCGCAGCAGCGCAATGCTCCACTCAGGCTGGGCTTTTTGCAGGTCGGTCAGGATCTGCTCCACCATCAGCTTGCTTTTGCCATACGGGCTTTGCGGCGTACCGGTCGGGAAGCTTTCAACGTAAGGAATTTTTGGCTGGTCGCCGTAGACGGTCGCGGAGGAGCTGAAGATAAAGTTTTTCACGTTTGCCGCACGCATGGCGGAGATCAGACGCAGGGTACCGTTGACGTTGTTGTCATAGTACTCAAGCGGTTTTGCTACCGATTCGCCCACCGCTTTCAGGCCTGCGAAGTGGATAACGGTTTCAATCGCGTGATCGTGAAGGATTTCAGTCATCAATGCTTCATTGCGAATATCACCTTCCACGAAAGTCGGCTGTTTTCCCGCAAGGCGTTCAATGACCGGCAGCACGCTGCGCTTACTGTTGCACAGGTTATCAAGAATGACGACGTCGTGACCGCTTTGCAGCAGTTGCACACAGGTATGACTACCTATGTAACCGCTACCACCTGTTACCAGAACTCGCATATTTCGCTCCATTAGGCTTATGGTATGAATTAACCATAGCATATCAGAGACGCGAAAAGTGTGACATGGGATAAAATAGTGGTATCGTTTACACAGGGTTTCACACGCGCTTTTTCACAGACTTCGTGCATTTTAGATCAAAGAGATAGAGAAGTATTGTTGCGGGTTGTCTGAAAAGCGGAGGGCGGCGCCCTCCACGGGTTAATCGATTTTGCTCAGCAGGTAGCGGTAATGCTCCCCGTCAGGCACAAATTCCAGCCGATGGGTCATGCAGGACGGGGCGTCTTCAGCATGGTGGGAGACAAACAGCAACTGGGTTTCACCTTCGCTAATCAGTACATCCACAAAGCGTCGGATCAGCTGTCGGTTAAGCGGATCCAGTCCCTGCAACGGTTCGTCCAGAATCAGCAGCGTAGGGTGTTTGACCAGCGCGCGTACGATTAATGCCAGCCGCTGCTGCCCCCACGACAGGCTGTGGAAGGGCGCATCGGCTACCCGATGATCCATGCCCAGAATATCCAGCCACTCCTGCGCCAGCTTGTGCTGCTTGTCCGATACCGCCTGATAAATACCGATAGAATCAAAGAAACCGGACAGGATCACGTTGCGCACCGTAGTGCTGACGCGGTAGTCCAGATGCAGGCTGCTGCTGACATAGCCGATGTGCTTTTTGATCTCCCAGATGGTTTCCCCGCTGCCTCGACGACGACCGAAGAGGGTCAGATCGTTGCTGTATCCCTGCGGATGATCCCCGGTGATCAGGCTCAGCAGCGTTGATTTACCCGCCCCGTTGGGGCCGACGATCTGCCAGTGCTCACCGGGATTAACCGTCCAGCTAAGGTGATTAAGAACAGGGCGATCGTCGTAGGCAACCACGCCATCGCGCAGCACGATGCGCGGCTGATCGGGATCAAGCCCGTGGCGCGCCGATGGCGCATCCGGCTCCGGCAGGGCGATACCGTCCAGCTTTTCGCTGTGCGCCAGCTGCGCAATCAGCGCCTGCCGGAGCAGTCCGGCTTTCTCGCCGGTTTCGGTCAGGCTACAGTCAGCCAGCACGCCCGCATAATGGACGAAATCAGGGATCTCATCAAAGCGGTTAAGGACCAGCACAAGCGTGTATCCCTGCTGGTTAAGCGTTGCCAGCAACGCGGCCAGCTGCGCGCGGGACTGCACATCCAGCCCGTCAAACGGCTCATCCAGAATCAGGAGTTCCGGCTCGCTCATCAGCGCCTGGCACAGCAGCGTTTTGCGCGTCTCGCCGGTAGAAAGGTATTTGAAACGGCGGTTAAGCAGGGCGGTAATGCCAAATTGCTCCGCCAGCTGCTGGCAGCGGGCAGGGTCTTTGATTTCATCCTGGATAATCTCCGCCGTCGTGCGGCCGGTATCTTCTTCACCGGGGCTGAGCAAATCGGTATTGTTACGCTGCCACTCATCGCTGACCAGCTTTTGCAGCTGTTCGAAGGAAAGGCGCGTCAGCCGGGTAAACGTGCACCGACGCTCACCCTCCAGCTGGGTTAATTCACCCGCCAGGGCGCGGGCCAGCGCCGATTTTCCGCTGCCGTTCGTGCCCACAAACGCCCAGCTTTCTCCGGCGCGCAAGGTTAACTCTGGCAGCGATAAGGTACGGGTATCGCTAAGACGAAACGTGCCTTGCGAAATATGCAATGATGACATGTGTTATCCCATTTTTTGCAGCAACAGATGTCAGGGATACCCAGAGTCGTCAGGGTTGTCAATGCGCTTAGCATAATGTGGCGATAATTACCCGGTCGGCATTGAAATATGCGGTCACTACAGCACCTTCGACTAATTTAGCCGCGTCGTTCACCGGAACGGTGGCGCAGAGCGACTGTCCATCCGGCAGGGTCATCAGCACTTCACACTGTTCTGCGCCGCGTTCAATGTGGCTGATTTCACCGCGTAGTTGGTTGTCGGCCTCTGCGGCCTGCTCAGGGTTAAGCGCGATGCCGATCCAGGGCGCTTTAAGTAATACCAGCACCTCCTGCCCTTCGTTCAGCCCGAGGCGCTGACCGCTTTGCGCGGTGATGGCGGCTTTAAGGCGCGTCGTACCGTCCGCGAGCAGGATCTCAATATGCTCCTGCACCTGCGAATGGTCGCGTCCCGTCACTGTACCAAACCACTGGTTGCGGGCGCTGGTCTGTAATGAAAAACGGGAGATGGCGCCCAGCAGGCTGTCCAGCGGCAGATTGTCGTCATCGCTCAACACATCAAAGGCTTTTTGCTGGATCTGCGCCAGTAAATCGTAGAGCTGGATCAGACGTTGCCCGTAACGCGTCAACACGGCGCCGCCGCCGCCTTTTCCGCCTGTGGCGCGGTCAACCAGCGTTTGTTCGCTCAGGGTGTTCATGTCGTTAATCGCATCCCAGGCGCTTTTATAGCTGATACCGGCGTTTTTGGCGCCCTGGCTAATCGAGCCAGTTTGTTCTATTTGTTTTAACAGGGCGATGCGTCGCGGATCGGCGAAAAGCTTCTGCTGAAGGCGTAGGGTGAGGAGAATTTCAGCCTGCATAACGGGGTCCCGGCAAAAAGGCTATTGTGACCCAAATGCCCTGATGCGAAAAGCGCACCGCACAAAAGGGGATGTTTTTCTTACTTTTCAGGGTAGAATAAGCCGTTCACAAGATCTGGAGAAAACCATGTTAGAGTTGTTGAAAAGTCTGGTATTCGCGGTAATCATGGTGCCAGTAGTGATGGCTATCATCCTCGGTGCCATCTACGGCCTGGGTGAAGTGTTCAACGTCTTTTCGAACATTGGTCATCGTCGTGACCAGCCTAAAAAGCAGCAATGATTTCCTCCAAAACGCCCGGTCAGTCCGGGCGTTTTGCTCTCAAGTTTATTTCTCTCCCGCCGATATCTTTTACAACGTTCCTTGAGTTTACGCACTAATGGGTACGATTTAACGCTATGAACGCCTGTGATATATCGTTATATTTATTTGTATATAACGAAACGCAAAGGAGCTTCAAATGGCACGTTCATGGGTACGCCTTTTCGCAGGGGCAACGCTGACACTCTCACTCACCGGCCACGCGCTGGCGGATGAAGGAAAAATCACGGTCTTTGCGGCGGCGTCGCTGACTAACGCGATGCAGGTTATTGCTGCGGAATACAAAAAAGAGAAAAACGTCGAGGTTGTCTCGTCATTTGCCTCCTCTTCCACGCTGGCCCGCCAGATCGAAGCGGGGGCGCCTGCGGATCTGTTCATCTCTGCCGATCAGAAATGGATGGATTATGCGGTGGACAAAAAGTCTGTTGAAACGGCTACCCGCGAAACGCTGCTGGGCAATAGCCTGGTGGTGGTCGCGCCCGCAAACAGCAAGCAGGGCGACATTGCCATTAACAAACAGACGGACTGGACCCGTCTGCTGAACGGTGGCCGTCTGGCGGTGGGCGATCCGGAGCATGTTCCTGCCGGAATTTATGCGAAGGAAGCGCTGCAAAAGCTGGGCGCATGGGAGACCTTATCGCCTAAGCTGGCACCCGCAGAAGATGTGCGTGGCGCGCTGGCGCTGGTGGAGCGTAACGAAGCCCCGCTCGGGATTGTTTACGGCTCCGATGCCGTCGCCAGTAAAGGCGTGAAGGTAGTGGGTACCTTCCCGGAAGACTCGCATAAGAAAGTGGAATATCCTGTTGCGATAGTTGATGGACATAAAAATGCGACCGTGACGGCCTTCGTTGACTACCTGAAGGGGCCGGAAGCGTCCGCTATCTTTAAACGTTACGGATTTACGACTCACGAATGATATTGACCGAACCTGAATGGCAAGCCGTGCTGCTGAGCCTGAAAGTCTCTTCCCTGGCGGTTGCGCTGAGTTTGCCCTTTGGGGTGTTCTTTGCCTGGTTACTGGTTCGCGTGAAGTTTCCAGGCAAAGCCCTGCTCGACAGTGTTCTTCATCTTCCGCTCGTCTTGCCGCCTGTGGTGGTCGGCTATCTGCTGCTGATCTCCATGGGGCGACGCGGCGTTATCGGCGAATGGTTGTACGACTGGTTTGGCCTGACCTTTGCTTTCAGCTGGCGCGGCGCGGTGCTTGCCGCGGCGGTGATGTCCTTCCCGCTGATGGTGCGCGCAATTCGTCTGGCACTGGAAGCGGTGGATATCCGGCTGGAACAGGCCGCCCGCACGCTGGGCGCAGGCCGCTGGCGGGTATTTCTGACCATCACCCTGCCGCTCACGTTACCGGGCATTATCGTCGGTACGGTGCTGGCCTTCGCCCGCTCGCTGGGCGAGTTTGGTGCGACTATTACTTTTGTATCAAACATTCCGGGCGAGACGCGGACCATCCCGTCGGCGATGTATACCCTGATTCAGACGCCGGGCGGCGAAGGTGCGGCGGCCCGTCTGTGTATTATTTCGATTGTGCTCGCCCTGGTCTCGCTGCTGGTGTCGGAGTGGCTGGCGCGCCTCAGCCGTGAACGGATGGGGAAACCGTGATGCTGGAACTCAACTTTACGCAAACCCTGGGCAACCACACCCTGACGCTGAACGAAACGCTGCCTGCCAGCGGTATCACCGCGATTTTTGGCGTTTCCGGGGCGGGAAAAACGTCGCTGATAAATGCGATTAGCGGCCTGACGCGCCCCCAATCTGGCCGCATTGTGCTAAATAACCGCGTCTTAAACGACGCGGAAAAGAAGGTTTGCCTGTCACCGGACAAGCGCCGCATCGGCTATGTATTTCAGGATGCGCGCCTCTTTCCGCACTACAGCGTGCGCGGTAACCTGCGCTACGGCATGGCAAAAAGCATGGCCGGACAGTTCGATAAGCTGGTGGCGCTGCTGGGTATCGAATCGCTGCTGGATCGTCTGCCGTCTTCGCTGTCGGGGGGCGAAAAACAGCGCGTGGCGATTGGCCGCGCCCTGTTAACCGCGCCGGAACTGCTGCTGCTGGATGAGCCGCTGGCCTCGCTGGATATTCCGCGCAAGCGCGAGCTGCTGCCGTACCTGCAACGTCTGGCGCGGGAAATCAACGTGCCCATGCTGTACGTCAGCCATTCGCTGGATGAGATCTTACATCTGGCCGATAAAGTGCTGGTGCTGGAAGCGGGGAGGGTGAAGGCCTTCGGTAATCTCGAAGAGGTGTGGGGCAGCAGCGTTATGCACCCGTGGCTGCCAAAGGAGCAGCAGAGCAGCATTCTGAAGGTGAGCGTACTGGAGCACCATCCGCACTATGCGATGACCGCCCTGGCGCTGGGCGATCAGCATCTGTGGGTTAACAAAATCGACACGCCGATTCAGTCGACGTTACGTATCCGCATTCAGGCGTCAGATGTCTCACTGGTCCTGCAACCGCCGCTGCAAACCAGTATCCGCAATGTGTTGCGCGCAAAAGTGGCGCAGTGTTTTGATGATAACGGCCAGGTAGAAGTGCAGCTGGAAGTGGGCAGCAGAACGCTGTGGGCGCGCATCAGCCCGTGGGCCAGGGATGAGTTAGGCATCAGGCCTGGCCTGTGGCTTTACGCGCAAATCAAGAGCGTCTCCATCACCGCCTGATTACAGCAGGTGGGTGTAGATAAACTGCGCGATGCTGTCGGTGGTGTTATCGCCAATTACTACGTCAGCACGCGCTTTCACCGCGTCATCGGCGTTGCCCATCGCCACGCCCGTGCCGGCGGCTTCCAGCATGCTGATGTCGTTATAGTTATCGCCAAAGGCAATCACGTCGCGCATCGATCCGCCCTGAGATTCAACGAACTGGGTCAGACGTTTGCCTTTGCTGTTGCCTTTGCGGGCGATATCCACCTGATCGTGCCAGGACCATTCACATTCCAGACCCAGCGTATGCTCGACATGCTTCGCGAAGGTATTGAGTTTGCTGGTGTCCTCATCGGTCAGGGCAAATTTCCAGATGGCCTCAACCTCTTCCGCCGCCCGGCGCAGGGAGGCAACCTGCGTGAACACCGGACGCTGCGCTTCCGGCAGGGACAGAGCCCAGTTGCTGGTGCGGATCACATGACCGGTAGGGCGTTCATACAGCATGGCGTTATCCACATACATCAGGCCGTGAATTGCGCGCTCATCCAGTAAATCAATTAATTGCAGCGCCTGAGAAACAGGAAGCGGATCGGAGGTTAAAACCTTTTTTGCCTGATAATCATACAAATAGGTGCCATTACAGCAAATTGCAGGTGTATCTAAGCCCAGTGCCTGATAAAAAGGATGAATGGCAACGTGATGTCGACCCGTTACGATGAGGAGTTGATACCCCGCTTCCTGGGCTCGTTTGAGGGCTTCAAGGGAAGAGGGGAGCAGGGTTTTCTGCGGGGTAAGCAGTGTTCCGTCTAAATCCAGTGCAATCACTCGCGAGGTCATTTTTTCTTCCGGGTTAACGTTGAATTTAAGGTCTGTCGGGATGGTACACCGAGAGCGGAACCCTGCAAAATCCCGGACTACAATTCAGCATTCACCGTTAAAAAATAATCAGGAGTATTCATGAAACAAACCGTTTATACCGCCAGTCCTGAAAGTCAGCAGATCCATGTCTGGCGTTTGAATACAGAAGGTTCGCTTACGCTGGTTCAGGTTGTTGATGTGCCAGGCCAGGTTCAGCCGATGGTCGTCAGCCCGGATAAACGTTTTCTTTATGTCGGCGTGCGCCCGGAATTCCGCGTGCTGGCCTACCGCATCTCCCCGGATGATGGCGCCCTGACCTATACCGCAGAAGCCCCCCTGCCGGGCAGCCCGACCCATATTTCTACCGACCACAAAGGCAACTTTATCTTCAGCGGCTCCTACAATGCAGGCTGCGTGAGCGTTACCCGCCTGGAAGACGGTATTCCCGTTGAAACCGTCGATGTGGTCGAAGGGCTCGAAGGATGCCACTCCGCCAACATCTCGCCGGATAACCGTACGCTGTGGGTGCCCGCGCTCAAGCAGGATCGCATCTGCCTGTTTACCCTGAGCGATGACGGCCATCTGGTCGCGCAAAGCCCGGCGGAAGTCACCACCGTGGAAGGGGCAGGCCCGCGCCACATGGTCTTCCACCCGAATCAGCAGTATGCCTATGTCGTTAACGAGCTGAACAGCTCGGTAGATGTATGGGAACTGAAAGATCCTAACGGGCAGATTGAGTGCGTACAGACGCTGGATATGATGCCATCTGACTTCTCCGACACGCGTTGGGCGGCAGACATTCATATCACGCCGGATGGCCGTCACCTGTATGCCTGCGATCGTACCTCCAGCCTGATCACCGTGTTCAGCGTCTCAGAAGACGGCAGCGTCCTGGCAGTTGAAGGCTTCCAGCCGACAGAAACCCAGCCGCGCGGCTTTAACGTCGACCACAGCGGCAAATACCTGATTGCGGCGGGGCAGAAATCCCACCACATCGCGCTGTATGAAATCACAGGCGTGCAGGGGCTGCTGGAAGAGAAAGGCCGCTATGCGGTCGGACAAGGTCCAATGTGGGTTGTGATTAACGCGCACTGATCCGCAGACGAAAAAAAACCTCGCACATGCGAGGTTTTTTTATGTCTGGAGTAGGCCGGGTAAGGCGAAGCCGCCACCCGGCAAAACAGCTTACTGCTTCGGCTCAGCAACCACTTTACTGCCCAGACCGCGGTTGTTGTATTCCCACATGCGGTTGAAGTTAGCGTCGTTCAGGTTGCGCTGCACGTTCTCTTTATCATCCACCGTGCCCGTGTTGCCGGAGAATGGACGTTTCGAGATCGCCGCATCCGCCCACGGTTTCGCCATGTTAAATCCTTCATTAATCATGCTGTCGCGGATCACGACCTGGCCATTGGTGGCAGAGTCTACGTCCAGAGAGCGACCAAGCTGGGCAACGCCATCGCCAGCCGCAGTAAAGCGGCTATTCACGGCCAGGAAACCATAGAACAGGTTGGACTGCGTGGCCGGTGCGAACACGTAACCTTCCTGCTGAGTGCGAGAATTCACCACGCGGAAATCGGTGTTCTCAAACACCACCGCACCGCGGCCAGAGACCATATCCACGTCGCCTTCAACGTAGCTGTTGGTCACCAGAGTACGCGTCAGACGGTTGTTCTGAAGGGTGTTCTGCACGCCGCTGTTGGTCACGAAGAAGGTGTTCTGGCGGCCCAGAATATTGACGTTGTTAATCTGTACCTTGTCGCCATCGCTGCGCAGCGCCACGGCCTGGTGATTACCCGCGTCAACGCTATCCCCCAGGGTGTTCTGAATGGTCAGGTTCTGCAATTGCAGGCCGTTGTTCTGTGACCAGAATACCGCAGAGCACATCACGCCAATGGTGGCGGCACGCTTGCTCTGGCAGTTATCAAACATATACCACGCCGGTTTACCTGGCATGTATTTACCGGCCGGGTTCACCAGATGACGCCAGGTGGTGCTGTCGATTTCGGAATCAATCGCCAGGCCAATTTTCACGTCGACCGCTTTTTCACCCAGGCCGTAAAGCGTAATGCTTCCCGGCGCGGCAGGAACGTAAACGGTTCCTTCGTATTCACCCGGCAGGATGGCAATGTACTGACGAGATGCGCTGTGCTTGGTGATGGCAGCATCAACGGCTGCCTGAATGGAGGTGTGCGTCACGCCCTGCGCCCCGGCCGGACCCACGACGAAGTCTGGCTGTTTCGGCAGATTAATAGAAGAAGGCGTCCACGGGGCTGCATTAGGATCCATCGCCGAGAAGTAGTGCGCACGGGTGAAGTTCTTCGCTTCATCCGCTGACAGGATCGGACGGGAAGCGGTGCCCGGAGCAACCTGCTCAGAAGGTTGCTGATCCGGTGGAGTTGAACTGCAAGCGGATAAAGTCACGCCAAAGGCAAGTGCCAACGCCAGACGGGAAATCCTGGATATAGTCAAGGTAATGCTCCTGGGTATGCAAGTCTTATCTGGATAGACGAAATAGCCTGCTTTTTTATACTAAGTTGAGCGAAACGGGAAGATAAAAAGGGCAAAAGTTGCATTTTTGCCCTGAGGTGACGGGAAAGTCATCACAAATAAATAACATTTTCCCACAAGGCGGTTGACAGCAGGCGACAGATGAAAATAAATGTCTATACAACCCATGACAAGTGGAAGGCACATGCAGCAGCTTCATCCCGACGATGTGATATGGCGAAATGCGCGACTGGCAACCCTGGCCGCAGGCGAGCCGGAACCTTATGGCCTGAAGGCGCATCATGCCCTCGTCGTGCGCGGCCAGACGATCCTGGCCGTTATCCCTGATTCAGAGGTTCCCTCCGGGCATTCCCAGTGTGTCGATCTCCATGGACGTCTGGTGACACCCGGCCTGATTGACTGCCACACCCATCTGGTGTTCGGCGGCGATCGCGCAGCGGAATGGGAGCAACGGCTTAACGGCGTGTCGTATCAGCGTATCAGCGAGCAGGGCGGCGGCATTAACGCCACGGTCACGGCCACCCGCAATAGTTCGCCGGAAACGCTGCTGACCGTGGCACAGCAGCGGCTCCAGCGGTTGATGAATGAAGGCGTAACGACCGTTGAAATCAAATCGGGATACGGACTGAATGCCGAAGCCGAAGAGAAAATGCTGCGGGTTGCCCGCCAGCTCAGCCTGAACAATCAGGTCGATATCAGCCCGACGCTGCTGGCCGCGCACGCCGTCCCCGCGGAGTACCGACAGGATCCGGATGCGTATCTGACGCTGGTCTGTGAGCAGATCGTGCCCGCGCTGTGGCAAAAAGAGTTGTTTGAAGCGGTGGACGTGTTTTGTGAAAACGTCGGCTTTACGCCGGCGCAAACCGAGCGCCTGTTCCGGGCCGCCACCGCGCTCGGTATTCCGGTAAAAGGGCATGTGGAGCAACTGTCGAATCTGGGCGGTGCGGCGCTGGTCAGCCAGTATAAAGGGCTGTCGGCCGATCATATTGAGTATCTCGATGACGCGGGTATTCAGGCAATGGCGCAAAGCGGTACGGTGGCGGTATTGCTCCCCGGCGCGTTCTATTTTCTTCAGGAACGCCAGCGTCCACCGGTGGCGCAGCTCAGAAAGCAGGGTGTGCCGATGGCCGTCGCCACCGACTACAACCCGGGCACCAGTCCGTTTGCCAGCCTGCATCTGGCGATGAACATGGCCTGCGTCCAGTTTGGCCTCACGCCGGAAGAGGCCTGGGCTGGCGTGACGCGCCATGCGGCGCAGGCGTTAGGACGTGGTGAGACGCACGGGCAGTTAAGGGCGGGTTATGTGGCTGATTTCGTGGTCTGGGAGGCGGACCATCCGGTTGAGATGGTTTATGAGCCGGGGCGGAATCCTTTATATCAACGCGTGTTTCGGGGGCAGGTAGCATGAAATTGTGGCATCCCGTTTCCCCTCAGGTGTGGCAGGGACGTGACGACAGCGCCGAGTCCAGCACCGCAAAACGTCTCTTCCAGACCATACAGCAGCGCGAACGCTTTTCACCCGTACCGTCGGGCATCGCCCTGATGGGCTTTGAATGTGATGAAGGCGTAAAGCGTAACCAGGGCAGGCCCGGCGCTGCACGGGCGCCCGATGCGTTGCGCGGCGCGCTGGCGAATATGGCAAGCCATCAGGGACATGCGCGTCTCGTGGATATGGGCTCCATTTACGTTGAGGGCAATGATCTGGAGGCGGCGCAGCAGGCGCTGAGCGAGGCCATAACCACGTGCCAGCAATCCGGGATGCGTACTCTTGTTTTCGGCGGTGGACATGAAACCGCCTGGGCGCACGGGCGCGGCGTGCTGGACGCTTTTCCGCAGGATCGCGTTGCGGTGATTAACCTGGATGCGCACCTTGATTTGCGCAAGGCCGAGCGGGCCACCTCCGGCACGCCGTTCCGCCAGCTGGCGCAGTACTGCGCGTCGCAGTCGCGGGACTTTCTCTACGCCTGCCTGGGGGTCAGCCGCGCGGCGAATACTCAGGCGCTGTGGGAGGAAGCCGGGCGGCTGAACGTTACGCTGGTTGAAGATATTGATTTTCGCCGCGACGCGTTATCCGCACTGGATAGCGTGCTTGCGCAGGCAGATCGGGTTTATCTTACCGTTGACCTCGATGTGCTGCCCGCCGCAGAAATGCCCGCCGTGTCGGCCCCTGCGGCGTTGGGGATCCCGGCGCTGGATCTGTTACCGGTGATTGAGCGTATCTGCCGAAGCGGTAAACTACAGGCGGCGGATCTGGTGGAATATAATCCGCACTACGACCGGGACGGTCAGAGGGCGAAGCTTGCTGCCCGACTGGCCTGGCAAATTGCTCACTGGTGGGCATAACACATTACAGGAGTCAGCATGTTTTCACGCTCACCGCAGCAACCCTCCAGCCCACCCGCACCTTTTTATGAGAAGGTGAAAAAGGCGATCAGCGAAAAAATTGCTGCCGGCGTCTGGCGTCCGCACGATCGTATTCCCTCCGAAGCCGAACTGGTCGCACAGTTTGGCTTTAGCCGGATGACCATCAACCGGGCGCTGCGGGAACTTACCGATGAGGGATTGCTGGTGCGTTTGCAGGGCGTCGGGACCTTCGTGGCCGAGCCCAAAGGGCAGTCGGCGCTGTTTGAAATCCGCAGCATTGCCGATGAAATTGCCGCCCGTAACCATCAGCACCACTGCGAGGTGCTGGTGCTTGAAGAGACGCAGGCCAGTGCCGAGCAGGCCATTGAGCTGAACGTTAAAGAGGGCACGCGAATTTTTCATTCGGTGATGGTGCATTATGAGAACGACATTCCTGTCCAGATTGAGGATCGCTGCGTCAACGCGGAGCGGATACCGGACTACCTGAACCAGGATTACACCCAAACCACGCCGCACGCGTATCTCTCGCTCGTCGCCCCGCTGACGGAAGGGGAGCATATCGTGGAGGCCGTGCGCGCGACCCCGCAAGAGTGCGAGCTGTTGCGCATTAAAGAGCACGATCCCTGCCTGCTGATCCGCCGTCGAACCTGGTCGTCCACGTACATTGTGTCGCATGCGAAGCTGCTGTTCCCGGGGGATCGCTACCGGTTACAGGGCCATTTTATGTCATAAGTTTTATAAGCGTGATCGCTAACGCAATATAGCAAAATTGTATCTTTTTTGTTAAATCCGGCCTTGTGTGTGCTTGTCTATACAAGTATATCTAAATGCATCACCTGTCCCGAATGAGGAACACACAATGTCGTCAGATAAATACCGCAAGCAGGATGTCCGCGCCCCGCGCGGCACCACGCTCACCGCAAAAAGCTGGCTCACCGAAGCACCGCTGCGCATGTTGATGAACAACCTCGATCCTGAGGTGGCTGAAAATCCCCACGAGCTGGTGGTCTACGGCGGTATTGGCCGCGCCGCGCGCAACTGGGCGTGCTATGACGCCATTGTCGACTCTTTGACGAATCTCGAAAACGACGAAACGCTGCTGGTGCAATCCGGCAAGCCGGTCGGCGTATTCAAAACCCATAAAAATGCGCCACGGGTGCTGATAGCCAACTCCAACCTGGTGCCGCACTGGGCGACGTGGGAGCACTTTAACGAGCTGGACGCGAAAGGGCTGGCCATGTACGGCCAGATGACCGCCGGTAGCTGGATCTACATCGGCAGCCAGGGGATTGTGCAGGGCACCTATGAAACCTTCGTGGAAGCGGGTCGCCAGCACTACAGCGGCTCGCTGAAAGGCCGCTGGGTGCTTACCGCCGGACTGGGCGGCATGGGCGGTGCCCAGCCGCTGGCCGCCACGCTGGCGGGCGCGTGCTCGCTAAATATTGAGTGCCAGCAGAGCCGTATCGATTTCCGTCTGCGTACCCGTTACGTCGATGAACAGGCCGACAACCTCGATGACGCACTGGCGCGCATCAAACGCTACACCGCCGAAGGAAAAGCGGTGTCGGTTGCCCTGTGCGGCAATGCGGCGGATATTCTTCCTGAACTGGTCGCGCGCGGCGTGCGTCCGGACCTGGTTACGGACCAGACCAGCGCCCACGATCCGCTCCACGGCTATCTACCAAAAGGCTGGACGTGGGAAGACTACCAGCAAAAAGCGGAAACCGATCCTGAAGGCACGGTGCTGGCGGCGAAGCGTTCGATGGCGGAACACGTCTCCGCGATGCTGGCCTTCAGCCAGATGGGTATTCCAACCTTTGATTACGGGAATAACATCCGCCAGATGGCGAAAGAGATGGGTGTGAATAACGCCTTTGACTTCCCGGGCTTCGTGCCCGCCTATATTCGTCCGCTGTTCTGTCGCGGCATCGGGCCGTTCCGCTGGGTTGCCCTGTCCGGCGACCCGGAAGATATCTACAAAACCGATGCCAAAGTGAAGGAAATTGTTGCCGACGACGAACACCTGCACCGCTGGCTGGATATGGCGCGCGAGCGCATTAATTTCCAGGGCTTACCGGCGCGTATCTGCTGGGTCGGGCTGGAGTGGCGGCAAAAACTCGGCCTGGCCTTTAACGAAATGGTGCGCAGCGGTGAGGTCTCCGCGCCGATTGTTATTGGTCGCGATCACCTGGACTCCGGCTCCGTCGCCAGTCCGAACCGTGAAACCGAAGCCATGCGCGACGGCTCGGATGCGGTTTCCGACTGGCCGCTGCTGAATGCTTTACTGAATACCGCCAGCGGTGCGACCTGGGTGTCGCTGCACCACGGCGGCGGCGTCGGGATGGGCTTCTCCCAGCACTCGGGGATGGTTATTGTCTGTGACGGTACCGACGAAGCGGCGGCGCGTATTGCCCGCGTACTGCATAACGACCCGGCAACCGGCGTGATGCGCCATGCGGATGCGGGTTACGAGATTGCCATTGATTGTGCCAAAGAGCAGGGTCTGAACCTGCCGATGATCCACGCCACACAAGGAAAGCCTGCATGAACGCCTTAACACTGACTCCCGGCTCTCTGACGCTCAAACAGCTGCGTAACGTCTGGCGTAAGCCGGTCACCCTTTCGCTGGATGAAAGCGCCCACGCAGCAATAAACGACAGCGTCGCCTGCGTAGAAGCGATTGTTGCCGAAGGACGCACCGCCTACGGCATCAATACCGGGTTTGGCCTGCTGGCGCAGACCCGCATCGCTACCCACGATCTGGAGAATCTACAGCGCTCGCTGGTGCTGTCGCACGCGGCGGGGGTTGGCCAGCCGCTGGATGATGAGATTGTCCGCCTGATGATGGTATTGAAAATCAATAGCCTGGCGCGCGGTTTTTCCGGCATTCGCCTGAGTGTGATCCAGGCGCTGATGGCGCTGGTCAATGCGGAAGTTTACCCGTGGATCCCGGCGAAAGGTTCCGTCGGCGCCTCCGGCGATCTGGCGCCGCTGGCGCATATGTCGCTGCTGCTGCTGGGTGAAGGCAAAGCGCGCTGGCAGGGCGCGTGGCTGCCTGCGAAAGAGGCGCTGGCAAAAGCTGGCTTAACCCCAATCACCCTCGCGGCAAAAGAGGGGCTGGCGCTGCTTAACGGCACCCAGGCGTCGACGGCCTTTGCGCTGCGCGGCCTGTTTGAAGCGGAAGATCTGTTCGCCTCCGCGGTGGTCTGCGGTGCGCTGACCACCGAGGCGGTGCTCGGCTCACGTCGTCCGTTTGACGCGCGTATTCACGCGGTACGCGGCCAGCGCGGGCAGATTGACGCCGCGGCGATGTACCGCCACGTGCTTACCGACACGAGTGAGATTGCGGATTCACACCATAACTGTGAGAAGGTGCAGGATCCGTATTCCCTGCGCTGTCAGCCGCAGGTGATGGGCGCATGCCTGACGCAGCTGCGCCAGGCGGCAGAGGTGCTGCTGGTGGAGGCCAATGCGGTCTCCGACAACCCGCTGGTGTTTGCTCAGGAAAATGAGGTGGTTTCCGGCGGCAACTTCCACGCCGAGCCGGTGGCAATGGCGGCGGATAATATCGCGCTGGCGATTGCCGAAGTGGGCGCGTTGTCCGAACGTCGCATCGCGCTGATGATGGATAAACATATGTCCCAGCTGCCGCCGTTCCTGGTGCGCAACGGCGGGGTGAACTCGGGCTTTATGATCGCCCAGGTGACCGCCGCGGCGCTGGCAAGCGAGAACAAAGCGCTGTCGCATCCGCACAGCGTGGATAGCCTGCCAACCTCCGCGAACCAGGAAGATCACGTATCGATGGCCCCGGCTGCCGGGCGTCGACTGTGGGAGATGGCCTCCAACACCCGTGGCGTGCTGGCAGTAGAATGGCTGGCGGCGTGTCAGGGTATCGATCTGCGCGAAGGGCTTAAATCCAGTCCGCTGCTGGAGCAGGCGCGTCATACGCTGCGCGAGCACGTTACGCACTACGATGATGACCGCTTCTTTGCGCCGGATATTGATAAGGCGATGCAGCTTCTGGAAGAAGGAACCCTTGCAGGACTGCTACCTTCCGTGCTGTGATTTTTTGCCCGGTGGCGCTGCGCTTACCGGGCCTGCGAATGCGAAATATAGGCCGGGTAAGGCGTAGCAGCCACCCGGCTTTTTTTATGAATACATCGCCGTGATCGACGCGCTGCCCAGCGTATGGAAATGGACGTTGAAACCGACCATCGCGCCGCTTGCCTCTTCGTCGACCTCAATCTTGTCCACGTCCAGCGCGTGCACCGTGAAGATATAGCGGTGGGTTTCCCCTTTTGGCGGCGCCGCGCCGCCGTAGCCCGCTTTACCAAAGTCCGTGCGCGTCTGTATGGCGCCGTTTGGCAGGGCGACCAGGTCGGAGCCCGACCCCTGCGGCAGCACGCGCGTATCCGCAGGCAGGTTTGCCACCACCCAGTGCCACCAGCCGGAGCCGGTCGGGGCGTCCGGATCGTAGCAGGTCACCACAAAGCTTTTGGTTCCCGGCGGCACGTCGTCCCACGCCAGATGGGGAGAGATGTTATCCCCCTGATAGCCCATCCCGTTAAACACGTGACGTTCCGGCAGCTTTTCACCGTCGCGCAAATCTTTACTGATGATTTTCATCCGATTTCCCTCGTTACTGACTCATTCAGAAAGTGTAACGCATGGGGCTAAATCGTGAAATGCGCTGGCATGTGAACGGCTTTGACCACTGCGTCGGTCAGCTTGCGTAACTGCTCCGGAGAAATGGTGTACGGCGGCATGAGGTAAATCAGCTTGCCGAAGGGCCGCACCCACACGCCCTGGTCAACGAAGAAGCGCTGCAATGCGGCCATGTTTACCGGATGCGTTGTCTCGATCACGCCGATGGCGCCCAGCACGCGGACGTCCGCAACGTATTCCGCATTCGCCGCCGCGCTCAGCTGCTGCTTCAGCTGCGCCTCAATCGCCGCCACCTGCGCCTGCCACTCGCCGCTTTCCAGAATGGCGAGGCTTTCGCTTGCCACGGCGCAGGCCAGCGGGTTGCCCATAAACGTCGGGCCGTGCATAAAGCAGCCCGCGTCGCCGTCGCTAATGGTGTCGGCAACATGCCGGGTAGTGAGCGTGGCGGAGAGCGTCATGGTGCCGCCGGTCAGCGCTTTACCCAGGCACAAAATATCCGGTGCGATCCCCGCATATTCGCAGGCGAAAAGCTTCCCGGTGCGGCCAAAGCCGGTGGCAATCTCATCGGCAATCAGCAGAATACCTTCGCGGTCGCACATCTTGCGAATGCGCTTCAGCCATTCGGGATGGTACATCCGCATTCCGCCCGCGCCCTGCACAATCGGTTCGAGAATAACGGCGGCAATTTCATGGCGATGGGCCGCCATCAGCCGCGCGAAGCATACCATGTCCCTCTCGTCCCATTCGCCGTCAAAGCGGCTTTGCGGAGCTGGTGCAAACAGGTTTTCCGGCAGATAGCCTTTCCACAGGCTGTGCATGGAATTGTCCGGATCGCACACCGACATCGCCCCGAAGGTGTCGCCGTGATAGCCGTTGCGGAAGGTGAGAAACCGCTGGCGCGTTTCGCCCTTCGCATGCCAGTACTGCAACGCCATTTTCATCGCCACCTCCACGGCTACCGAGCCGGAATCTGCAAGGAACACGCACTCCAGCGCGTTGGGGGTCATTGCGACCAGGCGGCGACACAGATCGACCGCAGGCTGATGGGTGATCCCGCCAAACATCACGTGTGACATCCGGTCAATCTGCGCCTTCATCGCCGCGTTCAGCCGCGGGTGGTTGTAGCCATGGATCGCCGCCCACCAGGAGGACATTCCGTCAACCAGCCGCTCGCCGCTGGCGAGATGCAGCTCGCAGCCGTGGGCAGAGGCCACCGGATAGACGGGAAGGGGGCGGGTCGTGGAGGTGTAAGGGTGCCAGATATGCTGCTTGTCGAAGGCGAGATCGTCCTGGGTCATAATCGACTTGTAAACCATTCTGAAAAGTTTTAGGTTTACAAGTATAAACCGAACCGACAATTAACAAAACCCTTTGGAGAAGCCCGATGGCTCACCACGCACGCTGGACGATGTCGCAAGTCACTGAATTGTTCAATAAACCTTTCCTGGAGCTGATGTTTGAAGCGCAACAGGTGCACCGCCAGCACTTCGATCCTCGCCATGTGCAGGTCAGCACGCTGCTGTCGATCAAAACCGGGGCCTGCCCGGAAGACTGCAAATATTGCCCGCAAAGCGCGCGCTACAAAACCGGTCTCGAATCCGAACGCCTGATGGAAGTCGAGCAGGTACTCGACTCCGCGCGTAAGGCCAAAAACGCCGGCTCGACCCGCTTCTGCATGGGCGCCGCGTGGAAGAATCCACATGACCGCGACATGCCCTATCTGGAGCAGATGGTGAAGGGCGTGAAGGAGATGGGGCTTGAGGCCTGCATGACCCTCGGCACGCTGAACGAGGAGCAGGCGCAGCGCCTCTCGGCGGCGGGGCTGGATTACTACAACCACAACCTTGATACCTCGCCGGAATTTTACGGCAATATCATTACCACGCGCACCTATCAGGAGCGTCTGGACACACTGGATAAAGTGCGCGATGCGGGGATCAAGGTCTGTTCCGGCGGTATCGTGGGGCTGGGCGAGACGGTAAAAGATCGTGCCGGCCTGCTGTTACAGCTGGCGAACCTGCCGACCCCGCCGGAAAGCGTGCCCATCAACATGCTGGTGAAGGTAAAAGGCACGCCGCTGGCGGATAACGAGGACGTGGATGCCTTCGATTTTATCCGCACCATCGCGGTGGCGCGCATCATGATGCCGACCTCCTACGTGCGCCTCTCTGCCGGTCGCGAGCAGATGAGCGAGCAGACCCAGGCGATGTGCTTTATGGCCGGGGCCAACTCTATTTTCTACGGCTGCAAGCTCCTGACCACGCCGAACCCGGAAGAGGACAAAGACGTCCAGCTGTTCCGCAAGCTGGGGCTGAACCCGCACCAGACAGAAGTGCTGGCGGGGGATAACGAGCAACAGCAGGAGCTGGAGCAGCAGATTTTCAACGCCGACACCGACCAGTTCTACAACGCGGCAGCCGTATGACCTGGCAGGCACGTATCAATTCCGCGCTCGACGAGCGTCGGGCAGCGGATGCGTTTCGGGTACGCGGGGTAGTGGAAAACGGCGCAGGCCGTTTTCTCACCCGGGAAGGCCGGCGGTTCTGTAATTTCTCCAGCAACGACTATCTCGGGCTGAGCCAGCATCCGGCCATCGTCCGCGCCTGGCAGCAGGGCGCGGAACGATACGGCGTGGGCAGCGGTGGCTCCGGGCACGTCAGCGGCTACACCACGGCGCATCAGGCGCTGGAGGAGGCGCTGGCCGACTGGCTGGGTTACCCGCGAGCGCTGCTGTTTATCTCCGGTTTTGCCGCGAATCAGGGGGTTATTGCCGCCCTGATGGGCAAAGACGACCGCATTATCGCGGACCGCCTGAGCCATGCCTCCCTGCTTGAAGCGGCACACCTCAGCCCGGCACAGCTGCGGCGTTTTGCCCATAACGATGCCGCTCATCTGAACGTCCTGCTGGGGAAACCCTGCGCAGGACTTCAGCTGGCGGTAACGGAAGGGATCTTCAGCATGGATGGCGACAGCGCGCCCCTTGCCGCGCTGCACGACGCCGCAAAGCAGCAGAACGCCTGGCTGCTGGTTGACGATGCCCACGGCATTGGCGTTACCGGCGAGGAAGGACGCGGAAGCGCTTATCAGCAGGGCGTCAGGCCGGAACTTCTGGTGGTCACCTTTGGAAAAGGCTTTGGCGTCAGCGGCGCCGCGGTGTTATGCAGCGAGCCGGTGGCCGACTACCTGATGCAGTTCGCCCGACACCTGATCTACAGCACCAGCATGCCCCCGGCGCAGGCCGTGGCGCTGTCTGCCTCGCTGGACGTGATCCGCAGCGAGGATGGCGCTGAACGCCGTGCGCGTCTGGCTGAACATATTCAGCGTTTTCGTCGGGGAGTCAGCGAGCTTTCTTTCCGGCTAACCGACTCCCGCAGCGCCATTCAGCCCGTGATTGTGGGTGAAAACCCGCGCGCGCTGGCGCTGGCACAGATGCTGCGAGAACGCGGGCAGTGGGTAACGGCGATCCGTCCGCCCACCGTGCCGCCGGGTACGGCGCGTTTGCGTCTGACGCTCACGGCAGCGCACGAGCCGCAGGATATCGATACGCTTCTGGAGGCTCTGCATGTCTCCTGTCAATAAACAGGCCGTTGCCGCCGCGTTTGGCCGGGCAGCGCAAAGCTATTCCCGGCACGATGAACTTCAACGCCTGAGCGCGCGCGGGCTGCTGGCCGCGCTCGGTGAGAGCCGGTTTGCGCAGGTGCTGGACGCTGGCTGCGGGCCAGGAGGCAACAGCCGCTACTGGCGCGCAGCGGGCAGCCACGTGACGGCGCTGGATTTATCCGCGCAGATGCTGGATGAAGCCCGCCAGCAGCAGTCAGCAGACCGCTATCTGGTGGCTGACATCGAGGCCATCCCGCTGGAGGATGCCCAGTTTGACCTCGTCTGGAGCCATCTGGCGGTGCAGTGGTGCGCCAGCCTGCCGCAGGCGCTACGCGAGCTTTACCGCATGGCGCGTCCCGGCGGAACGGTGGCCTTTACCACCCTGCTGGAAAGTTCGTTGCCGGAGCTGAATCAGGCGTGGAAGGCGGTGGACGAGCAGCCGCACGCCAACCGGTTTCTCGCTCACGAGCAGGTCATTCAGGCGCTGGCAGGCTGGCGCTATCGCAGCGTGGTCCAGACCGTCACCCTCGAATTTAGCGATGCGTTAAGCGCCATGCGCTCTCTTAAGGGCATAGGCGCTACGCACCTGCACGCCGGGCGGGAGAAGAAACCCCTTACCCGCGGCCAGCTCCAGCGTCTGGAGCTGGCGTGGCCGCAGGAACGGGGCCAGTTCCCGCTCTCTTATCATCTTTTTCATGGGATTATTGAACGTGACTGAACGTTATTTTGTTACCGGCACGGACACCGAAGTCGGTAAAACCGTTGCCAGCGCCGCGCTGTTGCAGGCGGCGCGTCTGCTGGGGAAAACGACGGCGGGGTACAAGCCCGTGGCCTCTGGCAGCGAGATGACGCCGGAAGGCTTACGCAATACCGATGCGCTGGCGCTACAGCGTAACAGCAGCCTTGCGCTGGCCTATTCTGCGGTAAACCCCTATACCTTTGCTGAACCCACCTCGCCGCACATCGTCAGCGCTGATGAAGATCGGCCGATTGATTTTTCGGTTCTCTCTTCCGGGTTACGCGCTCTGGAAACACAGGCCAACTGGGTGCTGGTGGAAGGGGCCGGTGGCTGGTTCACCCCGCTGACTGACGAGCAGACGTTTGCTGACTGGGTGCAGGCCGAACAGCTTCCGGTCATTCTGGTGGTGGGCGTGAAGCTTGGCTGCATCAACCACGCCATGCTGACCGCCCAAGCGGTGCAGCAGGCCGGGTTGCGTCTGGCTGGGTGGATTGCCAACGACGTGGTTGCGCCGGGTAAACGTCATGCTGAGTATCTGGCGACGCTGAAGCGAATGCTGCCTGCGCCGTTCCTCGGGGAGATCCCGTGGCTTGCCGACGGCGCAGAGCAGGCGGAAACCGGACGCTATCTTGACCTCAGCGCCTTATGTCCCGCGCCATCCAGTGGGCAATAAGATCGTCATCCAGCTCGTTAACGTGGCCCTGCGCCACGTTACGCCCGCGATAAAGCATGCAGAAACGATCCGCGACCCGGCGGATGAACGACAGCTGTTGCTCCGCTAACAGCACCGTCATGCCCAGCTCCCGATTTAGCCGCACCAGCAGTTGCCCGAGCCTGCGGGCAAAACGTTGTCCTGCGCCATGCATAGGCTCGTCCAGGATCAGCACGCGCGGGCGATTAACCAGCGCGCTGGCGAGGGCGAGCTGATACTGGTCGTCAGGGGACAGCGTAGAGGCCCGGATCTGTCGCAGCGTATAAAGCTCCGGAAACAGGGCGTATACCTCATTTTTTAATGCCGGATCGGGTTTCCCCGTCGCCCGCATGGCGATATGCAAATTTTCATCGACGGTCAGTTGGGAAAATATCCGCCGGTCCTGCGGGACGTAGCCTATCGTTGGCGTCGCCGGACATTCTGAGGCAGGACTGAGCAAATTTCGCGGCGGTGCACCGGCCTCGTGCCAGATGATGGTGCCGCTCTCGACGGGCACTTTCCCGGTAATGCAGTTCATGAGCGTGGACTTACCCATACCAGGCAGGCCAACGATGCCTGTACAGATGCCTTGCGGGAAATCGATATTCACGTTCCATAGCGTATGTTGGCTTCCGTAAAACTGATTTACAGCACGCAGACTCAACATCTTTCTCTCCTTAAAAATGTGTGGGGTGATGCTCAGATTGATATCTGCAAAACGCCTGCCAGGAACTTCATAATGATTAAAAAAAGGCAGTTTTTAGGAATAACTCACTGCTAAAAGCGCAACGTTTGTTCGAAATGCACGCTTCCGGTGCCGTGCATGTCGGGTTGTGGTGCAGTGAAAATGACGGAAATGTGATTAAGATCTCGCCAGGCGCTTATGAAAAAATGAATGTTTTCCAGGAAAAAAAGAGTGATAAAAATATTTTATTGCCGCTTCGTGGGAAAAACCGGGAATTTGCGGGAGTGCATGCTGTACGGGCTGGAGGCAGTTATCCACTATTCCTGTGGATAACCTTGTGCATTAGAGTTAGAAAACACGCGATAAGCGAGAGAATACGCGGGTTACGCCCAAATTGATGCGAAACGCGGCTTCAGGAAATAGTCTATATTTTTTAACGAATTAGATAAAAGCAATTCCCTCAACCCCGGCGAGACCTGTTGCCATAAAACTTTCATAACCGCCCTTGACAAATGTTAAAAAAGTAATAGTTCTGGGGATAACCCCCTGAGGCTGGTGTTTTATAGGGTCACAGTCGAAATTTGGCTCGCGAACGCACTAATCCTCTCCGTGCTACGCTAAATATCCTGACACGCTACTGGTTTTTCATCCAGTGTTTTTTACTGGCAATCCTGGCCACAACGAGTAAAATTACTCACCTGCCGCTTATTCTGTCATCAGGTCGTCGCCAATGAGTAAACCGTTCAAACTGAATTCTGCTTTCCGTCCTTCCGGGGATCAGCCCGAGGCCATTCGTCGCCTGGAAGAGGGGCTGGAAGACGGGCTGGCGCACCAGACCCTGCTGGGGGTAACCGGTTCGGGTAAAACCTTCACCATTGCCAACGTCATTGCCGATCTCCAGCGTCCGACGATGGTCCTCGCGCCGAACAAAACGCTGGCGGCGCAGCTGTATGGTGAGATGAAAGAGTTCTTCCCCGAGAACGCGGTGGAATATTTCGTCTCTTACTACGACTACTACCAGCCGGAAGCCTACGTTCCCAGCTCTGACACGTTTATCGAGAAAGATGCCTCGGTGAACGAACATATCGAGCAGATGCGTTTGTCTGCGACCAAGGCGCTGCTTGAGCGTCGCGATGTGGTGGTGGTGGCCTCGGTGTCGGCGATCTACGGCCTGGGCGATCCGGATCTCTATCTCAAGATGATGCTGCACCTGACGCAGGGGATGATTATCGATCAGCGGGCGATTTTGCGCCGTCTGGCGGAGTTGCAGTACACCCGTAACGATCAGGCGTTCCAGCGCGGGACCTTCCGCGTGCGCGGTGAGGTGATTGATATCTTCCCGGCGGAATCGGACGACATGGCGCTGCGCGTTGAACTGTTCGACGAAGAGGTTGAACGCCTGTCGCTGTTCGATCCGCTGACCGGCCACGTCGAGTCGGTGATCCAGCGCTTCACCATCTACCCCAAAACGCACTACGTGACGCCACGCGAGCGTATCGTGCAGGCGATGGAAGAGATCAAAGGCGAGCTGGCGGACCGCCGCAAGGTGCTGCTGGCGAACAATAAGCTGCTGGAAGAGCAGCGCCTGAGCCAGCGTACCCAGTTCGATCTGGAGATGATGAACGAGCTGGGCTACTGCTCCGGCATTGAAAACTACTCGCGCTACCTCTCCGGGCGCGGGCCAGGCGAAGCGCCGCCGACGCTGTTTGACTACCTTCCGGCGGACGGCCTGCTGGTGATCGACGAATCTCACGTTACGATCCCGCAGATCGGCGGGATGTATCGCGGTGACCGGGCGCGTAAAGAGACGCTCGTGGAGTACGGCTTCCGTCTGCCGTCGGCGCTGGACAACCGTCCGATGAAGTTTGAAGAATTTGAGGCGCTCGCCCCGCAGACCATCTACGTATCGGCAACGCCGGGCAACTACGAACTGGAAAAATCCGGTGATGACGTGGTGGACCAGGTGGTGCGTCCGACCGGGCTGCTGGATCCGATTATCGAGGTGCGGCCCGTGGCGACGCAGGTGGACGATCTGCTCTCGGAAATCCGTGCCCGTTCCGCCATCAACGAGCGCGTGCTGGTGACCACGCTCACCAAACGTATGGCGGAAGATTTGACGGAGTATCTGGAAGAACACGGCGAGAAGGTGCGGTATCTGCACTCGGATATCGATACCGTGGAGCGTATGGAGATCATCCGCGACCTGCGCCTGGGCGAGTTCGACGTGCTGGTGGGTATCAACCTTCTGCGAGAAGGTCTGGATATGCCGGAAGTGTCGCTGGTGGCGATTCTGGACGCCGACAAAGAGGGCTTCCTGCGTTCTGAGCGCTCGCTGATCCAGACCATTGGCCGCGCCGCGCGCAACGTCAACGGGAAGGCGATTCTGTACGGGGATAAAATTACCCCGTCGATGGCCAAAGCCATTGGCGAAACGGAGCGCCGTCGCGAGAAACAGCAGCGCTACAACGAAGAGCACGGCATCACGCCGCAAGGGCTGAACAAGAAGGTGGTGGATATCCTGGCGCTGGGTCAGAACATAGCGAAGACCAAAGCGAAAGGCCGCGGCAAGGCCCGTTCAGTGGTGGAAGAGGATACCGTTGCGCTGACGCCGAAAGCGTTGCAGCAGAAGATCCACGAGCTGGAAGGGCAGATGATGCAGCACGCGCAGAACCTGGAGTTCGAAGAGGCTGCGCAAATCCGCGATCAGCTGCATCAGCTGCGGGATCTGTTTATTGCGGCATCGTGAGTTTTTTGCCCGGTGGCGCTGCGCTTACCGGGCCTACAGGTTTAGCGTCTTTTGTAGCCCCGGTAAGCGCAGCGCCACCGGGGTTTTTGTTAACCCAATTCCTGAATCGCTTTCTCCAGCGCCTCGCGCAGCAGGTGGCGGTCGTGACGATATTTAATATCGCTGGCTTCCAGCGGCTCCTGCACCACCACGCGATCGCCAATCCCTGACACATCCACTTTCGGCCCAACCACCACGCCGTCGATAATTTTCTTACCGACGTACTGTTCCATCAGGTTCAGCTTGTCCGCCAGCGACAGGCTCGCCGCCGCCGGGCTAAGTTCGCGGCCTAAATTACCGATATAGACCATGGGTGCAGGCGTTCTGCGCAGCGCCTGCGCCAGCTCTTTGACCAGCAGGAGCGGCATCAGGCTGGTGTAAAAACTCCCCGGCCCAATCAGGATCAGATCGGCCTCGCCAATCGCTTCAACCGCTTCCCGCGTCGCGGGTACGCTGGGGTAGGTCATCAGCTCTTTTGGCGGCAGGAGAAGCTGGTCGATATTCACTTCACCATACACTTCGTGATCGTCGGCATCGATCGCCATCAAATCCACCGGCTGTTCGGACATCGGGATCAGAAACGCATCCACCTTAAGCAGGTTCCGAATTAAATTAATCGCTTCCAGAGGGCGCACGCTCAGGTGATCCAGCGCCTTTAACATCAGATTTCCAAGGTTATGGCCTGAAAGTTCGCCATTACCGCCAAAACGGTACTCAAACATCGCTGAAGCCACGCTGGGCTCCGTAATGAGCTGGTTAAGGCAGTTGCGCATGTCACCCCAGGCGATCCCGCCTTCAGCACGTCGAATCCGCCCGGTTGAGCCGCCGTTATCCGTTGTTGTCACAATGCCCGTCAGGCGTGAGCCCAGTGACGATAACGACGACATGACCCGTCCCAGACCGTGACCCCCGCCAAGAGCCACCACGCGGTCCAGATCCGCAAAAGTGCGATTGCGCATACCCATTCCTTATCCTGTTTAGCTTGCGTCACAGTAACGCAACTACTCCTAAAAGACGATGCCTCTCACAATCCATAATGACGTATATCAATGCGAAAGCGCGCTTTTTGCGTATTCTGTAGGGAAAATGCACGATAATATCGCTATGTATAAGATTATATAGCGAAAAGCGACAATGGCGAAGTGGCGATTTCCACGCTACTATCGCCATAACCACGTTTTCAAAACTGAAAACATACACTCTAGCCCTGGCGCCTGTGTCGAGAGATATGGCGCCTTGGCCGTGGCGGATTTGCCACCAGGGTACAGAAAGAAATGACTGTGCCTCCCGATCTGGAAAGGTGTACATGGCTTCACAACTTACTGATGCTTTCGCGCGTAAGTTTTTCTACTTACGTTTGTCGATTACCGACGTGTGCAACTTCCGTTGCACCTACTGCCTGCCCGATGGCTACAAGCCCGGCAGCGTCACCAACAACGGCTTTCTCTCCGTGGATGAAGTACGCCGCGTCACGCGTGCGTTCTCGGAACTCGGTACGGAAAAAGTGCGTCTGACCGGGGGAGAGCCTTCCCTGCGTCGTGATTTCCCAGACATCATCGCCGCCGTGCGTGAAAACGAACGTATCCGCCAGATTGCGGTGACCACCAACGGTTACCGCATGGCGCGTGACGTAGCGAACTGGCGCGATGCAGGTCTAACGGCGATTAACGTCAGCGTTGATAGCCTTGACGCCCGTCAGTTCCACGCGATTACCGGCCAGGACAAGTTCCGCCAGGTTATGGACGGCATCGATGCCGCGTTCACCGCCGGTTTCGATAAGGTCAAAGTCAATACCGTGTTGATGCGTGATGTGAACCATCATCAGCTGGACACCTTCCTGGCGTGGATCAAACCGCGCCGCATTCAACTGCGTTTTATTGAGCTGATGGAGACCGGTGAGGGCAGCGATCTGTTCCGTCGGCATCACATCTCCGGCATGGTGCTGCGCGACGAGCTGCTGAAACGCGGCTGGATCCACCAGATCCGCCAGCGCAGCGACGGCCCGGCGCAGGTCTTTTGTCACCCGGACTACGAAGGCGAAATCGGCCTGATCATGCCCTATGAGAAAGACTTCTGTGCCAGCTGCAACCGCCTGCGCGTCTCCTCCGTTGGCAAGCTGCACCTCTGCCTGTTCGGGGATGGTGGCGTAGAACTGCGCGATTTGCTGGAAGACGATGCCCAACAGGGCGCACTTGAAGCACGCATTTCCGAGGCGCTGACGCACAAAAAGCAGACCCATTTCCTGCATCAGGGCAACACCGGCATTACTCAGAACCTGTCCTATATCGGCGGGTAATCAGGCTTTAGAAGGAACCAGAAGATGAGTCAGGTAAGCGCGGAATTTATCCCGACACGCATTGCTATTCTTACCGTTTCCGATCGTCGTGGTGAAGAGGATGATACCTCCGGCCACTGGCTGCGCGAGGCGGCACACGAAGCCGGACACCAGATTGTTGATAAAGCGATCGTCAAAGAGAACCGTTACGCCATTCGCGCGCAGGTTTCGCAGTGGATTGCGAGTGACGACGTCCAGGTGGTGCTGATCACCGGCGGCACCGGCTTTACCGCAGGCGACCAGGCGCCAGAAGCGCTGCTTCCGCTGTTCGATCGCGAAGTGGAAGGCTTCGGCGAAGTGTTCCGCATGCTCTCGTTTGAAGAGATTGGCACCTCTACGCTCCAGTCCCGTGCTGTAGCGGGGATGGCGAACAATACGCTGATTTTCGCCATGCCGGGCTCGACCAAAGCCTGCCGCACCGCGTGGGAAAATATTATTGCCCCGCAGCTGGATGCCCGCACCCGTCCGTGTAATTTCCATCCTCATTTAAAGAAATAAGCTATGTCACAACTGACCCACATTAACGCCGCTGGCGAAGCGCATATGGTGGATGTCTCCGCCAAGGCCGAAACGGTGCGCGAGGCGCGTGCTGAAGCATTCGTCACCATGCTGCCGGAGACGCTGGCGATGATTATCGACGGCAGCCATCACAAGGGTGATGTGTTTGCGACCGCCCGCATCGCCGGTATTCAGGCCGCGAAGCGTACCTGGGACCTCATCCCGCTCTGTCATCCGCTGATGCTCAGCAAGGTGGAAGTGAATTTGCAGGCGCAGCCGGAGCATCACCGCGTGCGCATCGAATCTCTGTGCCGCTTAACCGGGAAAACCGGCGTAGAGATGGAGGCGTTGACGGCTGCCTCCGTGGCGGCGCTGACCATCTACGACATGTGTAAAGCGGTACAGAAAGATATGGTGATTGGCCCGGTGCGTCTGCTGGCAAAAAGCGGCGGCAAATCCGGTGATTTTAAGGTGGAAAACCATGATTAAGGTGCTTTTTTTTGCCCAGGTCCGTGAGCTGGTCAATACCGACAGCCTGACGCTGGACGGCGCTTTTGCAGACGTCGCCGCCCTGCGTGCGCACCTGGCGGCGCAGGGCGACCGCTGGGCGCTGGCGCTGGATGAAGGCAAGTTGCTGGCCGCCGTGAATCAGACGCTGGTTGAATTTACGCACCCGCTGGCTGACGGCGATGAAGTGGCGTTCTTCCCGCCGGTCACTGGGGGTTAAGATGACGGACACCCGAATTCTGGTCGGCCCTGAACGCTTTAGCGTCGGTACCGAATACAGCTGGCTGGCAGAGCGCGATGAAGACGGCGCGGTCGTGACCTTCACCGGGAAAGTGCGTAATCACAACCTCGGCGACAGCGTAAAAGCGCTGACGCTGGAGCACTATCCGGGGATGACCGAAAAATCGCTGGCGGCCATTGTCGAAGAGGCGCGAGGCCGCTGGCCGCTGGGGCGCGTGACGGTTATCCATCGCATCGGCGAAATGTGGCCCGGTGAAGAGATTGTGTTTGTCGGCGTCACCAGCGCACACCGCACAAGCGCCTTTGCGGCGGGGGAGTTCATCATGGATTACCTCAAAACCAAAGCGCCGTTCTGGAAGCGTGAAGCGACGCCGGAAGGCGAGCGCTGGGTGGAATCGCGGGACAGCGACAAACAGGCTGCCAGCCGCTGGTAACAGGTTTATGAGGATGTGTTAGTCTTAACGTGTGTGTTTACTTAATCAGGAGTGAATCATGGACCGATTTCCGCGTTCCGATTCGATAGTACAGCAGACCCGTAGCGGGCTGCAAACCTACATGGCTCAGGTGTATGGCTGGATGACGGTCGGCTTGCTGCTTACCGCGTTTATCGCGTGGTATGCGGCAAACACGCCTGAACTGATGATGTTCGTCTTCTCCAGCAAAATCACCTTCTTTGGGCTGATCATTGCGCAGCTGGCGCTGGTGTTCGTTCTCTCCGGGCTGGTACACAAGCTCAGCGCGGGCATGGCGACTACGCTGTTTATGCTCTATTCAGCGCTGACCGGGCTGACGCTCTCCAGTATTTTCATTGTCTACACCTACTCCTCCATTGCCAGCACGTTTGTGGTAACCGGCGGGATGTTTGGCGTGATGAGCCTGTACGGCTACACCACGAAACGCGACCTGAGCGGTTTCGGCAGCATGCTGTTCATGGGGCTGATCGGGATTGTGCTGGCGTCGCTGGTAAACCTGTGGCTGAAGAGTGAAGCGCTGATGTGGGCGGTGACCTATATCGGGGTGGTGATCTTCGTTGGCTTAACCGCCTACGACACCCAGAAGCTGAAAAACATTGGTGAACAAATTGATGTTCGCGACAGTTCAAACCTGCGCAAACACGCCATTCTGGGCGCGCTGACGCTTTATCTGGACTTCATCAACCTGTTCCTGATGCTGCTGCGTATTTTCGGCAACCGTCGCTAGGATTGTTATGCCGGGTGGCGGCTTCGCCTTACCCGGCCTACGAAAGGCGAACCCTAGGTCGGGTAAGGCGAAGCCGCCACCCGACTTATTCACTTCGCTAACATCCTCTCATTCTTCGCGCGCAACTTCTTCGCCCGACTCTCCAGCACCAGATAACAGACCGTTGCCAGCGCCAGCGGCAGGAAATAGTAGATCATGCGGTACGCGAGCAGGGCGGCGATAATCGTTCCCTGAGAGACATGCTCACCCGCAAGCAGCGCGATAAACACCGCTTCCAGTACGCCAATCCCCGCCGGAATGTGCACAATCACGCCAGCAATACTGCTTACCAGCAGCACGCCCAGCACGAAGAAGTAATTCACATCTTCCCCAATCAGCAGCCAGATAATGGCCCCCATCGCCATCCAGTTGGCGCTGGATACTACCATTTGCAGGACGGCAAACTTCCATGAAGGCAGCACCAGCTTCTGCCCTTTAATGGTCATATGGCGACGTTTGGCAAAGGCGCAGGCCCACACGTAGGCCGCGATAATCAACAGCAGCACGATGCCAAGAATGCGCAGCGTCGCTTCATCGATGTACCAGTGCGCAGGCAGCTGTACCACGCCAATGGTGAAAATCACCCCGCCCAGCAGGATATACCCCAGCCAGTTGGTGGTAATACTCAGCGAGAAAATGCGCGTGATGGTGCCGCCCGGCAATCCGAGGCGGGAGTACAGGCGATAGCGCATGCCAATCCCGCCCACCCAGGTGCTCAGCGTCAGGTTAAAGGCGTAGCAGATAAACGACACCAGCATCACCTGCCGCTTTGCCAGCTTGTGCCCGCAGTAGGCACGCCCTAACAGGTCATAGCAGCCGTACATCAGGTAACTTACTATCACCAGCCCAATGGCGCCCAGCAGCACCGTCCGGTTGTAGTTGCGGATAACTTTCCACACCTCTTCCCAGTCTACCTTTTGCGCGTACACGACCAGCAGTACCGCGACGGCGATGAAGAACAGCCACGTCAGGATTTTTTTCGCCAGCCGCCAGCGAGGATGAGATTTCGACATCAGGTTTTCCCTCCATCTTCCGCCTCTACGCGGTCCTGGGTTTCCATTTCGGGTTGCACGGGCGGATCCACCAGCGCCAGTTTCGGCGTATGCGCCGGTAGCCAGCCCACCATGGCCGGGAAGTGGCGCAGGAAGTGGAACACCACCACGCCGATGCCCACGTTCCACCAGCTGCGTTTCGGCACCATGGATTCATCCACCCGCACGCAGTCTTTATTGATCAGCCCCTGAAGGTTATCGCGCAGGGTCTGATTAAACTGACGATCGTGGATAATCAGGTTCGCTTCCAGGTTGAGCGATAAGCTCAGCGGATCGAGGTTACTGGAGCCGACGGTCGCCCAGTGGTCATCCATCACCGCCACTTTGCCGTGCAGCGGGCGGCGGCGATATTCATAGATCTGTACGCCGCTTTTAACCAGATAGCGATAGAGCAGACGCGCGCCCACCTTCACAATCGGCATATCGGGCTCGCCCTGGACGATGAGCTTCACGCTCACGCCGCGTCGGGCCGCGTTGCGCATGGCGTGTAAAATCCGGTAGCCGGGGAAGAAATAGGCGTTGGCGATAATCACCTCGCGTTTGGCGTTCGCCAGCATCTTCAGGTAATGACGCTCGATATCGTCCCGATGCTCCTCGTTGTCCCGCCAGACAAACAGCGCCTGCGCCTCGCCGGGCTTGCGGTTCTCTTCCGGGCGATGACGGCGTCGCCACCAGCGGCGAGCGGCCTCTTTGCCGGGTAAGTTTTCCAGCACGAACAGCTGGATGTCCTGTACCACCGGTCCCTCAATGCGGATTGCATAATCCTGTTTGGCCTCAGGACCGTAATCCGACATATGCTCGGCGGAGTAGTTGATGCCGCCCACGAAGGCCACCGTTTCGTCCACCACCACAATTTTGCGGTGCATTCGGCGGAACAGGTTGGTGCGCATGCCGAACAGACGCGGGCCGGGATCGTAATAGCGGAACACCACCCCTGCGGCGGTGAGTTCGTTAACAAATTCATCGCTCAGATCCGGCGAACCATACCCGTCGAGCAGAACCTCAATTTTTATACCGCGACGGGCGGCATGCAGCAGCGCGCTGTGCAACTGCCTGCCCACGTCGTCTTCAAACCAGATGAACGTTTCCAGGAATACTTTCTGCTGTGCGTGGCTTATCGCCTCAAAGACCGCCGGATAAAAATTATCGCCATTTTCCAGCAGCGTAATACGGTTACCTTCCTGCCATGTGCATTTCATAAGTGGATCTCCGCGCTGAGTGGGGCATGGTCGGAGAGATGTCGCCAGTTGAGCAAGGCCAGCGCCGTCGGGCTACTGGCGTGGGCATTCTTTACGTAGATGCGGTCAAGGCGCAGCAGGGGGAAGCGCACCGGAAACGTCCGCGCGGGACGACCGCGGGCGCGGGTAAAAATCTCCTCCAGCCCCGCATTGACCTTCAGCGGATGGTTGGCGCGCTGACGCCAGTCGTTAAAATCACCGGCTACCACCACGGGTTCGCCCTCGGGCAGCGCATTCGTCCATTCGGCCAGCATCTGAAGCTGGGCCTGACGGTGGGCTTCACGCAGGCCGAGGTGAACGCAGCCCACGTGAACAGGAAAATCGAGATCCGGCGGCGCGATGCGGCAGTAAAGCAACCCACGCTTTTCGCTCTCGCCGACCGACACGTCGCGATTTTCATAATGTTCAATCGGATAGCGCGACAACACCGCGTTACCGTGATGCCCCTCCGGGTAGACCGCATTGCGCCCGTAGGCGTAATCGCTCCACATCGTGTCCGCCAGAAATTCGTAGTGTGGCGTGTCGGGCCAGTTTTCGAAATGCATCGGGTGCACCTCGTGCGCGCCCATGACCTCCTGAAGGCAGACAATATCGGCGCTGACGGTGCGTACCGCGTCGCGCAGCTCCGGTAAAATGAAGCGGCGGTTAAATGCTGTGAAGCCCTTATGAATGTTAATCGTCAGCACCTTGAGTGAGAAATGCTGCGTTTTTTTGCTCATAAACACCTTCCTGGGTGACTATCCCGATGAAAATAAAGTGTAGTAGGCGTCACAAAAAGATGCGGCGTTACGGAATTTTCCGTAAAGTGCGGTAGTCTGAACTAGCAGAGAAAAATCCTTCAGGAGAGAAGCCATGAAGTGGCAACAACGCGTTCGTGTCGCAACCGGTTTGAGTTGCTGGCAGATAATGTTGCATTTACTGGTCGTGGCCGTACTTGTAATGGGCTGGATGAGCGGCACGCTGGTGCGTGTGGGCTTAGGGCTATGTGTGCTTTACGGCGTGACCGTGCTGTCGATGCTGTTTTTACAGCGTCACCACGACGCGCGCTGGCGTGAAGTGGGTGATGTGCTCGAAGAGCTCACCACGACCTGGTATTTTGGTGCGGCAATGATCGTCCTGTGGCTGCTGTCACGCGTGCTGCAAAATAACCTGCTGCTGGCCCTGGCGGGTCTGGCTATCCTCGCAGGGCCGGCAGTGGTGTCGTTGCTCACCAAAGAGAAAAAGCTACGCGATGTTTCGTCTAAACATCGCATAGGCCACTGAGCCCGTTGTGGCCGCGATGACCAGTAGCGGCCACAAACTTCCCCACACAATATCCAGACTCGCATCCTTCAGATAGATTTGCTTGGTGATATCCGTGAAGTGACGAATCGGGTTTACCCACGTCAAATCCTGTAACCACACCGGCATGTTCTCAACAGGCGAAACGTACCCTGAGAGCAAAATCGCCGGCATCATAAAGACAAACACCCCGATAAACGCCTGCTGCTGGGTTGAGCAGAGCGCGGAAATCAGCAGCCCAAACCCGACCAGCGACAGGCCGTAAATCACCATCGTGAAGTAAAACAGCGCCAGCGATCCGGCAAACGGGATCTGGTAGGCCCAAATCCCGACGCCCAGCACGATGGTGGCCTGGAAGGTGGCGACGATCAGCGCCGGCACCGCCTTGCCGACAAATATTTGCCAGGTGGCGAGCGGAGAGACCAGCAGCTGATCCAGCGTACCCTGTTCACGTTCGCGCGCCACGGACAGCGAGGTGACGATCATCACGCCAATGGTGGTGATCATGGCGATAAGCGACGGGACCACAAACCACTTGTAGTCCAGATTCGGGTTATACCAGTTGCGCACCACCAGCTCGCTGTTGTTGGGCTTCGGTTTGCCCGTCATCAGCTCCTGCTGATAATCCTTCACCACCTGTTGCAGGTAGTTCGCCGCAATCTGGGCGCTGTTGGAGTTACGCCCGTCGAGGATAAGCTGCATCGGCGCGGTCTGGAAGGTGTCCAGGTTACGAGAGAAATCCGCCGGGAAGCGCACCAGCAGTAACGCTTTCTGCGTGTCGATGGTGGGCTGGATCGCCTGCGGGCTTTTCAGCAACAGGACATGGGTAAAGGCCTTAGCGCGGGCGAAACGCTGGGTCAGCTCGACGGAATGCTTGCCGTTGTCTTCGTTGTAAATCGCGATGGTGGCGTTGGTGACCTCCAGCGTGGCGGCAAACGGAAACAGTACAACCTGAAGCAGCACCGGCAGCACCAGAATGGCGCGGGTCTGCGGCTCACGCAGCAGCGATTGCAGCTCTTTGCGGATCAATGTCCATAAACGGTGAAACATCGCGTCGTCCTCCTGTCGGGTGGCGCTTGCGCTTACCCGACCTACAAAATCCGATGGCTAATCTAATCTTCTTTTCGTTTTCATCCACGTCAGGCCGATAAACATCACCGCCGACGCCAGCAAAAACAGGGTGTTGATAATCAGTACCACCGGGATATTCCCCGCCAGAAACAGGCTTTGCAGGGTGCTGACAAAGTAGCGCGCCGGAATGATGTAGGTCACGGCGCGGATCACCGCCGGCATGCTGTCTATCTGGAAGATAAACCCGGAGAGCATAATCGACGGCAGAAAAGCCGCGTTCAGCGCCACCTGCGCGGCGTTAAACTGGTTGCGGGTGATGGTGGAAATTAACAGTCCCATTCCCAGCGTGCTGAGTAAAAACAGGCTGGTAATAAAGAACAGCAGCACCAGCGAGCCGCGGTACGGCACGCCGAGGATAAAGACGGCGACCAGCATGCACAGCAGCATCGCCAGCATGCCGAGGAAGTAGTAGGGGATGAGCTTACAGAGCAAAAGCTCGACGCGCGTCACTTCGGTTGAAAGTAGCGCCTCCATGGTGCCGCGCTCCCACTCGCGGGCGATGACCAACGAGGTGAGGATCGCGCCAATCACCGTCATGATGATGGTCACCGCCCCCGGTATAATAAAGTGCTGGCTGATGGCGGCGGGGTTAAACCAGTAGCGCGTCTGCACGTCAATCAGCGGTTCAAACGTCTCCCCCCGGTCTTCGGCGCGCTGCATCTGCCACAGCTGCCAGATCCCCTCCGCATAGCCCTGCACGAAGTTGGCGGTGTTCGGCTCGCTGCCGTCGGTAATTACCTGGATCGGCGCATCGGCGCCCGGGCGCGCCATGTTGGCGGCAAAATCCACCGGGATGACGATCAGGCCGCGAATTTTCCCGGCCTGCATTTTCTGGATCAGTTCCTGCCGGCTGTCGCTGATGGTAGCGTCGATGTAGGGCGAGCCGGTCATGGCGTGTGTGAAGTCCAGCGCCTCTTCGCTCTGCTGCTCCAGCAAAATACCGACCCGCAGCTTGCTGGAGTCGAGGTTAATCCCGTAGCCAAAGATAAACAGCAGCAGCAGGGGGATCACCACCGCAATCAGCCAGCTGCTGGGATCGCGCACGATCTGCCGCGTCTCTTTAATGCACAGGGCGCGCACCCGGCGCCAGGAAAGGGCGTTACTGCGCATGAGCATTCTCCTTATCCCAGTCGTGGATGAGGGTGATAAACGCCTGCTCCATGGTCGGGTCTGGCTGTGCGTCGTCGGCGGCCTGTGCTTTCAGGTCGTCCGGCGTGCCGTGAGCAATCAGCTTGCCGCGATAGACCAGCCCGATGCGGTCGCAGTATTCCGCCTCATCCATAAAGTGGGTGGTGACCATCACGGTCACGCCTTTTTCCACCATGCTGTTGATATGCAGCCAGAATTCGCGGCGGGTGAGGGGGTCCACGCCTGACGTGGGTTCATCAAGAAACAGGATATCCGGCTCGTGCATCAGTGAGCAGGCCAGCGCCAGCCGCTGCTTGAAGCCAAGCGGCAGCGCGTCGGTAGCGTGTGACGCGATATCGGTCAGACCGAAGGCCTCGCACATGCGGTCGATTTTCTCGTTCTGCGCCCGCCCCCGCAGGCCGTAGACGCCGGAGAAAAATCGCAGGTTCTGCTCAACCGTCAGGTTGCCGTAGAGCGAAAACTTCTGCGCCATATAGCCCAGATGCTGGCGCGCCTTGCCGGAGCTGACTTTAAGATCCATGTCCAGCACCAGCGCCTTGCCGGACGTCGGCACCAGCAGGCCGCACATCATTTTAAAGGTGGTGGATTTTCCCGCCCCGTTCGGCCCGAGCAGGCCGAAAATCTCGCCGCGCTTCACGGCAAAATTGACGTTATCGGTGGCGGCGAAATCGCCGAATTTTTTGGTCAGCGATTTCGCCTCGATGACCGTTTCGCCCGGTGTGCCTTCCACCGTGTGCAGAATGGCGCCAAGCGGTGATTCTGAGGTTCCCGCCCCGCCCAGAAGGTCGATAAACGCATCTTCAAAGCGCGGGGCGGTTTCCTGCATCTCAATCTCAGGCATCCCCTGCGCCTGGCGGATACTCTCGGCGGTCGCCTCTTTGCTGAGGATCACGCGCACCGAGCGGCCCTGAATCATGCCGTCGCTGATCTGCGGCAGCTTCAGCACCCGTTGCAGCAGCGTGCGGTTGGACTCCTGCGGACTATGCAGCAGAAAACTGCGCCCGGCCATGGTGTGCGTCAGCTCGGTGGGCTCGCCCTGATAGAGCAGTTCGCCTTCGTTCATCAGCAGCACGTCGCGGCACTGCTCCGCTTCATCAAGGTAAGAGGTGCTCCAGAGGATCAGCATGCCGTCACCCGCCAGCTCGTGCACCATCTGCCACAGCTCGCGGCGGGAAATCGGGTCCACGCCCACGCCGGGTTCATCCAGCAACAGCACTTTTGGCTCGCCCACCAGCGTACAGGCCAGCCCCAGCTTCTGCTTCATCCCGCCGGAAAGCTTGCCCGCCAGCCGGTCGGTGAACGGGCCGAGGGAGGTAAATTCGAGCAGTCGGGCAAAGGTTTTCTGCCGGGTTTCGCCGGTGACGCTGCGCAGATCGGCATACAGATTGAGGTTTTCCATTACCGTCAGATCTTCGTACAGGCCAAACTTCTGCGGCATATAGCCGAGTATGCCGTGGAGCGCCGCGTCGTCTTTGATCGGATCGAGGCCAAGCACGCGGGCCGATCCCTCGTCCGGCTTCAGTAAGCCCGCCAGCATCCGCATCAGCGTGGTTTTACCCGCGCCGTCCGGCCCCACCAGCCCGGTCACATAGCCTTTCTGAATGGTGCAGTTCAGCGGTGCGACCGCCGGTTTGTCCATTCCCGGGAAGCGTTTGACCAGATTATTGAGCTGGATAACCGCATCATTCATGTCGTTCCCCGTCGTTTAAGGTCACGGTAACAGGCATGCCCTGACGCAGCGCATCGTCCGCGTCGGTGACGATGATGCGCAGGCGGTACACCAGGTCGGTGCGCAGGTCCGGCGTTTCAACGGTCTTCGGCGTGAATTCGGCGGTAGGGGAGACGAAGCCCACTTTACCGTGATACGGCTTGTCCGGGCGACCGTCGGTATAGAGCAGCAGCTCGCGGCCCGGCTGCATCTGGCCGAGATTCGGTTCATCAATGTAGGCCCGCACCCAGACCGGACGGGTTAAGGACAGCGTCAACACGGTGCTGCCCGCGCTGAGCATGCTGCCCGGCTCCACGGCGCGGGTCATCAGCGTGCCGTCAGACGGGGCGATGAGCGTGGTATCGTGCAGATCCAGCTCTGCCTGGGCAAGCTGCGCCTGCGCCTGCTCGAGGCTGGCCTTCGCCTGGGCGATGTCTTGCGCGCGGTTACCGGAGCGGTACTGGCTGAGCTTATCCTGTGCCGATTTCAGCGTCGCCTGCGCCTGGTCACGGGATGAACGCGCGTTTTCCAGGTCGTTGGCGGAAATGGTGCGGCTTTTCCACAACCCCTGCTGGCGGTTGTAGAAGTTCTGCGCGTAGTCATAGGCGGCTTTGGCCTGCTTAACGGCAGCCGCCGCCTGGGAGATCTCTTCGTCACGATAGCCCGCCAGCATCAGGTCGTACTGCGCCTGGGCGACGGAGACGCCTGCTTTTGCCTGCATCAGCGCGTTCTCAAACGGGGCTTTGTCCAGCATTCCCAGCGTCTGCCCGGCTTTGATGGCGTCGCCCTCGTCAACGCTCAGCGAGGCGAGACGCCCGCCAACGCGGAAGCTCATATTCACGGTGCGGATATCCACGTTGCCGTACAGCGTCAGGCCGCGATCCTGCTGGCTCTGATACCACAGCCAGCCGCCGATTCCCGCAGCAAGCAAAACAACAACCACCAGTATGATGGCGACAGGTTTTTTCATGACTTCTGGCTCCTTTGCGTTAAGCCTTGCAGGATGAGATCAACGTGACAGGTAATGACCTGGCTGATTTGCCCGGCTTTATCCTCATCGAACTGTGTCCAGCCCGTACGTAACAGGATGGTCTCGCGCCCCAGACGGAAGGCGAGCACTTCGCCCAGCAGGGCGTGGGTATGCAAAATGGTGTCGGTATCGCCGGAATCCCGTCCGGTATAGGCGGCGATCAGCCGGGTCAGATGGCTATGCATCGGGGCGATCACCTGATCGTGCACCAGCTGGTAGGCGGCAGTGGGGGAGAGCTGCTCGCGGGAGATAAATTTGCTCAGGTTCAGCGTATCGTCGTGCGTCAGCAGGCGGATCATATTGTGGCAGGCGTTAAGGATCAGCTGGCGGATGGCCGCCCGGTCCGGCTCTGGCTGGCTGAATAACGCGGTGGCCTCTTCCACGTGCGGACGAAAGCTGGTGTCGATAAAATCCGCGATCCACTGGGCGCAGGCGAGATATAAATCCTCTTTTGAACCAAAATAGTAGGTAATGGCCGCAATATTCTGCCCGGCCTGGGCGGCGATATCCCGCGTGGTGGCATGCAGACCATACTCGCCAAACTGTGCCAGCGCGGCGGCAATCAACTGACTTTTCGCCTGTTCGCCTTTGGTCGTCGTTGGGGTTGTATTCATAGCGTCATTAAAAATTAATCAATCGATTGATTAAGATTATGCCTGATTTCCGCAAACGTCGAGCCATCACCGGGGATATTTTATGCGCCACGTCACAAAAGCTGCTACACTCCGCACCTTCGCGACATTGTGGTTTTTGTCCTCTTATTCGTTATATCTCCCTGAAAACTACACCTGTGATGGTCGGGGCGGTTCGGAGTTTTTATGTCTTTTGATTCCCTTGGTCTGAACCCGGAAATTCTGCGCGCCATCGCAGAGCAGGGCTACGTTGAGCCAACCCCTATCCAGCAGCAGGCCATTCCGGCCGTGTTGCAGGGCCGTGACCTGATGGCCAGCGCGCAGACCGGTACCGGTAAGACTGCGGGCTTTACCCTGCCGCTGCTAGAGCTGCTGGTAAAAAACCAGCCGCACGCCAAAGGCCGTCGTCCGGTGCGCGCGCTGATCCTCACCCCAACCCGCGAGCTGGCGGCCCAGATTGGTGAGAACGTGCGTGAGTACAGCCGCTACCTCAATATTCGCTCGCTGGTGGTATTCGGCGGGGTGAGCATTAACCCGCAGATGATGAAGCTGCGCGGCGGCGTGGACGTGCTGGTGGCAACGCCGGGTCGTCTGCTGGATCTGGAGCACCAGAACGCCGTGAAGCTCGACAGCATTGAAATCCTGGTGCTGGACGAAGCCGACCGCATGCTGGATATGGGCTTTATTCACGACATTCGCCGCGTGCTGGCCAAGCTGCCGGCGCGTCGCCAGAACCTGCTGTTCTCCGCGACCTTCTCCGACGAGATCAAGGCGCTGGCGGAAAAGCTGCTGCATAACCCGCTGGAAGTGGAAGTGGCGCGCCGCAACACCGCCTCTGAGCAGGTGACGCAGCACGTGCACTTCGTTGATAAGAAGCGCAAGCGGGAACTGCTCTCCCAGATGATCGGCCAGGGCAACTGGCAGCAGGTGCTGGTCTTTACCCGCACCAAGCACGGCGCCAACCACCTGGCGGAACAGCTGAATAAAGACGGCATCCGCAGCGCGGCGATCCACGGTAACAAGAGCCAGGGCGCGCGTACCCGCGCGCTGGCGGACTTTAAATCTGGCGATATTCGCGTGCTGGTGGCGACCGACATCGCCGCCCGCGGTCTGGACATTGAAGAGCTGCCGCACGTGGTGAACTACGAGCTGCCAAACGTGCCGGAAGACTACGTACACCGTATCGGCCGTACCGGTCGCGCGGCGGCCACCGGTGAAGCGCTCTCTCTGGTTTGCGTGGATGAACACAAACTGCTGCGTGACATTGAACGCCTGCTGAAGAAAGAGATCCCGCGCATCGAAACCCCGGGATATGAAGTTGACCCGTCCATCAAAGCCGAGCCGATTCAGAACGGTCGTCAGGGCGGCGGTCGCGGTCAGGGCGGCGGCGGTCGTGGCCAGCAGCCGCGTCGTTCCGAAGGCGGCGCGCCAAAATCCGCGGGCAAGCCGCCGCGTCGTAATAACGACGGCAAGCCGGCCGGTGAAAACCCGTGGCGCAGCGGTGAAGGTAAACCGGCAGGCGAGGGGCAGCGCCGACGCCGTCCGCGCAAGCCTGCTAACCCGCAGTAATCTGGAAGCCCGGTCGTAAAGCCGGGCTTTTCTTTTTGCGGCGGCTAAGAGAAAGTGCCACAATAGTGGCTGTTTATACAGTATTTCAGGTTTTCCAATGGCTTTAACCGCCGCGCTGAAAGCGCAAATAGGCGCCTGGTATAAGGCGCTACAGCAGCAGATCCCCGACTTTATCCCCCGAGCGCCGCAGCGGCAGATGATTGCCGACGTGGCTAAAACGCTCGCCGGGGACGACGGGCGACATCTGGCGATTGAAGCCCCGACCGGCGTCGGGAAAACCCTGTCGTATCTCATTCCCGGCATCGCCATCGCGCGGGAAGAAGACAAAACGCTGGTGGTCAGCACCGCGAACGTAGCCTTGCAGGATCAGATCTTCAGCAAAGATTTGCCGCTGCTGCGCAAAATCATCCCCGATCTTCGCTTCACCGCCGCCTTTGGGCGCGGGCGGTATGTTTGCCCGCGCAATCTGGCGGCGCTGGCCAGCAGCGAGCCCTCGCAGCAGGACCTGCTCGCGTTTCTTGATGACGAGCTGACGCCCAATAACAAGGCAGAGCAGGAGCAGTGCGCAAAGCTGAAGGCCGATCTTGATGGCTACAAGTGGGACGGCCTGCGGGATCACACCAGCCAGGCGATCGGCGACGACCTGTGGCGCAGGCTCAGCACCGATAAAGCCAGCTGCCTGAACCGCAACTGTCACTACTACCGTGAGTGCCCATTCTTCGTCGCCCGACGTGAAATTCAGGAAGCGGAGGTGGTTGTCGCCAACCATGCGCTGGTCATGGCCGCGCTGGAGAGTGAGGCGGTGCTGCCGGAGCCGAAAAACCTGCTGCTGGTGCTGGATGAAGGCCACCATCTGCCCGACGTGGCGCGGGATGCGCTGGAGATGAGCGCGGAAATCACCGCTCCGTGGTTTCGACTTCAGCTGGATCTGTTCTGCAAGCTGGTGGCGACCTGCATGGAGCAATTCCGCCCGAAAACCACGCCGCCGCTGGCGGTCCCGGAGCGGCTGAGCGAGCACTGCGAAGAGGTGTACGGCCTTATCTCCTCGCTCAATAACATCCTCAACCTCTATCTTCCCGCCGCCCAGGAAGCGGAACATCGCTTTGCGATGGGTGAGCTGCCGGAAGAGGTGATGGACATTTGCCAGCAGCTGGCGAAGCACCTCGAAAAGCTGCGCGGGCTGGCGGAGATGTTCTTAAACGATCTCAGCGAGAAAACCGGTAGCCATGACGTGGTGCGTCTGCACCGCATTCTGCTGCAAATGAACCGCGCGCTGGGCATGTTTGAAGCCCAGAGCAAGCTCTGGCGGCTGGCCTCCATGGCGCAGGCATCGGGCGCACCGGTCACCAAATGGGCCACCCGCGAGGTGCGGGACGGGCAGGCCCACCTGTTCTTCCACTGCGTGGGCATCCGCGTGGCCGATCAGCTGGAAAAGCTCATCTGGCGCAGCGTGCCGCACGTCGTGGTGACGTCGGCGACCCTGCGCTCCCTGAACAGTTTTTCACGGTTGCAGGAGATGAGCGGCCTGAAAGAGAAAGCGGGCGACCGCTTTGTGGCGCTGGACTCGCCGTTCAACCACTGCGAGCAGGGCAAGCTGGTCATTCCACGCATGCAGTACGAGCCGCTTATCGACAACGAAGAGCAGCATATTGCGGAGATGGCGGCCTACTTCCGCGAGCAGGTCGAGAGCAAAAAATACCCCGGCATGCTGGTGCTGTTTGCCAGCGGACGGGCGATGCAGCGCTTCCTTGAGCACGTCACCGACCTGCGTCTGCTTCTGCTGGTGCAGGGCGACCAGCCCCGTTACCGGCTAGTGGAAACCCATCGCAAGCGCATCGACAGCGGCGAGCGCAGCGTGCTGGTGGGGCTACAGTCGTTTGCTGAAGGGCTGGATTTGAAGGGAGATTACCTGACGCAGGTGCATATCCATAAAATCGCCTTCCCGCCCATCGACAGCCCGGTGGTGATCACCGAGGGCGAGTGGCTGAAAAGCCTCAACCGCTATCCGTTTGAGGTGCAAAGCCTGCCCGCCGCCTCGTTTAACCTGATCCAGCAGGTGGGGCGATTAATCCGTAGTCACGGCTGCTGGGGGGAAGTGGTGATCTACGACAAGCGTCTGCTCACCAAAAGCTATGGTCAGCGGCTGCTGAACGCGCTGCCGATCTTCCCGATTGAGCAGCCGGAAGTGCCGGAGGTAAAAAAACGCCCGGCAAAACTGGCCGCCGGGCGCAGGAATAGCATCCGTGCTAAGGGGCGCGGTCCTACTGGTAAGTGAAGGTCACCTGAATCACGCTGCTGAACGTGCCGGCGGTGACGGGCATGGACGTGGCGTAGTAGCGTGCGGACAGCGGGAACGTGGCCGTGTGGTCACTCGGGTTAATGGCGGCGTTAAAGGCGGCCTGCGGGGCAATCAGGATCTTGTCCTGACGGTCGGCCAGCTCCAGCGCCAGCCCTTTTGCGCTGCCGATATTGGCGAATTTCGTCGGGTGCACGCTGTCGGCCTGGCCGTAGAAATAGGCCGTGGCAAGCGCAAGCGTAGCCGGGCAGTGCGATACCGAGAGCGAAAAGTCTTTCCACTCGCCGGTATCCCCCACGTCTTTAAAACTGCCCGACACCGCCTGGCCTAAATCTACCGTCAGGTTGCGGCTGGCGCTGTCAATGATGCAGGTGTTGGCGTAAATATTCCCGTTCATCTGGATCTGGATATCGTCGGCGTGAGCCTGGGCGATCAGCCCCAGCGCCAGAATCGCAATACGCTTTTTCATGTCGGTCACTTATAGGCGAGGGTAATGGTGGCAACGGTGTTGGCAGGTCCTGGCGTAACGATATCGCTGACCTGCTCGTAACGAACCTCAAACGGGATCACCAGCGTTTCGTTGGCAATGGCCTCGCTTTGCGTGTTCACATAGGTATCAAAGGTGGCGATATGGTCATCAAACAGCATTCTCACCCCGACGCCGGTTGCTACGCCAGTTTGCTGTGTGAGCTTAAGCACCCCTTCAAACGCCGATTCATAGCCGTTGGCGCTGGTGACCTTAACCTCTGGCTGCACGGTGCTGTTGCAGTTCACCGTAACGTCAAAGTTTTGCGCCGGACTTGACAGCATCCCGACGCTGACAAAATCGCTCACCGGGAAATCGCCCAGGTTTACGGTCAGGTTTTTCGGCAGGACGGAGCAGGTCACGTTCTGAAGTTCAACGTTCCCGGCATAAGAGATGGTGTTCGGATCGCTGATGCCTTCGTGTTGATATACGCCGATGCCAAACTTTGACTGCGCCTGAGAAAGCGAACCGGATTTCACCGTATCGCTCGTTTTAACCAGTTCCAGCGTCACGTTAAAATTGAACGCCTCGCTGGAATCCGTTGAGACAAACCCGAGCGGCGTGGCGGTGGAATTACAGTAAATACCTCCCGCGCCGGTAATTCGCTGACCTTTATCATTCATCAGCGCCACGCCAACGCCCTCAACGCCCGACTCATAAACGCCGGAGAGCCCCGGTATTTCGAGACCCGAGCCGTAGTAGCACGCCACAATCGGCAGCCCGAAGTCAGAAAGGTTATAGCAGTTACCCGCCACGTGAACGGTTTGTTCCGTACCCGGGATAGTGGCGCCCACGGGCAGGGTGCTGGAGACGGAGATGGCGGCGACGTTAATCTGCCGGGGCAAATCGGACGACGTACAGATTGCCTTCGCGTGCGGCATAAATAACGCCGCGGTCCCAAGAACCAGTAAGAAAAAGCACTGTTTAATCATTTGCATAATCGTTAGCCTGAACGGTGGATCAGTGACACTGCGCGGCAGCGTTAATGATGCTGGTTTTCTCTTTCTCATCCGTTAGCGCATAGTCAGCGATGCAGCGCTCGCTCGCGTCCTGTCCCCAGGAAACGGCGAGATGCCCCTGCTGCGGCAGACCTGAGAGATAGGTCTGGCCGTCATTACCGACGATAAATTCGCTGTCCTTATCCTCCGTGGTGACCGTCGCGCCGAACGGCAGCGGTTTGCCGTTTTGCGTGAGCGTCATCAGCACGCGGTTGCCCACGCGGGTGTTAAAGCTGGCGCGCACCACGGCCCCGCGGGTTGGGGTGACGATCTGCGCCGCGTGGGTGACGTCGGCGTCATCCGGCAGCGTTTCGGTATCCAGCGCAATGGTGTTGTGGCGGTACGCGGTGACGAACGGCACGACGGTGTAGCCGCGGAAGTCGGTTTCAACGCCGGTCTGGTTAGTAATGTGCGTCCCGTGCGTGCCCGGGGCCTTCACCAGTGCGATGGTCTCCCCGAGCGGCTGGCTCAGGGTTATCCCGTTGGCGTGGGCCACCACGCCGCCCTGTAGCCCGACGTTCACGCTCTGCTGATATTTGTCCTGGCTGACGCCGCCGCTCAGTTCGCCGTACGTTGCTTTGTAATCGGCGTTGAGGCTGGTGGAGTTACCGCTGCCGGTACTGCTCAGCCCTTCCTGAATATTCCAGTTCAGGTTGTCCTCTTTCAGGGCCGTACCGTTCAGACCGATGTTCTGCGTGGTGCCCTCTTTGGTGTTGTTCAGGTTGTAGGTGGCCCAGGTGTTATGCATCCAGCGATCCAGCGGAACCGAGACGCTCAGCGCGAACTGGTTATCGTTCGTCACCTCATTGCCGTCTTCGTCACTGTCGTGGGTGTTTTTGTTCATGCTGTAGCTGAGGCTGTAGCTCACGCCGTGCCAGCTGTTGTTGTAGCTGACGCTCACGGAGGTCATGTTCTGGCTCTGACTCCAGTAGGTCTCTTTCACCAGGCTCAGGGTCAGGGACCCCCAGCCTTCCGGCAGCGTCTGGTCAACGGTGGCTTCGGTGCGGGCGCGGCGCTGCTGCGGTGCAGACCAGTCGTCAGCGCGGGTATAGGACTCCATGGTGTCTTCCAGGGTGTAAAACCCTTTGCTGTTATAGCGATAGCCGGCCAGCGAGAAGTTAGTGCCTGACTGGACGATATCTTTGCTGTAGCGCACGCGCCACGACTGGCCTTTGCTGGCCTGCTGTTTTTTCAGCAGGGCTTTGGCGCGGGTGACGTCAATGGAGAAGGCGCCTAAATCGCCCATGTTTTTCCCGACGCCGACCGCCTGAGACTGATAATGGCTGCTCTGCTGCACGCCACCGTAGGCGGTAACACCGTAGGGTAAACCGTAGATGGCGCTGCCCTGGGCAAACGGAGTCTTTTCCACGTCTTTGTCATAAGAACGATAGCGTCCGGCGGTCACGCTGTAGCGCAGGTTTTTCTCACGTTGCAATACCGGCACGGAGGCAAACGGCACCACGAAATGGCTTTCGCTGCCGTCGGTCTCTTTCACGGTCACCTGGAGGTCGCCGCTGCTTCCGGTGGGGTAAAGATCGTTAATTTCGAACGCGCCCGGCGCGACCGTGTTTTGATAAATGACGTAGCCGTTCTGGCGAACCACCACCAGCGCGTTGCTGTGGGCAGTGCCGCGAATAATGGGCGCATAGCCTTTCTCGCTGTCCGGCAGCATGTCGTTGTCGGATTTCAGCTCCACGCCGGTGTAGGGCACGCTGTCAAAAACATCGGCAGGCGATGAGCTCTGGCCGACGGTGACGTCGCTTTTCATCGCCACAATATCGCGCTGCGCATAGGTATAAACGGAGGTGAATTTCTGTTCCTCCTCCTTACCCGTGGTGCTGCGATTCCAGGTGGAATAGTTGCGAATGCGCCATGCGCCAACGTTCAAACCCGGACGCAGGTTAACGTACTGGCTGCTGTTATCCTGCTCGCCGCGCTGGCGTGCACGGCTGTGGCTGGCATTTGCGCTGTAGTTAAGCAGGCCGGCAGTGATGCCTTCGTCAAACGCTTTCGGGTCAATGTAACCGCGAGGCACCTGGCCCAGCGCCGTTTGAGGAATGCTCAGCAGCAGCTGCTGGTTGCGAACGCGAAAGGTTGCGGATGCCGCAGGGATGACGCGTATATTGGCGCACTGGCCTTTGGCCATCAGCTGCGGAAATTTTTTGGTCTTGATACCGAGGCTTTTTAAATCGTCCAGGCTAAAACAAGGTTGCAGCGTGCCGTTGCCCTGCGGATCTTTCTCAAGCGTAAAGGTCACGTTGCGGGTATCAATTTTATTATTATTGATAAACACCGCGACCTCATATTTTCCCGGTGCCTGGCCGGGGCCTTTTTCATATACGGACAGATCGGTTTTTCCCTGCTGGGGATTATCAATATCCAGCAGGGCAGGGTTAAAATAATCATCAGCCATTACCTGCTGGGCAAAGATCGCCATTGCCAGGCCACAAAGAATGGCCAGCAATGATGAAATTCGGCAGGTGAACGGCTTTTTATCGCTGTACATGATTATTTTATTACCGGGGAAGTATTAATGAACGGATTTAGAGAACGTATGGCTGATGCTGCCGTAATCAGTAATAATGGAATACGTTACGTTCGCGCCCCCGACATTACCCGGTAAGGCAAAATGCGTTTCCGTTTTCGGAACGGCCCAGGTCGCTTTCGTGACTTTCTGACCGTTCAGCGTGACGGTCTGGAAATTCATATAGAAAGGCGTGGGGTTATTCACCACCAGGTCGTTGCCTTCGCGATGCCATTCAAGTTTATCCGCCACATCTTCCGGTCGGCCTTTTACCGCAGACGGGCGATACAGCAGTTTGATGCGGGTGTTGATTGCAATTTGCAGCGTATTCACGCCCTCAACGTGCTTTGAGGAAGGGATCGCTTTAATGTTCAACCAGTACAGGGATTCCCTGTCTTCCGGTATATTTCCGCCCGTACGCACCACGCGCAGAACGTTATCTTCCTGCGCATCCAGACGGAAAAGCGGCGGGGTGATCAGGAACGGGGCTTTGGCCTGGTTTTTACCGCCGGAATCGACCCAGGACTGCACCAGATAATCCGTCGCATCTGGATTTGAAAGACCAAGAGAAGATTCCTTCTTATCTCCCTGATAGACCAGCCGGGTGCCATTAATAATGACGCCTGCATGTGCAGTGGCGGCTACCAGTAAAAGCGTGCTCAGTAAATAACCGTGGCGCATAAAGATTTCTCAATTAATAGAGGAGAGAGTAATGCTCGCAAAAGCATTACTCTCTCCGGATTGATAAGATCAGTTATAAATAACGGTGAAGGTCGATACAGAGTTAGCGGGGCCTGCGGTAATTGCCGCGCCGGTTTGAATATAACGCGCGCCGAACTCCAGATCGTTAACCGCCGTACCGGAGGTTAATTGATACTGCTGCGACGGCGTATACAGGCTGACCGGCTGCTCTGACGCATCCACCAGCTGAATCGCCACGCCCGTCGCCGCATCGGTATCTGGCGTTAAGGCAAGCGTTGAATTGTTATTCGCATCCGGCTTACCGCCGAAATTAATCGCAGCGGAGGTGACCGTGTCAGGGCAATTCGTTAACTTAATATCAAACCGCGTTAAGGTGCTGGTAGAGCCTGCACCGGTAAATACCGTTTTAGACACTTTACCCAACTGCACATTTAATGGATTACTTAATCCATTTACGACCTGACAAGCAGAATCGATAATTTCACCGGTGAAGTTTATTTGTCCTTCACCGTTTGTTGCCGCAAACGTGGATGCAGAACATCCCACCGCTGCGACGATGATTAAACCTAAAGCAACCTTGTTCATAGCAAATCCTGATATGTTTCTGGCGAGAACGTTGCCTGGACGTTTCACCGTTGACCCTTAATGACTTTCCGTGGGTTATTTAATCAAAAAATGTATGGTTATGAATTAGCCATAGAAATCACAAATAATTGAAAAAAAGGTTGTGTTTATTTTTTATCATCAAAACAGAAGGTTGCCTTGCCTGATAAAAAACTAACGGCCAGCCAGTCATCAGGGCTATATTGTTAACAAGATGATGCATTCAGGAGAAATGTCGTGGATTACCGCAAAATTATCAAAGAGGTAGGGCGTGGAAAAAACCACGCCCGCGATCTGGACCAGGAAACAGCCCGTGCGTTGTACACGCACATGCTGAATGGCGACGTGCCGGAACTGGAAATGGGCGGCATACTGATTGCGCTGCGTATTAAAGGGGAAGGTGAGGCGGAGATGCGCGGCTTTTATGAGGCCATGCAGTCGCAGACAATGCGCTTAACCCCGCCCGTCACGAAGCCGATGCCGATTGTGATCCCGACCTATAACGGCGCGCGTAAACAGGCAAACCTCACGCCGCTGCTGGCTATTCTGTTGCAGAAGCTCGGTTTCCCGGTGGTGGTCCATGGCGTGAGCGAAGATCCGACGCGCGTGCTGACAGAAACCATTCTTGAGCTGTTAGGCATCGAACCGACCCTCCATGCAGGTCAGGCGCAGGCAAAGCTGGAAGGGAACCAGCCGGTCTATATCCCCGTGAGTGCGCTCTGCCCGCCGCTGGAAAAGCAGCTGGACATGCGCTGGCGCATGGGCGTACGTAACAGCGCTCACACGCTGGCAAAGCTGGTGACGCCGTTTGCCGAAGACGCCGCGCTGCGTCTTTCCAGCGTCTCCCATCCGGAGTACGTGACGCGCGTCGGGCAATTCTTTGCCGAAATCGGTGGGCGGGCGCTGCTGATGCATGGAACCGAAGGGGAGGTTTACGCCAATCCCCAGCGTTGTCCGCAGATGATGCTCATTGAGCCTGCCGGGACCCGCGTTGTGCTCGAACGTGGGGAAGAAAGCAGCGATGTCATTCTGCCTGAATCGAAAGATCCGCAGGTTACCGCGCACTGGATCGTGCAGTGTCTGGCCGGAAAGGTGCCGGTTCCGCAGTCGATCCGGCTGCAAATGGCCTGCTGCCTGCTGGCTACGGGAGAAGTGGAGACGGTAGAAGCCGGAATGCAGCGCGTGGCGCAGTCCTTTTAAATAAAAAAAAGCCCGTCCAGTGGCGGACGGGCAAACAAAGGGTAACAACAACAGGGTCAATGAGGGTTGGAGCATCTCACCAGAGGGAGGGTGAGGGTGAAGCAAAATTCGTTCGATTATTTGTAGATAACCGCAGTACCGCTCAGTTTGTTATTACCGTTAGCGGAGGTAATGGTGTATCCACTTGCGCCGGCAGCCGCTGCTTTCTCAGCCAGTTTTGCTTCCAGACCGTCCAGCGTAGTTGCGCCTTCTGCACTCACCACACCGATTTTATTCAGATTCTGTGCCTGAGTAGAAGAAACAGGCTCTACAGCGAAAGCGCCGAAAGAGAGAGCGGACAGGGCAACAGCAGCAACAGCATATTTGATCGTTTTCATGGCTAATTTCTCGCAGGTTATTCTGTTAAGGGGACGATGTTCCGTCGATGTGATAAGTATCACGCTTTTTTGCGAGAGATAAAATCGAAGAGAATTGACGTGGTTGCTCAAAAAATTTGAATGACAAATAACTTATTGATTATTAATAAATTCAGACGCACGATTTACACTTCTTGCTGAAGCGCTTTACAGAACGGATGGCAAGGGCACGTTTTGCTACGCGCTTCGCTAAAAGTCGTGAGCGTAAAGGAAGCGGCAAGTGGGGTTAGCTTCGGTAAAGGAAAGTCAACGTAACTGGCTGTCTTTCGATCCTCTGCGATTATATCCTGAATGTGAAGCGTTTTTTGAATCTTTCTCCTGCTGGCAGGCGATGCAAAGCCGTACACCGGGAATGGCTTTACGCCGTGCCTCGGGAATGGGTTCCCCGCACTCTTCGCATTCCGTCAAACTTTCGCCGCGCGGAATTTCGCCACGAGCACGCGCGACCGCATCTTCAATGGTACTGTTCATCTGTTCGTTAACGGCGTCGTCATTCGCCCAACCGGAAGCCATACTGTTCCCCTGAGTGGTTAAAGCCATATTATCAATATGGGGTTAAAAAACGCACAGTCAAGGCGCAGAGAAAGAGAACTGCATCCGCAGGACGGATGCAGTCCGGAAGGAGGTGGGTTATTTATAGATAGTCGCGGTACCGTACATATGGTTATCGCCACCGGCGGCGTTTACCACGAAGCCTTTAGCCCCTTCCTGACGGGCTTTTTCGGCCAGCTTGTCCTGAAGGTCATCAAGGTTGCTTGCCCGGCTGACGGAGACAGTCCCGGCAGCGCGTAGCTGACCGGTGTCGGTGCTGTCGGTCAGAGGCTGAACGGACCAGGCGGAGAACGATGCGCCTGCCAGCGCACCCGCAATAATAAAGGTCAGATACGTTTTCATCATCACATCCTCAGGGAAACAACAGGTGATTCCTTTTTAGTTTAGAAGCCTGACGAGGGTGATTTAACGCAAAAATTTGATGATGATCTGCGTGTTTTTTGAACGATAAATACTGACAATTTGCTGACAGATCATAGACATACAGGTGGCTGATTTTTGTCGTTTTTTTGAGCGGCTCAGAGAGATATTTACCCCCGCGCCGTCACAGGGTATCTTACGCGGCTGTTTAAAGGAGAATGCCATGACTTCCCAAAAGCCGGGATTGCACCCGCGTAACCGCCACCGTAGCCGCTACGACATGAAAGCCCTGTGCCAGAGCTGCCCTGAGTTGCAGGATTTTATCGTTCAGACCCCAGCCGGTGAACCGTCGGTCAACTTCGCCGATCCGCTGGCGGTTAAAACGCTGAACAAAGCGCTGCTGGCCCATTTTTATGGCGTTACGCACTGGGACATCCCTGAAGGCTTTCTCTGCCCGCCGGTGCCGGGGCGTGCGGATTACGTCCACCACCTTGCCGATCTGCTGGCGGAGGACCACGATGGCGTAGTGCCGAAACAGGCTACCGTTCTTGATATCGGTACCGGCGCGAACCTGATTTATCCCCTCATAGGCGCGCATGAGTACCAGTGGCGATTTACCGGCAGCGAGATCGGTAACGAAGCGTTCGCCAGCGCGCAGGCCATTATTAACGCTAACCCGGGGTTAAGCCGAGCCGTTCGCCTGCGTCGTCAGAAGGATGCGGCCGCTATTTTCAACGGCATTATTCACAAGAACGAAAATTATGATGCCACCCTGTGCAACCCGCCGTTCCACGACTCCGCCGCCTCTGCACGGGCGGGAAGCGAACGCAAGCGGCGTAACCTGGGTCAGGCTGAAGATGGCGCGCTGAACTTTGGCGGCCAGCAGCAGGAGCTGTGGTGCGAGGGCGGGGAAGTGGCCTTTATTCTGCGCATGATTGCCGAGAGTAAAGGCTTCGGTCGCCAGGTGAAATGGTTTACCACGCTGGTCTCCCGTGGCGATAACCTGCCGCCGCTGTACCGTGCGCTCACCGACGTCGGTGCGGTGAAGGTCGTCAAAAAAGAGATGGCGCAGGGCCAGAAGCAGAGCCGCTTTATCGCCTGGACCTTTATGGACGATAACAAACGCCGCAAATAGCACCCCATCGTAGGCCGGGTAAGGCGAAGCCGCCACCCGGCTCGGTTACAGCGTCGGCTCCTGCGGAGGGAGCGGCGAAGCGGGCGGCGGCAATACCTGATACGTCTGCACCGGCGCTCTCACGTTCGCCAGATCGAAGTGTTTTTTCACCATGCTGTCGAGGGCAAAGCGCACCGTCCACTGTTTTAGCGGCTGGGTGGTAAACGACACGCGCAGGGTAAAGGCGGTGTTCGTCAGCCCGACGATGCCCGCGAACGACGGCTCGCCAATCACCAGTCCGCGAATATCTTCCATCTCCATCAGCTCGCTCACCGCAGCGCGCAGCGCCTGCTTCGCCTTATCGGCATCTTCGTGACGATCGACGTCGTAATTTGCCACCACCGAACCAATGCCGCGCACAAAGTTGGCAAAAGTGGTGATCGATGACCACGGAATAATGTGGTACGCCCCGGTATCCTGACGCACGCCTACCGAACGAATGGACATCCGCTCAACCGTGCCGGTGAGCGATCCGATGGTCACCAGATCACCGGTGTTCATCCCGTTCTCAAACTGGATGAAAACGCCGGTGATAATATCTTTAACCAGCGTCTGTGAACCGAAGGAGATCGCCAGCCCCAGCGCACCGGCACCTGCCAGCAGCGGGGCGATATTGACCCCGATTTCCGACAGCACAATCATGATGGTAATGGTACTGATGATCACCGCCAGCGCGTTGCGGCACAGGGTCAGCAGCGTGCGGGCGCGGGCGCTCGGCAGCGGCCTGCCGTGAACATCCGACACCAGCCGGTTCTCGATAAGGCTTGCCAGCAGCGTCCAGCCCACGGCGGAGAAGAACAGGATCAGCGCGATACGAATAAGAATATCGACGGTTTTTTCCCCCGCGCCGTTATGCAGCCAGTTCCAGAAGTCAAACAGGCCCCACGCGTTCAGCAGCAGCATGATGGCCACGCAGACGGTCAGAATGCGCGCGACCTTCAGCGACACCGACGTCCAGCCATTTACCCGTTTTTGCAGCTCCGGGTAATTCCGCTGAACCTGCGGCGACAGGGTGATGGTTTTCGACAGCCAGCGGGAAAGCAGGCCAGAAACAAACGCCGCTATGCCGATAATCGCCAGGCTTTTGAACGTCGCCCCCATCATAAATTTCAGGCTGTTGCCCGGGTCGAACAGGGAGAAGAAGCACAGCACGATAAAATAGGCGCTGGCCAGCCAGTGCCATACCAGCGCAAAGGCCCGAATAAACAGGCTGAAAAAGGAGAGGGAGCGATCGGCCAGGTTCAGCAGGCTGTCGGTGATGGCCTTTTTATTGTGGAAGATGAGGTACAGCGCCCAGACGGTAATGAAGAGCATGATCAGCACGTTCGCCAGCGCGCCGAACTGCACGTTCACCTGGTTGGAGATAATCGGCACGGCGACCAGCAGGCCGTAGCCGATCAACCCGCTCAGCACGCTCAGCCGCACCGCCCAGTATTTGGCGCTCCGATCCTGAATGGCGAAGGGGCGAAGGTCCGGCACGTTCGGGCAGAATATTAGCCGCAGCAGCGCCTTAAAGAACTCGATCAGGGCAAAGGCGTTCAGGAACAGCCCCTGCTGGAAGGCGATGGTTTTATTCCCGGTATTAAGCCGGTCGGCCAGCAGCTGACCGACAAACAGCGTCAGCGCCAGCAGCAGCAAATCGATGATAAAGGCCCCGGTAATCATGGCCGGGAGATGCAGCCAGCTGCTTTTATGCTGATTCTTTTTACGCCCCCACTGGCCCATCTTCCGGTAGAGCGGCCAGACGCACAGACGCAGCAGCCAGTAAAAGATAAATACCGCACCCGCCAGAATAGAAAACTGCGTGGCGGCTGCGGAGAAAGTGTGGGGGTTAAAAGGCTTATGCGAGGTGCCAATCAGGTTGCGATAGAGCTGGGCAAAACGCGACGACAGGGCTTCCCCGTAGCGGCGGCTGATGTCGGTGACGTTTTCCAGCACCGTCTTTTCTTCTTCGGCTTCCGGCGGCGCTATGGTCGGAACCGGATCCTGAGGCGGCGTGGCGGCCACCTTCCTCAACTGATCGATCAGCTCCTGCCGGGACGTGTCGTTCTCAAGCACGTCGGCAAGCGCGCTGTAGGCGGCTTTTTTCTTTTCAGCGTCCGGTTCTGGGGCCGCATTTTGCTGAGTGGCGGTGGCTCCGGTGTTGACGCCGGGAATGGTTACAGCGAGCGATGGCGCGCTAAACAGGCTAAACAGGAGTAACAGGATCCACGGCACGGCGTCCTCCGGCAAAAATATCGTGCAAAATGATAAGTATAGAGGGCGAGACGCGGAGGGGAGTTTTTGGGAACAATCCGGCGTAAAAAAGCCGGGCATGCCCGGCTCAGTGTGTGGCTATCAGGAGACGTGTTGCAGGAATTCCTGGAGACGCTGGCTCGGTGGGTTCGCAATCAGCGCCTGCGGATTGCCGTCTTCCGCGATACGGCCCTTATCAATGAAGATCAGACGAGACGCCACTTTTTCGGCAAAGCCGATTTCGTGGGTCACGATCACCATCGTCATGCCTTCTTCCGCCAGATCCTGCATCACTTTCAGCACCTCGTGACGCAGCTCCGGGTCGAGCGCGGACGTGGGCTCATCAAACAGCATCATCTTTGGCTTCACCGCCAGCGCACGGGCAATGGCCACGCGCTGCTGCTGGCCGCCGGACAGCTCTGACGGGTAGTGGTGGGCACGCTCTGCCAGACCCACTTTCGCCAGCAGATCTTTGGCCTGCGCTTCCGCCGCCGCTTTGCTGGCCCCGCGCACGCGCAGGGGGCCAAACATGACGTTTTCCAGCGCCGTCAGGTGCGGGAACAGGTAAAACTGCTGGAATACCATGCCCGCTTCCTGGCGGATCAGGCGCTCGTCCACTTTCGGATCGTTAACCTTCAGGCCATCGACGATCAGATCGCCGCTGGTGATCTCCTCGAGCTTGTTAATGCAGCGCAGCAGGGTGGATTTACCGGAACCGGACGGCCCGATGATCACCACCACTTCGCCCTGCCTGATGTTCAAATCGATATTGTGCAGCACCTGGGTTGGGCCGAAGTGCTTGGAAACGTTTTTAAATTCAATCACAGGATTTTCATCCTTCTTTCAAGACGACGCAGAACAAAGCTCAGGACAAGCGTGATAACCAGGTAGACAACGGCGACCGCACTCCAGATTTCCAGGGCGCGGAAGTTACCCGCGATGATCTCCTGGCCCTGACGGGTCAGCTCGGCCACGCCGATAACAATAAATAGCGAGGTGTCTTTAATGCTGATGATCCACTGGTTACCCAGCGGCGGCAGCATGCGGCGCAGCGCCAGCGGCAGTATCACGTGACGGATGGTTTCGCGACGGGAAAGGCCTAACGCCAGACCGGCTTCGCTGAAGCCTTTATGAATCGACAGCACCGCGCCGCGGGTGATTTCCGCAATGTAAGCGCCGGAGTTGATCATGATGGTGACAACGGCTGCGCTGAACGGGTCAATGCGCAGGTCGGTGAAGGCCATCGGCAGGGCGAAGTAGATAAACATGACCTGCACCACAATGGGGGTGCCGCGGATCACTTCGATGAAAACCAGTGCGATGTGGTTTGCAATCCAGCCGCCGTAGGTACGAGCGAAACCGGCCACCAGACCGATAATCAACCCGCCAACCAGACCGAGGACCGAAATCCACAGGGTCATTTTAGCGCCTTCAAGCAAGAGAGGAATGGCAGGCCAGATGGCGCTCCAGTCAAACTGCATGATGTATTCCTGTATACCGTGGTGAAAAACGAAAAACGTAGGCCCGGCGCGCGTGAGCGCCACCGGGCGTTACAAACCTGAGTTCAGGTGAAGTTATTTAGGCTCGGTACCGAACCATTTTTTGTAGATTTCGTTATAGGTGCCGTTCTCTTTCAGGGTTTTCAGCGCGCCGTTCACTTTATTACGCAGGTCGTCGCTGCCTTTCGGGAACGCAATACCGTACTGCTGTGCTTCCAGAGAATCGCCTACCGCTTTGAACTTGCCGTTCCCTGCGGTTTTGATGAAGTACAGAATGTTAGGCGTGTCGTGCAGCACCGCGTCAGCGCGGTTGGTGCCCAGTTCCATATACGCGTTGTCGATGTTCGGGAACTGACGCAGGTCTTTGGTTTTGATGTTGGCTTTCGCGTAATCCACGGAACCGGTGCCGCTCTTCACGGCGACCACTTTACCGTCGAGATCTTTCACGCTTTTGACGTCGTTGTTATCCGCTTTTACCATCACCAGCAGGCCGCTTTTGTAGTAGCCGTCAGAGAAGTCGATCGCTTTTTTACGTTCTTCGGTGATGGTGATGCCCGCCAGCGCCAGGTCAACGTTTTTAGTTTGCAGCGCCGGGATGATACCGCTGAAGTCCATTGGCTTCAGGGTGTAATCCAGCTTGAGTTCTTTTGCGACAGCGGCCCACAGATCGACGTCAAAACCAACGTATTTGTCACCCTGTTTGAATTCAAACGGTACGAACGCCGTGTCAGTCGCCACAACAAGTTTGTCGGCGGCCTGCGAGGACACCGCAAACGCCAGGGTAAGTGCAGCCAGTGAAACTTTTAATACAGACTTCATAGCATTTCCTTTTATATCCACGGGGCGATCCCCTGCGAGAACCTCTGGCACAATGAAAAAATCATGCCAGTTTTACAAGCTATTGTTTTGCAAAGGGGATGATGTCATGCATTGCACAAAAAGCGTGGCAATCCTGTCATGTTGCACCAGAATGGAGCACCGTTTTGGTGCGCTTCGTTAAGGTCTTCTGACAGGGGGATATTTAGCGCAGAATCTGACGAAAAAACAATCTTCCGTTAACGGTTGTGTGAGGTGATTATTACATTTCATTCACTTTTGCGGCCATTGCGGGCAAAAGTGCGCACCATAAATGTGCAAAACCCCCGCCGGGGGCGAGGGTTATTCAGACAATCCGCAGGGATTATTCGATGTTGGACTCGATAAACCACAGGAACTGATCCAGGTCGCGAGAGGCAGCGGTGAAGATATCCGCAGTGTCTTCATCTTTCGCTTCGCCAATCGCTTTACGCACGTCGTTCGCGACGATCGCGTAACGGTCCGCCAGCTCTTTCAGGTGATCCTGAACGGTATGGATATCCAGCGGATAGCTTTTCAGTGGCGTTTTGCTGTTGATCACCTGCGTGGTACCCAGCGCCACACCGCCCAGCTGTACGGCGCGTTCGGCCATGGTGTCCAGGTGAGTTACCAGTGCTGTGCGGAAGCCATCCAGCATTTCATGAACGGCAATAAAGTTTGCACCGCGCATATTCCAGTGGGCCTGCTTGGTGATCAGCGAAAGATCGATGAACTGGACCACCTGGCGATTCAGCAACTCAATGGTCGCTTTTTTATCGCTATCCGATACATCGTTACGGGTATAAAGCAGATTAGACGCTTTCGTTTTCACCAGTTTAGCGGTACTCATAATCTCATATCCTCTTGATGTTTGTGTCCCAGGTAATTACGGGATTAAGTATAGCACCGGATTTTTTCCCTGCGGTTTGGCTCTGCCTATTGGTTTAATAGCGAAAGGTAGGTTGAACTTTTAACTTACTGACTTTTATATATTTTATATAAATTGATGCAGATCAATCTTAATTCCTTCCCAGACAAGGCGGGCAGCTGAAATATTTTGGCAATATAAGAGAGTTTGTAAGAAATTATTTGAAGCGCGGACGAGACCTCTATTCTGCATGGCCGGTAAGCCATGCAGAATTTAAGGGCTAGTTGAGGTCAATTTTTTCAACTTTTGGTTCCGGGCGCATGGTCAGCGTGGAGCCCATTGACGCCGCGATAATGGAACAGAGCGCCAGCGTCTGCACCAGCGTCAGGGTTTCGCCGAGGAAAATCATGCCGGAGATAGCGGCCAGCGCGGGCTCCATGCTCATGAGCGTACCAAAAATACGCGTAGGCAGCCGCGTCAGGGCGATCATCTCCAGAGAGTAGGGAAGCGCCGTGGAGAGAATAGCGACCGCCAGCCCAACCGGCAGGATGGACCATTGCCAGATCGAATCCGTGGCCTGCGCCATGCCGATCGGAACAAAGATGATGGCGGCAATCAGCGAGCCCAGGGCGACCGTCGCAGGGCCGTGCTCTTCCCCCGCACGCTGGCCAGTGAGAATATACACCGCCCAGCAAGCCCCCGCGCCCAGCGCCAGAGCAGCCCCCGTCAGATCGATCTGTGAAACGCTTTGACCGAGCGGCAGCAGGAACCAGAGCCCCAGCACGGCCAGTATGACCCAGATAAAGTCCACCGGACGACGAGAAGAGAAGAGGGCAACCGCCAGCGGGCCTGTAAATTCAAGCGCAACCGCGATCCCCAGCGGGATAGTCTGAATAGAGAGGTAGAACATGTAGTTCATCCCTCCCAGCGCCAGCCCATAGAGGAGCAGGGGAAGGCGCTGCTCCTTTTTAAAACGTAGCCGCCAGGGCTTAAAGATAACCACGAGGATCAGGGTGCCTAACGCGATACGCAGCGCCGTAACGCCCGGCGCACCAACCAGCGGAAAGAGCGATTTTGCCAGCGACGCGCCGCTTTGAATGGACATCATCGCGATAAGTATGACGACCACCGGCATCCAGACCGACGATTTACGGGGTAAACCAGGCATCCTTTCTCCTGTCAATTTTTGTCAAAAGAGGTAAAAGTCGCAGTGTAATGGAAATAAGCTGCGACGGTTGAGCTACTGTTGAAAAAAATCCAGGGAAAATCCGTAAAATGAGGAAAGGTTGATGCTTTTATCGCCTGAAAGATTAGGAATAATCTGGATGAACTTTCTGGCGATGACGCGCACTATTAGCGTTTGAAGGTGAAAATCTGGAGTTATTTGAACAAGATAGCTGGTGCTGGAAATGTTCTGTTACAGGAAAGGTCGCATTAGACATCGTGAATGACAAAGAGTTTCACAGATTTTTTTGATATATTTAAAACTTACGGACTTACTTGAAGCACATTTGAGGTGGTTATGAAAAAAATTGCATGTCTTTCAGCACTGGCAGCTGTTCTGGCTGTTTCCGCAGGTACCGCTGTAGCGGCAACTTCTACTGTAACTGGTGGTTACGCTCAGAGCGATATGCAGGGCGTGATGAACAAAACCAACGGTTTCAACCTGAAGTACCGTTATGAGCAAGACAACAACCCGCTGGGTGTGATCGGTTCTTTCACTTACACCGAGAAAGATCGTACTGAAAATGGCTCTTACAATAAAGGTCAGTACTACGGCATCACCGCGGGTCCTGCTTACCGCCTGAATGACTGGGCAAGCATCTACGGTGTTGTAGGTGTTGGCTACGGTAAATTCCAGCAGACCGAAAACCAGGGTCTGAACCGTACTGCTAGCAACAGCGACTACGGTTTCTCCTATGGCGCAGGTATGCAGTTCAACCCAATCGAAAACGTTGCTCTGGACTTCTCCTATGAGCAGAGCCGTATCCGCAACGTTGACGTTGGCACCTGGATTGCGGGCGTAGGTTACCGCTTCTAATCACTTCGGTGAGCCAGTAAAAAATCCGCCCTTTGAGGCGGATTTTTTTATGGAAGATAGAGCAAAACGGCAACCAGAGGTTGCCGTTTTTAGTGTTTGTGCCTCTTCCGGTGGGAGAGGCCAGCGTGAAGGCATCAGATCGCACGAGACGGCAGAGATCACTTACTCTTAATATCGAAAATATCCGTTCCCAGATGGTTATAGTCGACTTTCTGTAACTTAAAGTTGGTAATGTACACTGGCGGGCCCTTCTTGCCGGAGATAAACGGGTAATCATTTTTTATCTCTTTCGCCTTAATCCCCGTCCACTGGGAGAAGAATTTCAGGAAATCGTTCGCGGAACGACGCGCTTTGATGATGCGATGCGTTTTGTCATCACTCGACAGCACCATAAACGGTACCTGGAAGTTCTGCTGGAATTTGTCATCGTGGGCCAGATACTGCACCTCTTTTCCGCGCTCCTTAAACGCCAGACCGTGGTCAGAGAAATAGACCATTGAGAAGCTGTCGCCGCTGTTGCGCAGCTGTGCGTACAGCTTGCTGAGCAGATCGTCGGTTTGCGTCATGGTGTAGAGGTAGCAGGAGGTCTCTTTCGACTGCACGAAATCTGCGTATTTTCCCTTCGTGCGGTCGCAGGCCTGCGGATGGGAACCCATCAGGTGCAGAACAATCAGCTGCGGCTGGGTGCGCTGGGTGGCAAAAACCTGCGCGGTCATTTTCAACAGCGCTTCATCTTGCGTATTTTTGTCCGCTTCAAAGTCACCGCTTTTCAGGAACTGTACCTCGTCGGCACGCTTCGCGATGCTGGCAATGGCGGTATCATATTCGCCAATCTGCCCCTGGTTGGAGAACCACCACGTCTGAAAACCGGCCCGGTTGGCCAGGGTGACAAAATTATCCTGAAACTGCGGTTTTCCATCCACGACGCGGTTGAGCGTCAAACCGAGAGATTTTTGCGTTGAGCCGCTGGCCGCCACGTAGTCGGTAAACAGCGTACCGTTGACGGCGCTGGCAAACGGCGTGTTATCCCAGTGACCGCCAAACGCGCCGAGCGCATCGCGACGCGCGCTTTCACCGATCACCACCACGTAGGTGTGATACTTCGGTTTTACCGCCAGCACGTTCCAGGTGTCTTTCATTGTGGAAAGCTCGGCCATACGCGCCTGCTCGTCGAGCACTTCCTCGTTATTCACCACCACGTCTTTAACGAAGCGAAACACCGGATAACCGGTATCTTTCAGCTTAAACACGCCGCCCCAAGCCAGGTTTTGTACCGGCGCGACAAAAAACGTCACCACGCTAAAGGCCAGGCACAGGCTTTCAATTTTACCCCACCGCTTTTTCTCGACGGGCTTACGACGAACCGCCATCACGCCCAGGGCAAAGATGAAAAGGCCAACCACGTAGTTGTACCACGGGAAGATCGTCAGGATCTCCGTGGACTCTTCCATATTAGTGGAGTGTAGCGCCAGCAGGGTATTAAAGTTCGGCGCGCCATAGGCCTGGCCAAACGGGAAATAGGCGGCAGCAACCAGAGAACAGATCCCGATGAGCACTTTCTGCACGCGCGGTGCGCTTCGCCACAGCAGGTGAAGGATGCAGGTGAATCCGACGGCATAAAGCAGGCTGAAGGGGTAGCCAAGGGCAAAGTTAATCAGCAGCGATTGCAAAAAATAGAATCCCGTCCACGGGCTTAAGGCCCGGCTGCGGGTAACAAGTGTATCAATCAGGGTTACGTTCATAGATCGCTATCACGAAAACGCCATGTGCTCACCCTGGCGCCAAGGGTCAAAGCCTGCCTGACTGTGCGTGAAAAGGGAATGAGGGGTCCGCTTCAGCGAGCCGCAAAGGATGCAGGGCTGCAAGAAGATAGTGCGAGCGTGAAGTAAGGTCAACAGTTGCTAAACAGATGTTTTGCGAAGGGGGCTGCAAATCCGCAAAAATAATCGGGAAAAGGACAGTGTGCCGGGGAAAAATGACTGGAAAATGAAGCGGCGTACCGCGACGCCGCTTAGTGGGAAGATTTGTCGTCCTGCTGCGGTTTGGTGGTAAACATATCGCACAGCATGTTCACCAGCATCAGGCGCACTTTAAAAGGAGAGTGGGTAAACACGTTCATACACCTCTTGAATTCATTCATAAGACCTCCTGATTCATGATCCCTTCGATCCGTGAAGGGTGACTGCATTACATACAGATATAGCACAGGCTATATTGTATAGCTATGGCTAATTCGTTAATTTTTTGTGCTTGTAGAGCTATGGTTTACAATGTGCGCTCCGTTACAGGGCGCTGGAAGCGTCAACCCCATTGAGGAAGCACAATGAACCGTCGCGCAGGTAAGCCAACAACAAAAAAAACGACGCAACTGGTGAACGTTGAAGAGCATGTGGAAGGCTTCCGTCAGGTGCGTGAGGCGCACCGCCGGGAACTGATTGATGATTATGTAGAGCTGATCTCCGACCTGATCCGTGAGGTGGGCGAAGCGCGCCAGGTCGATATGGCCGCACGGCTGGGGGTGTCTCAGCCAACGGTGGCCAAAATGTTAAAACGTCTGGCGTCGGTAGGGCTGATCGAAATGATCCCCTGGCGCGGGGTGTTTCTTACCGCTGAAGGCGAAAAGCTGGCGCAGGAGAGCCGCGAGCGCCATCAGATCGTCGAGAACTTTTTACTGGTGCTGGGCGTCAGCCCGGACATTGCCCGTCGGGACGCCGAAGGGATGGAACACCACGTCAGCGAAGAGACGCTGGTGAAGTTCCGCGAATTTACGCTCAAATACGGTCCCTCCGCTGAATGAACATTCCCGGTTTGCAGGCCCTGAAACGCGATCGCTTTTTCCATCTTTTACTCATCATTGGCGTTGGGCTCTGCGTCTTTGTGCCTTTCAGGCCGCAGGCCTGGCCCGCGGCAATAGACTGGCGCACCATTATTACCCTGAGCGGTTTGATGATGCTCACCAAAGGCGTTGAGCTGAGCGGCTATTTTGACGTGCTGGGGCGCAAAATGGTGCGCCGCTTTGCCACCGAGCGCAAGCTGGCCCTGTTCATGGTCTTTTCGGCGGCGCTGCTGTCGACGTTTCTCACTAACGACGTGGCGCTGTTCATTGTGGTGCCGCTGACGCTCACACTGCGTAAGCTGTGCGAAATACCGGTTACCCGCCTGATTATTTTTGAAGCGCTGGCCGTCAATGCGGGCTCTCTGCTTACGCCGATCGGTAACCCGCAGAACATTCTGCTGTGGGGACGCTCGGGCCTGTCGTTTACCGCGTTTACCGGGCAGATGGCGCCGCTGGCGCTGGCGATCGTGGCGACGCTGCTGGTGGTCTGCTGGTTTGCCTTCCCGAATAAAACGTTGCAGTACCACAGCGGTACAGCCGGCCCCCAGTGGCAGCCGCGTCTCGTCTGGAGCTGCCTGGGGCTGTATATCGTTTTCCTCACTGCGCTGGAGCTAAACCAGGCGCTGGCGGGCGCGCTGCTGGTGGCGTGCGGTTTCCTGTTCCTCGCCCGGCGGGTGCTGGTGAGCGTCGACTGGACGCTGCTGCTGGTGTTTATGGCGATGTTTATTGACGTGCACCTGCTGATCCAGCTCCCGGCATTGCAGAACGTTCTCCAGAGCGTCAGCGGTCTGTCGCAGCCGGGATTATGGCTGACGGCGATTGGTCTTTCGCAGGTAATCAGTAACGTGCCGTCCACCATTTTACTGCTTAACTATGTTCCCCCTACGATGCTGCTGGCGTGGGCGGTCAACGTCGGTGGCTTTGGGCTGCTGCCCGGCTCGCTGGCAAACCTTATCGCCCTGCGCATGGCCAACGATCGCCGCATCTGGTGGCGCTTCCATCTATGGTCAATCCCGATGCTGCTCTGGTCAGCGGCGATCGGTTTCGGACTATTCCTTCTCATATAGTGCGCAATTTGTCAGTTTTTCCTGGCAAATGTATAGCAACGTCCTAGCTTTAGTGAACGGCATAGTGTGATGCCGCTCACTGACAGGACCGTTGCTGAACTATGGCAGAAGAACAAAATCCACCTGCTGACGAGCAGGATAAAAACAATAACGAACGCAAGCGTCCGGGCAAAAAACCGTTAATTATCCTCGGCATGGTGGTCATCGTGATGGTGATTGTGGCGCTGGTCTGGTGGTTTTTAACCCGCAACGAAGAGACCACCGACGACGCCTTTACCGACGGCGACGTGGTGACCATTGCCCCTAAAACAGCGGGCTACGTAACTGAACTTCGCGTGCGGGATAACCAGCGCGTGAAAAAAGGGGACGTGCTGGTGGTGATCGATCCTCGCGATACCACCGCCCAGCGCGATCAGGCTCAGGCCCAGCTTGGGCTGGCGCTGGCGCAGCTGCATCAGGCCCAGGCGCAGCTGGCGCTCTCAAAAGTGCAATACCCCGCCCAGCGCGATGAAGCCAAAGCCCAGGTACTGAAAGCGCAGGCGGATATGGCCAACGCGCAGGCGGAGTACCGCCGTCAGCGCGGCGTTGACCCGCGCGCGACGACGCAACAAAGTATCGATTCCGCCAACGCTCAGTTGCGCAGCGCACAGGCCGGTCTTGCCAGCGCGCAGGCGCAGCTGGAAGTGGCGGAGCAGGTTCAGCTGCAAATCCGCCAGCAGGAAACGAATGTTGAAGCCCGCGAACGGCAGGTCGATCAGGCCAGGGCGCAGCTGGAAACCGCCAACCTGAACCTCTCCTATACCGAAGTCCGCGCCCCGTTCGACGGTTTTGTCACTAAGCGCAACGTCCAGGCCGGTACGCTGGTGCAGGCGGGCACGGCGCTGTTCTCGCTGGTCTCCCCGAACGTGTGGGTGGTGGCGAACTTCAAGGAGTCGCAGCTTGAGCGCATGAAGCCGGGCGATAAAGTGACAGTATCCGTCGATGCCTGGCCGGATATGGCGCTGGAAGGCCATATTGACAGCATCCAGCAGGGCAGCGGCTCGCGCTTCTCCGCCTTCCCGTCGGAAAACGCCACCGGTAACTTTGTGAAGATCGTGCAGCGCGTGCCGGTGAAAATCGTCATTGATAAAGGGCTGGATCCGAACAAGCCGCTGCCGCTTGGGCTGTCGGTTGAACCGAAGGTCACCGTGGAATGACGGACAGCAGCCACGAAAACTGGAAGCCCGCCAGTAACCCGTGGGCGGTGGCGATTGTGGTCACCCTGGCGGTGTTTATGGAGATTCTGGACACCACCATCGTCAACGTGGCGCTGCCGCACGTGGCGGGGTCGCTCTCGGCAAGCTACGACGAATCCACCTGGGTGCTGACCAGCTACCTGGTGGCGAACGGCATCGTGCTGCCGATCTCGGCCTTCCTGAGCCGGCTGTTTGGCCGCAAGCAGTTCTTCCTGATCTGCATTGTGATGTTCACCATCTGCTCGTTCCTGTGCGGCATCGCCACCGAGCTTTGGCAAATCATCCTGTTCCGCGTGATGCAGGGCTTCTTCGGCGGCGGGTTGCAGCCCACCCAGCAGTCGGTGCTGCTCGACTACTTCAAGCCGGAGGACAGGGGCAAAGCGTTTGGGCTTTCCTCCATTGCGATTATCGTTGCGCCGGTGCTCGGTCCGACGCTGGGGGGCTGGATCACCGACAACTACTCCTGGCGCTGGGTGTTCTTTATCAACATACCGGTGGGGATTGTGACGGTGCTGGCGATCTACCAGCTGCTGGAAGATCCGCCGTGGGAGAAAAAGTCGGAAGAGAAGCTCACCGTCGACTGGACGGGGATCGGCCTGATCGCCCTCGGCCTTGGCTGTTTGCAGGTGATGCTCGACCGGGGCGAAGATGATGACTGGTTCTATTCGAACTTTATCCGCACCTTCGCGGTACTGACGCTGATTGGCATTATTGGCGCGATCTACTGGCTGATGTATGCCAAAAAGCCGGTGGTGGATCTGCACTGCATGAAGGATCGCAACTTTGCGATCTCCAGCCTGCTGATGGCGGGGATGGCGATGATCCTGTACGGCAGCTCGGTGGTGATCCCGCAGCTGGCGCAGCAGGATTTGGGCTATACCGCCACCTGGTCCGGTCTGGTGCTGTCGCCCGGGGCGGTGCTGATTGTGCTGACTATTCCGCTGGTGCTGAAGCTAATGCCGGTGGTGCAGACGCGCTGGATCATCGCCTTTGGCTTTACCTGCCTGGCGGTATCGTTCTTCTGGTCCCGCACTCTGACCCCGGACATCGATTTCGAGACGCTGGTTCTGTTCCGCAGCGCCCAGTCGATTGGGCTGGGGTTCCTGTTTGTGCCGCTCACCACCATCGCCTTTATTTCGATCCCAAGGCGGCTCAACGCCGACGCGGCGGCGCTGTTTACCATGTTCCGCAACGTGGCCGGCTCGATTGGCATTTCGCTGTCGACGGCGGCAATCACCGAGCGCTCGCAGGCGCACAGCGCGCACCTGGCCTACCACGCTTCGCCGTTTAACGAGCAGTTCCAGCTGGCAATACGCGAAAGTGCGCAGGCGATCCAGAACTTCACCACTCAGGTGGGTGACCCGACCGGCATTGCCACCGGGCGGATGTACCAGACGATGATCGAGCAGTCGCGCTTCCTGGCCTACATCGACGTCTTCACCATTCTGAGCGCGGTGGCCTTCTTACTGATTCCGTTTTGTTTGTTGCTCTCGCCGGTTAAGAGCGAGGGGAGTGCAGGAGCACACTGATGATACACAGACGTTTACACCCCCTGATGATAATGATGCTGCTGGTGGGCTGCGCCGTCGGGCCGGACTACCAGCCGCCCGCGCCGCCCGCCGCCACACACTGGAACGATAAGGGCGACAGCGCGGTGAAATCGCAAACATCTTCCGCCGCCACTAACCCGCGCTGGTGGAAAACCTTCGGCTCGCCGCAGCTCGACAGCCTGGTTGAGCGCGCCATCGCCGGGAATCTGACGCTACAGCAAACGGTATTGCGCATTGCCGGTGCGCGCGAACAGATTAACCAGGCGGGCGGGGCGTTTTTCCCGTCGGTGAATGGCAATGTGCAGGCAACGCGCCAGCAGCTTGGGCTGGAAGGGGAGTTAAAATCCCACGGCGTGTACGACCAGCTGAATAATGTCGATCCGCAGCTGCGAAGCGCGCTTGGCCCGCTGACGCAGCCGATCAATCTTTACCAGGGCAGCTTTGACGCCCAGTGGGAAATCGACCTCTGGGGCAAGGTTCGCCGTCAGGTGGAAGCCGCTGAAGCACAGCAGAAAGCCGCCATCGAACAGCGTAACGATGCGCTGGTGTCGCTGGAGGCCGAAGTGGCGCGGGCGTGGCTACAGCTGCGCGGGGCGCAGAGCATCATCGCCACGCTTAATACGCAAATTGAGAGCGCGCAGCAGACGCTGGATCTGACCGAAAGCCGCCAGCGCGGCGGGCTGTCGCCGCAGATGGACGTGGAAAACGCCCGGGCGCAGCTGGGTAATCTTGAAGCCCAGCTACCTCAGTATCAGGCCCAGGAACGCCAGGCGATGAACGGGTTGGCGATCCTGCTCGGTAAACCGCCGGGAGCGCTGGACGCCGAGCTGCAATCAGCGCAGCCGATGCCCGCGCTGCCGGATATCGTACAGACCGGCATTCCGTCGACGCTGGCCCGCCGCCGTCCCGACGTGCGTGAAGCGGAGGCGAACCTCCACGCCGCCACGGCGCAGATTGGCGTCTCGGTGGCTGAACTGTTCCCGAGCTTCACCCTCTCCGGACAGTTTGGCCTGCGCAACAGCGAATCCGGCTGGCTGACCGACTGGAGCAGCCATTTCTACAGCTTCGGCCCGCAGGTTTCCATTCCGATTTTCCAGGGCGGTCGGCTGGTCTCCAGCGTCAAGGTGGCGCGCGCGCAGCAGGGCGCTGCGGTGCTGGACTATCGCCAGACGGTGCTGACGGCGCTCGGCGATGTCGAAAACGCGCTGGTGAGCTATCGCACCGATCAGCAGCGTGAGGCGGGTCTCGCGAAAACCATCGACGCATTGCAAAACGCCTTTGATCTCGCCAGCGACAGCTACCGGCAGGGGATCGCCAGCTTTATCGACGTGCTGGACGCCCAGCGTCAGCTGGCCCAGGCCGAACAGCAGCGCGCGCAGGCGCAGGTGCAAAGCGCGCTTGACCTGGTAGCGCTTTATAAAGCCCTCGGCGGCGGCTGGGAGCCGTATCAGCAGGTTCGACTGCCGGATTATGCTGTCTTTGGCGACGCTCCGCGCGGATAAACTGCTAAAGGTGGCAACTCTGGCCGGATCCGCGCAGCGAATCCGGCCTTTTTACTGGCGCGTGAAATCATATTTTGACCGGACAACGTTAAGCATTTTTCAGCCAACAAAAAGTTAATGACTGGCACGATAATTCAGCTCTTACTTACTTAAGGGAACTAAGAATGAGCTGGAACAAAGACGTTGCTGTTTCACACCTCCGATCACATGCTCTTGGTCGTTCACATAACGAATGTGCGACTTTTACCCGAGAGGCTATAGCCGCTGGAGGCATACGGCTGGAGAGAACGCTAAACGCAAAAGATTACGGGCAATCTTTACTGCGTGCGGGATTTCGTGAAGTCCCGCCCGGTTCAACATTATTGAGCGGTGATGTCGCTGTTATTCAACCCTATCCGGGAGGAAACTCCAGCGGGCATATGACAATGTATGATGGGACGCAGTGGATCTCAGATTTCCGACAGCGCAGCATGTACCCCGGGCCGGGTTATCGCAGGGCCCAGCCAGCTTTTAAAGTTTACAGGATGAATTGATGCGAGCCGCAATAGTGTTATGCATTTGCTTGCTCTCTGCTTGCTCGGTTAAGCCGGATCAATGCGCGCCGACGCGGGTGCACTCTTTTTACTCCACTTATCTGATGTCACTTACAAGTAGCGACAATGAATATTCGCCGTCTGATCTGCGCGAATATGTCTCTGCTGACACGATTAAGAGACTGGACGATATAGAGTCGATACCCGAACAAGACCTGCTTGGATCTGATTACTTCGCTTATGCGCAGGACTATGATCCTTCATGGGTGTCGGCGTTAAATGTCGGGTCAGCCAAATCGTTTATGGGCGGAGAGGTTATGCCGGTCTGGATTGGAAGAGAAAACGGCGGAAAAGTAGAGTTACGGGTATTCGTTCGGCGAGAATCTGGCACATGGAAGATATACAGGGTTCAGGACGTAACCGATCGCTACGAGCACCCTATATTCAATGCCGGAGCAATTGCCCAGGCAAAAGTTGCGGCAGAAAGCGGGCTTTAAACATTAAACAGGAACTCAGCCTCGGCAACGGCCGGGGCTTTTTATTTCCAACAACCTCACAAAAAACGATCCTCCCCTTTGATCGAAATTTCATCTTCGCCTATATGACTAGTCATGAAATTTTAAATGACTAGTCATATAGGGAGAGAGCATGAACAATTCACTGCCAGCCAACTTTTTATGGGGCAACTCGGTGTCCAGCATGCAGACGGAAGGGGCCTGGAACGAGGGCGGGAAGGGGATGTCGGTGTACGACATTCGTGAGGCCGGGGAAAACGTTTCCGACTGGAAGGTGGCGACCGACTCCTACCACCGCTACCGGGAAGATTTCGACCTGATGCAGGATCTGGGCATGAACTGCTACCGCTTCCAGATCTCCTGGAGCCGCGTCTGCCCGCTGGGTGACGGCGAGTTCAACGACGAGGGCATCGCCTTTTACGACCGCTTTATTGACGATCTGCTCGCCCGCGGTATCGAGCCGATGGTCTGCCTCTACCACTTCGATATGCCGCTGGCGCTGGCGCAGGAGTACAACGGCTTCAACGATCGCCGCGTGGTGGAAGCCTTTATCCGCTACGGCAAAAAGATGATCGACTGCTTCGGGGACCGGGTGAAGTACTGGCTGACCTTCAACGAGCAGAACATTTTCCATATGCCGGAAGCGTTCCGCATTTCCGGCTATATGAAGGGCGAGAAGACTCTGCGCGAGCTGTATGAGCTTCAGCACCATGCGATGGTGGCGCACATGTCGCTGACCGAATACCTGCACCAGACGAAACCGGGCCAGCTAATGGGCGGCATGCTGGCGCACCAGCTGATTTATCCGGCCACCTGCAAGCCGCGCGATATCTTCTGCGCCCAGCAGTATGACGAGTTCCTCAACCAGAACCTGCTGCGCGTCTTCGCAGGCCAGGGCTACAGCCCGGCGGTGATGGCGGTGGTGGAGCAGGAGGGCTTTGGTGATATCTATCGCGCCGACGATCTCGCTTTGTTCGCGCGCACGAAAAACGACTTTATGGCCTTCAGCTACTACGCCAGTAAAACGCTGGACAGCGATGCGATCCCGGAAGGCACGCCGGTGAACAATTACCTCCTGCACGGCGAGAAAAATAACCCGTACCTGAAGGCCACCGAGTGGAACTGGCAGATCGATCCGCTGGGCTTTCGCACCATCATTACCCGCTACGCCAACGACTGGCGCATGCCGGTCTTTCCGATTGAAAACGGCATAGGGGTGATTGAATCCTGGGACGGGGTCAACCCGATTGAGGATACCTACCGCATCGACTACCACCGGGCGCATATCGAGGCCATGAAAGACGCGATGTTCGAGGATGGCGCAGAGGTCATTGGCTACCTCGGCTGGGGATTGATTGACATTCTCAGCTCGCAGGGCGACATGCGCAAGCGCTACGGCGTGGTCTACGTCAACCGCGAGAATCACGACCTGAAAGACCTGAAGCGCGTGCCGAAGAAGAGCTACGCGTGGTTAAAACAGGTTATCCATACCAACGGACGCGAGATGTAAGCCGTACGCTGCCGGGCCGTTTTTGTGACTGATTGATGGGAACTATCCGCTATGTCTGAAGCAAAAATAACACCGCACATGCAGTCTTTTGTCGATAAATTTGTTGAGTTCTCGGCGCGCCTGGCAAACCAGGTGCACCTGCGCTCCCTGCGCGATGCCTTCGCCACGGTGATGCCGATTTTCATCCTCGCCGGTCTGGCGGTGCTGGTGAACAACGTGGTGTTCCCGTGGATTTTTGAGGGTGACACGCTCACACAGTTTAAGGTGTGGGGCGAGGCGATCGTCAACGGCACGCTGAACATCGCCGCGCTGCTGCTGGCCCCAATGATCGCCTGGTCGCTGGCGCGCAACAAAGATTTCGACAATCCGGTCTCGGCAGTGGTTATCGCCGTCAGCAGCTTTATCATCATGATGCCGATGCGCTTACAGATTACGCCCGTCGGCAGCGAGGCCACGGTGAACGTCACCCAGGTGCTGACGTTCGCCAATATCGGCTCCACCGGGATTTTCGCCGGGGTGCTGATTGGCCTGCTCTCCACCGAGCTATTCATCGCCATTTCGCGGCTGAAGGCGCTGCACATTTCGCTGGGGGAAAACGTGCCTCCGGCGGTGAGCAAATCCTTTACCGCGCTGATCCCGACCATTCTCACGCTGTCGCTGTTTGCGGTGCTGGCGGCGCTGCTGGCGAACGTGCTGCACACGGACCTGATCCACCTCATTACGACCTTTATCCAGCAGCCGCTGCGGCTGATCAACACCAGCCTGCCGGGGACGATTTTCATCTACAGCTTCGGTAACTTCCTGTTCACGCTCGGTATTCATCAGTCGGTGGTCAACAGCGTGGTGCTGGAGCCGTTCCTGCTGATTAACACCAATGAAAACATGCTGGCCTTCGCCAACGGACAATCGATCCCGCACATCATCAACAACATCTTTGTGCCGACGTTTGGCATGGTGGGCGGTACGGGCAGCACGATCTCGCTGCTGATCGCCATTTTTATCTTCTCCCGACAAAAGTCGGCGAAGCAGGTGGCGCGGCTGTCGCTGGCGCCGGGCCTGTTCAACATCAACGAGCCGGTGATTTTCGGCCTGCCGATTGTCTTTAACCTGCCGCTGATGATCCCGTTTGTGCTGCTGCCCGCCATCGGCATTTATTTTGCGTGGCTCTGTACCACGCTGGGGCTGATGTCGCGCTGCGTGGTGATGATCCCGTGGACCACGCCGCCGATCCTCAGCGCCTGGCTGGCGACGGCGGGAGACTGGCGCGCCGTGGTGGTGCAGTTGGCAATCATTGTATTTGGTGTATTCTTCTACCTGCCTTTCCTCAAGGTGGCCGAGAGAGTGGCGCTGAAGAACAGCGGGACAGAAAACTAATCAGAAGGAAGGACGATGGCGGCGAAGTACATCACCATAGCGCGGGAAATCAAAAAACGCATTATCAGCCAGCAGTACGCCGCCAATGAACCGCTGCCGGACCAGTTTGCGCTGGCGGCGGAGTTCAGCACCAGCCGGATGACCATTCAGCAGGCGATGCGCCAGCTGATCGTTGAAGGGCTGGTCTATACGCGTCAGGGGCAGGGGACCTTCATTCGCAAAAACTTTCTCCAGCTTTCGCAGTGGGATCTCTCCGGCAGCGACTACTTCGGGGCGACCAAAACCTGGGAGCATTTAGGCACGGTGACGAGCAAGGTGGTGCATTTCGAGTTGCGCTTCCCGAACGAGAAAGAACAGGCGTCGCTGATGATAAACCCGGATGCGCCGATCTACGACTTCATCCGCCTGCGCTTGCTGAACGGTGAGCCCATGTCGCTGGACGCCACGGTGATGCCGCTCAATCTGGTGCCCGGCCTGAACAAAGCCCATCTTGAGAGTTCGGTGTTCCAGTACGTTCAGGAGACGCTGGGGCTGAAGATCATGGGGTCATATCGGGTGGTGAGGGCGCTGAAGCCCAGTGCGCTGGATATGCAGCATCTGATCTGCGAGCAAACCGATCCGGTGCTGGAGGTGGAGCAGGTGATCTATCTGGAGGACGGCACGCCGCTGGAGTACGCCCACTGCCATTATCGCTACGATCATGGCGGCATCGTTATCGTAAATAACGGATAAAAAAAAGCGGGCACCGTGGCCCGCTTTTTTGACGTTTCGCAATCAGTTCAGACGTACCGGCATACCGGAACGGTTCTGAATCGCCTGGTCAACGACGGTCGTTTCAACATCCGCCTGAGAGGTCACGGCCTGCACCGCGCTGGTCAGCTTAATCGGCACGATTTCGTTGTTGTTGATCTGATCTTCGCTGGTGGACAGCGGGTTGTGCACTTCAATGTAACGGCTACCGTCCGGCTCGGAGGTCGCTTTCACCGGTTCGTTGATGAACTGCACGCGCGTGCCGACCGGCACGTTTTCAAACAGGAACTTAATGTCGTCGTTACGCAGACGCACGCAGCCGTGGCTCACGCGCAGGCCGATACCGAAGTTGGCGTTGGTGCCGTGGATGGCATACAGACGGCCAATGTACAGCGCGTACAGACCCATCGGGTTATCCGGGCCGGCAGGTACAACGGCAGGCAGCGGCTCGCCCGCAGCGATGTATTCCGCGTGCATTTTGGCGGTCGGCGTCCAGGTTGGGCCCGCTTTCTTACGCTCAACTTTGGTGGTCCAGTTCAGCGGGGTATCTTTGCCCAGCTGGCCGATGCCGATAGGCAGCACGATCACCGTGTTGGTGCCTTTCGGGTAGTAATACAGACGCATTTCGGCGCTGTTGATCACGATACCTTCGTGAACGGTATCCGGCAGGATCAGCTGCTGCGGAATGTTAAGCACCGTGCCCGCTTTTGGCAGGTACGGGTCAACGCCCGGGTTAGCTTCCAGCATGTTAGACAGGCCGAGCTGGTACTGCGCCGCGAAGTATTCCAGCGGCTGGGTGTTACCTTCCGGAACCGTCACCACCTGGTTTTCACCCACCAGACGGCTTCCGTCTGTCGGCAGGGGATACGTCACCGCAGACGCGGTCTTACAAAAACCTACTACGGCTAACGCCGCCGCAAAAAGCGTTGTTAATTTCATGTTCATGTTATGCGAGGTATCTAAGCCATTCTGGCGATGAGTTGATAAGACTGAATCTGTAATGGGAGCGCATTATATGTGCATTCCCGTTAACTGGGAATTCAGATGTGTACGAAATCACATTTTTTTCGATTTTGTTAAAGTTTAGTGGATTACCGCAACACGGGATCTCAATTCGGAATTGTGGCATAATGCCGTGTTTATCACACTTTTCGCAGGAATCTCTCCGTGTTAGTTACCAGCAACGTCACTATGCAGTTTGGCAGTAAGCCGCTGTTCGAAAATATTTCCGTCAAATTTGGCGGCGGCAACCGTTACGGCCTGATTGGTGCCAACGGTAGCGGAAAATCCACCTTTATGAAGATCCTCGGCGGTGATTTAGAGCCGACGCTGGGCAACGTGTCGCTCGATCCGAACGAGCGTATCGGTAAGCTGCGTCAGGATCAGTTCGCCTTCGAAGAGTTCACCGTGCTCGACACCGTGATCATGGGGCACGCGGAGCTGTGGGAAGTGAAGCAGGAGCGCGATCGTATCTACGGTCTCGCCGAAATGAGCGAAGAAGACGGTTACAAAGTGGCCGACCTGGAAACGCAGTACGGCGAAATGGACGGCTACTCTGCGGAAGCGCGTGCGGGCGAACTGCTGCTGGGCGTCGGTATTCCGGTAGAACAGCATTACGGCCCGATGAGCGAAGTCGCCCCAGGCTGGAAGCTGCGCGTGCTGCTGGCACAGGCGCTGTTCTCTAACCCGGACATCCTGCTGCTCGACGAACCGACGAACAACCTGGACATCGACACCATCCGCTGGCTGGAGCAGACGCTGAACGATCGCGACAGCACCATGATCATCATCTCGCACGACCGTCACTTCCTGAACATGGTTTGTACTCACATGGCGGATCTGGACTACGGCGAGCTGCGCGTTTATCCGGGCAACTACGATGAGTACATGACGGCGGCAACTCAGGCGCGTGAACGTCTGCTTGCCGACAACGCCAAGAAGAAAGCGCAGATTGCGGACCTGCAATCCTTCGTGAGCCGCTTCAGCGCTAACGCCTCTAAATCCCGTCAGGCAACATCACGTGCCCGCCAGATTGACAAGATCAAGCTGGAAGAGGTGAAAGCCTCCAGCCGTCAGAACCCGTTCATTCGCTTCGAGCAGGACAAGAAACTGTTCCGTAACGCGCTGGAAGTTGAGGCGCTGACCAAAGGCTTTGATGAAGGCCCGCTGTTTAAAAACTTCAACCTGCTGCTGGAAGTGGGCGAAAAGATTGCCATTCTGGGCGCCAACGGCGTGGGTAAATCCACCCTGCTGAAAACCCTGGTAGGCGAACTGCAACCGGACAACGGTACCGTGAAATGGTCTGAAAACGCGCAGATTGGTTACTACGCGCAGGACCATGAATATGAGTTCGAAAACGACCTGACCGTCTTCGACTGGATGAGCCAGTGGAAGCAGGAAGGGGACGACGAGCAGGCGGTACGCAGCATTCTGGGGCGTCTGCTGTTCAGCCAGGACGACATCAAAAAGCCCGCCAAAGTGCTCTCCGGTGGTGAAAAGGGCCGTATGCTGTTCGGCAAGCTGATGATGGAAAAACCGAATATCCTGGTGATGGACGAACCAACCAACCACCTGGATATGGAATCTATCGAATCGCTGAACATGGCGCTGGAGATGTATCAGGGCACCCTGATTTTCGTCTCTCACGACCGTGAGTTCGTCAGCTCCCTGGCGACCCGCGTGATCGAAATTACGCCAGAGCGCGTGGTGGACTTCACCGGCAACTACGAAGATTACCTGCGCAGCAAAGGTATCGACGGATAGTTTCCCGCCTTCTTTCACGTTACGGGTATGCTGGCTGCTACCGTAACGTGAATTACTCATATTGTTTTAATCTGAAATATTCGCTTTATAGGTGAACTGTAGCCACAACATCGGCTACGATGCGCTCTGTTTAATTTAACATGGACAGGGAAGAATGAATCAGACAGGAACCATCTCTTTAGCTAATCTTAAACCCGGTTATTAAACCTGAATGCCAACGATGAATATCCTTTTATTCTGCGGGAAGAGGGGAGTGATATCGTCGCGTCGTGGAATATCGTTGATGCGAAGTGGCAGGAAATTTTTGGCAAAGCGGGGTTGAAGAAACAGTACGAACTACGACTGTTCTTTGACGAAAGCAAAAAACAGGTTCGCTATCGCGAGAAATCCACAGATGTGGAATGGGATGCCAGCCTCGGCGCCTTCAAATTCAGCAAATCTGTACACGTAGGTAAGAAACTTGAATTCTCAGCGGGCGGCGCCTTGGGCGTCAAAGAAGATGGCAGTATTGACAAAATTTATGGCTATAAATTTGTCTCTACAGAAATAATCGATCCCATCTTTGATATTGTCCGCAATGCCGGTTGGCAGGTAAAGGGCATTCTGGCAGACAAGAAAAAAAGAAAGTTTGTTATCGCGGGCGTGATTGGTGCGATATTAATCGCCGTAGTGGGCATCGGTTCAGTCCTCTTCGTTTCAATGGGCGGGGTAAAAGATGCGGCCCGCGCGGAAGTAGATCTGCTGCGCCATGGGCAATATGCGGAAGCCTGGCGGGCGAGTTCTTATGCTATTCAAAGGGAAATGACGCAAGAGGAATTTATTGAGGCGACGAAGTCCGTTAACTTCCCTGAAATTGAAGACTACTCGTTCAACAGTATTAACGTAACGAACGGTGTTGGCACCCTGTCGGGTAAAGTCACGTTCAAAAATGGGGCGCCGGGGGTTATCACCGTCACTATGTACAAAGAAAACGAACAGTGGAAGCTGGCTGGCGTATCCGTAGATTAAAGGGGTTCCGGTTTTCTTTCTGCTGAAAGAAAACCGGTTTAACGGACTAGATTACCCATTCAGACCTTTCAACGCCGTTCACCCGCAGCGTACGTTTTTCCCCCGCCGGTAACGACACCTTCAGCGCTTTCCACGCCGGACGATAGTCACCGCGCGCGTTCACCTTCAGGTCGATGGTTGATCCATCACACACCATCTCCCATTCCACCCACATCGCGTTGCCGTTCCGGTAGCCCCAGCTTTCGCCGTCGTCCTCAAACAGCAGTCCGGAGGTGGTGCCGACGCCTTTCACCGGGAACAGCTTCAGCTCACGGGTATCGTCTTTATCGGCGCTCACGTGACGGATGCGATCGCTGAGCGGCAAACCGGCCCCGGCGCGCACCAGCAGCGGCAGTTTTTCCAGCGGCGCATCAAGGACGATGGATTGCCCGCCAGCATACCACGCGTGGGTGTAAAAATCGTACCAGCCGGTGTCGTTGTCCGGTAGCCAGACGCGGCGCTCGCGCTGCCCGGCTTCGACGACGCTTGCCACCAGTAGGTCGCGGCCCAGCAGGAAGTCATCGCACTCTTCGAACGTCTGCGCGTCGTGCTCGTGATCGAGGAAGGTCGGGCGCAGCATCGGCTCGTCGTCGGCGTGCGCCTGCCAGAGCAGGGTGTAGAGATACGGCAGCAGGCGATAGCGCAGTTCAATGGCGCTGCGGATCGCAGGGGTCACGCCCGGGTACATCCACGGTTCGTTCACGGTGCGATCGTCATTCCAGGAATGGATGGTAAAGCGCGGATGCATCACGCCGTTCTGCACCCAGCGCACGAACAGCTCGGCGTCCGGCTTATCACCAGAGAAACCGCCGACGTCGTGACCAACGTTGAACAGCCCGGACAGGCTCATGCCCAGCCCCATGCGGATGTTATAGCGCAGGGTGTCCCAGTTGGTGCGGTTGTCGCCGCTCCAGGTCTGAACGTAGCGCTGCATCCCGGCGCAGCCGGAGCGGGAGATGAGATACGGACGCTTCTCCGGCGCAAAGCGTTGCTGCGCTTCCAGCGAGGCGCGCATCATCAGCAGCGGCATCACCGGACGAATGTGCTTGATGGCAATCTCCTTGCCGAAACCATAGCAGCGCGCTTCCCCGTCCCACACTTCGTACTCGTTGTTGTCGTTCCAGGTGGAGTCGATGCCCATCTCCAGCAGCTGCGTGGTCACGCCGTTCTGCCACCACTGCACCGTCTGCGGGTTGGTGAAGTCGAGGTGCGAGCCTTCGTCATCCCAGAAGCTTGAACGTTCAGGCGCATCGGTTTCTGAATCACGAATGAACAGGCCGCGTTCCGCCACCTCGCCGTAGCGAGGATGATCCTGCAACAGGCACGGCTTGATGTTGGCCGCAAGCTTCAGCCCCGCATCGTGGAATGCCTGGCTCATCACCTTCGGCTGCGGCACCTTATCGTAGTTCCAGTTGAAGACGTAGCGCTTGCCGTTAATCGAGGTATAGCCGGAGGAGAGCTGGAACGAGTCGCACGGAATGGCATGCTCATCGCACAGGCGGATGAAGTTCATCAGCTGGTTCTGGGCGTCCGGCGCGTCGGTGTAGTGCATGGTCGAGCCGCTGTAGCCCAGGCTCCATTTCGGCCCGAACAGCGTTTTCCCCGTCAGGCGAACGAAGGCTTTGGTGACGTCCAGCGCGCGCTCGCCGGTGAAGAGGTAGTAGTCGATGTCGCCCGCTTCCGCCTGCCAGCGGCGATAGGCGGTGTGATAGTTGTCGATCTCGTTACCCAGATCCAGCCAGCAGCTGCTCAGGTTATCGTAGAACAGGCCGTAGCTCACGTCATCGCGGCGGGTGAGGGTGAACGGGATGTGCTTGTACAGCGGATCGGTGCTGGCGGCGTTGTAGCCCATCGCGTCCAGGTTACGCATCTCATAGCGTTTGCCGTTGCGCTGTAAATCACCCGCTTTCTCGCCCAGACCGTAGAAACGCTCGTCCTTGCGGCGGCTGAGATAGTGCGCCACGCCGTCGCCGTGGGCGTTTAGCAGGTAGGCGCTGGTCGGGCGATCCTGGACCAGCGGCTGCCATTCGCCCGCATCATTGCGGTAGTGCCACTCCAGCCACAGGGGCTGGTGGACGGTCACGCGCAGCTTCTCGGTTTCCACCGTTAACGTGTCATCCTGCTGCGTCAGGGTCCAGGTCGGGCAGGAGAATCCGCTCAGATCATCGCGGCGTCGACCCTCCCACGGCACGTCTTGTTCCGGGGCGATACTCCAGGTGCGGTCCAGCGCCAGCTCGCCTTTGCGTTTGATCAGCACGCGGAACAGGTTCTGTTCCAGCACGTACAGGCACAGGCGGTGCTGGTTATCCACCAGCAGTTCCAGATGATTCGCAGACTGCTTATCGACGGTCCAGTTTTTCAGGGTTTTCATATGCAATACATCCACTATCAGGCGCGCTTGGCGCGACGTTCAGCAATAAATGCCACCAGGAAGAGAGCGCCAATCAGGTCAAAGAACCCCATGGCGATAAAGAGCGGGTTGAAGCCGATTTTGTCGGCGGTCACCCCGATTAACAGGGAGAACAGGAAGCTGGCGATCCACGCCGCCGAGCCGCGCATGCCGTTGACGGTCGCCATCTGGCCCTTATCAAAGGACTCCACCACCAGCGCGCTCAGCATGCAGGAGATAATCTGGTGCCCGAAGCCGCCGATGGAGATCAGCACGATGGTGATATACGGGTCGCGAGTCACGGCGACGATGGCCAGCGAAATCATCAGGAACGCGCCGGTGACGGAGCTGGCCACCACCGAGTTGACGCGGGAGCAGCCGAACCAGCGGGTGTAGAGCCGGGTGAGGTAGCCGCTCGCTACGCTGCCGAGGTCGGCGGCCAGGAACGGCAGCCAGGCGAACATCGCAATCTGCTTCAAATCCATGCCGTGCTCTTTAGCGAGGTACAGCGGCACCCAGAAGCTCAGCACTGCCCAGGCCGGTTCCGCCATAAAGGCCGGAATGGCGATACCGTAGAAGCGTTTGTTTTTCGAGACGGTTTTCAGCGCGGTCAGAAAGGGCAGCCTGACCGGCGCAGGTTCGTTATCCTGTTTGATAAACGCCAGCTCGTCGCGGCTCAGGTTCGGGTGCTGTTCCGGGTTGTGGTAGAACGCCCACCAGAGGATCACCCACAGCAGCGCCAGCACGCCGGTAAACATAAACGCACCCTGCCAGCCAAACGACGCGTGAGCAAAGTAGATGATAGGCGGGGCCAGCATCGCGCCAATGGAGAAGCCCACGCCCGCCCAGCCGGCGGCAACGGGACGCTCTGATTTCGGGAACCATTCACCGATGGTTTTGGCATTCGCTGGGGTGGCGGCAGCCTCAGAAGCGCCCATAAAGAAGCGCAGGATCGCGAGATGCAGCCAGCTTCCGGCGCCCGCGTGGAAGATACACATCAGCGCCCAGATCCCGGCACAGACCATAAAGCCAATCTTGAGGCCGATAACGTCGATCAGCCAGCCGCACAGGGGCTGGAAAATGGTGTAGGCAATCTGGAATGCGCCGACGATCCAGGAGTATTGCTCGGTGGTGATACCAAGGCTCTCCTTCAGCTCAGGGGCGAGAATTCCTAACGAGTTACGGGTGATGTAGTTAACGGTCACGCCAAGAAGAAACAGCACCAGTACATACCAGCGCAGGTTCTTAATGACGCGACGGGTTTTGCTTGTCGCAACGGTGTTATTGATGTCCTGACTCATTTTCTTCTCCACAAGACGGACGGTAGGGGACGTGGGTTCAGGTGTCACACAGCGTTATGCGTTTGAAAGTTATCTGTTTTAGAGTGTTAAGCTGCTATACAACTAGTATGGAAGTTGTGTGACAGGTTCACCTTATGAAAGAAAATGAGCAGGGAATAGTGGATTTTGTGCAAACTTTCTCATAACTGAGGTTCGTTTTTCGGCATTATGGCGTTCAGCTAAGTTATTACCTGATAAAAATGCTGTGAAAATTTTTTCATTTCACATCTGGAGCCAGATCACAAAATGGATAAAAGGCTTAAAATCACCGAAATCGCCGCCCGTACCCAGCTCTCCATCAGCACCGTTTCTCGCGTGCTGGCGGGGAAGGCAAACACCAGCGAAAAGGCGCGGGCGAAGGTGCTGGCGTGCGCGCGGGAACTGGGGGTAATGGACGGCATGGCGGCGGGGCGTCTGCTGTTAAATAGCCTGGTGGTTTTTGCCCCGCAGCGTGCTTTCGACGAGCGGTCCGACATCTTTTACTACCGCGTCATCCAGAGCGTCGGTAAAGGCCTGGCTTCGCACGAGGTTCGCCTGCGTTACTGCGCGCTGGAGGAGAACGACAGCGACGCGCAGCTGTTTCTGGCCCGGATGAACGAGCCGGATACCCAGGCGGCCATTCTGCTTGGTATCGACGATCCGCATATCCACGATCTGGCGGTGGACGTGGGTAAGCCCTGCATGCTGATTAACTGCCGGGACCGCCACATGCGCCTGCCTGCCGTTGCGCCGGATCATCGCGCCATTGGCGAGCGGGCGGCGGAGTACCTGTTCGAGATGGGGCACCGCGAGGTGATGAACGTGCTCTGCCTGCGCCGGTACACCATGGAGCTGCGCCTGTCGGGGATCCGCGACGCGTGGCACGCCCATAATCTCAGGTTTAACGACAGGCGCGACCTGCTGGTGGTGCCGAGCTTCAGCGCCAGAGAGACCGAACAGCTGGTGAGCGAGTGGCTTCACCAGCAGACAGGGAAAGATCTGCCGACGGCGTTTCTGGTGGGCGGCGATTTTATGGCGGCAGGGACCATCAGCGCGCTGCAAAATCACGGTCTGCGCGTGCCGCAGGACGTCTCGGTGATGAGTATTGACGGTTTTAATCTGGCGGCGATTCAGGATGTGCCCTTAACGGCGGTGCATGTCCCGCGCGATGAGCTGGGAACCGAAGCGGTGCATATGCTCCAGCAGCGGCTGATGCGCCCGGACGCGCCGGTCGGAACATTGCTGCTGAACGGCACGCTGGCCGTGCGGGAATCGGTACGGCGGATACGTCAGGGAAAACGACGCACCGCCGTTGAGCGGGAAGGGCTGTACGACAGTTAAGCCATGCCCAGCGCGCGCTTGCCGTGAATGTTCAGATCGTTCACGGTGAAGCGGTCCTGCCAGCTTTTCTCATAATCCTCGCGCGGGAAATCGCCCGGCGACGCGCCGGTTTCCAGCGCTTCCTTGACCTTTTTCGCGTAGGCGAGGTTTTTCTCGCACATCGGCGCGGCAGGAATATACATCACGTTGCCCCAGCCCTGCTGATTGTCCACCGGCGCGACGGAGTGGATCACGTCGCAGTGCCACCAGACGGAATCACCGGCTTCCAGCGCCGGAATGCTGGTTAATGCTTCGATCAGCAGCGGGTGCCACTTCTCGGAAATCGGCAGTACGCGCCCCGGCGCCACGCCGCACAGCTCGTCTTCCGGCACATCGTCCAGCAGCGGACGCAGCAGAATGTACGCCATCGCTTCCGGGATCGGCACCACGTGCAGCAGCCCCTGTCCCGGGATCATATCCGACAGCGCCGTCCAGCCCTGGAAGGTGCGGAACACCGAGCATTTGGTGGTGTTATCCACGGTGTACTCTTCCACTTCGGTACGGTGTGCGGCGTTCCACGGATCGTATTTCTCGACGTTGCCGTCAAACACGCGGGCAAAGACCTGCTGATAAGCGGGCAGCAGCCAGCGCTCCAGCGCGCCGGAATCGGTATGCGCCCCCAGCCCTTTGGAGGTGGTTCCCGGCGGACGACGGCGGATGCGGTCCGGGTAAATCACGCTCACGTCAGGGTCGAACCACTGCTTGCCGTTGCTCTCGAATGTCCATAAACGGTTCAGGAACGACTGTACCTGCGCCATCTCTTCACTCTGGCGCGCCTGCATTTGCGCCTGTGACCAGTAGATCGGGTAAATCTCCGGACGGGAGGCGGTTAAGGTGCCGAAAAAGTTGTCGCCCGGCCCTTTGTACACCTCGTCAAACTTGTTCAGATCGAGGTAGTCGAGCATCGACTGATCCCATGCCAGCGCCTGCTCACGCGGGAAGTGGCCTTTGATCACCGCGCAACCGCGACGTTTAACGGCTTCGCGCTGGGCGTCGGTAATCGTGCCGTTTTTCACATCTGCAAAGGGAATTACCGGCCAGACGGTTTCGCCTTTATTCTTCAGCGCGTTGATTTCCGCCACGCGGGTGGCAATGCTGTCGCTGAGCCTGTCGAACACCGCCTGAACGTCGCCAATCTGGGCCCGTAGCTCGCGTTTCATCTGACGAATTGCCGCTTTGTGGTCCGCTGGCAAGGTTTCACTGGTAAAGGTCATAACTGCCCCGCATCTTTCATTCGAAAGTAAAAGTATCTACAAGTGATACTTTAAGTTAAAAATAAGTTAATGCAAGTTTAAAAACTTGACGCAAGCCACAGGACGGGAAAAGAGTGAGGAGCCGGAGCGAGGCTCCGGCGAGGAAAGGATCAGACGTCGAAAGGAGAGTGGTTGTCGAGCACGGCCTGAATCACGTTCAGCGCGCCCTGATGGTTGTTATCGTCGGTACTGTAGCGGCTAATGTCTTTAATGCTCTGTGCCGCGTTGCCCATTGCAAAAGCGTATTTCACCAGCTTCAGCATTTCCGCATCGTTGCCGCTGTCGCCAATAGCCACGCACTCCTGCGGGGAGATTTTCCAGCGTTTCAGCAGGCGGCTGATGCCGTTAGCTTTGTGCAGGCCGGGGATAATCAAATCGACAAAACCGAAGCCGCTGGTGACGGGCTTCATGATGCCGTCCAGGGAGACATGCAGTTTATCGACCAGGTTCGGGATATCGCTGTCCGGCAGGTTCAGGGAGAACTTAAACAGCACGTCGTCGATTTCACGGTAATCGCTGATGCGCTTTAAGCGATGATAGTGCTTTGACATGAGCGCCACGAAGGCGTCCGGGGCTTTGTCGCTAACGTAGGCGCTTTCCAGCCCGCAGGCCACAAAGTTCAGCCCTTTATCCTTCAGCAGTTCGCCAATAACGATCTGCGACTCATGGCGCGTCAGCTCGCCGTGGAAAATTTGCTCACCGTGATCGAAGACCAGCGCGCCGTTTTCCGCCACGAAGGAAATCTGCTCTTTCAGCTCGGGGAAGAAGGAGATGAGCTGGTAATACTGGTTGCCGCTGGCGACAACGAATTCAATATTGCGGGCGTTAAGCTGTTCAAACTGTGCCTGGAAGCGGTCACGATCGTACTGCTTGGCATCATCAAGGAAAGTTCCGTCCATATCGGTGACGATAACTTTAACGGTCATACTGTGCTCCTGGGTCACTGCGTTTTGAAACATTCTAATAACAAGGTGACGGGGAGCACAAATTTAATTTCGAATGAAAGTCAGAAAGCCGGGTGGCGGCTTCGCCTTACCCGGCCTACGAAGGGACAATGTAGGCCCGGTAAGCGCAGCGCCACCGGGCGTTTTTTTACAGCGTATGCTCAGTACGGGCAATAATATCGTCCTGCGCGTCCGGCGACAGGGCGGTGAAGAACGCCGAATATCCCGCTACGCGCACCACCAGGTCACGGTACTGGTCAGGGTGTTTCTTCGCTTCCAGCAGCGTTTCGCGCGAGACGATGTTGTACTGAATATGCCAGCCTTTGTGTACCTCGAAGAAGGTGCGCAGCAGTACCATCAGCTTCTGACGGTCGCTGTCGTTTTCCAGCGTCGAGGGGTTCAGCTTCTGGTTAAGCAGCACGCCGCCGAGGATCGCTTCCGTAGGCAGTTTACCCACGGAGCCGATAACCGCCGTCGGGCCGAGGTGGTCCGTACCGGAGGCCGGGCTTGCCCCTTCCGCCAGCGGGGTGTGGGCTTTACGGCCGTCCGGCGTGGCCATTGTTGCCGCGCCAAACGGCACGTTCGCGGAGATAGACGACGTACCCGCGTAGTAGTTACCGCCAATCGGGCCGCGGCCGTAGCGCGGGTTGTGGTACTGCTTCAGCTCTTCAATGTAGGTTTCGTAAGCACGGGTCAGCAGCATGTCCACGCTGTCGTCGTCGTTGCCGTACTTCGGCGCGCCGTTGATCAGGCGCTGGCGCAGCTGCTCATGGGTCAGCCCGTCGAAATCATCCGCCAGCGCCGCCGCCAGCTGCTGCTGACCGATTACGCCCTGGTCAAACACCAGCTTCTTCACCGCCGCCAGGCTGTTGCCAAGGTTGGCGATCCCCACCTGTAGGCCGGAAACCCAGTCATACTTCGCGCCGCCCTGCTTGATGCTTTTCGCGCGTTCGATGCAGTCATCCACCAGCGCCGAGCAGAGAATATCGTGGACGTTCTCTTCCAGCATGGTGTCCACCACGTACTCAATCTCAATGGATTTACGGGTGTAGTAGCGGATCTGGTTATCCCACGCCGCCATCACCTCATCGAAATTGTCGAAGTTTCCGGCAGAGAGGGCTTTCTCCTGCGGCAGGAATACCTTGCCGCTGATGGCGTCGCGACCGCCTTCCAGCGCCGCCAGCATCACGCGGGCAAAGTTGATAAAGCTCATGCCGGTGCAGCGGTAGCCCCATTTTCCGCCCACCGCGGTTTCGATGCAGCCAATTGCGGCGTAGTCATACGCATCGTCGCGCTCCACGCCAAGCTTGATAAATTCCGGGATCACGATTTCATCGTTGTTAAATGCCGGCATCCCGAAGCCGCAGCGGATCACCTGCACGCAGGCGTCGAGGAAGTCGTTGCTCATGCCGGCGTGGTAGCGCACGCTCAGGTTTGGCTGGGTGGAACGCAGACGGCCGCAGGATTCCAGAATGGCGTAAGAGAGCGGGTTCACCGCGTCCATCGGCTCGCCGTTAACCAGCTTTTGGCCGCCAATAGTGACGTTCTGATACAGCGGGCTGCCCGCCGAGGCTTTGGAGTGCGAGCCGGAGCGGATCTTGTTCACTTCCAGCAGCTTCAGCCAGCAGCTGTGCAGCAGCTCGATGGCGTGCTCGCGATCAAGACTCTGGTCCAGCTCCACGTCGCGACGATAGTACGGGTAAAGATACTGGTCCATACGGGCGAAGGAAACGGAGTGACCGTTGGACTCAATTTGCAGGATCAGCTGAATGAAGTAGCACAGCTGAAGCGCCTGCCAGAAGGTTTTTGGCGGTTCGTGGGCGATGACGTCGCAGTTTTCCGCTATCGCCAGCAGCTCGTCGCGGCGGCTGTCTCGGGTTTCCGTAGACGCCATTTCACGCGCCAGGTCGGCAAAGCGTTTGATGTGCAGGCTTACGGCTTCCAGCACGATATCGATCGCCTTCAGGAACTGATCGCCGTGCAGGTCTTCCAGCACCGTCAGGTTGATGCGCGAGCGGCGCTCGGCCACTTTCGCACGCAGGCCGTCGAGACCTTTCTCCAGCACCAGCGGGAAATTCACCGCCAGGTGCGCGTCACCAGAGGTCATGTTGCCTTCAGCCTTGATGATGCCGGTTTCCAGCAGGCCTTTCTGCTCGTCGGTGAACATGCCATAGCAGCGATCCTGCACCGTCTGGCCGCGCCACCACGGGCAGATCTCATGCAGAATACGTTTATTCTCTTCGCTCACCGCAAAGCCAGCACCCGGGCGGTCCGCCAGATCGTCAATCTCTTTCTCGATCCAGGAGACGGTGTATTCCGGGAAGATCGGCGCGGCGCGCACTTCGCTTGCCTGGTTACCGATAATCAGCTCGTCGTGCTTGATCCAGATGGTGCGTTTTGCCAGATGGTGGGCCAGGGCCAGCGCACGACGTACCGGGATCGGCTTGTCCATGTGCTGCTGATACATTTCGGTGTAATGCTGTGCGCGCTCGGTACAGACCGGGGGCTTAACGATATGCACCAGCGCCGTTTTGTGCGCCTTGATGCGCTCGCTGAGGGTGTTGAGATTCAGGGTGGTCATAGGTTTATCCTCGTAAGGTCGCAGTTAACCCTTTCTGGCAGGCATACTGCTGTGCGAAGTCCAGTAGCGCAGGGTTATCCAGCGGTTTGTCAGGGGCAGAGTAGGGTTGGCCGAGCAGGGTGTATTTGTTCATGCCCAGCGTGTGATACGGCAGAAAATGGATATCATCGACGCCGAGTTCGTCGGCGGCGAAGTTGGTGATGGCGGTAACAGACGCTTCATCGGCGTTGAAGCCCTGGATCAGCGGCACGCGGATGGTGATTTTTTTCCCGGCAGCGGCGAGGCGCTTCAGGTTGTCCAGGATCCGTTTGGCCGAACCGTCGGTCCACTGTTTAAACACCTCGCTATCCACATGCTTCAGGTCGGCAAGGAACAGATCGACGTACGGTAATGACGGCTCGATATAGTGCCACGGCACGTGAAGGCAGGTTTCGACGGCGGTGTGGATCCCCTGCTCATGGCTGGCCTTAAGCAGGGCGTGCGCCAGGTCAGGGTTCATAAACGGCTCGCCGCCGGAAAGGGTGATCCCGCCGCCGCTGCGGTCGTAGAAGGGCTTGTCGCGCAGCACGGTGGCCATGATCTCTTCCACCTGCTTATCTTCCCCGCAGACGGTGAGCGCCTGGGTCGGGCAGCAGTCGGTGAGGGCAGTGAGCGTCTCTTCGCTTAATTTTTCACGATGGATGACCAGCCCGTTCAGCGCACGTTCAATACACTCCGGCGCGGCCTGCTGACACAGGTCACAGCCGTCCAGGCACAGCCGTGCATCAAACAGTACGTCCCGCGTGCGGGAGCGGCTTTCCGGGTTCTGGCACCAGCGACAGCCCAGCGAGCAGCCTTTCAGGAATACCACGGTTCGAATACCGGGGCCGTCGTGGGTGGAGTAACGCTGTACATTGAAGATCATTTTTTTGCCCTCGAATTACATATGAAGATTAAATTACTTTCGAATGAAAGTTATCTTGATATGGGTCAATTCATGAGCAGGTTTTCTCGTGATAGGGTAAGTGCAGGCTAATTTTGAGGGTGACATCATGGAACTTTATCTCGACACATCTGACGTTGCGGCAGTCAAAAAGCTGGCGCGCATCTTTCCGCTGGCAGGCGTGACCACCAATCCAAGCATTGTGGCGGCAGGGAAAACGCCCCTGGAAGAGCTGTTGCCCGCGCTGCACGACGCGCTGGGCGGCAAGGGCCGTCTGTTCGCTCAGATAATGGCGACGACCGCCGAAGGGATGGTGGAAGATGCACGTAAGCTGCGCGCGATCGTTAACGACCTGGTGGTAAAAGTGCCCGTGACCGCTGAAGGGCTGGCGGCAATCAAAATGCTGAAAGCAGAAGGGATCCCGACGCTGGGTACCGCGGTATACGGCGCAGCGCAGGGGATGCTCTCCGCGCTGGCGGGTGCTGAGTATGTGGCCCCTTACGTGAACCGCGTGGACGCGCAGGGCGGGGACGGGATCCAGACGGTGGTCGAACTGCAACAGTTGCTGACCCTGCACGCGCCGCAGTCAAAAGTGCTCGCCGCGAGCTTCAAAACGCCGCGTCAGGCGCTGGACTGCCTGCTGGCGGGGTGTGAGTCCATCACGCTGCCGCTGGACGTGGCGCAGCAGTTTATTACCTCTCCGGCGGTGGACGCGGCGGTTGTGAAGTTTGAGCAGGACTGGCAGGGGGCGTTTGGACGGACGTCTATTTGATGCTGTTGCCGGGTGGCGCTGACGCTTACCCGGCCTACGTTCGCATTGCTGTTGCCGGGTGGCGCCGTTCGAGCCGTTGTAGGTCGGGTAAGGCGAAGCCGCCACCCGACTTTTTACTGACCACACACCTCACATCCCGGATTGCGCATCAGCTTCATCTCACGGAACTGGCAGGTCATCGCGTCGTACATCACGATTTTACCCGCTGCCGGGGTGCCGTAATGCGCCAGCACCTTAATCGCCTCCATCGCCTGCAACGAACCAATCACGCCGACGAGCGGCGCCATCACGCCCGCCTCGACGCAGGTCAGCGCATTCTCGCCAAACAGACGGCTCAGGCAGCGGTAGCAGGGCTCTCCCTCAGCGTAAGTGAAAACGCTAATCTGCCCCTCCATGCGGATGGCCGCGCCGGAAATCAGCGGCGTTTTATGGGCAAAGCAGCCCGCATTGAGCTGATTGCGAATGGCGACGTTATCGGTGCAGTCCAGCACCAGGTCATGCTGTGCAATCTGCGCAAACAGCGCGTCTTCATCCAGCAGGGCGTCAATCAGGGTGAACTGAACGTTGGAATTGATGCGCGCCAGCGCCGTGCGTGCAGATTCCACTTTTGGCTGACCAACCGTCGCGTCGCTGTGCAGCGTCTGGCGTTGCAGGTTGGACACCGACACGGTATCGAAATCCAGCAGCGTCATGCGGCCGACACCCGCCGCAGCCAGGTATTGCGCCGCCGCGCAGCCAAGTCCCCCAAGGCCCACAACCAGCACGCTGGCCGCCTTGAGCGCCTCCTGCCCCTCGAAATCAAACCCGCGCAGCACAATCTGGCGGTTGTAGCGCATCATCTCCGGGTCGCTCAGTTCCACCGTCATGTCAGCCTCCGAACAGGTGGTTAAAGCGTTCCACTTCAACCCATTCGCCCGCCTCGACGTGGCCGCGCTCGCGCTCCAGCACGATAAAGCAGTTGCCCTGGCTGAAGGAGCTAAAAATATGCGAACCCTGATGCCCGGTGGTGCTCACTTCCAGATCACCGTCGGCGCTGCGCGCCAGAATGCCGCGCTGGAAATCGAGACGACCCGGTGATTTTTTCAGGCGCGTTGCCGCCCGCACGCGCAGACGTTCCGGCAGCGGGCTGGCATTGTTGCCCGAGAGCTTCGCCAGCAAAGGGATCACCAACTGGTAGAAGGTCAGCGCGGCGGAGACCGGGTTACCCGGCAGGCCGCAGAACCAGCTGTGCGGAAGCTTGCCAAACGCGAATGGTTTGCCCGGCTTAATCGCCAGCTTCCAGAAGGCGATTTCGCCCAGCTCTTCAAGCAGGGTTTTGGTGTAATCCGCTTCGCCAACCGATACGCCGCCGGAGCTGATGACCACGTCGGCGGATTTGTCCGCCTCGATAAACGCCGCGCGCAGTTTTTCCGGGTCGTCTGGAATGATGCCGAGGTTAATCACCTCGCAGCCCAGCTGCTCCAGCATCAGGTGTACCGCCAGACGGTTAGTATCGTAAATCTGCCCCTCGTGCAGCGGCTGGCCCGGAAGCTGAAGCTCGTCTCCCGTAGAGAACACCGCCACGCGCACTTTGCGGACAACGTCAATTTCCGCGATGCCAAGCGATGCCAGCACCGGCAGCTCAGCGACGGTCAGTTTTTGCCCGGCGGCAAAGACCGTCGCGCCGAGGGTAATGTCTTCCCCGGTGAGGCGAATGTTCTGTCCGGCTTTGACGCTGGCGGTAAAACGCACGCCGTCGTCCGTTTGTTCGGTCTCTTCCTGCATCACCACGGCTTCACAGCCCTTTGGCACCGGCGCGCCGGTCATGATGCGTACGCAGGTGCCCGCAGGCCATTCACCGTTGAACGGCTGCCCGGCAAACGCTTTACCCGCCACCGGCAGCGGCTGACCCGTTTGCAGATCCGCCAGACGTACGGCATAGCCGTCCATCGCCGCGTTATCGAACCCCGGCACGTTCATCGGCGAGACGATATCGCGCGCGGCAATACGGCCAAAACAGCGCACAAGCGGCAGCGTCTCAACGTCGTGCAGTGGGGTAATGCGGTCAAGCATCTGCGAGAGTGCCGTCTCAAGCGGCATCAGTCCGGCGGTAAAATCCATGGTGGGCTCCTGCGGAGTAACAACGAAAGCGCTCATTATGGCAGAAAAGTGCGGCTAACTGTATGACACCGATGGGTGTACGCTTTACATCACAGTTGCGTCTTTCTATATTCAAAAATCATCTGAAGATTCGTCGACGATAATGATATTTATAGAAAAAGCAGCCAGCCAGGCTGATGGGTGATGCGAAATGAGTAAAGCGGTTATCGCAATTCATGGCGGTGCCGGGGCAATCACCCGTGCACAGCTCAGTCCCGAGCAGGAGAAGCGTTACATTGATGCGCTGAACGCCATCGTGGAAACAGGCCAGCGCATGCTGGAAGCGGGCGACAGCGCGCTGGATGTGGTGACCGAAGCGGTGCGCCTGCTGGAGGAGTGTCCGCTGTTCAATGCCGGCATTGGCGCGGTCTTCACGCGTGATGAAACGCACGAGCTGGATGCCTGCGTGATGGACGGCGTCACCCTGAAAGCGGGGGCGGTGGCGGGCGTGAGTCGCCTGCGCAATCCCGTACTGGCCGCGCGTCTGGTGATGGATCACAGCCCGCATGTGCTGCTGGCGGGCGCGGGAGCGGAGAAATTTGCCGTTGAGCACGGGATGGACACGGTCTCGCCCGATCTTTTTTCCACTGAGGAGCGTTACCGGCAGTTGCTGGAGGCCCGCACTGCGGGGATGACGCAGCTGGACCATGCCGCGCCGCTCGATGAGCGCAGCAAGATGGGCACGGTTGGCGCGGTGGCCCTGGATAAAGCCGGCAACCTCGCTGCCGCGACGTCAACGGGCGGCATGACCAACAAACTTCCCGGACGCGTGGGCGACAGCCCGCTGCCGGGGGCAGGGTGCTACGCCAATAATGCCACCGCGGCGGTGTCGTGCACCGGCACCGGCGAAGTGTTTATCCGCGCGCTGGCGGCCTACGACATTACCGCGCTGATGGATTACGGCGGATTAAGCCTGAGCGAGGCCTGCGAGCGGGTGGTGATGGAAAAGCTGCCAGCGCTGGGCGGGGAAGGTGGCTTAATTGCCGTGGATCGGGAGGGTAACGTGGCGCTGCCGTTCAACAGTGAAGGGATGTACCGTGCGTGGGGATATGCCGGCGATGCGCCCAGCACAGGCATCTATCGTGAATAAGGGGGCATTGCGTGCCGCACAGTGAAGAGCTGGACAGCCGGGAAGTGTTGGCTGTTCATCAGCTGAATATTGCCTTTCAGGAAGAGCGGCAGTTTATCCCGGCAGTCCAGAATTTATCGTTTTCGCTCAATCGCGGCGAAACGCTGGCGATTGTCGGCGAGTCCGGTTCTGGTAAATCCGTCACCGCACTGGCGCTGATGCGTCTGCTTGAGCAGACGGGCGGGCAAATCACCAGCAAGCAGATGCTGTTGCGCCGCCGCAACCGTCAGGTTATCGATCTTAACGAGCTGAGCGCGTCCCAGATGCAGGGCGTGCGCGGGGCGGATATCGCGATGATCTTCCAGGAGCCGATGACCTCGCTGAACCCGGTCTTCCCGGTGGGCGAGCAGATTGCCGAGTCGATTCGCCTGCATCAGGGGCTGAGCGGCGATGAGGCGCTCAGCGAAGCGAAACGGATGCTGGAGCGGGTACGGATCCCCGAGGCGCACACCATGTTGTCCCGCTATCCGCATCAGCTCTCGGGCGGCATGCGCCAGCGGGTAATGATAGCGATGGCGCTGTCGTGTCGTCCGGCGGTGCTTATTGCGGACGAACCGACCACGGCGCTGGATGTCACCATTCAGGCCCAGATCCTGCAACTGATCAAGGTGTTACAGCAGGAGATGGAGATGGGGGTGATATTTATCACCCACGATATGGGGGTGGTGGCGGATATTGCCGATCGGGTGCTGGTGATGCATCAGGGCAATGCCGTGGAAACCGGCACGGTGGAGCAGGTCTTTCATGCGCCGGTGCATCCCTATACCAACGCGCTGCTGGCGGCGGTCCCGCGTCTGGGCGCGATGAATGGCAGTGATTATCCGCGCCGTTTTCCGCTGATGTCCCAGACCGAACCGGGCCATCAGGAAGACGAAACCGAGCAGAATACGGTGGTTCCCGGCAGGCCGATACTTGAAGTGCGTGACCTGGTGACCCGTTTCCCGCTGCGCAGCGGCATCCTTAATCGCGTGAAGCGCGAAGTGCATGCGGTTGAAAACGTCAGTTTTGACCTCTGGCCGGGCGAAACGCTGGCGCTGGTGGGGGAGTCCGGCTGCGGTAAATCCACCACCGGACGGGCGCTGCTCAGGCTGGTTGAGTCGCAGGAGGGGAGCATCACCTTCAACGGTGAGCGCATCGACACCCTCCCCAACGGTAAATTGCAGGCGGTGCGGCGGGATATTCAGTTTATTTTCCAGGATCCGTATGCGTCGCTCGATCCGCGCCATACGGTGGGGTACTCGATTATGGAGCCGCTGCGGGTGCACAACCTGCTCGACGGTGAAGCCGCGCAGCGCCGCGTCGCGTGGCTGCTGGAGCGCGTGGGCCTGAAGCCGGAGCATGCCTGGCGTTATCCCCACGAATTTTCCGGCGGTCAGCGACAGCGTATCTGCATCGCGCGGGCGCTGGCGCTGAATCCAAAAGTGGTGATTGCGGATGAGTCCGTTTCAGCGCTGGATGTTTCTATCCGCGCGCAAATCATCAATCTCCTGCTCGATTTACAGCGGGATTTAGGCATTGCGTTTCTGTTTATCTCCCACGATATGGCGGTAGTTGAGCGGATCAGCCATCGCGTGGCGGTGATGTACATGGGACAAATTGTTGAAATCGGCCCCCGTCGGGCGGTGTTTGAAAACCCGCAGCACCCGTACACCCGCAAGCTGATGGCCGCCGTGCCGGTTGCCGATCCTGAGCATCGTCACGCCCAGCGCGTGCTGTTGCAGGACGACATGCCGAGCAATATTCGTAAACGGGGCGAAACCCTGGAGCGCGTGGCGCTGCGTGAGGTGGGTCCCGGTCATTTTGTCGCACCACCGCGTCAGGGCAATGCATTCTCGCGGTTATAACTTACAACAGGCAGGAGAACACAATGGTTCCTTTTGTTGCTCGTAAATGGCTGCTGGCCGTGAGCGTGACGGCTGCGCTGGCCGCCGCTCCCGCGTTCGCGGCGAAAGACGTGGTGGTGGCGGTGGGGTCTAACTTCACGACGCTGGATCCGTATGACGCTAACGACACCCTTTCCCAGGCGGTGGCAAAATCTTTCTACCAGGGGCTGTTCGGCCTGGACCGGGAGATGAAGCTGAAAAACGTGCTGGCGGAAGGGTATACCGTGTCGGACGATGGGCTGGTCTATACCGTTAAGCTCCGCACCGGCGTGAAGTTTCAGGACGGCACCGACTTCAACGCCGAGGCGGTTAAGATCAACCTGGACCGTGCCAGCAATCCGGAGAACGGCCTTAAGCGCTACAACCTGTATAAAAATATCGCCAGCACCGAGGCGGTTGACCCGGCGACGGTGAAGATCACCCTGAAAGAGCCGTTCTCGGCGTTTATCAATATCCTTGCTCATCCCGCGACGGCGATGATTTCGCCCGCCGCCCTGAAAAAATACGGCAAAGAGATTGGCTTCCACCCGGTGGGAACCGGGCCGTACGAACTGCTCACCTGGAACCAGACCGATTTTGTGAAGGTGAAAAAATTTGCCGGATACTGGCAGCAGGGGCTGCCGAAGCTGGATACCATCACCTGGCGTCCGGTCGTGGACAACAATACCCGTGCCGCGATGCTGCAAACCGGCGAAGCGCAGTTTGCCTTCCCGATCCCTTACGAACAGGCGGCGCTGCTGGCGAAAAACAGCAAGCTGGAGCTGGTGGCCAGCCCGTCGATAATGCAGCGCTACATCAGCATGAACGTCACGCAGAAACCGTTTGATAACCCGAAGGTGCGCGAAGCCATCAACTACGCCATTAATCGTCAGGCGCTGGTGAAGGTGGCCTTTGCCGGTTACGCCACTCCCGCGACGGGCGTGATGCCGCCAGCCATCGAATATGCGCAGAGCTACCAGCCGTGGCCGTACGATCCGGCAAAAGCGCGGGAGCTGCTGAAAGAGGCGGGCTATCCGAACGGCTTTAGCACCACGCTGTGGTCGTCGCATAACCACAGCACCGCGCAGAAGGTGCTGCAATTTACCCAGCAGCAGCTGGCGCAGGTGGGCATTAAAGCCAGGGTCACGGCGATGGATGCCGGACAGCGAGCGGCGGAAGTAGAAGGCAAAGGGCAGAAAGAGAGCGGCGTGCGGATGTTCTACACCGGCTGGACGGCTTCAACCGGCGAAGCGGACTGGTCCCTGTCGCCGCTGTTCGCTTCCCAGAACTGGCCGCCAACGCTGTTCAACACCGCGTTCTACAGTAATCCGCAGGTGGATAAGGATCTGGCCGATGCCCTGAAAACCACCAAACCGGAAGAGAAAGCGCGCCTGTACAAAGAGGCGCAGGACATTATCTGGAAAGAGTCGCCGTGGGTGCCGCTGGTGGTGGAAAAACTGGTCTCAGCTCACAATAAAGCGCTGACCGGTTTTTACATCATGCCGGATACGGGCTTTAGCTTTGACGACGCGGATCTAAAATAAAACTCATGCTGAATTATGTTTGTAAACGCCTGCTGGGGCTTATCCCGACGCTGCTGATTGTGGCCGTGCTGGTGTTTTTGTTTGTCCACATGCTGCCCGGCGATCCGGCGCGCTTGATTGCCGGACCGGAAGCGGATGCCACGGTTATCGAACTGGTGCGTAAACAGCTCGGTCTTGACCAGCCGCTGTACAGGCAATTTCTGCGCTACATGGGCAACGTCCTGCAAGGCGACTTTGGCATCTCAATGGTGTCGCGACGTCCGGTGTCGGAAGAGATAGCCAGCCGCTTTATGCCGACGTTCTGGCTCACCCTCGCCAGCATGGGGTGGGCGGTAATATTTGGCCTGGGCGCCGGGATTATCGCCGCCGTCTGGCGCAACCGCTGGCCGGATAAGCTCGGTATGGCGCTGGCGGTCACCGGCATCTCTTTCCCGGCATTTGCGTTGGGCATGCTGCTGATGCAGATTTTCTCCGTTGAGCTGGGCTGGCTGCCTACCGTTGGGGCCGACACCTGGAAGCACTACATTTTACCCTCCATGACGCTTGGCGCAGCCGTTGCGGCGGTCATGGCCCGGTTTACCCGCGCCTCGTTTGTGGACGTGCTGAGCGAAGATTACATTCGCACCGCGCGGGCAAAAGGGGTCAGCGAGAAATGGGTCATTCTGAAGCACGGTTTTCGTAACGCGATGATCCCGGTGGTGACGATGATGGGGCTACAGTTCGGCTTTCTGCTGGGCGGCTCTATCGTGGTTGAGAAGGTCTTCAACTGGCCGGGGCTGGGGCGCCTGCTGGTCGACTCGGTCGATATGCGCGACTATCCGGTGATTCAGGCTGAAGTCCTGCTTTTCTCGCTGGAGTTTATTCTTATCAACTTAGTGGTGGATGTGCTCTACGCCGCCATTAACCCGGCCATCAGGTATAAGTAAGATGCGATTACTGAACTGGCGTCGCCAGGCCATTTTTAACGCTATGCCGGGGATCAGACCGGATCATATTCGTACGCCGTGGGGGGAGTTCTGGCGGCGATTCCGTCGTCAGCCCGTTGCGATGGTTGCCGGGTTGTTTGTGTTACTGCTGATCCTGGTGGCGATCGTCGCCCCCTGGATAGCCCCGTTTGATGCGGAAAACTACTTCGACTACGACCGTCTGAACGATGGTCCGTCGATGATGCACTGGTTTGGCGTGGACTCGCTCGGGCGCGATATTTTCAGCCGCGTGCTGGTCGGGGCGCAGATCTCGCTGGCGGCCGGGGTCTTCGCGGTGCTGATGGGCGCCGCGATTGGCACCGTGCTGGGTCTGGTGGCCGGGTACTACGAAGGCTGGTGGGACCGCATCATCATGCGTATCTGCGACGTGCTGTTTGCCTTTCCCGGTATTTTGCTGGCGATTGCCGTGGTGGCGGTCATGGGCAGCGGCATGGCGAACGTTATCATTGCCGTAGCGGTATTCTCGATTCCCGCTTTCGCTCGCCTGGTGCGTGGCAATACGCTGGTGCTTAAGCAGCAGACTTTTATCGAGTCGGCGCGCAGCATGGGGGCCAGCGATGCTACCATCCTCTTCAGCCATATACTGCCGGGCACGGTATCGTCCATCGTGGTCTATTTCACCATGCGCATCGGCGTGTCGATTATCTCGGCGGCCAGCCTGTCGTTTCTGGGGTTAGGCGCGCAGCCGCCGACGCCGGAGTGGGGCGCGATGCTGAACGAGGCGCGGGCCGATATGGTGATTGCGCCGCACGTGGCGATCTTCCCGAGTCTGGCCATTTTCCTGACCGTGCTGGCGTTTAACCTGCTGGGCGATGGGCTGCGCGACGCGCTGGATCCGAGGATTAAGGGGTAGTGCTGTGGAATGTGCCGGGTGGCGGTTACGCCTTACCCGGCCTGCAAAAGAGGTGTGGGGAAATTAAACCCGGCTACCCCACAAATCATACTCGTCTGCGTTCTCAACCTTCACGCGAATAATATCGCCCGGCTTGACGTGGGTTTCACCGTTCAGATACACCGCGCCGTCGATTTCAGGCGCATCCGCCATGCTGCGGCCAATCGCGCCTTCTTCGTCCACTTCGTCGATAATGACCAGAATTTCGCGGCCCACTTTCTCCTGCAAGCGTTCAGCAGAGATCTGCTGTTGCAGCTGCATAAAGCGGTTCCAGCGCTCCTCTTTGACCTCTTCCGGTACCTGGTCCACCAGCTCGTTGGCCGTTGCGCCTTCAACCGGGCTGTACTTGAAGCAGCCCACGCGGTCCAGACGCGCTTCTTTCAGGAAGTCGAGCAGCATCTGGAAATCGTCTTCGGTTTCACCCGGGAAGCCGACAATAAAGGTGGAACGTAGGGTCAGATCCGGGCAGATCTCACGCCACTGCTTGATGCGCGCCAGCTGGCGGTCAACGGAGCCAGGACGCTTCATCAGCTTCAGAATGCGCGGGCTGGCGTGCTGTAGCGGGATATCCAGATACGGCAGGATTTTGCCTTCCGCCATCAGCGGGATCACGTCGTCAACGTGTGGGTAAGGGTAGACGTAGTGCAGACGCGTCCAGATGCCGAGTTTAGCCAGCTGCTCGCACAGGCCAACCATGCTGGTTTTCACCGGCTCGCCGTTGTGGAAACCGGAGCGGTGTTTGACGTCCACGCCGTAGGCAGAGGTATCCTGGGAGATGACCAGCAGCTCCTTCACGCCCGCGTCGGCCAGGCGTTTGGCTTCTGCCAGCACCTCGCCAATCGGACGGCTCACCAGATCGCCACGCATCGACGGGATGATGCAGAAGGTGCAGCGGTGGTTGCAGCCTTCGGAAATTTTCAGGTAGGCGTAGTGGCGCGGCGTCAGCTTCACGCCCTGTTCCGGCACAAGGCTCAGGAACGGGTTATGCTTTGGCTTTGGTACGTAGTGATGAACATGTTCCAGCACCTGCTCATAGCTGTGCGGGCCGGTGATCTCCAGAACTTTCGGGTGCACTTCGCGGATCTGATCCACTTTCGCGCCCAGGCAGCCGGTTACGATGACTTTGCCGTTTTCCGTCAGGGCTTCACCAATGGCTTCCAGTGACTCCTGGACCGCGCTGTCGATAAACCCGCAGGTGTTCACAATCACCATGTCGGCGTTGTCGTAGCTTGGCACCACGTCATAGCCTTCGGTGCGCAGTTCAGTCAGGATGCGTTCGGAATCCACCAGGTTCTTCGGGCAGCCCAGGGAGACAAAGCCGATTTTCGGCGGGTGCGTAACATTGCTCATAGGTTAAAAATTCATCAATTATGGAGTTATCAGGGCGGGATTTTACAGCGTATCGCGGGGGATTTATACACTCTTGATGGCGCAGTTGCGTCGGGCAATCGTTGTAACATTGTAAAGAATGTTAACTAGTTATCGTTTATTGATCTCAGGCATTACACTGTACAAAAAATGACCTTATTCTTAACAGGGTAACAAGGCTGACAGAGGAGGAAATAGCATGTCCGTTGACAGACTGAAACGCGATCTGCTTAACAAGCTGATCAACGCCCGAATCGACCTGGCCGCCTACCTGCAACTCCGCAAGGCGAAAGGGTATATGTCAGTCAGCGAAAGCGAAAATCTGCGTGATAACGTCTTTGAACTTTGCAATTTCATGCGTGAAAAAGCACCCGTCCTGAAAGCGCATTACGTTGAAAGCGAGCTGGCGGCACTGCGCCGCGCCGCCGAGGTGCTCTCCATCGCCGGGGTCTGTTTGATGAACGGACGTCACGACTGCCCGAATTTTATTGCCGTTAACGCGGAAAAGCTTGAAAACTGCCTGACCACGCTCTCTCTTTGCATCATGTGTCTGAACAAGCCTGAAACGCTTGCCCGCCACTGAACCCGGGGGAGGCAACTCCCCCTTTTGATTAAGCTTTTGTAAAAGTGCTAACGCGCCCGGACGAAGTGGCTAATCTTTAAGCCATAAGCCGACAAAGGAGCGTGTTATGCCTCGATCTTCGCTGATTTTCCTGCCTGCATTGTTCTTTCCCGTTTCGCTGCTTGCCGCCACCGAGCCGGTAAACGTGGAGGTTTTACAGACAAAACTGGATCACCCCTGGTCGCTGGCGTTTCTGCCCGACAATAAGGGGCTGCTGGTCACGCTAAAAGACGGGCAGCTTAAGCACTGGCAGGCAGGGAAAGGGCTCTCCGATCCGATTGTTGGCGTGCCGAAGGTCTGGGCGAGCGGCCAGGGCGGATTGCTGGACGTGGTGCTGGCCCCGGATTTTGAACAGTCACGGCGGATCTGGCTAAGCTTCGCCGAGGCAGGTAATGATGGAAAAGCGGGCACCGCGGTGGGCTACGGGCGGCTGAGCGATGACCTGTCGCGCATCGAAGGCTTCCAGGTGGTGTTCCGCCAGATGCCGAAGCTCTCTACCGGCAACCACTTTGGTGGACGGCTGGTGTTTGACGGCAAAGGCCATCTGTTTATTGGTCTGGGTGAAAACAACCAGCGCCCGACGGCACAGGATCTGGATAAGCTTCAGGGCAAGGTGGTGCGCCTGACCGAAGACGGGAAAGTGCCGTCGGATAATCCGTTTGTGAATACCGCCGGTGCGCGCCCTGAAATCTGGTCCTATGGCATTCGTAACCCGCAGGGGATGGCGATGAACCCGTGGAGCGACACGCTGTGGCTTAACGAACACGGTCCTCGCGGCGGGGATGAAATCAACATCCCTGAGAAAGGCAAAAACTACGGTTGGCCTTTGGCGACGCATGGGATCAACTATAGCGGCCTGAAAATCCCGGAAGCGAAAGGCGAGCATGTTGAAGGCACCGAAAAGCCGCTGTTTGTCTGGAAAGTGTCGCCCGCCGTCAGCGGCATGGCGTTCTACAATAGCGACGTCTTCCCGCAGTGGAAAAACAAGCTGTTTATCGGCGCGCTGAAGGAGAAAGACGTCATCGTCCTGAACGTGGAGGGCAACAACGTGTCGGAGGACGGGCGCATTCTTGGCGATAAAAATCAGCGTATCCGCGACGTGCGCGTCGGGCCGGATGGTTATCTGTATGTGCTGACCGACGAGTCGGACGGGCAGCTGTTGAAGGTCAGCCCGTCCGGTACGTAATCAGGTCACTGGGATCATCACCACGTTGCGATACGCCGGGCGCTCGCTCAGCTGCTGGATCCAGCGCTCAAGGTGCGGGCGCGGGGTCCAGCTAAGCCCCATATTGGTCAGGTTCCAGACGAAGGGGGCGACGGCGATATCGCCCACGCCAAACGCGTCGCCGGAGAACCAGGTCTGCTTCGCCAGCTCGTCGTCCATCATGGCAAACAGCGATTCGCAGGCGTCCTGGGCGGCATGAATGGCGGGATAATCACGATCGGCTTCCGGCGTGCGGATAAGCCCCATCAGGATCACGCGGTGCGTTGGGGAAAGCGTCTGGTTTGCCCAGTCCATCCATTTTTCGCCCTGCGCGCGCTGGGCCGGATTTTCTACCCACAGCCGACCCTGGCCGTACTGCGCGGCGAGGTAACGCACGATGGTGTTAGACTCCCACAGCGTGGCGTCTGTCTCATCATCGCGCAGCAGCGGCACCAGCCCGTTTGGGTTCATCGCCAGGTAGTCCGCGTCTTTATTCACGCCAAACTCCAGGCCCGCCATCACCTGCTTAAACGGTAAATCCAGCTCTTCCAGCGTCCACAGCACTTTTTTCACGTTGGTCGAATTGTTCCTGCCCCACAGCGTAATCATATTTACTCCCGATGAGATGTGAATCCGAGTCAGCTTTTCGCCATGGTGAGATAAACCTAACAATTACGCAACAGATGCTAAAAAAATCGCCGCAATCAAAGCGTATCTGAATGTTATTGCATAAACTTTAAAAACTTTACCTGGAACAGGTTTCTTTGAACGCTGTAGTGCGCTATTACTCATCGCTTCTTGCGACACGGTGATTGTGACGTGATTTTTAGAATGGACACTCGGGTGGCATTTATGACGCAAAAAACTTCCTCTCTGCGCAGCCTGGCGGCAGGCTCGGCGCTGCTTTTCCTTTTTGCCCCAACGCTCCACGCGGCGGAACAGACGGCGCCCGAAGCGCCGCCTGTCGATGCGCGCGCCTGGATCCTGATGGATTACGCCAGCGGGAAAGTGCTGGCGGAAGGTAACGCCGATGAAAAACTTGACCCGGCGAGCCTGACGAAAATTATGACCAGCTATGTGGTAGGTCAGGCGATTAAAGCGGGCAAAATCAAGCTGGACGACATGGTCACCGTCGGGAAAGATGCCTGGGCGACCGGTAACCCGGCGCTGCGCGGCTCGTCCGTTATGTTCCTGAAGCCTGGCGATCAGGTTTCCGTTTCCGATCTGAATAAAGGGATAATCATTCAGTCAGGAAATGACGCCTGCATCGCGCTGGCCGATTACGTGGCGGGCAGTCAGGACTCTTTCATTGGTTTGATGAATGGCTACGCGCAAAAGCTGGGCCTGACCAACACCACCTTTAAAACCGTTCACGGCCTGGATGCGCCGGGTCAGTTCAGCACCGCGCGTGATATGGCGCTGCTGGGCAAAGCGTTGATCCACGACGTGCCGGATGAGTACGCCATCCATAAAGAGAAAGAATTCACCTTCAACAATATCCGCCAGCCTAACCGTAACCGTCTGCTGTGGAGCAGCAACGTTAACGTGGACGGCATGAAAACCGGGACAACCGCAGGCGCGGGCTATAACCTGGTGGCTTCCGCAACCCAGGGCGACATGCGCCTGATTTCGGTGGTGCTGGGGACGAAAACCGACCGCATTCGGTTTAACGAATCAGAAAAACTGCTGACCTGGGGTTTCCGCTTCTTTGAAACCGTCACGCCGATTAAGCCGGATGCCACCTTCGTGAGCCAGCGCGTCTGGTTCGGGGATAAAAGTGAAGTGAACCTGGGCGCGGGTGAAGCCGGTTCCGTGACCATTCCACGCGGTCAGCTGAAAAACCTGAAAGCCAGCTATACCCTGACCGAGCCACAGCTCACCGCGCCGCTGAAAAAAGGCCAGGTGGTCGGGACGATTGATTTTCAGCTTAACGGTAAATCCATTGAGCAGCGTCCGCTGGTGGTAATGGAAGCGGTAGAAGAGGGCGGCTTCTTTAGCCGGATGTGGGACTTTGTGCTGATGAAATTCCACGGCTGGTTTGGCAGCTGGTTTAGCTAAGTTTTTGCCGGGTGGCGGCTTCGCCTTACCCGGCCTACAACGGCTCGAACGTAGGCCGGGTAAGCGCGGCGCCACCCGGCACAACCTCAATACATCAACTTCACCTGCTGCGCCTTTGCATACGACACCAGCTCTTCATCCGGGCGGCAATCGCTGACGATGGCGTCAAAGCGCGACAGTTCTCCCATCCTTGCCGGACGGACCTTGCCAAACTTACTGTGATCAACCACCAGCACATGCTGCTGCGCGGCGTTGAGCGCCCAGTGTTTCACCGGCAACTCTTCCAGATTAAAGCAGGTTGCGCCCTGCTGCACGTTCACGCCCGCCGCAGAATAGAAGGCGATGTCGGGGCATACATTGCTCAGCGTGTCCTGAATATTCAGCGGCTTAAAGATGGCATTGCTGGCATGAAACTCACCGCCACACAAAATCACCCGGCACGCCGGTTTTTCCTGCAAGGCCAGAAAGGTATTCAGGGAATAACAGACGGCGGTAAAAGGAAAGCTGCTGTCGATGGCCTCGATGATCCACGGCGTTGTCGTACCACAGTCAAAAAACAGCGTTTGATGCGGCTGCACCAGCGAGGCGGCGAGCCGCGCGGCTTTGCGCTTCTCTTCCACCAGACGCGTTTTTTGATCGCTTAACAGGTAATGGCTGGCGCTGCGCGGCTCCAGGACAATGTACCCGCCAAGCAGCACAACGGGGGCGCTGTCGCTGTTCAGATCGCGACGAATGGTCATTTCAGACACGCCAAGCAGGGTAGCGGCTTCCTTGAGATGCAGCTTGTCGCTGCGCTTCAGCGCCTGAAGCAGCTGAGCAATGCGGTCATCGCGACGTGTTTCCATAGATCCTCGGGCTAAAAAAGTGAGCCCCCGCAGGGCGGGGGCTCAAGTGTAACCTGACGGACCGGGGTTAGTCACGTATCCATCCTTTGCGGATCGGGAGGGCAAACAGAACGCGATAGGCCTGCGATAATCCCCGGTAAAGGGCCGGCCCAAAGAGGCTCCACATAATGGCTGCGCTGACGCAGCCCATCAGCCCCACCAGGAATCCGCCTACCATGTCCAGCGGCCAGTGCACGCCCAGATAGACGCGGGACCAGGCGATGGCGACGGCGACCCCCATCAGCACCACGCCGGACCACAGGCGATGCCAGAACAGGAAGGCCAGCGCGAAGGTGAAGATCACCGTGCCGTGATCGCTCGGGAACGAGTCATCCGGCGCGTGGTGCAGGAAGTTATAGCCGACGTGCTCGACAAATGGACGATCGTGCGGGAAGGCGAGCCCCAGCACATAGCTTGCCAGCACGCTGACGCCGATGGCCATCGCCATTTTAATTACCAGGTGGCGCTGGGCGGTGACCTGTTTGCGCGGGCCCCAAAGCCAGAGGATCGCGGCCAGCGCCGGCACGATGCTGATCAAATCCTTAGCAATGAAGGTGGCGAGATCAATCATCCATTCCGGTGACGCTGGCGTGGCGTTGAGCAGGTAAAACAGTCCGTAGTTCAAATTCTCTAGCATCGTATCGTTACTCTTTAGCAAACCAGGTAGAAACCAGCCCGTAAACCAGCACCTGGGAAAACCAGACCCACCACCCGGCCCACAGGTTGTGAGAGAAAAAATGCGCGCCGCGCATGACCTGCCCGAAGCCCATCAGCAGCCCCAGAGCGGCCCCCAACGCGACAAAGGTCCAGGCCAGGCGCGGACGTTCACGCCAGAAGGCAAAAAACAGCCCCATGACCATAAATCCGCTCGAGGCGTGGCCGCCGGGAAAGCAGCGTCCCGGTCCGCTGTCGGCCGGAATGGCGCTGAACAGGGGATACGAGACGGCTTTGCCGCCATACTCCACCAGATCCCACGGACAGCTGTGGTGGCTCATGCTTTTCATGGCTCCTACAACGAGCGCGCCCAGACCCATCAGAAGCGCGGCCGTCACCAGCCGGGCATTGCGTCTGTAAGCCCCGTAAACCAGCGCGATGACGGCCAGGGCAATGGCCACATATTTCGCCAGTCGATGGTTCAGCAGATCCAGCAGCGGATTTTGCTGTAGCGGAAAATGGTGCGTCGCGGCGTCATACCAGAAGCCGGTTAGCCATCGGTCGAGCGATTCATCGCGAGAAAGCCAGGTAAAAAGCACCGCGAGGGCGATCAGCACGAAAAGTTGATAACCATAAAAGCGGGCGGGCAACCGGTAAAGGCGTTTTGTCTTATTTATCGGTAAGGTAGATAATTCTGAAGGGCTGACGGCGTGTGTCATAATTTCGGTCAATAACGTGAAATAGCGCTATCTTAACGAGGGCAACTTAAGGAAACCTTAAACAACAACGATAAGTGCGTTATTTCTGTTTTCTCACGTTATTGTGCTATCTCAGACAGCGGCAATTCATTACACTCATCGCGATTTTTTCATACTAAAGAGATTGCATGATAAACCGTTCTTCTTCCGGTAATCGTCTGGGCCGTCAGGCGTTACTTTTTCCTCTGTGTCTGGTGCTTTACGAATTCTCTACCTACATCGGCAACGATATGATCCAGCCGGGCATGCTGGCCGTGGTTGAGCAGTACAACGCAGGTATTGAGTGGGTGCCAACATCCATGACCGCCTATCTCGCGGGCGGCATGTTTTTACAGTGGCTGTTAGGGCCGCTGTCGGATCGTATTGGCCGCCGTCCGGTGATGCTGACGGGCGTGGTGTGGTTTATCGTCACCTGTCTCGCCACGCTGCTGGCGCAGAACATTGAGCAGTTTACGCTGCTGCGCTTCCTTCAGGGCGTGAGCCTGTGCTTTATCGGCGCCGTGGGCTATGCCGCCATTCAGGAGTCGTTTGAGGAGGCGGTATGTATCAAGATCACCGCGCTGATGGCGAACGTGGCGCTGATTGCACCGCTGCTGGGGCCGCTGGTGGGGGCCGCATGGGTGCACGTTGCGCCGTGGGAAGGGATGTTCGTCCTCTTTGCCCTGCTTGCGGCTATCTCTTTCTTTGGCCTGCACCGCGCGATGCCGGAGACCGCGACGCGTCTGGGAGAAAAGCTCTCGCTTAAAGAGCTGGGCCGTGATTATAACGCGGTGCTGAAAAACGGTCGTTTTGTCGCGGGCGCGCTGGCGACGGGGTTTGTCAGCCTGCCGCTGCTGGCGTGGATCGCCCAGTCGCCGGTCATTATCATCAGCGGCGAGCAGCTTAGCAGCTATGAGTATGGCCTGTTACAGGTACCGATTTTTGGCGCGCTGATTATCGGAAACCTGGTGCTGGCGCGTCTGACGGCGCGCCGTACCGTGCGTTCACTGATAATTATGGGCGGCTGGCCGATTGCGGCAGGGCTGATCGTTGCGGCGGTAGCGACGGTTGCCTCGTCGCATGCGTACCTGTGGATGACCGCGGGGCTGAGCGTTTACGCGTTTGGTATTGGCGTGGCGAATGCCGGTCTGGTGCGCCTCACGCTGTTTGCCAGCGAAATGAGTAAAGGCACGGTGTCTGCCGCGATGGGGATGCTGCAAATGCTGATTTTTACCGTCGGTATTGAGGTGAGCAAGCATGCTTACGCGTTTGGCGGCAACGGGCTCTTCAGCTTGTTTAACCTCGCCAACGGCGTGCTGTGGGTAGGGCTGATGGTGGTGTTCCTGAAGGACAAACGCGTCGGAAGCGCACTGCAACCGTAATCCTTATTCCCTCTCTCTGCGGGCTGAGGGCATCAGGCCGCAGTAAATTTTGCCCGGTGGCGCTGCGCTTACCGGGCCTACGGGCTGGGTGTTCTCCCTCTCCCTGTGGAGCGCAAGGAATCAATTAAACGGCGCCTTCCCATCCAGCACCTTATCAATCACGTCCAGTACGCCTTCGTCATTATTGTTCGGCGCTTCATAGCGGGCCACCGCCTTAATGTGCGGTTTGGCATTCGCCATCGCGAAGCCATACCCTGCCTGGCGCAACATCTCCACGTCGTTACCGCTGTCGCCAAAGGCCACCACTTCGCTGTCTTCAATGCCCCAGCGCGCCTGAAGGATCCGCAGGCCGTTAGCTTTATGCACGCCGGGGATGATCAGGTCGATACTGCCGTGTCCGGTGGTCACCGGCACCATGATGTCGCCGAGCTTTTCGTGCAGCAGCGCCTGAATACGCGGGATCTCTTCGTCGGAAACGTTAAGCCCGAACTTGAAGAAAATGTCGTTGAGATGGTCAAAGCTGCTGACGCTTTCAAGGCGGTGATAGTACTTTGCGGCGACCGCTTTGAAGAGGTCGTCATAGGTTTGCAGCGTGTAGGCGCTGTTTTTACCGCAGGCGATAATTTCAATGCCGGGCACCTCATTCAGCAGGGTGGCGACGGTCAGGAAGTGCGCTTTCGACAGTTCGCCGTTAAACACGTCTTCGCCGGCATCCACCACCCAGCCGCCGTTTTCGGCCACGAACGCGATTTCATGGGCGATCTCCGGGAAAAACGAGATCAGCTGGTAGTACTGGTTTCCGCTGGCAACCACAAAACGGATGCCTTGCTCTTTCATGCGCGCGTACTGGGCCAGAAAACGCGCACGATTATAGGTTTTCGCATCGCTCAGGAAGGAGCCATCCATGTCGACTGCAATCAGTTTAACGCTCATATCCCTTCTCCATTGACGTTGTTTCTGCTTCCGGTTTTGCCACCGCACGCGCCACCAGTGCGGCAATAATAACTAACCCTAATACCACCAGCATCGCGCTGCGTAATCCGTAGTGCTCACCAAGGAACCCAAGCAGCGGCGGCCCCACCAGGAAGGCGAGGTAGCCGGTGGTTGCCACCACGCTCACGCGCGTCGGCGCATCCGGGCCGGTATCGCTGGCAGCAGAAATGGTCAGCGGGAAGCCAAGGGAGGCGCCAAGTCCCCACAGGATCACCGACACGCCGGCAATCCAGTCAACATCCACAAAGATGATCATCGCGATGCCCAGCCCGCCCAGCAGAGCGCTGGCACGCACCACCGCCACGCGGCTGTAGCGGTCGATAAACCAGCCGCCGGTGAAGCGCCCGACGGTCATGCCGAGCGTAAACCCGGCGTAGATCAGCGAGCCGGAGGTGGGGCTAAAGCCGTGTCCGTCCACCATCAGCAGCGGCAGCCAGTCGTTGGCGGAACCTTCTGCAAACGCCATCGCCAGCACGACCACGCCAATCAGCATCAGCTGGAAGTCACGGTAGAAGGGCAACCCTTTTGCCGCAGACTTCTGTTCATCCGAGGCGTTTTGTCCCGTACCGGCGGGAATAGCCCTGATGCCGGTGAGGATAGGGATAATGCAGACCAGCGCCGCCAGCAAAATATGCACGTTAGCCGCAATGCCCAGCGCCGTCAGCGCCATCCCCACGCCCGCGCCCGCCAGCATGCCGAGGCTGTAAAAGCCATGCATCATCGGCAGCACCGTTTTGTTCATCTCCTTCTCGACGGCGGCGCCTTCAACGTTAATGGCGACTTCTGCCGCACCAAAGCTCCCGCCGAACACCATCAGCCCGAGGGCGAACATCAGGGGCGAGGCAAACCACAGCGCCACGCTCAGCGCGACCATTCCGACCACGGCGAAGCACATGGTCGTGCGGATCACCGTACGGGTGCCAAAGCGCTTCACCAGCCAGGCCGAGCACAGGATGCCGCTCATCGAGCCAATCGACAGGCCAAACAGCACAATCCCCATCTCTGCCGTCGAGACGGATAGCGTATCGCGGATGGCCGGGGTGCGCGTCGCCCAGGAAGCCATCAGCAGCCCGGGTATGAAGAAGAACATAAACAGCGCCCACATGCGCAGATGCAGGGCTTTGCGGGGAGAAGATAACGTCATTGGGATCAGTACCAGAAGAACAACAATAGCGACAACACTAGCAACTTTGTGTACATTTGTACACAAACCGGATGAGGAATTTATGAGCAGACCACCGAACGACCCTAACCGTCGGGAGAAGATACTTCAGGCGACGCTGGACACTATTGCAGAGCACGGTATTCATGCCGTCACGCACCGCAAGATTGCCACCTGCGCAGGCGTACCGCTGGGGTCGATGACCTACTATTTCGACGGCATGGAGTCGCTGCTGGAAGAGGCATTCACGTGGTTTACGCAGCAGATGTCCCGGCAGTACCGGGATTTCTTCGCGGGCGTTACCGGGCGGGAGAGGGCATGCGAGGCCATTACCACGCTGATCCACAGCTCAGCCGTGACCACGCCACACAATATGGCGCTGATGTATCAGCTGTACGCCTTTATGCACCGCAGCGCCGCGCTGAAAACGGTCATGCAGGACTGGATGAAGATGAGCCAGACCACGCTTGAACAGTGGTTCGATCCGGCGACCGCCCGCGCGCTGGATGCATTCATCGAAGGGATGACGCTGCACTTCGTGACCGACCGCGCGCCGCTAACCCGGGAGGAGATCCGGGCGATGGTGGGACGCATCGCGCAGGAGCAGGTGCCCTGCGATTAACCGCAGGGCAACCGCGACGTTACCGTCCCTGAATTTTTTTGCCGGAAGCGTCTACAACCGCTTCGCCATCCTCTTTGGTGAACGCCCCTTTTTGTGCATCGGGCAGAATATCCAGTACGCGATCCGACGGACGACACAGCCTCGTCCCCAGCGGAGTAACGACAATCGGGCGATTGATCAGAATCGGATAGTGCAGCATGTAGTCAACGAGCTGGCTGTCGCTAAACCTGTCTTCCGCCAGGCCAAGGTTTTCGTAAGGCTCCACGTTTTTTCGCAGCAGATCGCGGGGTGAAATGCCCAACTCAGCCAGCAGCTTCACCAGTTCGTCGCGAGATGGCGGCGTCTCCAGATACAAAATAATCTCGGGTTCGGTGCCGCTGTTGCGGATCATCTCCAGCGTATTGCGCGATGTGCCGCAGGCGGGGTTGTGGTAAATGGTAATGTTGCTCATATCAGGTACTCACTACAGTGTAACGGAGAGACGTAACGCCAGCGCGGCAAGCGTTACAAACAGGACCGGCAGCGTCATTATCAAGCCCGTCCGGAAATAGTAGCCCCAGGAAACAATCATGTTTTTCTGCGCCAGTACATGGAGCCAGAGCAGGGTGGCCAGGCTACCGATGGGGGTGATTTTCGGCCCCAGATCGCAGCCAATCACGTTCGCGTAAATCATCGCCTCTTTAATCAAACCTGTTGCCGAACTGCCATCAATTGAGAGCGCGCCAATCAGTACCGTTGGCATATTGTTCATTATGGATGACAGGAAGGCGGTGATAAATCCGGTGCCCAGCGTGGTGGCCCAGAGTCCATAACCGGCTAAGCGATCCAGAACGTCTGAGAGATGCTCCGTCAGCCCGGCGTTGCGCAGGCCATACACCACCAGATACATCCCCAGCGAGAAGATAACGATCTGCCACGGTGCGCCGCGAAGCACTTTTCCGGTATTAATAGCGTGCCCACGTTTTGCGACGGCAAACAAAATCAGCGCGCCCACGCTCGCGATGGCGCTGACGGGAATGTCGAGAGGCTCAAGCACAAAGAAACCGACGAGAAGTAGCAGCAGCACGATCCAGCCCGTCCTGAAGGTTGGCAGATCGTTAATGGCCCGTGCCGGCTCCCGGAGTTTCGCCAGATCGTACGTCGGAGGAATTTCCCTGCGAAAGAACAGGTGCAGCACGATGAGCGTTGCGGCAATCGCGGCGATATCAACCGGGATCATCACCGAGGCGTACTCGCTGAATCCCAGCGAGAAGAAGTCTGCCGACACAATGTTGACCAGGTTGGAGACAATCAGCGGCAGGCTGGCGGTATCGGCGATAAAGCCTGCCGCCATCACAAACGCTAGCGTGGCTTGTTGACTAAACCCGAGTGCCAGCAGCATGGCGATAACGATAGGCGTCAGGATCAGTGCCGCACCGTCATTGGCGAACAGCGCCGCAACGGCCGCACCCAGCAGCACGATCCAGGTAAACAGCAACCGCCCCCGACCGTTTCCCCAGCGGGCAACGTGCAGCGCCGCCCACTCGAAAAAACCGGACTCATCCAGCAGCAGGCTGATAACGATCACCGCGATAAACGTGGCCGTGGCGTTCCAGACAATATTCCAGACCACCGGAATATCGTTAATATGAATAACGCCGCTCGCCAGCGCCAGCGCGGCGCCAATGGTCGCGCTCCAGCCGATGCTGAGCCCTCTGGGTTGCCAGATGACCAGCACCAGCGTGAATAAAAAAATCGCTCCTGCCAGAAACATTGTTTACTCCATTATATGATTTCGTGAATATGTTTTGCTTAGCATGAACCCGGAACTTTACCTTTCAGCTTCAGGCGGGTGTCTTCACGCAGGCAGTTCCAGCTGTTATCGATAACGGACGCTGCCCACGCGGGCATGTTCGGAGATAAACGGTAATGGACCCATTTCCCTTCACGCCGGTCGATGACCAGCCCGGCCTCGCGGAGCAGTGCCATATGGCGGGAGACTTTCGGCTGCGGCTCGTTGGTGGCGGCACAGAGATCGCATACGCACAGTTCCCCCGCTTCACGCAGCAGCATGACGATGGCGAGCCGCGTTTCGTCGGAGAGGGTTTTGAAAAGCTGAAGGGGGTGAAGCATTTGGTCATCCTGAGGGTATCTCATTCATATTCATTAAATCATATATGTATATGGCGGGCGAGGGAAGGGGGATAAGGGCAAATAAATGCCCTTAAAGAAGTGCTGTTATTTTACGCCGTCGCGCGTTCATTCCAGGCGTCGCTGTGCTGAATGTTCCCATCAACAATGCGCCAGGTGATCTTCTCATACTGCAAGCTGATGCTTTCCACATGGTTAATTTTATCGTTGGCTGCGATTTTC
>NZ_SJON01000010.1 GCF_004331385.1 Enterobacter quasihormaechei
GAAGCGCCACCGGGCTTTTTTACTTCCGCTCCCCCGCCACAAAATCCTCCACCTCACCCGCCCACTCTGCGGGATATAGCCCTTCAAGCACATCCCGATGAAACGTTGAATAGGGCCAGTCAATGACTTTGCTGACATAGCCATGCTTCAGCGGGTTGATGTAGACGTAATCCCTATGCCGCCGGTAATCCTGTTCATTGCGAATGGTGTGTTCCCAGAAACGCGGTTGCCAGACGTGGCGCATCTCTATGCTGCGGCTGAACGTTTTTTTGATGTCGCGCCAGCGCGCCGAAAAGTCACTGTCCCCTTCCGGTAAGGTCCAGATACAGTGCATATGTTCAGGCAGGACAACCCAGGCGTTAATGGTGAAGGGCTTAGCACGCTTAACCGCGGCGGTAGCGGAACGCAGGCTTTCGATGTGGCGAGTAAGCAAATCGCTCTGGCGGTTTTGCAAATTGACGGTGAAAAACCAGGTCCCACCGGGGATGTAATGGCGGCGGTAGTTTGACATGTGAACTCCCTGTTCATTTGCCGGGTGGCGGCTACGCCTTACCCGGCCTACAAAAGCCGTTCCTGTAGGCCCGGTAAGCGCAGCGCCACCGGGCTTTTTCTTACCGCTTCGCGGTTAACTCGGCTATGCGCACAATCACCTGCACCGCTTTCTCCATCCCTTCCAGCGTCACGAACTCATGCTTGCCATGGTAGTTATACCCGCCGGTAAACAGATTCGGGCACGGCAGGCCCATAAACGACAGCTGCGAACCATCGGTTCCACCCCGGATCGGCTTCATCACCGGCTCGATGTCACAATCGCGCATCGCCTGCCGGGCGATATCCAGAATGTGCGGATGCTCCACCACCTTCTCGCGCATATTGTAATAGCTGTCTTCAATGATGAGCTCAATATAGCAATCCGGATGCAGCCCCTTGCCGACTTTTTTCGCGATCTCCATCATCTTACGCTTGCGCGCCTCAAAGGCTTTGCGGTCAAAATCGCGGACAATATAGTGCATCTGCGCGCTGTCCACGGTCCCCTTGATGCTGGTCAGATGATAAAAACCCTCATACCCTTCCGTCATCTCCGGGCTCTCTTCGGCGGGAACTTCCGCATGAATACGCGCGGCCAGCGACAGCGCGTTCACCATCACCCCTTTCGCAGAGCCCGGGTGGACGTTATTCCCGACAATTTTGATCGTCACCGATGCTGCATTAAAGTTTTCATACTCCAGTTCGCCCACGCCGCCGCCGTCGACGGTGTACGCCCACTGAGCGTTAAACGCCTCAACGTCAAAGTGTTTCGCGCCCTTACCCACCTCTTCATCCGGCGTGAAGGCGACGCGGATATCGCCGTGCGGGATATTTTGTCCCTTCAGCACCGCCAGCGCCGTCATGATTTCGGCGATACCCGCTTTGTCATCGGCGCCCAGCAGGGTCTTGCCATCGGTGGTAATTAACGTCTGCCCCAGCAGCTGGTGCAGCACCGGGAACATCACCGGCGACAGCACTTCGTCACCAATCCCCAGCGCGATATCACCGCCGCGGTAGTTTTCTACAATCTGCGGATTAACGTGTTTACCGCTAAAATCAGGTGAGGTATCGACATGAGAAATAAAGCCAATCGCCGGGATATCGCCCTCAACGTTGGCCGGCAGCGTTCCCATCACAGTACCTTTTTCGCTCAGCGTGACGTTGACCAGCCCCATGGCCTCAAGCTGCTCTTTCAGCAGGTTGAGCAGCTTCCACTGGCCTTCGGTGCTTGGCACCTGTCGGACACCCGGCTTAGATTGGGTATCCAGCGAAACGTAATGTAAAAAACGCTCAAGTAGTTTATCCATGCAGTCACCCTCACTTTTTGTGACAACATTATCAGTAAGCAGCAAAACGCAAATATTGCGTCAGGTCACTTTTATCCCGCAAACGAGAACTTTTTACGTTTATATCGTTCTGCGTTAATAAATGTAGCTTATGAATAAGTGAGAAGGATTGGCGATTCAATGGGTTTACCGTAGAATGTCCGCCCTCATTACGAGTCACCAAGGTGGTTACACACAAACCCCGCTTCAGTCTGCTGCCTGAGGCGTCTATATGGGACAGCGCGAAAATTGAATACACAACCCCGTTCCCTTTCACCGCTGGTGCAACTGGAACGAATTCGTAAAAGTTTTGATGGCAAAGATGTCATTTCCGACCTGAATCTGACCATCAATGACGGTGAGTTTCTCACGCTGCTTGGCCCCTCCGGCTGCGGCAAAACCACCGTCCTGCGCCTTATCGCCGGGCTGGAAAGCGTCGATAACGGCCACATCCATCTTGAGAACCAGGACATTACCCAGGTTCCTGCCGAAGATCGCCACGTCAATACCGTCTTTCAGAGCTATGCCCTGTTCCCGCACATGACCGTGTTTGAGAACGTGGCGTTTGGCCTGCGGATGCAAAAAACAGCGGCCAGCGAGATCCCGCCCCGCGTCACCGAAGCCCTGCGTATGGTGCAGCTGGAAGAGTTTGCCCAGCGAAAGCCGCATCAGCTATCCGGCGGACAGCAGCAGCGCGTGGCCATTGCCCGCGCCGTGGTCAACAAACCGCGCCTGCTCCTGCTGGATGAATCCCTCTCTGCGCTGGACTACAAGCTGCGCAAGCAGATGCAGAACGAGCTGAAAGCGCTTCAGCGTAAGCTCGGCATCACGTTCGTGTTTGTTACTCACGATCAGGAAGAAGCCTTGACCATGTCGGACCGTATCGTGGTGATGCGCGACGGCAAGATCGAGCAGGACGGTACGCCGCGTGAAATTTACGAAGAGCCGAAAAACCTGTTCGTCGCCAGCTTCATTGGTGAAATCAATATTTTCAACGCCACGGTGATTGAGCGTCTTGACGAGCAGCGCGTGCGCGCCAACGTGGAAGGCCGCGAATGCAACATCACGGTGAACTTTGCCGTGGAAAAGGGACAAAGGCTCAACGTCCTGCTGCGCCCGGAAGATCTCCGCGTCGATGAGATCCACGACACGGCTGACGCCGAAGGTCTGATCGGTTACGTTCGCGAACGCAACTATAAAGGCATGACCCTCGAATCCGTGGTCGAACTGGAAAACGGCAAAATGGTGATGGTCAGCGAGTTCTTCAACGAGGACGATCCGGACTTCGACCACTCGCTGGATCAGAAGATGGTCATCAACTGGGTAGAAAGCTGGGAGGTTGTACTGGCTGATGAAGAACACAAGTAAGTTCCAGAATGTGGTGATTGCCACGATCGTCGGTTGGCTTGTGTTGTTTGTCTTTCTACCCAACCTGATGATCATCGTAACCAGCTTCCTGACCCGCGACGACGCGAACTTCGTCGCGATGGTCTTTACGCTGGACAACTACGCGCGCCTGCTCGATCCGCTCTACTTTGACGTGCTGCTGCACTCGCTCAATATGGCGCTGATTGCCACCGTTGCCTGCCTGGTGCTGGGGTATCCGTTCGCGTGGTTCCTGGCTCGCCTGCCGCAAAAAGTGCGTCCGCTGCTGCTGTTTTTACTGATTGTGCCCTTCTGGACCAACTCGTTAATCCGCATCTACGGGCTGAAGATCTTCCTCAGCACCAAAGGTTATCTGAACGAGTTTCTGCTGTGGCTGGGGATTATCGATACGCCGATCCGCATTATGTTCACCCCGAGCGCGGTGATCGTCGGCCTGGTCTATATCCTGCTGCCGTTTATGGTGATGCCGCTCTACTCCAGCATTGAAAAGCTTGATAAACCGCTGCTGGAAGCCGCGAGAGACCTGGGGGCCAGCAAGCTGCAAACCTTTATCCGCATCATTATTCCGCTGACCATGCCGGGCATTATCGCCGGCTGTCTGCTGGTCATGCTGCCGGCGATGGGCCTGTTCTACGTGTCGGACCTGATGGGCGGGGCGAAAAACCTGCTGATCGGCAACGTGATCAAGAGCCAGTTCCTGAACATCCGCGACTGGCCGTTCGGCTCGGCCACCAGCATTACGCTGACGGTGGTGATGGGGCTGATGCTGCTGGTCTACTGGCGTGCCTCGCGCTTGCTGAATAAGAAGGTGGAGCTGGAATGATCGGTCGACTGCTTCGCGGTGGTTTTATGACCGCCATTTATGCGTATCTCTATATTCCGATAATCATTTTGATCGTGAACTCGTTTAACAGTTCACGCTTCGGGATCAACTGGCAAGGGTTTACCACCAAATGGTATGGCCTGCTGATGAACAATGACAGCCTGCTCCAGGCCGCGCAGCACTCGCTGACGATGGCGGTGTTCTCTGCCACCTTCGCGACGCTGATTGGCTCGCTGACCGCCGTGGCGCTGTACCGCTACCGTTTTCGCGGTAAGCCGTTCGTCAGCGGCATGCTGTTTGTAGTGATGATGTCCCCAGACATCGTGATGGCCATTTCACTGCTGGTGCTGTTTATGCTGCTGGGCGTCCAGCTCGGTTTCTGGTCGCTGCTGTTCTCGCACATCACCTTCTGCCTGCCGTTTGTGGTGGTGACCGTCTACGCGCGTCTGAAAGGGTTCGACGTGCGCATGCTGGAAGCGGCGAAAGATCTGGGTGCCAGCGAGATGACTATTCTGCGCAAAATCATCCTGCCGCTGGCGATGCCTGCCGTTGCAGCCGGGTGGTTGCTCAGCTTTACCCTGTCGATGGACGATGTGGTCGTATCCTCCTTCGTCACTGGGCCGAGCTATGAAATTCTGCCGTTGAAGATCTACTCAATGGTTAAAGTCGGTGTTTCACCCGAAGTGAACGCGCTGGCGACTATTCTGTTGGTGTTATCGCTGGTTCTGGTCATTGCCAGCCAGGTTATTGCTCGTGATAAAACAAAATCTCAGGGGACACAGAAATGAAAAAAATGCTTGCCGCTGCGGCGCTGGTGCTTGGTATGGGTGCCGCGCACGCTGATGACAGTAAAACGCTCTATTTCTACAACTGGACCGAGTATGTGCCGCCGGGCCTGCTGGAGCAGTTCACCAAAGAGACGGGCATCAAGGTGATCTATTCCACCTATGAGTCGAATGAGACCATGTATGCCAAGCTTAAAACCTACAAAGATGGCGCGTATGACCTGGTGGTGCCGTCGACCTATTTCGTCGACAAAATGCGCAAAGAGGGCATGATCCAGAAGATCGACAAAACGAAGCTAACCCATTTTTCAAACCTCGATCCTGAGATGCTGAACAAACCGTTCGACCCCAACAACGACTACTCCATTCCCTACATCTGGGGTGCGACGGCAATTGGCGTCAACAGCGACGCCGTCGATCCAAAAACGGTTTCCTCGTGGGCCGACCTGTGGAAGCCGGAATACAAAAGCAGCCTGCTGTTAACCGACGATGCGCGCGAAGTGTTCCAGATTGCGCTGCGTAAACTCGGCTATTCCGGCAACACCACCGATCCGAAAGAGATCGAAGCAGCGTATAACGAACTGAAAAAGCTGATGCCAAACGTGGCGGCGTTCAACTCCGATAACCCGGCCAACCCGTATATGGAAGGTGAAGTGAACCTGGGGATGGTCTGGAACGGCTCGGCGTTCGTTGCGCGTCAGGCCGGGACACCGCTGGAGGTTGTCTGGCCGAAAGAAGGCGGGATCTTCTGGATGGACAGCCTCTCAATTCCGGCTAATGCGAAAAACGTGGATGGCGCCCTGAAGCTGATTAACTTCCTGCTGCGCCCGGACGTGGCAAAACAGGTGGCGGAAACCATCGGCTATCCGACGCCGAACCTGGCCGCGCGGAAGCTGCTAAGCCCCGAAGTGGCAAATGATAAATCGCTTTATCCGGACGCTGAAACCATCAGCAAAGGGGAATGGCAGAACGACGTCGGTGACGCGAGCCGCCTTTATGAAGAGTATTATCAGAAGCTGAAAGCCGGTCGTTAATGCATAACGGGCGACGCAAGGTCGCCCGTTACCCTTACAGCCCCTTCAGGAGTTTATCCACAAAGGCCGGCACCACTTCGCTTGCCAGACCGTAATGCTTCTCTTCAAACTCGCTGCCGACCTGGCTTGGCTCCAGATTGAGCTCCACCGTATGGGCACCTTGCAGTCGCGCTTCGTGCACAAATCCCGCCGCCGGATAGACATGGCCTGAGGTACCAATGGCGATAAAGACGTCCGCCATGGCCAGGGCACTGTAGATCTCATCCATTCCCAGCGGCATTTCGCCAAACCAGACCACGTGCGGACGCAGACGCGAAGGAAACTGGCAGCAGTGGCAGCGGTCTTCGTCCAGCACGTCCTCTTTCCAGTCCAGCACCTGACCACTCCATGCGCACCGCACCTTGAGCAGTTCGCCGTGCATGTGAATGACGTTGCGGTTACCGGCTCTTTCGTGAAGATTGTCGATGTTTTGCGTCACCAGCAGAAAACGATCTCCCAGCGCCTCCTCCAGCTTTGCCAGCGCCAGGTGCGCCGCGTTTGGCGCAATCTCCGGCTGCTGAAGCTGGCGACGGCGGGCGTTGTAGAACGCCTGAACCAGCGCCGGATCGCGGGCGAAACCTTCCGGCGTCGCCACATCTTCAACTCGGTGTTCTTCCCACAGCCCGTCCGCCGCGCGGAAGGTCTGAATACCGGACTCGGCGGAGATCCCCGCCCCGGTCAACACCACCACTCTGGGTTTATCCATCGCTTCTGGCATCATCCTGTCTCTGAAAAAGATCCGCTGACGCAGGCGTTCACGTAAGCGGCGTTTATTTTTGCGAAAACGGCTGAGTCGACCCTGGCGACGCGACAGCATAGTAACCTCGTAAACTAATCGGTGAGATGAAGGAATGCGGCTCCGCGCATGCCTCCTGCGTCCCCGTGTCGCGCACGCTCAATGCGCGGCACGCGGGCGACCGGCAATAAATGTCGGGGCAGACGCCCGGACAACTGTTCCGTAATCGCAGTGAAGTTTGACAGCCCACCCCCAATCACCAGCAGATCCGGGTCGACGATGGTCAGGATGTTGCCCAGACACACCGCCAGCAGGTCGAGATAGCGTTCAACGTGCTCTCGCGCCTGTGCATCCCCTTGTTCCCACAAGGTAATGATTTGGGGGGCCTCAAGTTTCTGATGATAGAAGTGTTCATACAGCCATGCAAACCCCCGTCCCGACAGATAGTTTTCAATGCAGCCGTGCTGACCACAGCCGCAGCGGGTAAGCGGGAAATCGCGCCCGACCACGTCCAGCGCGTCCACCGGCAGACGAATGTGGCCAAATTCGCCGGTGATGTAGCTGCGTCCGGTAATGGGCTTGCCGTTAATGACAATCCCGCCACCGACGCCCGTCCCGAGGATCAGCCCCATCACCAGCGGATAGCGACGAAACTCGTCGTCCCAGGCTTCGGAAAGGGCAAAGCAGTTGGCATCGTTGTCTAAACGCACGTCGCGTTCAAGGAGGGCCGAGAGATCGGCGCGCAGCGGCTTGCCGCTGGCAGCGGGAACGTTGGCGGCATACAGCGTGCCGTCGTCGGTTTCGGGCATACCCGGAATTCCAATGCCGACGCTGCCCTTGACGCCAAACCGCTCATCCGCCTGTGCTACCAGCGCGGCGATAGCGGTTAGAAATTCATCGTAACTTTCACGCGGCGTGGGCACGCGCGTTTCCCACCGGAGTGTGAGATCGTTATCAAACACGCCGAGCGCAATCTTAGTGCCGCCAATATCAAATCCGTAATACATGATGCATTCCTCTGCTTGATTCAGCGGCCCAAAGACCGCTAAACCATGACGAAATTACTGGCCACTTAATACCCTCGCCGGATCGATACGGCTTGCGCGACGCGCCGGATACCAGCTTGCCAGCAGACTCAGTAAAAGTGCTGTAACCAGCACATAAATAACGTCCAGCCAGTGCAGTTCAGACGGCAGGAAGTCAATAAAATAGATATCGCCGGACAGGAACTGATGGCCGATAAGCTTTTCAATCCCGTTGATAATCGGCGTCAGCTGAAGGGACACCACCACGCCGATGACCACGCCGCAGAGGCTGCCAAACAGCCCCGCCAGCAAACCGTACCAGACGAAAATGGCGCGAATAAGACCGTCTTTTGCCCCTAAGGTACGCAGCACGGCGATGTCGCCGCTCTTATCCTTAACGGCCATGACCAGCGTCGAGACGATATTAAAGCACGCCACCCCAATCACCAGCACCATCGCCAGATACATAATCGCGCGGATCATCTGGATATCGCGGTACATGTAGCCGTAAGTGCCTATCCAGCTTTTGATGTAGACGTAGCTATTGGTCACGCTGCCGGCATCACGCACCAGCTTATTGGCGTTGAAAACGTCGTTAACCTTAATGGCTATCCCCGTCACGCTGTCGCTCATGTCCAGGTACTGACGCGCATCTTCCAGCGGCACCATGGCGAAGCTATGGTCGAGCTGGCCGCTTAGCTGCAAAATACCGGTCACGTGCAGACGCACACGTTTAGGCTGCTGCAATTTGTGGTCGGCGCTGGCGTTCGGGATCATGATCGATACCCAGTCGCCCTGCTTCACCTTCAGCGCGTCGGCAACGCCTTTACCCATGATGATCTGCTGCTCGCCAGCCTTAAAGTTTGCCCATGCGCCATTTTGCACGTAGCGCGGCAGCGCGCTCAGACGCGCTTCCTGACGAGGATTTACCCCTTTCACCTGGATGGCGCGCAGGTTAACCCCGCTCTCCACCAGCCCGGTAAAGTTGATGTAAGGTGCAGCCGCCGCGATGCCCGGCACTTTTTCCACTTTGTTCAGGGCATCCTGCCAGTTGGACCACGGCTGGTTTACCGGCTCGATTTCACCGTGAGGAACAACGGCCAGAATGCGGTTATTCAGTTCACGCTCAAAGCCATTCATGGCGCTTAAGCCGACGATCAACACCGCCACGCCCAGGGCAATGCCGATGGTGGAGATCACGGAGATAAGGGATACCATCCCACTCCGGCGACGACCGCGGCTAAAGCGTAACCCGATGAGTAACGATAACGGTGAAGCCATTACTCCGCTCCCATCAGCGTCAGTTCTGCGTTCAGACGACCGTCGCGCATTTCCAGCTGACGGCCCATCCGCTTAGCAAGCTGCAAATCGTGGGTCACCACCAGAAACGCGGTACCCTGCGCGGCGTTCAGTTCGCCGAGAAGCTGGAAAATGCTGTCTGCGTTACGCGCATCGAGGTTACCTGTCGGTTCATCCGCCAGCACCAGACGCGGGTTGTTGACCAGCGCGCGGGCGATCGCCACACGCTGACGCTCACCGCCGGAAAGCTCGGACGGACGGTGATTACCGCGATGTCCCAGCCCTACCGCGTTTAGCATGTCGCTGGCGCGGGCATTAATTTCCGCCGGTTTCTTTTTACCAATCAGCAGCGGCATCGCCACGTTTTCCAGCGCCGTGAAGTCCGGCAGCAGATGGTGGAACTGATAGATAAAGCCCAGCTCGCGGTTACGCAGTTCGGCTTTCGCCGTTGACGACATTTTACTCAGCGGCTGTCCGGAGAAGATCACATCGCCTTCGGTTGGGGTGTCCAGCCCGCCCAGCAGGTGCAGCAGCGTACTTTTGCCGGAGCCGGAGCTGCCGACAATCGCCATCATCTCGCCTTCACCCACGCTAAAGCTCACATTGTGCAGCACGTCGGTCTGCACAGCGCCTTCCTGATAGCGTTTGGACAGGTTGTCGCACTGCAACAGGATCTTATTCATAACGTAAAGCCTCAGCGGGTTGAGTGGCGGCAGCCCGCCAGGAAGGATAAAGCGTAGAAAGCAGCGCAATGGCCATCGCGGCCAGCGCAATACCGACCACCTGTAGCGGCTCGATAGCCACCGGCAGCGCCGCGCCATCGAGCAGCGCGCCGATGATCGGCATCAGATTGTTGAGCTGGCTGGCGAGCAGCGCGCCCAGCGCCGCCCCGAGCAGCGCACCGATGATGCCGGCGCTGGCGCCCTGAACCATAAATACCGCCATGATCTGGCGCGGGGTCAGGCCCTGGGTTTGCAGAATGGCGACTTCGCCCTGCTTCTCCATCACCATCAGCCCCAGCGAGGTGATGATGTTAAACGCGGCAACGGCCACGATCAGGCTTAGCAGCAGCCCCATCATGTTTTTCTCCATGCGCACGGCCTGGAACAGCTCGCCTTTACGGTCGCGCCAGTCCTGCCATTTCGTCCCTTCCGGTAACGCCTGCTGGCTGAGGGTGTCTACCTTCAGCGGCGCGTCAAGCCACAGACGCCAGCCGGTAATATTGCCCGCCGGGTAGCGCATCAGACGCGAGGCGTCCTGAATGTTCACCAGCATCTGGTAACCATCGACTTCGCTGTTCGCCGCAAACGTGCCAATCACGTTGAACAGGCGCTGGCTTGGCAGACGCCCCATCGGCGTAAACTGGCTGGCTGAGGGCACCATCACGCGCAGCCGATCGCCACGGTTAACGCCAAGCTGCCCGGCCAGCTGCTCGCCGAGGATGACGTTATATTTACCCGGTTCGAGGTCGGTTTGCTTCACGTTAACCAGAAACGGCGTCAGCGGATCTTTTTGTGCCGGATCGATACCGAGCATCACCCCGACCGCCACGCTGCGGGCGCTTTGCAGCACCACATCGCCCGTTGTAAGGGGCGCAACGCGGGTGACACCCTGTAACTTCACCGCGCTTTCCGGCAGCTGTTGCGGGTTAACGGAACCCTGAGTGGAAGAGAGAACGGCCTGCGGCATCAGCCCCAGGATATTGTTTTGCAGCTCGCGCTCGAAGCCATTCATGACGGAAAGCACCGTCACCAGTGCCATCACGCCAAGCGTAATGCCAATAGTCGAAAGCCAGGAGACAAAGCGACCGAAGCGGTCCGCGGCGCGCCCACGCATGTAACGTAAGCCTATGAAGAGTGCGACAGGTTGATACATGAAATCCGTCTGTTTGCTGATAGCAGACCCACGAGTATATAAGCGAATCCGTTAAGCGTAAATGACTGAAACCGTAAGATTCGGTAATCATTTTTCCGAAAAATTCAGATAAATCATCATGCTACTGACCGTTCTTCCGCCAGACAGCCTCCACCTTTTCCGAAAATCGTCCTGATACAGACTGTTACCCGTTACATCAGGGCTTCATTTTACAACAATCGGCGTTTCGTTTTTGGCAACAAGGTCGTCACGCACCATGAAACAAAAAGCATTATGGATTAACCAGATAAAAGGCCTGTGCATCTGCCTGGTGGTAATTTACCACTCGGTGATCACCTTTTATCCTCACCTGGACGGGCTACAGCATCCGCTATCAGGCCTTCTCGCCAAATGCTGGGTCTACTTTAACCTTTACCTCGCCCCGTTCCGTATGCCGGTATTTTTCTTCATCTCCGGCTATTTGATCCGCCGATACATTGACGAGGTGAACTGGCGTACCAGTCTCGACAAGCGCATCTGGAGCATCGTCTGGGTGCTGGCGCTGTGGGGCGTACTGCAATGGCAGGCGCTGACCCATCTGAACGCCTGGCTCGCCCCCGAGCGTGAACTGGCAACCTCCTCCAATGCGGCCTACGCCGATTCCGTTTCAGGGTTTGTGCTGGGGATGCTCACGGCCAGCACCAGCCTGTGGTATCTGTACGCGTTAGTGGTCTACTTCACGCTCTGTAAACTGCTGAGCCGCTGGAAACTGCCGATGCTGGGAATTCTGGCGCTGGCAAGCGTCGCAATTAATTTCCTGCCGCTGCCGTGGTGGGGAATGAACAGCGTCGTGCGCAATATGATCTACTACAGCCTCGGCGCATGGTACGGCGCGCAGCTGATGGCGTGGATGAAAGGGCTGAATCTGCGCCGCAGCTGGCTGGCACTCATTGCCTCTGCCGCGCTGTCCGTGGTGCTGTGGTTCGCTAACATCCCTCTGCCGCTCTCTCTGCTGTCGATCGTGGTCATCATGAAACTTTTCTACAGCATTGAGCAGCGTTATGCCGTTCACCCCAATAATCTGCTGAACGTCATCGGGTCGAACACTATCGCGATTTACACCACCCACCGCATTTTAATTGAGGCGTTTAGCCTGATCCTGATCGGCGAAATGAATGCGGCGTACTGGCCTGTCTGGGCTGAACTTGCGTTGATTCTGGTCTATCCGTTTATCAGCCTGCTCGTCTGCACGCTGGTCGGGCTGGGGGCTCGTAAGCTCTCCACCGCTCTCTTTGGCGATTTTTTCTTCTCCCCACCCGCGCGTGTTTCAGCCGTGCCCGCTACCCGCTAACCTGCCCCGCCCCCGTCCGGGGGCTCTTTTCCTCTTGTGCGGTTACGATTTGCTAATGCAAAACGATCGAGGATAATAAAGACATTGCGTATCAGTGATATGCCCCAATACTGTTGGTATATCCCCAAGAGACTCTGACATAGCCATGCCTGAACACTATCGTTATTCCCTGCCTGTTAAACCAGGCGATCAACGCCAGCTCGGCGAACTGACGGGCGCGGCCTGCGCCACGCTGGTGGCGGAAATTGCCGAGCGGCATCCTGGGCCGGTGGTGCTGGTTGCCCCGGACATGCAAAACGCCCTGCGCCTGCACGATGAGATCCGCCAGTTCACCGACAGCCTGGTCTTCAGCCTGGCCGACTGGGAAACGCTTCCCTACGACAGTTTCTCTCCGCACCAGGAGATTATCTCCTCGCGCCTGTCGACGCTGTACCAGCTTCCCACCATGCAGCGCGGCGTGCTGATTGTGCCGGTGAATACCCTGATGCAGCGCGTTTGCCCGCACAGCTACCTGCACGGCCACGCGCTGGTCATGAAAAAAGGCCAGCGCCTGTCGCGCGATGCCCTGCGCGTGCAGCTGGACGGCGCTGGCTATCGTCATGTCGACCAGGTGATGGAGCACGGCGAGTACGCGACGCGCGGCGCGCTGCTGGATCTCTATCCGATGGGCAGCGATCAGCCGTATCGTCTGGATTTCTTCGACGACGAGATCGACAGCCTTCGCGTGTTCGACGCCGATACCCAGCGCACGCTGGAAGAGGTGGAATCCATTAACCTGCTGCCCGCCCATGAGTTCCCGACGGATAAAACCGCCATCGAACTGTTCCGCAGCCAGTGGCGCGACAGGTTCGACGTGAAGCGTGATGCTGAACATATTTATCAGCAGGTCAGCAAGGGCACCCTGCCGGCCGGGATCGAATACTGGCAGCCGCTGTTCTTTAACGAGCCGCTGCCGGCGCTGTTCAGCTACTTCCCGGCAAACACGCTGATTGTGAATACCGGCGACATCGACGCCAGCGCCAGCCGCTTTGAAAGCGAGACGCGCGCCCGCTTTGAAAACCGGGGCGTGGACCCGATGCGTCCGCTGCTGCCGCCGGAAATGCTGTGGCTGCGTACCGATGAGCTCAACGCCGAGCTGAAACGCTGGCCGCGCATGCAGCTCAAAACCGACTCGCTTGCCGATAAGGCGGCGAACACCAATCTCGCGTTCCGGACGCTGCCCGATCTGGCCGTCCAGGCGCAGCAGAAATCCCCGCTGGATAATCTGCGCAAGTTTCTTGAGTCCTTTACCGGACCGGTGGTGTTTTCCGTTGAAAGCGAAGGTCGCCGTGAAGCGCTGGGTGAACTGCTGGGACGGATTAAGGTCGCACCAAAACGCATTCTGCGGCTGAGCGAGGCGACCGGTAACGGTCGTTACCTGATGATCGGCGCCGCCGAGCACGGATTCATTGATACGCTCAATAACCTGGCGTTGATTTGTGAAAGCGATCTGCTGGGCGAACGCGTGGCGCGCCGTCGTCAGGACAGCCGTCGCACCATCAACCCGGACACCCTGATCCGCAACCTGGCCGAGCTGCATCCCGGCCAGCCGATCGTGCACCTGGAACACGGTGTGGGTCGCTATCAGGGTATGACCACCCTCGAAGCCGGTGGCATCAAAGGTGAATACCTGATGCTGACCTACGCCAACGACGCCAAACTGTACGTGCCGGTGTCGTCTCTGCACCTGATCAGCCGCTACGCGGGCGGTGCCGAAGATAACGCGCCGCTGCATAAGCTGGGTGGCGACGCCTGGTCACGCGCGCGGCAGAAAGCGGCGGAAAAAGTGCGCGACGTGGCCGCCGAGCTGCTGGACATTTACGCCCAGCGAGCGGCCAAAGAGGGTTATGCGTTTAAGCATGATAAGGAGCAATACCAGCTGTTCTGCGACAGCTTCCCGTTTGAAACTACGCCGGATCAGGCTCAGGCCATCAACGCGGTGCTGAGCGACATGTGCCAGCCGCTGGCGATGGACCGTTTAGTTTGTGGCGACGTGGGCTTCGGTAAAACCGAGGTGGCGATGCGCGCCGCTTTCCTGGCGGTTGAGAACAACAAGCAGGTGGCGGTGCTGGTGCCGACCACCCTTCTTGCCCAGCAGCACTTTGACAACTTCCGCGACCGCTTCGCCAACTGGCCGGTGCGTATCGAAATGTTGTCCCGCTTCCGCAGCGCCAAAGAGCAGACGCAGATCCTGGAGCAGGCAACCGAAGGCAAAATTGATATCCTGATCGGTACCCACAAGCTGCTGCAAAGCGACGTGAAGTGGAAAGATCTGGGCCTGTTGATTGTCGACGAGGAGCACCGTTTCGGGGTGCGCCATAAAGAGCGCATCAAAGCGATGCGCGCCGACGTCGACATCCTGACCCTCACCGCAACGCCGATCCCGCGCACCCTGAACATGGCGATGAGCGGCATGCGCGATCTGTCGATTATCGCCACCCCGCCGGCGCGCCGTCTGGCGGTGAAAACCTTCGTGCGCGAGTATGACAATCTGGTGGTGCGCGAGGCGATCCTGCGCGAAGTGCTGCGCGGCGGCCAGGTTTACTATCTCTACAATGACGTCGAAAATATCCAGAAAGCCGCCGACAGGCTGGCAGAGCTGGTGCCGGAAGCGCGCATCGCCATCGGTCACGGCCAGATGCGCGAGCGCGAGCTGGAGCGGGTGATGAACGACTTCCACCACCAGCGCTTCAACGTGCTGGTGTGTACCACCATCATTGAAACCGGGATCGACATTCCGACGGCAAACACGATCATCATCGAGCGCGCGGATCACTTCGGTCTGGCCCAGCTGCACCAGCTGCGCGGCCGCGTCGGGCGTTCGCACCATCAGGCCTACGCGTGGCTGCTGACGCCGCATCCGAAGGCGATGACCACCGACGCGCAAAAGCGTCTGGAAGCCATCGCCTCGCTGGAAGATCTGGGCGCGGGCTTTGCGCTGGCGACGCACGATCTGGAGATCCGCGGCGCCGGTGAGCTGCTGGGTGAAGACCAGAGCGGCTCCATGGAAACTATCGGTTTCTCGCTGTATATGGAGCTTCTGGAAAATGCCGTCGACGCGCTTAAAGCCGGACGTGAACCGTCTCTGGAAGATCTCACCAGCCAGCAGACCGAAGTGGAGCTGCGCATGCCTTCCCTGCTGCCGGACGACTTCATCCCTGATGTCAACACGCGACTGTCGTTCTACAAACGCATTGCCAGCGCGAAAAGCGAAGGCGAGCTCGAGGAGATCAAGGTTGAGCTGATTGATCGTTTCGGCATTCTGCCGGACGCGGCGCGCAACCTGCTGGATATCGCCCGGCTGCGTCAGCAGGCCCAGAAGCTGGGGATCCGCAAGCTCGAAGGCAACGAGAAAGGCGGCATGATTGAATTTGCCGAGAAGAACCACGTCGACCCGATGTGGCTGATTGGCCTGCTGCAAAAACAGCCGCAGCATTTCCGTCTTGATGGCCCGACGCGTCTGAAATTCACCCAGGATCTGACAGAGCGTAAAACACGCATGGACTGGGTGCGTAACTTTATGCGCCAGCTGGAAGAGAACGCTATCGCTTAAATGATTGCCCCCGCCAGCGTTCGGCTGGTGGGGGACAATTTACAAACTCTTTGCACTTCGCCCAATCTTCCCGACTATACATTCGCCATACTTATCATTAACGCCTTATAAAACAATAACCTTATCATTTGTATGGATTATGATAATGATGACCTCTTCGCGTTTTACCCGCTGGATCACGCTGTTTGCGCTGGCCGCAGCGGTTGCCGTTGCGCTGCCCGCGCGCGCTAATACCTGGCCTCTTCCGCCTGCTGGCAGCAACGTCGTGGGCCAGAACCGCTTCCATGTCGTTGAAAATGATGGCGGCTCGCTGGAAGCAATTGCCAAAAAATATAATGTCGGGTTCCTGGCGCTGTTGCAGGCCAACCCGGGCGTTGACCCCTATGTGCCCCGGGCCGGCAGCGTGCTGACGATTCCACTGCAAACCATTCTCCCGGACGCGCCGCGTCAGGGCATTGTGATTAATCTCGCCGAGCTGCGTCTGTATTACTACCCGCCGGGCAAGAATGAAGTCACCGTCTACCCTATCGGTATCGGCCAGCTGGGGGGCGATACGCTTACCCCGACCATGGTCACCACCGTCTCTGATAAGCGCGCCAATCCTACCTGGACGCCGACGGCAAACATTCGCGCCCGCTATAAAGCACAAGGTATCGATCTGCCCGCTGTGGTTCCCGCTGGCCCGGACAACCCGATGGGGCACCACGCGATCCGCCTGGCGGCCTACGGTGGGGTTTATCTTCTGCACGGCACGAATGCGGATTTCGGGATCGGGATGCGCGTCAGCTCCGGCTGTATTCGCCTGCGCGATGACGACATCAAGACGCTGTACAGCGTGATTACCCCTGGCACGAAAGTGAATATCATCAACACGCCGATTAAGGTGTCTGAAGAGCCGGGTGGCGTCCGTCTGGTTGAGATCCACCAGCCGCTGTCGAAAAACATCAATGACGATCCGCAGACGCTGCCTATTAATCTGAATGCGGCTATGGTGAGCTTTAAAACAAACGCCAACACCGATGGCGCGGTGATGGAGCGGGCGATGGAAGCGCGCTCGGGAATGCCGACCAACGTCACGCGGCATCATGAGATTGCGCAACAGTCGATGTAAACCAGTCATAACGACAAACGCCCTGCATGAGCAGGGCGTTTTTTATTGCAGTGGCATAACGGAGGGTTGCGTTACGCTTATTTGTAGATAACTGCGGTACCGTGCAGGGTGTTAGGACCGGTCACAGAGGTGATGCGGAATGATTTCGCACCCATTTCGTCAGCTTTTTGCGCCAGCTGATCTTCCAGAGAGCCCAGGTTAGTCCCGGCGGTGGCAGAGATGGTACCGACTTTCTGCTGGTCTGCTGGAGTAGACTGAACTTCAACAGCAGCGAAGCTTGCGAAAGAGAGTGAACTCAGAACGGCGGCAGCGATGAGGGTTTTAACGTTTTTCATAATTTTTTACCTTTAGCAGATGATGGTGTGGTCGTTAGTTATTTAATTAACGATCGATAGATAAATGATAGATGTGATCCAGGTCACACGTCAACCCATTTTTATAATGACCATTAAATTAATTTGTTTTGCCTTATATTTCATAAAGATAAATTAAAATTATTTTTCAGAAATCACTGCTGGTCGTAGCAGGCATTTATTTTTATAATGATTATTCAACAAATCAACAGAGGACCAACGGCATATGACAACCGACGTCACGAGTTGCGCAAAGAAAAGCCGTGGCCGACCAAAAGTGTTCGACAGGGATGCGGCGCTCGATAAGGCCATGACGCTCTTCTGGCAGCATGGGTATGAAGCCACGTCGCTTTCCGATCTGGTGGAAGCAACCGGCGCAAAAGCCCCTACCCTCTATGCAGAGTTCACCAACAAAGAAGGCTTATTCCGGGCCGTTCTGGACAGATACATCTCGCGCTTCGCGTCAAAACATGAAGCGCAGCTGTTCTGTGAAGATAAAACCGTTGAGCAGGCATTGCGGGATTATTTCTGCGCGGTTGCAACCTGCTTCACCAGTAAAGACACGCCCGCGGGCTGTTTTATGATCAACACCTCCGCCACCCTCGCCGCATCGTCGAAGGAGATAGCCAACACGGTTAAATCACGTCATGCGATGCAGGAGGAGACGCTCAGTACGTTTCTGACTCAGCGCCAGCAGCGCGGCGAAATTCCGGCGCACTGCCGTCCGCAGGAGCTGGCCCAGTATCTGAGTTGTATTTTGCAGGGGATGTCGATAAGCGCCCGTGAAGGCGCGACGCTGGAAAAGTTGCAGGGTATTACGCAAACAACGCTGCGCCTGTGGCCGGAACTGCTTAAGCTCTGAAGCAAAAAAAAGCTCCTCAGCCTGAGCGCATGAGGAGCTAAGTTCAGAGAACATCTTTTTTACGCTTTGTTATTCAGTATCAGCTGACCATTACCGTCGAGCGGGATTTGCGTGCCAGGATCTTTATCCATACGGATTTTCCCCTGCTGGTCGCCGATTTTGTAGGTTACGTCGTAACCCAACATTTTTTCAGACTTGTCATACACGGTTTTACAGCGCTGCTGCGTTGTGGTGTAGGTGTCGTTTTCCTGCATCGCGCCCTGCACCTGGTTACCGGCATAACCGCCACCCAGCGCACCGACAACCGTCGCGACATCCTTACCACGGCCACCACCAAACTGATGACCAATCACCCCACCGGCAACCGCACCCAGCACGGAGCCCGCGATACGGTTTTCGTCCTGAACCGGACGACGATGGGTGACAGAAACATTACGGCACTCCTGACGAGGCGTCTTGACCGTCTCTTTAATCGGTGTAGCGGAAACCACCTGCGCATACTGCGGGCCACGATCAAGTACGTTCAGACTGGCAACGGCAGCCACACCCAGCGCAGCTGCGACGCCAATCCCTATACCCGCCAACATTGATTTATTCACGGGACTTCCTCCTTTGTTGCAATTGGTAGCAATTTTGCAGTGCGCTAAGCGCTTCGCCAATAAGACAAAGGATCAAAAAATGGGGCATTGACCTGGCATAAGGCGTGTTTAGGAGAACTCTTAAGCGTCAGGAGCAGGATGAACAGCATGATGTGCTAAAAATTCCCTCCGGCGGGCCCGGAGGGAGGGATAAATTAGTGCAGCTTCAGGCGTGGGCGGATCACGCGGTTGATACGGCCGACCAGCATCATTAAGCCGGTTTTGAAGTAGCCGTGCAGCGCAATCTGGTGCATACGGTACAGAGAGATGTACACGAAGCGGGCGATACGCCCTTCAACCATCATGGAGCCGCGCATCAGGTTGCCCATCAGGCTGCCTACGGTGGAGAAGTTGGAGAGCGACACCAGAGAGCCATGGTCTTTGTAGACATAGGCTTTCATCGGTTTGCCTTTCGCCTGCGCCAGGATGTTGTGCAGCACGAGGCTTGCCATCTGGTGTGCTGCCTGAGCGCGAGGAGGCACAAACCCGCCTTCCGGACGCGCGCAGGAGGCACAGTCACCGATGGCGAAGATGTCCGGATCGCGCGTGGTTTGCAGCGTCGGCTCGGTCACCAGCTGGTTAATGCGGTTCGTCTCCAGCCCACCGATATCCTTCATGAAATCAGGCGCTTTGATACCAGCGGCCCAGACCATCAGGTCGGCCTGGATGTACTCGCCGTCTTTGGTATGCAGACCGCCCTCATCCGCGCTGGTCACCATGGTCTGGGTCAGTACGCGCACGCCCAGCTTGGTCAGCTCGTTATGGGCAGCGCCGGAGATACGCGGCGGCAGCGCCGGCAGAATGCGTTCACCTGCTTCCACCAGCGTCACGTTCAGCGCTTCGTTAGTCAGCCCCTTGTAGCCGTAGCTGTGCAGCTGCTTAACCGCATTGTGCAACTCCGCCGATAACTCCACGCCCGTTGCCCCGCCGCCCACGATAGCAATGTTAACCTTGCCGTTGGCCCCCATGTTATTGGTGTACTTCAGGAACAGGTTAAGCATTTCCTGATGGAAACGACGCGCCTGATGCGGGTTATCCAGGAAGATGCAGTGCTCTTTCACGCCTGGCGTGTTGAAGTCATTGGACGTACTGCCCAGCGCCATCACCAGCGTGTCATAGGCCAGCTTGCGCTCAGGGACCAGCAGCTCGCCTTTGTCATCCCGCAGCTCGGCCAGCGTGATGGTTTTATTTTCACGGTTGATATCCACCACGGAGCCCAGCTGGAACTGGAAATGGTGGTTACGCGCATGCGCCAGATAGCTCAGCGCATCCACGCCCTCATCCAGCGACCCGGTCGCCACTTCGTGCAGGAGCGGCTTCCACAGGTGGCTGTGGTTACGATCCACCAGCGTAATTTTGGCTTTCTTACCGCGCCCCAGCTTCTTACCCAGCTGTGTCGCCAGCTCCAGTCCGCCAGCACCACCGCCGACAATCACTATCTTTTTCAATGGCGTAGTCAACGTGACCCCCTCAAATTATTAACCAATTGTTAATTAAAAGTTATAGAAATAACCCTTAATTAACAACAGGTTACTGCGCTGAAACCATTCAGATTCATTGAGAATAGCACGTCAGGCGCATTGGTCATACCAAAATTGATATGTATCAAGTTTTGATGGTTTAAAAGTAGACAATTCCGACAAAAAAGAGGCCCGGCACGCTTTCGCGTACCGGGCCTCTATCAGGTTCAGGGAAATCAGCCCAGCGTTTTGAAGGCCTTAATACGCTGCAAATGCGGCGAGATGTTTTTGAACTTGTGGGTCTGCTCTTCGTCCCAGACAATTTCGTAGTAATGATGCAGAAGCTCGGCGGCGCGGGAGCTGTTCAGCGCTTCATCGTTGCGGGAGAGGATCACCAGACAGCGATCGCGGTTCTTTTCACGGAAATTGCTCACGCATTTGGTTGCGATATCGGCGTACTCTTCCGGACGGTCAATCTTGCCTTCCATGTTCTCGTTCGGGAACAGGTTAGGATTGAAAATGACCTGGCGCATATCGCACAAAAAACCGATGCGCTCTGCCCAGTATCCCCCCAACCCTACGCCGCAAATTAGCGGGCGATCGTCGATATTAAGCTGCAACATTTTATCCACTTCTTTCAGCAGATGCTGCATGTCATGCTTCGGATGACGCGTGCTGTAGCTAATCAGCCGAACATCCGGATCGATAAACTGCAATTGCAGCACTTTCTCATGATTACCAGGACTGTTTGAGTCAAAACCGTGTAAATAGATGATCATCGTCTCACCACGCTACGCCTTCCGGGATGAATTAAAGGGCTGCTTTATGTGCCTGCCAGCGCTCGTTCAGGGCTTCGAGCCGGGCGTTTACCGCTTTCCAGCGCGCCGAGTCCATCAGCTCCTGACGACTAAATGAACCTTTATGATACAATTGTGTAACACGCTCAGCATTGATCGGCGACAGGTTATCCAGCACGCTCACCGCACCTTTACGATTATTGCAGACGAGGATCATATCGCAACCCGCATCCAGAGATGCCTGTCCACGTTCAGCATAGCTGCCCATGATCGCCGCTCCTTCCATGGATAAATCGTCGGAGAAAATTACGCCGTTGAAGCCTAACTCCTGACGCAGCACGGTTTTCAGCCAGTGCGGAGAGCCGCTGGCCGGGCGCGGATCGACATCACTGTAAATGACGTGCGCAGGCATGATCGCGTCCAGCTTGTTATCGGTAATCAGCGAGCGGAAAACAGACATATCTTTAGCGCGAATTTCTGCTTCCGGGCGCGGATCGCGCGGGGTTTCCTTATGGGAATCCGCCGTCACCGCCCCGTGGCCCGGGAAGTGTTTGCCGGTGGTTTTCATGCCCGCGTTATGCATTCCGTCAATGAAGCGCGTCGCCATTGCCAGCGCGATACGCGGATCGTCATGATACGAACGCTCACCAATTGCCGCGCTAATGTGGCCCACGTCCAGCACCGGAGCGAAGCTGATGTCGATATCCATGGCGATCATCTCGCTGGCCATCAGCCAGCCAGCGTCCTGCGCCAGTTGACCGCCCTCTTCGGTTCCCAGCAGCGCTGCGAAAGATTGCGCGGCAGGTAAACGGGTAAACCCTTCCCGGAAACGCTGTACGCGGCCACCTTCCTGATCTACCGCGACCACCAGGTGATTGCGCGAAGCCGCGCGGATCTGACGAACCAGCTCACGCAGCTGCGCCGGATCGTGATAATTGCGGGTGAAAAGAATCAGCCCCCCTACCAGCGGGTGCGCCAGGATTTCGCGCTCTTCCGCATCCAGCTCAAACCCCTCAACATCCAACATTACTGGACCCACACCAACCTCTCTTATCCTTTCGTTTGTAACTGGCGCCAGGCATCATCTGCCAGCGCAATAAATTGTTCGTCATCTGTTTGATGAAAGCGCATTTCAAACCAGCCCGCCATGAGCATGATTACCCACGGCCGCCAGCGCGCAACCTGCCGCGCAAGGGCGAGCGCATTCATGTTGGCGTTTCGGGCATAAGCGGCTATCAGCTGCCCGCGCGAGGCCTCGTCGGGCATCCAGACCGCGGCAAGTTCGAGCGCCACGTCACCGTCCCCGGCATATTCCCAGTCGATAAGTTTCTCGCCTGCCGCCGTATGAACGATATTCCCCGCGTGGACGTCCATATGCAGCGGTGCCAGGCGTAACGCCTGCGGCTCTCCTGCTTTACGCAGCCGCTTCAGCTGCGCCAGCCAGAATGGTGTGCGTCGTCCAGGCGCGGCCTGCTGCCAGTAGCGTTCCAGCAAGGGGAGCAACGTTACCCGCCAGCCCAGACGCGGCTGGCGATGCAGATGATACAGCATGGCTGCCAGCGTCGGGGGATCGGGTAGCTCGCGTTTGATCTCACCCGCAATAAACGTCACCGCCATCCAGTCCCTGATAAAGAGATGGGGCTGCGGCGCAAGGTCGGCGGGCAGGCGCTTCAGGGCGCGGAACTGACGACGAAAATGGGAGGCAGGCGCGGCGGCATCGTGATGCTGGCGTAAAACCAGCCGATGATCACCATGCTCAATAATGCAACTCGCGCCGCCAAGCCCGACGGGGGCTTGCGGCGCGATAACACGGTACTGAGGGAAATAGCGCGTCAGGACATCATGACGCGTGCGCTTATTGTTGCGTAACGGCACCTTTACCTGACCAGATAATTTCGCCGGTCTGAACCAGCATTAACTGCATCTGCAACGACGGCGTATTCACGTTACCCGTCGCGTTAGAATAAAGGACATACTGCGCGCCAACGTTGCGGGCAATACCAATGGCTTTACTGCGCGAACCCAGGCTGTCCTGAGGCGACAGACCAAGCTGTTGCTTAGCGACCGCGAGCTGCTGGGCTGAGACCAGCGTAAATTTACCGTTGTTCGCCAGCGCATTGCGCAGCGTTTCCGTTGCTTCGCCCGCATTCAGGGAACCATTCGTACGGTTGTTCACGCTGTCCACCAGCAGGACGCTGCCGGGCGTAACGCCCTGTGCCTGCAACATTTTGCCCACCATCGGCTGCATCGCGCCGTTCCAGTCATAGTGGCGCACGCGCGGCGCAGGCTGTGCGGTATCGTCCTGATGTTCGATCGGGCCAGGCTGCGCCGGAATGGTCGGTACAGACGGCACGGTTGGCACAGGTTCCGTCGGCGTTGTGGGCTGTTCCGTCCCCGGCTTCGCCTGATCCACCGGTGCAGGTTCTTCAGTTCGCGTCACACAGCCTGCCAGAAAGAGTGCGAAGGCACTCAGGAGCGCATAACGGCTCATCGTTTTAATCAAGGTTCACCCCTTACAAATAAAGATAAAGTCTCACCTTATGTGCACCCAGATAGCTGGCGCTGCCGTAGAGCGTGACCGACGATCTTGCCGGAATGGTCACGCTGCGCGGCGCCTCAAGCGGATGCATCTCAAGACCTCTCACGTCATACCAGTAGAATCGATAATGCACCGTCACTGGCTCTTGCCTTTCGTTATAGAGCGTAGAGGAGGCAGAAGACTGGATTTCGCTAATGGTCAGTGAAGGCTGCTCGGCCGTGATGCCCGCAGCAAGCACTGAAGACTCCATCACCAGCGTCTGTTCTTCACTGACCGGGATGGCAGGACGCGCGCTGCACCCTACCATTACCAGCGTCACGATCAGCGCTGCAATACGCCCAATTAACATATTAAAGACCTTTATGTGCCAGCATCGGTCCCAGTGGACGTCCACCCAGCAGATGCATATGAATATGATAGACTTCCTGCCCGCCATGGCGATTGCAGTTCATGATCAAACGGTATCCGTCTTCAGCAATCCCTTCCTGCTCAGCGATTTTCGCGGCCACCGTAAGCATACGGCCTAGCGCCACTTCGTGCTCGGTTTTAACGTCATTGACGGTCGGGATGAGAATATTGGGAATAATAAGGATGTGCGTCGGCGCCTGGGGAGAAATGTCGCGGAAAGCCGTGACCAGTTCATCCTGATAGACAATATCCGACGGAATTTCGCGGCGGATAATTTTACTGAAAATCGTTTCTTCAGCCATGACATTTTCCTTTTAAATTTAATCTGGCGTCGTGCGTCCGTTGTTAACACACATTGTCTGTTTTACTGCATGACACAACACAAGAGTATGAGCGACTTTCTCCTGTCCTTTCAACCTTCTCCCGTGATTTCTTTCCTGATTGTCCGCCATCTGGCTGAAGAGGCATCGCTTTAGGACATTTCTATTCTGAAACCTGATTTCAGTTCATCCCGAAACATCTGTTTACAGCGTTAATCACAATGCGTATATTTCGCATTTGCATTTTCATGCGCATTTTTAACATAGAAAACGACGTCAGCCCGTGCTAGCGGAGCTGTCGCGCACCACCTTCACCATTCACTAAGGGTTTGATGATGTCTTTCATTAATCACACCAGGGATGGGCAACGCCAGCCTGTCGCAACACCTTCGTTGCTGGCAGCCTGCATTGCTATGGCATTGACGCCAACCGCCGCTTTCGCTGCTTCAACCGAAGATACCGTCGTCGTTGACGGAGGTTTTGACAACACACAGGATCTGTCTGCCAGCCAGGATCAGGATTACAGCGTAAAAACCACCACTACCGGCACCAAACTGTTGCTGGTCCCTCGTGATATCCCACAGTCCGTCAGCGTCATTAGCCAGCAGCGTATGGCTGATCAGAATCTGCAATCTATCGGCCAGGTGCTGACGAACACCACGGGCATTACGGCGCAGGTACAGGATAGCGACCGTACCGTGTTTTACTCACGCGGATTTTTCGTCAGCAACTACGCCTATGACGACCTTCCGACGTCCATCAGTGAAGTGTGGAACTTTGGTGATACCGCCGCCGACACCGCAATTTATGACCGCATTGAAGTGGTCCGTGGCGCCACCGGCCTGATGTCCGGTACGGGCAACCCGGCGGCGTACGTTAATATGGTGCGCAAGCATGCGGACAGCCCGGAATTTAAAGGCAACGTCTCTGCCAGCTACGGCAGCTGGGACAAGCAGCGCTACGTGCTGGATCTCCAGGCGCCGCTGGTGGAGTCAGGTAAGGTGCGGGGCCGTCTTATCACCGGTTATCAGGATAACGACAGCTTCGTGGATAACTACCACTACCGGAAGAAATTCCTCTACGGTGTGATGGACGCAGATGTCACCGACAGCACGACCCTCTCGGTAGGGTATGAGTATCAGGAAAGCCATACCGCCGACCCAACCTGGGGTGGCCTGCCGACCTGGTACAGCGACGGAAGTAAGACCAACTACAATCGCAGCCAGACCGTCGCGCCTGACTGGGCCTATTCGGATAAAGACAGCACCCGCATCTTCGCTAACCTGACCCAGCGTTTCGATAATGGCTGGGAAGCGCACATCAACGGCATGCATGCTGAAACCAACTTTGACTCTAAGCTGATGTATATGTCTGGTTATCCTGATAAAGAGACCGGCGCGGGCCTGGTGGGTTACGGCGGCTGGAACCGCGGGGAACGTAAACAGGATGCGGTCGACGCTTTCCTGCGCGGCGGCTTCGATCTCTTTGGTCGTCAGCACGAAATGATGTTCGGCGGCAGCTTCAGCCGTCAGCGCAACCATTACGACAATACTATGCCGGATGCGGTATACGGCATGGTTGACGTCGGCAACTTTAAGAACTGGAACGGGAACATTGCCGATCCGCAGTGGACCCCGTGGAAGCTCTACAGCAAAGATGATATTCGTCAGTCTTCAGCCTATTCCTCCGCGCGTTTCTCGCTGGCCGACCCGCTGCACCTGATTCTGGGCGCGCGCTACACCAGCTATAACATTCGCTATAATCCGGCAGGTTCCCCAAACACCCGTCTGGAAAGTACCCAAGATGACGTAACGCCGTACGCGGGCCTGGTGTATGACATCAATGAGGACTGGTCGACCTACGTCAGCTATACCTCCATCTTCCAGCCGCAGGATAAGCGCGACGCCAGCGGACGTTATCTCGACCCTACCACGGGCAAAAGCTATGAAGCGGGCGTGAAGGCCGACTGGTTTAATACCCGCCTCACCACCTCGCTGGCGATTTTCCGCATTGAGCAGGATAACGTCGCAAGCAACACCTATACCTACATGCCGAGCGGTGAGTCGATTTATGAATCGCTGGACGGCGTGGTCAGCAAAGGCGTTGAATTCGAGCTCAACGGTGCCCTGACCGATAACTGGCAGCTGACCTTCGGCGCGACGCGTTACATTGCTGAAGATAAAAATGGCAACGCCGTCAGTTCCGATCAGCCGCGCACGACCATGAAGCTGTTCACCCGTTATCAGTTGCCCATGCTGCCGGAGCTGACCGTGGGCGGTGGCGTAAACTGGCAGAACAAGGTATGGACGGACGTGGAAGGCGGTCCGGCAGGACGTTCCCGCGCGGAGCAAGGCAGCTATGGGCTGGTGAACCTGTTCAGCCGCTATCAGGTCACCAAAGACTTTGCCGTTCAGGCTAACGTCAACAACCTGTTCGACAAAGAGTATTACGACTACGTCGGATCGTATGTGGTGTATGGCGCACCGCTGAACGTTTCGGTGAGCGCGAGCTACGACTTCTGAGTTTAAGCCTGGTGGCGCTACGCTTACCGGGCCTACCCCTCATTCAGGACGGGTAAGGCGTAGCCGCCACCCCGCACCACAAACCGCAGCAATAAAAAAGGCAGCCATTCGGCTGCCTTAGTCTCCCCAGGTCACAGCTTAGTTGTTGCGGATGTACTCATCCATTTCGGTTTTCAGGTTATCGGATTTTGTTCCGAAGATAGCCTGAACACCAGAACCTGCAACAACGACGCCCGCTGCGCCCAGTTTTTTCAGACCCGGCTGGTCTACTTTCGCCACGTCGGCAACGCTCACACGCAGACGAGTGATACACGCGTCCAGGTTAGTGATGTTTTCTTTACCGCCGAAGGCCGCAACCAGTGCAGGTGCCATTTCGCTGGTCGCACCGGCTTTGCTGTCTTCAGTTGCATCTTCACGACCCGGAGTTTTCAGGTCCAGTGCTTTGATCAGCACGCGGAAGACGGTGTAGTACACCACTGCGTAGCCCGCACCCACGATTGGGAACAGCCACAGCTTGCTGCTGTTACCGGACAGAACGATGAAGTCGATCAGGCCGTGAGAGAAGGACGTACCGTCACGCATACCCAGCAGGATACAGATTGGGAATGCCAGACCTGCCAGTACCGCGTGGATGATGTACAGGATCGGCGCAACGAACATGAAGGAGAACTCGATCGGCTCGGTGATACCGGTCAGGAACGAGGTCAGCGCTGCGGAGATCATGATACCGCCCACTTTTGCACGGTTCTCTGGTTTAGCAGAGTGCCAGATAGCAATCGCAGCGGCTGGCAGACCGTACATTTTGAACAGGAAGCCACCAGACAGTTTACCTGCCGTTGGGTCGCCCGCCATGTAGCGTGGGATGTCACCGTGGAACACCTGACCTGCTGCGTTGGTGTATTCACCAATCTGCATCTGGAATGGAACGTTCCAGATGTGGTGCAGACCAAATGGTACCAGGCAGCGCTCAATGAAGCCGTAGATACCGAACGCCACAACCGGGTTCTGGTAAGCCGCCCACTGAGAGAAGGTCTGGATAGCCGTACCGATTGGTGGCCAGATGAAGGACAGGACCACACCGGTGAAAATCGCGGCCAGACCCGAAATGATCGGCACAAAACGTTTACCCGCGAAGAAGCCCAGATACTCAGGCAGCTTGATGCGATAGAAGCGGTTAAACATGTACGCTGCAATCGCACCGGAGATGATACCACCGAGAACACCGGTGTCAGCCAGGTGCTTAGCGGCAATCTCTTCAGCAGGTAAATGCAGGACCAGCGGCGCAACCACAGCCATGGTTTTCACCATGATGCCGTAAGCAACAACGGACGCCAGAGCGGATACACCGTCGTTATTGGTGAAGCCCAGCGCAACACCGATAGCGAAGATCAGCGGCATGTTAGCAAAAACAGAACCGCCTGCTTCGGCCATCACGTGGGAAACTACGGCTGGCAGCCAGCTGAAGTTTGCAGAACCGACGCCCAGCAGAATACCTGCGATAGGCAGTACGGATACTGGCAGCATCAGCGATTTACCGACCTTTTGCAGGTTAGCAAATGCATTCTTAAACATAATTGAGAGTGCTCCTGAGTATTTGTGCTTTTTTTACGCTTTCACGCATTGGCCCGGGGGGAGTACCGCGCCGTGGACAGGACATCTAAGCGCCCTTTATTTATTACACAGAGTAAAATAATTCCCTCTGAGTTTGTTTGACGGCTATCACGTTTCAGTTCAAGACGACCAAAAAACTTGCAGATATTTACATAAAGCATGTCTGGATGTGTCTAAAAACGCCATCACCGCCCTGAATGAGGCGGTGAACTTTACTCGTTTTGCTTATTAATTACGAGCCTAAAAAAAACAGGCGTATCAGACAGATTGCAGGCGGGCGGGGTCGATATGGAACAGGCTGGCGAAGTTTTCCGTGGTCACGCGAGCCAGCTCGTCAATACTGACACCTTTCAGAACGGCCATATACTCAGCAACGTCACGGGTCATCGCCGGCTGGTTCTCTTTGCCGCGATGAGGCACCGGCGCCAGGTACGGGGAATCGGTTTCCACCAGAATACGATCCAGCGGAACATAGCGCGCCGCATCACGCAGCTGTTCAGCATTACGGAACGTAACGATCCCCGAAAACGAGATATAAAAGCCTAAATCAAGCAGCTTACCCGCAGTTTCTCTGTCTTCTGTGAAACAGTGTAGTACGCCACCGCAATCCGTCACCTTTTCTTCCCGCAGGATCTCCAGCGTGTCGGCGCGTGCGTCGCGGGTATGAACGATAACCGGCTTATTCAGTTCACGACCAATACGGATATGGTTGCGGAAGGATTCCTGCTGGCGAGGTTTCGTCTCTGGCGTGTAGAAGTAGTCGAGGCCGGTCTCGCCCATCGCCACGACGCCCTCTTCTGCGGCAAGGCGGCGTAAATCCTCAACCTCGTACGTTTCATCCTGATTCAGCGGATGCACGCCGCAGGAGAAGACAACGTTGTTACGCTCGCCAACCAGTTCACGCATGGTGCGGTAGCCCGGCAGCGTGGTCGCCACGGCCAGGCAAAATTTCACATCGCGCTCGGCTGCTTTCGCCAGCACGTCGTCCACATTTTTATGCAGGGATTGATAATCCAGGCCATCAAGATGGCAGTGTGAGTCGACTAAAAACATAATGTCTCTCTCAGAGGTGGGAAACCGGCGGTATAACACCCGGTTGCAGGTAGTGTTCGATACGCAGTAACTGGTCGGTCAGTAAAAGCTCGCGATTAAGACCCGTTACCGTCAAAAGTTGTTCACGACTCTGGCAGATATCATGAAGGATAGCGTGCAGCGACGACCCGGACAGGCGATTCGCCAGCGTGGTGACCAGCGTCCACACGTCAGGGTTAGTCAGAAGCGTCGCCCCTTGCTGGATTTTGAGCGCATCCAGCAGCAGTGCGGCCAGCCAGTGGAGCCGTTCCGGAGCCTGATCGCTGTTCAGCGCTGGCAGGACGCTCAGCCAGTCATGGTTATCGAGGGCTGATTCAACCGCACGACAAAGCGTTTCACGCTGGGACCACACCTCAGGCTGCAATAAGGCCAGCGCAGCCGCAGGCGCACCGCTGTACAGGCGCAACGCCGAGAGCGCCGCATCCTGTGACACCGTCACTTCACGCTCCAGCCAGGCGAGCGCCCACGACTCCTGGGGGGCTGCAAGGTGGTGAAGTCGGCAGCGGCTACGCAGCGTCGCCAGCAGTCGGCCCGGCTCGCGGCAGGAGAGGAAAAACCAGGTATTTTCTGGCGGCTCTTCCAGCGTTTTTAACAGCGCGTTGGCAGCGGCTTCCGTGAGCAGCGCGGCGTCCTTCAGCCACACCACTTTCGCCCCTCCCAGACGCGCATATTCGTACAGTTTCTCACTGACCTCACGCACCGCGTCGATGCCGAGCGTATTTTTGCCCTTCTCGGGTTCGAGGGTGTAATAGTCAGGATGCGTGCCCGCCTGCATGAGCTGGCAGCCCCGGCACTTGCCGCAGCTTTTATGCCCTTCCGGCTGTTGGCACATCAGAAAGCGCGTGATGGCGTAGATCAACGCATCATCGCCCATGCCCGGCAGGGTCTGGATCAGTAACGCATGATGCCCCCGACCAACCTGATAGCTGTTAATCAGCTGTTCAAAGTGCGGGCGCAACCATGGATACCATTTCATGCCTGCTGCTCCTGTACCCACTGCGTAACGGTCTGCTGAATATCACGCGTCACGTCTTCCAGGGATTGCGTCGCGTCGATGGTACGAATGGTACTGTCCTGTCCGGCCAGTTCCAGATAACGCGCGCGGGTGCGGTTAAAGAAGTCAAAAGACTCCTGTTCAATTCGGTCCAGCTCGCCGCGCGCCCGGGCGCGCTTCAGGCCCACCTCAGGGGTCACGTCGAGATACAGCGTCAGGTCAGGACGGAAATCGCCCAGAACCGCGTCGCGAAGCGTAGCCAGCATAGCCTGATCGATACCTCGGCCACCGCCCTGATACGCCTGGGTTGAGAGATCGTGGCGATCGCCAATTACCCATTTCCCTTCTGTCAGCGCGGGCTTGATCACCGTCTCCACCAGCTGAACGCGCGCTGCATAGAACATCAGCACTTCCGCTTTGTCGGTAATAACTTCATCGCCGACGGATTTGATATCCAGAACCAGACTGCGCAGTTTTTCCGCCAGCTGCGTACCGCCCGGCTCGCGGGTGAAGACCATGTCGGCGACGCCAAGCGATGTCAGCGTATCAACCACCACGTTACGGGCGGTGGTTTTTCCCGCCCCTTCGAGTCCCTCAATGACAATGTATTTACTGCGCATTTTTTTCCTTAAGTGCCTTCAGATAGTCCTGAACAGAGCGATTGTGGCTGGCCAGGTTGGTGTTAAAGGTATGCCCCCCTTTTCCATCAGCCACAAAATAGAGATACGGTGTCCTGGCCGGGTGCGCGGCAGCCTTCAACGAGGCTTCACCTGGTGTTGCGATCGGTCCAGGCGGCAAGCCGCTAATGACGTAGGTATTATACGCCGTTGGCGTCTCCAGATCTTTTCTGGAAATCTTGCCGCTGTAGTTTTCGCCCATGCCGTAGATAACGGTAGGATCGGTCTGCAAACGCATGCCGATGCGCAGACGGTTAATAAACACCGAGGCAACCTGATCGCGTTCGGCAGCGACGGCCGTCTCTTTCTCGATGATAGAGGCCATCGTCATGAACTGGTTTTGATCTTTATACGGCAGGCCTTCAGCTCGCCCTTTCCAGGCAGACTCTACCGCCGCGACCATTTTGTTGTGCGCGCGCTTCAGGATTGCCACGTCCGTCGTGCCTGCCGTGTACATCCAGGTGTCGGGCCAGAACCAGCCTTCGATCCACTCGGGATGGTCGAATTTTAAGGCTTCCGCAACCGTCTGGTAGCGATCATCCTTGAGCGTATGCTTGATATACGGCGCGTCGCGCAGCTGCCTGAGGTAATCGCTCAGACGCATACCCTCAACAAAACGCAGCGGGAACTGGGCTTCTTTACCACTCTCCAGCAGTTGCAGCATCTCGCGCACGGTCATGCCAGGGGTAAAGCGATAGGTCCCGGCCTTGAAGTGGGACAGTTCAGGCTCAATACGCAGCAGCCACTGGAAGACACGTGGGCGGTTGATGATTTTGTCGCCATACAGCTGCTGACCAAGCGCCTGCCGCCCGGTACCCGCTTTCAGCGTAAAAATCGTCTCGTCTTTAATCAGGATCTTGCTGTCCGCCAGCTGACGGACTTTCCACACTCCCGCTCCGCCGGCAATACCGAACGCAACGATAAGAAGGAGGACAAAGCGTAACATTTTCTTCATGACTACCTGGTTTGCTCACATAACGGGGCCAGAAACTGGAACAGCTCGCGGGATGACCAGCACGTGTGGCCATAAGCGCGAACGGGGACAACGGGCATTAGCGCATTGCAGATAACAACTTCATCCGCGGCCAGCAGCGCCTCTTCCTTAGCGTTAACTTCGACAACGCGAACGTCAGCGCGTGCCAGCTGTTGCAAACAAAACTGTCGCATTATGCCGTTGACGCCGGCCTGCTCCAGCGAAGGCGTGAATACGCCACTGCCCTTCCGCCAGAGTAAATTAGCCGCACAGCATTCCGTAATGTACCCTTCGCTGTCAAGAACCAGCGCCTCCCCGGCCTCCGTCTGCTCAAGATGAGTACGAATAAGCACCTGTTCAAGGCGGTTAAGATGTTTTATTCCGGCAAGCATCGGGTTTCGCCCCAGGCGTACCGGGCTCAGCGCCAGCGCTACGCCCTCTTCACGCCAGTGCGCGTAGTGGGAAGGATAATCTGAAACGGAAAGGATCCGCGTAGGATGCAGACAGGCAGAGCCGCTGTACCCTCGCCCGCCGCTTCCGCGGCTGATGATCACCTTTAAAACGCCGCTTGTTTTCGCTGACGCCAACCGACGCATCTCGCTTTCGAGAATGCCCCACGCTGAGAAGGGGATCAGTAACGTTTCGCAGGCTTTTTGTAAACGAAGGATATGGGCTTCGAGCAGGCACACGCCACCGTCGAGAATACGCGCGGTTGTGAAACAGCCATCGCCAAACTGGGTCGCCCTGTCGCTTGCCGGCAGCGTTTCTTGCTCAAGGCCATTGATTAAAAACATGGTGGCTCCTTATGCGTGGAGGCACAGTCTGGCAGGATGTTGATAGCCGGACAAGTGGATTTCACCTAATAAAAAAGGCCCGACAAGCGGACCTTTTTTAACATCAGTGACTAATCAGACTCAGACCTTTTTGAAGATCAGAGAACCGTTAGTTCCACCGAAACCGAAGGAGTTACACAGGGTGTACTCCATACCGCTCACCTGGCGCGCCTCGTGAGGAACGAAGTCCAGATCGCAACCTTCATCCGGGTTATCCAGGTTGATGGTTGGCGGTACAGCCTGATCGCGCAGCGCCAGGATAGAGTAGATTGACTCTACCGCGCCCGCCGCACCCAGCAGGTGACCGGTCATGGATTTCGTGGAGCTCACCAGTACACGGCTGGCAGATTCGCCGAAGATAGACTTAACAGCCTGCGCTTCTGCTTTATCGCCCGCAGGAGTAGACGTCCCGTGTGCGTTAACGTAGCCAATCTGTGCCGGAGTAATGCCCGCATCACGAATCGCGTTAGCCATAGCCAGCGCGGCGCCCGCACCATTTTCTGGTGGTGACGTCATGTGATACGCATCGCTGCTCATGCCAAAGCCAACGATTTCAGCATAAATTTTCGCGCCACGTTTTTTCGCATGTTCGTACTCTTCCAGTACGATCATGCCCGCACCGTCACCCAGCACGAAACCGTCACGGTCTTTATCCCACGGACGGCTTGCCGCCTGCGGGTTATCGTTACGGGTTGAGAGCGCACGCGCTGCACCGAAGCCACCGACACCCAGCGGGGTACTGGCTTTTTCAGCACCGCCCGCAACCATAGCATCTGCATCGCCGTACGCGATAATACGCGCGGCCTGGCCGATGTTATGCACGCCAGACGTACAGGCTGTCGCGATTGAGATGCTTGGGCCACGCAGGCCGAACATAATGGTCAGGTGACCTGCCACCATGTTTACAATCGTAGACGGAACGAAGAACGGGCTGATTTTACGCGGGCCGCCATTCATCAGAGACGTATGGTTTTCCTCAATCAGGCCAAGGCCGCCAATCCCGGAGCCGATAGCAGCGCCGATACGGGTAGCGTTCTCTTCCGTAATCTCAAGGCCAGAATCCTGCATGGCCTGAACGCCAGCGACAATTCCATATTGAATGAAGGCATCCATCTTGCGCTGTTCTTTGCGCGAGATGATCTCTTCACAGTTAAAATCCTTTACTAAGCCAGCAAATTTCGTTGCATAGGCGCTAGTATCGAAATGGTCGATTAGGCTGATGCCGCTCTGACCGGCAAGGAGAGCTTTCCAGGTGGACTCTACGGTATTGCCGACAGGAGACAACATGCCAAGTCCGGTCACAACTACACGACGCTTAGACACGTTTGTCCTCCAGGGAGGGATAAAAAAAGAGATTCGTGGGACTACAAAAGATAAAACTCAGGCGGTCGAATGACCGCCTGGAGATGTTCACTTACGCCTGGTGACCGTTGATGTAATCAATGGCAGCCTGAACGGTGGTGATTTTCTCAGCTTCTTCGTCCGGAATCTCAGTATCAAACTCTTCTTCCAGAGCCATTACCAGCTCAACGGTGTCAAGAGAATCTGCGCCCAGGTCTTCAACAAAGGAAGCGGAGTTCACAACTTCTTCCTGCTTAACGCCCAGCTGTTCGCCGATAATTTTCTTAACGCGTTCTTCGATAGTGCTCATACTCTTAAATTTCCTATCAAAACTCGCTTTCGCGATGGTTTTCGTAGTGTATAAAATGTTGAAAAATTTGCAACTAAATCCCGGCAGGTCTTACCACGATTTTACGTTATTTTGAGGCCATTTGCCCAAATAACGCAAATATTTTCGATCGTGATTAAACCATGTACATCCCGCCGTTGACGTGGAGGGTTTCACCAGTGATGTAACCCGCTTCGTCAGAGGCTAAAAATGCAACCGCGCTGGCGATTTCTTTAGGGTCGCCAAGACGACCCGCCGGAACTGCCGCCAGCGTACCCGCACGCTGATCATCCGTCAGCGCACGCGTCATGTCCGTTTCAATAAAGCCCGGAGCAACAACGTTTACAGTAATTCCGCGGGACGCGACTTCACGCGCCAGCGACTTACTGAAACCGATCAGACCTGCTTTCGCCGCAGCGTAGTTAGCCTGACCAGCATTTCCCATGGTACCAACCACAGAACCCACAGTGATAATACGACCATGACGCTTTTTCATCATAGCGCGCATTACCGCTTTTGACAGACGGAATACAGATGACAGGTTGGTTTCGATAATATCGTTCCACTCATCATCTTTCATTCGCATCAGCAGATTGTCGCGAGTGATCCCGGCATTATTGACCAGAATATCCACTTCGCCAAACTCTGCGCGAATATTTTCCAGAACAGATTCGATAGATGCTGGCTCAGTCACATTCAGTACCAGACCTTTACCGTTCGCACCCAGATACTCGCTGATGGCCTCTGCGCCCTTCTCGCTGGTCGCAGTCCCGATCACTTTCGCGCCGCGCGCAACCAGTGTTTCAGCAATAGCACGCCCGATACCGCGGCTTGCGCCGGTCACCAGGGCAATTTTTCCTTCAAAACTCATGGTATTCCTCTTTTATTGCGAGAGTGCCGCTTTCATTGCTTCCGGCTCGTTAATCGCCGAGGCCGTCAGGGTGTCAACAATACGCTTCGTCAGGCCGGTGAGAACTTTACCAGGGCCGACTTCGTACAGATGCTCAACGCCCTGAGACGCCATAAACTCAACGGTTTTGGTCCACTGCACCGGGCTGTAAAGCTGGCGAACCAGCGCGTTACGGATAGCGTCGGGTGCGGTTTCGCATTTCACATCGACGTTATTCACAACGGAAATCGTCGGTGCGTTAAAGGTCATTTTTTCCAGCTCAACCGCCAGCTTATCGGCGGCAGGCTTCATCAGAGCACAGTGAGACGGCACGCTCACCGGCAGCGGCAGCGCGCGCTTCGCGCCCGCAGCTTTACAGGCGGCACCGGCACGTTCAACCGCTTCTTTATGACCGGCAATAACTACCTGGCCCGGCGAGTTGAAGTTTACCGGAGAAACCACCTGACCTTCAGCAGATTCTTCACACGCTTTCGCAATAGAAGCATCATCAAGACCGATGATGGCAGACATGCCGCCCGTGCCTTCTGGCACCGCTTCCTGCATGAATTTACCACGCAATTCAACCAGACGAACCGCATCAGCAAAGGCAATAACGCCCGCACAGACCAGCGCAGAATATTCGCCGAGGCTGTGGCCCGCCATCAACGCTGGCGCTTTGCCGCCCTGCTGCTGCCATACGCGCCACAGCGCAACGGAGGCAGCCAGCAGTGCCGGTTGGGTCTGCCAGGTTTTGTTCAGCTCTTCGGCCGGACCCTGCTGGGTCAGCGCCCACAGATCATAACCCAGCGCGTCAGAAGCTTCACGGAAAGTCTCTTCGATAACCGGATAGTTTGCCGCCATTTCAGACAACATCCCAACGGTTTGCGAGCCCTGTCCCGGGAACACAAAAGCAAATTGCGTCATTTTTTAATCCTTATCCTAGAAACGAACCAGCGCGGAACCCCAGGTGAACCCACCACCGAAGGCTTCAAGCAAGACCAGTTGGCCCCGTTTAATTCGTCCATCGCGTACCGCTTCGTCAAATGCGCACGGTACCGATGCCGCAGAGGTATTGCCGTGGCGATCGAGCGTCACCACAACGTTATCCATTGACATGCCCAGCTTCTTCGCCGTCGCGCTGATAATACGCAGGTTAGCCTGGTGCGGCACCAGCCAGTCGAGCGCGGCGCGGTCCAGATTATTTGCTTCCAGCGTCTCGTCAACGATGTGGGCCAGTTCAGTGACGGCCACCTTAAACACCTCGTTACCCGCCATCGTCAGGTAGATCGCGCTGTCCGGGTTAACGCGATCGGCGTTAGGCAGCGTTAACAGTTCGCCGTAGCGACCGTCAGCATGCAGATGCGTGGAGATGATGCCCGGCTCGTCGGACTGCCCCAGCAGTACCGCGCCCGCACCGTCGCCAAAAATAATGATCGTGCCGCGATCGGTTGGATCGCAGGTACGCGCCAGCACGTCAGCGCCGATCACCAGCGCATATTTTACCGCGCCCGATTTCACGTACTGATCGGCGATGCTCAGCGCATAGGTGAAGCCCGCACACGCTGCGGCAACGTCAAACGCCGGGCAGCCTTTAATGCCGAGCATGTTCTGCACCTGGCACGCCGCGCTTGGGAAGGCATGCGTGGCAGACGTTGTCGCCACCACAATAAGCCCGATCTGTTCTTTATCAATGCCTGCCATCTCAAGCGCGCGCTGAGCGGCTTCGTAGCCCATGGTGGACACAGTTTCGTCTGGCGCGGCGATACGACGTTCACGGATACCTGTGCGCGTGACAATCCACTCGTCAGACGTATCTACCATTTTTTCAAGATCGGCGTTGGTACGCACTTGTTTTGGCAGGTAGCTGCCGGTACCTAAAATCTTCGTATACATGTACGCTCAGTCACTTTTAGCTAATACAGATCCCAGGCGAGCGGCAATCCTCTGAGGAACTTGTCGCTGCACCGCCTGCACTGCCTGTTCAATCGCGACGGTAAAGGCTCGCTGATTGGCGGCGCCATGACTCTTAATCACGATGCCGCGCAATCCTAACAGACAGGCGCCATTATACTGGTCGGGGTTGAGGTGACTGAATCGCCGCGTCAGGCTTTTTTGTAACCAACGCTTTAATAAAATCAGCCACCAGGACCTTTTTTTACCGTCTCCCTGCGATTTCAGCAGGGAAAGGAACATTCGTACGACCCCTTCCATGGTCTTCAACGTTACGTTTCCGGTGAAGCCATCACACACTAATACGTCCGTTTTGCCCGTCAGCAACTCATTGGCTTCGAGATAACCAATATAGTTGATGGAGGGAACCTGTTTGAGTATTTCCGCAGCGTCGCGGATACTGTCCAGGCCTTTGGTTTCTTCTTCACCAATATTCAATAACGCAACGCGGGGGTTGTTAATCCCGACCACGTCTTCTGCCAGCACCGACCCCATCACGGCAAACTGAGCCAGCATTGTACTATCACAATCTACGTTAGCGCCCAGATCGAGCACCACCGTTTTGCCCTTCTGCTGGTGCGGTAACACCGTCACCAGCGCCGGACGCTCAATGCCCTCAATCGGCTTGAGCAATAATTTCGACAGCCCCATCAGCGTGCCCGTATTTCCGGCGCTGACGCAAGCCTGCGCTCGCCCTTCTTTCACCAGCTCCAGCGCCATGCGCATAGAGCTGCCACGGCTATTACGAATAGCCTGCGATGGCCGGGCATCACTGGCAATAACTGACTGCGCAGGAATAATCTGCAGACGCGAACGTTGTTCAAAGTCAGCTTTTGCAAGTAATGGCGTGATTGTGTCGGGATTACCGACTAATAGAAGTGTGAGTTGCGAATTAGAATTCAGTGCCTGCAATGCTGCAGGCACTGTCACGGTAGGGCCAAAATCGCCCCCCATGACATCTAACGCCAGGGTTAGACGTGTCAAGGTATCGTCGCAGCCTGGTTCGGTAAACTCCCCGTTTGCACGGGGAAGTTCCTCACTAAGCCTAATCACGCTGACGCGTGATTACTTAGTGATAACCTTGCGGCCGCGGTAGAAACCGTCAGCGGTGATGTGGTGACGCAGGTGTTTCTCACCAGAAGTCTTGTCTACAGACAGGCTGGTAACTGCGGTCAGCGCGTCATGGGAACGACGCATGCCACGTTTGGAACGGGTTGGTTTATTCTGTTGTACGGCCATGGACCTTACTCCTCAATTACTTACGCTTTAAGCTGGCTAATACGGCAAATGGGTTTGGTTTTTGCGCTTCATCAGGCAGTTCCCCAAAGACCATGTCCGCCTCGGACACTTCACAGTGTTCAGAATCATGCACCGGAACCACTGGCAAGGAGAGGATGACTTCATCTTCAACCAGAGCCAGAAGATCGATTTCACCGAATTCGTTAACCTCAATCGGCTCATACGCTTCCGGGAGTGCTTCAGCCTGTTCGTCAGAACGAACCGGACTAAAACAATACGTTGTGTGAACATGCTGTACGAACGGTTTCCCGCAACGCTGACATTCGAGCGTTACCGTTACCTTTGCATCACCGGTTAAGACGGCGAGACGCTGGTTATCGATAGCGAACGACATGGAGCATTCTACATCACTGTCCACACTGACTACAGACTCGGCAATACGCTCGGCCTGATCGGAAGAATAAATTCCTTCGTAATCGAGGCGTTTTTGAGCCGTACGAACCGGATCAAGAGTCAGGGGTAATTTTACCTTTTGCATAGGGCGCGCATATTAACTTTGTAACGTCATAGAGTCAAAGAAAAAGGCAACCAGAGCTGCCTTTTGCCAATTATTCGCACACATTGCGGCCTGTAGTTTAAAATGGCTGGCATCGATACGCTATATCTGGTGATAAAAATATGCCAAATCTCGTACTTGCTTCCACTTCCCCCTATCGCCGAATGCTGCTGGAAAAGCTCGGGATCCCGTTTGAATGCGCCGCACCCAACGTTGATGAGACGCCGCAGCCGGGAGAGTCACCGCGTCATCTGGTGACCCGTCTCGCAAAGGAGAAAGCGCAATCGCTGGCCGAACGCTACCCCGCTCATCTGATTATAGGCTCCGATCAGGTTTGCGTGCTGGACGGCGAAATCACCGGCAAACCGCATACGGAAGAAAACGCCTGCCAGCAACTTCTGCGTGCGCGAGGCAGTATTGTGACCTTTTATACGGGCCTGGCGCTTTATAATTCGGCCAGCGGTCATCTGCAAAGCGAATGCGAGCCGTTCGACGTGCACTTTCGTCATCTTAGCGAGCAGGAGATTATGGATTACGTGCGTCGGGAACGTCCTCTGAACTGCGCGGGCAGTTTCAAAAGTGAGGGGCTGGGGATTGCGCTGTTCGACAAGCTGGACGGTCGGGATCCCAACACGCTGGTGGGTCTGCCGCTGATAGCGCTGTGCCAGATGTTAAGACGAGAAGAATGTAATCCGCTGACGATGTGACCGTTGCGGCCTGATGCCCTCACCCCGGCCCTCTTCCACAGGGAGAGGGAGAAATACATGTAGGCCGGGTAAGCGCAGCGCTACCCGGCACAAAATCAGCCACGCAGAACTTTCAGACAGCGTTTGAGCTGCTCATCCAGCGGCGCTTCAATACGGATAACTTCCCCGGTATTAGGATGGGTAAACTTCAGCGCTGCCGCATGCAGGAACAGACGCGAAAGCCCCGTACCCGCCAGCTGCTTATCAAACTCGCGATCGCCATAGCGGTCGTCAAACGCAATCGGATGGCCCGCAAACTGGGTATGCACGCGAATCTGGTGCGTACGCCCCGTCACCGGACTACAGCGCACCAGCGTGGCGAATTCGTAGCGCTCTTCTACTTTAAAGCGCGTCTCAGACGGTTTCCCTTCCTGATTAACACGAACAATGCGCTCGCCGCTTTGCAGAATGTTTTTCAGCAGCGGTGCCTGCACCACTTTTACATGGGACTGCCACTGGCCGCGTACCAGCGCCAGGTAATCTTTTTGCATCCCTTTTTCGCGAAGCTGTTCATGCAGGGAACGCAGGGCAGAACGCTTTTTCGCTACCAGCAGCACGCCGGAGGTATCACGGTCAAGACGGTGAACCAGTTCAAGGAAACGCGCTTCCGGGCGCAGCGCGCGTAAACCTTCGATCACGCCGAAGCTGAGACCGCTCCCCCCGTGTACCGCCGTTCCGGACGGTTTATTCAGCACCAGAATGTGATCGTCCTCATAAAGGATAACCTCGCTCAGTGCCGCGACTTTTTGCAGCTTCGGAGAAACGACCTCTTCTTCACGCTCTGCTACGCGTACCGGTGGAATGCGGACTTCATCGCCCGCCTCGAGCTTATACTCAGGCTTCACGCGTTTTTTATTCACCCGCACCTCGCCCTTACGCAGGATGCGATAAATCATACTTTTTGGCACGCCCTTCAGCTGGGTGCGCAAAAAATTATCGATACGTTGCCCCGCGTCATCGTCGGCGATGGCAACCATTTTTACGGCTGGAGTCTCTGTTTTCATGGTTGGCGATTCTAAATAGCGTCAGGCAATAGCGCCACTCATTTTTCTATGCTTATATTTACTTTTATCCGGAACACTCCGCTTTCGCGCAATCGATTTGGTGGTTATTAAACCAATCACCCCGTTGAAGTGAAGAAACTGTGAGTAACCGGGTGATAATTGGTAAAAGTCATCTTGCTATAACCCGGCGAGCAGTGGAATAATGAATCCGTTTTCCGCGTTAAATCCGGGTTTTGTAAGGATCTCGACGGAATGACCAATTTTGTCTGACCGATCATCCACGCAGCAATGGCGTAAGACGTATTGATCTTTCAGGCAGTTAGCGGGCTGCGGGTTGCAGTACTTCCCGGTATAAGGATTGTTCTCTGGAGAGTTTTCCCAGGCAATTCCCCTGATAATTGCGCTGTGTTTCCGTATGAAATACAGGCAACCGACACTCTGCGCCTCTTAAGCGAGCGACAACCGTGAGGTTGGCGACGTGAATAGACACGAGGCCATCGGTTCATACCCCGGAAAGCGTCACCTTGCCCGCAGCTTTGTCGTCAATGTAAGAATAACGAGTAAGTTACGATGAAAAGAATGTTAATCAACGCAACTCAGCAAGAAGAGTTGCGTGTCGCCCTTGTGGATGGGCAGCGCCTGTACGATCTGGATATCGAAAGTCCTGGACACGAACAGAAAAAAGCGAACATTTACAAAGGCAAAATCACCCGCATTGAACCAAGCCTTGAAGCTGCATTTGTCGATTACGGTGCTGAGCGTCACGGTTTCCTTCCTCTCAAAGAGATCGCCCGCGAATATTTTCCTGCCAACTACAACTCCCATGGCCGTCCGAACATTAAAGATGTTCTGCGTGAAGGTCAGGAAGTTATCGTTCAGATCGATAAAGAAGAGCGTGGCAACAAAGGTGCCGCACTGACCACCTTTATCAGTCTGGCAGGAAGCTATCTGGTATTGATGCCAAACAACCCGCGTGCCGGGGGTATCTCTCGCCGTATCGAAGGTGATGACCGTACCGAGCTGAAAGAAGCGCTGGCAAGTCTTGAGCTGCCAGACGGCATGGGTCTCATCGTGCGCACCGCGGGCGTCGGCAAATCTGCCGAAGCCTTGCAGTGGGACTTGAGCTTCCGCCTGAAGCACTGGGAAGCCATCAAGAAAGCGGCAGAAAGCCGTCCAGCGCCGTTCCTGATCCACCAGGAAAGCAACGTCATCGTGCGTGCCTTCCGTGACTACCTGCGTCAGGACATCGGTGAAATTCTGATTGATAACCCGAAAGTGCTTGAGCTGGCTCGCCAGCACATCGCCGCACTGGGTCGCCCGGATTTCACCAGCAAAATTAAACTGTACACCGGTGAAATCCCGCTGTTCAGCCACTATCAGATCGAATCCCAGATCGAGTCTGCCTTCCAGCGTGAAGTGCGTCTGCCGTCCGGCGGTTCTATCGTTATCGATACCACCGAAGCGCTGACCGCCATCGACATCAACTCCGCGCGTGCAACCCGCGGCGGCGATATCGAAGAGACAGCCTTCAACACCAACCTTGAAGCCGCTGATGAAATCGCCCGCCAGCTCCGCCTGCGCGACCTGGGCGGTCTGATCGTTATCGACTTCATCGACATGACCCCGGTTCGCCACCAGCGCGCGGTTGAAAACCGCCTGCGTGAAGCGGTGCGTCAGGATCGTGCCCGTATCCAGATCAGCCATATTTCTCGCTTTGGCCTGCTGGAGATGTCCCGTCAGCGCCTCAGCCCGTCACTGGGCGAGTCCAGCCATCATGTGTGTCCACGCTGTTCCGGTACGGGTACCGTGCGTGACAATGAATCTCTCTCCCTCTCCATTCTGCGCCTGATTGAAGAAGAAGCGCTGAAAGAGAACACCAAAGAGGTTCACGCCATTGTGCCGGTGCCAATTGCCTCCTACCTGCTGAACGAAAAACGTGCAGCGGTCAGCGCAATCGAAGCGCGTCAGGGTGGCGTTCGCTGCATCATCGTGCCAAACGACGAGATGCAAACCCCGCACTATCACGTGCTGCGCGTCCGTAAAGGCGAAGAGACAAGCACCCTCAGCTACCTGCTGCCGAAGCTGCATGAAGAAGAAATGGCGCTGCCATCCGATGAAGAACCTGCTGAGCGTAAACTGCCTGAGCAGCCAGCTTTAGCGACCTTCATCATGCCGGAAGCCCCGCCGGAAGCGACGCTGGAAAAACCAGCGGAAAAACCTGCTGTACAGAAAGCCGCCCCTGCCGCGCCAAAAGCGCAGCCTGAGCAACCGGGTCTCCTGAGCCGCATCATCGGTGCGCTGAAAAAAATGTTTGCCGGCGAAGAAGTTCAGCCTGAGCAGCCAAAAGAAGCGCCAAAAGAAGCGAAACCAGAGCGTCAGCAGGACCGTCGTAAGCGTCAGAACAATCGTCGCGATCGTAACGACCGCAACGAGCGTGGCGATCGTAATGAGCGCCGTGATAATCGTTCCGAGAACAACGAAGGTCGTGAGCAACGCGAGGACAACCGTCGCAACCGTCGCGAGAAGCAACAGCAGAACGTTGAAGATCGTGAAATTCGCCAGCAGGCGGGCGATGAGTCCGAGAAAAGCAAACAGCGTGACGAGCAGCAGCCTCGCCGCGAGCGTAGCCGTCGTCGTAACGACGAGAAGCGCCAGGCTCAGCAGGAAGTCAAAAACCTGAATCGCGAAGCGCCTGTAGAACAGCAGGACGCTGAGCAGGAAGAGCGCACCCAGGTTATGCCGCGTCGCAAGCAGCGTCAGCTGACCCAGAAAGTACGTGTCGGTGCTGTTCAGGCGGAAGAAAGCGAAGTCATCGCGGTCGAAGCGCCAGAAAGCACAACGGGTACACAGGTTGCGAAAGTTGACCTGCCAGCCGTGGTGGAAAATCAGGTTGAGCAGGACGAGAGCAGCGAAAACCGTGACAACGCAGGCATGCCGCGTCGCTCCCGCCGTTCTCCACGTCACCTGCGCGTGAGCGGCCAGCGTCGTCGTCGCTACCGTGACGAGCGTTACCCGACTCAGTCGCCAATGCCGCTGACCGTGGCGTGCGCGTCACCAGAGATGGCCTCCGGTAAAGTCTGGATCCGCTATCCGGTTGCTCGCCCTGAGCAGGCTGTTGAAGAGCAGGCTGTAACCGAAGAGGTGATTGCACCGGTAGCCGCGACAGAAAACGTCGTGACTGAAGCGGCAACCGTGGCAGAGCCGCAGGTTGTTGAGCCTCAGGCTGTAGAAACGGCGGCACCACAGGCTGTGGAAGTCGAAACGACCCATCCTGAAGTGATTGCTGCACCGGTTGATGCCGCCCCGCAGATTATCGCCGAAGAAGATGCCGTAGTGGCTGAAGAGGTCGTGGAACACGCTGAACCTGCACCAGCAGTGGAAGAAACCGCAGACGTTGCCGTCGAAACGGTTACCGAAGAGGTGGTTCAGGACGTCGAGATTCAGGTTGAACCTGTTGTCGAAGAAGTGAAAGCGCCTGAAGTGAAGCCTGCGCCGGTTGAGGCAGTTGCCGCACCAGCGCCTGCGCACGTTGCTACAGCACCTATGACCCGCGCCCCGGCACCAGAGTATGTGCCTGAAGCGCCGCGCCATAGCGACTGGGTACGTCCGGAATTCAACTTCGAAGGTAAAGGTGCTGCCGGTGGTCACAGTGCAACGCACATGGCTACTGCGCCTGCTACCCGTCCGCAGTCTGTGGAATAACACACCCTAAGACTGAAAGCCGACCTTCGGGTCGGCTTTTTTTATGGCTGCTGCACGGGCTTTCTCATTCCGGTGACCTCCGGCATGATCTGCCGCATCATTTCCAGAAAACGCCGCAAGCGCGCCGGATAGTAGCGGGACCAGGGGTAAACCAGATGCACCGGTAACGCTGCCGGCTGCCACTCCGGCAGCAAGTGCACCAGCCGCCCTTCCTGAATATCATCCTGCACCGTCCAGCTGGAGACCACCGCCACGCCAAGGCCGGTGAGCGCCGTATTGCGGGCCACATACAGGCTGTCGGTACTCAGACGTGGCGTAATGGTCACACGCGCCGTGGCTGGTGATGCCTCATGAAAAAGCTCCACATGACGTTGGTAAAAAGAGCTGATGGCAATCCAGGGGAGGTGTTGCAGATCGTCCGGCGTGTTAACGGCGGGAAAACGGGCCAGCAGCGCCGGCGACGCCACCACCGAGCGCGGCACTTCAGCCAGCAGCACGGACACGGTTGCCGGATCGACTTCAGCGCCTACCCGGATAGCACAGTCCAGGTTGTCGCCGAGGAAATCAACTGAACGATCGTTGAGCATCCATTCGATTGAGAGCAGCGGATAGCGCTGCAAAAATTCGGTTAACGGCTTCAGAAGCTGATCCTGGCCAAACGCGTGGGGAGCCCTCACCCGCAGAACACCGACCGGCTCATCCTCTTTCTGCCCCACCTCGTCTTCCAGCGCCAGCCAGCTGTCAATCACCCGTCGGGCATGCTGATAGCAGCGTTCGCCGTCATCGGTAAGACGGGCAGTATGGGTTGTACGCAGCATCAGGCGCACGCCCAGCATGGTTTCAAGCGACTGCAACCGTCGGCTTACCGTCGCCTGGGTTGTTGCCAGCTGGCGAGCCGCCGCAGAGAGTGACCCTGCCTCAACGATGCGAACGAACGTGCGCATCAGCTCTACCCTGTCTATACGCTCAGCTCTTTTCATAGGTTTTATTATCATACGTTCAACGTATAAGCGTTTTACCACTGCGCCCGCTACCGTCGCAAGGCGTCCTGATAAAAAATAGCCGCACACGACGAATGAGGAACATCTTATGAACACTACCACAACCACCACCCAGGCCGTGAGCCGCTGGGTAATCGTTATGCTGGCGCTTGGCGCTGGCTTCAGCGTGGCATCCATCTATTATGCCCAGCCTCTGCTGCCGTTGATGGGCACAGACCTGCACCTGAGTATCGAAGGCATGGGTATGGTCCCGACGCTCACCCAGGCGGGTTACGCCTTAGGCATCCTGTTTCTGCTCCCGCTCGGCGATCGTCATGACCGCAGGACCTTGATCCTGATAAAAAGCGCGGCCCTGGCGCTGTTCTTGCTGGGCTGTAGCCTGACCGGACAACTGCACTCCCTGCTGCTCACCAGCCTGCTGATTGGCATGGCCGCTACCATGGCTCAGGATATCGTCCCGGCGGCAGCGATCCTGGCACCGGAAGGGAAACAGGGTAAAACTGTCGGCACGGTGATGACCGGCCTGCTGCTGGGCATTTTGCTCTCCAGAACCGTAAGCGGCGTGGTGGGTGAAGCCTTTGGCTGGCGGGTGATGTATCAGCTGGCCGCCGCAAGTATTGCGCTTGTCGGCGTAGCGATGTGGGCCGTGCTTCCCCGCTTCGCTGTTCACTCCACGCTCAGCTACCCGGCGCTGATGCGCTCCATGGAACACCTGTGGCGTCGCTACCCGGCGCTGCGTCGGGCCTCGCTGGCTCAGGGTTTTCTGTCGATTGCCTTCAGCGCGTTCTGGTCGACGCTGGCGGTCATGCTGCTGGAACGTTATCACCTTGGCAGCGCCGTGGCGGGTGGGTTTGGTATTGCCGGTGCCGCAGGCGCGCTGGCCGCACCGCTGGCGGGTGGCCTGGCCGATAAGCTGGGCGCCGGTAAAGTGACCCAGCTGGGTGCCGCACTGGTCACCGTGTCGTTTGCCCTGATGTTCCTGATGCCGGCGCTGGGTGTACACGGTCAGCTGATCCTGATAGCGATCTCCGCGGTGGGTTTCGATCTCGGCTTGCAGTCCAGCCTCGTGGCGCACCAGAACCTGGTTTACGGCCTTGAGCCGCAGGCACGCGGACGTCTTAACGCCCTGCTGTTTACCGTCATTTTCATCGGAATGGCGCTGGGTTCGGCATTAGGCAGCAATATCTATACGCTGGCGGGCTGGACGGGCGTGGTTGGGCTGGCGACCCTGTGTGGCGCCATTGCGCTGGCTATCAGAGTGATTGAAAGCGCCCGGGTGCTGTCCGCACAGGCAGAAAGCGTGTAAAAAAAATGCCCAACCCGGATGGGTTGGGCAGACAAAACATGCCCAGTTTCAAGACATGTTCCAAAAGGTCTGAGTATTATCTGTTCATCTGGAACAACGACATACCCTGCATATCGCTAAAGGCTTTATACGAGGCCTGCAACGCCGCCTGCTGCATGGTGTAGGACGAAATCACCGAGTTCCAGTCCACGTCCACCAGGTCACTCATCTGCTGGGTCTGGCCCAGCGCGCGATCCTCACCCAGAGAATCCAGCTTGCCCAGCTCGTCCAGCTTGATGCCAAGGTCGGCGCGCACGGTCAATACATTGTTGAGGGAGTTGCTCAGGCCACGGTTGGCTTTATCAATTGCCGCGGTAAACGCTTCGGCCTTCGTTTCGTCATCGCCAACCGGCGTATTCAGCGCACCGATGGCAGCGTCGAGGATCTTGAACAAATTCGTTTCCTGAGCGCTACCATCTGGCTCCGGCTTTGCATTGCTGGTGAAGCTGTCGAAAACTTCAGCGCCCGTATGGCTGATTTGCATCGTCCGCGCGGAGTCAACCTGCTGGCTGATTGGCGTACCGCCGCCCTGATACATACCGGTCGTCTGGTCGAACGCCGCCGCTTCGGTTTTGTATCCTGAAAAGATATAGCGACCGTTACCGTCCGTGCTGTTAGCCAGGTTCATCAGCTGATCGCGAATACCTTGCAGGTTCGTTGCCAGCGAAGCGCGGTCATCGTCGCTTAACGTGCCGTTGCCCGCATTGACAATCTTTTCCTGAGCCGCCTGGATTGCGGTTGTCACCTGCGATAACACGTTCTCTTCCAGCGAGACTTTCGTCGTAGCGAAGGAGCGCGCCAGTGCATACTGGCTGTTTTGCGTTTGAGCCTGAGAGAGCACAACGGCCTGCGAGGCGGCAATCGGATCGTCAGACGGACGGTTGATGCGCTTGCCCGTAGACATCTGCTCGCCGTAGCTGAGCCAGAGGCTTTGGGAGTTCGTCACGCCGCGCATGCTTTGCTCATACATCATTTGAGTACTAATACGCATTTTTTATGCCTCAGCCTTAGCGGATATTGATCAATGCATCAAACAGCGCGCTCGCCGTTTGCAGCACCTGCGCATTCGCCAGATAGTACTGCTGATAGCGTTGCAGGTTGCCATACTCTTCATCCAGGTTAACCCCGGAGATTGACTGCTGCTGTTTGGTCAGCTGCGTCACCACGTTCACCTTGGTTTCGCTGCTGGTTTTCAGGGACGCCGTGGTGCTGCCCACCGTACTGACCAGAGCGGCATACGCGTCGTTAAAGGTTTTGTTCCCACCGACCAGCTTGGCGCTCTGCAAATCCAGAAGCTTTTGACCGTTGGTATTGTCGCTTTCACCGCTTCCCTTCGCGGAAGCCATCGCCAGTTTGGACTCGTCGCTGATCGCCACGTCCATATTCACGATGACGTCATTCACCGGCTTCACGATAAAGCTGTCTTTATTATTGGCCGAACCGCTAATGTTGACGTTGAGACCATCGAACGACAGGTTACCGCCAGTATCCGGCTTGGCCGTGAAGCTGGTGTTGTCTGACAGACGGGTGATGGTCCAGTCGGTACCGTTGTACTCAACTTTGTAGTTTGTCGCCTGCACCTTCGTACTGTCCGTCATCGTTGCCGTAACGGCCGCGTTCCCGGTGTTTTTGCCGTTACTCAGTACCGCCGGGGAGCCAAAATCAAACAGCTTACCGCCTGCATCCCCGTTCGCATCAAAGCCCGCCTGGTGCTGGGTATTCAAAGCATCGGCAAACGCCAGCGCCATCTGGTTAAGCGTATTTCGCGCCTGATCCAGATCCTGAGAACGGAACGTTAACAGCCCGCCAAGCGACCCCGTGGTGATCTGTTTTTCCGAGATCTCCACGTTGCCCGCGGCGGCATCCACATAGGCAATCGTGGTACGCGCGGGATCCGCACTGGATTTCACCGCAGCAAGCTGGCTTGCGTTGCTGCCCTGTACCAGGGTGTAACCGTTGGCGATAGAAATGTTATAGGTGCCGCTGTCCTGCACGGTCACGTCCACGCCGACAATCTTGTTCAGCTCACTCACCAGCTGATCGCGCTGATCGAGCAGTTCGTTCGGGGATGCGCCCGCCCCTACGCCAGTCAGTCGGGAAATCTGGTCGTTAAGGTTGGCAATCTGCTTCGCGTAGTTATTGATCTGATCGACGCTGGTAGAAATCGCCGTATTCACCTGCGCATCCTGATCGCGGAGATACTGATCGTTGGTTTTGAACTGGTTTACCAGACCATCCGCCTTCCCGAGTACCGTCTGGCGTGCAGCCGGATCTTCTGCGTTACTCACCAGCGTTTGCAGACTTTTAAAGAAATCCTGGAGGTTGGCAGAGAGCGAGTTAGTGGTATCCGAAAGCACGTCGTCAATTTTTGACATCTGCTGGTAGCGCGTGGTCAGTCCGCTGCTCTGGTTCTGCGCCGCGCGCAGCTGGTTGGTGATAAATGAATCATATTCACGCTGAACGCCGGAGACATAGACCCCGTTACCCACCCAGCCGCCGCCGGTCAGGGTGCTGTTTGATGCGCCCAGAATGGTGGTCTGGCGGGTATAACCTGCCACGTTGTAGCTTGAAATATTATTACTGACGGTATTGAGTGCCGACTGCGCAGCACTGAGGCCACTCATGGCGCTGTTAATCAAACTGGACATGGGGGTTCCTTTTATACGTTCAGACACAAGTCCTGATGAAGGTTATCGGCAACCTCCACCGGGACTTGAGAACTTTCAGAACAGATTTTCGAGATCTGTGCTATAGGCTTTGCTGACCTTCTCAGACATGGATTTCAGCTGCTGGATCATGCTGGTCAGCTTGCGGGCATAGTTTGGATCGGTGGCGTAGCCGGCATTCTGCAACGCCTGAGCGCCCTGCTCTGGCGTGGCGGCCTGGGTCACGGCGGTGTAGCGCGGGTTCCGGCTCAGCAGCCCGACATAATCCGATAACGCTTCAAGATAGGAGCTGTAGACGCGGAATTTGGCTTTCACCTTCACTGCCGCACCGTTTTCATATTCAGTCGTGGTGATTTCCGTGGTCGGCCCCTTCCAGCTGGAGGTGGCCTTCACGCCAAAGATGTTGAAGCTCGGCTCGCCGTTTTCCCTGCGGATTTGACGTTGCCCCCAGCCCGACTCCAGCGCTGCCTGCGCCAGAATCAGATGGTGCGGGACGCCACTCTCTTCACTGGCAAGACGCGCCGGCAGGGAGAGCTGCGCCAGGAAGTCTTTGCTGTCGCCGGAGAGCGGCTCGTCACGCGTTTCTGCCGGCTTCGGCATCGCCTTACGCACCATCTGCGTCAACGCCTGATTTTGATAACTGGTCACCTTTTCCAGATCAAACTTCATTGGCACCTGCTGCGGGGCCTCTTCAGGCGGCAGACCCTGAGCGGCTGCGGTCTGTTTCACAATCATGTCCGCCAGGCCGAGCCCCTTTCCGGCGGTCATTTGCTGGGCAATCTGCTGATCGTACATGCTGGTGTAAAGCCGCGTGGAATCGCTGCTGAACATGCCATCTTTTGGCAGCGTTTCACGCATGCTTTTCAACATCATCTGCACGAACATGCCTTCCACCTGGCGGGCAACCGGGCGGATATTCGCCGCCGGATCCTTACCCGCGCTGGTTTTCAGCTCGTTGAGCGACTGGGCATCCCAGGCGGCACTGGTCAACAGTTTGCTATCGGTCAGCATTTAGATGATTTCCAGTTTGGCGCGCAGGCAGCCTGCACTTTGCATGGATTGCAGAATGGACATGAGATCCATTGGCGTTGCGCCCAGCGCGTTCAGGGCACGCACCACGCTGTTCAGGTTGGCGCTGGAGCGCACGCTCTGCAACGAACCGCCGCTCTGTCGCAAATCAATCTGCGTTTGCGGCGTCACCACCGTCTGACCGCCACCAAACGGCGTATCCGGCTGGCTGACGTTGGCCGAACGGTTAACCGTCACGGAGAGGTTGCCCTGCGCCACGGCGCAGCTGTCCAGCGTCACTTCGCGGTTCATGACCACCGAGCCGGTACGGGAGTTGATAATAACTTTCGCATCCTGAAGCGGCACGTTCACGTCCATATTCTGGATTTCGGCCAGCATTCGCACCTGGTTACTGCTGCCGGTTGACGTGCGGATCTGTACGGTGCGGGCATCCAGCGCGGTGGCGCTGCCGTAGCCCCGGCTGCGGTTGATGGTGTCAGCAATCTGCTGCGCCATCGTGAAGTCTTCGTTATTCAGTTGCAGGTTAATGGTGTTGCCGGTGCCGAACTGGGTTGGCAGTTCACGTTCAATGATGGCGCCGTTGGTGATACGTCCCCCGTTCAGCTGGTTCACCTGCACGCTGCTGCCGCCTGCCGACGCGCCTGCCCCGCCAACCAGAATGTTGCCCTGCGCCAGCGCATACACCTGGCTGTCGACGCCTTTCAGCGGGGTCATCAGCAGCGTACCGCCGCGCAAACTTTTGGCGTTACCCATCGACGAGACAACCACGTCAATGGTCTGCCCCTGGCGCGCAAACGCCGGGTACGACGCGGTCACCATCACCGCCGCCACGTTTTTCAGCTGCATATTGGTCCCGGCCGGGACGGTAATACCGAGCTGAGAGAGCATGTTATTCAGGCTCTGGGTGGTGAACGGCGTCTGGGTAGTCTGGTCACCCGTACCGTCCAGCCCCACCACCAGGCCGTAGCCGATCAGGGAGTTTTCACGCACGCCCTGCACGCTGGTGAGATCGCGAATGCGATCGGCCTGCGCAACGGTAGCCACCAGCGACAGCGCCACGGCGAAGAGAAATTTATACATAGGTCACCTCGCTTACATCGGCGATAGGTTAAGGAAGAAGCGTTGCAGCCAGCCCATATTCTGCGCTTCGTTGATATAGCCGTTACCGACGTACTCAATGCGCGCATCCGCCACCTGGGTGGACGGTACGGTGTTGGTGCCGCTGATGGTGCGAGGGTTAACCACACCGGAGAAGCGAATAAATTCCGTGCCCTGGTTAATGGCGATCTGTTTTTCACCCACCACGTGCAGGTTGCCGTTCACCAGAACCTGGTCAACCGTGACCGTCAGCGTGCCGCTGAAGGTGTTGCTGGCGTTCGCGCCGCCTTTACCGTTAAAGGTGTTGCCGCCAGAGGCTTCCACATCCGCACGGGCGTTGCCGAACAGCCCTTGCAGATAGCGCGGTACGGTGTCGAAGCCAAAATTGGTTTTGCCGTCGCGGCTGGCGTTCGCCGACGAGCTCTTGCTCGCGCTGACGTTTTCCTGCAACACGATGGTCAGCGTATCGCCGACGTTACGCGGACGACGGTCTTCAAACAGCGGCTGATAACCGTAGTTAATCGGCTGCGCGGTCTGGAAAATGGAGCCGTTCACCACCGGCGCGGGGCCGGGAACGGGTTGGGCGGTAGTCGCACCCTGTACCAATGGTTTAGACGGGATCCAGGCACACCCGCTGAGGGTGACGGCCAGAACAGTCAGGATCGGATAACGAAACGCCGCGTTTTTTTGCATTGCCTTCATCTTCGAAAACAGGGAGCCGGTGCGACGTTTACCGCACCGGGCTACACCTTAGAGTTGCGTCAGTTTTTGCAGCATCTGGTCGGTCGTCGACACTGCTTTACTGTTAATTTCATACGCGCGCTGAACCTGGATCATGTTCACCAGCTCTTCCGCCACGTTGACGTTAGAGGTTTCCACATAACCCTGGTACAGCAGCCCCGCACCGTTCAGGCCCGGCGTACTCTCATTTGGCGTACCGGAAGACTGCGTTTCGGTGTAGAGATTCTCGCCGATGCTTTCCAGTCCGGTATCGTTCATGAAGGTCGTCAGGTTGAGCTGGCCAACCTGGACCGGCGCCGCCTGACCCTGCTGGGTAACGCTGACGATGCCGTCACGGCCAATGGTAATGCTCAGCGCGTTCGCCGGAATGGTGATGGCAGGCTGCACCTGGAAGCCGCCCGCCGTCACCAGCTGGCCGTTCTGATCCACCTGGAACGAGCCGTCGCGGGTATAGGCAGAGGTTCCGTCCGGCAGCTGCACCTGGAAGAAGCCCTGGCCTTTAATTGCCACGTCTTTACTGTTGTTGGTCTGGGACAGGTTGCCCTGGCTGTGCAGACGCTCGGTGGCGACAGGGCGCACGCCGGTACCAATTTGCAGACCGGACGGCAGCGTGGTTTGCTCAGAAGACTGCGCCCCCGGCTGACGAATCGTTTGATAAAGTAAATCTTCAAAAACCGCACGCTGGCGCTTGAAACCGTTGGTGCTGACGTTTGCCAGGTTGTTGGCAATCACATCCATGTTGGTTTGCTGTGCGTCCAGACCGGTTTTCGCGATCCATAAGGAACTGATCATAGGGAGTCCTGTTAACTCATAGCCAGAAGTTGGTTAGCCTTGCTCGCGTTTTCATCGACGCTGCTGATGATTTTCATCTGCATTTCGAAGCGGCGGGCGCTGGCGATCATGTCGGTCATGGCTTCGACCGGTTTGACGTTACTGCCTTCCAGCACGCCGGACATCACGCGGATGGTCGGGTCGGCCTGTAAGGTGGCGCCGCGAGTGGCCTGCGCGGCCTGGGTCAGACGGAACATCCCGTCATCGCCACGCTGCACCTCATTGCCTTCCGCTTTCACCAGCTTCAGACGACCGACAGGCGCAACGGTGTTGGCCGGGTCGCCCGGATTCAACGCCGAGATGGTCCCGTCTGCCGCAATGGTCAGCTCTGACCCTTCAGGCACCGTCAGCGGACCGGCTTCGCCCATCACCGGATGCCCCTGAATCGTAAGCTGTCCGGTGGCGCTCACCTGAATATTACCGTTGCGGGTATACCCTTCTGCGCCGTCAGCCGTTTGCACCGCCAGCCAGCCGTCCTGCTGAAGGGCCACGTCCAGCGGACGCGCGGTGTAATCCATCTGGCCTGGCGTCATGTCGGCACCCGGCGTGGAGGCGGTGACCAGCGTACGCGTAGGCAATGACAGCCCTTCTACCGGCACCGCACGCAGCGCGTTGAGCTGCGCGCGAAAACCTGGCGTGGAGGCGTTTGCCAGGTTGCTGGCGGTAACAGCCTGCTGATTGAGCGTCTGGCTTGCTGCGCCCATCGCTGTATATATTGCGTGATCCATTGCGCTTTCCCGTCAGCTGCTTAACGCAGGTTAACCAGCGTGTTGAGGATCTGATCCTGGGTTTTGATGGTCTGCGCGTTCGACTGGTAGTTACGTTGCGCGACGATCATGTTCACCAGCTCTTTACTCAGATCGACGTTGGACGCTTCCAGCGCGCCGTTGGTCAGCGTGCCGAAGTTACCGGAGCCCGCGGTGCCCAGCAGGGCAACACCGGAAGACTGGGTGGCAGACCAGACGTTATCCCCTTCGGACTTCAGGCCTTCGTTGTTGGCGAAGTTAGCCAGCACGATCTGGCCCAGCACCTGGGTCTGTTCGTTCGAGTAGTTACCGACAACGGTGCCGTCATCGTTAATCTGGTAGCTCACCAGGTCGCCCGGCTTATAGCCGTTCTGGCTCGTCGCCACGATGTTGTTCGCACCGGTGTTCTGCTGCATGGAGTTCGCGAAACTCATGTCAAACGTGGCTGGCGTAGCACCTGGAACGGTACCTGTTGTGATCTTGATATCATCACCACCCGTCAGTACGCCGCTCGCGTTAAAGGTCAGCGTTGTTGCCAGCTTAGCGGTATCTCCCGCTACGCTGCCGTCCTGCGCATACACTTTCCATGAGTTAGCCGGAGTCGCGTTTTTGACATAGAACAGGTTCATGTTGTGCGCATTACCCTGGCTGTCAAACACCGTCACGGTGCCTTTCTTGTTGTAAGAGTCAGGGTTGGTCGAATCGAAGGCGACGGTTGGCGCGGTATCGGTGGAGTTCAGGTTGATCTGCTGAGAGGCCGTGGTGGTGGACTTCGCCGCCATCAGCGTCGTGGGAATGGAGATCGCCTGCGGATTCGCACCGGTTTGCACCGTAGGAGGCGTGCCGGCAACCGGGTAACCGGTTAACTGAAGCCCCTGCATGTTCACCAGATTACGGTTTTCATCCAGCTTGAACTGGCCGTTACGGCTGTAGAATACGGAACCGTTAGCGTCCACCATGCGGAAGAAACCATTCTGGCTGATGGCGACGTCCAGGCCGCGACCGGTGTTGGTGGTCGTGCCGTCGGTGAAGTCCTGGGTGATACCCGCAACCTTCACGCCCAGGCCCACTTTAGAGCCTGCAAACATATCTGCAAAAGACGCAGAACCGGATTTAAAACCATAGGTCGCGGAGTTGGCGATGTTGTTGCCAATGACGTCCAGGTTGGTGGCCGCAGCATTCAGGCCGCTGACCGCTTGAGAAAAGGCCATGACTTACTCCTGATAAGTATGAAGGCTTAGATAATCTGCCGAACTTCGTCGAGTGTGGTGGTACCGGAAGTACCCAAATCCAGTTTGTTGCCATCGCTACCCTTGATGACGCCCTGAACCAGGGCAAACTGTAGCGGCTGCGCCACCAGCTGAGTGGTGCCGTTGCTGGCGCTAATCGCAACCTGATACGAGCCGTTAGGGGCTTTGGTGCCGTCGGTCAGGCTGCCATCCCAGGTAAAGGTATGAACGCCCGCCTTAAGCTCGCCAATCTCAATCGTGCGCACCACGTTGCCGCTGGCGTCTTTGATTGTGGCGGTGACTTTGTCGGCCGGCTGCTGCAACTCAACGCCAAACGGCGTCGTGGTTGTGGTGGATGTGCCTTCGGTGGTGCTGGTGCCCGCCAGGATCGTGGTCCCGGGGATCATCACCCCATGACCGATCAGGTTGGCGGCCTGTAAGGACTGGCTGTTATCGATTTGACCGGAGACAGAGCCCAGCGTGGTGTTCAGTTTCTCAATGCCGCTGACGGTGCTGATCTGCGCAAGCTGCGTGGTCAGTTCGTTGTTCTGCATCGGGTTGGTTGGATCCTGATTTTTCAGCTGCGCCACCAGCAGGGTCAGAAAGCTGCTCTGTAAATCGGAGGCATTGCTCCCGGTAAGGGAACTGGAACCGGTCGCACTGCTGGTGCTGTTGACGCCGGTATTGGTCGGGTCATTCACGTTTACGGCGATGGACATGCGTGTCTCCTTTACTGGCCGAGAGTGAGTGTTTTGAGCATCATGCTCTTCACGGTATTAAGCACTTCGACGTTTGCCTGGTAGCTGCGTGACGCGGACATGGAGTTCACCATCTCCCCGACCACGTCCACGTTTGGCATTTTCACGTAACCGCTGGCATCCGCGAGCGGATTGCCTGGCTCGTAAACCAGCTTGTCAGGTGCCTGGCTCTCAACCACATCCGCCACCTTCACGCCGCCCGTTGCCGCACCCGGTGCAGCATCCACCTGGAAGACGACCTGCTTAGCGCGATACGGTTGTCCGTCCGGGCCGGTCACGCTGTCGGCGTTGGCCAGGTTACTGGCCGCCACGTTCAGTCGTTTGGACTGGGCTGTTAATGCCGAACCGGCGATATCAAAAATATTCAGCAAGGCCATTTACTAATTGCCCCCCTGTAGGACGGTCATCATGCCTTTGATTTGCCCGCCGAGAAGCGTCAGGCCGGTCTGGTATTGCAGACTGTTATCGGCAAACTGAGTGCGCTCCCGGTCCATGTCGACGGTGTTACCATCAAGCGAAGGTTGATCGGGAATACGGTAAAGTAAGTCGGTTGCTGGCGCGGTCATCGCCTGAGCGGGAATATGCCGTGAGGATGTCAGGGCAAGTGAGACACCCGTTCCTTCGGCACGTCCACGCTCCATCACTTTTTTAAGTTCACTGGAAAAATCAATATCGCGCGCCTGATACCCGGGAGTATCCGCGTTGGCGATATTGGCGGCTAAAATCTCCTGCCGCTGGGTGCGTAAGTTGAGCGCTTCCTGCTGAAAACGTAACGCGGCGTCGAGTTTATCGAGCATGTCTCCTCCGCTGATGAGAAAATTTCAGTTCACAGCTTAAATCTCACCCCGTCTCCCCTATCGACGGAATAAGCGCAAAATGCGTCGCTATTTATTGCGTTGATGCAAAACCACTGCGGGTAGAATTTGCTTAATTCTGGACATGGTGGAACGTGCGATGCGGACTTTTAAACGTGGCCTGGCGGCGACCCTGTTGCTTTTAAGCCCTCTGGTGCAGGCTGAGGGATTAGAGGACCAGCTCAATGCTTTCTTTGCGCAGAAGCTGGCCGGCTTCAGCGATGACGTACGCGTGACCGTGCGCACCCCGCCTAACCTTTACCCGTCCTGCGTAGCCCCGTCATTTAGCGTAACCGGCAGCACAAAGTTATGGGGCAACGTGAACGTGCTGGCGCGTTGCGCCAACGAAAAACGGTATTTACAGGTTGCGGTACAGGCGACGGGCAATTATGTTGTCGCCGCCGTTCCGATTCCGCGAGGCAGCCTGCTGCAACCTGATAGCGTAACGCTGAAGCGTGGCCGGCTGGATCAGCTTCCTCCGCGGACTATGCTGGACATTAACCAGGCTCAGGAGGCGGTCAGCCTGCGGGATGTCGCCCCTGGACAGGCGATACAGCTCTCTATGCTGCGCCAGGCATGGCGGGTAAAAGCCGGACAACAGGTGATGGTGGTCGCCAATGGCGACGGCTTTAGCATCAACAGTGAAGGAAAGGCGCTGAATAACGCCGCAGTGGCGCAGAATGCCCGGGTCAGAATGTCCTCAGGCCAGGTGGTCAGCGGCACGGTCGGTCCTGATGGGAATATTCTGATTAACCTGTAATCTTTTTAAAGATTTCGCGGCGACTGCCGATAAATATTCAACAAATGATGATGTCAGGCGCAAACGCCGCGAACCCTCGATGAGGACAACACTATGAGCATTGATCGTACATCAGCCCTGAAGCCGGTTAGCACTGTACAACCTCGCGAAACGAATGAGGCTGCACCGCAGAAAGCGCGTCTGGAAAAAACGTCGACCGCTAACAGCACCAGCGTCACGCTGAGCGATGCGCAGTCGAAGCTGATGCAGCCAGGCAGCAGCGATATCAACATGGAACGTGTTGAAGCGCTGAAAACGGCTATTCGTAACGGCGAACTGAAAATGGATACCAGCAAAATCGCTGATGCGCTGATTCAGGACGCACAGAGTTTCCTCCAGAGTAACTAACCGTATGAGTCGACTGTCAGAAATACTGGATCAGATGACGGTGGTCCTGAACGACCTGAAAACGGTGATGGACGCAGAACAGCACCACCTCTCTTCTGGTCAAATCAACGGCAGCGCGTTGCAACGCATTACTGAAGACAAAAGCTCGCTGCTGGCGACCCTGGATTATCTGGAAAAACAGCGACGCGCTGAGCAAGACGCGAAACGCAGCGCCAATGACGAGATCAACGAACGCTGGCAGACCATTACAGAAAAAACCCAGCATCTACGCGATCTCAACCAGCATAACGGCTGGCTGCTGGAAGGTCAGATTATCCGTAATCAGCAGGCGCTTGAGGTGTTGAAGCCCTATAAAGAGCCGGGTCTGTACGGTGCGGATGGTCAGACGTCTACTGCACGTATTACGGGCGGGAAAAAGATTTCGATTTGACGCAGTAGCGGCACGTCATGAAACGGGGAGCACCGTCTGGTGACTCCCCTTTTAGCGTTTATACCGTGCGGCGGGTGAACTCTTTCACCTTGAAGCCAAGCACCGCCAGCGTGGCAAAATATGCCACTACGCCCACGGCCACCACGGCCATCAGACGCATCAGGCGATATGGCATGGTGCCCTGCGCCCAGTCAGGCATCACGTACAGCATGCCAACCAGCGCTGCCGCCATCACCAGTACCGCGATCACCAGGCGCAGCAGGAAGCTTGCCCAGCCCGGCTGCGGGGTGAAGATATCCTGCTTGCGCAGCTGCCAGTACAGCAGCCCGGCGTTGAGACAGGCCGCCAGACCAATCGACAGTGACAGACCCGCGTGTTTCAGCGGACCAATAAACGCCAGGTTCATCAGCTGAGTCATGATCAGCGTCACAATGGCAATCTTAACCGGCGTTTTGATGTCCTGACGTGAATAGAAGCCGGGCGCAAGCACCTTCACGACAATCAGCCCCATCAGCCCCACCGAATAGGCCACAAGCGCACGCTGCGTCATGGCGGCATCAAAGGCGGTGAATTTTCCATACTGGAACAGCGACACCGTCAGCGGTTTCGCCAGTATCCCCAGCGCCACCGCACTGGGTAACGCCAGCAGGAAACAGAGGCGCAGGCCCCAGTCCATCAGGCGGCAATATTCATCATGATTGCCGCTGGCAAAACTTTTCGACAGCGACGGCAGCAGAATAGTCCCCAGCGCCACGCCCAGCACCCCGGACGGAAACTCCATCAGGCGGTCGGCGTAATACATCCAGGAGACCGAACCCGACACCAGGAAGGAGGCAAAGATGGTATTGATGATGAGCGAGATCTGGCTGACGGAGACGCCGAGGATCGCCGGTCCCATCTGTTTGATAACGCGCATTGCCCCCGCGTCTTTGAAATTGATGCGCGGCAGAACCAGCATGCCGATCTTTTTCAGATGCGGAAGCTGGTAGGCAAGCTGTAGTACGCCGCCGACGGTCACGGCCCAGGCCAGCGCCAGCACCGGCGGGTTAAAATGCGGCGCGGCGAACAGCGCAAAGCCAATCATGCTGACGTTGAGGAACGTGGGGGCAAAAGCCGGAACGGAGAAGCGGTTCCAGGTATTCAGGATGGCACCCACCAGCGACGCCAGTGAAATCAGCAGGATATAGGGGAAGGTGATACGCAGCAGCTGCGTCGTCAGGGCAAATTTATCCGCCGTGTCGGCAAAGCCCGGTGCCGTTACCATGATCACCCAGGGCGCTGCCAGCATCCCCAGAACGGTGACGATCGCCAGCGCCAGAGTCAGTAAACCGGAAACGTAGGCCACAAAGACGCGGGTGGCATCTTCGCCCTGCTTGCTTTTATATTCCGCGAGGATCGGGACAAATGCCTGTGAAAAAGCCCCTTCGGCAAAAATACGGCGCAGCAGGTTCGGCAGCTTAAACGCGACGAAAAAGGCGTCCGTTGCCATCCCTGCGCCAAAAACCCTTGCCACAATGGCATCGCGCGCAAAGCCAAGCACGCGGGAAAACATGGTCATCGAGCTGACGGCCGCCAGCGATTTTAATAAGTTCATTAACGTGAAGTTCCACAACCCTACGGATTTGTAGGCCGGGTAAGCGTTAGCGCCACCCGGCAAAGCCAACAAGCGGCGCTTAGTCTAACCGGATTTTAAGGAATTACTATCGGCAGATGTTACAGCGGGTTATTCCGACATCGCGTCGCGCCAGAGTCGTTCCACAATGCGTTGCGCCAGAATTGCCTGCTCGCCGGACGTTTCAGGCACCGTCTGATTTTGCACGCAGGTGATGAAGTGACGCGCGCAGCCTACAAAGCCGCGCTGCTCCAGCGTGCTCTGCCAGCCGGGAACGGGTAACGCGACCACGCCGTTGCCCTTCTCTTCCCGCCACTCACGCATATCGGTGACGTCATACAGCGCCCCATCCGTAACGGCCTGCACGGACTCGCGCTGACTGCCCGCCCGGCGGTGCATGCTGGTCGTCACCTGCACATGTTCAACGGCAAAATGATGCTCGGCGTAGACCATCTCGCCCTGCTCGTTAGTCAGCAGCGTGCCGCTTTGCAGGCGTGCATTTCCGTTACTCAGCCACAGCGCCGTATCCACAACGTGGAGATAATCATCCAGCAGCGTGAAGCGCAGATCGTTCGGCCCCACGCTATCGGTACGGTGCTTATCCATGCGCAGAGAGGCAAACGAGCCGGACTGAGCCTTGAGCTGCTGATAGAGCGGGGCGAAACGGCGGTTGAAACCGACCATCAGCGTCAGTTTTTTACGCGCAGCCAGCTCTATCAGACGTTCAGCATCCTGCACATTTTCCGCCAGCGGCTTATCCACGCAGACGTGAACGCCCGCGTTCAGCAGCTCGCTCACCACCTGATAGTGTGTTGCCGTAGAGGTATGCACAAATACCGCATCACATTCACGGGCTAAATCCTGTAGCGAACCGGCATAAGGGATGCGCCAGGTTTCGCAGATGCGCTCTGCTTTTTCACGGGTAGGCGACCACGCCCCTTGCAGCGTCCAGTCTGACGCTGCGCCTAAAACGGGCAGCCAGGCTTTTTGCGCAATCCCGCCCAGGCCTACAACGCCAATGCGTAATGTTGTCACGTTTAATCTCCCAGGTGTGCGAGTAAAGCATCCAGACGCTGCTTCAGCCCGGCAACCTCTTCTTCCAGGGCTGCCACGCGCGCGGTCAGGCTGTCGTTTGACGCTGGCGCGTCGGAGTCAGCGGCCAGCGCAGAGGTATCCACGTCGCCGCTGAACAGGTGCATATAGCGGCTTTCACGCTTGCCCGGCTCGCGGGGTAAGCGCACCACGTAAGGACCGTCCTCACGTGAGGCCAGCCCCTCCAGCGTCTGTTCAACATCCTGCATATCACGAAATTCATGCATGCGAGAGGCGCGCGTACGCAGTTCCCCCGGCGTCTGCGCCCCGCGCAGCAGCAGCGTGGTGATAACAGCCACTTCCGCAGCGCTGAGTTTTAAATCGCCAAATTCAGAATTACAAAAGCGCTGTTCATATTTAGTGACGCGATTGCCGAAGCCGCTGACGGTACGCAGGTAGTGGCGTTTCACCAGCTCGTCGAGGATATCCTGCACCTCGTGTTCGGCCAGGTTCATCACCGGCTCACGGTTCGTCTTCTGATTGCAGGCCATCGTGACGGCATTGACGGAAAGGGGATACTGTTCCGGCGTCGTGACCTGCTTTTCCAGCAGGCAGCCAATCACGCGCGCCTCGGCGCCATTTAACTGATATTTCATTTTTTCTCCTTAACGACCTGCGGTCCACTCCTGCGAGGTGAGCGCGGTGAGGACATGGTCCCGCCACTCGCCGTCAATCAGCAGGTAATCTTTGGCATAGCCCTCTTTTTCAAACCCCAGACGGGCCAGCAGATCGCCGCTGCGCTTATTGTGCGGCATATAGTTCGCCATAATGCGATGGATATGCTGCGTGCGCTGCATGTAGCGGATCGCCGCCGTCAGCGCCTCAAACATAAGCCCCTGCCCCTGCCATTTCTGGCCGATGGAGTATCCGAGGTAACAGGCGTGAAACGACCCGCGCACCACGTTTGAAAAATTGGCAATGCCCACGATCTCTTTCTCTTCCGGATCGAGAAGCGCGAAATAAAACGCGCTTCCCTGCTTGTGAAATTCCGCAATCATACTGAGGCGCGCCTGCCAGCCGGAGGGGTAACAGTGGCTCTCGTCCCGAACGGGTTCCCAGGGTTTTAAAAACTGGCGATTCTCGGCGTAATAATCCGCCAGACGCCAGGCATCACGCTCATGCACCAGACGAACGACCAGCCTGTCCGTCGTCAGACGCACTTTTGGCACATTACTGCGATAGCCAAACATCGATACCACTCCTTCCCGTCGATTCTGCTCTGCCAGTTAGCTTTACTATACCTGTGCCTGTGCCTTCTGTGAAAACAGTGACATACCATTTTGATCGCTTTTCACATTTTTCGATGAGAACTCTCTATCAAAGCACCTTTTTGATAAAAAAATATTGTCGCCAGCGGGTATGGGAAAAAGCGTGGCGGCATCGCAGAATGTTAGCGTGCTCACCTTCTGTTTTCCCTGGAGGGAAAATGTCCCGCGTATCACAGGCCAGGAGCCTGGGTAAATATTTCCTGCTCGTCGATAACATGCTGGTCGTGCTCGGCTTTTTTGTCGTTTTTCCGCTTATATCGATTCGTTTTGTCGATCAAATGGGCTGGGCGGCGCTGATGGTCGGGATCGCGCTGGGCTTACGCCAGTTTGTCCAACAGGGCCTGGGCGTGTTTGGCGGCGCCATTGCCGACCGCTTCGGCGCAAAACCGATGATTGTCACCGGCATGCTGTTACGTGCGGCGGGCTTCGCCACGATGGCCATCGCGCATGAACCCTGGCTGCTGTGGTTCTCCTGTTTCCTTTCCGGCATTGGCGGCACCCTTTTCGACCCGCCGCGTACCGCGCTGGTGGTTAAGCTCATCCGCCCGCAACACCGGGGTCGCTTCTTCTCAATTTTAATGATGCAGGACAGCGCCGGCGCGGTCGTGGGCGCCCTGCTGGGAAGCTGGCTGCTGCAATACGATTTCCGTCTGGTCTGCGCCACCGGCGCGGTGTTGTTTATTCTCTGCGCGCTGTTTAACGGTCTGTTTCTGCCTGCGTGGAAACTGTCGACAGTTAAAGCGCCAGTGCGGGAAGGGCTTAACCGCGTGCTGAGCGATAAACGCTTCGTCACGTATGTGTTAACCCTGACCGGCTACTACATGCTTGCCGTGCAGGTCATGCTGATGCTGCCGATCATGGTTAATGATATTGCCGGTACGCCGGCGGCGGTGAAATGGATGTATGCCATTGAGGCCTGCCTCTCTTTGACGCTGCTTTATCCGATTGCCCGCTGGAGCGAGCGCCGTTTCCGGCTTGAGCACCGTCTGATGGCCGGGCTGTTGCTGATGACGCTGAGCATGATGCCCATCGGCCTGGTGAGCTCACTCCAGCAGCTGTTTATGCTGATCTGCACCTTCTATATTGGCTCCATCATTGCCGAGCCAGCCCGTGAAACGCTGAGCGCGTCGCTTGCCGACGCTCGTGCCCGAGGCAGCTACATGGGGTTCAGCCGTCTTGGGCTGGCGCTTGGCGGCGCACTGGGTTACACCGGCGGCGGCTGGCTGTTTGATGCCGGAAAAGCCCTCCATCAACCGGAGCTGCCGTGGGTCATGCTCGGTATGGTCGGCTTTATGACGCTGATTGCGCTCTGGTGGCAGTTCAGCGATAAACGCAGCACGCGCGGGATGCTGGAGCCCGGCGCCTGACCTTCTGGCGGGAGGAAATTTGCCTCCCTCCACTATCAGTTTTTTCTGCTGGTTTCTGTAGGATCACCCTGACATACTGGCGTATCAGGACAGATGCGCCGATTTTATGTTGAGGAACGCCATGAAAAAGATCGTTATTGCCGCTGCGTTAGTTGTCAGTGGTCTGCTGGTGGGATGTAACCAGCTTACGCAGTACACCGTCAGTGAGCAGGAAATTAATCAGGCGCTGGAAAAACATAATAACTTTTCAAAAGATATCGGTGTACCCGGCCTTGCGGATGCGCATATCGTTCTGACGAATCTCGCCAGCCAGATTGGTCGCGAGGAGCCTAACAAAGTCACCCTTTCCGGCGATGCCAGCCTGGACATGACCTCGCTGTTCGGCAATCAGAAAGCGGACATTAAGCTGAAGCTCAAGGCGCTGCCGGTCTTTAATAAAGAGAAAGGGGCAATTTTCCTGCAAGAGATGGAAATTGTGGACGCGGTTGTGACGCCTGACAAAATGAAACCGGTACTGCAAACGCTGATGCCTTATCTCAACCAGTCGTTGCAGAACTACTTTAACCAGCAGCCCGCCTACGTTCTGAGCGAAGACAAGAGTAAGGGCGAATCTCTGGCGAAAAAATATGCCAAAGGGATAGAGGTGAAGCCGGGTGAAATCATCATTCCTTTCACCGACTAAAGTCTCCGGGCGCTCAGGCGCCCGTTTTTTTTAACGGAAGTGTGTGCAAACGAAAACGTTTCCGCTTATGATTTGTGTCCGGCAAAAACAGCCATCTTATGACTGATCTCTTTCAAGCCGGAGCTTCCATGACTGTACAATCCCAGGTTCTCAAAATCCGCCGCCCAGACGACTGGCATATCCATCTTCGTGATGGCGATATGCTGAAAACCGTCGTGCCATATACCAGCGAAATTTATGGCCGTGCGATTGTAATGCCTAACCTGGTTCCACCAGTCACCACCGTCGAGGCCGCGATCGCCTATCGCCAGCGTATCCTTGACGCCGTTCCGGCCGGGCACGATTTTACCCCGTTGATGACCTGCTACCTCACGGACTCGCTGGATCCCGATGAGGTTGAGCGCGGGTTTAACGAAGGTGTGTTCACCGCCGCGAAGCTCTACCCGGCAAACGCCACTACCAACTCCAGCCATGGGGTGACCAGCGTTGACGCCATCATGCCCGTTCTGGAGCGTATGCAAAAACTGGGGATGCCGCTGCTGGTGCACGGGGAAGTGACCCACGCTGACATTGATATTTTCGATCGCGAAGCACGGTTTATTGAAACGGTAATGGAGCCGCTGCGCCAGCGTCTTCCGGGGCTGAAGGTGGTGTTTGAACATATCACGACCAAAGATGCCGCAGAGTACGTCCGGGATGGAAACGAACTGATTGCCGCCACCATCACCCCGCAGCACCTGATGTTTAACCGTAACCACATGCTGGTGGGTGGGGTTCGTCCACATCTGTACTGTTTGCCGATCCTTAAGCGCAATATCCACCAGCAGGCGCTGCGTGAGCTGGTGGCCAGCGGCTTCCCTCGCGCGTTTCTTGGCACGGATTCCGCCCCGCATGCCCGTCACCGGAAAGAGGCGAGCTGCGGCTGTGCAGGTTGCTTCAACGCGCCGACCGCACTCGCAAGTTACGCAACCGTGTTTGAAGAGATGAACGCGCTAGAGCATTTCGAAGCCTTCTGCTCTCTTAACGGTCCACGTTTCTACTGTCTGCCGGTCAATGACACCTTCCTTGAGCTGGAGCGTAAAGAAAGCCAGGTTGAAGAGTCGATTGCGCTCACCGATGATACGCTGATTCCGTTCCTCGCCGGTGAAACCGTAAGCTGGACGGTAAAACGCTAAAAAACTGTCGCCCCCTGTTGTCAAACCGACAATATAACTGTATAAATAAACAGTATATTACACAGGGGGCATTTATGCGTATTGAAGTCACCATTGCCAAAACCACCGTCCTGCCTGCTGGCGCACTCGACGCGCTGGCGGGTGAGCTATCCCGACGTATTAACAGCACTTTTCCTGAAAACGATGGCGCCGTAACCGTACGTTATGCAACGGCAAACCATCTTTCCGTCATCGGCGGCGCGAAAGAAGACAAAGACCGCATCAGCGAAATTTTGCAGGAAACCTGGGAAAGCGCCGACGACTGGTTCATCACAGATTAAAATTTGCTCCCTCATTGTGTTTTTTTGCCGGGTCGCCCCGGCTTTTTTTCGTTTCGTCTCCTGTAAGTTCAAAATATTTCAGCATCTTCTTAGAAAATCGTGAACAAGATGGTGTTTTATTGCTCGAACAATCCTAAAAAGCATAAAAATGTGTTGCTACCCGTTTATTTTTTCCTTCTGAACCCTTATTAATTGATATACTGAAATTGCTTTCAGAAAAACATGCATTGAACCTCAAAGTCGTTGTCTTCTAACACGCATTAAGGGGGTTATAATGGAAAAGAATAGTGAAGTGATCCAGACCCATCCGCTTGTTGGCTGGGATATCAGCACCGTAGACAGCTACGATGCGCTGATGCTGCGTTTGCACTACCAGACCCCAAATCAGCAAAACCGTGATGAAGCGGAAGTTGGACAGACGCTGTGGCTTACAACAGACGTCGCCCGTCAGTTTATCTCTATTTTGGAAGCAGGCATCGCAAAAATAGAATCTGGCGACTATCAGGAAAATGAGTATAAACGGCATTAATCTTATGCCCTTCACTCAACAGGCACCCTCGCGGTGCCTTATTTATTTCGTTCTTGTATAAGCCCACATAGTTAATTACTCTGCTAACAAAGCGTTAGTAAAGAGAAGCCTATGAAATACGATTTGATCATTATCGGAAGCGGCTCCGTAGGATCTGCCGCCGGTTATTACGCCACGCAGGCGGGTCTGAATGTGCTGATGATTGACGCCCACCTTCCCCCCCATTCTGAAGGAAGCCATCACGGCGATACCCGTTTGATCCGTCACGCTTACGGTGAAGGTGAACGCTATGTACCGCTGGTGCTTCGGGCTCAGACGCTGTGGGACGAACTGGCGGCACGCACCGAGGAGCGCATTTTTGAGCGCACCGGGGTGATTAATCTCGGGCCTGCCAACTCCACGTTTCTGGCGAACGTTGAGAAGAGCGCGAAAGCCTACCGCCTGGACGTTGAGCGTCTGGATGCGAACGGCATTATGGCGCGCTGGCCGGAAATTTCTGTCCCTGAAGATTACATTGGATTGTTTGAAGCCAACTCCGGCGTGCTGCACAGCGAAACGGCCATTAAGACCTGGATCGATCTCGCTGCCAAAGCGGGCTGCGCGCAGTTGTTCAACTGTCCGGTCACGGGCATCACCCACCATGCCGATGGTTCAACCGTCACCACGTCTGAGGGTGAATATAGCGCCGCACGCCTGCTGGTCAGTGCGGGAACGTGGGTGACAAAACTGCAGCCGGACCTGCCCATCCAGCCGGTGCGCAAAGTCTTCTCGTGGTTCCAGTCTGACGGGCGTTACAGCAGCCAGAACAAATTCCCGGCGTTTACGGGCGAATTGCCCAATGGCGATCAGTTCTACGGTTTCCCTTCGGAGAAAGACGCGCTTAAGATTGGCAAACACAACGGCGGGCAGGTTATTTCCTCTGCGGAAGAGCGCAAGCCGTACGGAGCCTATCCGCAGGATGGTTCCGAAGCCTTCACGTTCCTGCGTAATATTCTGCCGGGCGTAGGCGGGTTGCTTTACGGCGCAGCGTGCACCTACGACAACACGCCGGATGAAGACTTCATCATCGACACGCTGCCCGGACACGACAATACCCTGATCGTAACCGGGCTCAGCGGTCACGGGTTTAAATTTGCGTCGGTGCTAGGCGAAATCGCCGCCCAGTTTGCGCAGGGGATTGCGCCTTCGTTTGATCTCACCCCCTTCGCGCTCTCGCGCTTTGACAGATAATACGTCCACAGGCTCCGAATAAACGGAGCCTGTTTAGCGAGAGGGGCATGATGCGCAGACTGGTGAATTATCTGATCAATAACATTCGCGAGCATTTCATGCTCTACATTGTGCTCTGGTCGCTGCTGGCGATCGTTGACGTCATCTATATCGTATTCTTTTGAGAATTCTCGCTGACATTTACTGACACTCCTTTAAGCTTATTTAACTTCTGTTTTTTATAAAAACTCATCTCAAATTTATTGAACGAAGCGATTGAATTACATCGCGCGAACACATTCAAATTCGCTGAAATAAATTAAATAAAAATCATTATTCTTTTTTTTCAGTTGCATTATTAATTTAACCCGTTCATTTTTAGTGCTCAGACATTTGAGAACGGAAATTCATATGCAATGGCGTAACTCCTCCAGCCGCTACGGAATAATATCCATGTGTTTACACTGGCTATTTGCGCTTGCCGTCTATGCCATGTTTGGTCTCGGCCTCTGGATGGTGACATTAAGCTATTATGACGGTTGGTATCATCAGGCTCCCGAATTGCACAAAAGCATTGGGGTTCTGCTGATGATGGGTCTGGTTATTCGCGTGATCTGGCGACATGTCTCTCCGCCCCCACCTGCCCCCAGGAGCCATGGTCGTTTTACCCGCATCAGCGCTGTAGGCGCACATATCGCACTCTATGCCCTGCTGTTCGCCATTCTGATCAGCGGCTATCTCATTTCGACCGCAGACGGCAAGCCGATCAGCGTGTTTGGACTTTTCGACGTCCCTGCCACGCTGGCTGACGCCGGTTCACAGGCTGACACCGCAGGTGTGGTTCATCTGTGGCTGGCATGGAGCGTGGTGATCTTATCGGTTCTGCACGGCCTTGCGGCCCTGAAACACCACTTTATTGATAAAGACGATACGCTGAAGCGCATGCTTGGCCGTTCGTCAGTTGACTCTGGAGCATAAAATGAAAAAACGCCTGTTGGGTATCGCATTAGGTTCGCTGTTATTCACCACCGGTTCGGCTGTCGCTGCTGACTATAAAATTGATAAAGAGGGTCAGCATGCCTTCGTCAATTTCCGTATTCAGCATCTGGGTTACAGCTGGTTATATGGCACGTTCAATGATTTCGATGGCACATTCACTTTCGACGAGAAAAACCCTGCTGCCGATAAAGTGAATGTCACCATTAATACCAACAGCGTCGATACTAACCACGCCGAGCGTGATAAACATCTGCGCAGCGCTGAATTCCTGAACGTGGCGAAATTCCCGCAAGCCACCTTCGCGTCGACAGCGGTGAAGAAAGACGGTGATGAGCTGAATATTACCGGTAATCTGACGCTGAACGGCGTAACAAAACCGGTAACGCTGGAAGCGAAATTAATCGGCCAGGGCGACGACCCGTGGGGCGGCAAACGCGCTGGTTTTGAAGCCGCAGGCAAAATTCATCTGAAAGATTTTAATATCACCACGGATTTAGGCCCGGCATCGCAGGACGTGGAGCTGATTATTTCGGTGGAAGGCGTTCAGCAGAAGTCATAAAAAAAGGCCCGGCAGGCTTTTGCGCCGCCGGGCATCGTTTTACTCCGGGTCCGGAATACCCAGTTTGGTATTCAGTCGACCCCGGGATTTATTAAAGATCTTATTCCCGTTCTCGCGCCCGGCACGGCGGCGTCGTTGCTCTTCTTCAGGCAGCAGACTCTCTTCACTGCACAGCTCGCTACAGCAGCCATTGTACTTCTCGGCACAGGCAGGACACTGAATAAACAGCAGATGACAACCGTCGTTTTTGCAGTTGGTATGCGTATCGCACGGCGTACCGCACTGGTGGCAGTGCGCGATCACATCCTCTGAAATTCGCTCGCCCATACGCTCGTCAAACACAAAGTTCTTACCGATAAAACGCACCGGTAAACCCTGCTCCCGGGCGCGGCGGGCATACTCAATGATCCCGCCCTCAATGTGCCAGACTTTATTAAAACCGTTGTGCTTCATCCAGGCACTGGCTTTTTCGCAGCGGATCCCCCCGGTGCAGTACATCACGATCTTTTTGTCTTTATGCTCCTGCATCATCTCTACGGCTTTCGGCAGCTGCTCGCGGAAGGTGTCGGCAGGGATCTCCATCGCATTTTCAAAGTGGCCCACTTCATATTCATAGTGGTTACGCATATCGATGAATACCGCGTCCGGATCGTCGAGCATCGCATTCACTTCAGCGGCCTTAAGGTACTCACCCACATCGCCGGCATTGAAGCTCGGATCGTCAATACCATCCGCCACAATACGCTCACGCACCTTCATGCGCAGCACCCAGAATGATTTACCGTCATCATCCAGCGCAATGTTCAGGCGCACCCCATCAAGCGCGGGATCAAACCCGTAGAGGAGATCGCGGAAGGCGCTGACCTTGCTTTCCGGCACGCTGATCTGCGCGTTAATCCCCTCTCGCGCCAGATAGACGCGGCCAAACACGTTCAGGGCGGTGAAAGCCTGGTAAAGCGCATCGCGGGTCGCCTGTGGATCGTTGATGGTGAAATATTTATAGAAAGAGATCGTTGTGCGCGGTTCGGTTTCGGCCAACATGCGCGCTTTCAACATCTCATTCGAAACGCGGTTGTGTAACACTGGCATGGTGTACAAGTCCTGCAATCGTTGAGAAATAAAAATCGGTCGGCATGATATAGCAAACAAAGACAATTTACATCCACACAATTTACGCTACATTTCAGTCAATCTGATTTATCAGACTTAACACTTGCAGACTCTTTCATGTTTCGATGACAGATATTTTGGCTATCCATTAAAAAATGAGACAATAGCCCTTCAGGACGTAAGAACACAGGACAGACATGACCCAGTTACCGAAATTTACTGCCGCGCTTTTGCACCCCCGCTATTGGTTAACCTGGTCAGGCATTGGCTTGTTGTGGCTCATTGTACAGCTGCCTTATCCGCTTATTTTCCGCATGGGTAAAGGACTGGGCCGCATTGCTCAACAGTTTATGAAGCGTCGCGCCAGGATCGCGTATCGCAACCTTGAGCTTTGTTTTCCTCAGATGAGTGAATCTGAGCGCCACGACAGGGTGGTGAAAAACTTCGAATCGGTCGGTATGGGGCTGATGGAGACCGGCATGGCCTGGTTCTGGTCGGATAAGCGCATGGCGCGCTGGACGGAAGTGGTCGGCACCGGCATGGATCCCGTGCATCATCTCCAGGCCAACAAGACTGGCGTCCTGCTGATAGGCGTTCATTTCCTGACCCTCGAAATTGGCGCACGCATGTTCGGTATGCAGGCGCCGGGTATTGGCGTTTATCGTCCTAACGACAATCCGGTGATCGATTTGATCCAGACCAACGGACGCATGCGCTCCAACAAAAGCATGATCGACCGCAAAGACCTGAAGGGAATGATCCGCGCCCTGAAATCAGGTGAGGTGGTCTGGTATGCCCCGGATCATGACTACGGCCCGCAATCCAGCGTGTTTGTCCCGTTCTTTGCGGTGGAAGAGGCCGCGACGACCACCGGGACCTGGATGCTGGCGCGAATGTCCAAAGCCGCTATCGTGCCGTTTGTGCCGCGCCGTAAGCCGGACGGTTCAGGCTATCAGCTCATCATGCTGGAGCCGGAACTCGCTCCGCCGCTCGACGACGCAGAAACTACCGCGCGCTGGATGAACGGCATTGTGGAGAAATGCATTATGCTCGCCCCGGAGCAGTACATGTGGCTGCATCGCCGTTTCAAAACCCGGCCTCAGGGCGTCCCTTCTCGTTATTAATCGACATGCGGCCTTCCGGGTCGCATGTTGTTTTAGCTTTAAAAGCTCCCGTCATTGCGGCAATCATAACCCTGGCGCATAATTAGCAGGCTTATTACCTCACTGGTCACGGTGCCCTGCACCCCATAATGCGGATAGTTATGTCCCCCTCAGATGCTCCCATAAACTGGAAACGTAACCTGACGGTTGCGTGGCTGGGCTGTTTTCTTACCGGCGCCGCCTTCAGCCTGGTCATGCCCTTCCTGCCGCTTTACGTTGAACAGCTCGGCGTGACCGGCCACAGCGCGTTGAATATGTGGTCCGGGCTGGTGTTCAGCATTACGTTCCTGTTCTCCGCCATTGCGTCGCCGTTCTGGGGTGGCCTGGCCGACCGTAAAGGCCGCAAAATCATGCTGCTGCGCTCCGCGCTCGGGATGGCAATCATTATGCTGCTGATGGGCGTGGCGCAGAACGTCTGGCAGTTCCTGATCTTACGCGCGCTCCTGGGCCTGCTCGGAGGGTTTATCCCGAATGCTAACGCTCTGATTGCCACCCAAATCCCGCGCCAGAAAAGCGGCTGGGCGTTGGGTACGCTTTCCACTGGCGGCGTAAGCGGCGCGCTGCTCGGTCCGCTGGCAGGCGGGCTGCTGGCCGACCACTACGGACTGCGGCCGGTCTTCTTCATTACCGCCAGCGTGTTGTTCCTCTGCTTCCTCGTGACGCTTATCTGCATCCGCGAGAATTTCACCCCCGTGGCCAAAAAAGAGATGCTGCACGCCCGTGACGTGCTGGCCTCGCTGAAAAACCCAAAGCTGGTGCTGAGCCTGTTTGTAACCACCATGATTATTCAGGTGGCTACCGGCTCCATTGCGCCTATTTTGACGCTTTATGTGCGTGATCTGGCCGGAAACGTCGGAAACATTGCCTTTATCAGCGGACTGATCGCCTCCGTGCCCGGCGTGGCCGCGCTGCTGAGCGCGCCGCGGCTCGGCAAGCTGGGAGACCGCATCGGCCCGGAGAAGATCCTCATCTGCGCCCTGATTGTCTCCGTTCTGCTGCTTATCCCCATGTCGATGGTGCAATCGCCGTGGCAGCTCGGGGTGCTGCGCTTCCTGCTGGGGGCTGCGGACGGCGCGTTGCTCCCGGCGGTGCAGACGCTGCTCGTTTATAACTCCACCAACCAGATTGCCGGGCGTATCTTTAGCTACAACCAGTCGTTTCGCGATCTGGGTAACGTCACCGGGCCACTGGTCGGGGCGGGGGTTTCGGCCAGTTTCGGTTTCCGGGCCGTTTTTATCGTGACGGCAGGCGTCGTGCTGTTCAACGCCGTCTATTCCTGGCTCAGCTTGTCCCGGGCGCTACGCCCGGCGCGCATAACACAACATCGTGACGGCTAATTTTCTTATTCATACTTGCAAAATCATATAATCAGCTATTCTTTCCCTGAATACCTTCACGAAAAACAGGGAGACACTAATGACCATGTACGCCACGCTGGAAGAAGCAATTGATGCCGCTCGCGAAGAATTCCTCGCCGATAATCCCGGCATTGAGGAAGAAGATGCTGACGTGCAACAACTCAATATCCAAAAATATGTCCTACAGGACGGCGATATTATGTGGCAGGCCGAGTTCTTTGCTGATGAAGGTGAAGACGGAGAATGTCTGCCGATGCTGAGTGGTGAAGGTGCGCAGGCCGTATTCGACGGCGACTATGACGAAATTGAGTTACGTCAGGAGTGGCTCGAAGAAAATACGCTGCACGAATGGGACGAAGGTGAGTTTCAGCTCGAACCGCCGCTGGATACGGAAGAAGGTCAGGCCGCAGCGGATGAATGGGACGAGCGTTAAGCTCCCGTTACTCGTACGGGCCGTGGCTGGCATCGATGGGCAGCAATAGCGTATCGAAAATCAGCGAAAACGGCAGATCGAGCACGGTGAGATAGCGCCACGCGGAATCGCGCACATCCCACTGTACGCCGGGATAGTACTGATTTCCGTGGCCCTGTCCGGGGATGGTGCGGCTGATAATGCTGCCGCAGCCGCTGAGCAGGCATGCCATCATCACGACAATGATTATTCTCATGAGTAACCTCTAAAAAAATACCGGCGATTAAGCCGGTATTTTATTTGGCGGGTAGCACTTTGCTTACCGCCCTACTTAACAACTTATTTCGCTTTCAGCGCCAGCGGGTTCAGCTTCACGTCCTTATAGTAGTTCACCCACGAAGAGTATCTCTCCGGCGCGGACCACACGCGGTAGTGAAGCCTTGCCATCGTCACCGGATCGCTCAGCAGCACCAGACGACGATCGCGGTTAAGCTTTTCTGGCGTCTCGTTCAGCGCCTGCTCAACGTGGCGATCGCGGGCGATCTCCAGCACCTGGCTGGCACGGTGACGCGCGGTCGCCATTGCGGTTGCCAGGGCGTTGAATGACGGGTTGAACACGGCGTGCATAAAACCATCATCCAGCGTGCGTTTGCGGTTCTGCTCCAGGTAGGTATCGGTATCCACCAGCACCTGCGGCGGAGAATACTCTTCCGGGATCAGGAACAGCTTCCAGCGTTTGGTACGCAGGCCCACCGTCGAACGGCTGGAGATCACCGACACAAACGGCGACAGGATCAGCGAGAAGACGATTGGCGCAAGCCAGAACAGGAAACGCAGATCCAGCCAGGCCATCCCGACAGCCCACACCAGCCCCAGCAGCAGCTGAGAGCCGTGGCGCATAAAGGCTTCACTCCACGGCGTGGAGTCATCGTCACGCTGCGGTGAATTCCACACCACTTCCCATCCCAGGAACGCGCTCACCACGAATACCGTGTGGAACAGCATACGCACCGGTGCCAGCAGGACCGAGAACAGCACTTCCAGCAGCAGTGAAAGGGTTACGCGGCAGAAACCACCGTACTCCTTCGAACCTTTACACCAGATCAGAACGATACTGAGCAGCTTCGGCAGGAACAGCAGCACCATGGTCGACGCGAACAGCGCAATCGCCAGCTCCGGACGCCATTGCGGCCACACCGGGAACAGCTGGCGCGGTTGCAGGAAGTACTGCGGCTCCGTCAGGGCATGCACGACCTGCAACGCGGTCGAGAGCGCGAGGAACATAAACCACAGCGGTGCAGAGAGATAGGACATCACGCCCGTCAGGAACACCGCCCGGTGAACAGGGTGCATCCCCTTCACCAGGAACAGGCGGAAGTTCATCAGGTTACCGTGACACCAGCGGCGGTCACGCTTGAGCTCATCCAGCAGGTTCGGCGGCAGCTCTTCATACGAGCCCGGTAGATCGTAGGCAATCCAGACGCCCCACCCTGCACGGCGCATCAGCGCGGCTTCCACAAAGTCATGCGACAGAATGGACCCGGCAAATGACCCTTCACCCGGCAGCGGCGCCAGCGCACAATGCTCGATGAACGGCTTCACGCGGATAATGGCGTTGTGGCCCCAGTAGTGAGACTCGCCCAGCTGCCAGAAGTGCAGACCGGCGGTAAACAGCGGCCCATAGACGCGGGTCGCAAACTGCTGGCAGCGCGCATACAGCGTGTCCATACCGGAGGCTTTTGGCGAAGACTGAATGATACCCGCGTTTGGGTTAGCTTCCATCAGACGCACCAGACCGCTCAGGCAATCGCCGCTCATGACGGAGTCTGCATCCAGTACCACCATATAGCTGTACTGGTTACCCCAACGACGACAGAAGTCATCGATGTTCCCGCTTTTACGCTTCACGCGGCGACGACGACGACGGTAGAAGATCTGTCCTTCGCCCTGCACTTCGGCAATCAGCTCCATCCAGGCTTTTTGCTCTGCCACGCAGATATCCGGGTTGTAGCTGTCGCTCAGGATGTAGACGTCGAAATGCGCCGCGTTACCGGTCGCCTTCACGGACTCCCAGGTTGCACGCAGCCCTGCGAATACGCGGTCAACGTCTTCGTTACAGATAGGCATGATCAGCGCGGTACGGTGCTCAGGATTCAGGGGTTCATCCCCGACCGTTGACGCGGAAATGCTGTATTTGTCACGTCCCATCAGCAGTTGCAGGAAGCCCATCAGCGCGGTCCAGAACCCGGCGGAGACCCAGCAGAACAGCACGGCGAACAGCAGAAGGATGCCGCTCTGTAAAATGTACGGCAGCAGCTGCATGAAGGAGACCCAGATATCCTGGCCAATCATGTCAGCAGGGTTAATCAGCGCCCAGCCCTGGTACGGCAGAATGGTTTTCATGTACCAGGTGGCGACGACCGTTTGCGCCAGCGTCAGCAGCAGCAGAATGTAACGACGAATCGTTCCCACGGTACGCCATTTCTGCTCGGACGCCTGCTGTTCTTTGGTCAGACGCGACAGATAGCGCGGCGTTACGTCACGCCCACGCAGGCGATCCCAGAAGCGGCCCACCGGATTGGTGCGCCACGGGTCGGGGAACATAGAGGAACGCGTGGCCTTCGGCATTGCCTGTAGCTGGTCACGCCCTTCGTCATCCTTGATCAACTGCCCTTCAGCCAGCGAGTCCGGCCATGCCTGCTCCAGACGTGCCTTCACTGACCCCAGCGGCGTATCATCATCACGGGAAAAGTGACGGTGTTCACCATCCAGCGCGGAGTGAACCGCGCGGATGTCGCTCGCAGGGAGTGCCGCTTTTTCAATGTCCGTCAGCGGCATGGCATCAATATATTCAGATGTATTATTCATTGGCAGGTAGCTGATAGCTCCAGGTTTCACTCAGCGGCTTATCGTTACTGACCAGCGCGGCGCGCATTTCAGTGGTCTGTTTCGGATCTTTCACCTTCACGCGCAGGGTCAAACGCCACCCTTTGGTCACCGGATTGTAGCGCACGGCGTTCTCAACGATTTCACCGTTATCGCCAATGCTCGCCTGTGACGTCACGGCAGTATCCGGCGCCAGTTTTTTCATATCCTGCCCGGTGAAGTCCACGATAAACGCCAGCGTGCCATCCGGCTGACGAATCAGGTTTGACTGCTTCACGTCACCCGTCGAACGACGTGTCTGCATCACGTACGCGTTATCCGGCGCGTGCAGTTTGTCTTCGTCACGGCTGAAGGTGATCGCATACTTGAAGTTCATCTCTTTACCGGCTTCCGGCAGCTGATCCGGTGTCCAGTACGCCACGATGTTGTCGTTGGTTTCATCGTTGGTTGGAATTTCAACCAGCTCAACCTTGCCTTTACCCCAGTCGCCTTTCGGCGTAACCCAGGCGCTTGGGCGCAGATCGTAGCGGTCATCCAGATCTTCAAAGCGGGAGAACTGACGGCCACGTTGCAGCAGACCAAAGCCCTGCGGGTTTTCCATCGCAAAGCTGCTGACCGCGAGGTGTTTCGGGTTGTTCAGCGGACGCCAGATCCACTCGCCGTTACCGGCATGGATGGAGAGGCCATTAGAATCATGCAGTTGAGGACGGAAGTTGGTTGCCGGAGACGGCTGATTCGGCCCAAACAGGAACATACTGGTCAGTGGTGCAACGCCCAGCTTGCCCACTTTATCGCGCAGGTAAACTTTAGACTGCACGTCAACCACCGTGTCACGCCCTGGCATGATCACGAAGCGATAAGCGCCGGTCGCACGAGGGGAGTCCAGCAGCGCATAAATTGTCAGACGTTTGTCGGTTGGTTTTGGACGTTCGATCCAGAACTCGCGAAAACGAGGGAATTCTTCACCTGATGGCAGCGCGGTATCAATCGCCAGACCGCGCGCAGAAAGCCCGTACACCTGCCCCGCGCCAATCACGCGGAAGTAGCTGGCGCCAAGCATGCTGACGATTTCGTCGTTTTTATCTTTGCTGTTAATCGGATAAAGCACCTTGAAGCCTGCGAAGCCGAGGTCTTTCACCGTGTCTTTATCGTGTTGCACATCGCCAAAATTGAAATAATCCGGGCTGTACTTGATTTTGCGTACCGCGGTCGCCGTCACTTCATTGATGGCAACCGGCGTGTCGAAGTACATACCCTGGTGGTAAAATTCAAGCTTGAACGGGGTTTTAATATTGTTCCAGTACGCTTTATCGTGATTGAACTGGATCTGCTGATAGTCCGCGTATTTCATATCGCGGAAAACGGAGGGCAGGTTACTTTTTGGCGCTTCATAGCTCTTGCCCGCCATCGATTTTGCCTGTTTTGCGACATCATCGATGTTAAAGGCCAGTGCAGATGAGGTATACAGTGACAACAGCACTGCAACACCCAACCAACGCATTTTCATCATTTGTGGTTTATGTTTCATAATAAGTAAGCACTTCCCCCTTTGTGTGCTTATATCGATCCGATCCATTTTAATGGAAACTCAGGCAATCCGACAACATTATCACTGCTTTGTTCAGCTCGCTGGCTCATGGATTAAGCAAATGAAAGAACCCGCTTTTCACTTTGCGTGCTTATCCTGGAGACAGGGTGTCGGTCTTGGTGTAGGGTTGGCTCCGAATGTAACCATTATGAGCCTTAGGGATAAGGCGAAAAGTCTGAGAATGCGCAAAGTTATATGAGCACAACCCCTGTACAACGTGAATATTTCCTCGACTCGATCCGCGCATGGCTCATGCTATTGGGGATCCCTTTTCATATTTCACTGATTTATTCCAGCCACACCTGGCACGTGAACAGTCAGATGCCTTCCTGGTGGCTTACGCTGTTTAATGATTTTATTCATGCCTTCCGCATGCAGGTGTTTTTTGTCATTTCTGGATATTTCTCCTACATGCTCTTTTTGCGCTATCCCCTGAAGCGTTGGTGGAAAGTGCGCGTGGAGCGCGTGGGCATACCGATGTTGACGGCCATCCCGCTGCTGACGCTGCCGCAGTTCATTATGTTGCAGTATGTTAAAGGCAAGACGGAAACCTGGTCGAATCTCTCCCTTTATGAGAAATACAACACCCTGGTCTGGGAGCTGATTTCCCACCTCTGGTTCCTGCTGGTACTGGTGGTGTTAACCACGGTGAGCGTGCTGATCTTCAGCCGGCTGCGCCAGCGCGCGAGCTCAACATCCTCTGCCTTTTTCGCCAACATCACTCTGGGCAAGCTGTCGCTGCTGTTTCTTGCGCTGGGGATTGCGTATGCCGCCGTCAGGCGTACCCTGTTCATTGTCTATCCCCCTGTTCTGAGCGATGGGCTGTTTAATTTCGTGGTGATGCAGACGCTGTTCTACATTCCCTTCTTCCTGATTGGCGCGCTGGCGTTTATTCATCCGCGGCTTAAAGCGCTGTTTACCACCCCCTCCCCCTGGTGTGCAGTGGGTGCTGCGCTGGCCTTTGCAGCCTATCTTCTCAATCAGCGCTACGGCAGCGGGGACGCGTGGATGTATGAAACCGAGAGCGTGATAACGATGCTGATGGGCCTGTGGATGGTGAACGTGGTGTTCGCGCTGGGCCATCGCCTGCTGAATTTTAAATCCAGCCGCGTAACCTATTTCGTTAATGCTTCGCTGTTTATCTACCTGGTGCACCATCCGCTGACGCTGTTTTTCGGGGCATACATTACGCCGCATATTGCCTCGAATGCGCTGGGCTTCTTCACCGGTCTGGTCTTTGTGGTTGGCATTGCCATCGTGCTGTATGAAATCCACCTGCGGATCCCGCTTTTGCGTTTCCTGTTTTCAGGCAAACCTCAGGTTAAAGCGGGATAACAAAACGGCGCCATCAGGGCGCCGTTTTTGCATCTCAGACATCAAAATAGCTGGCTGCGCTCGGTCAATATCCGCTGATAGAGGTCGGCGGTGTGCTCGTCGAAACAGACAAAAATAACTTTTTCCGGCATGGGCTTAAGGGAAAGGTAGTGATAAACGGTATTTACGGCGATATTTGCTGCCGCTTCCTTTGGATAACCGTAAACCCCCGTGCTGATGGCAGGAAACGCCATGGTCTTATAGCCGTTATCGGCCGCAAGCCGCAGGCAGTTACGATACGCCTGTTCAAGAATCTCAGCTTCATGATGGTCGCCGCCGTGCCAGACGGGGCCAACGGTATGGATCACCGCTTTGGCCGGGAGATCCCCCGCCAGCGTAATGACGGCATGCCCCGGGGGGCACTCTCCCTGCTGCTGGCGCACGGTTTTGCATGCTTCCAGAAGCTGTGGGCCTGCGGCCCGGTGAATGGCACCGTCCACTCCCCCTCCGCCCAGCAAGGAGGAATTGGCTGCGTTGACGATCACGTCAACGTGCAACGTCGTGATATCGCCATGAATAACGTCGATTTGCGGTCTCATAAACACCCTCTGCAACCCGCCCTTTTCTTAAGTGTATCGCAGAGGGAGAGGGAGAAAAACCGTCGTGAAAGAAACGGCTGCTAGCGGTAGTCCACCTGAACAACCGCGAGCGTTTTTTCTTCATTCAGGTATTTCATGGTGACAGCGGCCAGGTTTGAATGAGGATGATGTCCCCGGAGCGCCTCGTCATAACTGATGGTGTGCGTTTTCATACGGTTATTTTCCGGGCAGGAAATCGCAAACTGCTGATGCTGAGGAGCGACTTCGCACGGATCGGCCACCACCGCGCCACGAAAATGAATAACCCCACCATTTTCAATGGTTGCGGAATAAGCCGGAGAAAAAAAAGAGGACAGGATCAGTCCCAGACCAGAAATAATACACGCTGCGGATTTGAACATTATTTGTACTCCTCAATGAAATTCGTCCATGAGGGGTAAAAACGCTCCGTTATGACCTGTGAAGTATCAATTTAAGCAACCCGATTACCGGATTCTTGATATCAGCATAGCTTACCTGCGCCGCGCCGCCACTTTAATAAATGATTGATTTCATGAATGATTAAAGCGTACTGGCCGGTGCATTCCACTGCTGCGATAAATGGAGCGAATTTTCATCAGAAACGGTGACAATCATTTTTACCGCATCCCCTGAGTAAATATTTAAACCGATCCGCGTTAAATCAATCGGCTGATTAACGGGTATAAGAAGGGTATTTTTCTGCCGCGCCGCCGCCGAACTGTTTCACGTTGATCGACAGTGCAACAAAAAGGCGAGATTTCCGTCTCGCCTTTATTTATTCACTTACCGCCGAAACGTTCTGGCTCTTCTCGCGTCGGGCTGCCAGCCAGAGGCCGCTGTTCTTCATGGCATAGCCAAACAGTAAACCCAGCATGAGTGAAGGAACCACCAGCTTCCAGTCCCCCTGCCCTGCAAAGGTCGCGCAGGCACCCATGAACGTGCCGGGCACAAAGGACAACAGCAGATGTTTTGCCTGAACGCACATCAGGAAGGCCACAATACCGGTCATGACGTAACCCAGGATTTCTATATGCGGTGCCAGCGCGCTACCTTTCATAATGACCAGCGCCCAGACCACGCCACTTAGCAACGTGCAGCCTGAAATAAACAGCCCTTTAAGACCACCCTGCGGGCAGGCGAAGTAGGCCGTGCAGCCAAGGAATCCGGCCCAGCTCAACAAACCGAGCGACACCGCCACCCAACCCCAAAGGCCGGAAAGGATGCCAGTCGTGATTGCTATACAAAGTAATATATTCATGGTGCGCATCTTAGCAGATGCGCACCCGGGAAATGAGATCGGAAGCACATTACGTGCAAGTTGAAATGTATCGTTGCAGAATTTTTGTGATCTAAATCACTCTTCGTTCTCTTCTTCCAGCTCATCCCACATGGCAGCGATAGCGTCACGCGTCAGCGGAGCCAGCGTTCTCCAGAATGGTGACGTTGCGTGCGCTTCCACTTTGCCCAGGAAGGTTCCAACCCACGGCAGGAGATACGTTTCGAACAGGGTTTCAATCGCCTCGTTCTCATCGTCACCTGCATTATCTTCAATCCAGGAGGCCGCCAGCAGCAGCGTACCGATATGATCGGCTGGTATATCCGTCAGCGGCATACCGCGTTCTGAGAGAAATGCCCGCACTTCCGCTTCGGTTGCCCCTTCCTGCCAGGCAGAACGATACGGTGACACGCGACACTCTTCTCCCACGAACAGCGCGTTGTAATCGGTGGAAATCTGCTGCATATCGCAGCTTTTTTGCAAGCGTTCCAGCAGCTCATCCTGTTCCAGCGGCCAGTTCTGCGCCAGCTTACCTTCACGGATCAGGGTAAACAGCGGAACCAGAAGCGGATCCTGCGGCTGGCGGTAATATAAGGTGCCCAGCACGCGGCAAAGGATGGAAAACTCATTCATGTTTTTATTCCATTAGTCATTAAAGATCGGCAAATTCATCAATCGGCGCCATGCCGCGCGACTCAAGGAAGTCGAGCATACGACGCGGCGTGAGGTTCAGGATCTGTTCTTCCGGGAAATTCACGTCCTGCAATATTTTCAGGCATTCGCTGAAATCACCCAGCGTAAAGGCCGTGTGAGAATCAGAGCCCAGCGCCACCATTCCGCCTGCGTCACGCACGGCAGCCGCCACGTCGCGACAGTTGGCTTCACTGCCCTTACGCGAGTGAACGAACGAAGAGTTGTTGATCTCCAGCGCCACGCGGTGCTTCGCCGCCGCCTGCGCCACGGCCTGAATATCAATCGGGTATTTAGGGTTGCCCGGGTGGCTGATAATGTGTACGTTGCCGCTGGCGATGGTGGCAATCATCGCTGCGGTGTTGGTCTCTTTATCCTGCGGCGCAAAAACCGGCTCATGGAAACCGGCGAGGATCAGATCTAACGAGGTCAGCATCGGGCCGGTGCAGTCAATTTCACCATCGGTATTTTTGATGTTCGCTTCGATGCCGCGCAGTATCCCGATGCCGTCCACCAGACGTGGCCAGATACGCATATTCACAAAATGCCAGTAGTGCGGCGCATCCGCCATATCCGGGCCGTGATCGGTGATCGCAAACAGTTTGATGCCTTTCAGCTTCGCCTGAGCGATATAATCATGGAGGTTACTGTAAGCGTGAGTACTGGCGACGGTGTGCATATGCAGGTCAACGGGATACATCTTTCTCTCCTCTGCGGTTTTTCCAAAGGATAGCAGTTATCAGCGGCGAATATTAGCAAAAACCCGGCGAACGCCGGGTTTATCTCAGTAGCCTCGCTGTCTGTCGACCTGCCCGGTCATCGCGTTGCCCTTCTCTATTTCGCTGATGGTATGCGAGATGTACGCCACGGCCTCCGCCGGTCGCGTTACGGCCGCAATATGGGGGGTCATCGCCACGCGAGGGTGAGCCCAGAGCGGGCTTTCTGTCGGCAGCGGTTCGCGGCTATAGACATCGAGCATTGCGCCTTTAAGCTTACCGCTGTCCAGCGCTTTCAGCAGATCGTCTTCCACCACGTGCACCCCGCGCGCCAGGTTCATTAAGTAGCTATCGTCTGCCAGCTGGTTGAGGAGCGCGCTATTGATTATGCCCACCGTTTCCGCGGTATTCGGCAGCAGGTTAATGAGTACCCGTGTCTCTTTCAGGAACGCCGGAAGTTCATCCATTCCCGCAAAGCTCTCGACGCCCGGATAATCCTTACGGCTGCGGCTCCAGCAGCGCAGCGGGAAGCCCCACGGGGCGAGCGCTTCTGCGACTTTCGAACCCAGGACGCCCGCCCCGAGGATGCCGATGGTGAAATCTTCGCGCTGATAATCCGGGAGCGGTTCCCAGTGGGATTGCTGCTTAAAGGCCTGATAATCGTCGAAGCGGCGGAACCAGTGCAGCACCTGACTCACGGCATATTCCTGCATCTGCTGTCCCATACCGGTATCCTCCAGTCGGAACAGGGGAATAGTTTCCGGCAGCATTTCAGGGTGAGCCTTCAGCTTGCTCAGGATGGAGTCTACCCCCGCACCAAGGGCAAACACCGCCTTCAAACGGCGGCCCTGTAGCATTTCGACCGGGGGATGCCAGACCAGCGCGTAGTCGGCATGTTCATTATCGCCCCGCTTCCATTCGCGAACGCGTGCGCCAGGCAGTGCCGCCGTGAGCGCGTTGATCCAGTAAGCCGTATCAAAAGTGGGGTGATAGAAGATAATATCCATAGTCATTCCTGCCTTTTATTGCGCTGTTTTATTTTCATTTTCAACTGGATTGCCAGCATAACAAATTTATCAACGAACCGCGTTGCTGATAAAAGAGGCGCTTTTCGCACATTTCGGAATCAGGTTGCCTGAAGTTTGTATAAACGCGCTAAATTACTGAAAAAGTGGGTTGACGGCAGTACGGCTTTTCCTTACATTAGCGCCCGTCCCGGCAACAACGGGATGACAATATGGTGAGGTGTCCGAGTGGCTGAAGGAGCACGCCTGGAAAGTGTGTATACGGCAACGTATCGGGGGTTCGAATCCCCCCCTCACCGCCATATTCAAGATGAGAGCTCGTACGAAAGTACGGGCTTTTTTCTTTTATATTCTCCGCAAGGGGATTCGAACTTTGCTTCCTCTGCGGGAATGTGTCGGGTGGCGCTTCGCTTACCCGACCTACAGGGACTTTACTCCTCCACCATCCGTGCGTACTCTTCGGTGAGAAAATCCACCAGCGTCCTGACCGAGGGCAGCAAACCTCGTCTTGAAGGATACACCGCATGGATGACCTCCCGTTTGGGTTCCCACGCATTTAGCACTCGAATAAGTTCACCTGACGCCAGCTGATCCTTCACCATCAAAATGGGCAGCTGCACCAGGCCTACCCCCGCCATCGCCGCTTCCCGAAGCGCCAGCATATCGGTGGTCACCAGGCGCGGCGTGAAGTGAACTTCTGCTTTCGCGCCTTCCGGCCCGCTTAACTCCCACTTATGCAGATGCTTACCCGCGCCCATACTTAAACCCGGCCATGCGCTGAGTTCAGAAGGCGCCGTCGGGTTGCCCATCCGTTCCAGCAGTGCCGGCCCGGCAACCAGACAGTGTCCCCTGTCCGCCAGTACCCTTAATACCAGATCGCTGTCATCAAACGGGCGCGGACGAACGCGGATCGCCACGTCCACCCCCTCCGCCACGAGATCCACCCGGCGGTTGGTCGCTTCGAGCTGGAGGTTGATCCCCGGATAGCGCGCCATAAACCTCGCCAGCATTGGCCCCACGTGAACGTGCAGCAGGGTCACGGGGCAGGTGATCCTGACCATACCACGCGGTTCAGCCTGTAGAGCCGCTACCGCCTCCTCCGCCGCTTCGGCCTCAACCAGCATGGCTTTACAGTGCTGGTAGAACGTTTGCCCCACCTCTGTCACCGTAAACTGCCGCGTGGTTCGCTGTATCAGCCGAACGCCCAGGCGTTCTTCCAGCTGCGCGATCCGACGGCTTAGTTTTGACTTAGGCTGATCGAGCGCCCGACCTGCCGCCGCAAAGCCGCCATGCTCCACCACCTTCACAAACCATACGAAATCATTGAGATCCTGCATACGCCTCCATTGTTCCATTTCAGGAACAGTGAATGTCATTTTCGCTATCTACCGGGATATTAACCGTGAATATAAGCTAATTACATCAACAGAACATCAGGAGTTAATCATGAAAAACGTAACAGGCGTTTATACCGCACCTCGTCCGCACTGGGTCGGTGACGGTTTCCCGGTTCGTTCAATGTTTTCTTACCAGACGCACGGCGAACCGCTGAGCCCGTTCCTGCTGCTGGACTATGCCGGTCCTTACACCTTTCCGGCGGACGGCGCGAAACGCGGGGTGGGCGAGCATCCTCATCGTGGTTTTGAAACGGTGACCATCGTTTACTCAGGTGAAGTGGAGCACCGTGATTCCACCGGCAGAGGCGGCGTAATCGGCCCGGGCGACGTGCAGTGGATGACGGCAGGCGCCGGCATTTTGCACGAAGAGTTCCACTCCAGCGCGTTCTCGCAGAAAGGCGGTGAACTGAAAATGATGCAGCTGTGGGTCAACCTGCCCGCCAAAGACAAAATGGCGACGCCCGGCTACCAGAGCATCACTAAAGCGGATATCCCGGTGATCTCCCTGCCGGATAACAGCGGAACATTGCGCGTGATTGCTGGCCGCTTTGACGATGTCACCGGCCCGGCGCATACCTTCTCACCGCTGAACGTGTGGGATCTCGCGCTGCACCAGGGCAGCCACCTGACGCTCAATCAGCCCGAAGGCTGGAGCACGGCGCTGGTTTTACTTGAGGGGAGCGTGACGGTGAACGGCACTACGCCCGCCGGTGAGGCGCAGCTGGTCGTGTTGAGTCAGAGTGGTGACAAACTGCATCTCGAAGCCAGCAGCGATGCCAAAGTGCTGCTGATGGCCGGTGAGCCGCTGAATGAACCGATTGTGGGCTACGGCCCGTTTGTGATGAACAGTAAAACCGAGATCGCCGAAGCTATACGCGATTTTAACTCCGGCCGCTTTGGCCAGATCTAAACCTGATAAAGGAGAGCATTATGTCTACACCTGCTAACTTCAACGGTGCGCGTCCCGTCATTGACGTTAATGATGCCGTTATGCTGCTTATCGATCACCAGAGCGGGCTGTTCCAGACCGTTGGCGATATGCCGATGCCTGAGCTGCGCGCCCGTGCGGCGGCGCTGGCAAAAATCGCCACGCTGGCGGAGATCCCGGTGATCACCACGGCGTCGGTTCCACAGGGGCCGAACGGCCCGCTTATTCCGGAGATCCACGCCAACGCGCCGCACGCCCAATACGTTGCACGCAAAGGTGAGATCAACGCCTGGGATAACCCGGAGTTTGTGGCGGCGGTAAAAGCCACCGGGCGTAAAACGTTGATTATCGCTGGTACGATCACCAGCGTCTGCATGGCATTTCCGTCTATCAGCGCGGTGGCGGACGGATATAAAGTGTTTGCGGTGATTGATGCCTCCGGCACGTACAGCAAAATGGCGCAGGAGATCACCCTGGCACGCGTGGTACAGGCAGGCGTGGTGCCGATGGACACGGCAGCCGTTGCCTCCGAAATTCAGCGGACATGGAATCGTGAAGATGCGGCGGCGTGGGCGGAAGTCTACACCCATATCTTCCCGGCCTATCAGCTGCTGATCGAAAGCTACGGCAAAGCGCAGGAGGTGGTGAAAAACAGCGAAGTGCTCGATTCGCAGCGTTAATCCTGCGCGGTGCGCCATAAGCTGATTAAGGCTTAACCGAACAGGCACGAATGCAGAAAATCTGCTTGACCGCTTTCGCGCAACTCCCTATAGTAGCGCCCCGTTGCCCCCCAAGCGGTCAGGCAGCAAAACAATATGGTGAGGTGTCCGAGTGGCTGAAGGAGCACGCCTGGAAAGTGTGTATACGGCAACGTATCGGGGGTTCGAATCCCCCCCTCACCGCCATATTCAAGATAAGAGCTCGTACGAAAGTACGGGCTTTTTTCTTTTATATTCTCCGAAAGGGGGGGGATGAAAACCCCCGACCGGGTTAGACAACTGGCGCAGCCAGTTGGACATACTGAGAGCGAAGCGAGTCAATCCCCCCGGGGCAGACTGAGCCGCCTCACCTATAAAAGAAAGCCCGTACAAAGTACGGGCCCGTCTTAACCATTCCTTAGCTATTCAGCTTTCCAGCCGGTTGCTTTCCCTCGGGAGCAGGACTCTGGCCGCTATTCAAACCCTCTTCATCCCTGCGATCCTCCAGCCAGTAATCGGCATTTTTTATCCCAAGCCGAACCGGGTCAAACTGGGGATCCAACCCCTGCGCGTTCTGGGTTTCATAGTCTTTCAGGCTGGCAAACGCTTTTTTATGCAACAGAACAATGGCGATAATGTTGAGCCATGCCATCAGCCCTACCCCAATATCGCCTAATCCCCATGCCAGATCCGCAGTGCGGACGGTGCCATAGACGGTGGAAGCCATCAGACATAATTTCAGCAGGAACGTCAGCCACGGGCGGTGAATTTTACGGTTGATGTAGGCGATATTGGTTTCAGCGATGTAGTAGTAGGCAATGATTGTGGTGAAGGCGAAGAAGAACAGCGCGATGGCAACAAAGTAATTACCAAAGCCAGGCATCATACTTTCCATCGCCGTCTGCACATAGCCAGGACCGGCCGCCACGCCAGCAATACCGGTATAGAGGGCAGCACCATCGACACCCTGGACGTTATACAGCCCGGTAATCAACAGCATAAAGCCGGTCGCGGAGCAGACAAACAGCGTGTCGATATAAACGGAGAACGCCTGAACCAGCCCCTGCTTCACCGGATGGCTTACGGCCGCCGCGGATGAAGCATGCGGCCCGGTACCCTGCGCCGCTTCGTTAGAATAGACGCCGCGCTTCACGCCCCACATGATAGCCTGGCCCAGAATAGCGCCAAAGCCAGCTTCAAGCCCGAAAGCGCTTTTCCAGATCAGCAGAATAACCGCGGGAAGCTGATCGATATTGATAGCGATAATCACGCAGGCGACAATAATATAGCCCAGCGCCATAAACGGAACCACCATACTGCTAAAACTGGCGATCCTTTTCACGCCACCAAAAATAATAAAACTTAACAACAGGGCAAGTAATGCCGCCGTGACGTTCGGACTCAGGCCAAAGGCAATATCCAGACTCGCACCAATAGAGTTTGCCTGCACGCCTGGCAGTAATAATCCGCAGGAGAAAATGGTTACGATAGCAAATAACCATGCGTACCACTTCACGCCTAACCCTTTTTCAATATAAAAGGCAGGGCCGCCACGATATTCGCCGTTAATTTTCTCTTTATAAACCTGACCTAAGGTGGATTCGACAAAAGCAGAACTGGCCCCTAAAAAAGCCACTACCCACATCCAGAAAAGCGCACCCGGTCCACCAAAAGTAATGGCGGTCGCTACCCCCGCGATATTCCCCGTCCCCACGCGACCGGCCAGCGTCATCGTCAGCGCCTGAAACGATGATACGCCTGCCTCGGTAGGGCGTCCCTCAAACATCAGGGTAATCATATGTTTAATATGGCGTAATTGCAGAAAGCGACTACGTAGTGAGAAATAGAGGCCGACACCCAGACATAAAAATATTAACGCCGGGCTCCAGATAACACCGTTAATTGCACTAACCAGTTCGTTCATGTATGACCCTCAGCGTGATGTTCCAGAGGAAACGATCCCCCGGCGTGTTTCTTGTTAGAATTTTGTTTGAACAAGTACGAAACATAGATAATTACCCAGAAGACACCAACTTAATTTTTGCTGCTTAGTCATGTTCTGTGACAACATTCACGTTTGATTTTAACGAACAATTAGCGAGATCATTATATTCATAGATATTTTGTGGGTATTATAAATACATATCACACTTTTCTTTTTGTATGAAAAACGCACATAAGTAATGGGCGGTAATATTATTAATACCGCAAAACGATTTCTAAATCCCGTTGAATGCTATAGGAAATAAATATGATTCAAACAAACGTCACTGTTTCAATGGGAATAAACGAAGCTTCCCGGCATGACACCGGGAAGAAATGACTTAAAAGAATGATCTTAATCGGAATAGACTTCCAGCGTGCGTTGACACAGCGCTGAGCGGACGCAGTCTTCTTTGGTGAAGCGGACCACCCCAATCATCTCATCTTCCGCAAAACGTGACATGGCATCGCTGAGGCCGGACTTCACGCCCGACGGCAGGTCACACTGGGTAATATCGCCATTGACGATCACCGTCACGTTCTCCCCGAGGCGCGTTAAAAACATCTTCATTTGCGCAGCGGTCACATTCTGAGCCTCGTCGAGAATAACGACCGCATTTTCAAATGTACGTCCGCGCATATAGGCGAACGGCGCGATTTCCACCTTGCCAATCTCTGGTCGCAGGCAGTACTGCATAAAGGAAGCGCCCAGCCGCTTCACCAGCACGTCATAGACGGGCCTGAAGTATGGGGCAAACTTCTCCGAAATATCGCCGGGCAGGAAGCCCAGATCTTCATCAGCTTGCAGTACCGGACGGGTAACGATGATCCTTTCCACGTCCTTATGAATCAGCGCCTCCGCCGCTTTGGCGGCACTGATCCAGGTTTTCCCGCATCCGGCTTCACCGGTTGCAAAGATGAGCTGTTTACTCTCGATAGCATTCAGGTAGTGCGCCTGAGCCTCATTGCGCGCCACAATTGGCGATGCGTCGCGGCTGTCCCGCGCCATGCCAATGGATTCAACGCCGCTCATCTGCACAAGCGAGGTGACCGATTCTTCTTCACGCTGTTTATGGCTACGTGAATCCCGTCTCAGCACACGTTTTGCTTCACGACGAGCTTTGATCACTGCTTTTTGTCTTCCCATGGATAGCACCTTGAGTTGTTGGTATTCATCACACGCGCCAGCATCGGCACGATTATGCGCACGAACATCAGAGGGTTGGCTTCCTTGTAAGCCATTGCTTGCATTACCGGATGACGATACAGAACGGCTACGCGCACCGCTATGCACGTCGGTCGAAACAGGTTCTTGAGGTGAAGGAGAGAATTTAGTGGTGAGGAAATCGCTGCCGGAGTCTGAGCCTCCGCGCCGGGTACTGCGGTTGTTGTGTTTACCTTGTCCAGTACAGGACGCAACCATTCGCGATCTCCATAGTGAGTAACATCACTGCCGGGAACTACCGCTGTCTTATCTTAAGTACATCAGGGATTATCATAAATGCAACATTTATTTTACCTGAATGCAACTTTTCAGACTGCCCCTACATGGAAAATCAGTCTCATATAGAAATATTACAGAAATATAACAATAAGATAGTCCAGGAAAAAAATAATGTCCCCGCGAACTGTCGCAGGGACGATTATCAGGCTTCTATCAGACCCTGAGCGAGCCAGGCGTTCGCGTCACGCGCTCCGGGCAGAGCAAAGAAATAGCCGCCGCCGATGGGCTTAATGTACTCCTCCAGCGCTTCGCCGTTCAGCCGCTTCTGTACGGTGAGAAATCCTTTTTCCAGGTCATGCTGATAGCAGACAAACAGCAGCCCCATATCAAGCTGACCGGAGTGGGTCACACCCAGCGAGTAGCTGTAACCCCTTCGCATCATCAGGCTGGATTGCGTCTCCCGGGTGCGAGGATTGGCGAGACGAATATGGCTGTCCAGGGCGATGACATCGCCGTTTGGATCGCGCGTGTAGTCGGGTTCATCGTGCTCATGCTTCATGCCGAGCGGCGCCCCGGTTTGCTTATCGCGACCGAAAATTGTCTGCTGCTCTTTCAGCGGCGTGCGGTCCCAGAACTCCACGTGGAACTGGATAATGCGCACCGCCTGGTAGCTGCCGCCCACGGCCCAGGCCGGTTCGCCCTGATCCGCCGTCACCCAGACCACGTTTTTCATCAGCGCGGCATTGCTGCTGTCCGGGTTGGCGGTGCCGTCTTTGAAGCCCAGCAGGTTCACCGGCGTCTCTTTCCCTTTACTGCGCGCGGCGTGGTCAGAGATAAATCCTTCCCGCTTCCAGCGCACGCTGAGCAGATCCGGCGTGTGTTTGATGATATCGCGCAGGGCGTGGATCACCGTATCCTGCGTATTGGCGCAAATCTGCAACAGCACATCGCCGTGGCACAGCGCCGCGTCGAGAGAGTCATTGGGAAAACGCGTCATTTTTTGCAGCGCTTTCGGCTTCTGCTTTGCCAGGCCGTAGCGGTCATCAAACAGCGATTCCCCCACCGACACGGTGATGGTCAGGTTATCGGGAGCAATAAACGCCCCAAGGATCCCGGAATCCATCGGTGGCAGGCGCGGATTCGGTGTTTCCGGCGCCGGACCGCCCGCGGTGAGGAAGGCAATGCGCGTGGTCAGCAGCCTGAACAGACGCTCCAGGTCGGCCTTATCGCTCGCCAGCGAATAGAAAGCCACCAGCATCATCGAGGCCTGCTGCGGCGTCAAAATCCCTGCCTGGTGCTCGCCATAAAACGGCTGCGTCTCCCTGCGCGCATCCGGCGACAGCGTGCCGGGCGCGCTTTGCGGTTTCGCCGCATGCGCCACCGGGCAGCCACCTGCCAGGGCAAACGCGCCGCCCAGCGCCCCTACCCCTTTTAACAACCGACGCCGTGAAGGTTCAGCGACGTCGTACTCGTCATGCTTGTTCATCGTGCTTAATCCAGACCCAGAACGCCGCGCAGCAGGGAGAGATCTTCCGCCAGCGTTGTAATCGGGCCTTTTAGCGCGTTACGGTCGGCTTCGGTCAGCTTGTCGTAGGTTTCGAACCCGTCTTTGGTACGGTACTTCGCCAGGATGGTATCGACCTTTTTGAAGTTGGCATCCACTTTCGCCAGCAGCTCGCCGTTCTCTTTTTGCAGCTGAGGCCGCAGCAGATCGACAATTTTCTGCGCGCCGTCAACGTTCGCCTGAAAGTCCCACAGGTCGGTGTGGCTGTAGCGATCTTCCTCACCGCTGATTTTGCTTGCGGCCACTTCTTCAATCAGGCCCGCCGCGCCGCCCACCACTTTCGACGGCGGGAAGGCCAGCTCGCTGATGCGCTTTTGCAGCTCCAGCACGTCGGTGTTCAGCTGAGCGGCATATTTCTCCATTCCTTTGGTGGAATTATCGCCAAACAGCGCTTTTTCCAGACGGTGGAAGCCGGTGAATTTTGGATCGGCGGCCTTCTGCTCGTAGTCGTCTTCGCGGGCATCAATGCTGCCGTCGAGATCGGAGAACAGCTCGGCAATCGGCTCGATGCGCTCATAGTGCTGACGGGTAGGTGCATACAGCGATTTCGCTTTTTCGATATCGCCCGCTTTCACCGCGTCGGTAAAGGCTTGGGTGCCCGACACCAGATCCGCCGTCTCTTTAGTGACGTAGGCTTTATAGGCGGTAATGGCGTCGCCAAGGCTTAACAGCGCCGTGCCTTTGGCCGCGTCTGCCGTCGCTGCGCCTTTGACGATCAGCTTACCTTTCGGGTTCGTCAGCAGGCCGCAGGTCATGTCGTATTCGCCCGGCTGTAGATTGGCGGTCATCTTCTGGCTGAAGCCCGGCGCGATATTTTCGCGCTCTTCCACCACCATCACGCCTTTCAGGATCTCCCACTCCAGCGCCTTCTGGCTGTGGTTCTGAATAATAAACTGGGTTTTACCGCTGTTAACCGTAATGGTCATCGGCTCGCACTGTTTATCGTTGACGGTGACTTTTACCTGCGGAATATCTGCTGCCTGAGCGGCGAAGGCAGACACGAACAGCGCGGCAATGCCTGCGCCTGACGCACTACGACGGAACTGACTGGTCATGACTCTTCCCTTAAAAGTATGTTGTAACTAATACAGCACTTACGGCGCAACGCGTGACGCCTGCGAGCCGGTACGCGGCGGCATAGCGAAAAGGATCAGCGCCGGAACCAGATAGATAAAGTAAACTGCCACTTCGCTGACGGTCGGCGTTTCCTGATAGCCGAAGATCCCTTCAAGCAGGGTACCGGTCAGCGAATGGGTGGACAGAACGTTACTGAGATCGAACGCCACGTCCTGGAAATGGTTCCACAGGCCCGCCTCGTGGAAGGCGCGGATCGCCCCTGCCGCCAGCCCCGCGGCCACCAGCAGAATAAACAGGCTGGTCCACTTGAAGAACGCGCCCAGGTTAAGCCGAATGCCGCCCCAGTAGAGCAGGAAGCCAAGCACAACCGCCGTGACCAGCCCGAGCATCGCGCCCAACGGCGGCCAGATGCCCACGTCCTGCTGAAACGCCGCGAGCAGGAAGAAAACGGACTCCAGACCCTCACGCGCCACGGCGAAAAAGACCATCAGGATCAGCGCCCAGCCGTGGTGGTTGCCTTTTTGCAGGGCGTTATCCACCGCCTGCTCCAGCTGCACCTTCACGTTACGGGAGACTTTGCGCATCCAGAACACCATCCAGGTGAGGATCACCACGGCTATTACGGCGACAATGCCTTCAAAAAGCTCTTGTTCTTTCTGAGGAAATTCACCGGTGGTTTCGTTGATAAGAATACCCAGCCCCAGGCACAGCGCCGCGGCAAGGAAAACGCCAACCCACATCACGCCGATCCAGCGACCGCGCTGGGTACGCTTCAGATAACTGGCGATAAGGCTCACGATCAGGGCCGCTTCAAGGCCTTCACGTAACATAATGAGAAAAGGAACAAACATGCCGGTACCTTAAATGTTTATCGCGGTCAACTGATGCAAAGAAACGTAAATTCTAGTGATAGTGATTATCATTACGGCACAAAGAAAAACAAGCGAAATATGTGGAGTTTTGATGACCAGATGTAAACGCATTGCGGAGTAATAATTGCCTGAGTAACCGTTACGTTTATAAGGTATAACGAAAATGCCCATTTACGGTTAACCGGGGCTGTGGCTAAATGTCCGCCTCGAAAACCAACTGAAAATAACCCATGTTTAAAATTGTTCATTTCCTGCTGGCGCTGGTGATTATTCTTGCGCTTGCCTGGCTGGTGAGTTTCGACCGCCGAAAAATTCGTATTCGTTTCGTCTTGCAGCTGATTGTGATTGAAATCGTGCTGGCATTCTTTTTTTTGCATGCGCAAAGCGGCCTGTTCATTATTAAATATGTCTCAGGTTTCTTTGAGTCTCTGCTTAAATTCGCTGCCGAAGGGACGAATTTTGTCTTTGGCGGGATGGGTGAGAAAGGGCTGGCGTTCATTTTCCTGGGTGTACTCTGCCCTATTATTTTTATCTCGGCACTGATTGGTATTCTTCAGCACTGGCGCATTCTGCCGATTTTTATTCGCGTTATCGGAACGCTCCTGTCAAAGCTCAACGGCATGGGCAAGCTGGAATCCTTCAACGCGGTGAGCTCGCTGATCCTCGGTCAGTCTGAAAACTTCATTGCGTATAAGGGCGTGCTTGGCGATCTCTCCTCGCGTCGCCTGTTTACGATGGCCGCAACGGCGATGTCGACGGTTTCGCTGTCGATTGTTGGCGCCTACATGACCATGCTCGACGCTAAATTTGTCGTCGCAGCGCTGATCCTGAACATGTTCAGCACCTTTATTATTCTTTCGGTCATTAACCCGGCCCGCCCGGAAGCCGAACCCGATATCAAACTGGAAAAGCTGCATGAATCCCAGAGCTTCTTTGAAATGCTGGGCGAATATATTCTGGCGGGCTTTAAGGTGGCGATGATTATTCTGGCGATGCTGATTGGCTTTATCGCTATTATTAGCGCCGTTAACGCCCTTTTCTCCAGCGTATTTGGCATGAGCTTCCAGCAGATCCTGGGTTACGTATTTTATCCGCTGGCGTGGCTTATCGGTATTCCGCTGAGCGATGCCTTAAACGCGGGGAGTATTATGGCAACGAAACTGGTGGCGAATGAATTTGTGGCGATGATTGAGCTGCAAAAAATAGCCCATCAAATGTCCCCGCGCGGTCTGGGTATTTTGTCCGTGTTCCTGGTGTCGTTCGCTAACTTCGCCTCCATCGGCATCGTCGCCGGAGCGATTAAGGGGCTGAACGAGCAGCAGGGCAACGTGGTGTCGCGGTTTGGTCTGCGCCTGGTATACGGTGCGACGCTGGTGAGCCTGCTGTCGGCGAGCTTTGCGGGATTAGTGCTCTGATGCAATGCCGGGTGGCGCTTTGCTTACCCGGCCTACAAAACAACAACGGCGGGAATTCCCGCCGTTTTCATTAAAACTGTACGCACACCGGCTGGTCGACCCGCATCACCGATTCCTGCGCGAAACGAGACTTATAGATCCCGCGCAACGCTTCGATGTTCTTCTCGCTCTGCGCGTCTTTACCGTGGATGAGCATTAACGCTTTGCTGGGTTCACGCGCCACTTTTCCGTCGTTACCCAGCCACTGCCCGCGGGCATCAACCACCGTTAAGCCATCGCGAAAACGCGGCGTCACGTCCTTGTCAACAAACTGCTGCCACTCGCTGCCGGTAATCTGCGCCCCTGCCGGGCGATTCAAGCCAAAATAGAGCGTGGTCTGCTGCATCTGGTTATCCGCTTTGCAGGTCTCCACCGCCGCATGCTGCGTGGGAGCGTTACATCCCGCCAGCAGCATTAATGCTGCCATCATCAACCCTGTTTTAATCATCATTCTCATCTCGAACGGGTGAACGGTCTGTCCCCTCTCCCCTTTGGGGAGAGGGTTAGGGTGAGGGGAAAATTACTCAGCCTGAAGCTTCGTTGGCGGTGCAGAGTGATAGTGCGCATCCGCTTCCGCAAAGCGTTTCTGCATAGAGGCAGACGGCGCTTTACCCAGCAGGCTGAACACCACGATACCGAGGCTGCCGAAGATGAAGCCCGGGATGATTTCGTACAGGCCCAGCCACGCGAACTGTTTCCAGACGATGACGGTCACCGCACCGATGATCATCCCCGCCAGCGCGCCGTTGCGGGTCATGCGTGACCACAGCACGGAGAACAGCACCACCGGACCAAACGCGGCGCCAAAGCCCGCCCAGGCGTAGCTTACCAGCCCCAGCACGCGGTTTTCCGGGTTAGCCGCCAGCGCAATGGCAATCAGCGCCACCAGCAGCACCATAAAGCGCCCTACCCACACCAGCTCTTTCTGGCTCGCGCCCTTACGCAGGAATGCTTTGTACAGGTCTTCCGTAATGGCGCTGGAGCACACCAGCAGCTGGCAGCTCAGGGTGGACATCACCGCCGCCAGGATCGCGGAGAGCAGGATACCGGCAATCCACGGGTTGAACAGGATCTGCGCCAGCTCGATGAACACGCGCTCGGCGTTCTGGTTCACCGCGCCCGCCTGCGCCGGGTTGTTGTTAAAGTACGCAATGCCGAAGAAGCCAACCGCGCACGCGCCCGCCAGACACAGGATCATCCACGTCATGCTGATGCGACGCGCGTGAACGATGGTGTGGTGAGAATCCGCCGCCATAAAGCGCGCCAGAATGTGCGGCTGACCGAAGTAGCCCAGGCCCCAGCCCATCAGGGAGACGATGGCCACGAAGTTCAGCCCTTTCAGCATATCGACGTTTTCAATGCTCTTCTGCTTGATCACTTCCAGCGATTCGCCAAAGCCGCCGACGGTGAAAATGACAATCACCGGGGTCAGGATCAGGGCAAAAATCATCAGGCTCGCCTGCACGGTGTCGGTCCAGCTTACCGCCAGGAACCCGCCCACGAAGGTATAAAGGATGGTCGCCGCCGCACCGGCCCACAGCGCCGTTTCGTAGCTCATGCCGAAGGTGCTTTCGAACAGACGGGCGCCCGCCACGATGCCGGAGGCGCAGTAGATGGTGAAGAACAACAGGATCACCACCGCAGAGATAATACGCAGAACGCGGCTGTTATCCTCAAAGCGCCCGGTGAAGTAGTCCGGCAGCGTCAGGGCGTTGTTGTTGGCTTCGGTATGCACGCGCAGACGGCCTGCCACCAGCTTCCAGTTGATCCACGCGCCGACGGTCAGGCCGATGGCGATCCAGCTTTCGGAGATACCGGAGATGAAAATCGCGCCCGGCAGCCCCATCAGCAGCCAGCCGCTCATGTCGGATGCGCCCGCAGAGAGCGCGGTGACCATTGGGCCTAAGCTGCGCCCGCCAAGGATGTAGTCGTCAAAGTTTTTAGTGGAACGCCATGCCAAAAACCCTATCAGGATCATGCCAAAAATATAAACGAGAAATGTCACCAGCATCGGTGTGCTAATAGCCATTCAAATTCTCCAAAATGTCGAGCGACAACCGTCCGGGTTGCCTTGTTATGTCATCACCGGAACGTAGTGATGTGTGTATGTGTTTCCGTTGGGCGCGCTATCCTGCCGTATACGCTTCCCACTGACAAACGATTTAACACTGCATTTACATGAATTTCATCCCTGGTTTTATACGTCTTTCCTATAGGTTGCACTCGCTCACGCTTTTACGGGTTGCACCTTTAAAAAGTGTTAAGCACCGCATAAAAACTGGCTTCGTAAACCGCTGCGCGTTCTTTTTCTCAGCTAACTAATCGTTAACAATCCATTCATTTTCCAGCTTGCAGCCCAGGTCACATTTAACACGGTTGCACAAAGTTGCAACATGGTGGATATTTCACGCTATCAACAGAACGCTATTACAGAACAACAGGAGTTTTGGCATGGGGATGACCACCATGGGGGTTAAGCTGGATGACGCTACCCGCGAACGGATTAAAACCGCTGCGACCCGCATCGACCGCACACCGCACTGGTTAATCAAGCAGGCGATTTTTAACTATCTGGAAAGACTGGAGAGTGAAGAAGGTCTGCCGGAGCTGCCTGCCCTGCTGGCGGGCGCAGCGAACGAAAGCGAAGAGGCCGTAACGGCCGTTGAAGAGAACCACCAGCCCTTCCTCGACTTCGCCGAGCAGATCCTGCCGCAGTCCGTCAGCCGTGCCGCCATTACCGGCGCTTACCGCCGTGCCGAAACCGACGCCGTTCCGATGCTGCTGGAGCAGGCACGCCTGCCGGAAGCCGTGGCCGCTCAGGCGCACAGCCTGGCGTATCAGCTCGCCGACAGGCTACGTAACCAGAAAACCGCCAGCGGACGCGCCGGCATGGTGCAGGGCCTGTTGCAGGAGTTCTCTCTCTCTTCTCAGGAAGGCGTGGCGCTGATGTGTCTGGCAGAAGCGCTGCTGCGTATTCCGGATAAAGCCACCCGCGACGCGCTGATCCGCGACAAAATCAGCAACGGCAACTGGCAGTCCCACATTGGCCGCAGCCCGTCGCTGTTCGTTAACGCCGCCACCTGGGGCCTGCTGTTTACCGGCAAGCTGGTTTCTACCCATAATGAAGCCAACCTGTCACGCTCGCTGAACCGCATTATCGGCAAGCGCGGCGAGCCGCTGATCCGCAAGGGCGTGGACATGGCGATGCGCCTGATGGGCGAGCAGTTCGTCACCGGGGAGACCATTGCTGAAGCGCTGGCGAACGCCCGCAAGCTGGAGGACAAAGGTTTCCGCTACTCCTACGACATGCTGGGTGAAGCGGCGCTGACCGCCGCCGACGCGCAGGCCTACATGGTCTCTTACCAGCAGGCGATCCACGCCATCGGTAAAGCGTCTAACGGCCGCGGTATTTATGAAGGTCCGGGCATCTCTATCAAGCTTTCTGCCCTGCACCCGCGCTACAGCCGTGCGCAGTATGACCGGGTGATGGAAGAACTCTATCCGCGCCTGAAATCCCTGACCCTGCTGGCGCGTCAGTACGACATCGGCATCAACATCGACGCCGAAGAGGCTGACCGTCTGGAGATCTCCCTCGATCTGCTGGAAAAACTGTGCTTCGAGCCGGAGCTGGCGGGCTGGAACGGGATTGGTTTCGTTATCCAGGCCTACCAGAAACGCTGTCCGTTCGTCATTGATTACCTGATTGATCTGGCCAGCCGCAGCCGTCGCCGCCTGATGATCCGCCTGGTGAAAGGCGCCTACTGGGACAGCGAAATCAAACGCGCCCAGATGGAAGGGCTGGAAGGTTATCCGGTCTATACCCGCAAGGTGTACACCGACGTCTCTTACCTCGCCTGTGCTAAAAAACTGCTCGGCGTGCCGAACCTGATTTATCCGCAGTTCGCCACCCACAACGCCCACACCCTGGCGGCCATTTACAGCCTGGCGGGGCAAAACTACTATCCGGGCCAGTACGAGTTCCAGTGCCTGCACGGGATGGGTGAGCCGCTGTATGAACAGGTGACCGGGAAAGTGGCCGACGGCAAGCTGAACCGTCCGTGCCGTATCTATGCCCCGGTGGGCACCCACGAAACCCTGCTGGCGTACCTGGTGCGTCGTCTGCTGGAGAACGGGGCGAACACCTCCTTCGTTAACCGGATTGCCGACACCACGCTACCGCTCGACGAACTGGTGGCCGATCCGGTACAGGCCGTAGAGAAGCTGGCGGCGCAGGAAGGCCAGATTGGTCTGCCGCATCCGAAAATTGCCCTGCCGCGCGAGCTGTACGGCGCGGGCCGCGTCAACTCGGCGGGCCTGGATCTGGCGAACGAACACCGCCTGGCGTCGCTCTCTTCTGCTCTGCTCAACAGCGCATTGCAGAAATGGCAGGCCAAACCGATCCTTGAGCAGTCCGTTGAGGACGGTGAAATGCAGCCGGTGATCAACCCGGCAGAGCCGAAGGATATCGTCGGCTACGTGCGCGAAGCCACGGAAGCGGAAGTGGATCAGGCGCTGGAGAGCGCGGTGAATAACGCGCCAATCTGGTTTGCCACCCCGCCGCAGGAGCGTGCCGCCATTCTGGAACGTGCTGCGGTGCTGATGGAAGATCAGATGCAGCAGCTCATCGGCATTCTGGTGCGTGAGGCGGGGAAAACCTTCAGCAACGCCATCGCCGAGGTGCGTGAGGCGGTCGACTTCCTGCACTACTACGCCGGTCAGGTGCGCGATGATTTCGACAACGAAACGCACCGCCCGCTCGGTCCGGTGGTCTGTATCAGCCCGTGGAACTTCCCGCTGGCGATCTTCACTGGCCAGATTGCCGCGGCCCTTGCCGCAGGCAACAGCGTGCTGGCGAAACCGGCGGAGCAAACCCCGCTGATTGCCGCTCAGGGCATTAACATTCTGCTGGAAGCCGGCGTACCGGCGGGCGTGGTGCAACTGCTGCCAGGGCGCGGTGAAACGGTGGGTGCCAAACTGACCTCCGATAACCGCGTGCGCGGCGTGATGTTTACCGGGTCGACCGAAGTGGCCTCCCTGCTGCAACGCAACATTGCTACCCGTCTGGATGCACAGGGCCGTCCGACGCCGCTGATCGCCGAAACTGGCGGCATGAACGCCATGATCGTGGACTCCTCGGCGCTGACCGAACAGGTGGTTGTTGACGTGCTGGCCTCCGCCTTCGACAGCGCAGGCCAGCGCTGTTCCGCCCTGCGCGTGCTGTGCTTACAGGATGACGTGGCTGACCACACCCTAAAGATGCTGCGCGGCGCGATGGCGGAATGCCGCATGGGCAACCCGGGCCGTCTCACCACCGACATCGGGCCGGTGATCGACGCGGAAGCCAAAGCCAACATTGAAAACCACATTCAGACCATGCGTGCCAAAGGCCGTCCGGTGTTCCAGGCGGTGCGCGAGAACGGTGAAGATGCCCGCGAGTGGCAGACCGGCACCTTCGTGCCGCCTACGCTTATCGAGCTGGCAAGCTTCGACGAGCTGAAAAAAGAGGTCTTCGGTCCGGTGCTGCACGTGGTGCGCTACAGCCGTAACAACCTCAACGCGCTTATCGATCAGATTAACGCTTCGGGTTACGGCCTGACGCTCGGCGTGCATACCCGTATCGACGAAACCATTGCCCAGGTAACCGGCAATGCCAAAGTGGGCAACCTGTACGTCAACCGTAACATGGTTGGCGCAGTCGTGGGCGTACAGCCGTTCGGCGGCGAAGGTCTTTCCGGTACGGGTCCGAAAGCGGGCGGTCCGCTCTATCTGTACCGTCTGCTGGCGAACCGTCCGGAAAATGCGCTCGGCGTGACGCTGGCGCGTCAGGACGCTGAATACCCGGTGGATGCGCAGGTGAAAGCCGTGCTGACCCAGCCGCTGGACGCGCTGATTAAGTGGGCTGATAACCGTCCTGAACTGCGTGCGATTGCGCAGCAGTACGGCGAGCTGGCGCAGGCCGGTACGCAGCGTCTGCTGCCGGGCCCTACCGGCGAGCGCAACACCTGGACGCTGATGCCGCGCGAGCGCGTGCTGTGCGTGGCGGATAACGAGCAGGACGCGCTGGTGCAGCTGGCTGCCGCGACGGCAACGGGCTGTGAGGTGCTGTGGCCGGAAGATGACCTGCATCGCGACCTCGCCAAACAGCTGCCAAAAGCGGTCTCGGCGCGCATTCGCTTTGCCAAGGCTGACGCCCTGTTGACCCAGCCGTTTGACGCGGTGATCTACCACGGTGATTCCGACCAGCTGCGCGAACTGTGCGAGCAGGTCGCGGCCCGCAGCGGCGCGATTGTTTCGGTGCAGGGCTTCGCCCGCGGGGAAACCAACCTGCTGCTGGAGCGCCTGTACGTTGAACGTTCTCTCAGCGTCAACACGGCGGCAGCGGGCGGTAACGCCAGCCTGATGACAATCGGATAATCGTGTAAACTCCCCGGTGGCGCTACGCTTACCGGGGCTACACAATAACCGCAGGCCGGATAAGCACAGCGCATCCGGCTTTTTTACATGGAGGGGATGATGAAAAGAGTATTTCTCGCAGGGGCAGTACTGCTGCTCAGCACCAGCGCGCTGGCCAACGAGTGCGACAACGCCACTACGCAGCTTGAACTGAACACCTGTAGCGCGCAGCAGTATCAGGCCGCCGATAAAAAGCTTAACGAGACGTATCAGGCCGCCATCAAGCGGGCGGCAGCACCCCAGCGCGACCTGCTGAAAAAAGCGCAGCAGTCGTGGATTAGCCTGCGCGACGCGGACTGCGCGTTTATCGGTTCGGGCACGGAAGGCGGGAGCGTTCAGCCAATGATTGTGAACCAGTGTCTGGCGGAGAAAACCGTGGAGCGTGAAGCGTTTCTGGCCTCGCTGATGCAGTGTGAAGAGGGCGACCTAAGCTGCCCTCTCCCGCCGGGCAATTAACGCACGCGGATCCCTTCGATAATCATCCGCTGCACGTTTTCGAGGGTGCTCTGGAAAAATGCCTCATCCTGAAGCGTTTTACCGGTCACCGCCTCAACCTGGGCCGCGAAGTCAGCATAGTGCTGGGTAGCGGCCCAGATCATAAAGATCAGATGCTGCGGGTCGACCGGTGCCAGCTTTCCGCTGGCGACCCATCCGGCAATAATGGCCGACTTATCGTCCACCAGCTGCTTTAAATCGCCGGTCAGTTCCGCCTGCAACAGCGGCGCGCCCTGTAACATCTCCAGACAGAACAGCCTGGATGCCTGCGGATAATCACGCGACACCTCCAGCTTCAGGCGTATGTACTCCTCGATCGCCACCAGCGGGGCCAGCTCTTCGCGAAATGCCTTGAGCGGCGCGAGCCAGATATCGAGGATCTGCTGCATCACCGCCACATACAGCGCCTCTTTCGACGGGTAGTAGTAGAGCAGATTGGTCTTGGAGACCCCGGCTTGCTCAGCCACCTGTTCAAGACGCGTCCCGTGAATACCAAACTGCGAAAAGGTCTCCAGCGCGGCGCTGAGGATCGCCTGTTTCTTGGCGCTCACCGCCTGCGAACGTTTTCCGGGTGTTTTCACTGCGCCTTGTGTCATTTCCGCTCTCCATTTTCTTTCCTGCGCTCAGCATAGCAAAACCCCCGCCTCGCCACGACCTTCTGCACTCCCATCGCGCATGAGCGCCTGTTTTCTGTGCAATGTTTTTGACCAGTCAGTCCACATTTTTAGCACCCAGTTAATCAACCAATGTTAACGTATTAATAACAAAGCAGATTTCAAAACTGGCACTCCCTTTGCAAAAACGCCGTTACACCTGCGACGTAATGAAGAGAGGTTCGTGATGAAAATTGGCGTATTTGTACCGATCGGCAACAACGGCTGGCTTATCTCGACCACTGCCCCGCAGTACATGCCGACCTTTGAGCTGAACAAAGCTATCGTGCAGAAGGCGGAACACTACCATTTCGATTTTGCGCTCTCGATGATTAAGCTGCGCGGTTTCGGCGGCAAGACCGAATTCTGGGACCACAACCTGGAGTCTTTTACCCTGATGGCGGGCCTGGCGGCGGTAACCTCCCGCATCCAGATTTACGCCACCGCCGCCACTCTCACCCTGCCCCCGGCGATCGTGGCGCGGATGGCCTCCACCATTGACTCCATTTCCGGCGGACGCTTTGGCGTTAACCTGGTCACCGGCTGGCAAAAGCCGGAGTACGAGCAGATGGGGCTCTGGCCGGGGGATGATTACTTCTCCCGCCGCTACGACTACCTGACCGAATACGTACAGGTGCTGCGCGACCTGTGGGGCACCGGCAAAAGCGACTTCAAAGGCGACTTCTTCACCATGAACGACTGCCGCGTCAGTCCGCAGCCGTCGGTGCCGATGAAGGTGATCTGCGCCGGGCAGAGCGACGCGGGGATGGAATTCTCCGCGAAATATGCTGACTTCAACTTCTGCTTCGGCAAAGGCGTTAACACCCCTGCCGCCTTCGCCCCGACCGCCGCGCGCATGAAAGAGGCCGCCGACAAAACCGGGCGCGACGTGGGCTCGTACGTGCTGTTCATGGTCATTGCCGACGAAACCGACGACGCCGCACGCGCCAAATGGGAGCGGTACAAGGACGGCGCTGACGACGACGCCCTGAGCTGGCTTACCGAGCAGAGTCAGAAAGACACCCGTTCCGGCGCAGACACCAACGTGCGCCAGATGGCCGACCCGACCTCTGCCGTCAATATCAACATGGGCACCCTTGTGGGCTCGTATGCCAGCGTCGCCAGAATGCTCGACGAAGTGGCTGCCGTGCCCGGCGCGGAAGGCGTGCTGCTGACCTTCGATGATTTTCTTAGCGGCGTGGAAACCTTCGGCGAGCGCATTCAGCCGCTGATGCAGTGCCGCGCCCATATCCCTGCCGTCACGAAGGAGGTGGCGTAATGACGACGTTAAACGCTCGCCCGGAAGCCATCACCTTTGCGCCGCAGCAGAGCGCGCTGATCGTGGTGGACATGCAAAACGCCTACGCCAGCAAAGGCGGTTATCTCGATCTGGCGGGGTTTGACGTCTCCGCCACGCGGCCGGTGATCGAGAACATCAAAACCGCCGTTCACGCCGCGCGCGCTGCGGGCATGCTCATCGTCTGGTTCCAGAACGGCTGGGACGACCAGTACGTCGAAGCCGGCGGCCCCGGCTCACCCAACTTTCACAAATCCAACGCCCTGAAAACCATGCGCAAACGGCCTGAACTCCAGGGCACGCTGCTGGCGAAAGGCGGCTGGGATTATCAGCTGGTGGATGAGCTGGTACCGGAAGCTGGCGATATCGTGCTGCCGAAACCGCGTTACAGCGGCTTTTTCAATACCCCGCTCGACAGCCTGCTGCGCAGCCGGGGCATTCGTCATCTGGTCTTTACGGGCATTGCCACCAACGTGTGCGTGGAGTCGACCCTGCGCGACGGCTTTTTCCTCGAGTATTTTGGCGTGGTGCTGGAAGACGCTACCCACCAGGCCGGGCCAGATTTCGCCCAGAAAGCCGCCCTGTTCAATATCGAAACCTTTTTTGGCTGGGTCAGTAACGTCAATGATTTCTGCGACGCGCTGGATCCCCCGCTCGCCCGTATCGCCTGAGGAGAACCGCTATGCCGAAATCCGTGATTATTCCGCCGGGCACCAGCACTCCGATTGCCCCGTTCGTTCCCGGCACCCTCGCCGACGGCGTGGTGTATGTCTCAGGCACGCTGCCGTTTGATAAAGACAACAACGTGGTGTTTATCAACGACCCAAAGGCGCAAACCCGCCACGTGCTGGAGACGATCAAAACCGTGATCGAAACGGCGGGTGGCACCATGGAGGACGTGACTTTCAACAGCATCTTTATCACCGACTGGAAAAACTACGCCGCGATTAACGAAATCTACGCGGAGTTTTTCCCCGGGGATAAACCGGCGCGGTTTTGTATTCAGTGCGGGCTGGTGAAGCCGGACGCGCTGGTTGAAATCGCCACAGTGGCGCACATTGCACAGTGAGGCGGCCATGAAACTGTCCATTTCACCGCCCCCCTTCGAGGGCGCACCCGTGGTGGTGCTGATTGCCGGGCTCGGCGGCAGCGGGAGCTACTGGCTGCCCCAGCTCGCCGTGCTGGGGCAAGAGTATCAGGTGGTGTGCTATGACCAGCGGGGCACGGGAAATAACCCGGATACCCTGCCGGAAGACTACACCCTGGCGCAGATGGCCGACGAGCTTGCGCTGGCGTTAGCCGGGGCCGGGTTCGCCCGTTACTGCGTGGTGGGCCACGCGCTGGGGGCATTGGTGGGCCTGCGGCTGGCCATCGATAAGCACGATGCCCTTACCGCGCTGGTCTGCGTCAACGGCTGGCTGACCCTCAATGCCCATACCCGCCGCTGTTTTGACGTCCGCGAACGCCTGCTGCATGCGGGTGGCGCGCAGGCATGGGTCGAGGCGCAGCCGCTATTCCTCTACCCGGCAGACTGGATGGCCGCCCGCGCCCCGCGCCTGGAGGCCGAAGAAGCGCTGGCGCTGGCCCATTTTCAGGGCAAAGCCAACCTGCTGCGCCGGCTGCATGCGCTGAAACAGGCCGATTTTAGCCGCCACGCTGCACGCGTTCGCTGCCCCGTGCAGATTATCTGTTCCATCGACGATCTGCTGGTGCCGTCCGTCTGCTCTGCTGAACTGCACACCGCCCTTCCGCATGCCCGTAAAACGGTTATGCGCCAGGGCGGGCATGCCTGCAACGTGACCGAGCCGGACACCTTTAACACCCTGCTGCTGAACGGGCTTGCCAGCCTGCTGCACAGCCCTGAACCCGCTTTGTAAGGAGTTTTAATGAGCGAAGCCATTACGCCCGCCGCGCTGGAAACGCTGTTTACCGGCGCGCGCACCCATAACGGCTGGCTGGATATACCGGTCAGCGACGAGACGCTGCGCGAGATATATGACCTGATGAAATGGGGCCCAACGTCTGCCAATTGCTCACCGGCGCGCATTGTCTTTGTGCGAAGCGCTGAGGGAAAAGCGAAGCTGCGCCCGGCGCTCTCCAGCGGCAACCTGGAAAAAACGCTCACTGCCCCGGTCACGGCGATTGTCGCCTGGGATAGCGAATTCTATGAGCGCCTGCCCGAACTGTTTCCGCACGCCGATGCAAAGCGCTGGTTTACCTCCAGCCCCGCACACGCCGAAGAAACGGCCTTTCGCAACAGCGCAATGCAGGCCGCCTACCTGATTTTCGCCTGCCGCGCGCTGGGGCTGGACACCGGGCCGATGTCCGGCTTTGACCGGCAAAAGGTCGACGATGCCTTTTTCACCGGCACGCTGCTGAAAAGCAACCTGCTGATCAACATTGGCTATGGCGATATGAGCAAAGTCTATGGACGCTTACCGCGTCTGACCTTCGAAGATGCCTGCGGGCTGGCGTAAGGAGCCATCATGACGACACCCGACCAACAAACGTTCCGCGACGCCATGGCCTGCGTCGGTGCGGCGGTCAATATCATCACTACCGACGGCCCGGCGGGAATGGCGGGCTTTACCGCCAGCGCGGTATGCAGCGTGACCGATTCGCCGCCGACGCTGCTGGTTTGCCTCAACCGCGGCGCGTCCGTCTGGCCGACGTTTAGCGAAAACCGCACCCTGTGCGTAAATACGCTCAGCGCCGGACAGGAGCCGTTATCCACTCTTTTTGGCGGCAAAACCCCGATGGAGGAACGCTTTGCCGCCGCGCAATGGGAGACGGGTGAGACGGGCTGCCCGCGTCTGGAGGCGGCGCTGGCCTCGTTCGACTGCCGCATCAGCCAGGTGGTTAGCGTCGGCACCCACGACATTCTGTTCTGCGACATTGTGTCCATTGTTCGCCACCCTGCGCCGCAAGGGCTGGTGTGGTTCGACCGCGGCTACCACGCGCTTATGCGACCCGCCTGTTAACCCGTATGAGGAGACAGATCATGTTCGGACTTCCCCACTGGCAGTTGAAATCGACCTCCACAGACGCAGGCGTGGTCGCGCCGGATGAAAGGCTCCCGCTCGGGCAGACGATGGTGATGGGCGTACAGCATGCGGTCGCGATGTTTGGCGCGACGGTGCTGATGCCCATGCTGATGGGGCTGGATCCTAACCTCGCCATTTTGATGTCGGGTATCGGTACCCTGCTGTTCTTTTTTGTCACCGGCGGGCGCGTGCCCAGCTATCTGGGCTCCAGCGCCGCCTTCGTGGGGGTGGTCATTGCAGCGACCGGATTTAACGGCCAGGGCATTAACCCCAACCTGAGCGTGGCCCTCGGCGGCATTATCGCCTGCGGGCTGGTCTACACCCTGACCGGTCTGGTGGTAATGAAAGTCGGCACGCGCTGGATCGAGCGGATGATGCCCCCCGTCGTCACCGGGGCGGTGGTGATGGCGATTGGCCTGAACCTGGCGCCGATAGCGGTGAAGAGCGTTTCCGGCTCGCCGTTTGAAAGCTGGATGGCGGTGATGACGGTGCTGTGCATCGGCGTGGTGGCGGTCTTTACGCGCGGGATGATCCAGCGGCTGCTGATCCTGGTCGGGCTGATTGCGGCCTGTCTGATCTACGCGCTGCTGACGAACGCGTTCGGTTTTGGCAAGCCGGTCGATTTCACGTTGATTCATCAGGCCGCCTGGTTCGGCATGCCCCAGCTGACCTCGCCCACCTTTAATGCTCAGGCGATGATGCTCATCGCGCCTGTCGCGGTGATTCTGGTGGCTGAAAACCTGGGTCACCTGAAAGCCGTAGCGGGAATGACCGGGCGCAATATGGACCCGTATATGGGACGGGCGTTTGTGGGCGACGGTCTGGCGACCATGCTCTCCGGCTCGGTCGGCGGCAGCGGCGTCACGACCTACGCGGAAAATATCGGCGTCATGGCCGTGACCAAAGTCTACTCCACGCTGGTCTTCGTGGCGGCAGCGGTCATGGCGATGCTGCTCGGCTTCTCACCGAAATTCGGCGCGCTGATCCACACCATTCCGGCCCCCGTCATTGGCGGCGCCTCGATTGTGGTCTTTGGTCTGATTGCCGTCGCGGGAGCTCGCATCTGGGTGCAGAACCATGTTGACCTGAGCCAGAACGGTAACCTGATCATGGTGGCGGTGACGCTGGTGCTGGGTGCGGGGGATTTCGCCCTGACGCTGGGCGGATTTACGGTTGGCGGGATTGGCACGGCGACGTTCGGCGCGATCCTGCTCAACGCCCTGCTTTGCCGCCGGAAAAGGAATGTACCGCAAGGGAAAGCCATCACCCCCTGAACCTGAAATAGCCGGGTGACGCTACGCTTATCCGGCCTACATGCCAATTGTAGGCCCGTGCAAGCGAAGCGCCGCCGGGCTAAACGGGCAGAATGCGCATTGTTAGCTATCTGCCCCTTGTTCAGCGCTCAATCCGGCAGTCGCCTTACGTCGTTTTTTTAACTTCAACTCGCTCACCAGCACCCCGGCGATAATAAACGCCGCGCCCAACAGCGCCAGCAGCGGCAGACGCTCCCCGGCAATACGCCCGAATATCCCCGCCCACACCGGTTCACCGGTATAAATGACCGTCGCCCGCGTCGGCGACACGCTGCGCTGCGCCCAGTTCATGGTGACCTGAATAATGGCGCTGAAAATGCCCAGCCCCAGCGCCACCACGATCAGTCCGGTGGACATCGGCGGGACAGACTCCCCCGCCGGTACCATTGTCGCAAACGCCACCAGCGACGCGGTAGCAAGCTGCACGACCGTCACACGCTTGACGTCCACTTTTCCTGCCCAGGCGCTAATCAGAATAATTTCTGCCGCAATGGCAACGGCCCCCACCAGGGTGATGATCTCCCCCGGCCCCAGCGCCAGCAGATTATTTTCCGGCCCGGCTAATAAAATCAGACCGATGAACGCCAGCACGATGCCGATGCACGACATCAGGCCCGGGATCCTGCCGAGGCACAGCCATTGCAATAGCGGCACCAGCGGCACGTACATGGCGGTGATGAAGGCGGATTTGCTGCTGGAGATAGACTGTAGTCCCCACGTTTGCAGGCTGTAGCCCATGGCAATCGCCACGCCAATGGCCACGCCGGCTTTAAGCTCCCGCAGGGTCAACCCGCGCAGGGTTTTCAGCGAGATAAGCGCCACGGCAATGGCCGCCGTTGCAAAGCGCAGCCCGACGAAGAAAAAGGGATCGCTGAGCGTGACCGCGTACTGAACGGCGAGAAAGGTTCCGCCCCAGAACATGGTGATCAGGATCAGGATGGCTTCCTGAGGCTTTATGGAGAAGGTAAAACGGGAAACGGACATGAGACACCAGCACGAAGATTCAATCCTGTAGTGTGCGATGCCTTTGGCGACAGTTCAATGTGACAGACATAAAAAAACCGCCGGGAAACCCGGCGGCAGAGAGTTAACCCGGCTTACTACTTGTTGCTGCCGTGGCTATTTTTACCCCCTTTTTTACCAGCCTCTGATGCGCGCTGAGGGTCATTTTTGAAGTTGCCCCCGCTGGACTGGCCACCTTTACGACCTGCTTCTGATGCTCTTTCACGGTCTTCAGCGAAATTACCTGAACCACCACGATGGTTTGCCATCTCTAACCTCCAGAGTGTGAAACATTAGACATCATATTGCATTCAGTAAAAGAGGATTCTTTCACCTCGCGGCTCAAGGACAGTGCCTTTATCTGTGCCGCGTGAAGTTAAGCTTAGTGTAATGCGGCTATCCGGCAAGCGAGAGGTAATATTCTGCAACATGATCTCAGCCTTTCGTATGAAATATTGCGCGGGTTATTCATAAGCCGTTCTTATATTTTGAAAAATCCGCGCTGCGAAAGTTGTTTCATTTTGCTACAAAGCACATATCCAGAAGATATTGTTATATATCAAATAAATGCCGTTCATTTTTGCAGTCTGGCCGTGATGTCATATCTTTAAAGTAACGCAGCGATCCGCTGTCAGAAAAACCAACGAGGAGTGATGCAAAATGGCAAAAGTTCTGGTGCTCTATTATTCCATGTATGGACACATTGAAACCATGGCTCACGCTGTAGCAGAAGGCGCTAACAGAGTAGACGGCGTTGAGGTCGTGGTTAAACGCGTACCGGAAACCATGCAGGCGGAAGCCTTCGCCAAAGCCGGCGGGAAAATACAAAATGCCCCGGTGGCCACCCCGCAGGAACTCGCGGACTACGATGCCATTATCTTCGGCACCCCAACCCGCTTCGGCAATATGTCGGGCCAGATGCGCACCTTCCTCGACCAGACTGGCGGGCTATGGGCCTCCGGCGCGCTGTACGGCAAGCTGGCCAGCGTGTTCAGCTCTACCGGCACGGGCGGCGGCCAGGAGCAGACGATCACTTCCACCTGGACAACGCTTGCGCATCATGGGATGGTCATTGTGCCGATTGGCTACGGCGCGCAGGAACTGTTTGATGTCTCCCAGGTCCGTGGGGGTACGCCCTATGGCGCAACAACGATTGCCGGTGGGGATGGTTCACGTCAGCCAAGCAATGAAGAACTTTCAATCGCCCGCTACCAGGGTGAATACGTCGCGGGTCTTGCCAAAAAACTGAACGGCTAACCCAACAGGAGGACAAGTATGCCAACTCAAGAATCCAAAGCTCATCACGTGGGCGAATGGGCAAGTTTACGCAATACCTCTCCGGAGATTGCCGAAGCCATCTTTGAAGTCGCCAATTATGACGAAAAGCTGGCCGAGCAGATTTGGGAAGAAGGCAACGATGAGGTGCTGATTCGCGCCTTCGAAAAAACCGACAAAGACTCGCTGTTCTGGGGCGAGCAAACCATCGAACGTAAAAACGTCTGAACGTATCCCCCCGCTCGCGCGGGGGGTCTCTTCTATTTCGCCGCGTTATTCATCACCGCATTGAATTTATCAATCGGACAGAAGCCGTTTCCGTCAACCGGACACCCCTTCAGCTCCAGCGTTACGCGCTGAGCAGGGGATTGCAGCGACAGTACGCTGGCGTTCCGCAACTGGGCTGAACTCTGGTAGACATACTCAATTTTCATCAGCTCCTGGTTGCTGTTTTTGTCATGCCAGCGCTGGAAAACAATTTTGCCGCCAATCGGGGTGCGTTCCTGCTGGTCGTGCAGCTGATACGGCCTGAAGTCCAGCGCGGTCAGCATCGAGGCGATGTTGGAGTCATGTCCCACCAGCAGGGTGATTCTGGGCGCGTTTGCCTGTTCGGTCACCAGCGTTTTATCAATGTACTTCACCAGCGGTTTCGCCACGTTTTGCGCCACCTCCGTCGAGGTAAACAGCGAGTCCTGATAGCCGTTTTTCAGCTTCGACAGCACCCGCCACTGCTGATCGGTTTTGATCTCTCCCCAGGCCACCCGATCGGCCGGGAAGCCTTCGTAATATTGCAGGGTGAAGGCATCCACCAGTGAGTTACCCACCTTCAGCGGCCCCGATACGCCCGGCTCTTTTTCATAGTCGGCGCTGAACGTATCTTTTGCCTCCGTCAGGGAGCAGACGTTTTTCTCCTTGCAGGACGGCGAGTCGCTGTAGTTTGTCAGCTGTTCCAGCAGCCTGTAGCTTTCATCCAGCTGCATTTTCTGCCGTTCCGTCTCCATCGCCTTCAGCGCTTTCTCACGAAACGCAGGGGAGTTATCGGTAATGACCGGATTGAAGGTGGGGTCCATGGTGCCCATTTTTTCCTGATGATGCACAGGAACGTCGCACCCCGGGAACGCGCCGGTGATAAAGAACTGCGCGGTCGCCACGGTGCGCTGAAGGCTATTTGCGTAGGCATAGACGGTATCCGCTGGCGGGCACTCTCCCGTCTTCACCATCCCCTGCTCTGCCAGCCACTCGCGCATATAGTGGCCCATGTACACTTCCAGCACACCGCCTTTGGTGGTCAGCTGTCCACCGGGTACGTCCCATTCCGGCCACTGCTTCGGCGTGGACTGCTCCAGCACGCTGCCGTTATTGGCGAGCGGCGCGCGCAGGTTATGGCGGCTCATGATGAGCACCTGTTGTAACTGATAACCTTCCGGCGCGTCCTGTGCCTGCGCCCCAAACGTCACTGAAAGCGTTCCTGCCACGGCGACAGCGAGTAGTGCTTTTCTCATCCCTTTTTCCTCATGCGTTTTTATCGTTACGCTGAGTGTGACAGACTGGTGACCGTTTTTTCGGGAAGCATTTCTCAAACTGATGAATACGTTCAGACGCTGATGCCGGTGACGATGCCGACATACAGCGCCGCCCATGCGCAGGCTGACAGCAGGCTAACGACGTAAACCTTCATCGCGCTCATCCTGAGCATGCCGGCCGCCAGCGGCACGATATAGCGCAGCACCGCCAGGAAACGCGACGTGAACAGCGCGACTACGCCGTTCTTTTGCAACTGATGCTGTACCCGCAGAAACTTATCGGCATGTTTTGCGGTGAGGCGTGACACCAGCCGGGTATGCCCCATCAGATGGCCGATATGGTAATTCAGCACCGAACCTGCCGTAGCGCCCATCACCACCGCCAGCCACGTCATGCCGGGATGCAGACTCGACTGGCTGACGGCGATCCCCGCCATCAGCATGACCGATGCGGGCGGCAGCACCGACGAGACCAGCACCGTCGATTTACTCAACGCCATAACAACGAGCAGCGCGAACAGATGCGTCGGATAATGCGCAAAATGATCCAGCAGCGTGTCCAGCCATGCCATTTCACTCTCTCCGGTAACAAATGAATTCTTCATTTAAAAAGAAAACAGTTAAATAAAACCTCAACATGTGATTAATACTATTCATTTAAACCGTTCTTAAACATTATTAAAATTCCTCAGCAGCAGTTTTAAATAAGCGTATTATCCCTCACGTTTTACAACGATCTCGTTATGGCGAGGCTCCTGTACAAATACACGTTATCGCTCTGGTGGGTTCGAGAGAACCGGCACAGGGTAAAACAGGCACTGTCGAATCAAGGCTTTGTCAGTATAACTTCCCTTACGGGATACGGTGTACAGTGCTGAACCCAGGACGTGGGGATCTCCTTTTCGACATGCCCTGTCTTGCTCGCCCCTGAGAGATTTTATTATTCAAAGGGAATTTACTATGTCTTACGCTATTCACAACCAAAACCCGGCTTTTAATGACAGCGCCATCGCGCAATATATGAATACCGATTTTATTGTTATCGATATTTCATTATGCGTGGCTCTGGCACGCGAGCAGTTTTTCGAAAAATTAAAAGACGATGATATTCCTTCACATATTTTTATCGAGGATAACGGTCGCCTCGCGGGTTTGATTGCCGTTCGCAAATTATTGCAGGCCACGGATACCGTGCAGCCAGTTAAGCGACTGATGATATCGGATTTTATTCAGCTCAAACCGGAAGATGAGCGAACGGATGTCGCTGGGGTGCTGGCGCACGCGGGTGCGGATGTCGTGCCGGTGGTCACCCACGGCAAGCTGGTGGGCTGCCTCACCGAGCGCGAAATCGCTCACCTGCTGGAAGATGACGTCACCGAAGATGCGCAGCTTCAGGGGGCGACCCTGCCGCTGGAAAAACCCTACCTGGAAACCAGCGCCTTCAGCCTGTGGAAGAAGCGCTCCGTCTGGCTGCTGCTGCTGTTTGTTGCGGAAGCGTATACCAGCTCGGTGATCCAGCATTTTGAAGAGGCGCTGGAATCTGCCATTGCGCTGGCGTTCTTTATTCCGCTGCTGATTGGCACGGGCGGGAACAGCGGAACGCAGATCACCTCCACGCTGGTGCGCGCCATGGCGCTGGGTGAGGTCCACCTTCGCGATGTGGGCCGCGTGCTGCGCAAAGAGATGAGCACGTCGTTGATGATTGCCGCCACGCTGGGTCTGGCGGGCTGCGTTCGCGCCTGGATGATGGGTATCGGGATGGAAATCACGCTTATCGTCAGCCTGACGCTGGTCTGCATTACGCTGTGGAGCGCCATCGTCTCGTCGGTGATCCCGATGGTACTGAAACGCTGCAAAATCGACCCGGCGGTCGTCTCCGCGCCGTTTATCGCCACGCTGATTGACGGTACCGGGCTCATTATCTACTTCAAAATCGCGCAGTATACGCTGGGGCTGGAATAACGAAAAAACCCTGCGATATTGCTATCGCAGGGTTTCTGAATTTGGCGGAAGCGTAGAGATTCGAACTCTAGAACCCTTTCGGGTCGCCGGTTTTCAAGACCGGTGCCTTCAACCGCTCGGCCACGCTTCCAAAGTGAGGCGCACTATAAACATCTCTGAGCATGATGTAAAGCAGGAAATTGCATTACCTTGAGCATCTTGCGTCGTTCCCTTCCGCCCAGATGATTTCTTCATCATCGACTGGCTAAAATGTAAACATTTATTTTTACATTCATTAATTTTATCAGTTTTACCGGGTGTGATTTAGACTTTTTTTCATACAACACCCGTTAACCCAGCCTCACTGCGATAAGTGAGTCCCCATGACTTTATTCAACGGCAATTATGAATTTTATTTTTATCAGTGATAACTATTACCTGTGCCGCGGGGTCTCAAGCGCCATGACATCGACCCATTTAATTCGCGATAAGAAAGATATTCACGATCTTGATGAGGTCGATCCGACGCTGGATTTTATCATTGCGATTGAACAGGATACGTTACGCAATAGCACTATCCAGCAGGTCAAAAAAATCAGGCGTGATTACATTGTCCTGATGCATGAGATAGAAGCGAATCGCGCGGTGAGAATCGACAATATTATCTATTCATCAATGCATTTTAGCGTTCATCCTTTTCAGCAACTGATGCGATTTTATCGGGCGCTCAGAACGCACTCGTTTACGCGACGCGAGTATGACGTGCTGAAGCTTTTTCATCTGGAAAACCATGAAATTGCGAAAAAGCTGCAACTGTCACAAAAAACGACCAGCACCTACCGCGTGAAGATCCTCGAAAAATTAAATATGCGCGCTAAAAACATTCTGGCGATGTCCCGGGTGAAATCGGCGATTGTCGATCAGAAGCTGTGACCCGATCTGCCCGTTAAATTCCTCAAACGCCCCCTTTCTCCGGCTATGCAGTTCATTGCGGGCAACTGCGGTTGCTCTCAATCACAATACCTGTATTATGTTATAACATAACAATTACTGGATTGCGTTCTATGTTTCTCAAAAAAGGGTTATTACTGGCGTCGCTGCTTTCCACTACGCCTGCCGCTTTTGCAGTGACCTCCTGGCCCCTTACGGTTGAAAATTGCGGCATAAAGCAGGCCTTTGCGAAGGCTCCTCAGCGCGTCGTGACCGTAGGTCAGCATGAAACAGAATTACTGCTCGCTCTGGGGCTGGACAAAAAGATAGCCGCGACGTCGGTCTGGTTTGGCAAACTTCCGGCTCCGCTGGCGGAGGCCGGGAAACACCTTCCCCGGCTTGCGGATAACTCGCCATCCTTTGAAGCCGTAGTGGGACAGAAGCCTGAGCTCGTTCTCGCGCAGTATCACTGGCACATTGGTCCGCAGGGCGAAGTGGGGACACGTGAGCAGTTTGCGTCGCTGGGGATTAATACGTGGATCTCCCCTGCCGACTGCACGGATAAAGCGGTGACGGAAACGTCAAACGCAGACGGGGCACGAAGCGCGCCGTTTTCGCTGGCGGAAATCACGCGGGAAGTGACAGAGCTGGCGACGATTTTTGATGTTTCCGCACGGGGTGAACAGCTCAACCGCGCCCTGACGGCACGTATCGAAAAGGCCCGGGCGCGCGTCTTTGCGAAACCGCTTAGCGTCGTTTTCTGGTTCTCCAGCAGCCGTCTGAATGGCGATCCCTGGGTGGCGGGAAATTATGGCGCGCCGGGCTGGATCAGCCGTACGCTGGGGTTGAAGAACATTATTGACTCCCACGACGAATGGCCTGCCGTAACGTGGGAACATATTGCCCAATCGCAGCCGGACGTGATTGTCATCGCAGAGATGTCCCGCAGGCTCTACCCTGCCGATGACGTTGCGGTAAAACAGGCGTTCCTGCGAAGTGACCCGGTGACAAAGAACCTGCCTGCGGTCAGGAACAATCACATTATTGTGGTGCCGGCAATGTCGTTAAACCCTTCAATGCGTAACGTCGATGCGGTTGAGCTTATCAGCGATCGGCTGGCTTCATTTCAGGACGAATAATGCGTCATTTCTTCACTGACCGCCGCCAGCAGGGGTTACTGGCGACAGGCCTCCTGGCGCTGCCGCTGATGTTGGTTTTTGCCGCGAGTATCGGCGATATGCCGGTATCGTATGCCATTACCGGAAAAGCGATCCTCAACGGCCTGGGATTGACATCATACGATCTGCCGCAGCCAGAGGAAGGCATCGTCTGGCAGTACCGCATGAGCCGGGCGCTGATGGCTGCGTGCAGCGGCGGCGGCCTGGCGCTGTGCGGGCTGGTGTTACAGTCGATCCTGCGTAATCCCCTGGCGGAACCTTATCTGCTGGGCATTTCCGCGGGCGCCTCGCTGGGGGCCGTCTGCGTGATGCTTCTCGGCATCGGAGGAAGCGTGATTGGCGTGAGCAGCGGTGCGTTTGTGGGTGCCTGCGCCGCCTTTGCGCTCATCATGCTGATTACCAACGGCATGAGTGAAAGCCCGTCGCGCATTTTGCTGGCCGGCATTGCGGGCACCCAGCTCTTCAACGCTATGACCGCTTATATCGTCAGCACCTCCGCGAATGCCGAGCAATCCCGCAGCGTTATGTTCTGGTTAATGGGTAGCCTGAGCGGCGTGCGCTGGCCGGACGCGCTGCTGGCCCTGGCCGTGACGCTTGCGGGTTTACTGGTGGTACTTCTCTTTTCGCGTGCGCTGGACACCTTTACCTTCGGGGATGAGGTCTCTACAACGCTGGGCATACCGGTCACCGCCGTGCGTATTCTTTTGTTGCTGACCTGTGCCGTCGTTACCGCAACGCTTGTGAGCGCTATTGGTGCAGTCGGCTTTATGGGGCTGGTCATTCCCCATGTGACGCGCATGCTGAGCGGTCCGGGCCATCGGCGCACGCTCCCGCTGACGTTTCTTATCGGCGCACACTTTATGATCCTGGCCGATATCGTGTCGCGCACGCTGATTGTGCACCAGGTGCTGCCCATCGGTGTGGTGACTGCGCTGGTGGGTGCCCCCGTTTTTATGGCGTTGCTTTATCAGAACCGGAAGGAGCATAGATGAATATTACCGTGGCCGGGTTAACCGTAACCCGACAAGCGCAGACGGTGCTTAAGGAGATCGATCTCAAACTGTCATCCGGGCAGATTGTCGGCCTGTTAGGACCAAACGGCTCGGGCAAGTCTACGCTGCTGCGCTGTCTTGCCGGGCTGTTTCCGCGACTGAGCGAATGTGTTGCGCTTAATGGCACGACGCTTGACATGTTGCCGCTGAAAAAACGTGCGCAGCACATGGCGTTTGTCCCGCAACATGCTGAAGTCGATGGGGAACTGACCGTCGAAGAAATCGTACGGCTGGGACGTACCCCTTACCGAAAGGCGTTTCAAAGAAGCACACGCGAGGATGATGAGGCGGTTGAAGAGGCGATAAGCCTGATGCAGCTGGGCGGATTACGCCAGCGGCGCTGGCAGCATTTGTCCGGCGGGGAACGTCAGCGAAGCCAGATTGCCCGCGCGCTGGCACAGCAGCCGCAGGTGCTGCTGCTCGATGAGCCGACAAACCACCTGGACATACAGCACCAGCTGGAGCTGATGCGGCTGATTTCGCGCCTGCCGCTTACCGTCGTGGTTGCGCTGCACGATCTCAGTCTTGCGGCCAATTTCTGCCAGCGGCTGATCCTCCTGAAAGCCGGACAGATATCAGCCACGGGCGTGCCCGAAGAGGTGTTGACCCCAGCGAACATCGGGAACACCTGGTGCGTAAAAGCTCAGGTCTACAAGACCGACGACGGGATAACGATCAGCTACAGCATGGGTGGCATGGCAGAGACCAGGCGCAAAAGCAAAAAACCCTGCGATATTGCTATCACAGGGTTTTCGAATTTGGCGGAAGCGTAGAGATTCGAACTCTAGAACCCTTTCGGGTCGCCGGTTTTCAAGACCGGTGCCTTCAACCGCTCGGCCACGCTTCCTAAGTGAGGCGAACTATAAACACCTCACCGCGCGCTGTAAAGAGTGCGGGCATTCGTTCGCTTTAAAAATAGCCAAAATGCGTTTAATCGGTTGAATTGACGACAGATTGGCCATTTTGGCAGCATACTATCCCCAGCTTAGCGCGAGTGCTTTTTGATGTACATATCTTTGGTGTAGTAGTACCCAAGCTTGTCCGGCGTGAATCCCCCTACCCACGGTTTCACCAGGTGCGTGCGCACGTAGTGATAGACAGGGATCGCCGGTACGTCACGTCCCAGCAGATCTTCTGCCTGCTGGTAGAACTTACCGCGCTCCTGAGCCGTTTTCGATTTCGCCGCATTCACCAGAGCCCGATCGTAGTCCGGATTGCTGTACTGAGTGGTGTTTTGGCTGTCCCCGGTACGGAAGGTGTTCAGGAAGGTTGCCGCATCGTCGTAATCGGCAATCCAGGCGTAGCGCACCGCGTCAAAGTTGTGGGTGTGCATGGTATCAAGCATGGTTTTCCACTCCTGATTTTGCAGCTTCGCCTCCACGCCGAGGTTCTTCTTCCACATTGAGCTGGCGGCAATCGCAATGCGCTGGTGCGATTCCGAGGTGTTATAGAGGAGATTAAAGCTGAGCGGATGGCTATCGTTAAATCCGGCTTCGGCCAGCAGCTTTTTCGCCTCGGCAATGCGTTTATCCATCGACCAGCTGGCGTAATCCGGGGTCTGTAGCTTGACGCCGCCAATGTCCGGCTGGCTGATCAGCCATGCCGGGCGCTGCCCCTGCCCTAACACTTTCCCGGCGATAATGTCTTTATCCAGCGCCAGGTTCAGCGCCCTGCGCACGCGGGCGTCGTTGAACGGCGGCCGGGTGGTATTGAACTGATAATAATAGGTGGCAAGCTGCGGTGAAACGTCCAGCTCGCTCCCCAGCGTTTTCTTCAGCTGAGCAAACTGGTTGATCGGCACCGTGTAAACAATGTCGATTTCCCCCGCTTTGTAGCGGTTAACGTCTGCGGCTTCAGAGGAGATGGGCAGATAGGTCACCTTGTTGATGACGGTATGTGCGTTATCCCAGTAATGTGGGTTCCGCACCGCCACGATGCGTTCGTTAACCACCCACTGTGACAGCGTATAGGCCCCGCTGCTGACGAAGTGCTCCGGTTTAGTCCACTTCTCACCGAAACGACCGACCAGGACTTTATCTATCGGCACCAGAGACGGATGAGCCAGCATCGCCAGGAAAGCGGCATTTGGCTGCGTGAGCGTAACTTCCAGCGTGGCGTCATTGATGGCTTTCACGCCCAGCGACTCGGGGGCTTTTTTGCCTTCTGCGATATCGGTGCCGTTAACGATACGCATGCTGCCGGGATAGCTGGCATACGGTGAAACGGTTTTCGGGTCGACCAGCCGCTGCCAGCTCCAGACGATATCTTCTGCGGTGATGGGGGTTCCATCGCTCCAGGTGATGCCCGGACGCAAATGAAAGGTCCAGACGGTGTTATCTTTATTTTCCCATTTCTCCGCCAGGCGCGGCTGGATTTCACCTGTTGGAGAGACGCTGACCAGCCCGTCGAATAAATCGCTGATAATATTAAATTCGACATCGCTTTCGACTTTATGCGGGTCGAGCGAGGCGGGTTCACTGCCGTTGTTCCTGACCAGTTCCTGCTTCTCTGCCAGCTGGGTTCCTGCCGGCACGTTAGCCGCCCAGGTTGCCGTGCTGGCGCACAGGATCCCCGCGGTTAACAAAGAGAGCGTAAAGTGCGTGCGTGTTTGTGGTTTCATTTCCTTCGCCTTATTGTCTGTTTTTATGACGATCCGGAAATAACTCTTAGCGGCCTTAGGGAAATAACGCAATATTTTTCAGTAACCTATAAGAGGTTGATCTGCATCCGCTTTGCAAACCGCACTTCATTCTGAATTCAAGTGCTTTCTCAGAAGAAAAAACCAGCATAATCCCTAAGGGGTTGAGTAAAGATGGGTAAAACCACTTTGCGTCTGCCGCGCCGTTTCTTATTCTTTGCGCTAATTACATCTGTCATAAGAGAGTGACTCATGGATCGTATAATTTCTTCTTCACGCGACCGCACATCGCTACTCAGCACCCATAAGGTGCTGCGCAATACCTATTTCATGCTCAGCCTGACGCTGGCGTTTTCAGCCATCACCGCGACGGCCAGCACCGTGCTGATGCTGCCTTCTCCGGGCCTGATCCTGACGCTGGTGGGTATGTATGGTCTGATGTTCCTGACCTATAAAACTGCGGATAAGCCGGTGGGTATTCTTTCCGCGTTCGCCTTTACGGGCTTCCTGGGCTACATCCTGGGGCCAATCCTGAACGCCTATCTGTCTGCCGGAATGGGCGACGTGATCGGGATGGCGCTGGGCGGCACCGCGCTGGTGTTCTTCTGCTGCTCGGCCTACGTGCTGACCACCCGTAAGGACATGTCCTTCCTCGGCGGTATGCTGATGGCGGGTATCGTGATTGTGCTGGTCGGTATGCTGGCGAACATCTTCCTGCAATTGCCTGCTCTGCATCTGGCAATCAGCGCGGTGTTCATCCTGATTTCATCCGGCGCAATCCTGTATGAAACCAGCAACATCATTCACGGCGGTGAGACCAATTACATCCGCGCCACCGTGAGCCTGTACGTGTCGCTGTACAACATCTTCGTCAGCCTGCTGAGCATCCTGGGCTTCGCCAGCCGCGATTAACCCACCGTGCTGTGAACATGGCCCCGCTTATGCGGGGCTTTGTTTTTTTGGTAAACTGATGCGGTTTTTGACTAACGCGTGAATGATTATGTTGAGTTTTGAAGGCAAAGAGATCGAAACCGATAACGACGGTTATCTGAAAGAGAGCCGCCAGTGGAGCGAAGCGCTGGCGGAGAAAATTGCGGAAAACGAAGGGATTAGCCTCTCCCCGGAGCACTGGGAAGTGGTGCGCTTTGTGCGCGAGTTTTACCTTGAATTCAACACGTCGCCGGCGATCCGCATGCTGGTCAAAGCCATGGCGAATAAGTTTGGCGAAGAGAAAGGCAACAGCCGTTATCTGTATCGCCTGTTTCCGAAAGGCCCGGCTAAACAGGCGACAAAAATTGCCGGCCTGCCAAAACCGGTAAAATGCATTTAATAGCGAATACTGAAGTCAGCGTATTCCCGGCCGGGTTGATGCGGTTCCGTTAAAACCTTATCAACCCGCGCGCTTCGCGGTCCGCCCGCTTTTAGCCACGCCACCAGCTTCTCAACCTTATCCGCATCACCGCAGGCGACTACCTCCACGCTGCCATCATCCCTGTTACGCGCATACCCCGTCAGCCCGAGCTGAAGAGCTTCGCGCTGGGTGCTGTAGCGGAAACCGACGCCCTGTACGAGGCCGTGGACCCAGGCAATGGTGCAAACATTTGACATCATCCTTCTCCTTATCCGACTGGCGCGTTGCATTTCCTCACTGAAGTCGGGAAAATGGCGGCCATTTTACTGGAATCGACAGAATAGCAAATTATGAGCGTACGTTTAGTGTTAGCCAAAGGGCGCGAGAAGTCATTACTGCGCCGCCATCCCTGGGTCTTCTCCGGCGCGGTTGCCCGCATGGAAGGCAAAGCCAGCCTCGGCGAAACCATCGATATTGTTGACCATCAGGGAAAATGGTTAGCACGCGGCGCATACTCGCCCGCCTCTCAGATCCGCGCGCGCGTCTGGACGTTCGATAAAGATGAAACCATCGATATCGATTTCTTTGTCCGCCGTCTGCAACAGGCGCAGCAGTGGCGCGAGTGGCTGGCAAAGCGCGACGGACTGGACAGCTATCGTCTGATTGCCGGTGAGTCTGACGGCCTGCCGGGCGTGACCATCGACCGCTTCGGCAATTTCCTGGTGTTGCAGCTGCTGAGCGCCGGGGCGGAATACCAGCGTGCTGCGCTGATCAGCGCCCTGCAAACGCTGTTCCCGTCATGCGCCATTTACGACCGCAGCGACGTGGCGGTACGTAAAAAAGAGGGCATGGAGCTGACGCAAGGCCCGGTCACCGGCGAATTGCCGCCTGCCCTGCTGCCTATCGAGGAGCACGGCATGAAGCTGCTGGTGGACATCCAGGGCGGCCATAAGACCGGTTATTACCTCGACCAGCGTGACAGCCGTCTGGCAACACGCCAGTACGTTGCCGATAAGCGCGTGCTGAACTGCTTCTCCTATACCGGCGGCTTTGCGGTCTCTGCTCTGATGGGCGGCTGTGCCCAGGTTGTCAGCGTCGACACCTCCCAGGAAGCGCTGGACGTGGCGAAGCAGAACGTCGAGCTGAACAAGCTGGATCTGAGCAAAGCGGAGTTTGTGCGCGACGACGTGTTTAAGCTGCTGCGTAAATACCGCGACCAGGGCGAGAAATTTGACGTCATCGTGATGGATCCACCGAAATTTGTGGAAAACAAAAGCCAGCTGATGGGCGCCTGCCGTGGCTATAAAGACATTAACATGCTGGCGATCCAACTGCTGAACCCGGGCGGCGTACTGCTGACATTCTCCTGCTCTGGCCTGATGACGACAGATTTATTCCAAAAAATCATCGCCGATGCCGCAATAGATGCGGGTCGTGATGTACAATTTATAGAGCAGTTCCGTCAGGCCGCCGATCACCCGGTGATCGCCACCTACCCGGAAGGGCTGTATCTGAAAGGGTTTGCCTGTCGCGTCATGTAACTTGAAAAGAGAAATATTGCCCGCACATAGTGTGTATGTGATGTTTCCCGGGAGGTGACTATGATTGCCAGCAAATTCGGTATCGGCCAGCAGGTCCGCCACACCTTGCTTGGATATTTGGGTGTGGTCGTGGATATCGACCCGGAGTATTCCCTTGATGAACCGTCAGCAGACGAGCTGGCGGTTGACGCAGAGCTTCGCGCCGCGCCCTGGTATCATGTGGTCATGGAGGGCGACGATGGTCAGCCTGTCCATACCTATCTTGCCGAAGCGCAGTTGAGTGGTGAATTACAGGATGAGCATCCGGAACAACCCACTATGGACGAGCTTGCTCAGACCATCCGCAAACAGTTACAGGCACCAAGACTGCGAAACTAAAGGTGTAAAAAAGCCCGTCAAGCGGGCTTTTTTTATTTTGCGAGCCCCAGACGGGGGATGTCGATTGCCGGACAGCGATCCATTACCACCTTAAGCCCGGCATCGCGTGCCAGCACGGCCGCCTGCTCATTGATTACGCCCAGCTGCATCCACAGCGTTTTCGCACCAATGGCGATTGCCTCCTGCGCCACGCCCCAGGCCGCCTCAGAATTGCGGAACACGTCCACCATATCCACCTTTTCCGGCACGTCCGCGAGCGTCGCATAGCCCTGCTGGCCCAGCAGCGTTTTTCCCGCCACCTTCGGCGAGACCGGGATCACGTGATAACCCTGATCCAGAAGGTATTTCATTACCCGATAGCTTGGACGATCCGGTTTGTCGCTCGCGCCAACCAGCGCGATAGTGCGCGTGGACGTCAGGATCTCGACAATGTCGTTCTCTTTCATGCTCTTCCTCCTGGTTTTTTTCAAAGTGTACGTCAAAGCAGCCATCTCAACCACGCTGTCCCTACAGAAGTATGCGGGCAAAACGGCAGAATATGTCTATATGTTAGTAAACGTGATTATCGAAAAATTTTGATACATTCTTACATGGGTAGTTTGTCTACAGGAGTCTGCTATGAAAACCGGCATTGCCTCGGCTGTAGTTGCGTTGATCATGCCGGTGTGTGTTTTCGCAACCACCCTCAGACTCTCACCGGACGTTGACCTGCTGGTGCTGGACGGGAAAAAAGTCTCCAGCTCCCTGCTGCGAGGCGCAGACAGCATCGAGCTGGATAACGGTCCGCATCAGATCGTTTTTCGGGTGGAAAAGACGATTCGCCTCGCCGACAACGAACAGCATATGTACATTTCTCCGCCTCTGGTCGTCAGCTTTAACACGCAGCGTATCAGTAAGGTCAACTTCAGGCTTCCGCGTCTCGATACAGAGAAAGAGTCACAGGCCTTTGACGCTTCGCCACGCCTTGAACTGGTGGACGGGGATTCCATGCCCATCCCGGTAAAGCTGGATATCCTGGCGCTGACAAACAGGCCCAAAGGAACGGATTACGAAGCAGACACGGCGATCTATAACAGAGCCAGCCGGCCCGCCTCCCTGCCTCAGTTCGCTACCATGATGGCAGACGACAGCACCCTGCTTTCGGGCGTACAGGGGCTGGATGTGCTTCCCCCTCAGTCGCAGACGCTCACCGAGCAACGCCTCAGGTTCTGGTTCCAGAATGCCGATACGGATACGCGGGCCCGTTTTCTGCAATGGGTGAAACGACAACCGTCGTCGTAAGCCACATTTTTTCGTCCTTTCTCTTGCAGCATCAGTCAGTTCCCGTCATCGTGTAGCGAGGTAACTTCACGGATAAGATTATGGAACTGACAACACGCACACTTCCGGCGCGCAAGCACATTGCTCTGGTTGCGCACGATCACTGTAAACAAATGCTGCTTAACTGGGTTCGTCGCCATCAGCCTCTTCTCCAGCATCATGCCCTTTCCGCCACGGGGACAACCGGTAATCTGATCCACCGCGAAACCGGTCTGGAAGTGAATGCCATGCTGAGCGGCCCGATGGGGGGTGACCAGCAGGTCGGCGCTCAGATTTCGGAAGGCAAAATCGACGTGCTGATTTTCTTCTGGGACCCGCTGAACGCGGTGCCGCATGACCCGGACGTTAAGGCGCTGCTGCGTCTGGCGACAGTGTGGAACATTCCGGTGGCGACAAATCTTTCAACGGCCGATTTCATCATTGAATCACCGCAGTTTAACGATCCGGTAGAGATTTTGATCCCGGATTACCCGCGCTATCTTGCGGAAAGGCTGAAGTAGTTTTTTGCCCGGTGGCGCTGCGCTTACCGGGCCGACATGTTACGGCTTTCTCGCTACCGGCACGTCAATACTCTTCAAAATATCGACAAACACCGACGGCTCCTCTTTGTTGAACAATAGCCACACGCGATGCCGCGCGCGGGTTATCGCCACGTACAACAAACGCCGCTCTTCGGCATCCGGGAAATCTTCGGGAACCGGCAGTAACGCCTCTTCCATCACGGATTCCCGCGCGGGTGCCGGGAAACCGTCGCTCCCCTCTTTTAGCCCTACCACAATCACGTAATCAGCCTGCTGCCCTTTACTGGCGTGAATGGTCATAAAATCGAGCTGTAGTTTTGGCCAGCGCGTCGCCGCTTTTTCCAGCGCCGCGGGTTTGAGGTGGTGGTAACGCGCCAGCACCAGGATCCGCTCATCGGGTTTCGCATAGCCGCTCAGTTTGTCCAGCAGCGGCTCCAGCTGATCCTCCGCCAGCAGGGTGACGGCCTTTTTATCCCCCGGCGTCAGGCTGTTGAGCGGCTTCGACAGCTGATGCGGGTTCTGCTGAATAAAGCGGTTGGCAATTTCACCAATCCGCGCGTTAAAGCGGTAGGTGGTGTCGAGATCGCTGCGGTCGCCTTCACCAAAATAGTGGTGGAAAGCCGTGGTGAGGGAAAGCTGCGCCCCGCTGAAACGGTAGATTGCCTGCCAGTCATCGCCCACGGCAAACAGCGACGTGTGTTTATTCTGCGCCCGCAGCGCCGAAAGCAGCGCAGCGCGCTGCGGCGAGATATCCTGAAACTCATCCACCAGAATGTGTTTCCACGGACTGACGAAGCGCCCTTTTTCCAGAATGATAATGGCCTGATGGATCAGCCCGGAAAAATCGACCGCGTTTTCCTCTTTCAGCGCGGTTTTCCACGCTTTGAGCATCGGCGCCATCAGCCTAACCCGCTTAGAGAAGACGGCGCGGATCGCTTCCGGTGCGCTTTCTATCATCTCGGCCTGAGAGCCGCCGTGCATGCGCATCAGGCTTACCCACCGGTCGAGACGGGAACCCAGCCGGCGCGCCAGCTTTTCATCCTGCCAGAAGCTGCCCTCCGGCACCGCCCAGTTCAGCTCCTCTTCAAGCCACTGACGCCAGCCTTTCGCCTGCGCCTTTTTCTCGCTGCACTGCTGACGCCATGTCTTGATAAACAGCGCCTGGCGAGCCTGAGCATCACTCTCCAGCTTGCTGACAACAGGGACTTTTTTGCTGCCCTGTTGAATGATATGTAACGCGAGAGAGTGGAACGTGCGCGCCGAGATATCCTGAGTATGCAAACGCGCCTGAATGCGCTCGTCCATTTCCTGCGCCGCTTTGCGGCCAAAGGCCAGCAGCAAAATCTGGTCGGCAACCGCCTCGCCCGTCGTCAGAAGCCAGCCCGCGCGCGCCACCAGCACCGATGTTTTGCCGCTACCGGCCCCTGCCAGCACCAGCAGAGACTGCTCGCCATTCACTACGGCGCGCGCCTGGGCAGGATTGAGGGGCGATGATTCCACCGTGCTGAAGAAATCGGCATATTGCGTAAGCATCGCATCGGTCCAGGCCTGGTTGTGCGCCAGACGGCTTTTCTCGATATCGCTGAGCCATGCCTGACACTGCTGCCACGCGTCACGGCAGTTATCAAATTCCTCCAGCCGCGCCACGGGTAAAGGCAACGCCGTCAGCGCCTGGGTGATTTTTTGCTGAAGCCCGGCGGTTTGCTGACGCGTTAGCCACTTCTGCTGGGTATTGCTTAACGCGATATCGTCCAGCACCTGGTGCAGTACCTGTGCGGCAATCACGCTCATCTCCTGGCTCCACTGCTGCCAGCGCGCGTTCAGATGATGATGGAAGCGCTGGGTTTCAGCCCACTCCGTCCCGTGGAGTCGCACCACTTTCTCTGCCGGCAGGACGAACTCCAGCTCGCCCCACACCAGCCCACGCTTGCAGTGGATGGCGAGCAGCTGATTAAACGGAATAAGGTATTCGTGGCGTTCACCGGAGACTTTCACTCCCGCATTGAGGAGGACAACCTTGTCGTAAGGGTGCTGCGCCAGGCGTTTGCCCATTGAAGTAGCTTTCAGTTCCATATCCTGCCGGATCCACGAGGTAATAATTTGTCAGACAGTTTAACTGCCAGTTTTAAGGTGCTCCAGCCCAAAAAAACGTTACAATCACCAGGCGTTAATCATATCGAAGGAAATGAGGGTTTATGCGTACCGTTCTGAATGTGTTGAATTTTGTCCTTGGCGGTTTTGCCACCACCCTTTCCTGGCTTTTCGCCACCCTGGTGAGCATTGTGCTCATCTTTACGCTTCCGCTGACGCGCTCCTGCTGGGAAATCACCAAACTGTCCCTTGTTCCTTATGGAAATGAAGCCGTACACGTGGATGAGCTGGAGCCGGAAAGAAAAAATGCCCTGATGAATACCGGCGGCACGCTGCTGAATATTCTGTGGCTGATCTTCTTTGGCTGGTGGCTGTGTCTGATGCATATCTTCGCCGGTATCGCCCAGTGCATTACGATTATTGGCATTCCGGTTGGCATCGCTAATTTCAAGATTGCCACCATCGCCCTGTGGCCGGTCGGACGCCGCGTTGTCCCGGTCGAAGTGGCGCAAGCCGCGCGTGAAGCCAATGCCCGTCGTCGTTTTCAGTAATAAGGACTGGCCGCTCTCATGCTAAGCCCCCTGATTCGTCGCTATACGTGGAACAGTAACTGGCTGTATAACGTCAGGATCTTTATCGCTCTCTGTGGCACCGTGGCGCTGCCGTGGTGGCTGAATGACGTTAAGCTCACCATTCCCCTCACGCTTGGGGTGGTGGCCGGCGCGCTGGCCGATCTCGACGACCGCCTGGCCGGACGTTTGCGTAACCTGGTCATCACGCTGGTCTGCTTCTTTATTGCCTCCGCCTCCGTGGAGCTGCTTTTCCCCTGGCCCTGGCTGTTTGCCCTAGGGCTGACGGTGTCGACCAGCGGCTTCATTTTGCTCGGCGGCCTCGGGCAACGCTACGCCACTATCGCGTTCGGCGCCCTGCTGATTGCCATTTACACCATGCTGGGGGTCTCCCTTTACGATCAGTGGTATCAGCAGCCAGTCCTGCTGCTGTTGGGTGCTATCTGGTATAACCTGCTGACCTTAACCGGGCATCTTATTTTTCCGGTCCGTGCCTTGCAGGACAACCTTGCCCGCAGCTATGAACAGCTGGCCCACTATCTGGAGCTGAAATCACGGCTGTTCGATCCGGATATCGAAGAGGATAGCCAGGCGCCACTGTACGATCTGGCGCTGGCAAATGGCCAACTGGTCGCTACGCTGAACCAGACCAAAGCGTCTCTGCTCACCCGTCTGCGCGGCGATCGCGGTCAGCGCGGTACCCGACGCACCCTCCACTACTACTTTGTCGCCCAGGATATACACGAGCGCGCCAGCTCCTCGCATGTGCAGTACGCTGATCTGCGCGAGAAATTCCGCTACAGCGACGTGATGTTTCGCTTCCAGCGCCTGCTGTCGATGCAGTCTCAGGCCTGCCAGCAGCTTGCGCGCTCAATACTGCTGCGCACGCCCTATCAGCATGATCCTCGCTTTGAGCGCGCGTTCAGTCACCTGGATGCGGCGCTCGATCGCGTTCAGGCCAGCGGAACCTCGCCGGAACAGTTCAAAGCCCTGGGATTCCTGCTCAACAACCTGCGAGCCATTGATGCCCAGCTGGCCACCATTGAGTCTGAACAGGCGATGGCGATGCCGGCCAACGATGCTGACAACCGGCTTGCGGATGACAGTCTGAACGGCTTCAGCGATATCTGGCTGCGCCTGAGCCGTCATTTTACGCCGGATTCCGCACTCTTTCGCCATGCGGTGAGGATGTCGCTGGTGCTGTGCGTGGGCTATGCGTTTATCCAGATAACAGGGTTGCATCACGGATACTGGATCCTGCTGACCAGCCTGTTCGTCTGCCAGCCGAACTATAACGCTACCCGCCATCGACTTGCGCTGCGTATTGTCGGGACGTTAGTCGGGGTCGCCATCGGGCTGCCGGTGCTCTATTTTGTGCCTTCTGTAGAAGGACAGCTTATCCTTATTGTGATCACCGGCGTGTTGTTCTTCGCCTTCCGCAATGTGCAGTACGCTCACGCCACAATGTTCATCACGTTGCTGGTGCTGCTCTGCTTCAATTTGCTAGGGGAAGGATTTGAAGTGGCCCTCCCCCGCGTGATCGACACGCTAATCGGCTGCGCCATTGCCTGGGCAGCGGTGAGCTTCATCTGGCCTGACTGGCGTTTTCGAAACTTACCCCGCGTCTCCGACAGAGCAATGAACGCTAACTGCCGCTATCTGGACGCCATTCTTGAGCAGTACCATCAGGGCCGCGATAACCGTCTGGCCTATCGCATTGCCCGCCGCGACGCGCATAATACTGACGCAGAGCTGGCTTCAGTCGTCTCTAATATGTCAACAGAGCCGCGCGCCACGGCAGAAATTCGCGAAACGGCCTTCCGGCTGCTGTGCCTGAACCACACGTTTACGAGCTATATCTCTACCCTGGGCGCCCACCGTGAGAAGCTGACCAATCCGGAGATCCTGGCGCTGCTGGACGATGCCGTTTGCTACGTTGATGACGCGCTTCATCATCAACCTGCGGATGAGCCGCGGGTGCACCAGGCACTGGATGAACTGGTGCAGCGTATCGCACACCTGGATCCGGGCACCGACAACAAAGCTCCGCTGGTCCTACAGCAAATTGGCCTGCTTATCGCTTTGCTGCCGGAAATTTGTCGACTGCGACAGCAGATTGCTACCTGGCGGAATGATGCCCCTGCGACTCAGGCAGCGCATTAAACCACTCCGTAAGCTCCCGGCGAATATCCGCCGGGAGTGCCGCTTCGTGAAGCCCTTCGATGGCGCCTTCAAGCGCGAACAAAACCCGGATGCTCAGCGCCTTATTCCTGGAGCGCATTTTCAGCCAGCTCGTCTTCGCACCCAGCTGTCGTAGCGTCTCTTCATTGGTGATGCCCGCTTCCATCAGCAGGACCTCAATCTGAAAAGTCAGGTTTGGCAGATCTTTTAGCCGGTTACGCTGATGTCGCTGGTAGCGCTCTTTCCTTGCAGCATCGAGCGCAAACGAGGAGAGCTGAAGCAACTTTTCCCTGTTTTGCCAAAGCCCCTCATCCACACGATAGTAATTAAGCAGAACAGGACGTCCTCGTTTCATCAGCGTCAGAAAAGAGGAGGCATTTTTTACACAGTATTTTGCACTCTGCTCACAGGCGCGAAGATAAAGCTCACCGTCAGACACCATTGCAAACACCGCTTCATCCACGGCCAGGGTATAACCGCCAAACAGGGCTCGATGGTGAATTTCACCCAGCGGAGAGAGGTATTCCTGCGATTGATAAATCCGCTCATAGGATATCTTTTTCATGATAATTCCATTTAAAATCATAGAGTAAACACGATATTTCTTACTAACGGATCCGTTAGCAGGAAAATAGGCAACTTATTGCCGTTGGGCAAGATGATTTTTTCAGGTTCACCGGGAATGGATGAAATTTGCGAGTCGCTTTCCGAAAATGAGGTTGATCTTTATGCACACAGGGGTTACTGTATATCCATACAGTAACCACAGGGCTGGAATGAACATGTACACTTCAGGCTATGCAAATCACTTAACACCTTCTACTTCTGCCGCAGGCAATGTTGCGCAGAATTCTATCGGGCGTGTATCGACAGGGCTTATCAGTGAAGTGGTTTACCGTGAAGACCAGCCGCTGTTAACACAACTGTTACTCCTGCCGCTTTTGCAGCAGCTCGGTCAACAGTCTCGCTGGCAGCTCTGGCTGACGCCACAGCAAAAACTAAGTCGTGAATGGGTTCAGTCGGCGGGTCTGCCGTTGGCGAAGGTAATGCAGATCAATCAACTCTCCCCTTGCGATACGGTTGAGTCGATGGTTCGGGCATTACGTACCGGGAACTATAGCGTCGTGATTGGATGGTTACCTGAAGATCTGTCGCAAGAGGAACATTTGCGTCTGTCTGAAGCTGCTGAAGAAGGTAACGCGATGGGGTTCATCATGCGGCCGGTTCGTGAAGATTCCTATCGCAGAGGACAACATCCCGGGCTAAAAATTCACTCAAATGTGTACCATTGAGTCATTTTAAGAGTTTTCCTGGAATTTTTTTCGACCGCAGTATGCAAAAAAAGTTCAATGCGCCAAAACTGCGGCAAGGCTTGTCTGACGCGGTTCTCGTTAATTTTACTGCACAAAAATCGTTCAAAAAATGTTAAATATTAGGTATACGGAACTTTTTTTTTCATATGCCTGACGGACTTCACACTTGTAAGTTTTCAGCTACGTTGTAGACTTTACATCGCCAGGGGTGCTCGGCCTAAGCCGAAGATATCGGTAGGTTTATATTTGACCACGCCCCCCGGTGAAGGATTTAACCGTGATTTCTCCGATGGAGATATTCATGGCAAATTTTGGATGATAACGAGGCGCAAAAAATGAAAAAGACAGCTATCGCGATTGCAGTGGCACTGGCTGGCTTCGCTACCGTAGCGCAGGCCGCTCCGAAAGATAATACCTGGTATGCAGGTGGTAAACTGGGCTGGTCTCAGTTCCATGACACCGGTTGGTACAACAGCAGCCTGAACAACGATGGCCCTACTCACGAGAGCCAGCTGGGTGCAGGTGCGTTCGGTGGCTATCAGGTTAACCCGTATGTTGGCTTTGAAATGGGTTACGACTGGTTAGGTCGTATGCCGTACAAAGGCGACAACGTAAATGGCGCTTTCAAAGCTCAAGGCGTTCAGCTGACCGCTAAACTGGGTTACCCAGTAACTGACGATCTGGACGTGTACACCCGTCTGGGCGGCATGGTATGGCGTGCAGACTCCAGCAACAGCATCGCTGGTGACGACCACGACACTGGCGTTTCCCCAGTATTCGCTGGCGGCGTTGAGTGGGCAATGACCCGCGACATCGCTACCCGTCTGGAATACCAGTGGGTTAACAACATCGGTGACGGTGCTACCGTTGGCGTTCGTCCAGACAACGGCATGCTGAGCGTTGGTGTTTCTTACCGTTTCGGTCAGCAGGAAGATGCGCCAGTCGTAGCTCCAGCGCCGGCTCCAGCTCCAGAAGTACAGACCAAGCACTTCACTCTGAAGTCTGACGTTCTGTTCAACTTCAACAAAGCTACCCTGAAACCAGAAGGTCAGCAGGCACTGGATCAGCTGTACACCCAGTTGAGCAACCTGGATCCTAAAGACGGTTCTGTAGTGGTTCTGGGCTTCACCGACCGTATCGGTTCTGACGCTTACAACCAGGGTCTGTCTGAGAAACGTGCTCAGTCTGTAGTTGATTACCTGGTATCTAAAGGTATCCCAGCTAACAAGATCTCCCCACGTGGTATGGGCGAATCTAACCCAGTTACCGGTTCTACCTGTGACAACGTGAAACCACGCGCTGCACTGATCGACTGCCTGGCACCAGATCGTCGCGTAGAGATCGAAGTTAAAGGTATCAAAGACGTTGTAACTCAGCCTGCGGCATAAGTTATCGTCTTATAAAAAAACCCCGCCATGCGGGGTTTTTTATTATCTGAACAAAAGCAAAAACGTTATTTTTTACCCAGCAGTGCCTGCAAATCGTTCTTCAGCGTCGACATCTGGCTGGCATACTTCTCTTTATGCTCGGCATCTTCAATCAGCTGCACCACCGTTTCCGACAGCGTTTTCCCGCGCCGTTGCGCAAGCCCGGCCAGACGCTGCCAGACCATAAACTCCAGGTCGATAGATTTCTTACGGGTGTGCTGATGCTCGGCATTGAAATGCCGTTTACGACGAGCGCGGATAGTTTGCTTCATCCGGTTCAACAAGGCCGGATTAATATGTTTCTCGATCCAGCCGTTGACCTGTACCGGTTCGTTTTCGAGGGTCAGCAACATATCCACAGCTTCTTGAGCCGCGCTGGCTTCGATGTAGCAGGTGATCAGCTCCCCTTCACGGTGCTTTTTGACCAGGTACTTCCATTTCCAGCCGCTTTCGAGGTTTTCCAGTTGTTGATATTTCATTGCGATCTCAGTGTTACCGTGTAACTCAGTTCAGAATATCAGTTTTTTGGCAATCTGCTGAAAAGAAATCATATCCTGTGAAACGCTGCGGCAATCCGCATGATGAAAACCCGAATCCTGATTGGGCAGAGTGCGCCGCTTACGGTATACTCCACGGTTTTACTTCTGACTAAAAAACATCAACTTTGACCATTACGAAACTTGCATGGCGTGACCTTGTTCCGGATACCGAAAGCTATCAGGAACTGTTTACACAGCCAGACTTCACAAAAGAACACGAATACATACTTAGCGAGACACAACCGCGTTTGCATTATGCGCTGGAGCAGATGTCATCCCCATGGGCCACATCTCCCTTCATGCTGCTCAAAGCCCCGGAAGAAGCCGAGTATTTGACGCTTCTCGGTGATGCCATGCGCCAGTTGCAGCCAAAAACGAACGCCGTTTTTGGTGGTCAGTATCATATTGCCGGACGCGACGTGACGTTCGAACCCGCCGCACAGGCCGACGGGCTGTTCGCTGCCAAAGGCGAAGTGATTACTGCCAGCTGGGCGGAAGCCGAACAGCTGTTCGGCTGCCTTCGTCAGTTCAATGGCGAGGTGTCACTGCAACCCGGGCTGGTACACCGCGCGAACGGCGGCGTGCTGCTCATTTCCCTGCGTACGCTGCTTGCGCAGCCGCTGCTGTGGATGCGCCTGAAAACGGTAGTGACGCAGCAACGTTTTGACTGGGTAGGCTACGACGATTCACGTCCTCTGCCGGTCTCCATCCCGTCTATGCCGCTGTCTCTGACCGTCGTGCTGACGGGCGATCGCGAATCGCTGGCGGACTTCCAGGAAATGGAGCCTGAACTCGCGGAGCAGGCTGTCTACAGCGAATTTGAAGACAATATTCAGATTGCTGATGCCGATGATATGGCGCAGTGGTGCCAGTGGGTGATGGCCGTGGCGGAACGTTTCGCGCTGCCCTCGCCTGCCAGCGATGCGTGGCCTGGCTTAATCCGCGAGGCCGTACGCTACACCGGTGATCAGGAAACCCTGCCGCTCTGCCCGCTCTGGATCGGTAAACAGCTGCGTGAAGTTGGCGTAATCAGCGGCAACGGTACGTTTAGCGGCGAGCAGCTTAGCCAGATGCTGGCCCAGCGTGAATGGCGCGAAGGCTATCTTGCTGACCGTATGCAGGATGAAATTCTGCTGGAACAGATTCTGGTGGAGACCGAGGGCGAACGTATCGGGCAAATCAACGCCTTATCCGTCATCGAGTTCCCTGGACACCCGCGCGCCTTCGGCGAGCCTTCCCGCATCAGCTGTGTGGTGCACATTGGTGACGGCGAATTTACCGATATCGAACGCAAGGCGGAACTGGGCGGAAATATTCATGCTAAAGGCATGATGATCATGCAGGCATTCCTGATGTCTGAACTCCAGCTCGAGCAGCAGCTCCCCTTCTCTGCCTCGTTAACCTTTGAGCAGTCCTACAGCGAAGTCGACGGCGACAGCGCCTCCATGGCGGAGCTGTGCGCCGTGATCAGCGCGCTTGCAGACGTGCCGATTAACCAGAACATTGCGATTACCGGATCCGTGGATCAGTTTGGTCGTGCCCAACCGGTAGGCGGACTGAATGAGAAAATCGAAGGTTTCTTTGCTATCTGCCAGCAGCGCGGTTTAAACGGCAAACAGGGCGTGATTATTCCGGCACCTAACGCTCGCCATTTGAGCCTGAGCCAGGCGATTCTGGATGCGGTAGAGCAGGAACAATTCACCGTCTGGGCCATCGAAGGCGTTGAGGATGCACTACCCTTACTGACGAACCTGGTCTGGGACGGCGAAGGCCAGACAACCCTGATGCAGACCATTCAGGAACGTATAGCTCAGGCGACACAGCAGGATGCTCGTCATCGTTATCCGTGGCCGTTGCGCTGGTTAAGTTGGTTTAGTTCAAACTGATCGGACTTGTTCAGCGTACACGTGTTAGCTATCCTGCGTGCTTCACTAAAATAAGGCTTACTGAGAACATGGTAGATAAACGCGAATCCTATACGAAAGAAGACCTTCTTGCCTCTGGTCGCGGTGAACTGTTTGGCGCGAAAGGCCCGCAGTTACCAGCCCCAAATATGCTGATGATGGACCGTGTCGTGAAAATGACCGAAACCGGCGGCAACTTTGATAAGGGTTACGTAGAAGCAGAACTCGATATCAACCCGGACCTGTGGTTCTTCGGTTGCCACTTTATTGGCGATCCGGTAATGCCTGGCTGCCTGGGCCTCGATGCTATGTGGCAGCTGGTAGGCTTCTATCTGGGCTGGCTTGGCGGTGAAGGCAAAGGCCGCGCGCTGGGCGTAGGCGAAGTGAAATTTACCGGTCAGGTTCTGCCTACCGCGAAGAAAGTCACCTACCGCATCCACTTCAAGCGTATCGTTAACCGCCGTCTGATCATGGGCCTGGCGGATGGCGAAGTGCTGGTAGATGGTCGTCTGATCTATACCGCAAACGACCTGAAAGTGGGTCTGTTCCAGGATACCTCTGCTTTCTGATAACGGCTTTTAGCGCCTCCCAGAAAGGCGAAACCTCCGCATTGCGGAGGTTTCTTTTTAAAGAGACGGTATCAGGCAAGTACTGCCCTGTCTCCGATGGCTTCTCGCCAGCCCCCTAGCCATTGGGACCTTTGATTCAGGGCCTGATAGGGACACATTTCTTTAGAACGTCCGGCGATGCCAGCCTGATAACCACGTTGATGAGCCCTTTCCAGGCGATCTCGTTTCTGTCTCTTCATGCCTCGTTTCCCTCATTCTTTTGTCTGGTGGAAAGAAAACAGTGGTTGCAATATGTGCAAGCACAGTTAACGAATACCCCGAATCAGCTTCAGCGTCAACGTTCAAAATTCATACGGGTGTCATATTTGTGAGCTACATGGAAGATCGTTTGTACAAAAAATGTGATGCGGCACAAGTAACAGCCTGAACGCAAAACGAAAAAAAAGCCGCCATCAGCGCGTCGCTGAGTGCGGCTTTTGTCGATGAATTTTACTTATGGCAGACGGGAAATCTCTCTGGCAATGGCCGCCGACTCCTGTGCCCATCCCTGTGCCAGCACTTTCACCATTTCGTCATAGCCATCTTTCTGCTGCTTAAGCTCCAGATGGAAAGGACGCTTCATCAGCTGGCCCTGGTGATTCAGCAGCCACTCTCCGCTGATAACCACGGCGCCGTCATAGCGGCCGTGGAACCCCGTCACGTTAACATTCAGCGTGTCCTGATCGCTTCCCAGAGGCTGTGAGGCGACTACCCAACCAGGAAGCTGGCTGCTCAGGTTCGCCACCAGCGTATTGCGAAGCTGCTGATCCAGCGGGCTGGCCCACAGGTTATTGTTGGCGATAACGTACTGCACATCGCTGGTCTGGTAGACCACCCCGTTGCCCGCCAGATAATCCGGCACGGCAACCTGTTCAACCCACAGCAGACGACTGCCCTGCGAGGTGCTGCTCTGCGCACCCGGCTGCGCGCTTAGCGGCAGCTGGTAGTAGCTTTTGTTGTCGCTTCCGGAGCTACAGGCCGTTAATACCAGTGCGCCCACGATGATTAGCCATTTTTTCATTGTTTCGCCCTCTTAGGCTCAGGATCCTTTTTATCTTTCGCTTCAAACACCAGCGCGTTGCTCTTTTCATTGAGCGTTTTCAGAACGGGCTGTAGCTCGCGTAAAACCTGATCAAGACGTTGCATATCCGCCACCATCTTGTTGTAGGCCGCCGAGCCCGGCTGGAAGCCCTGCATGCTGCGGTTCAGCTCGCGCAAGGTTTTCTGCATATCCTGCGGCAGCTGCTGCATGGACTGGTTAGCAGTGATCTTGTTGATATTATCCAGCGTGGTTTGCAGACGTTGCATCGTCGCCTGGCTCTGATGCAGTGAACCCGTCGCGGCTTCAAGCATTGGATTCAACGGCAGATTATTAATCTTATCCAGCGTTTCCATCAGACGCTGTTGGATCTGCGCCAGACCACTGCTGACCGTAGGAATGATTTTGTAGCCGCCAAATTCGCGGATACCCGTCATGGCAGGCGCTTTAGGATAGAAGTCCATATCGACATACAGCGCCCCTGTCACCAGGTTGCCGGTTTTCAGCGAGCCGCGCAGGCCGCGGTTCAGCAGGTCGCTGATATGCTCCCCGATATCCTGATCCTCACCTATCTGGTTAATCAAACGCTCAGGTTCGATGCGGATCAGCACCGGAATACGATAATCATCATCAAGCATCTGCTTAAGACCCGGAACAAAGTAAGGCACTTGTCCCACAGTCCCCAGACGGATACCGCGGAACTCGACTGGCGCCCCTGGCTGCAAGCCGCGTACGGAGTCCTTAAAGAACATCAGGTAGTCAATGTGATCGGTATAGAGCGCATCCTGAATACTTTTTTGATCGTCAAACAGCCTGAAGGCGGTTTTCTCCGCCACCGGTTGTCCGAGATCCATGCCTTCCGGCACGTCGAAACTGACGCCCCCGCCAAACAGCGTGGTGAGCGAGCCCATTTCAACGCGCATACCCGCAGAGGTCAGATCCACCGCGATCCCGCTGTCTTTCCAGAAGCGAACGTTGCTGGTCACCAGGCGGTCATTAGGCGCATTGATAAAAAGCTGATAGCTGATGGTCCGTTTTTGCGGATCGAAGGTGCTTGTTTCAACCGAACCGACGCGATACCCACGGAACAGCACCGGATCGCCCGGCGAGAGCTGGCCCGCTTTTTTGCTGTCCAGAATAACGCGGATCCCTTTTGCATCCGGCGGCGCAAGCGGCGGTGAATCCAGCAGCTGATAGTCTGCTGGCTGGGTACCTTTGCTGCCGGGCTGGAGTTCAATGTAAGCCCCTGAAAGCAGCGTCCCTAAACCGCTGATGCCTTCTCTTCCGACCTGAGGTTTCACCACCCAAAAAACGGAATCTTCATGAAGCAGTTTTTCCATGCCGGCATTCAGGCGGGCTTTGATTTCAACATGGGTTAAATCATCCGTCAGGGTCGCGCTTTCGACGACGCCCACATCCACGCTGCGGCTCTTGATGGTGGTTTTCCCGCCCTCAATCCCCTCTGCATTGGTGGTGATGAGCGTCACTTCCGGTCCCTGATGGCTGTAATGATAAAACAGGATCCATGCACCAATCAGCGCGGTCACGATGGGGAAAATCCACACCGGCGACCAGTTTCTGACCTTCTGCACTTTAGCCTCTCCACTCTTATTTTCCATGCTCTTACTCTTCCTCATGGCTTGAATCGGGCTCACGATCCCACGATAAACGAGGGTCGAAGGTCATGGCCGCAAACATGGTCATAATGACGACCAACGCAAACATCAGCGCTCCCATAGCGGGATAAATACTCATCAGCCCTCCCATACGCACCAGCGCAGAGAGAACCGCAATCACGAACACGTCAATCATCGACCAGCGGCCAACAAATTCCACGACCTCATAAATCAGATGCATACGCTCACTGTCACGCTTACCGTGCCCTTTCGCATCCCAGCAAAGCCAGGCAATAGCAATCATCTTCAAGGTCGGGACCATAATACTGGCGAGAAATATGACCCCTGCAACAGGGTATGATCCCTCGCTCCACAGCAAAATGACCCCGGCAAGGATGGTCGAGGGCATTCTGTCGCCAAGCAGATCGGTGATCATGATTGGCAATATATTGGCGGGCAGATAGAGCATGATGGAGGTCACCAGCAGCGCCATGGTCCATTGCAGGCTATTTTTGCGCCGCACGTGACCTTTTGTTTCACAGCGCGGGCACACCTCGACCTCCGCTGGCAGCACGGCGGTGCAGCAGGAGCAGGAGCGAAGCCCCTGACGAATACCCGGTACGCCCACCCTTACCGTCCGCGAGAGCGTCGGGGCCGGGGCGATATCGTCCCAGGCCCAGCGTCGGTCCACGCACTGGAACGCGCGCAGTTGCAGCACGCAATACAGACACCACGGAATAAAGCTGCTGCCAATCCCCACGTCACCGTAGGCCATCAGCTTCACGAAGCTGACGAGGATACCTGCCAGAAAAATTTCTGCCATCCCCCAGCTTTTCAGCTGGAACAGGATGCGCGCGAGTTTGATTTTAAGGGCGGTAGGCATCCTGACGCGGTTGACCAGCAAAAGAATAACCACCAGGCAAAAAGCCGGGACTATCTGAACGAACAGAAGAAAGAAGGTGCCGAGGCTGGCGTAATCTTCCGAGAACATCACGCCAGGAATTTCCAGTAAATCCACCTGGCTTGTCATCCCGCCCACTTTCATAGAGATGAAAGGGAAGAGATTGGAGAGCAGTAACATGAACAGGGCTGCCAGCGCGTAAGCCGTAGGACGCTGCCTTGGCGCGTCCCACTCGGTCGTCAGCGTAGCTCCGCAGCGCGGGCAGGCAGCCTTATGTCCGTGACCAAGCTCTGGCAACGCCACGAGCATATCGCATTGCGAGCATAATATATGCCGATCGGCACGGTGCTGGTCACACATAGATTATCCCTGTTATGCGCCGTTTTTCAGAGACTCAAGGTACTCCCAGCGCTCAAAAGCTTCTTCCAGCGCCTGCTCGGCCTGGGAGAGTTCAGCCAATACTTTCTGAGTATAGTCGTGAGGCTGCGTAAAGAATGACGCATCCGCGACCTGAATTTGCAGTGCTTCCAGCGCCGCTTCCAGTTCTTCCAGACGCTGCGGCAGCCCTTCCAGCTCGCGCTGCAAGTTATAGCTCATTTTAGCTGGAGATTTTTTGGCGGTTTCTGCTTTTGCAACAGCAGGTTCAGCGACATTTTTAGTCTTCGCCTGTTTTTGCACCAGCGACTGCGCTTGCTGACCACGCGCGTCATGATAGCCGCCCACATATTGTCCGATGCGTCCTTCACCTTCGAAGATCCAGCACTCGGTGACGGTGTTATCGACAAACTGACGATCGTGGCTGACCAGCATCACGGTTCCCTGATAACCATCAATCAACTCTTCCAGCAGTTCCAGCGTTTCGACATCCAGATCGTTCGTCGGTTCATCGAGAATCAGTAAGTTGCTGGGTTTCAGGAACAGGCGCGCCAGCAAAAGACGGTTACGCTCACCGCCGGACAGCGCGCGCACAGGCGTCAGGGCGCGTTTCGGATGGAACAGGAAGTCCTGAAGGTAGCCCAGCACGTGACGCGGCTTGCCGTTAACCATCACCTCCTGTTTCCCTTCTGCGAGGTTATCCATCACCGTACGATCCGGATCCAGCTCTGCGCGGTGCTGGTCGAAGTACGCCACTTCCAGTTTGGTACCGCAGTGAATGCGACCGCTGTCGGCCTGCAACTGGCCCAGCATCAGCTTCAACAGCGTGGTTTTGCCGCAGCCGTTTGGACCGATAAGCGCAATTTTGTCGCCGCGCTGAACCTGAGCGGAGAAATCATTCACCAGCACTTTGCCGTCAACCGAATAGTTGACGTTCTCCATTTCGAAGACAATTTTGCCCGAGCGGGACGCCTCTTCCACCTGCATTTTGGCGCTGCCCATGACTTCGCGGCGTTCGCTACGTTCGCGACGCATCGCCTTCAGGGCACGAACGCGGCCTTCATTACGCGTACGACGCGCCTTGATGCCCTGACGGATCCAGACCTCTTCCTGCGCCAGCTTGCGGTCGAATTCGGCGTTTTGCAGCTCTTCGACGCGCAGGTTCTCTTCTTTTTCCAGCAGATAGGTATCGTAATCGCCAGGATAGGTCACCAGCTTGCCGCGGTCGAGGTCGACAATGCGCGTGGCCATATTACGGATGAACGAACGGTCGTGGGAGATGAAGATAATGGTGCCGTTAAAGGTTTTCAGGAACCCTTCCAGCCAGTCAATCGCTTCGATATCCAGGTGGTTCGTCGGTTCGTCCAGCAGCAGCACCTTAGGCCCGCTCACCAGGGCACGTCCCAGCGCGGCTTTACGCAGCCAGCCGCCGGAGAGCGCCGACAGCTCCATATCCGCTTCCAGGCCAAGCTGAGCCAGCACTTCGTTAATGCGGTTTTCCAGCTGCCACAGGCCGTGGTGATCGAGCATCTCCTGCACTTTTGCCAGCTCGTTGAGATTCTTGTCGCTTGGATCGGTCATCACCAGATGCGAAATCTCGTGGTAGCGCTTGAGGTATTCCGCCTGCTCTGAAATCCCTTCGGCCACGAAATCGTACACGCTGCCGGTAACGTTACGCGGCGGATCCTGTTGCAGGCGAGAGACGATCAGATCCTGCTCGTAAACAATACGGCCATCATCCAGCCCCTGCTCACGGTTGAGGATTTTCATCAGCGTCGATTTACCCGCGCCGTTACGGCCCACCAGACAGACGCGCTCGTTATCTTCGATATGCAGCTCTGCATTATCGAGAAGCGGTGCGTCGCTGAACGAGAGCCACGCGCCATGCATACTAATTAAAGACATTTATTTTTCCTTTCAGACCGCGGAGATCAGCCAGCAGTTATGAATTTGACGGTTACGGGCAAAGTCCTGAGACAGCGTTTTTTGGCTGATTTCTTGTGCTTTCAGTCCCAGTTCGGCCAGGCCGTCGTGATCCATTCGGAATCCGCGCTTGTTGTTCGAGAACATAATGGTGCCGCCTTTACGCAGCAGACGCTTCAGGTCGGTCATCAGGCGCAGGTGATCGCGTTGAACATCAAAGCTATCCTCCATACGCTTGGAGTTAGAGAAGGTCGGCGGATCGATGAAGATCAGATCGAACTGCTCGTCGGTGTCACGCAGCCAGCCCAGCACGTCGGCCTGTAGCAGACGATGCTGCCGACCGGTTAAGCCGTTGAGACGCAGGTTGCGCTCAGCCCACTCCAGATAGGTACGGGACATATCTACCGTGGTGGTGCTACGCGCCCCGCCAAGCCCCGCATGAACGCTGGCGCTGCCGGTGTAGGAGAACAGGTTCAGGAAGTCTTTGCCCTTGCTCATCTGGCCCAGCATACGGCGGGCGATACGGTGGTCGAGGAACAGGCCGGTATCGAGGTAGTCGGTCAGGTTTACCCACAGGCGAGCGTTATATTCGCCCACTTCGATGAAGTCGCCCTTCTCGCCCATCTTTTGATACTGGTTTTTGCCTTTCTGACGCTCGCGGGTTTTCAGCACCAGCTTGTTTGGCGAAATGCCGAGCACGGCGATGGTGGCCGCAATCACGTCCAGCATACGCTGACGCGCTTTTTGCGCATCGATGGTTTTCGGCGGAGCGTATTCCTGAACCACCACCCAGTCCGCATAGCGGTCAACCGCCACGTTGTATTCCGGCAGATCAGCGTCGTACAGGCGATAACATTCAATGCCTTCCTGCTTCGCCCACTTCTCAAATTTCTTCAGATTCTTGCGCAGGCGGTTGGCGTAGTCTTCCGCCACGCCGGACGGTTTGCTGTCCGCCGCAATCTCTGCCAGATGGTAGTTTTTCTGTACGCAGTCCAGCGGGCCGTTTTTCGCCTTGAACTGGCGATCTGCACGCAGTTGCAGGCAGCTCAGCAGTTCCGGCGAGGCGCTAAACAGAGAAAGATTCCAGCCGCCGAAATGCGCCTTCATGTTGCGGCCCAGCAGGCTGTGCAGGGCAATCAGCGCCGGCTCGCTGCCCAGACGCTCACCGTACGGCGGGTTGCTGATAACGGTACCATACGGGCCTTTTGGCAGCGGATTGGTCAGGTTCGCCACATCCTTAACATCAAAGGTCACCAGCTCACCGATCCCGGCACGACGGGCGTTGCTGCGCGCGCGCTCAATTACCCGCGCGTCGCTGTCCGAACCGTAAAAGTGAGACGTGTACTCCGCCAGCCCCTTACGCGCGCGGGTCTGCGCGTCGTCTTTAACCTCTTTCCAGATGGCTTCATCGTGCTGCGCCCAGCCTTTAAAGCCCCACTGTCCACGATGCAGCCCTGGCGCACGGTCGGTGGCCAGCATCGCGGCCTCAATCAGCAGCGTACCGGAACCGCACATCGGATCGAGCAGCGGCGTACCTGGCTGCCAGCCGGAGCGCATCACGATCGCGGCGGCCAGGGTCTCTTTGATTGGCGCCATGCCGGTGCGATCGCGGTAGCCTCGCAGATGCAGGCCCGCCCCGCTCAGATCCAGGGAGATGCTCGCCGTGTCGCCGTTAAGCCAGACGTTGATGCGCAGATCCGGGTTTTCACGGTCAACGTTCGGACGTTCTTTATTACGACGCGTGAAGCAGTCCACAATGGCGTCTTTGACGCGCAGGGCACCGTACTGGCTGTTGCGGATCTCGTCGTTGACACCGTTGAAATGCACCGCAAAGGTGGCATCCGGCGTGAAGATCTCTGTCCAGTCGATCATCTGTACGCCGGTGTAGAGATCAAGATCGCTGTAGACCTTGCACTCTTTCATCGGCAGCATGATGCGCGACGCCAGACGGCTCCACATCAGGCTCTGGTAAATAAGCCGCGTGTCGCCCTCAAAATGGACACCACCCTGAACCACCTGGCACTCTTTCGCGCCCAGGCCTTCCAGTTCAGTTTTTAACAGCTCTTCCAGCCCACGGGCCGTACTGGCAAACAGAGAATTCATATCGTCACTTTTACTCATAGAAAATTGTCGCGCATTATAGCTAATATGGCGTGTATGTCATAAAGTTGAAGGCTTATTTCTTTAGCGGGAGTGTGCAGTGGCGACGTTATCCAGGCTTTTTATTCATCCGGTGAAATCCATGCGCGGCATCGGCGTGACCCACGCGCTGGCCGATATGAGCGGCTTCGCCTTCGATCGCATTTTTATGGTCACCGAGCCTGACGGTACGTTCATCACCGCGCGCCAGTTCCCGCAGATGGTCCGCTTTACCCCTTCCCCGCTTCATGACGGTTTGCATTTGACCGCGCCGGACGGCTCAAGCGTGGTTGTCCGCTTTGCTGATTTTGCGCCCGTCGATGCGCCAACGGAAGTGTGGGGGAATCATTTTACCGCGCGCATCGCGCCGGACGCTATAAACCAGTGGCTGAGCGGCTTTTTCTCCCGCGACGTTCAGCTGCGCTGGGTTGGACCCGCGCTGACCCGTCGCGTAAAACGCCACGACGCGGTTCCCCTCTCCTTCGCGGATGGATTTCCCTTCCTGCTGACCAGCGAGGCCTCGCTGCGTGATCTACAGCGCCGCTGCAAAGCCAGCGTGCAGATGGAGCAGTTCCGCCCAAATCTGGTGGTGACCGGCGCGGACGCCTGGGATGAAGATACCTGGAAAGTCATCCGCATCGGCAGCGTTATTTTTGATGTCGTGAAGCCGTGCAGCCGCTGTATTTTCACCACCGTCAGCCCGGAGAAAGGCCAAAAACACCCTTCCGGCGAACCGCTGAAAACGTTGCAGTCATTTCGTACCGCGCAGGATAACGGTGATGTCGACTTCGGCCAGAACCTGATCCCCCGCTCCAGCGGCGTGATCCGCGTGGGCGACGAGGTCGAAATTCTGACTCGCGGGCCTGCACGAGTGTACGGCGCAGGCCAGCAAGATGAAATGGCCGCCCCTGAGACAAACGTCGCCGCTGCGGTGGATATTCACTGGGAAGGCAAGGTCATTCGTGGCAATAATCAGCAGGTGCTACTGGAGCAGCTGGAGCAGGCAGGGATCCGCGTACCGTATTCCTGTCGCGCGGGGATCTGCGGATGCTGTCGCATTAAACTGGTCGATGGGGAAGTGAGTGCCCTGAAGAAATCTGCGATTGGCAATGACGGCACGATCCTGTGCTGTAGCTGTGTGCCAAAAACGAGCGTACAGCTCGAAGCTTAAACCGCCTGTTCGAGGCTGAAGGCATCCACGCGCAGCTGTGGCTTCAGCCTGTCATTCATCACTTTGATGGCGTCGCCTAACTGCATCACTCGCCCGGCAATGGTCACGCCGGGTTGGGCCAGCAGACAGAGCGCGGCGTTTTCACCGGGTTCAACCACCAGCAAATTCACCTCTTCTTCGGTATCGCTCAGATTGACGCTTGCCGCATCGCCGGTAGCCGGGGTCCAGCTCATGCCGTGCGCGAGGAAATGCCAGCTTTTCGGCATTTGTGGTTTCAGGAAACGGATCGCCACCAGCGCATTTAAAACCAGTTCAGCGCGCTGTTCTTTGGAGAGATCGAAGTCGCGGCATTTTTCTTCGAAAGAGAAATAGAGTGCAGCGTCGTCAACGCAAAAGCCTGAAGGAGCAAACGCGTCAGGGGTTAACATTCGGCGCGCAAAACGAGAACGAAACAACATGCCATTGGCTAAGTCGAGCATCATGCGGTCATGCTCTTCACAAAAATACCAGCGCCAGTTATCGTCAGGTTTAATTCGCATGTTTCTCTCCCGTCCCCAAAACGTCCTGTACTAAAAATGTCCTGTTTGCCGCTTCGCTTATAACACTAGTAATAAAAGACTATAATGTCTAAATAAGCAACAATGACGGAATATAAAACAACCAGGGCTGGAAATAAAGCCCTGGTTGTCTGATTAAGAGAAAAGATTAGATATGCGTGACGATTTCTTTAATCAACGGCGGCCCTTTGAAAATAAAGCCGGAATAAATTTGCACCAGTGATGCACCAGCCGCCATCTTCTCACGTGCAGCAATGACGGAATCAATGCCGCCCACGCCAATAATCGGCAGCTGGCCTTTTAATTCCGCAGACAGTGCGCGAATAATTTCAGTGCTCTTTAATTGAACCGGACGTCCGCTTAATCCACCCGCTTCGTCACAGTTTTTCATTCCCTGAACGAGGGAACGGTCGAGGGTTGTATTGGTCGCAATCACACCGTCAATATTATGGCGAACTAAACTGTCGGCAACCTGGATCAATTCTTCAACCGAAAGATCCGGGGCGATCTTAACCGCGACCGGGACATATTTATGGTGGATCGCCTGTAGCGCCGTTTGTTTATTTTTAATGGCGCTAAGAAGATCGTCGAGCGCTTCGCCATATTGTAATGAACGCAGCCCTGGGGTGTTAGGCGATGATATATTCACCGCGATATAACCCGCATAGGCATAGACTTTTTCCATACAAATCAGATAGTCATCTTTACCCTGCTCGACTGGGGTGTCTTTATTTTTGCCGATATTAATACCCAGCACGCCATCAAAATGAGCTTTTTTTACGTTCTCAACCAGACGATCGACGCCAAGGTTATTAAAGCCCATGCGGTTGATCAGCCCCTCGGCTTCAACCAGGCGGAACAGACGCGGCTTGTCATTTCCCGGCTGCGGGCGCGGCGTCACCGTCCCGATTTCGATCGAGCCAAAGCCCATCGCACCGAGTGCATCAATGCATTCGCCATTTTTATCCAGACCGGCCGCCAGGCCCAGTGGATTTTTGAACGTCAGACCCATGCACTGAACGGGTTTTTCCGGCACGTTTTGACGCACCAGCGCGGCCAGAGGCGTTCCTGTAATACGGCGTAACTGCTGAAATGTAAATTCATGAGCGCGCTCAGGATCGAGCTGGAAAAGGGCTTTACGAACGAAGGGGTAGTACATGAACTCTCCTGGATTCCCGGTGTGCAAACCGGGAGGGGATTATGTGCGATCCCGCCCGGAAAGGGAATTGACCTGTGGCAAAAAAAGCCGTTTAAAACGCAATCGTTTACTTATCGGCAAGCTTCTTATGCATTTTTCAGCATTCATCCTGAGGATAAATCATTTAGTGGAATAACCACGCAATGTCACACTCCTGAAAATTGTTATGAATGTTAGATAAAAGCAAACAATTAGTTATAAGGAGCAACCATGCGCGTCATTACTCTGGCCGGAAGCCCACGCTTCCCCTCTCGCTCCAGCGCTCTGCTGGAATACGCTCGCGAAAAGCTTAATGCTCTGGATGTGGAAGTGTGTCACTGGAATTTACACAATTTCGCGCCTGAAGATCTGCTCTACGCCCGTTTCGACAGCCCGGCGCTGAAAACCCTGATCGAACAGTTTAAGAGTGCTGACGGGCTGATCGTCGCGACACCGATTTATAAAGCCTCTTTTTCCGGCGCGCTGAAAACGCTGCTCGATCTGCTGCCCGAACGCGCGCTGGACGGCAAGGTCGTCCTGCCGCTGGCCACGGGCGGCACGGTCGCCCATTTGCTGGCGGTAGATTATGCCCTCAAGCCGGTTCTGAACGCGCTGAAAGCCCAGGAGATCCTGCATGGCGTGTTCGCTGATGATTCACAGGTGATTGATTATCAGCATAAACCGCATTTTACGCCGAACCTGCAAACCCGCCTCGACGGCGCGCTTGAAACCTTCTGGCATGCCCTGAACCGCCGGGATCGTCACGCAGCGGCAAGTCATCAATCACAAGGAGTGGCCCATGTTTAAAACCGTTACCCGTATCGGGCTGGCAGGTCTGCTGGTAGTGGCGTCACTGGCTCAGGCGGCGGAGACCGCGCCGGAGAGCCTGCGTATCGGTTATCAGAAAGGCAGCGTCAGCATGGTGCTGGCGAAAAGCCATGCGCTGCTGGAGACGCGCTTTCCGGAGACCACATTTTCCTGGGTCGAGTTTCCCGCCGGACCACAGATGCTGGAGGCGCTGAACGTCGGGAGTATTGATTTAGGCAGCACCGGCGATATCCCGCCTATCTTTGCTCAGGCTGCCGGGGCGGATCTGGTTTACGTTGGCGTTGAGCCCGCCAAGCCGAAGGCAGAGGTGATCCTGGTACCGGAAAACAGCGATATTAAAAGCGTCGCCGATCTTAAAGGCCATAAGGTTGCTTTCCAAAAAGGTTCCAGCTCGCACAACCTGCTGCTGCGCGCGTTGCAGGAAGCCGGCCTTAAATTCACCGATATCCAGCCCGTATACCTGACGCCTGCCGATGCGCGCGCGGCGTTTCAGCAAAAGAACGTCGATGCCTGGGCAATCTGGGATCCCTACTACTCCGCCGCGCTGTTGCAGGGCGGGGTAAGGGTGCTGAAAGACGGCACTACCCTGAAGCAGACCGGTTCGTTCTACCTGGCGGCACGTCCGTACGCAGAAAAAAATGGCGCCTTTATTCAGCAGGTGCTGGATACCTTTACCCAGGCCGATGCGCTGACCCAGAGCCAGCGTCAGCAGAGCATCACGTTGCTGGCAAAAACCATGGGCTTACCTGAACCGGTGATCGCCACGTATCTTGACCATCGTCCACCCACCACCATTGCGCCGGTTAACGCCCACGTTGCCGCGCTTCAGCAGCAAACGGCCGATCTCTTTTATCAAAACCGCCTGGTTCCAAAGCAGGTGAATATTCGCGAACGCATCTGGCAACCCGCTGGCATTGAAGGAAAAAAATCATGAGTCTGAATCTTTTCTGGTTTTTACCCACCCACGGTGATGGACACTATCTTGGTACAGAAGAAGGCGCCCGCCCGGTCGATCATGGCTATCTACAGCAGATCGCCCAGGCGGCAGATCGCATCGGTTTTACCGGGGTGCTGATCCCGACGGGCCGCTCATGTGAGGATGCGTGGCTCGTTGCCGCATCCATGATCCCCGTCACCCAGCGCCTGAAGTTCCTGGTAGCCTTGCGCCCGAGCGTAGTGTCTCCCACCGTCGCGGCGCGCCAGGCGGCAACGCTGGACAGGCTATCTAACGGACGCGCGCTGTTCAACCTGGTGACGGGCAGCGATCCGCAGGAGCTGGCGGGCGACGGCGTCTTCCTCGATCATACCGAGCGTTATGAAGCTTCCGCAGAGTTCACCCGCGTCTGGCGGCGTCTGCTGGAAGGGGAAACCGTTACCTTCGAAGGAAAACATATCCACGTTCGCGATGCGAAGCTCTACTTCCCGCCGGTACAGCAGCCGCGCCCTCCCCTCTATTTCGGCGGATCGTCTGACGTGGCGCAGGCGCTGGCGGCCGAGCAGGTCGATCTCTATCTGACCTGGGGCGAGCCGCCGGAGCTGGTCAAAGAGAAAATTGCCCAGGTACGCGCTAAAGCCGCAGAACACGGTCGTAAGGTACGCTTCGGTATTCGCCTGCATGTGATTGTACGCGAAACCAACGACGAGGCCTGGCAAGCCGCAGACCGTCTGATCGCTCATCTGGATGACGATACCATCGCCAAAGCACAGGCCGCCTTTGCCAAAACCGACTCCGTAGGCCAGCACCGAATGGCCTCCCTGCACAACGGCAAGCGCGAGAATCTGGAGATCAGCCCAAACCTGTGGGCCGGTGTGGGACTGGTGCGCGGCGGCGCCGGTACGGCGCTGGTGGGCGACGGTCCAACCGTGGCGGCACGCATTAATGAATATGCGGAGCTGGGGATCGACAGCTTTATCCTCTCCGGCTATCCGCATCTGGAAGAGGCGTACAAGGTGGGTGAACTGCTGTTCCCGCATCTGGATGTCGCTATCCCGGAAATTCCGCAGCCGCGTCAGCTTCAGTTGCAGGGTGAAGCCGTAGCGAACGCGTTTATCCCGAGAAAAGTCGCGCAAAGCTAAGGAGCCGCCATGTCTGCAATCGCACAAAAATGGCTGCTGCGCGCCGCGCCGTGGTTTCTGCCCGTCGGCATTGTCCTCGTCTGGCAGCTGGCGTCGTCAACCGGCTGGCTGTCGAGCCGCATTTTGCCCTCGCCGGAAGGCGTTGTGGAAGCGTTCTGGTCGCTCAGCGCCAGCGGTGAGCTGTGGCAGCATCTGGCTATCAGCTCCTGGCGCGCCGTCATCGGCTTTTCGATTGGCGGCAGCATCGGCCTGACCCTGGGGCTCATCAGCGGCCTGTCCCGCTGGGGCGAGCGGCTGCTGGATACCTCCGTTCAGATGCTGCGGAACGTGCCGCATCTGGCGCTGATCCCGCTGGTTATCCTGTGGTTTGGCATTGATGAGAGCGCCAAAATCTTCCTCGTGGCGCTGGGGACGTTGTTCCCGATTTATATCAATACCTGGCATGGGATCCGCAATATCGATCGCGGGCTGGTTGAGATGGCCCGCAGCTATGGCCTGTCGGGTTTTGCTCTGTTTACCCACGTGATCCTGCCGGGCGCCCTGCCCTCCATTATGGTCGGCGTACGTTTTGCGCTCGGCCTGATGTGGCTCACCCTGATCGTGGCGGAAACCATTTCGGCAAACTCCGGCATTGGTTATCTGGCGATGAACGCCCGCGAGTTCCTGCAAACGGACGTGGTGGTGGTTGCCATTATCCTTTATGCCCTGCTCGGCAAACTGGCGGACGTCAGCGCCCAGTGGCTGGAACGTAGCTGGCTGCGCTGGAACCCGGCGTATACCGCTCAGGAGGCGAAAGCATGAATACTGCACGACTGAACCAGGGGACACCGTTACTGCTGAACGGCGTGACCAAACGCTACGGCGAAAACACCATTCTGAATGCACTGGATCTGCATATCCCTGCCGGACAGTTTGTGGCCGTTGTCGGACGCAGCGGTGGCGGTAAAAGTACCCTGCTGCGTCTTTTAGCCGGGCTGGAAGCCCCCAACGGCGGCGACATTCTGGCGGGCACCACGCCGCTGGCCACTATTCAGGATGATACGCGCATGATGTTTCAGGACGCGCGTCTGCTACCGTGGAAAACGGTGATGGATAACGTCGGGCTGGGCCTGAAGGGCAGCTGGCAGGAGCAAGCCCGGCAGGCACTCGCCGCGGTCGGGCTGGAGAATCGCGCGGGAGAGTGGCCCGCCGCACTGTCGGGAGGACAGAAGCAGCGCGTGGCGCTGGCGCGCGCGCTGATTCATCGTCCGGGCCTGCTGCTGCTTGATGAACCGCTCGGCGCCCTCGACGCCCTGACGCGGATCGAGATGCAGGATTTGATTGAATCGCTCTGGAAGGCGCACGGCTTTACGGTGCTGCTGGTGACGCATGACGTCAGCGAAGCCGTGGCGATGGCCGATCGGGTGCTGTTAATAGAAGAGGGAAAAATCGGGCTGGATCTGATGGTGGATATTCCACGCCCTCGCCGGGTGGGGTCAGCGAGACTGGCGGAGCTGGAGGCGGAAGTGCTGGATAGAGTGATGAAACGTGGAGTGAGTGAACGGGCATTGATTAAGGCTAATGCCTGATGCCCTCTCCCACAGGGAGAGGGAGAAAACCGATGCCCCGCTACTCCACGTAGGCCCGGTAAGCGTAG
>NZ_SJON01000011.1 GCF_004331385.1 Enterobacter quasihormaechei
GGGCCTACGGTAATTATGATGTTTGATGCCCTCACCCAAACCCTCTTCCCGTGGGAGAGGGAACCAAAACCTCGTAGGCCGGGTAAGGCGAAGCCGCCACCCGGCTTTTTACTGTGCCGGAGCCACCGCCGACACCACGCCGCCGGTCATTGTCTGCTGCACCTGCTGTTTATCCATATTTACCGCGCTCAGCTTCCCATTCACCGTCGGCTTCAGTGGCACATTCGCCTGCACGCTGCCGCTGGCGGTGAGCTGAATATTGCCGTCCCCCGCAATCGGCAGCGCTGGCCAGCCCCACTGCTGCAATACGTTGAGCGGTACGCCGCGCCCGTTCAGGCTCACGTTGGTTTGCCGCTGGGGCAGCAGTGACACGGTGGCGGTCGCTTCCAGGATCCCTTTCTCGGTAAAGGCGCTCAGGTCGGTAATATTTACCGTCGCGGCGTTGGCGTTCAGCGCCAGCGACGGGCGTCGCACGTCGACGCGGTTAAAGGTTGCTGCCGCGCCGTTCAGGGTTGCGTTACCGCCCCATATGCCCCATTTGCGATCTTTCGCCAGCCGCAGATTTGCGCCATAGCCGTCAAGGGAGGTGATCTGCCACGGGAAGGCAGGATCGATGTCGATCACCAGGTTGCGGCTCAGGCCAAATTTTTTCAGCGTCACGCTGTTCAGCCATGCCGGGAGCGGATCCATCCACAGCGTTTTCCAGTTTTCCGGAAGCGTATATTCCAGCCCGGCAATGGCAACGTCATCCAGCACCAGCGCCTGACCCTCGCGCAGCCAGTTGCCGGAGGTGCGCACCATGCCCCCTTCCCAGCGGGAGGTGAACTGACGCAGCGCAATGCCCTGAGGCGAGAATTCCGCGTTCAGGATGGGATCAAACAGGTGCAGCGAGCCGTAAATAAACTCGCTGGCGTTCATGGATAACCGTCCCTCCTGGCTCTGCCAGTCACCTTTACTCAGGGTGAGGTTACGCAGGCTGAGATCGAGGTCGGTTACCGCCCAGTCAGGCCCCTGTAGACGGGCATCGGTCACGTCCAGCCGCCCAATCTGTAACGAAGGCAGGGTGACGATTGGGGCGAAGAAATCCAGCAGCGATTTGTCGCTCTGCATGCGGATCTCATTCAGACGCAGGGTATCAATTACCCAGCTGCCGTCAGCATTACGCTGGGCAGAGCCCGTCAGGGAGCCGCGCCCCATATCGGCGCCGATGGTGTTAAGCACCACCTCATTGCCGTTCAGCTGCCCCTGAATCAGCACGTTATTCGCCGGTATGCCGTTGAGCGTGAGCGAGCCGGCGCTCATCTGAATGCGCGCGTTTTTCCCCAGCACGTTACCCGCCTCGGGCTGCCACGGGCTGACGCCGCCCGTAACCTTTTGCGCGCTGAGATCCCACGCCGTGTTCGGGCTGTTAAAGGCCATGTTATTCAGTTGCAGACGGTCGGCCTGGAACGGCAGCGGCGCCGTCTGCGGCGATAAGTTCAGCGTGCCGTCGGACAGGGTGATGGCGTCCATGTGCAGCGGGTCGGTGATTTGGCGACTGCTTAAGCCGATATCCACCTTTTTAGCGACCAGCGTGGCCGGTTTGCCATCTCGTCCGAAGGTGACGTTTTCCAGAAGGATGTGAGAAGGGGATGAAAACCGGTGATCCATCAGGTCAAAGTTGAGCTCGTAATCGGTATTCACCGTGATCCAGCTGCTGACCTGCGATGCGCCCCAGCGGGTCTGGAGCAGAAAATAAAAGGCGAGCACTACGATGAGCAGGGCTACCAGAAGATAGATAAGCAGCTTTCCAATAAATTTCATGGTCTTCCTTCCCGCGAAACGTACATAAAGGAGTTATGCACGATTTATGCGCAATGCTCAAGGCGGGAATGGTGTAAAGAGGTGTCACGGCAGGCATTGACAGCCTGCCGTGAGGGGGAATCAGTTCTTTTCAGGCGGGAAAACGAGGTTCAGCACGATAGCGGTAATACCGCCCGCGGCGATGCCGGAAGAGAGCAGGTTTTTCACCCAGTCCGGAGCAAACTGCAAAATCATCGGCTGCTGGGAGACGCCCAGACCCACGGCGAGCGACAGCGCGATAATCATGATTGCGCGGCGGTTCAGCGGCTCGCGGGAGACGATACGCACGCCGGAGGCGGCAATGGTGCCAAACATGACCAGCGTCGCGCCGCCCAGTACCGGCTCAGGAATGTGCTGCACAAACCCGCTCACTGCCGGGAACAGCCCGAGGACGACCAGCATCAGCGCCACCACGAAGCCCACGTAGCGGCTGGCCACGCCGGTCAGCTGGATCACGCCGTTGTTCTGGCCAAAGCAGGAGTTCGGGAAAGTGTTGAATACCGCCGAGACAAACGAGTTCAGCCCGTTTGCCAGCACGCCGCCTTTGAGGCGTTTCATGTACAGCGGGCCAGAGACCGGCTGCTCGGAAACGTCGGAGGTGGCGGTGATATCGCCGATGGTTTCCAGCGAGGTGATCATAAAGACCAGCATCAGCGGCAGCAGCAGACTCCAGTCAATGCCCAGGCCGTAGTAGAGCGGCGTTGGCACGGTAATCAGCGCGCTATTAGTCGGCGCGGTGTTTTCCGGCAGCATACCCAGCGCCCACGCCAGCAGGTAACCGGCCGCCATGGCGATCACCAGTGATGCAACGCGCAGGTACGGGTTACGCTGGCGGTTGAGCAGAATAATGATCGCCAGCACTACGCCTGCCAGCAGCAGGTTTTTCGGGGCGCCAAAGGTATGGTCGCTCATTGCCGCGTAGCCGCCCCCGATGGAGGTCAGGCCTACCTGAATCAGCGACAGGCCGATAATCATCACCACCACGCCGGAGACCAGCGGGGTGATCACCCGGCGCGCCAGGTGCAGAACGCGGGAGATAATCATCTCCGTGCAGCTTGCCAGCATCAGGGTGCCGAAAAGCGCCGCCATCATGGTCGGCACGTCCGCGCCGCCGGTTTTCAGCGCCGTACCGCCCATGATCAGCGGTGCCACAAAGTTAAAGCTGGTGCCCTGAATCGACAGTAGCCCAGACCCCACCGGACCCCAGGCTTTAATTTGTATGATGGAGGCCACGCCGGAGGCGAACAGAGACATACTGATGATGTGCTGCGTATCCTGTGCCGGTAACCCCAGCGCCTGGCAAATCAGCAGCGCCGGCGTAATGACCGCCACGAACATCGCCAGCAGGTGCTGACAGGCGGCAAAGAGGGTTTGAGGCAGCGGGGGACGATCTTCAAGGCGGTAAATCAGTTCGCTGTTTTGCTTCTGCGCAATCGGTTGCGCATCAGAAGACTCCAGAGTGTTAACAGACATCGGCGGCAATCCCACGGTGGAAAAGCGGGCATTTTAGCTGACCATCTGGTAAAAGCAAACGATTGCCAGCAAAAAAAAGAGAGAAAATCTGCCGGTGTGAGCAGGTTTTCTACAACCAACAGGAAAAAAAAATTACACTTTTCGCGCCGGCGGCTCATGACGAGCATCACCCGGCCCAGGATAACGCCGCGTGTGTATGGAACACGCGCATAACAGGAGCCTTCTATGATTCATCTCGATACGTTGTCGACCCTTGTTGCCGCAACGCTGGTTCTTCTGCTTGGTCGCAAGCTGGTACACAGTGTTTCCTTTCTGAAAAAGTACACCATTCCTGAACCCGTCGCCGGTGGATTGCTGGTGGCGCTGGCCCTGCTGGTGCTGAAAAAAAGCATGGGCTGGGAAATCGATTTTGATATGTCCCTGAAAGATCCGCTGATGCTGGCTTTCTTTGCCACTATCGGCCTGAACGCCAACCTCGCAAGCCTGCGTTCGGGCGGCAAGGTGCTGGGCGTTTTTCTGATTGTCGTGGTGGGCCTGCTGCTGATGCAAAACGCCATCGGCATCGGTATGGCGTCGCTGCTGGGGCTGGATCCGCTGATGGGCCTGCTGGCGGGGTCGATTACCCTCTCAGGCGGCCACGGAACGGGCGCGGCGTGGAGCAAGCTGTTCATCGAACGCTATGGCTTTGAAAACGCAACGGAAGTGGCGATGGCCTGCGCGACCTTTGGTCTGGTGCTTGGCGGCCTGATTGGTGGCCCGGTGGCGCGCTATCTGGTGAAGCACTCCACCACGCCGGAAGGCAGACCAGACGATGAAATGGTCCCGACCGCGTTTGAAAAACCGGACGTTGGCCGCAGCATCACCTCGCTGGTGATGATTGAAACCATCGCCATGATTGCCATCTGCCTCACCGTGGGCAAAATCGTTGCGCAATGGCTGGCGGGAACGGCGTTCGAACTGCCAACCTTTGTCTGCGTGCTGTTTATCGGGGTGATCCTGAGCAACGGTCTGGCGCAGATGGGCTTCTACCGCGTCTTTGAACGCGCGGTGTCCGTGCTCGGGAACGTCAGCCTGTCGCTGTTCCTGGCAATGGCGCTGATGAGCCTCAAGCTGTGGGAACTCGCCTCGCTGGCGCTGCCGATGGTGGCGATTCTGGCGGTGCAGGCCGTGTTTATGGCGCTGTATGCCATCTTTGTCACCTGGCGGATGATGGGCAAAAACTACGATGCGGCGGTGCTGGCAGCAGGACACTGCGGGTTTGGACTGGGGGCAACGCCAACGGCCATCGCCAACATGCAGGCGATCACCGAACGGTTCGGCCCATCGCACATGGCGTTCCTGGTGGTGCCGATGGTGGGCGCATTCTTCATTGATATCGTCAACGCGCTGGTGATTAAGCTCTACCTGATGCTGCCGATGTTTGGCTGACCGTCAGGCGTTGGAATACCGCTCGGTTTCCGGCATCCAGCGTTCAATCAACGCTGCCGCCTGTTCGGGGTAGCGTTCATGAATATGGCGCGCAAGGCGTTGTACTTCGGGGATCATGGCCTGATCGCGCAGCAAATCCGCCACTTTAAATTCGGCGTTACCCGTCTGACGCGTGCCCAGCAGTTCGCCCGGGCCGCGGATCTCCAGATCTTTTTGCGCGATGACGAAGCCGTCATTGCTGTCGCGTAAGACCTGCAACCGCATCTGCGCGGTTTTCGACAGCGGGGCTTTGTAGAGCAGCACGCAGTGAGAGGCGATCGCGCCACGGCCCACGCGGCCTCGCAGCTGGTGGAGCTGCGCAAGACCCAGACGCTCCGGGTTCTCAATAATCATCAGGCTGGAGTTTGGCACGTCCACGCCCACTTCAATGACCGTCGTGGCGACCAACAAATGCAGCTCACCCTGCTTGAACGACTGCATCACCGCCTGCTTCTCGGCGGGCTTCATGCGCCCGTGCACCAGACCAACGTTCAGCTCCGGCAGGGCGAGCTTCAGCTCTTCCCACGTGGCTTCGGCAGCCTGGGCTTCCAGCAGCTCAGACTCTTCAATCAGGGTACAGACCCAGTAAGCCTGGCGGCCTTCCTGCGTGCAGGCGTTGCGCACACGGTCAATAATGTCGCTGCGGCGCGTGTCCGGAATGGCGACCGTGGTCACCGGCGTACGGCCCGGCGGCAGTTCGTCGATGGTGGAGGTATCCAGATCGGCATAGGCCGTCATCGCCAGGGTGCGCGGGATAGGCGTGGCGGTCATGATCAGCTGATGCGGATGGAAGCCCTGTTGCAGGCCTTTCTCCCACAGCGCCAGACGCTGATGCACACCAAAGCGGTGCTGTTCGTCGATAATGACCAGCGCCAGGCCGTTAAACTGCACCTGTTCCTGGAAAATAGCGTGTGTGCCGACAATCATCTGCACCTGCCCGCTGGCAATGGCTTCCTGCTGCGCAAGGCGCGCTTTGCCCTTCTGCTTCCCGGCCAGCCAGCCCACTTCGATGCCCAGCGGGGCGAACCAGTTACGGAAATTGTTGGCATGCTGCTCGGCCAGCAGTTCCGTCGGCGCCATCAGCGCCACCTGCTTGCCGTGGGCGATGGCGCGTAACGCGGCCAGCGCGGCGACCAGCGTTTTACCGGAACCGACATCGCCCTGCACCAGGCGCATCATCGGCACGTCAAGCGCCATATCGCGTTCGATCTCGGCGGTGACCCGCGCCTGTGCGCCGGTGGGTTTAAACGGGAGTGAGGCCAGCAGCTTATCCTTGAGTTCATCGCGCTGGCTTAATGGCTGCGCGTGGAAGCGCTGCGCACCTGCGCGCAGTGCCAGCATGCTCAGGTTATGAGCCAGTAATTCCTCAAGGATAAGACGCCGTTGGGCGGGGTGTTTACCGCTTTCTAAATCAATAAGCTGAAGCGTTGGCGGTGGACGGTGCAGGGTGCGCAACGCCTCCGGCAGGCTCATCATGCCCTGCGCCAGCTCCGGTGGCAGCAGCTCGTTAATGGCGCAGGTATCGAGCAGCTCCAGCGCCTGGTCGGTGAGCTTGCGCAGCGTTGCCTGCTTGATGCCCTCGGTGGTCGGATAGACCGGCGTGAGCGTCTCCTGTAGCTCAGGTGAGCTAAGATCGCCCTGCACGCGGTATTCCGGGTGGATCATCTCCGCGCCGTATTTGCCACGTTTCGCTTCGCCGTACGCGAGCACGCGTCGTCCCGTGGCAAGGCTGTTTTTCATCGCCGCGCTGAAGTTGAAAAAGCGCAGGGTAAGAATGCCGGTCCCGTCGCTGATCTGGCAGGTCATCATCCTGCGTCCGCCAAAGGTGATGTTGCAGTTCAGCACTTCCCCTTCAACGGTGGCATAGATGGCAGGCAGCAGATCGCCAATCTTATAAAGCTGGGTGCGGTCTTCGTAACGCAGGGGGAGGTGGAGCAGGAGATCCTGCACGGTGTGCAGGCCAATTTTGGCCAGTTTACTGCTTTGTGCCGCGCCCACGCCCGTCAGGCTGTTGAGCGGTATGGCGTCCAGCAGGCGGCCTTTCATCTTTTACCCTGCGTACTGCATGGTGGACCACCACTCGGCATCGGCTTCAATTTCGCCCTGCGCGTTGACGTGGGGGTAAGGCAATTTCTTCTGCTTCGCAACGCGAGCCAGCACCGGATAGCCACCTTCAAACAGCAGGCGCTGCTGCTCATCTTCCGGCAGCATGCTGTTGCTGCGCTCGTACATGCCGGCGTTCTGACGCTGGCGCTGCGCTTCGTACAGAATCAGCGCAGAGGCGACCGACACGTTGAGCGACTGGACCATGCCGATCATCGGAATGATGATGTCCCGATCGGCCAGTTCCAGTGCTTCCTGCGTGATCCCCGTTTTCTCCTGGCCCATTAAAATACAGGTTGGACGGGTATAGTCGATCTCACGGAAATCCACGGCTTTAGCAGAGAGGTTGGTTGCCAGAACCTGCATACCACGCCCTTTCAGGTGCGAGACCGCTTCACCAATGCTCTGGTGCGTTTTAACGGATACCCAGCTGTTGCTGCCTGCGGCGGTGGAGGCCATGGTACGCATACGTGCGCCCGGCCAGACGGCGTGTACTTCATGCACGCCGACGGCATCTGCGGTGCGGACGATAGCAGAGACGTTATGAGGTTTATGGACCTGCTCCATGCAGACCGTCAGATCAGGCTGACGCCTGGCGAGCATTTCGCAGATTCGCTCGTAACGTTTTGAATTCATAATGCTAGTTTCGGTTTCGGGTGACTTTAATGACGTCCGGCATCACGCGGATCTTGCGCATAATATTCGCCAGATGCACGCGGTCACGGGCGGTCAGGCGAATAAAGGCGCTGTAAACGCGGCCATCTTTTTCTTCCGTATTCAGGCTCTGAATGTTGGACGAGGCCGTGTTGATCGCTGCCGTCAGGTTCGCCAGTGCACCCTGGTGGTTAAACATATCCACCTTGATTTCAGTAATAAATTCCTGCGCCGTCTCTTTATCCCACTCGACCGCCATGAACTTCTCAGGCTCTTTCTGGTAGCCACGGATGTTACGGCAGGATTCGTGGTGGATCACCAGCCCTTTACCTGGGCTGACGTGCGCAATAATCGGGTCGCCCGGGATAGGACGGCAGCATTTGGCGAAGGTGATGAGCACCCCGTCAGCGCCTTTGATCGGCAGGTGACCATGATTTTGTGCGTTAGCTGGAACGGCTGTCGTTTCGCCCTGTTGCAGGTTCTTCGCCACGACCACGCTCATGGCGTTGCCGAGGCCAATCTCAGCCAGCAGGTCATCCAGCGAGGCGAGCTTCATACGCTCCAGCTCATGCTGAATGTTCTCTGGCGGGATTTCAGCCAGTTTGCGACTGCCACCCAGCGCGTGATTGAGCAGACGACGCCCCAGGCTGACGGAGTCGTCACGCTTGAGGTTTTTCAGCAGCTGGCGGATTTTTGCGCGCGCTTTTGAGCTCACGACAAAGTTCAGCCAGGCGGCGTTAGGCCGTGCGCCCGGCGCGGTAATAATTTCTACCGTCTGTCCGCTGAAGAGCGGCTGGGAGAGCGGGTAAGGCTGTCTGTCGACGCGGGCACCTACGCAGGCATGGCCGATATCGGTATGCACGGCGTACGCGAAGTCGACCGGTGTCGCGCCCGCAGGCAGTTCGACAATGCGCCCTTCCGGCGTGAAAACGTAAATCTCATCCGGGAAGAGATCGGATTTAACGCTCTCGATAAATTCAAACGAGCTACCTGCACTCTGTTGCAGCTCCAGCAGGCTCTGCATCCAGCGTTGGGCGCGGATTTGCGCGGTAGTGCTGCTTTCGCCACCGTGCTCTTTATAGGCCCAGTGCGCCGCGACACCCATCTCTGCCATTTGATCCATGTCTTCGGTACGAATTTGTACCTCAACAGGGACACCGTGCGGGCCAATCATGGAGGTGTGCAAAGATTGATATCCGTTCGCTTTTGGAATGGCAATGTAATCTTTGACGCGCCCCGGACGTGGCTTGTACAGGCTGTGCATCTGCCCCAGCACGCGATAGCAGGTGTCTGAGTCATGGACGATCACGCGAAACGCATAAATATCCATGATTGAGTGAAAACGCTGCTCTTTAAGCACCATTTTGCAGTAGATAGAGTACAAATGCTTTTCGCGACCGCTCACGCGGCACGGTATACCGGCTTCCTGCAAACGCCCTTCGATTTCAGAGAGGATCTTTTGAATCATCTCTTTACGGTTGCCGCGAGCGGCTTTCACCACCTCTTTAATCACGCGATAGCGGTTCGGGTACAACGCCTCAAAACCCAGCTCTTCCAGCTCGGTTTTAATATGATGTATACCTAAACGGTGCGCCAGCGGACTGTAGATTTCGAGGGTTTCACGGGCGATGCGGCGACGTTTATCCGGGCGAAGTGAGCCCAGCGTGCGCATATTGTGGGTGCGGTCAGCAAGTTTGATGAGAATGACGCGGATATCCTGCACCATCGCCATGATCATCTTGCGAAAGTTTTCGGCTTGCGCCTCTTTCTTGTCGCGGAATTTCAGCTTATCAAGCTTAGAGACCCCTTCCACCAGCTCGGCAACGCTTTTGCCAAACAGCTGTTCCATATCCTGGTAGGTGGCAGGGGTATCTTCGATCACGTCATGCAGCAGGGCGGCCATCAGCGTTTCGTAGTCGAGTTTCATCTCGGCCAGAATACAGGCTACCGCTACCGGGTGCGTGATGTAAGGTTCACCGCTTGAACGTGTCTGGCCCTCGTGAGCGTCACGTGCAACGAGATACGCCTGCTGAAGACGCTTAATCTGGTCTTCAGGCAGGTAGGTTTGAATCAGTTGATTCAGGCTTTCAAACAGATACAAGGGCGACCCGCAGGTTTAATTAACGACGACCTTCAGCAATAGCGGTAACAGCTTGTAATTCAGCGGCTTCCTGCTCTTGCTGCTCCTGGCGCTCACGCACGTCGAGGATCTGGTTGTTGATCAGACCTTCTTCGATTTCGCGAAGTGCAATAACGGTGGTTTTATCGTTTTCTTCCGGTACCAGCGGATCTTTACCGCCTACCTGCATCTGACGAGCGCGACGCGCGGCGACCAGCACCAGGTCAAAACGGTTACCAATTTTCTCTACAGCGTCCTGAACAGTTACGCGTGCCATACTTAAAATGCTCCACAGGTGAAGAAATGACTGGGCATGATACTGAAAGTGGGTTCAGTCTGCCAACAGTTTGGTGATTAATGCGTCATGTCGCTGCTTCTGGCGGCTCATACGCAGACGTTCTGCGCGAAGGATTGTTTTGAGATCGCTCAGCGCGGCATCAAAATCATCATTCACAATAAGGTAATCATATTCCGCGTAATGGCTCATTTCTGCAACAGCCTGCGCCATACGCTTTGCGATAACTTCTTCGCTGTCCTGGCCGCGGCCACGCAGGCGGCGATCCAGCTCATCTTTCGATGGCGGTAAAATAAAGATACTGCGCGAATCAGGCATTTTCTTGCGAATTTGCTGCGCGCCCTGCCAGTCGATATCCAGGAACACGTTCACGCCGGTCGCCAGAACTTGCTCAATGGTTTCACGCGAGGTTCCGTAGTAGTTACCGAAAACTTCAGCGTGTTCAAGAAACGCGTCTCTGCCAATCATCGCCCTGAATTCATCGTGATTCACAAAGAAATAGTGTTCACCGTGCACTTCACCCGGACGCGGCGCCCGCGTGGTGTGAGAAACAGAAACCTGCGTATCGTACAACGGTTGGGTTTTTAACAGTGCCTGAATAAGGCTGGATTTACCCGCGCCACTAGGGGCAGAAACAATATAAAGCGTGCCTTGAGCCATGAGAGTCTTTTGTATGTGTTAACGAAGAAGTCCTACATACGGGCTTATTATACACGTCGCCGCTGTGTGACGTAGCCTTTGTCACACTTTTTCCCCTGGATTATTGATTTTGCGTGCCGTTTTCAGGTTTTACCCTCCTTTTGCTGCAATAAAAACAATGCGCTGAAGCACGCTCGTAAAATGCCTTTTTGCCGCTGGTCTGCGGCTCTTGGGCAGGGTATACCCTTCGCAAAACCGGGAGGGATGATAATGGTGAGATGGATAAGCATACTGATGTTCTTCTTAAGCAGCGGGGCGATGGCAATCTGCCCGGTCTGGTCGCCGTCGAAGGCCGGGCAGGAGATCGCGGCCCTGAAGGCGCAGCTGGCCCGCTGGAATGATGCTTACTGGAAGCAGGGCAGCAGCGAGGTGAGCGACGACGTTTACGACAGGCTTAACGCCCGATTAAAACAGTGGCAGCGCTGTTTTCACGATGAGCCGCTGCACGACGATCTCCCTGCCGCCAGCGGGACGGTGAAGCACCCCTTCGCCCATACCGGCGTGCATAAGGCAGATAGTCAGCAGGCGCTTAGCCGCTGGATGGCCGCGCAGCAGGATCTTTGGGTGCAGCCAAAGGTGGATGGCGTAGCGGTCACCCTGGTCTACAAAAACGGCAGGCTGGTGCAGGCCATCAGCCGCGGCGACGGTATGCAGGGGGAAGAGTGGACGGCACAGGCGCGAATGATCCCCGCTATCCCGCAAACGCTGTCCGGGCCGCTTGCCAACAGCGTATTGCAGGGTGAACTTTTTCTGCTTCGCGAGGGGCATATTCAACAGCAGATGGGCGGTATGAATGCGCGAGCGAAGGTGGCGGGAGCGATGATGCGCGCGACCGATCGCGCAGCGCTGAAGCAGACAGGCATTTTTATCTGGGCCTGGCCGAACGGTCCAAAAATGATGAAAGCACGCCTTTCCGCGCTGGCAGAGGCCGGTTTTACCCTGACTGCGCGTTATACCTTGCCGGTTAAAAACGCGACTGACGTGGAAGCGCAGCGGACGGCCTGGTTTAAGGCTTCGTTACCCTTTGCCACGGATGGCATTGTGGTTCGCGCCTCGGCAGAGCCGCCGGGAGAGCAGTGGCTGCCGGGAGAAGGGAACTGGGTCATCGCGTGGAAATATCGTCCTGTGGCCCAGGTGACGGAAGTCAAAGCCATTCATTTTACCGTTGGCCGTACCGGGCGGATCACGGCGATTGCGCAGCTTGAGCCGCTTATGCTCGACGATAAACGTGTACAGCGCGTGAGCCTGGGATCGGTCAACCGCTGGCAGATGCTGGATATTGCGCCCGGCGATCAGGTGCTGGTAAGCCTGGCGGGACAAGGTATTCCCCGGCTGGATAAGGTGGTATGGCGCAATGTGGATCGCCATAAACCACAGCCGCCCTCATCGCGCTATAACGGCTTAACCTGTTTCTACGCCTCCCCGGAATGCATGGAGCAATTTTTTGCCCGGCTGACGTGGCTAAGCTCCAGCCAGGCGTTAGATATCAAAGGGATGGGCGAGTCGGGGTGGCGTAACCTCTATCAGGCGCATCGGTTTGAGCATCTCTTTTCCTGGCTACAGCTCACGCAGGCGCAGCTCGCTGCGACGCCGGGGATATCGGCAACGCATGGCGCTGCGCTATGGCATCAGTTTAACCTGGCGCGGGAGCGTCCTTTTATCCGCTGGATCGCCGCGATGGGAATACCGCTGTCCCGGTCGACGCTGAAGGCGGCAGGGGATCGCTCCTGGCAGGCGTTGGTTCAACGAAGCGAAGCGGAGTGGCGGAGGCTGCCGGGTACCGGGCAGGAGAAGGCCCGCCATATCGTAGACTGGCTGCATCAGCCGCAGATTGATGCGCTGGCGAGGTGGCTGGCCGCACAGCACATTGGTGGATTTTAATCTGCGTACAACGTCTGGAGCAGAGCGGCGTCAACACCAAAGGAATGATCCTGAACGGCGTCATTAAGCGGGCAAGCAACGCTTACGGCTACGGCTATCATCACTACGGCTACACCTATTCGAGTAACTGATAATCCGGCGCCTGCCCGTTCTGACATTAATGCGCATTGTGTTTGTAATGAAAAACGGGCAGGCCAAGCTTCAGGCGCAATGCGAGCATGCGCGCGGTGAAACCAAACAGCAGCGTGGAGATAACCACCACATCGTGATTGGTGACATAGTGCTGTAAGGCAACATACAGCACTGCGGCGGCAAAGGAGATGCCGGCATACAGTTCCTTCTGGAAAACCAGCGGGATACGTTTGCAGAACATATCGCGCAGCACCCCGCCAAACACGCCCGTGATCACCGCCGCAATGGTGGCGATAACCGGGCCTTCACCCATATCGAGAGCGATTTGCGCACCAATGATGGAAAAAACAATCAGCCCAAGCGCATCAAGCACGAGGAATAAGCGGCGCAGATGAGGCATCACCGGAGCCACAATCGTGGTGAGTACGGCTGCCGTTGCCACGATAATGACGTACTCAGGGTTTTTGACCCAGCCGAGTGGATAATGGCCAAGCAGGATATCGCGTACGGACCCGCCGCCGAGCGCAGTGGCTGTGGCAATAATGATCACGCCGAAGGTGTCCATACGGCGACGTCCGGCAGCGAGCGCGCCGGTCATGGCTTCTGCGGTAATGCCAATGAGATAGAGAACGTGAAGCAGCATAAAACCTCCGGAATGAAGAAGGGGAGATTAACGATTTGTGCGGGAGATCACGATTGAGATTTTCTAAGGCGAGGTGGTTTTCCCTAAAGGAATTTATCAGCGCACGGCGGGCAGGCTTGATTTAAGGCGGGGAGAGAGAAAGTAAGGCTAAATAAGGATTAGAAAAAGTAATGGGTGGCGTGCGAGGCAGCACCACCCGGAAAGGGATCACTCGATATTCTGGATCTGCTCGCGCATCTGCTCAATGAGGACCTTCAGTTCAATCGCTGAATTGGTCACCTCTGCATTGATAGACTTAGACGCCAGCGTGTTCGACTCGCGGTTGAACTCCTGCATCATAAAGTCGAGACGGCGGCCTACTGCTTCTTTCTTCTTCAGAATGTTGTAGGTCTCTTTAACGTGCGCTTCCAGACGATCCAGCTCTTCAGCCACGTCCACGCGCTGCGCCATCAGTACCAATTCCTGTTCCAGACGGTTGTTTTCGAGCTGGACTTCCGCCTCTTCCAGTTTGGCGACAAGTCGCTCACGCTGCCATTGCAGCACTTCTGGCATATGAGCGCGAACTTTAGCCACTTCGGCGCTCACGCCCTCAAGACGCTGTTCAATCATTGCTTTCAGCGCCTGGCCTTCGGTTTCGCGGGCAACGATAAAGTCATCCAGCGTGCCGTCGAGTGCCGCGAGAATTTCGGCGGTAATCGCGTCCAGATCCTGCTCTCCGGCGGCCATCACGCCAGGCCAGCGCAGAATATCAACCGGGTTAATCTCGCCTTCGTCGCTTTGCATTTTGACCCAGTTCGCCGCATTAACCAGCTGTTTTGCCAGCTTTTCGTTAAGGATCAGTTCACCCTGCGCGCTGGCATCGGGCTCAAAACGCAGATTACATTCCACTTTCCCGCGGGTCAGACGCGTACGGATACGCTCACGCACCACAGGCTCCAGGCTGCGGAACTGTTCCGGCATACGGAAATATGTTTCCAGATAGCGCTGGTTTACCGAGCGCATTTCCCAGGTAGCGCTACCCCAGCTACCCTTGATTTCACGCCGGGCGTAGGCGGTCATACTGCGGATCATAGACATTCCCGTTTTTAAAGGAGAGATGGGGGGATTATAGCTTTCAGGGGCTTCTCAGGATAGGAATAAGCGTCCTTTATCCGTATAATGCGCAGCCACATTCGTTTCAAGCCGGAGAATCCATCATGCGTCCAGCAGGTCGTAGCGCCAATCAGGTGCGCCCCGTCACCCTGACCCGTAACTATACAAAACACGCTGAAGGCTCCGTGCTGGTTGAGTTTGGTGACACCAAAGTGCTTTGCACCGCGTCCATCGAAGAGGGCGTGCCTCGCTTCCTGAAAGGTCAGGGCCAGGGCTGGATCACCGCCGAATACGGCATGTTGCCGCGCGCAACCCATACCCGTAATGCCCGTGAAGCGGCAAAGGGTAAGCAGGGCGGGCGTACTATGGAGATCCAGCGCCTGATCGCGCGTGCGCTCCGCGCCGCGGTTGACCTGAAAACGCTGGGCGAGTTCACCATCACCCTGGACTGCGACGTGATCCAGGCCGATGGCGGCACGCGTACCGCCTCCATTACCGGCGCCTGCGTGGCGCTGGCAGATGCGCTGAACAAGCTGGTTGCCGCCGGTAAGCTGAAAACCAACCCGATGAAAGGGATGGTTGCCGCTGTCTCCGTCGGTATCGTTAACGGCGAAGCACTTTGCGATCTGGAATACGTTGAAGATTCTGCCGCAGAAACCGACATGAACGTGGTGATGACCGAAGATGGTCGCATCATTGAAGTGCAGGGCACGGCGGAAGGCGAGCCATTCACCCATGAAGAGCTGCTCACCTTGCTGGCGTTGGCCCGAGGGGGTATCGAATCCATTGTAACGACGCAGAAAGCGGCGTTAGAAAATTGATTTTAAGGCGACCAATGAGTCGCCTTTTTTTTGCCTGTAAGACAGAAAAAACGAAAGGAGCAAATCCATGAAATCGTATCAGCGCCAGTTTATTGAGTTTGCGCTTAACAAGCAGGTACTTAAGTTTGGCGAGTTCACGCTGAAATCGGGGCGTAAAAGCCCGTATTTCTTCAACGCCGGGCTGTTCAATACCGGGCGCGACCTGGCACTGTTAGGCCGTTTCTATGCCGAAGCGCTGGTGGATTCCGGGATTGATTTCGACCTGCTGTTTGGCCCCGCGTACAAGGGCATTCCGATTGCAACCACCACGGCGGTGGCGCTGTCGGAGCACCATGACCGCGACGTGCCATACTGCTTTAACCGTAAAGAGGCCAAAACCCACGGTGAAGGCGGCAATCTGGTAGGCAGTGCGTTGCAGGGCCGCGTGATGCTGGTCGATGACGTGATCACCGCAGGCACCGCAATCCGTGAATCGATGGAGATTATCCAGGCTAACGGTGCAACGCTTGCGGGCGTGCTGATTTCGCTCGATCGTCAGGAGCGCGGGCGCGGCGACATCTCTGCTATTCAGGAAGTGGAACGCGATTATGGCTGCAAGGTCACGTCGATTATTACCCTGAAAGACCTGATTGCGTATCTGGAAGAGAAGCCTGAGATGGCGGACCATCTGGCAGCGGTAAAAACGTATCGCGAAGCGTTCGGGGTTTAATTGCGTTGCCCGGTGGCGCGACGCTTACCGGGCCAACCCGTTCGTAGGCCAGATAAGGCGAAGCCGCCATCCGGCGATGGCGTTACTGCAATTGTGCTGCCACTAACGGCCAGCGGGCGTCAAAATCGTCCGTTGGTCGGTATTTAAATTCGCTGCGCACAAACCGAGAGAGCATCCCCTCGCAAAATGCCAGGATCTGGCTTGCCAGCAGGGTCTCATCAGTTGTATACCCCTCACCTTCCCGCATTTTTTTCTCGCGCAGAACCTGACGCAGCTGAGCTTCGATACGCTCAAAAAGCTGATTTATACGGCCTTGCAGACGATCCTGTTCAAACATCAGCGCGTGGCCGGTCAGAATACGGGTCAGACCCGGGTTACGTTCACCAAAGCCCAGAATCAGCAGCACAATCAGACGCAGACGCGCGCTGGTGTCTTTTTCATCTTTCAGAATCAGGTTGATGCGCGTGATCAGGCTATCTTCAATAAACTCGATCAGGCTGTCGAACATCCGGGTTTTACTCGGAAAATGACGATACAGCGCCGCTTCTGATACGCCCACAGAGGCCGCCAGCTTTGCGGTGGTGATGCGTTGACTGCCGTCGCTGGATTCAAGCATCAGAGCCAGAGATTGAAGTATTTCTTCGCGACGATTCCTTTTCGCGGTTTGTTTTTCTGCCATGTTACAAAATACCCCTGAAAATAAGCACTTGTCAGGCTGGCAACCACACAGCGACCCGCAAACTGACGTTTGCGGTTTGTTATTGCATTATGGCGCTGTGAGATGCGTGTTTGTCGGGCGGTTATTTGCGCCCGGAATGGCCGAAGCCGCCTTCGCCACGGTCGGTGGCGTCGAAGTCTGCCACCAGGTTAAATTCTGCCTGCACCACCGGTACAAACACCATCTGCGCGATACGCTCGCCCGGCTCAATGGTGAAGCTGTCCTGGCCACGGTTCCAGACGGAGACCATCAGCTGACCCTGATAGTCAGAGTCGATCAGGCCGACCAGATTACCCAGCACGACGCCATGCTTATGGCCCAGGCCAGAGCGCGGCAGGATCACTGCTGCCAGTGACGGGTCAGCAATGTGAATCGCCAGTCCGGTCGGGATCAGGGTCGTTGCACCCGGCGCCAGTTCTACGGCGTCGTCGAGACAGGCGCGCAGGTCAAGACCGGCAGAGCCGGAGGTGGCATACGTTGGCAGCGGAAATTGCTCGCCAACGCGCGGGTCCAGAATCTTAACGTCGATTTTTTTCATCATAACGGGTAACGATCTCGTCCAGTAATTGTTGGCCCAGGAGTGCTTTGCGCTCAAGCGGTAAGACTTTATCTCCATCCTGCCAGAAAAGGTGCAATGCGTTGCTGTCGCTGTTAAATCCTTGCGTGGACAGCGATACGTCGTTCGCGCAAATTAAATCGAGGTTTTTGCGGGTACGTTTTTGCCGGGCATATTCTTCCACATTATTCGTTTCTGCGGCAAACCCAACAACGTAAGGACGATGAGTTTTCAATGCGGCGACACCGGCAACGATATCCGGGTTCTTCACCATTTTTATTGTTAATTCATCGCCTTGCTTTTTAATTTTGGCGTCAGCAATGGTTTCAGCACGGTAATCAGCGACGGCCGCACAGCCGATAAAAATATGCTGCTGTTGTGCATGCGCCTGTACGGCGGCGTTCATTTCCAGCGCGGTCGTCACATCAATACGTTGCACAAACGCCGGTGTGGTAAGCGACACCGGGCCGCTCACCAGCGTGACGTTCGCGCCGCGTTTGGCCGCCGCGGCGGCAATGGCAAAGCCCATTTTGCCGGAGCTGTGATTGGTGATGTAACGCACCGGATCCAGCGGCTCGCGCGTTGGGCCCGCGGTAATCATGATGTTGAGATGTTGCAGATCGTTGACAGGCGAGAAATGGGCGGCGGCCATATCAACAATCGTCAATGGGTCGAGCATACGGCCCGGCCCCACGTCGCCACAGGCCTGGCTGCCGCTGTCCGGTCCCCAAATCAGCAGGCCGCGCGCGGCCAGCGTTTCCAGATTATGCTGGGTGGCGGCATTGCGGTACATCTGCTGGTTCATGGCGGGCACAACCGCGACGGGCGCAGGCGTGGCGAGGCAAATGGTCGATACCAGATCGTTCGCCATTCCCGCCGCCACGCGGGCAATTACATCTGCCGTGGCGGGGGCAAGGATAACCAGATCGGCCCATTTCCCCAGCTCAATGTGGCCCATTGCGGCTTCGGCCGCCGGGTCGAGAAGGCTGTCGGATACTGGGTATCCCGAGACGGCTTGCAGGCTTAGCGGGGTGATAAAGGCTTTGCCGCCTTCGGTGATCGCGACCCGTACGTCGGCCCCGCGCTCGCGCAAACGGCGCACAAGGTCTAGCGTTTTATAGGCAGCAATACCGCCGCTTACGCCAAGAACGATTTTTTTACCGGCCAGGCTCATCATGATTCTTTCCTGTTGGGTTCACCAGAGAGCGGGCATTTTATCACAATCCCTAAAACGGGGTGATGATGTCCTTTATTCACTTTGCGAGGCGTTACGCAAGAACGAAACGTCAGCGTCGAGCCCCGAATTTGCCTGTGGCAGCATAATGGCAAACAGAAGGAGGCCGGGCATGGAAGAGACTGAACTGCTGCTACCGCGTGAAAAAATGCTGCGCCATGGCGTCACGTTGCTGAAAGACGACGAGCTGCTGGCGCTCTTTTTACGCACCGGCACGCAGGGAAAAACGGTATTTACGCTGGCGAAAGAGCTGATAGACCATTTTGGTTCACTGCATGGTTTGCTGACCGCCGAGCTGGAGGCGTTTACGCACGTGGAGGGCATCGGCGTGGCGAAATATGCCCAGCTGCGGGGCATTGCGGAGCTTGCCCGGCGATTTTATAACGTGCGTATGGAGGAAGAAGACCCGATCCTGACCCCGGACATGACCCGCGAATTTCTGCAAAGCCAGCTCTCCGATCTGGAGCGGGAGATCTTCATGGTGATCTTTCTCGACAACAAAAACCGGGTACTGAAACATACCCGCCTTTTTTCGGGAACATTGAGCCATGTTGAGGTGCATCCGCGTGAAATTGTGCGGGAAGCGATAAAAGTGAATGCAGCCGGCGTGATCCTCGCGCATAATCACCCCTCTGGCTGTGCAGAACCAAGCAGAGCTGACAAAGCCATTACCGAACGTATTATCAAATGCTGTCAATTCATGGACATTCGTGTGCTGGACCATCTGATAATTGGCCGCGGAGAGTACATTTCTTTTGCCGAACGTGGCTGGATTTAGGCCTTTTCTCGCGATCCATCGGGATCTTTGTCTGTTCGGGACTTGAGCACACCGCCGAGTCAGCGTATACTACGCCACCTTTGAGAATCTCGGGTTTGGCATTTGGGCCTGGCAATCGAGAGTTCAATAGAACTATGCGATGACCGGGCTGTAAAGCCTGACGAGGCGCCGATACCCCATACGAAGCTCGAGCTAATTTGATTTTTGGAGAATAGACATGTCCCGAGTCTGCCAAGTTACTGGCAAGCGTCCGGTGACCGGTAACAACCGTTCCCACGCACTGAACGCGACTAAACGCCGTTTCCTGCCGAACCTGCACTCTCACCGTTTCTGGGTTGAGAGCGAGAAGCGTTTTGTCACCCTGCGCGTATCTGCTAAAGGTATGCGTGTAATCGATAAGAAAGGCATCGATACAGTTCTGTCCGAACTGCGTGCCCGTGGCGAAAAGTACTAAGTACTTAAAGAGGAAATAAATCATGGCTAAAGGTATTCGCGAGAAAATCAAGCTGGTTTCTTCTGCTGGTACAGGTCACTTCTACACCACCACGAAGAACAAACGTACTAAGCCGGAAAAACTGGAACTGAAAAAATTCGATCCAGTTGTACGCCAGCACGTACTGTACAAAGAAGCTAAAATCAAATAATTTTAGTCTCCTTGTATTGAAAAACCCCGCATCTGCGGGGTTTTTTGCATTCTGCATCTCAACGGAGGAACCATGCCTGAATTACCTGAGGTAGAGACCAGCCGCCGCGGTATTGAGCCGCATCTGGTCGGCGCGACTATTCTTCATGCTGTCGTTCGCAACGGGCGTCTGCGCTGGCCGGTTTCCGATGAGATCCACGCGTTAAGCGATAAACCCGTCCTGAGCGTGCAGCGCCGCGCGAAATACCTGCTGCTGGAGCTGCCTGACGGCTGGATCATTATCCATCTGGGCATGTCGGGCAGTCTGCGCATCATCACCGAAGAATTGCCTGCGGAAAAGCACGATCACGTTGACCTGGTGATGAGCAACGGCAAAGTGCTGCGTTATACCGACCCGCGTCGCTTTGGCGCATGGCTGTGGACCAAAGAGCTGGAAGGGCACAACGTGCTGGCGCATCTCGGGCCTGAGCCGCTCTCTGAGGCGTTTAACGCGGATTATCTCAAAGAGAAGTGTGCGAAGAAGAAGACCCCGATTAAACCCTGGCTGATGGATAATAAGCTGGTGGTGGGCGTGGGGAATATCTATGCCAGTGAATCGCTGTTTGCCGCCGGGATCCATCCCGATCGGCTGGCCTCTTCGCTGTCGGCACAGGAGTGCGAGCTGCTGGTCAGAGTGATTAAAGCGGTACTGCTGCGCTCAATTGAGCAGGGCGGGACGACGCTGAAGGATTTCCTGCAAAGCGACGGGAAGCCGGGCTATTTTGCGCAGGAGTTGCAGGTTTATGGCCGTAAGGGTGAGCCATGCAGGGCCTGCGGGACGCCGATTATTGCCACGAAGCATGCCCAGCGGGCCACGTTCTACTGCCGTCAGTGCCAGAAGTAAGGTTACTTTAGCTTTTCCATCAACGCCTGGTGGACGTTAATCGGCAGGAAGTGGGTAACGTTCCCGTGATGGCGCGCCACCTCTTTCACCAGCGAAGACGAGATGAAGGACCACTCTTTGGAGGGCATCAGGAATACGCTCTCCAGCTCCGGCATCAGATGGCGGTTCATGTGCGCCAGCTGCATCTCGTATTCGAAGTCTGCTACCGCGCGAAGCCCGCGGATCAGGATAGTGGCCTGCTGAGCACGGGCAAAGTTTGCCATCAAATCGCTGAACCCGACGACCTCAACATTCGACAGATGCGAAATCGCATCGGTGGCCAGCTGTACGCGTTCGTTCAGGTCGAACATCGGCTTTTTGCTCGGGCTGGCGGCGATGGCCAGAATCACCTTGTCGAACATACTCGCCGCACGGGTGATGATATCAAGATGACCGTTAGTGATTGGATCGAAGGTACCCGGATAAATCGCTTTTGTGCTCATGGCTCACGTTTTCTCTGAGTAGCCGCGGTTCAGCGCCCACAGCTCGGTGTATTTGTTGAAAGTATACTGGGCATTGACCACCGCCAGTAACCAGCCCTGTTTGCCGTCCAGCACGCCGCCGCGCAGCAGCAGCGTTTTCAGAAACGCGCCCAGCGTGTGGGTGAAGATACCCGTCAGCGTGGCCTTCTTGCCGCGCTGGTGGCGTTCCTGCGCCCATGCGGTGGCATAGTTGAGCTGTTTACACTGGAAGCTGGCGAAATCACGGCAGGTCAGATGAAGCAGATCGCCCGTCAGGGGGATCACCTGAGCGTTATCGCAGGCCAGCGACTCATGAACAAGGTTATCGTTGTACTGATAACGCTCGCGCGCATAGAGGCGCATCACGCGGTCGGGATACCATCCGCTGTGGCGCATAAAGCGGCCCAGGAAATAGTTACGGCGCGCGATACTGTAGACCGCGCCAGGCTGCGGCGCGGCAAGCACCGTTTGAATGGCCTGCCGGAGTTCCGGGGTGACGCGCTCGTCGGTGTCGATCATCAGCACATAATCGCCCGTGGCGAAACCCTGCGCACGCTGGCGCTGAATGCCGTAGCCCTGCCAGTCGGTGTCGGTAAAGACTTTTGCGCCCGCAGCTCGGGCAACGTCCACCGTGTTGTCCGTGCTTCCGGAGTCGAGAATGACGATTTCGTCAGCCCAGGCAACGGAGGCCAGGCAATCCGGAAGCAGGTCGGCGGCGTTTTTGGCGATCATCACGACCGACAGACGCGTTGACATCAGTGGCTCCGCTGCGGCAGATAAGGTTGCAGAAGTTGCAGCAGACGGGTCAGTGCGCCCTGGTTCTGATGCAGGACTTCAACGGCATGACGACCGTACCACAGGCGGTAATCTTCGTCAGTCAGAAGGGTAGAGACCTCTTTGACCACCGAATCCGCGTCGGTCACAGTGATTAAGCCGTCGGCTTGCTGCAATTTAGCGCAGATATCTTTGAAGTTAAACGTGTGCGGCCCCATCAGAACAGGGATGGCGTGGGCCGCCGGCTCCAGCGGGTTATGGCCACCGCGCTCTACCAGGCTGCCGCCGACAAAGGCGAGATCCGCAATGCCGTACAGCAGCATCAGTTCGCCCATCGTATCGCCAATCACCACCTGCGTACTGCCTGAGGGGATTTCCCCGCTGCTGCGCAGGGTGAAGCTGAAACCGCCTTTTTGCACCATCTCGCGGGCATCTTTGAAACGCTCCGGATGGCGGGGAACCAGAATCAGCAGTAAATCAGGGAATTTTTCCAGCAGCTGGCGGTGAGCCTGAAGAATAATCGCTTCTTCGCCGTCATGGGTGCTGGTGGCAATCCAGACCTGACGACGCGGCGCCCACTGTCGACGCAGCGTGACCGCACGGGCGGCGAGTTCTGGAGTGACGGAAATATCGAACTTCAGGCTACCCGTGACCGCAAGCTGGTTGCGTTTCAGCCCGAGGGCGATAAAGCGCGCGGCATCTTCTTCGTTCTGCGCGGCAATCAGCGTGATTTTGCTGAGCAGGCGACGCATAAACTTACCCAGCTTGCCGTACCCTTTCGCCGAGCGTTCTGACAGACGCGCGTTGGCGATAACCAAAGGGATTTTACGGGCATGCAGGGCGGAAATCATATTCGGCCACAGTTCGGTTTCCATGACGATCACCAGTTTAGGGCGAACGGTATTGAGGAAACGGTTCATGGCGCAGGGAAGATCGTACGGCAGATAGACGTGATGCACATCTTTACCGAAAGCAGACATCACACGCTCTGAGCCGGTTGGCGTCATCGTGGTGACGGTGATGGGCAGCGACGGATAGCGGTGGCGCAGGGCACGCACCAGCGGAATGGCCGCCAGCGTTTCCCCGACTGACACGGAATGCAGCAGAATACCGTCCGGCGCCACTTTATTGCGGCAGTAGCCATAGCGTTCGGCCCAGCGTTTACGGTACGCAGGCGCTTTACGGCTACGGAGCAACAGTCGCAGCCATACCAGTGGCTGAATGATGTAGAGCAGGGCGGTATACAACAATTCCAAGCGATTATCCGTTTTTTTAGTTTCGGCCGGGAAATTCTAAGCATTTAAGCGTGCTAAAGCTATCTCTTATGCCAGATACCGTTTTAAACGGAAGTAGCGGCGGCCCAGGCGCCAGCGCAAACGCGGGCTTTTGGCACTCTTCCAGATGAGCTTCCAGATCCCGGTATCGAAGAACTCTTTGATTATCATTGATTTCTTCGCCTCATCCTTCATGTTGTCGAAGGTATGAATAATTCCCAGCCCCTCTTTGGCGATTTGCCAGTGGCAGGCTGGGATATTTTTCACTTTATCCGGGTAACGCTGGTTAATGGCATCAAGCATCTTCAGGATCTTCATGTAATGACGCGCGGAGCGAATAAGCGTGTCGTCATTATCCGGGGTGTGCGATACCGAGGCGGAGTGTATGTAGTAGTCGTAAAAGCGTTCGCTGGTGTACTGAACGCGTTCCGCAGCAAGCAGCACCTCGGTAGTCCACGGGATATCCTGATGGCGCAGGCCAGGCTCGAAGCGGAAACCGTTCTGACGAATAAAATCGTGGCGATAGATATTCAGCCAGGTCACATGGAGGAACTTACGTGAATCCAGCGCCTTTTTTAGCCATGCCGCGCCATTCATGACGCCCGTTGAGGCGAGCTTATCTTCAGGGAAGATAGGGCGAGACGGTTTTTTGTTATTTTCCCAGACGTAGTTGCCATTGCAGGTGGCGACGTCCAGGTTCTGCGTGACGGCCATATCCAGCAGACGCTGGTACATGCCGGGTTTAAAGACGTCATCAATATCCGGGAAAGAGAGATATTGGCCGGTCGCTACGGCCAGGCCGGTATTACGCGCGATGGACACGCCCTGATTAGGTTGTTCAATAACCTGCATCTGTGGCAGCGTTTCACGCCATTTTTCGACAATCTGCATCGAGCGGTCAGTAGAGCCATCATTGACGATGATGACTTCCATACTGTCGATATGTTGATTGACAAGGCAGGTAAAGAACTGATCGAGAAAAGCTTCACCGTTATAAACGGCAACCACCACGCTTAACAAAGGCGCTGAATTTTGCATATGAAACCTGATTATTTTTGGTTGTCGACCAAAGCAATGTATTGCTGGCAAATGGCGTTGATACCGAACGATGCGATCGTTTCGCGATCAACAACCGGCGGAGAGGCATACAGTTCTGCCAGTGTTTTCGCCAGTGATTCGTCGGTTAACGCTGTCAGACCACGCGCCAGGGGGCCAGTAAGGATCTCAGCAGGGCCGCCAGGGCAGTTTGTACTCACCGGTGGGGTCTGACAGATAATGGACTCCACCAGTACATTACCAAAACCTTCGCAGTCGGAACTTAACACTAAAAGGCGAGCCCCTTTGATCCACGGATAGGGGTTGGTTTCGAACGGGCGGAAAATAATCTTATTTTCGATTCCAAGCTCAGCGGCTAACTGTTTGAGCTGGTCTATTTTGGCGTCAGAGCCTTTGCCCATTAACACCAGCGATGCGTCAATCTTGCTCAGCGCGAACGCGCGCAGAAGCCGGTCGTGTCGCTTGTGTTCATGAAAACGGCCAACGTGGATAATGTAATCCTGCCCCTGCATCTCAAAGGGCGCTTCTGCCAGACGCTGAATTTCAGGGATATCGAAGGGGTTATGGATAACCGCTTTGCGCCGCAGGGGGATAGCGAGTACTTCAGCGAGATCGTGCAGCACGGCGCCGGATACCGCCACAACGTTGCGGTTTTCATAGGTATGGCGAATTTTATAATGCTTAAACCAGCGGGAAAGCCCGCTGCGATGGCGTAAATAGGAGAAAGAGAACATCCCGTGTACGCAGAACCAGACCTTATCCCGATCCAGCGCGCGGCTGTGCGCCACGATACGGTCGGTTTTATGCAGATGGGAGAAGACAACGTCAAATTTACCGCTGCGTTCTGCCTGCTCAATGGCGCGATCCAGCAAACGGGCGCGACGCGGGATCTCGGTCAGCTTCCGCCAGGGTTTTTTACAGGTATCCTGCACAACCTGAAAATCGATGCCTTCCGGAATGGCGTAGTCGCACACCTTCCGTAAGGAGAAAAGGGTAACCTGATGCCCCAGTTCTGTCAGTCCGCTGGAGAGGGTGAGAACCGTTTTTTCAGCTCCTCCACCGGGTAAACCATCAATAATCATTAGGATGCGCATTATTAATCCAGTAATTTTTGATAAAGCGAAATAAGCTGACTTGACAGTTTTTCAGGGGTTGCTTCTCTGACGCGTTCACGCGCCGCCAGCCCCATATTGTTATTTTTTGCCAGTGAAGGAATGGACACGACGGCCTCCTTCAATGTGCGGATATCAAGTGCATCACAGTAAAACCCGTTCTGGCCTTGCGCAATAAATTCTGATCCACCGCAACTCTCTGACGTAATGACGGGCAGTCCGCAGGCCATTGCTTCAAGTATGACGTTAGGAAAAGGATCATACAGCGTCGGCAGCAGTAAACCATCAGAAAGCTGATAAAATGGCAGCGTCTCTTTTTGCATCCCCAGGAAACGGATTTGCCCCTCATAGCCTAATGAACGGGCGAGGTCGCGATAGCGGCTTTCCGCTTTATCCTGACCGACCACAATCAGCCACGCCGATGTTCCTGCTATCGCCTGAATAGCGCTTGCCAGACCCTTGCGTTCAAACCCCGAACCCACGAAGCAGAAAATGACGGCATCAGCGGGTAAGCCAAATTGCTTACGCAGTACAGCACGCTGGCGCTCTTCTGCCGGAACGAAGCGGCTGGAATCTATTGAATTATAAATCACATGTATCTTTTTTGCGTCAATATCAAAGTCTTCGACGATTTCGCGTTTGATCATCTCCGCATTACAGATAACGGCTTTCAGCTCGGGCGCCTGATACATTTCACGCTCTGCGTGCATTACGTAGCGGTGATAGCGATCGTGCATAAGCAGCTTTGCGCGCCAGGCGGGGAGAATACGCGACCGCTGTAGCAGCCAGCGTCGATGCACGCCATCTCCGGCGCGGTAAATATCACAGCCCGGAATGCGTTCGTGGCTCTGCACAATATCAAACTGCTGTTGCTGCCAAAGCGCGCGCGCGGCATGTGCGAAGCCGCGTTCACGGCTGATGCGGCCCCATTTCCGTGGATCGCAAATATGAATGTGCCAGTCGTCCTGCTTTTCGCCCTGCCACTCGCGAGTGATGACGTTGAGCTCAAGATTTTGATTACTCAGCGCGGTGAGTGCCCTGGAGACAAAACGTTCCGCTCCCCCATCCGGACGATATTTTTGGCGCACGATGGCCAGACGATGAAGCTTCATTGCAGGTATCTCCTTGCGGCGGAGACGACGGCATCAACGGGTATGGCGTCGAGATAACGTTCCGTCGTTTTTGTATCAATGGCGTCAGGGTTGGGAAGCGGGCCGTAGTTACCTGCCCAGATGACCTCGCCGTTAACCTGCCATGGCGACCAGAACGTCAATTTTGACGGGCCAAACAGCGCCACGCAGGGCGTCTGAAGGGCGGCGGCCATGTGCATGGGTACGGAGTCAACGCCGATGAACAGGTTCGCATGATCGATAAGCGCGGCCAGCTGGCGCAGGGTTAACTGCCCTGCCAGCGAAACAACACCCGTTTGCGGGGAGGCGGCAAGAATGCGATCGATCATCGCCAGCTCTTTTTTATCCGGACCTGCGGTAAGAACGATGGTATGGCCGTCCTGCTGCAACGCGGCGATAGTTTGCGCCATTTTGCCTTCGTCCCAGCACTTAAAGAACCAGCGTGAAGTGGGTTGAATAACGATGAACCCTTCTCCCACGCCCTTTTGCGTCAGCTTTTGCTGAGCATGGTGCCAGTCATCCGCGCTGTAAGCCATGGTGACGGTAGGGTTGGACGCTACCGGCAGCGCTGACAGTATGGAGAGATTTTGTTCAACGGTATGCAGCGACTGATGGCTGGCCACAGAAACCAGTTCACTGTGACAAAAACGCCAGAATGCATTATTGCGCTTGTTAAAGGCAAACCCGAGCCGAACCGGTGCGCCGGTGAAGCGGGTGACAATCGCGCTGCGCCACTGATCGGCCAGATTAATCACCAGGTGATAATGTTGAGCGCGCAACGCACGAAGCAGCTGCCACTCTTTTTGCAGGTGCTTTAGCATCCCCAGCTGCTTCCATTTACGATCGATACCGTAGATCGTACCGATTGCCGGATGCGCGGCGAGCATGTCTCGCGTCTCTTCATAGAGAAGCACGTCGATTTGGGCTTCAGGCCATTTTTGGCGTAATGAATTGATGACGGGGGTAGTGAGTAACATGTCACCATGATGGCGAAGTTTGATCAGTAAAATGCGCAAATCAGGCGTGTCAGGTAAGTTATTCATCATCATCTTATCGGCGTTGTACTATTGGCAATTCTAATAGACCTGGTAACGACTTGCACTCTTTCTCCATAATGTCGGGAATTTCCCTGGAAGGGTTTACTCCTGCTTTCGGGCGTGCGTAACATAGCGCTAACTATTTTGTCTTGCGGGCTCATTATGAAAAAACCAGCGTTTATCATCACGATCGATACCGAAGGGGATAATCTCTGGCAGAACCACCGGGTGATCAAAACGGAAAACGCGCGCTACCTGGCGCGGTTTCAGGCGCTTTGTGAACGTTTCGGCTTTAAGCCCGTCTGGCTGACCAACTACGAGATGGCAGTCGAGCCGGTATTTATTGCGTTCGCTAAAGAGGTCATAGCCCGCGGCCAGGGTGAGGTGGGGATGCATCTCCATGCCTGGAACAGCCCTCCGGAGCACGATCTTACCGGTGATGACTGGCGCTGGCAGCCTTATCTGATTGAGTTTTCAGACGAGGTGATGCGTGAGAAAGTGGTATTTATGACCCGCTTACTGGAAGAGACCTTCCAGACAAAAATGCTCAGCCATCGCGCCGGGCGCTGGGCATTTGACAGCCGTTACGCCAGGCTGCTGATTGAACTGGGATATCAGGTAGATTGTTCCGTCACGCCGCGCGTGAACTGGCGCAACGCGAAAGGCGCTCCGCAGGGTAATGGCGGAACGAATTACCAGCATTTTCCCGATCGCGCTTACTTTCTGGACGCAGACGATATTTCCCGTCCTGGAAACAGCCCGTTACTCGAAGTGCCGATGAGCATCCAGTATAAACACCCGGCATGGCTGAATTCCCTGAAGCAGGGTTATGATCGTCTTCGCGGTAAATACCGTTCTCCGTCAGTTAACTGGTTACGCCCGTCCGGCGGGAACGCGGCGGAGATGATTAAGGTTGCGCAGCAGTGTCTGTCTCAGGGGAATGACTACGTGGAGTTTATGCTTCATTCGTCGGAATTTATGCCTGGCGGCAGCCCGACGTTTAAAGATGAGGCGGCGATTGAAGGTTTATATCAGGATTTGGAGCAGCTCTTTACCTGGTTATCAGATAAAACGGTGGGAATGACGCTGGCGGAGTTTTACCAGTACAAAAAAGCATAATGCCCGCCAGGCGGGCATATTTGCTATTGCTGCTTTGTTTGCGAGAAAGGTGTACTCAACGCAAAGATAATCATAAAGAAGATGAGGGCTTCTGAGCTGAGCAGTATGACATCCGTCAGTCCATACAAAAGCAAAAGAAGCATCGACGTGAGCAGCAGCGCATTTCTGTTTCGCAGGGCATACGCAATCATCGAAACAAAGAAAAAGAGCATTACCGCCACGCCGGGGATCCCCTGCAAAGAGAACTTCTCAATGAATTCGTTGTGCAGGTGGACTTTGATGTATTCGAGCGCGCTGCCAAGGTGTGGATGTCCGTCTTTAATATACTGCCGCGTCCATGCTTCACGCTCCTCCAGTGATTGCCCTAACGGATGGGCAAGTCCATTCTGAATACCTACCGTCCACATGGAAAAACGAGCGCCGAGTGACGTGCGGTCAATACCCTGTTGATATCTCTGATATTCAAGCTGTGTTTGCGATATTTTAGGCGATATTAACGGCTTGTAGCTAACGATGATAATACCAGCCACAATACATAAAAAGATGAGGGTGGATTTAAGGTGAATACGCCTGAAGTGATAGAGCGTCAGCACTATCGCCAGGAGCAGATAAAGCCCCATTGCAGCGCGCGTGCCCGTGAGCAGTATGACGAAGTAAGAAAGTAAAATGGTTAAACCAGCAACAACGTAAAGCGTCACGTTCTTCTGTAGGTAAAGACTGTATACGAATGCCAGCGATAACACGGAATACACATAAGCTGAAACGGTGGCTCGGTTAATCGCCATCTCGACGCGAGCCATCCCTTGCGTTGCCTGCCACAGGCCATATCCCGTTGCGAGTACAAACCCCGCAGCTGAGGCGTAAAGGAAATATTTTTTAAAGGTCTCTTTATCGAGATAGGATTTAAAACGGTCAATATAGAATATCAGGACGCTCGCCAGGATTAATTTTTTACTTGAATCGAGATAATCGCTGTAAAGATTCATCCCCTGATTATGGTACTCATAGATGAGATACCAGCTAAGGTTCAGTAATCCAATCAATAAAATCGGCAGCGCTATGGTAAAGGGACGCAGCGTGATTTTTTTATATTCGAACGCCAGACCGATAATGCTGACATAAATAGCAATATAGAAAAACTCTCTCTGTTTTCCTGAACTAACCAATGCCAACATCAAAGAGATGAGGCTCAAAATGAGTGTCAGCTGATACAGTCGTGGTCTTATTTTTTCCATAACGCCTCAATAACCCTTTTTTTGTAGCTAAAACGAACATCGGTGGAAAGGAAAAACGACAATGTATACATGGATTTTACGCGTTGCGTAACGAGCGCCAGGTGTTGGTCTGAGAGATATGTCCTATGATTGCTGTAGATATCAAACCAGTGGCAATTGACGAGATGCCTGTAGGAGGATGGAAATGTGTTTTCCATCTGTAGCGTACACTCGACCAGCGTAGATATTTTGCTGGCATCCAGAACGCTCGATAAACTGTCGCTGCGTTTAATATAATAATAGTGGCCCTGGCGCTGATAAGCTATTTTACTCGACTGCATTAGCATGCCGGGAAAAACAGCGAAATCCTCATAGCATTGCAGAGAGGGAATCGGATTGTTTTCATACAGCTTACGATGAACAAACTGACCGATGAGATGCGCCTGAAAATCTTTGTGGCGTAAGAAACGCGAGATTGCTTCATGCTGTGACAGGGAAATAGGGTTAAATCCCCGCCACTCTGCGCTTATTTTCCGGGGATCGCGAATCTCAAGCAAACGCGTCAGCAGCATGTCCGGGCGCTGTGCTTTCAGGAAGGTGATTGCGTCTCTCAGGCTACCCGGCTTTAAGCAATCGTCACTGTCGAGCATCGTAATGTACTCTCCCGATGCCAGCGCGACGGCACTGTTTCGGACCTGGCCTACGTTACGAAAGTTCACGGTCCGGGTTATGACTTGCGGAAATTTAGGCGACCACTCGTCAATTATTGCCTGCGTGGCATCCTCAGAACTGTCGTTAAAAATAATGATTTCTGTGTCTTGGTCGGTTGCTGCCAGCAGGCTCGAAAGCGTGGCGGGCAGCGTATCTTCAGCGTTATGCGCAGCAATGATGACGCTTAAAAAAGCCATAAAAATTAGTGTCCTTGAGCGTCGGTAGCGCGATCCAGTGAGCGGGCTTTCGGCAAGCGTCGAATAAACTGCTGGAGTTCGTCTAAAGCGGGTTCAGTCACCGCGAAAAGCTCTTCCCTCTCCTGAGGGAAATAATAACGTGTTTCAAAGACATAAGAGCAAATGTTGTCGTCATTACCAATCAGCATCACGTTGCCAAGCGGACGCTGTTCATAGTGACAGCAAGGCCCAAACAGCAGAACCACCGGCACGCCGACAGCGTCTGCAATGTAGACATTGCCCGAATCAGACGCGATGTAGCAGTCCATTTTAGAAATGGCACAGGGAAGCTCTTCGAGCGAAATTTTGCCAATCAGATTGATAAAATTCGGGATGTCACCGTAAAGGCGGGTGATATCGTCCATCCACGACTGTTCGTTTGGTGCGCCGAAGACATAAAACTCGCAGGGTAAATCGGCGAGACGATCCACAATCCGCTTCCAGATAGCAGGCGGCACCGTTTTGGCTTTATTACCCGCCGCAATGCTGATGCCGATGCGGATAACGTCTGGTTTATCAAGAATGGCCGGGTAAGTCGTCGGTTTGAAGAGCGGCTTTGTGGCGTGCTTGGGAGAGTCTTGCCAGGTAAGCGAGCGGTCGGCCAGTTTCAGGTAGTTCGTCACCGAAAGCGTTTTTTTGCCGTGCTCAACGGTACCGTCGGCCGCGAGATAGAAAATCCCGTGATACCACCTGCGTGTGTAAATGCTTAGAAATTGTTTGTTTTTTGCATTGCAGACGGCGGCAAAAAAGAGGTTTACGCTGTTGGGCTGTAGCAGGTAGACGTTGTCATAGCGGTTCATGATCCTGCAAGCGAAGCAGAGCTTGCGCCACAGGCTGCGCTTATGCTGCTCAATAAAATAGATCTGCTCGATAGTCTCATCATGCTTCGCCAGCGCGCCAACGCTGCGACTGACCAACACATCGCTTTTTTGCAGATGTGCCAGAAGAGGTGTCGCATTAATAAAGTCACCGATTTTGGCTGTCTGAATGACAAGGTTTTTGCCCGTGTCTTTCCGAAACAGCTTCCGGAGGAGCTTCACCGGAAAGAGTAAAATCAGCAGAAATACATAACTCATGGGTTAAATATCCCTGTTGGAAAGCCGATGGCTGCCCTGTAAAAATGAAAAAATAGCATCTGCGCTAATATCCTTCGTTTGTTGCGTAGGGCTGACCATCTGATGCTGGTTTTTACCGTAACCCCCGATCAACCCCGGATCGGTCGGGCCGAAAATCGTGATATTAGGACGATCCAGTGCGGCGGTTAAATGGCTTAACCCTGTATCCACAGAAACGACGGCGTTAGCGCCCGCCAGCTGTGCGGCAACTTGCGCCAGCGTGAGTTTGGGTAACACCTCGACGTGGGAAAAGCCTGCTGCCAGACGCTCCGCGCGCTGCCGCTCATGTTCAGCGCCCCACGGGAGTTTAATATGGATACCGCAAGGTTGCATTAGTTCAATCAGTCTTCGCCAGTGCGTTTCCGGCCAGTGCTTGTCGTCGCGCGTTGTGGCATGCAGGAAGACCAGATACGGCTCGCTATCCTTCTCCGTTTCGCGCAGAAAATGCTGTGCGATGGCGTAGTCACCCTGGACGTCGGGTTTTGCATAGCCGAGACTCTTTGCGAACAGCTCGCGGGTGCGTTCCACGGCGTGTTGCTGCTTCGCAATATGGTGGCGACGATTATAGAACAGGCTCGCCAGCGGTTCGCGGGCGGTGTGCCAGTCCATACCGTGCTTTACGCCGTGCGCCAGACGCGTGACCAGCGCCGCGCTTTTGACCAGCCCCTGCGCGTCAATGATGGCGTTGTAACGCTGCGCCTGTACCGCTTCGCGAAAGGCTTTACGTTCGGCTCTAATCGGTGCGGAGAACCACGCTTTGCGCCAGCGGCGAATGGCCACCGGGATCACGCGGTCAACGGCTTCATGCCAGGTGGGGATTTGCGCGAAGCCTTCTTCCACCACCCAGTCAAAACGGATGCCGGGAATGGCCCGCATCGCGTCCGTCAGCGACGGCAGCGTATGCAGAACATCACCCATTGAAGAGGTTTTAACGATCAATACCCGCATCCGTTATCCTTCTTCGCTCAACAGCAGTTCGTTGAGTTCTTCGAGAACGCGCTGCGGCGTAATGTCGATCAGGCTCTGATGGTAACCTTCTGCCGCATCGCCTTTGCGGACTTTGTGATAGCCGGTAATGAGACGAATAACGCGCGCCTTGTGCGACAGCGGCGGCGTGAAGTCTGGGCTGCTCGGGCCATACAGCGCGACCAGCGGACGATCCAGCGCGGCGGCGACGTGCATCAGGCCAGAGTCATTGCTGACCACGGCCTTACAGGCGGCAATCAGGATAACCGCCTGCTCAAGCTGCGTTTCTCCAGCCAGGTTGCGGCACCAGGCCTGTTGCTCGGTGCTGAGCGTGGCGAGGATTTCATTGCCCGCCTCGTGATCTTTCGCCGAGCCAAAGAGCACAATCTGATAGCCCTCGTCGATCAGCTGTTTCGCCAGTTCGGCGTAGTGGTAGTGCGGCCAGCGTTTTGCCGGACCGAACTCCGCGCCGGGACAGAAGCCAATCATCGGGCGTTCGGATGAAATGCCAAATGCATTGCAGGTGTGGGATTTCTCCCCGTCGTTAACCTGAAGCTGCGGCCACAATAGCGGCTGCGGCAGATCTTTCGCGCTGCGCATGACGCCTTTGTCGTAGGCCAGCGCCACGTAGCGCTCCACCATCAGCGGCCAGGCTTCTTTATCCAGCACCCGGGCATCGTTCAGCAGGCCGTAGCGCATTTCGCCGCGCCAGCCGGTACGGTGCGGGATGCCCGCAAAGAAGGGCACAAGGGCAGATTTGAAGGAGTTAGGCAGCACGTATGCGCGATCGTAGCGCTTCTCACGCAGGCTATGGCCGAGCTTGCGGCGTTCGCCGATTTCCAGCGCCCCGTGGCCGAGCGGCATCGGGATCGCCTCGTTCACTTCCGGCATGCGCGATAACAGCGGACGGCACCATGCGGGTGCCATCACGTCGATTATCGCCTGGGGATAACGCGCCTTGAGCGTGCGATAGAGACTTTGCGACATCATCATGTCGCCCACCCATGACGGGCCGATCACCAGAATCTTCATGCTTATGCGTCGCGGTTCAGCCAGGCCATATATTCCGTTACGCCTTCGGCAACGGTCTTGAACGGCTTGTCGTAGCCTGCGGCGCGCAGGTTGGTCAGGTCCGCCTGCGTGAACGCCTGGTAGCGGCCTTTCAGCTTATCCGGGAACGGAATGTACTCGATGCTGCCTTTCTTATGGTACGCCAGCGTTGCGTCAGCCACCGCCTGGAAGGATTCCGCGCGGCCCGTGCCCAGGTTGAAAATGCCGGAGACGCCGTTTTCCAGGAACCACAGGTTTACGGCTGCAACGTCGCCCACGTAGACGAAGTCGCGCTTGAAGCCGTCGCTGCCTTCGAACAGTTTTGGACTTTCGCCATTATTCAGCTGCGTGTTCAGGTGGAATGCCACGCTCGCCATGCTGCCCTTGTGCCCTTCGCGCGGCCCGTAAACGTTGAAGTAGCGGAAGCCGACAATCTGCGAGTTCGCTTCCGGCAGGATCTGACGCACGTACTCGTCAAACAGGAACTTGGAGTAGCCGTAGACGTTCAGCGGCTGCTCGTATTCGCGGGATTCGATGAAGTCCGAGGTGCGCCCGCCGTAGGTTGCTGCTGAGGAGGCATACAGGAACGGAATTTCACGCTCCAGGCAGTAGTGCAGGATCTCTTTAGAGTACTGATAGTTGTTGTCCATCATGTACTTGCCGTCCCACTCGGTGGTGGAAGAGCACGCACCTTCGTGGAAGATGGCTTCGATCTCGCCGAACTCTTCACCCGCCATAATCTGGATAAGGAAGTCTTCTTTATCCATGTAGTCAGCGATGTTCAGATCCACCAGGTTAACGAACTTGGTGCCGTCTTTCAGGTTGTCCACCACCAGAATGTCGGTGATGCCCTTATCATTGAGGGCCTTAATAATGTTGCTGCCGATAAAGCCCGCGCCGCCGGTAACGATGATCATAACTGTAACCTTTGAAGTGTTGAGCCCGAGGACAATCCCGGACGCTAATAGTCATATCATATCATCACAATGCCCGGTCTTCAGCCATTCACCGATATGCAGCAGGGGTACACGTGATTTATGCTGCAAAAACGAGAAGAGATACGGCGTCATCTCGTCATGAACTATAGGTTTGGGTAATATGTGCCAAAATTTGCCGAGTCTGGAGAATTGCAATGCGTGGTGATTTTTACAAACAGTTAAACAGCGACCTCGACACCGCACGTGCGGAAGGGTTGTTCAAAGAAGAGCGTATTATCACGTCTGCCCAGCAGGCGGACATCACCGTTGCCGACGGCAGCCATGTGATCAACTTTTGCGCGAACAACTACTTAGGTCTTGCGAATCACCCTGAGCTGATTGCCGCCGCGAAAAACGGCATGGACACCCACGGCTTCGGCATGGCCTCCGTGCGCTTCATTTGCGGCACCCAGGACAGCCACAAGCAGCTTGAGCAAAAGCTGGCGAACTTCCTCGGAATGGAAGACGCGATTCTGTACTCCTCCTGCTTCGACGCCAACGGCGGTCTGTTTGAAACCCTGCTCGGCGCAGAAGATGCGATTATCTCCGACGCCCTGAACCACGCCTCCATCATCGACGGCGTTCGCCTGTGTAAAGCGAAGCGTTTCCGCTACGCCAACAACGATATGGTTGAGCTGGAAGCCCGCCTGAAAGAGGCCCGTGAAGCGGGGGCCCGCCACGTGCTGATCGCGACCGACGGCGTGTTCTCCATGGACGGCGTGATCGCCAACCTGAAGGGCGTGTGCGATCTGGCGGATAAATATGACGCGCTGGTGATGGTTGATGACTCCCACGCGGTCGGTTTTGTCGGCGAAAACGGCCGCGGCTCCCACGAGTACTGTGACGTGATGGGCCGCGTGGACATCATCACCGGTACGCTGGGCAAAGCGCTCGGCGGCGCGTCCGGCGGTTATACCGCTGCGCGTAAAGAGGTGGTTGAGTGGCTGCGTCAGCGCTCCCGCCCGTACCTGTTCTCCAACTCCCTGGCGCCAGCCATTGTGGCCGCCTCCATCAAAGTGCTGGAGATGGTGGAGTCCGGGGCTGAACTGCGCGACCGCCTGTGGGCAAACGCCCGTCTGTTCCGCGAAAAAATGAGCGCCGCAGGGTTCACCCTGGCCGGCGCTGACCACGCGATCATTCCGGTGATGCTGGGCGACGCAGTTGTGGCGCAGCAGTTTGCCCGTGAGCTTCAGAAAGAAGGGATTTACGTGACCGGGTTCTTCTTCCCGGTGGTACCAAAAGGTCAGGCGCGTATCCGCACCCAGATGTCTGCGGCGCATTCGCCTGAACAAATTGAGCGTGCGGTGGAAGCCTTTACCCGCATCGGCAAACAGCTGGGCGTAATTGCCTGAGGACGTGTGATGAAAGCGTTATCCAAACTGAAAGCGGAAGAAGGGATTTGGATGACCGACGTGCCGGAGCCGGAAGTCGGTCATAACGATCTGCTGATCAAAATTCGTAAAACCGCCATCTGCGGTACTGACGTTCACATCTACAACTGGGATCAGTGGTCGCAAAAAACCATTCCTGTCCCAATGGTTGTCGGTCACGAATATGTCGGTGAAGTGGTCGGCATCGGCCAGGAAGTAAAAGGCTTTAGCATTGGCGATCGCGTCTCGGGTGAAGGCCATATTACCTGCGGTCACTGCCGCAACTGCCGCGGCGGTCGCACCCACCTGTGCCGCAACACCGTCGGCGTGGGCGTGAACCGTCCGGGCTGCTTCGCGGAATATCTGGTGATCCCGGCGTTTAACGCCTTCAAAATCCCGGACAATATCTCTGACGATCTGGCCTCCATCTTCGACCCGTTCGGCAACGCGGTACACACCGCGCTCTCCTTCGACCTGGTCGGTGAAGACGTGCTGGTCTCCGGCGCCGGCCCAATCGGCATTATGGCGGCAGCCGTGGCGAAGCACGTGGGCGCGCGCAACGTGGTGATCACCGACGTGAACGAATACCGCCTGTCGCTGGCGCGCAAAATGGGCGTCACCCGCGCGGTGGATGTCTCGAAAGAGAGCCTGACCGACGTGATGGAAGAGCTGGGTATGACCGAAGGGTTTGACGTCGGTCTGGAGATGTCCGGCGCGCCGCCGGCGTTCCGCACCATGCTGGACACCATGAACCACGGTGGCCGTATCGCGATGCTGGGCATTCCGCCGTCAGATATGTCCATCGACTGGAACAAAGTCATCTTCAAGGGGCTGTTCATCAAGGGCATCTATGGCCGCGAGATGTTCGAAACCTGGTACAAGATGGCAGCGCTGATCCAGTCCGGCCTGGATCTGTCCCCGATTATCACTCACCGATTCTCCATCGATGAGTTCCAGCAGGGCTTTGACGCGATGCGTTCCGGCCAGTCAGGGAAAGTGATCCTGAGCTGGGATAAGTAAACAAAAAGGGGCCTCAGGCCCCTTTTTTACTGATTCTTTTTCTCTTCATCCGTCAGGTAGCGCACCTTGCGGGTGTAGTCCTGCCCTTTAAACAGCAGTTTGTTATCCGGCGATTCAAGATACTTCTGCCATTCGGAAAGCGGGAAACCCCCGTGCGCGCCAATCACCTCTTTCGGCACAACGGCTTCCTGTCCGCCGATCTTCTTGGAGACCGGCCAGTTCATCCAGTCGCCCAGGTTAACCGTTTTTATATCCAGCATGTCCAGCAGCGCAGCGAGCGGCAGCTGATCGGTCGGCGGCTGCGTGTCGTCCATCAGCTCCCAGGTATCCTGGAACAGCGTCAGCCACAGCGGGCAGATGCGGCGCCAGGTTTTTTTGGTTGCGGCAAGAAACGCGCCGTTAACGTGATCGACCAGATACGGGCGCACCGTTTCTTTGTAATAGGCCGGCACTTTTTCTGCGGGGGCGCCGTCCAGCTTGGCAATCATTTTGCCCTGACGGAAGCTGGAGTAGATGTGCATATCCGCCATGTTGATCTCGGGCATCTTCAGCAGGTTGAGATCGGAGTCGATCATCAGCACCCCTTCACCGCGCGCCTGAAGCGGAGCGTTAAGCTTCACCAGACGGCTGAGGTAGATCTGCTTATAGCGGTATCCCTCTTCACGTTTTGGCAGCGTGAGGGTCACAACGCGGGTTTTTGGCGGCAGCTCGCCGAAAGCGGATTCAGGCTGATCGCTGACGATAACAATCTCGCTGACGTCGGTGGCGTAACGCGCTGCAAAGGTCGCTGACAATAACGCCTCTTCGACGAAATCCGCGCCCGTACAGGGGATCACAATGGAATCAACCGCAACGAGATCGCGCGTGGCCGGAAGGGAAGCGTAAGGAATGTTATGACGCCCGGTAATGTGGCGGTAGCGAGCATTCAGGAATTTAAACATGTTCTTCTCGTTTGGTTATTGCGCGCCAAGAACGGCCTCGACACCGTTAACATAGCTTTCAATTGCATACGCGTTGCAGACATTCTGGTGCGCGGCTGCGGCGAGCCGGGCGCGCAGAGCAGGATCCTGCCAGATATTATCCAGATGTTGAGCAAGTTGCGACACATCGCTCCACGGAAACAGCAATCCGGTCGACTCGTGGTCGATCAATTCTGCCGTGCCGGTCACCTTTGAGCCAATCACCGGAATGTTCAGCAGCATTGCCTCCAGCACGACGCGGGGCAAACCTTCGCTCTTCGAAGCCAGAATAAACGCGTCAAAGGTGGCGAGATAGTCAAAAGGCGTATTCTGGAAACCGGTAAAAATGACGTGCTCAGCAATCCCCAGCGCGTCAGCCTGTGCCGTCAGCGCGCCGCGTTCAGCCCCTTCACCGACCAGCACCATCTTCCATTTTGCCTGCGGGTGCTTCTGGTTGAACTGGGCCAGCGCTTCCAGCGTGTGGTGGTTGGCCTTGCGGGGGATTAACGATCCAATGCTACCGAACACAAACGTGTCGTCATCAATGTTCAGACGCTGGCGCATGGCGCGTCGGTCGGGCAAGGGCTGGTGGATGTCGATGGCGTTGTTGACCGTGGTGCACAGCGCTGGCCGGACGCCATGCTGAAGAAGTACGCGTTCAACGCCGTGCGAGACGGCGATGATTTTTGTGGCGTGGGCATTCACCAGCTTCACCAACGGCGGGGTCAGCACCGGTTCAATCCGGCAGTGCTGGATTATCCGCGCATGCAGGTTCGCGCCCGCCAGATACCCTTCTTCGTTAGAGCCCGGCTGGTTGTTCATGTACAGCGTATCGAAACCGCCTTCCCTGAAAATCGTCTCGATCTTGCTGACATTGGGCCGGATGCGCCAGAGCGTATCAATATGTCGGGTAAACGCCTTGCGGGCGCTGCGCGAGAAAAACAGCAGGCCACGGCCCAGCTCTTTCGCAACCTTCGCCCAACCGGGCTGCTTTTGCTGCGGAATGACAATTAACGGGATGCCAATGCCGTTCAACACCTGGCCGATGGTTTCCCCTTCGGCCCGGCTGTAATCGCTGTAAAAACAACAGGTAATATCAAACTTCTCGCGGTTAATCCGCTTCAGAAGTTCGAGCATGCTGTTGGTGCCTCCTCCCCACTCTTTACCGGTATCGAGGAGCAGAATTTTGTGTCGTTGCGGCATCTTTCTACCTTAATCGCCTGTCACTGGGTTGGGCTCGCTGCTGTTTTTTTCCCCCAGCCCTGCCACTGGTGCTGGAAGTACTGCACCAGCGTACTCTGGCTTACGCTTTCGCCAATTACCGTGAAGAAGCGGGTGGCATACACCGGTTCAGGCGGCTGCTTCAGCGTGCAGTTCTTCACGCCACGGAACGGGTTACGCGGCTGCGTTGCGGGCGGTTGCGCACTACCCGGGCGAGAGGTATCCACCTGAGGTTCGTTGAGCAGATCGCTCGGACGCACCAGCGTGATATCGGCGGGTAAGCCCGGTAACATTTGCTGCAAAACGCGAACGGTAGACGGATGCGGGTGCCCGATGGCAATCGCCGAACCGTTACGGCGCGCCAGCTGAACCGCGCGGTTGAACTGCACGCGGATATCCGCTTCGTTCTGGGAGTCGTCCAGGAAGACTTTGCGCTTGATGACCTTCACCCCCGTACCCTGAGCGGCACGCATCGCCTGGCTGTTGCCAATGGTCATGCTGTCGAGGAAATAGAGATTGTAACGCTCCAGCGCCTGCATCACCTTCAGCATACCGTACAGGCTGGAGGTCATCGCGCTGCCCATATGGTTATTCAGACCCACGGCATACGGCACTTTATTGTACGCATCGCGGATGATGCGATCGATCTCGTCGCTGCTCATGTCCGGGCGCAAGGTATCTTTTTCCAGCGGCTGCTTGCTGAGGGGAGCCATCGGCAGATGGATGAGGACCTGATGGCCGCCATTGTGTGCTTTGGTCGCCATTTCATGCGCGTGAGGCGCATTCGGCAGGACGGCAACAGAGATGGCTGACGGCATCGCCAGCACCTGATTTTCATAGTGTGGTCGATAACCGAAGTCATCAATCACAATCGCGAGTTTGCCTGCATAAACCGGTGCAGCCAGCGCCAGTGCGCTGACGACGGAAAAAACAATTCGACGAAATTGAAGCAAAACTTATCTTCCCAACCACGGCTGTGGATTGACCGCCTGACCCTGACGACGAATTTCGAAATAGAGTGACGGGCGGCCCTGACCGCCACTGCTGCCCACAAGGGCAATGGGTTGACCGGCGCGCACCTGAGTACCGACGCTGACCAGCGCGCTCTGGTTGTAGCCGTAAAGACTCATGTCGCCTTTACCATGCTCGACCACCACCACGAGCCCGTAACCCTGTAGCCAGTCGGCCAGGATCACGCGGCCATCGGCGATGGCTTTCACTTCGCTACCTTCAGACGCACCGATAACGATCCCCTTCCAACGTAGCTCACCCTGCAACTGTTCGCCATAGCGATGCAGAATAGTGCCGCGAACGGGCCAGTAGGCCTGACCACGAGGGGAACCGAGGCCGCCGGTGCGCGACATCAGGGAACGTTCATTTTCAGTCGGCTTATAGGTGGTGCCTTTCCGGGAGGCTTCCTGCTGCTTATTACGCACCGCCTGCGCTTCGCGCGCTTCTTTTTCGGCGCGCGCTTTGGCTGCGGCTTCTGCCCGGGCAATGCTGTTACGCAGTTTCGATTCGTTGGCGCGCATTTCGCTCAGCTGGCTTTGTCCTGCCTGGATAGAGGACTCCAGCCCGGCGAGCGTCTTCTTACGCTCATTGCGCGCCTGCTCAAGCTTCTCCTGCTGCGCCTGCTGATCGTAGAGTAGCGTTTGCTGCTGGCTCTGCTTCTCTTCCAGCTCGGCTTTTTGCGTGGTGACTTCTTCGCGCGTCTGTTTCAGCTGCGCAATGGTCTCCTGACGAGCCTGGTTGAGATAGCCGAAATAGGCCTGTAAACGCTGACCGCGCTGGCTCTCTTCACCGCTGAGGATCAGCTGAAGGCCAGTGTGTTCACCCTGACGGAAAGCGGCATCAAGCTGTGCAGCCAGGTTGCGTTCCTGGGCGTCACGCTGGCGCTCCAGTTTCGCAATCGACGCGTTCATTTCATCGATTTGCTTATTGAGCTGGGCAAGGGTGTTTTGCGTTTCACGCAGCTTACGCGCAGCGGCGGAAATGGCCTCTTCCTGCTTTTTAAGCTGGGCAAGCAGGGCAGAGCGCTGTTGCTGCTGCTGGCGTACCGCACGCTCTTTGGCGGCGATATCGGCCTGAATGGATTTGAGCTGGTCGCGGTCATCCGCGTGGGCGGATGCGGCGCACAGCAATACGCCAGCGCTGAGTGCGCTGGCGCAAAGCAGAGGTCTGACTGATAACCGAAGCGGCTTCACGACCCATGTGATTGAAAAAATCGCCTTTCCCCTCATGGGGAGCGATTATTCCACGATGAACAGCGGCTTGCCAGTCATCTCTTCAGGGATTTCCATACCCATCAGCGACAACATGGTTGGCGCGATGTCGGAAAGCTTGCCGCCTTCCACTGCTTTCACTGATTTATCACCCACATAAATCAGTGGAACAGGCAGGTTGGTATGGGCGGTATGCGCCTGACCGGTTGCCGGGTCACGCATCTGTTCTGCGTTACCGTGATCGGCGGTGATCAGCAGCTGGCCTCCCACGGATTCAACCGCTTTTGCGACCTGCTCTACGCAGTGGTCCAGCGCCTCAACCGCCTTAACGGCGGCTTCCATCACGCCGGTGTGACCTACCATGTCACCGTTCGGATAGTTACAGATGATGGTGTCGTATTTACCGCTTTCGATCGCGGCCACCAGTTTTTCGGTCAGCTCCGCAGAGCTCATTTCTGGCTGGAGATCGTAAGTCGCGACTTTCGGCGAGTTGATCAGGATGCGGTCTTCGCCTTTGAACGGCTCTTCTACGCCGCCGTTAAAGAAGAAGGTCACGTGCGCATACTTCTCCGTTTCAGAGATACGCAGCTGGGTTTTATCGTTTTTCGCCATCCACTCGCCGAAGGTATTTTCCAGCGACGCTGGCGGATACGCGCAGGGGGCCTTGATATCCGCTGCATACTCGGTCAACTGGATGAAATCGAGCTTCGCCACTTTCTTACGGGCGAAACCGTCGAAATCACTGTTGACGAAAGCACGGGTGATTTCGCGCGCGCGGTCAGCGCGGAAGTTCATGAAGATCAGCGCATCGCCATCTTCCATGGCGGCATCGGCCTGGCCTTCAGCGCGGATCACGGTTGCTTTCACGAATTCGTCGTTTTCATCACGCGCGTAAGCCGCTTCCAGACCTTCGACGGCAGTCGCGAACTGGAACTCACCTTTTGCCAGGGTCAGCAGATCGTAGGCTTGCTCAACGCGGTCCCAGCGGTTATCGCGGTCCATCGCATAGTAACGGCCAATGATGGACGCCACGCGGCCTTTGCCCAGTGCGGTAAATTTCTCTTCAAAGGCTGTCAGCGAGCCCTTAGCGCTGCGTGGCGGCGTATCGCGACCGTCCAGGAAGGCGTGCAGATAGATTTTTTCCGCACCGCGTTCAGCGGCCAGTTCAACCATCGCCATGATGTGATCTTCGTGGCTGTGAACGCCGCCCGCAGAGAGCAGGCCCATAATGTGAACGGCCTTGCCTGCGGCAACAGCTTTATCCACTGCTCCGGTGAGCGTTGGGTTGGCAAAGAATGTACGTTCTTTGATTTCAACGTCCAGGCGCGTCAGGTCCTGATAGACGATACGGCCTGCGCCCAGGTTCACGTGACCCACTTCAGAGTTGCCCATCTGACGGTCCGGCAGCCCGACTTCCAGACCAGACGCGTCAATCAGGGTGTGGGGACGTTTTGCCCATAGCGCATCTATTACCGGGGTTTTGGCGTTGAAAATGGCGTTATCCTGCTGATCTTCACGGTAGCCATAGCCATCCAGAATCACCAGTACCATAGGTTTTTTAGAAACCGACATTGCGACAACCTCATGCTCAAGAGACAAAAAATTTGCGTAATTTTACTACAGCTGAATCGATAAAATAGCCGCAGAAGATCAAAGAAAGCGTGGAGGCAAGGCCGTTCTCGGGCCATTTTGAGGCTTTTTTTTCGTGGCATGCCGCAGAAAATAGATTAGCTTTATGTCGCTGGCTGTATTTGCCACAGCGCACAGGTATACTCCTGTCCTGGTTTTTTTAATCACTTAGTCGGGAGTTGTTACCCCCCATGCAAGAAATTATGCAATTCGTTAGCCGCCACCCGGTTCTGAGCATCGCGTGGATTGGCCTGCTGGTCGCTGTACTGTTCACCACATTTAAGGGACTGACGTCTAAAATTAAGGTGATCACCCGCGGTGAAGCGACACGTCTGATCAACAAAGAGGACGCCGTTGTGGTTGATCTGCGTCAGCGCGACGATTTCCGCAAGGGCCATATCGCAGGTGCTATCAACCTGCTGCCAGCGGAAATCAAAGCGAACAACATTGGTGAGCTGGAGAAGCATAAAGCCCAGCCGATTATCGTTGTTGACGGCACAGGCATGCAGGCGCAGGAATCTGCCAACGCACTGCATAAAGCAGGCTTTGAAAACGTAACGGTGCTGAAAGAAGGCATCTCCGGCTGGAGCGGGGAGAATCTTCCTTTAGTGCGCGGTAAATAAGGAGTTAAGTGATGGCCAATATTGAGATCTACACCAAAGCAACGTGCCCGTTCTGCCACCGAGCGAAAGCGCTGCTGTCCAGCAAAGGCGTAACGTTCAAGGAACTGCCGATCGATGGTGACGCGATTAAACGCGAAGAGATGATCCAACGCAGTGGTCGCACAACGGTTCCACAGATTTTTATTGATGCGCAGCACATTGGCGGCTGTGATGACTTGTATGCGCTCGACGCCCGCGGTGGACTCGATCCGCTGCTGAGCTAGAGACTTTAGGACAATTAAAAAGGGTTTTTCCATGTCAGAACAAAACAACACCGAGATGACTTTCCAGATCCAGCGCATCTACACCAAGGATGTCTCTTTCGAAGCGCCAAACGCGCCGCACGTTTTCCAGAAAGACTGGCAGCCAGAGGTTAAACTTGATCTGGATACCGCATCCACCCAGCTGGCGGATGACGTGTATGAAGTCGTACTGCGTGTCACCGTGACCGCCTCTCTGGGCGAAGAAACTGCATTCCTGTGCGAAGTACAGCAGGGCGGTATCTTCTCCATCGGCGGCATCGAAGGCAACCAGATGGCGCATTGCCTGGGTGCATACTGCCCGAACATCCTGTTCCCGTATGCGCGTGAATGCATCACCAGCCTGGTTTCTCGCGGTACATTCCCGCAACTGAACCTTGCGCCAGTTAACTTTGATGCGCTGTTCATGAACTATTTGCAGCAGCAGGCTGGCGAAGGTGCCGAACAACATCAGGATGCCTGATGAGCACTGTTAATGCGTCAATGACTGTGATCGGTGCCGGCTCTTACGGCACCGCTCTTGCCATCACGCTGGCAAGAAATGGTCACGACGTGGTCCTGTGGGGCCACGATCCAAAACATATCGCGACGTTGCAACACGACCGCTGCAACGTGGCGTTTCTCCCGGACGTTCCGTTCCCTGACTCTCTCTATCTGGAAAGCGACCTCGCGACCGCGCTGGCGGCCAGCCGCAATATTCTGATTGTGGTGCCGAGCCATGTGTTTGGCGAAGTCCTGCGTCAGATTAAGCCGCTGATGCGCGCGGATGCGCGTATTGTGTGGGCGACGAAGGGGCTGGAAGCCGAAACCGGACGTCTGTTGCAGGACGTTGCCCGCGAAGCGCTGGGAACGGCGATCCCGCTGGCGGTGATCTCCGGGCCGACGTTTGCTAAAGAGCTGGCTGCCGGTCTGCCGACGGCGATCTCGCTGGCGTCCACCGACCAGGCATTTTCCGACGATCTTCAGCAACTGCTGCACTGCGGCAAGAGCTTCCGCGTCTACAGCAACCCTGATTTTATCGGCGTACAGCTGGGCGGTGCGGTGAAGAACGTCATTGCCATCGGGGCCGGGATGTCTGACGGCATCGGTTTCGGCGCGAATGCGCGTACGGCGCTGATCACCCGTGGTCTGACCGAAATGTCCCGTCTGGGCGAAGCGCTGGGTGCCGATCCGGCCACCTTTATGGGGATGGCTGGGCTGGGCGACCTGGTGCTGACCTGCACCGACAACCAGTCGCGTAACCGCCGCTTTGGCATGATGCTCGGACAGGGCAGCGATGTAAAAAGCGCGCAGGAGAAGATTGGTCAGGTGGTTGAAGGCTATCGCAATACCAAAGAAGTCCGCGAATTGGCGCACCGTTTCGGTGTCGAAATGCCAATAACCGAGGAAATTTATCAGGTATTGTATTGCGGAAAAAATGCGCGCGAGGCAGCATTGACCCTATTAGGTCGTGCGCGCAAGGACGAGCGCAGCAGCAATTAGCCGGGAAGTATCGTCACCTGAATGACCCAGCCAGCGCAGAACTGGCTGGTCATTAACTATCGTCTGGAGCAAGCAATGCCGTGTGAAGAACTGGATATCGTCTGGAATAATATTAAAGCCGAAGCCCGCGCTTTGGCCGACTGTGAGCCTATGCTGGCCAGTTTCTATCACGCGACGCTACTCAAGCACGAAAACCTCGGCAGCGCCCTGAGCTATATGCTCGCCAATAAGCTGGCTTCCTCCATCATGCCTGCTATCGCCATTCGTGAGGTGGTGGAAGAGGCCTACGCCGCCGACCCGGAAATGATCGCCTCTGCCGCCTGCGACATTCAGGCCGTACGCACGCGCGATCCGGCGGTGGATAAATACTCCACGCCGCTGCTGTATCTCAAAGGTTTTCACGCCTTACAGGCGTACCGCATCGGCCACTGGTTATGGAATGAGGGACGCCGCGCGCTGGCTATCTTCCTGCAAAACCAGGTTTCCGTGACTTTCCAGGTCGATATTCACCCGGCGGCGAAAATTGGCCGCGGGATCATGCTCGATCACGCCACCGGCATTGTTGTCGGTGAAACGGCGGTGATTGAAGATGATGTGTCGATCCTGCAATCCGTTACGCTGGGCGGTACCGGTAAAACCAGCGGAGATCGCCATCCGAAAATTCGTGAAGGGGTGATGATTGGCGCAGGCGCCAAAATCCTCGGCAATATTGAAGTCGGACGCGGCGCGAAGATTGGCGCGGGGTCGGTTGTGCTCCAGCCCGTACCGCCGCATACCACCGCCGCTGGCGTCCCGGCGCGCATCGTCGGTAAGCCAGACAGCGATAAACCGTCGATGGATATGGATCAGCACTTCAACGGTATTCACCACACCTTCGAATACGGCGACGGCATTTAAACGCGGGAACAGCCAGATAAAAAAAGCCCGGTGAGTCAATGCACCGGGCTTTTGATTAGTTGCGGTATAACACTTTGATAATGTGATAGCCGAACTGCGTATGCAGTGGGCCGGTTGGCTCCAGCACTGGGCAGGAGAAAACCACTTTATCAAACGCCGGAACCATCTGGCCCTGGCGGAACTCGCCTAAGTCACCGCCGCGTTTGCCTGACGGGCAAATCGAGTGTTTCTTCGCCAGTTTGCCGAAATCGGCGCCGTTTTTAATCTGTTCGAGAAGATCCTGTGCCAGTTTCTCTTCTTTAACAAGGATATGCAGTGCTGCTGCTGTTTTTGCCATGATCGTGCCTTGAGTCAACGAGTTTACGATCGGTATACTACCACGCGTTTTTCCTCCTCTCCCCACTTTCATTGAGCGATCACTTATGCGTTTAAACCCCGGACAACAACAAGCTGTCGAATTCGTCACCGGACCCTGCCTGGTGCTGGCGGGAGCGGGATCCGGTAAAACACGCGTGATCACCAACAAAATTGCCCACTTAATTCGCGGTTGTGGCTACCAGGCGCGCCATATCGCGGCGGTCACCTTTACCAACAAAGCGGCGCGTGAGATGAAAGAGCGCGTCGGCCAGACCCTGGGCCGTAAAGAGGCGCGCGGGCTGATGATCTCCACTTTCCACACGCTGGGCCTGGATATCATTAAGCGTGAGTACGCGGCGCTGGGCATGAAGTCCAACTTTTCGCTCTTCGATGACACCGACCAGGTGGCGCTGCTTAAAGAGCTGACGGAAGGGCTGATCGAAGATGACAAAGTGCTGTTGCAACAGCTGATCTCGACGATCTCGAACTGGAAAAACGATCTCATGACGCCGGCCCAGGCAGCGGCGAGTGCCAAAGGCGAGCGCGATCGTATCTTTGCCCACTGCTACGGTCTGTACGACGCGCATATGAAAGCCTGCAACGTACTGGATTTCGACGATCTGATCCTGCTGCCGACGCTGCTGCTTCAGCGGAATGAAGAGGTGCGCGAGCGCTGGCAGAACAAAATCCGCTACCTGCTGGTGGATGAATATCAGGATACCAACACCAGCCAGTACGAGCTGGTGAAGCTGCTGGTAGGACAGCGTGCGCGTTTCACCGTCGTTGGCGATGACGATCAGTCCATTTACTCCTGGCGCGGCGCACGTCCGCAAAACCTGGTGCTGTTGAGCAAAGACTTCCCGGCGTTGCAGGTGATCAAACTGGAGCAGAACTACCGTTCTTCCGGGCGCATCCTGAAGGCGGCGAACATCCTGATTGCCAATAACCCGCACGTCTTTGAGAAGCGCCTGTTCTCCGAGCTGGGTTACGGTACCGAACTGAAAGTGCTCAGCGCCAACAATGAAGAACACGAAGCGGAGCGCGTAACGGGCGAGCTGATTGCCCATCACTTCGTCAACAAAACCGACTATAAAGACTACGCGATCCTCTATCGCGGTAACCACCAGTCGCGCGTTTTTGAAAAGATGCTGATGCAGAACCGCATTCCCTACAAAATCTCCGGCGGCACGTCGTTCTTTTCGCGTCCGGAAATCAAGGATCTGCTGGCCTACCTGCGCGTGCTGACCAACCCGGATGACGACAGCGCTTTCCTGCGCATCGTGAATACGCCGAAACGCGAAATTGGCTCTGCGACGCTGCAAAAGCTGGGCGAGTGGGCGATGACCCGCAACAAAAGCCTGTTCACCGCCAGCTTCGATATGGGGCTGAGCCAGACCCTGACCGGGCGCGGCTATGATGCCTTAACCCGCTTCACCCACTGGCTGGGTGAGGTACAGCGTCTGGCCGAGCGCGAGCCGGTGGCGGCGGTACGCGATCTGATCCACGGCATTGATTACGAATCCTGGCTCTATGAAACCTCCGCCAGCCCAAAAGCGGCTGAGATGCGCATGAAAAACGTTAACCAGCTCTTCAGCTGGATGACCGAAATGCTTGAAGGTTCAGAGATAGACGAGCCCATGACCCTGACGCAGGTCGTCACCCGCTTCACGCTGCGCGATATGATGGAGCGCGGCGAAAGTGAAGAAGAGGCCGACCAGGTCCAGCTGATGACGCTTCACGCGTCCAAAGGGCTGGAGTTCCCGTATGTCTATCTGGTGGGGATGGAAGAGGGCCTACTGCCGCACCAGAGCAGCATTGATGAAGATAACGTCGACGAAGAGCGCCGTCTGGCCTACGTGGGGATCACCCGTGCGCAGAAGGAGCTGACGTTTACGCTGTGTAAAGAGCGCCGTCAGTACGGTGAGCTGGTGCGCCCGGAGCCGAGCCGTTTTCTGCTGGAGTTGCCTCAGGACGATCTTATCTGGGAGCAGCAACGTAAGGTCATTACCGCGGAAGAGCGCATGCACAAAGGCCAGGCCAACGTGGCAAACATTCGTGCGATGCTGGCAAAAGCCAAAGAGAAGGGATAACGGTTTGTAGGCCGGGTAAGGCGAAGCCGCCGCCCGGCAGGCTTCAAAGGGTCACTTCACCTCAAGCGCCCAGTGCACATAGCTCTGCCACTGGAACTCCTGCTCAACCAGTTCTGCGCCAAGCGGGTGATTTTCAAGCCAGTTTTTCGGCAACGTCAGCGTCAGTTTCTCATCGTCTGCCACCAGCGTAATGTCTGGCAGCAAATCATCACGACGGCGGCTGGCAAACAGGATCGCCAGGCGTAGCAGACGACACAGATGCTCGGCCACGCGCGGCGGCACGGCGTTCTGCTGGTGAAGTGAAGAGAGATCGACGGCGTTGGTCTGGTTCAGCAGCAGGGTGGCCAGCAGCTTCTTCTGTGCGGGCGTATAGCCGGGTAAATCGAGATTTCGTACCAGCCAGGCCGCGTGCAGCGGTGCCTGCTTGTACTCCACGCTGAGACCAATTTCATGTAGCGCACAGGCGCTTAGCAACAGATCGCGGCTTAACGGTTCAATATCCCAGCTAGTTTTCACCTGATCGGCAAAAAGTGACGCCAGCTGACTTACTCTTTGCGCCTGGTCGGTATCAACAATAAAGCGTCGCTGAACGTTACGCAGCGTACGGCTACGGATGTCCTGATCGACCGACTGGTGCAGCATTCCGTAAACCAGACCTTCACGCAGCGCACCGCCTGCCAGCGTCATACACTGGATATTCAGCTCGGTGAAAATGGCAATCAGGATGGCGAGCCCGCTTGGGAAAACCAGCGCGCGTTCGAGCGTCAGCCCCTCAATTTCAAGCTCTTCCAGGCGTCCACACTGGATGGCGCGCTGTTTAAGCTGCTGGAGCTTGGTAAGGGTGATCCGCTCGTCCATGCCCTGCGCCATCATGATTTCCTGCAACGCCTGAACGGTGCCGGAAGCCCCGACGCAGACTTTCCAGCCGTGATAGCGCAACTCATCCATGACCGGGCGCAGGACTTCACGCGCCGCGTTTTCCGCCTCGTCGAAATTCTCTTTGGCAAGGTTTCGATCGGTAAAGTAGCGTTCCAGCCAGGTCACACAGCCCATCGACAGGCTAAAGAGCGAGGTCGCCTGTGCGCCTGTGCCCGTGACCAGTTCGGTACTGGCGCCACCGATGTCCACCACCAGACGGCGATCGTCGCCACCGGTCGTGTGCGCCACGCCCTGATAAATCAGACGCGCTTCTTCTTCACCGCTGATGACCTGCACCGGACAGCCCAGAATTTCCTGCGCTTTGGCAATGAAATCGCCAGCGTTAACCGCCAGACGAAGGGTCGCCGTGGCAACAACGCGAATTTGACTGAGCGGGATATCCTGCAAACGTTCTGCAAACAGACGCAGGCACTGCCAGCCACGTTCCATGGCTTCAGGGGAGAGGTGGTTGTCGCTGCTCAGGCCCGCCGCGAGGCGGACCTTGCGCTTAATGCGCGTCAGCGTTTGTATGCTTCCCGCCACCTCGCGCACAACCAGCATATGAAAACTGTTGGAGCCGAGATCTATTGCCGCATAGAGCGAGGTGGAGCTGAGCATATTTTCTTAACCTGAACGACGACGGTTACGTGGTGCGCCGCCGGAACGACGCGGACCATTGCCGGGGCGTGGGCGGGTAAGGCGCTTAGGCGGCGGCAGTTCGCTTAACAGCGCGTCCGGATTGTATTTGCTCTGTGGAATAGAGTGACCGATGTAGGTCTCAATGGCCGGAAGATTCAGCGCATACTCTTCACACGCCAGGCTGATGGAGTGGCCGCTTGCGCCGGCACGACCGGTACGACCGATACGGTGTACATAGTCTTCACAGTCATCTGGCAGATCGTAGTTAAAGACGTGCGTCACGGCTGGAATGTGCAGGCCACGGGCCGCCACGTCGGTCGCGACCAGAATATCAAGATCGCCACGGGTAAATTCGTCAAGAATGCGCAGGCGTTTTTTCTGCGCCACGTCGCCGGTCAGGAGACCTACGCGGTGACCATCTGCCGCCAGGTGGCCCCAGATATCTTCACAGCGATGTTTGGTGTTCGCAAAGATGATCGCGCGATCCGGCCACTCTTCTTCGATCAGCGTTTGCAGCAGGCGCATTTTCTCTTCATTAGAGGGATAGAAGAGCTCTTCTTTAATGCGGTGCCCGGTTTTCTGCTCCGGTTCCACTTCCACATACTCGGCGTTGTTCATCTGCTCGAAGGCGAGTTCACGCACGCGGTATGACAGGGTTGCGGAGAACAGCATGTTCAGACGCTGGTTTGCGGCAGGCATACGACGGAACAGCCAGCGGATATCTTTAATGAAGCCCAGATCGTACATGCGGTCTGCTTCATCAAGCACGACAACCTGGATTGCGCCGAGGTTGATATGGTTCTGTTTGGCGTAGTCGATAAGACGGCCAGTGGTTCCAATCAGGATATCCACGCCGCTTTCCAGCACTTTCAGCTGTTTATCGTAGCCGTCGCCGCCATAGGCCAGGCCAAGCTTCAGGCCGGTGGCTTGCGCCAGTGGCTCAGCGTCTGCGTGGATCTGTACCGCCAGTTCTCGCGTCGGGGCCATAATTAGCGCGCGCGGCTGGTTAACTTTGCGGTCTGCAATCGCTGGGTGAGAAAGTAAATAATGAAACGTTGACGTTAAAAACGCCATCGTTTTGCCAGTACCGGTTTGCGCCTGCCCTGCAACGTCGCGACCGGCCAGCGTCAGCGGCAGGGCGAGAGCCTGAATGGGCGTGCAGTTATGAAACCCTTTAGTTTCAAGGGCTTCGATCACCTTTGGGTGCAGGGCGAAGTCGGAAAACTTCTGTTCTGTTAAATGTGTTTTGCTCATAGTGTGGTAGAATATCAGCTTACTATTGCTTTACGAAAGCGTATCCGGTGAAATAAAGTCAACCTTTAGTTGGTTAATGCGACATCAACACGTCGTTGGTGGTGACAAAACCAACGTACCAGGCTTATTCCTGTGGAGTTATATATGAGCGATAAAATTATTCACCTGACTGACGACAGTTTTGACACGGACGTACTTAAAGCTGACGGGCTGATCCTCGTTGATTTCTGGGCTGAATGGTGTGGTCCTTGCAAAATGATCGCTCCGATTCTGGATGAAATCGCTGACGAATATCAGGGCAAACTGACCGTTGCCAAGCTGAACATCGACCAGAACCCGGGCACCGCGCCAAAATACGGTATCCGTGGCATTCCGACCCTGCTGCTGTTCAAAAACGGTGACGTGGCGGCGACCAAAGTGGGCGCACTGTCCAAGGGTCAACTGAAAGAGTTCCTGGACGCTAATCTGGCGTAAGGTTTCTCAGCTGAGCGTTCAGAGCGCCTAATTAATGGCGAGCTCTGGACGCCCGGCTTTAGTCGTGCTAAGTTAGCTATGACTACGTTTTAAACATATCTTGTTGTTTGAATCTTGTTTTACCCGATACTTCCCGTTGTTAATGTAAACAGTGCGTGAAGTTGCTAGATTCCGGGCTTGTCACTCAATCCGTCTTGTCGTTTCAGTTCTGCGTTCTTTCCCTGTGACCAGACAGCGAACAGACATGAGGTGATGGCCGCTAAACAGGCATGGATGACCCTGCCATACCATTCACAACATTAAGTTCGAGAATCACCCCGAGTTTAAGAACCCACACCATTATGAATCTTACCGAATTAAAGAATACGCCGGTTTCTGAGCTGATCACTCTCGGCGAAAATATGGGACTGGAAAACCAGGCTCGTATGCGCAAGCAGGACATCATTTTCGCCATCCTGAAGCAGCACGCTAAGAGTGGCGAAGATATCTTTGGCGACGGTGTGCTGGAGATACTGCAAGACGGATTTGGTTTCCTCCGCTCCGCAGACAGCTCCTACCTCGCCGGCCCTGACGACATCTACGTATCCCCTAGCCAAATCCGCCGTTTCAACCTCCGCACTGGTGACACCATTTCAGGTAAGATTCGTCCTCCTAAAGAGGGTGAACGCTACTTTGCGCTGTTGAAGGTTAACGAAGTTAACTACGACAAACCGGAAAACTCCCGCAATAAGATCCTGTTCGAGAACTTAACGCCGCTGCACGCGAACTCTCGCCTGCGCATGGAGCGTGGTAACGGGTCTACTGAAGACTTAACCGCTCGTGTGCTGGATCTGGCATCGCCAATTGGTCGTGGTCAGCGTGGTCTGATTGTGGCACCGCCAAAAGCCGGTAAAACCATGCTGCTGCAAAACATTGCGCAGAGCATTGCTTACAACCATCCAGACTGTGTGCTGATGGTGCTGCTGATTGACGAACGTCCGGAAGAAGTGACCGAGATGCAGCGTCTGGTGAAAGGTGAAGTGGTTGCGTCTACCTTCGACGAACCGGCTTCTCGCCACGTTCAGGTTGCGGAAATGGTTATCGAGAAGGCGAAACGCCTGGTTGAACACAAAAAAGACGTGATCATCCTGCTCGACTCCATTACCCGTCTGGCACGTGCCTACAACACCGTGGTGCCGGCTTCCGGTAAAGTACTGACCGGTGGTGTGGACGCCAACGCCCTGCACCGTCCGAAGCGTTTCTTCGGTGCGGCGCGTAACGTGGAAGAGGGCGGTAGCCTGACCATTATCGCGACGGCGCTGATCGATACCGGCTCCAAAATGGACGAAGTTATCTACGAAGAGTTTAAAGGTACAGGCAACATGGAACTGCACCTTTCTCGTAAGATCGCAGAGAAACGCGTCTTCCCGGCCATCGACTACAACCGTTCCGGTACCCGTAAAGAAGAGCTGCTTACCACTCAGGAAGAGCTCCAGAAAATGTGGATCCTGCGCAAAATCATCCATCCAATGGGCGAAATCGACGCAATGGAATTCCTCATTAACAAACTGGCGATGACCAAAACGAACGACGATTTCTTCGACATGATGAAACGCTCGTAACGCAAATAATCCCAGTAAACGCCACGTTTTTACGTGGCGTTTTTTATTTATGGACTATACGCTATTACCACACACTCCCAATTTAGACCTGTCGGTGCGACAATAAGAAGGTTTGCACAGTCAAAGAAATAATTGATTGAAAAACATACAAAGGGAGTTGTGAGAAGCCATCTTTAATCCTTCTGAGGCAGGGGCTTCATGGTTATACTTCCGGGACTAACATTTGTTGAGAGCAATCCATTGTGAATCTACTCACTGCAGTAACTGAGCTGATCAGTATTTTTTTATTCACAACCTGTTTTTTGTTCATTGCGCGCAAGGTAGCAAAAAGAATTGGGTTAGTGGACAAACCGAACTTCCGTAAACGTCATCAGGGGCTTATTCCACTGGTGGGCGGCATTTCGGTATACGCAGGCATCTGTTTCACATTCGGGATCGCGGATTACTATATCCCCCATGCCGCACTCTATCTGGCGTGTGCCGGTGTGCTGGTACTGGTCGGCGCCCTTGACGACCGTTTTGATATCAGCGTGAAGTTTCGCGCGACGGTACAGGCGGCTATCGGCATCATTATGATGGTGGTGGGCGGTCTCTATCTCAGAAGTCTGGGCTACGTGTTTGGTCCCTGGGAGCTGGTGCTTGGGCCATTCGGCTTCTTCCTGACGCTGTTTGCCGTTTGGGCGGCCATCAACGCCTTTAACATGGTTGACGGTATAGACGGCCTGCTCGGTGGGCTGTCCTCTGTTTCATTTGGCGCTATCGGCATCATTTTATGGTTTGACGGCCAGTACAGCCTGTCAATGTGGTGCTTTGCCATGATTGCCGCCATCCTGCCTTATATCTGCCTGAACCTGGGTGTGTTAGGGCGTCGCTATAAAGTGTTTATGGGCGATGCGGGCAGTACCCTGATTGGCTTTACGGTGATCTGGGTCCTGCTGGAGACCACCCAGGGCAAAACTCACCCGATAAGTCCGGTAACGGCTCTGTGGATTATCGCCATCCCGCTGATGGACATGGTCGCCATTATGTACCGCCGTCTGCGTAAAGGGATGAGCCCGTTCTCTCCCGATCGCCAGCATATTCATCATCTGATTATGCGTGCTGGCTTCACGTCTCGTCAGGCATTTGTGCTGATTACGCTTGCGGCTGCTATTCTGGCTGCGATTGGCGTTGCCGCGGAATACGCACATTTCATTCCTGAATGGGTAATGTTGGTATTATTCTTGCTAGCATTTTTCATGTACGGTTACTGCATTAAGCGTGCATGGAAAGTCGCGCGTTTTATTAAACGTTTAAAACGCAGGATGCGTCGGAACAGTGGCAAAAACACAACATTAACTAAGTAAAACCGGGACTATGATGACTCAACCGTTGGCGGGAGCGAAATCAGTGGGCACTGAGAACGAGCTGGATATTCGTGGTTTGTTTCGAGTGTTATGGCAAGGCAAACTGTGGATTGTGGGTATTGCATTGGGGTTCGCACTGTTAGCGCTTGCCTACACCTTCTTTGCAAAACAAGAGTGGAGCGCCACGGCAATTACAGACCGACCAACGGTGAATATGCTTGGAGGCTACTACTCCCAGCAGCAATTCCTGCGTAATCTTGATATCAAGGCCAATCTGGCGACCCCGGATCAGGCCTCGGTGATGGATGAATCCTACAAAGAGTTTGTGATGCAGCTGGCGTCGTGGGATACACGTCGCGATTTCTGGTCCCAGACGGACTACTACAAGCAGCGCATGGTCGGGAACAGCAAAGCGGATGCCGCGCTGCTGGATGATTTAATTAATAACATTCAGTTTATGCCTGGCGATATGCTCCGTAATGTTAGCGACAGCGTGAAGCTGATTGCGGAAACGGCGCCGGACGCCAATAACCTGCTGCGTCAGTACGTTGCTTTTGCCAGCCAGCGCGCAGCAAGCCATCTGAATGACGAGCTGAAAGGCGCCTGGGCGGCACGTACAATCCAGATGAAGGCGCAGGTAAAACGTCAGGAAGAGGTCGCAAAGGCCATCTTCGCGCGACGCGTGCATAATATTGAGCAGGCGCTGAAGATTGCTGAACAGCACAATATTTCCCGTAGCGAAACGGATGTTCCGGCTGACGAACTCCCGGATTCAGAAATGTTCCTCCTGGGTCGCCCAATGCTTCAGGCACGTCTGGAAAATATCCAGGCGGTTGGCCCTGACTTTGACCTTGATTACGACCAAAACCGCGCCATGCTCAATACGCTCAACGTCGGTCCAACGCTGGACCCGCGTTTTCAGACCTATCGTTATTTGAGAACGCCTGAAGAGCCTGTAAAACGCGATAGTCCGCGTCGCGCCTTCCTGATGATCATGTGGGGGATTGTGGGCGCACTGACTGGCGCTGGCGTAGCGTTATTGCGTCGCCGCACAAACTAAGAACGCCGTCTACGATGAAGGCTGCGGCCTTCATCGTCTAATCGAAGAGAATCGATGTGAAAGTACTAACCGTATTTGGCACCAGGCCGGAGGCCATCAAGATGGCACCTCTGGTTCATGCGCTGGCCAGAGATCCTGACATTGAAGCGAAGGTGTGCGTAACTGCCCAGCACCGTGAGATGCTCGATCAGGTCTTAACCCTCTTTTCTATCGTCCCGGATTACGATCTCAATATAATGAAACCGGGACAGGGATTGACGGAAATTACCTGCCGTATTCTGCAAGAGTTAAAGCCTATTCTGGAGTCGTTCAGGCCTGATGTGGTCCTGGTGCATGGCGACACCACCACCACCGTGGCGACCAGCCTGGCCGCGTTCTATCAGCGTATCCCTGTGGGCCATGTCGAAGCGGGACTGCGTACCGGCAATCTCTATTCTCCCTGGCCGGAAGAGGCCAACCGTACCCTCACCGGCCACCTGGCGATGTATCATTTTGCGCCTACCGAGAACTCACGTCAGAACCTGCTGCGAGAAAATATCAGCGACAGCAAAGTTTTCGTCACCGGCAATACCGTTATTGATGCGCTGATTTGGGTGCGTGACCGCGTGCTGGCTAACGGCGAACTTCAGGCAGAACTCGCTGCGCGCTATCCGTTCCTGAATAACGGCAAGAAAACGATCCTGGTGACGGGCCACCGTCGCGAAAGTTTTGGCCGTGGCTTTGAGCAAATCTGCCACGCGCTGGCTGAAATAGCCGCGCAGAATGAGGATGTGCAGATTGTCTATCCGGTACACCTCAACCCTAACGTCAGCGAACCGGTCAACCGTATCCTCGGCCACGTGGAAAACGTGCTCCTGATTGAGCCGCAGGACTATATGCCGTTTGTCTGGCTGATGAACCACGCCTGGCTGATCCTGACCGATTCTGGCGGCATTCAGGAAGAAGCGCCTTCTCTTGGCAAGCCGGTACTGGTGATGCGCGAAACCACCGAACGTCCGGAAGCGGTAACTGCCGGGACCGTCCGTCTGGTCGGAACGGATCCGCGTCGTATTGTCGAAGAGGTCACGCGCTTACTGCATGACGATGAAGAGTATCAGGCAATGAGCCGCGCCCATAACCCGTACGGGGACGGGCAGGCTTGTGGCCGTATTTTGCACGCACTTAAACACAATCGGGTAACGCTATGAGTTTTACTACCATCTCTGTTGTTGGTCTTGGCTATATCGGACTGCCTACTGCGGCGGCCTTTGCCTCTCGTCAAAAGCAGGTTGTTGGCGTAGATATCAACGCGCACGCGGTGGAAACCATCAACCGTGGCGAAATTCATATCGTGGAGCCTGACCTCGATCGCGTGGTGAAAAAAGCGGTGGACGGCGGCTTCCTGCGCGCCAGTACGACGCCGGTAGAAGCCGACGCGTACCTGATTGCGGTACCAACCCCTTTTAAAGGCGATCATGAGCCTGACATGGTTTACGTCGAGGCGGCGGCAAAATCCATTGCGCCGGTGCTGAAGAAAGGGGCGCTGGTTATCCTTGAGTCCACTTCACCTGTTGGGGCCACCGAGCAGATGGCCCAGTGGCTGGCCGAGGCGCGCCCCGATCTCAGCTTCCCGCAGCAGGCGGGCGAGCAGGCTGATATCAATATCGCCTACTGCCCTGAGCGCGTGCTGCCGGGCCAGGTAATGGTTGAGCTGATTAAAAATGACCGCGTGATTGGCGGCATGACCCCGGTCTGCTCCGCGCGCGCCAGCGAGTTATATAAGATTTTCCTTGAAGGCGAATGCGTGGTGACCAACTCCCGCACCGCCGAAATGTGCAAGCTGACCGAAAACAGCTTCCGCGACGTCAACATCGCGTTTGCGAATGAACTGTCGTTGATTTGCGCCGATCAGGGAATTAACGTCTGGGAACTGATCCGCCTTGCCAACCGTCACCCGCGCGTAAACATTCTTCAGCCGGGGCCGGGCGTGGGTGGACACTGTATCGCGGTCGATCCGTGGTTTATCGTGGCACAAAACCCGCAACAGGCACGCCTGATTCGCACCGCGCGCGAAGTGAATGACCACAAACCGCACTGGGTGATCAACCAGGTGAAAGCCACGGTCGCGGATTGCCTGGCCGACAGCGGCAAACGCGCCAGCGAGCTGAAAATCGCCTGCTTTGGTCTGGCATTCAAACCGAATATTGACGATCTGCGCGAAAGCCCGGCGATGGAAATTGCCGGGATGATCGCTGACTGGCACAGCGGTGAAACGCTGGTGGTTGAGCCGAATATTCATGCGTTGCCGGCAAAGCTTGCCGGTCACTGCACCCTTACCGCACTGGATGACGCGCTGGCGACGGCGGATGTGCTGGTACTGCTGGTAGATCACAATGCGTTTAAAGCGGTCTCCGGTGATGCCGTACGTCAGCAGTATGTTGTTGATACTAAAGGCGTGTGGCGTTGAGTATCCTCAACGGCGTGCTGGAGCCCCTTGAGTGGGAAAGCACATTCTTTGCGCGCCCCTCAGCGATAGTGCGTCTGCGCGAAAATGCCCCTGCGTTGCGGGAAGCCGACTTCGGCGCCTGGTCGCGCGTGCAGGCTAAGATCCCGGCAGACCGGGCCGATATGCTGGACGCGCTTCAGCAGCACGGATTCCGGCTGGTTGAGGGTGAGGTTGATCTCTCTATTACCGTGGCCCGCCACGACTCACCGGGCGCGGAAATTGCATCAGAGCAGGATATTCCCGCGCTGCGCAACATGGCGGCGCTGGCATTCGCTCAGAGCCGTTTCCGGGCGCCCTGGTATACGCCCGATGACAGCGGCCGTTTTTATGCCCAGTGGATTGAGAATGCGGTAAAGGGCACGTTTGACCACGTCTGTCTGGTGTTTCGTGCGCCGGAAGGTCCGATTGAAGGTTTTGTTTCGCTTCGCAGGCTCAACGAGCACGAGGCGCGCATCGGTTTATTAGCCGGACGCGGCATGGGCGAAAAACTCATGCAGGCGGCGCTGCACTGGGCGGAGCAACAGCGAGTATCAACGCTGCGGGTCGCGACCCAGATGGGCAACACCGCTGCGCTTAAACGTTATATTGCGAGTGGTGCCAGCATCGACGCCACCGCCTACTGGTTATACAGGTGACAAGATGATTCCATTTAACGCGCCTCCGGTCGTGGGCACTGAACTTGATTATATGCAGTCTGCTATGGGCAGCGGCAAGCTCTGTGGCGACGGCGGGTTCACCCGTCGCTGCCAGCAGTGGATGGAGCAACGCTTCCACAGTGCCAAAGTTCTGCTGACGCCGTCCTGTACCGCATCGCTCGAGATGGCGGCGCTGCTGCTGGATATCCAGCCCGGCGATGAGGTGATCATGCCGAGCTACACCTTCGTCTCCACGGCGAACGCCTTTGTCCTGCGCGGGGCGAAAATCGTGTTTGTGGATATCCGCCCGGATACCATGAACATTGACGAAACGTTGATTGAAGCGGCGATCACCGACAAAACGCGGGCGATCGTGCCGGTGCATTATGCGGGCGTGGCCTGCGAAATGGACACCATCATGGCCATCGCCAAAAAGCACAACCTGTTCGTGGTGGAAGACGCCGCGCAGGGCGTGATGTCCACCTACAAAGGACGCGCGCTGGGCACCATCGGTCATATCGGCTGCTTTAGCTTCCACGAAACCAAAAACTACACCGCAGGCGGTGAGGGCGGCGCGACGCTGATTAACGATCGCGCTCTGGTAGAGCGTGCGGAAGTGATCCGTGAGAAAGGGACCAACCGCAGCCAGTTCTTCCGCGGCCAGGTGGATAAGTACACCTGGCGTGATATCGGCTCAAGCTACCTGATGGCGGATTTGCAGGCCGCATACCTCTGGGCGCAGCTGGAAGCGGCAGAGCGAATCAATCTGCACCGCCTCTCCCTGTGGCAAACCTACTACGACGCGCTGGCGCCGCTGGCTAAGGCAGGGCGTATTGAGCTGCCGACCGTACCGGCCGACTGCGTCCACAACGCCCACATGTTCTACATCAAGCTGCGCGATAACGACGATCGCAGCAAGCTGATTGCCTGGCTGAAAGAAGCGGAAATTATGGCGGTATTCCACTATATTCCGCTGCACTCCAGCCCGGCGGGAGAAGCCTTCGGCGCGTTTGCCGGTGAAGACCGCTACACCACCAAAGAGAGCGAACGTCTGCTTCGTCTGCCCCTGTTCTACAACCTCGCGCCGGTGAACCAGCGGACGGTGATCAATTCGCTTCTGAGTTATTTCGCCTGATATGTCTCTGGCAAAAGCGTCGGTGTGGACGGCAGCGTCCACGCTTGTAAAAATTGGCGCCGGGTTACTGGTCGTCAAGCTGCTGGCCGTCTCATTTGGTCCGTCAGGCGTTGGGCTGGCCGGGAATTTCCGCCAGCTGGTCACGGTGCTTGGCGTGCTGGCGGGGGCCGGGATATTCAATGGCGTCACCAAATACGTAGCGCAGCATCATGACGATGCCGGAAAGCTCCGCACGGTGGTGGGGACTTCTTCTACAATGGTGCTGGGCTTCTCTACGCTGCTGGCCGTCGTCTTTTTGCTGGCGGCGGCACCCATCAGCCAGGGGCTGTTCGGACATACGCACTATCAGGGGCTGGTACGCCTGGTGGCGCTGGTGCAGATGGGCATCGCCTGGGCGAACCTGTTGCTGGCGCTGATGAAAGGCTTCCGTGATGCCGCCGGGAATGCACTGGCGCTGATCTTCGGCAGCGTCATCGGCGTTATCGCCTACTACTTTTGCTATCGGCTGGGCGGCTATGAAGGCGCACTGCTGGGGCTGGCGCTTGTGCCTGCCCTGGTTGTCATCCCGGCGGCGTTTATGCTGATGCGCAGAGGCGATGTCCCGCTGAGTTACCTGAAACCGCAGTGGGACAAGTTACTGGCAGGCCAGCTGGCGAAATTTACGCTGATGGCCCTCATCACTTCCGTCACCATTCCGGTAGCCTACGTGATGATGCGAAACCTGCTGGCGGCGCATTACAGCTGGGAAGAAGTGGGGATTTGGCAGGGCGTGAGCAGCATTTCCGATGCCTACCTCCAATTTATTACGGCTTCCTTTAGCGTCTATTTGCTGCCAACCTTATCGCGCCTGACGTCCAGGCAGGATATTACCCGCGAGATTTTTCGCTCCCTGCGTTTTGTGTTGCCGGCTGTTGCGGTCGCCAGCTTTACCGTCTGGTTGCTGCGTGACTTCGCCATCTGGCTGCTGTTCTCGGCGAAGTTTACCGCCATGCGCGATCTGTTTGCCTGGCAGCTGGTCGGCGATGTGCTGAAAGTGGGGGCGTACGTTTTCGGCTATCTGGTGATTGCGAAGGCCTCGCTGCGGCTGTATATCCTGGCAGAGATTAGCCAGTTTGCGCTGCTGACGGCATTTTCTCACTGGCTGATCCCTACCCATGGAGCGCTGGGGGCGGCTCAGGCCTATATGGCAACCTATATCGTTTATTTCGCTGCCTGTTGCGGCGTATTTTTACTTTGGCGTAAACGCGCATGACTGCACTGATACACATTCTGGGATCGGACATCCCGCATCATAACCAGACCGTTCTGCGGTTTTTCAACGATGAGCTGGCATCCGGCACGCCCGACGCGCGCGAGTTTATGGTTGTTGGAAAAGAGAATGGCCTGAGCGCGGCCTGTCCGGCACTGAACATAACTTTCTGGCCAGACAAAGCGGCCCTGACCAAAGCCGTTGTCGCGAAAGCCAAAGCGGATCGAAGCCAGCGTTTCTTCTTCCACGGGCAGTTCAATACCGGCCTGTGGCTGGCGTTGTTGAGCGGCGGGATCAAACCCTCCCAGTTCAGCTGGCATATCTGGGGAGCGGATCTCTATGAAGTCTCCCACGGCTGGAAATTCCGCCTGTTCTACCCGCTGCGCCGTCTGGCGCAGGCGCGCGTGGGCTGCGTTTTTGCCACCCGCGGCGATCTCACCTATTTTGCTAAACAGCATCCGAAGGTGCGCGGCGAGCTGCTCTATTTCCCGACCCGCATGGATCCGGCGCTGAACACGATGGGGAATGACGCGGTTCGTGAGGGCAAGCTGACCATCCTGGTGGGGAATTCCGGCGATCGCAGCAACGAGCATGTCGCGGCGCTCCGGGCTGTGCATCAGCAGTTTGGCGACACGGTGAACGTGGTGGTGCCGATGGGCTATCCCGCCAATAACGACGCCTACATTGACGAGGTCCGCCAGCAGGGGCTTGCGCTGTTTAGCGCGGACAATCTGCATATTCTCAGGGATAAGCTGGAATTTGATGACTATCTCGCGCTGCTGCGAAAATGCGATCTGGGCTATTTCATCTTTGCCCGTCAGCAGGGGATTGGCACGCTGTGTCTGCTGATTCAGGCGGGAGTACCGTGCGTGCTCAACCGCGAAAACCCGTTCTGGCAGGACATGGCCGAGCAGCACATTCCGGTGCTGTTTACCTCTGACACGCTTAATGTCGGGGTAGTACGGGAAGCACAGCGCCAGCTCGCGCTGGTGGATAAAAATAGCATCGACTTTTTCAGCCCGAACTACCTTACGCCGTGGCACCGCGCGCTGCGTATTGCTTCAGGAGACAACGCATGAGCCAGTTGCAGTTTAGCGGCCTGCTCGTGGTCTGGCTGCTGAGCACGCTGTTTATCGCCACGCTCACCTGGTTTGAGTTCCGGCGCGTACGTTTTAACTTCAACGTCTTCTTCTCGCTGCTGTTTTTGCTGACCTTTTTCTTTGGTTTCCCGCTGACCAGCATCCTCGTGTTCCGCTTTGATGTGGGCGTCGCTCCGCCGGAAATCTTGTTGCAGGCGCTGCTCTCTGCGACCTGCTTCTACGCGGTGTACTACGTCACCTATAAAACGCGCCTGCGCGCGGCGAAAGACACCGCGCCCCGTCGCCCGCTGTTTACCATGAACCGGGTAGAGACCCATCTGACGTGGGTTATGCTGATGACCATCGCCCTGGTCAGCGTGGCGATTTTCTTCATGCATAACGGTTTTTTACTGTTTAAGTTGCAGTCCTATAGCCAGATTTTTTCTGCCGAAGTCTCCGGCGTCGCGCTCAAGCGCTTCTTCTATTTCTTCATCCCGGCGATGCTGGTGGTCTTTTTCCTGCGCCAGGACAGCAAAGCCTGGCTGTTCTTCCTGGTCAGCACCGTCGCGTTTGGCATTCTGACCTACATGATCGTCGGCGGTACTCGCGCCAACATCATTATCGCCTTCGCGATTTTCCTGTTTATCGGCATTATTCGCGGCTGGATCTCCCTGTGGATGCTGGCGGCGGCAGGCGTCTTTGGCATTGTGGGGATGTTCTGGCTGGCGCTGAAGCGCTACGGTCTTAACGTAGCCGGTGACGAAGCGTTTTATACCTTCCTGTATCTGACGCGCGATACCTTCTCGCCGTGGGAAAACCTGGCATTGCTGCTGCAAAACTACGACAAGATCGAATTCCAGGGACTGGCGCCGATTGTTCGCGATTTCTATGTCTTTATTCCGACGTGGCTGTGGCCTGACCGTCCCGGCATTGTCCTGAACACGGCGAACTATTTCACCTGGGAAGTGCTGAATAATCACTCTGGCCTGGCGATTTCCCCCACCCTGATTGGCTCGCTGGTGGTGATGGGCGGAACGTGGTTTATCCTGCCCGGCGCCATCGCGGTCGGACTGATAATAAAATGGTTCGACTGGCTGTACACGTTGGGTAACGAAGAGACCAACCGCTACAAAGCCGCTGTTTTGCACAGTTTCTGTTTCGGTGCCATTTTCAATATGATCGTTCTGGCGCGCGAGGGGCTGGATTCGTTCGTCTCGCGCGTGGTGTTCTTTATGGTTGTTTTCGGCGTCTGTCTGCTGCTGGCAAAACTCCTGTACTGGCTGTTTGACAGTGCAGGGCTTGTGCACAGACGTGAGCCACAGGGCAGCACAACGCTGTCGCAAGTCTGAGTAGGGATTATCATGACGGATAAAACTTCAGCCCCGCGTTATGCGCTGCGTGGGCTACAGCTGATTGGCTGGCGTGACATGCAGCACGCGCTGGATTTTCTGTTCGCGGACGGGCAGATGAAGTCGGGCACGCTGGTGGCCATCAACGCAGAAAAAATGCTGGCGGTTGAAGATAACGCGGAAGTGAAAAGCCTGATCGAAGCCGCGGAGTTTAAATACGCAGACGGTATTAGCGTGGTGCGTTCGATCCGGAAAAAGTTTCCTGACGCTAATGTGTCTCGCGTGGCGGGAGCCGATCTTTGGGAGCGGCTTATGGAGCGCGCAGGCGCTGAAGGCACGCCGGTATTTCTGATTGGCGGCAAGCCCGAGGTATTGGCACAGACCGAACAAAAGCTGCGTAGCCAGTGGAATGTTAACATCGTGGGCAGTCAGGATGGCTACTTCAGGCCGGAAGATCGCCAGGCGTTATATGAGCGCGTACGCGACAGCGGGGCGAAAATTGTCACCGTTGCCATGGGATCGCCGCGCCAGGAAATACTGATGCGCGATTGCCGTCTGGTCAGCCCGGATGCGCTCTATATGGGCGTTGGCGGCACCTACGACGTCTTTACCGGCCACGTTAAGCGTGCGCCGAAAGTCTGGCAAAACCTGGGCCTGGAGTGGCTGTACCGCCTGCTTTCCCAACCGACGCGCATCAAACGACAGATTCGCCTCCTGCGCTACCTCGCCTGGCACTACACCGGGAAAATGTAATCAATATGCAGCGCGATCTGCCGTTCGCGCTGCAACGCCCCCCGCAAAACTGCTGAGTTTATGTGCAATGCATTCATTTTTTTAATGCATTGTTTGCCATTTGCCAGAATTTAAGAAACCATTCGCTCCGTATTTCAGTACCCCTCAAAAATAATAACCGGCAACAAGTCGGGAAACAGCAAACACAACCGAGGAATTATGGCAGAGAAAAAACCGGAGCTTCAGCGTGGGCTGGAAGCTCGACATATTGAACTGATCGCGCTGGGCGGGACTATCGGCGTTGGCCTGTTTATGGGCTCGGCAAGCACGCTGAAGTGGGCGGGGCCTTCCGTCCTGCTGGCGTATATTATTGCCGGGCTGTTCGTCTTCTTCATCATGCGCTCAATGGGCGAAATGCTGTTCCTGGAGCCGGTGACGGGCTCTTTCGCCGTTTACGCCCACCGTTATATGAGCCCGTTCTTTGGCTATCTCACGGCCTGGTCGTACTGGTTTATGTGGATGGCCGTGGGGATTTCGGAGATCACCGCCATCGGGGTCTATGTGCAGTTCTGGTTCCCGGAGATGGCCCAGTGGATACCCGCGCTTATTGCCGTAGGGCTGGTGGCGCTGGCGAACCTTGCCGCCGTTCGTCTTTACGGCGAAATCGAGTTCTGGTTTGCGATGATCAAAGTCACCACCATTATCGTGATGATTGTCGTTGGCCTCGGGGTCATCTTCTTTGGCTTCGGTAACGGCGGGCACGCCATCGGTTTTGGTAACCTGACCGAGCACGGCGGCTTCTTTGCGGGCGGCTGGAAGGGCTTCCTGACGGCGCTCTGTATCGTGGTGGCATCTTATCAGGGCGTAGAGCTAATCGGGATCACCGCAGGTGAAGCGAAAAACCCGCAGGTGACGCTGCGTAGCGCGGTAGGCAAGGTGCTGTGGCGTATCCTGATTTTCTATGTAGGTGCCATCTTCGTTATCGTGACCATTTTCCCGTGGAACGAAATTGGCACGACCGGCAGCCCGTTTGTTTTAACCTTTGCAAAGATTGGCATCACGGCGGCGGCCGCGATTATCAACTTTGTGGTGCTGACGGCGGCGCTTTCCGGCTGTAACAGCGGAATGTACAGCTGCGGGCGCATGCTTTACGCGCTCTCGCAAAACAAACAGCTGCCGGCAGTGATGGGCAAAGTCTCCCGCGTGGGTGTCCCCGTGGCGGGCGTGGCGGTATCAATTGTCATTCTGCTGATTGGCTCTTGCCTGAACTACATCATCCCCAATCCGCAGCGCGTGTTCGTTTACGTCTACAGCGCCAGCGTGCTGCCGGGGATGGTGCCGTGGTTTGTGATTCTGATTAGCCAGCTGCGTTTTCGTCAGGCGCACAGGCAGGCGATTGCCAGCCATCCGTTCCGCTCCATTTTGTTCCCGTATGCAAACTATTTGACGATGGCGTTCCTGATTTGCGTATTAATTGGAATGTACTTTAATGAAGATACCCGCATGTCGCTGTTTGTCGGGATGATCTTCCTGGCCGCCGTGACGGCTGCCTATAAGCTTTTTGGCCTGGGTCGCCGCGGCTCCGCCCATAAAGTGGAGGAATAAGCGGCAAAATGTGCAAACCATAACCAAACGCGCATTTTTTTCAAAAAAGCACTAGACAGCGGGGACGGAGGTACGTAATATCCAGCCCCGCAACGGCGCTAAGCGCCCGTAGCTCAGCTGGATAGAGCGCTGCCCTCCGGAGGCAGAGGTCTCAGGTTCGAATCCTGTCGGGCGCGCCATTTTAGTCCCGGCGCTAGAGCTGCGGTGGTCTGAGAAGTAGTCAGAACCGCGTGAAAGAATACAGTGGTGGCTATAGCTCAGTTGGTAGAGCCCTGGATTGTGATTCCAGTTGTCGTGGGTTCGAATCCCATTAGCCACCCCATTATTGAAAGAGTTGTGAATTGCGAAGGTGGCGGAATTGGTAGACGCGCTAGCTTCAGGTGTTAGTGTTCTTACGGACGTGGGGGTTCAAGTCCCCCCCCTCGCACCACGACTTTTAATGAATTGAACTAAAAATTCAAAAAAGCAGTACATCGGCGAGTAGCGCAGCTTGGTAGCGCAACTGGTTTGGGACCAGTGGGTCGGAGGTTCGAATCCTCTCTCGCCGACCAATTTTGAACCCCGCTTCGGCGGGGTTTTTTGTTTTCTGCGCTTTTTCGGTTTTTCATCCTGTAGCCATCCCCCGACAACACCCTGCATCCTTGTCGCGATTCAGCGACATATAACCATTTAATAATAAAGAAATTTTTATTTTGTCGCTTTAAGCGTCTCCTGCTGACGACAGATCGCCGCCCTTAACGCGATGTTGTACGGCGTAAGGCGGTTCTTAACAGCATAATTTCCTTTTATCTTAAAATGTTGCGTGATGTAAAAGTTCTGTGTGTAAACCTGGCACAATACGTGCAATAATACAGGGGTAGATGCTCATTCCATCTCTTATGCTCGCCTCAGGGCCTCATAAACTCAGGAATGACGCAGAGCCGTTTACGGTGCTTATCGTCCACTGACAGATGTCGCTTCGGCCTCATCAAACACCATGGACACAACGTTGAGTGAAGCACCACATATGTTGTCTTACAGACCTGTTTTAACGCCTGCTTTTATAGCAGGCGTTTTTTTATGCCTAAAAAAAGGAGGCCATCTGGCCTCCTTGTAATCTACTGCTGCGTCCCGTTGTTCTGTAGCGTCAGCAGTAGTCCATCACGTCGCATGGCTGCGGCCTCTTCCGGCTTGTGCTGCTTGTCCAGCGAATCAGCAAGCCAGGCGTAATCGAATGCGTCCGGGCGCTGCTTCAGCGCCGCGCGGAAGGCGAGGCTTGCCTCCTGCCACTCGCCGTGCTTCATCAGAGACTGGCCCAGCGTACTCCACAGCAGCGGACGATCGCCGACGGTTTTGATCTGCTGGCGCAGTACTTTTTCGATCTGCTCAGGATTATTGGTCTTCAGGCGCGGGATCACCATTACCAGGCGGTCATCATACTGCCGCTTGAGACCGTCGAGGAGGATCTCCTGCGCGGTGTCATGGTCGTCACACTCAATCAGATGTTCGGCCATCGCCACCTGGAGAGGGACCTGCTGGCGCGTTTTACGGCTCTGGTTTTTCCACCAGGCCTTCAGCCCGTCGCTGCCAAGATCGGCACGCGCCTGATCCATCAGGCCAATCCACGCCAGACGCTGAAGTTCATCACGGTGTTCATCATCGCCCACGTCGGCTTTCGCCATGGAAGGGATAATGTCCAGCAGCGATCCCCACGCACCGGTCCGGATGTATGCCTGCTCAGCAAGACGCAGCACTTCCGGATGACGAGGCGTAATCTCCAGCAGACGGTCAACGCCGTGGCGTGCCGCATGGTTTTCATTCCGCGCCAGTTGCAGACGAACGCGGGTGATCTCAACCGGAATCGGATCCTTAGTAGAAAGCTCAGAGGCGCGTTCAAGATGCTGATTGGCGCGGGCCTCATCGCCTCGCTGCTGCGCCGCCTCAGCGGCCAGCAGATAGTTTACAACCGGCTGTTCTGCATGGTCGGCATTTTTCGACATCAGCTTTTCAACCTGCTGATAATCTCCTTCGGCCAGCTTCAGCAGCGCCTGCTCGGTCTGCTTACGGGCGCGACGGCGCTTACGGCCAACGAACCAGCCGCGGGTATGCGCGCCGGTACGGAAAATACGACGCAGGATCCACTCCACGGCCAGCAGAACGACCACGCCCAGGATCAGGATAATCACCAGCCCGGTCACGCTGGTTTCGATGTTGTAGTTATCGGTCTGGATCAGTACGTAACCCTGGTGACCCGCGAGCATCGGCCCCAGCACAATCCCGGCGATCAGCAGGATGAAGAGTAAGAAGACTTTTAGCATCATTACTCTCCTTGCGGCGCGCTTTCAGGCGCTGGCGCGGCGGCAGGTGCTTCAGCCGGGTGCTCTGCCGGAACGCCCGGCTGGGCCAGCAGGTTACGCACGCGCGTCTGCATGATCTTCTCCAGAATCGGCTGGCTCTCCAGTTTGTCCGGCACGTTCATGGTGATGTTTTGCTGGCTCAGCTTGTCGATATCCTCAAGGAACGCGGTCGTGGTTGCGTCATTGGTATCGTAGTAAGCGCGGACCCAGGTGGATACGTTATCCAGAGCCTGTTTGTAGGTCTCTTCCTGGTGGCGCGGTACGGCCTGAGCAGCCACCAGCAGGCGGGAGCGAATGTTTTCGCGCAGATAGACGTCCTGGTTCGGCGCCAGCAGCGGCACGGCAGTTTCATCGCGGCGGCGAACGGTAATGAAGCTGTCCATAAAGTTCTGCCAGCTCTTTTGCAGGTTGATACGCCACTCGCTCAGGGAGCTGGACAGCTCGGTGCCGTCGGAATCCATTGGAGAGTCGTCGTCGTTGTTATCGGCCAGCTGGAGGTTATCAATCTGGTTCGAAAGCTGATTCACTTTAAGAATGATACCGTCGTAATCGACCTGAGAAACCGCAGACAGGCTGGCGATATCTTCCGTAATGGCGCGGCGTGCGCCGATCAGGCTCGGATCGTTCATGTCGGCCAGGCTTGCGTCGGCGCTTTTCAGCAGCGCGGCGGCGGTGGTGACATCCTGATCGCTCCAGAGCTTACGTCCGGCCAGTTTCACCAGAAAATCGGCCTGTGAGAGCAGCCAGGTTTTGGCATCGGTCCCGGAAATCGTGGCGACTTTTTCCTGCACTTCGCTCAGCTGTTTGGTCAACGCTTCACGCTTGCTGTTCGCGTCGGCGAGGGCGGCAGCCTGCTGCTTAATCACGCCTTCCAGCTCGGCTTTTTGCGTCTCCTGCGCTTTTTGCAGGGCGGTGATTTGGTTAACCAGCGCGTCGCTGGTGGCCGTCTGGTTGGTGCCCTGTTTCTTCACCAGCCCGTAAAGTCCCACGCCTGCGGCCAGCGCAATCGCGATGGCAATCACGCTCAGCGTAAGGCTGGTTTTGTTGCTGCCGTTTTTCTTCTCAACGGTTTTGTCTGTCGTCTCTGGCTGTGACGTGGTGTCCACAGTCTCCCTGGTCTCTTCAACCACGGCGGAGGATTTTTCGTGTTCCGTCATTATGGCTTCCCATTTGAGAGTTATTGTAATGCGCGCAGCAGCGCATCGTTGTCGGCGTTATCAGCGATCCGAATATCCTGCCAGCCCAGTTCCCGGGCGTGGTTCGCCAGACGCTCGCTGACGACCAGAAGCCGACAGCGGAGTAACCAGTTTTCGCGATACCAAAGCGGGATCAGCGACCAAAGCTGTTGTAACATTTCACCGCTGGTGACCACCAGCGTATTAATGCCGCGCGCGTGCCAGCGCATTGCTTCTTCCGCGCCATCGTAATGTTTTGCACAGCGCTGATAGCACTCCACAAACGTCACGTCTGCACCGCGTTCCCGCAACGTTTCACCCAGCAGTTCGCGGCCACCGTTGCCGCGCAAAATGAGCGCACGCTTTCCGGCAATGGTTTGTAATTCAGGTAATTGTAGCAAGACTTCGCTGATTTCCCGATCTAACGGATAACGAACGTCAATTCCGCTGGCGGTGTGTAAGGCCAGCGCGGTGGTGCGCCCGATGGCGAAATAGCGGGGTGTACAGGGCCAGCTAACGCCCTGCTGTTGCAGCTGCGCATGGGCAAACTCAACGGCATGCTGCGACAGAGCAAAGAGCAGATCGCCTTCCTGCAAGGCACGCATCTGGTCAGCGAGCGTAGACAGCTCGCGACCGGGGGAGAATTCAATCAGCGGAAAACTCCAGGCCACCTGCCCCAGTGCGCGCAGACGGCTCACTAACTGCTCTCCTGCGGGAGAAGGGCGGGTGACAAGAATACTCATGCAGGGGGTTCTCCGTTATAGACCTCGGCCAGAATTTCACGCGCGCCGTTATTCAGCAGCTCTTCCGCCAGCGATACGCCAAGCGCTTCGGCATCCTGCGGCCTGCCGCGACGTTCACCGCGAACCATCTGCGAGCCGTCCGGCGCGCCGACCAGCGCACGCAACCACAGTTCACCGTCGGTTAATTCAGCATAGCTGCCAATGGGCACCTGACAGCCGCCTTCGAGACGAGTATTCATCGCACGCTCGGCTTTTACGCGAATGGCGGTGTCGTCATGATTCAGCGGCGCGAGCAGGGCCTGGGTGCGCGCATCATCCAGACGGCATTCAATGCCGACGGCACCCTGACCGACGGCGGGCAGCGACAGCTCTGGCGGCAACGCCACGCGAATGCGTTCCTCCAGCCCCAGGCGTTTCAGGCCCGCAACCGCAAGAATAATGGCATCGTAGTCGCCGTTATCCAGCTTGCCAAGGCGCGTGCCGACGTTACCGCGCAGCGAACGAATCACCAGATCCGGGCGACGCTCCGCCAGCTGACACTGGCGGCGTAAACTTGACGTGCCGACCACGCTGCCCTCTGGCAACGCGTCGAGCGACGCATAGCGGTTAGAGACAAACGCATCGCGCGGATCCTCGCGCTCGCAGATAGTCACCAGCCCCAGCCCTTCCGGGAACTCAACGGGCACGTCTTTCATCGAATGCACGGCGATATCGGCGCGGTTCTCAAGCAATGCCAGTTCCAGCTCTTTGACAAACAGGCCCTTGCCGCCCACTTTCGCCAGCGGCGTATCGAGGATTACGTCACCGCGCGTGACCATTGGCACCAGCTCAACGCGTAATCCGGTGTGGCAGGCTTCCAGGCGCTGCTTAACATAATGTGCCTGCCAGAGCGCAAGGGGACTTTGGCGTGTGGCAATTCTCAAAACATTGTCTAACATGCTTGTTACCGTCATTATCAATCGCTAACCATCCTAACATTGTTGACACTCGGATGGCAGTTTTACGGTTGATGAAGCGCGAGAGGGACAGGGCGGCGTACGCGTCAGCCACCGCCGTATTCAGGAATTTACACGTACAGAACGGTGCTACACTTGTATGTAGCGCATCTTTCTTTACGGTCAACCGGCAAGGTGTTAAATTGATCACGTTTTAGACCATTTTTTCGTCTGTACCACCAGAAAAGCAAAAGGCGAAAGAAGGGTAACGGTTATTTTTTGAAATACTGCGGGTCCGCTGCTTTTTCTGTTTTGACTGGCGTGCGACACCCGGAAACATCAGGCGATACGTCTTGTACCTCTATATTGAGACTCTGAAACAGAGACTGGATGCCATCAATCAATTGCGCGTGGATCGCGCGCTTGCTGCCATGGGACCTGCTTTCCAGCAGGTATACAGTCTACTGCCGACATTGTTGCACTATCACCATCCGCTAATGCCGGGTTACCTCGATGGTAACGTTCCCCAGGGCATTTGCCTCTTCACGCCTGATGAAACCCAACAGCATTACCTGACCGAACTTGAGCTCTACCGTGGTATGCCGCCGCAGGATTCGCCGAAAGGCGAGCTGCCGATTACCGGGGTTTACTCGATGGGCAGTACCTCATCGGTTGGGCAAAGCTGTTCTTCTGACCTGGATATCTGGGTCTGCCATCAGTCCTGGCTCGACAATGAAGAGCGCCAGCTGTTGCAGCGTAAATGCAGCCTGCTGGAGAGCTGGGCGGCGTCGCTCGGCGTGGAAGTAAGCTTCTTCCTGATTGATGAAAACCGTTTCCGCCATAACGAAAGCGGCAGTCTGGGTGGTGAAGACTGCGGCTCGACTCAGCACATTCTGCTGCTGGATGAGTTTTACCGTACCGCCGTTCGCCTGGCCGGGAAACGTATTCTGTGGAATATGGTGCCGTGCGATGAAGAAGAGAATTATGACGACTACGTCATGTCGCTTTACTCGCAGGGCGTTCTGACGCCAAACGAGTGGCTGGATCTGGGCGGCCTGAGCTCCCTGTCCGCCGAAGAGTACTTTGGTGCAAGCCTCTGGCAGCTCTATAAGAGCATTGATTCACCGTACAAAGCGGTGCTGAAAACCCTGCTGCTGGAAGCCTACTCCTGGGAATACCCCACGCCGCGTCTGCTGGCGAAAGACATTAAGCAGCGTCTGCACGACGGGGAGATCGTCTCCTACGGGCTTGATGCCTACTGCATGATGCTGGAACGCGTTACCGAATACCTGACGGCCATTGATGACACCACGCGTCTTGACCTGGTGCGTCGATGTTTCTATCTCAAAGTCTGTGAAAAACTGAGCCGTGAGCGCGCCTGCGTTGGCTGGCGTCGTGAAGTGGTCAGCCAGTTAGTCAAAGAGTGGGGATGGGACGAAGCGCGTCTCGCCATGCTCGACAACCGCGCCAACTGGAAGATCGATCAGGTGCGTGAAGCGCACAACGAACTGCTTGATGCGATGATGCAGAGCTACCGCAACCTGATCCGCTTTGCCCGCCGTAACAACCTTAGCGTTTCTGCCAGCCCACAGGATATCGGGGTGTTAACCCGTAAGCTGTACGCCGCGTTTGAAGCGTTGCCGGGCAAGGTTACGCTGGTTAACCCACAGATTTCGCCTGACCTGTCTGAACCGAATCTGACCTTTATCTACGTGCCGCCGGGCCGCGCAAACCGCACCGGGTGGTATCTGTACAACCGTGCGCCAAGCATGGATTCAATCATCAGCCATCAGCCGCTGGAATATAACCGCTACCTGAACAAGCTGGTGGCCTGGGCCTGGTTTAACGGCCTCCTCACCTCACGCACCCGGTTGTTTATCAAGGGCAACGAGGTGGTCGATTTAGCCAAGTTGCAGGAGATGGTGGCGGATGTCTCGCACCACTTCCCGCTGCGTCTGCCTGCGCCGACGCCAAAAGCGCTCTACAGCCCGTGTGAGATCCGCCATCTGGCGATCATCGTCAACCTGGAATACGACCCGACGGCGGCCTTCCGCAATCAGGTGGTCCACTTTGACTTCCGCAAGCTGGACGTTTTTAGCTTCGGCGAGCAGCAAAACTGCCTGGTGGGCAGCGTGGATCTGCTGTACCGCAACTCGTGGAACGAAGTGCGTACCCTGCACTTCAACGGCGAGCAGGCGATGATCGAAGCGCTGAAAACCATTCTCGGCAAGATGCACCAGGACGCCGCGCCGCCGGACAGCGTGGAAGTGTTCTGCTACAGCCAGCACCTGCGCGGCCTGATTCGTACCCGCGTGCAGCAGCTGGTGTCTGAGTGCATCGAACTGCGCCTCTCCAGCACCCGCCAGGAAACCGGGCGCTTTAAAGCGCTGCGCGTCTCCGGCCAGACCTGGGGCCTGTTCTTTGAGCGCCTGAACGTGTCGGTCCAGAAGCTGGAAAACGCCATTGAATTCTACGGCGCGATTTCGCATAACAAGCTGCATGGCCTGTCGGTTCAGGTGGAAACCAACCACGTTAAGCTGCCACAGGTGGTGGATGGCTTTGCCAGTGAAGGGATCATTCAGTTCTTCTTCGAAGAGTCAGGCGATAACGCCGGGTTTAATATCTACATTCTGGATGAAACCAACCGCGCCGAGGTGTATCACCACTGTGAAGGCAGCAAAGAGGAGCTGGTGCGCGACGTCAGCCGCTTCTATTCGTCCTCGCACGATCGCTTTACCTACGGCTCAAGCTTTATCAACTTCAACCTGCCGCAGTTCTACCAGATTGTGAACGTAGATGGCCGGGCGCAGGTGATCCCGTTCCGTACGCAGGCAATTACCCCTGCGGCGCCTGCGAATCAGGATACCGCACCGCTGTTGCAGCAGTATTTCTCCTGAGCCTTTTCGCCGGGTGGCGCTTACGCTTACCCGGCCTACGGTCCGAGCCTTTTCGCCGGGTGGCGCTCACGCTTACCCGGCCTACGGTCCGAGCCGTTGTAGGCCCGGTAAGGCGTAGCCGCCACCGGGCAACAAAACTACCTGAAACTCACGTCCTCGCCCGCCTGCGCGGTTGCAGCCTGTTCCAGCAGATCCCAGAACGTTTCGCCGCTGCGATCGCAAACCCACTCGTCACCTTTCAGGTCAAAGTGATAACCGCCCTGTTTAGCCGCCAGCCACACCTGGTGAAGCGGCTCCTGACGGTTAATAATAATTTTGCTGCCGTTTTCGAAGCTTAAGGTCAGGATCCCGCCGTTGATTTCACAATCGATATCGCTGTCGCCGTCCCAGTCGTCGATACGCTCTTCGATGGTCATCCACAGGGTATCGGCGAGGCGATGAAATTCACTGTCGTTCATGGTTTTATTCCTGTTTTTCGTGATGGCGGCAGTATAACGCTAAATAATTCCCGTTGCAGGAAAGCGGCAAACTCTTGCTTTTGTGTCTTCTCCTGCGATGATAGAAACAGATTTGAACTTACGGGCAACCTCTACATGAAAAACGTCTTTCGAACGCTTGCCGTTCTTGTCACTCTGTTTAGCCTGACCGGCTGTGGACTGAAGGGACCACTTTACTTCCCGCCAGAGGATAAAAACGCACCACCGCCGACAAAACCGGTGCAAAGTGGTATCGAGTCATCTACGCCGGATACCAACGATCGCGGCAATAACGGTGGCCCGACTCAGGTCAATCTCTGACAATTACGTTCTGTACCCGCGCAATGGAGCAAATGATGCAGTTCTCTAAAATGCATGGCCTTGGCAACGACTTTATGGTCGTCGACGCGGTAACGCAGAATGTCTTTTTCTCTCCGGAGCTGATCCGTCGTCTGGCGGATCGACACGTGGGCGTCGGGTTTGACCAGCTGCTGGTGGTGGAGCCTCCTTACGATCCTGACCTGGACTTTCACTACCGCATTTTTAACGCCGACGGCAGCGAAGTGTCCCAGTGCGGCAATGGCGCGCGCTGTTTTGCCCGCTTTGTTCGGCTAAAGGGGCTCACCAACAAGCGCGATATCCGCGTCAGCACCGCCAACGGTCGGATGGTGCTCAGCGTCACCGACGACGAACTGGTGCGCGTGAACATGGGCGAGCCAAACTTCGAGCCTTCTGCCGTGCCGTTTCGCGCCAACAAAGCGGAAAAGACCTATATTATGCGCGCCGCCGAGCAGACAGTATTGTGTGGCGTTGTCTCAATGGGTAACCCGCACTGCGTGATTCAGGTGGATGATGTGCAAACCGCCGCGGTCGAAACGCTCGGCCCGGTGCTGGAAAGCCACGAGCGCTTCCCGGAGCGGGCGAACATCGGTTTCATGCAGGTGGTGAAGCGTGAACACATTCGCCTGCGGGTTTACGAGCGCGGCGCAGGCGAAACCCAGGCCTGCGGAAGCGGTGCCTGTGCGGCGGTGGCCGTGGGCATCTCGCAGGGGTTACTGGCAGAAGAGGTTCGCGTGGAATTACCGGGCGGGCGTCTTGATATCGCCTGGAAAGGAGCGGGTCATCCACTGTACATGACTGGCCCGGCGACACATGTTTATGACGGGTTTATCCATCTATGAAGCAACCAGGGGAAGAACTGCGGGAACCCTTAACCGAGCTGGACGACAGCGCCGTTGTGGATTACCTGCTGCACAATCCTGAGTTTTTTATCCGCAATGCACGCGTTGTCGAACGGATGCGCGTGCCGCATCCGGTTCGCGAGACCGTGTCGCTGGTTGAATGGCACATGGCGCGCTCGCGCAATCACATCCATCAGCTCGAAGAGAACATGACGCTGCTGATGGAGCAGGCCAGCAATAACGAAAGCCTGTTCCACCGTCTTCTGCACCTCCAGGCGCGCCTGGCGTCTGCGCACAGTCTCGAAGAGTTTCTCAACCGCTTCCACCGCTGGGCGCGCGAGCTGGGGCTGGCAGGCGCAACTCTCCGCCTGTTCCCTGACCGGTGGCGCATTGGCGCGCCGTCCGGGTTTACCCATCTGGCGCTTAGCCGTCAGGCATTTGAGCCGCTGCGCATTCAGCGTCTGGGCCATGAGCACCACTATCTGGGGCCGCTTAACGGACCCGAGCTGTTGGTGGTGCTGCCGGAAGCCAAAGCTATTGGCTCGGTGGCGATGTCGCTGATGGGGCGTGATGGTGACCTGGGCGTGATGTTATTTACCAGCCGCGACGCGCATCATTATGAGCAGGGGCAGGGCACGCAGCTGCTACAGGAAATCGCCCTGATGCTGCCTGAGCTGCTGGAGCGCTGGATTGAGCGCGTATGACGGACGCACTGCTTGCCACTGACGTCTCGCGTTTTCTGCGCTATCTGGGCGTAGAGCGTCAGCTCAGCCCCATTACGCTGCTCAACTATCAGCGTCAGCTTGATGCCATCATGCAGATTGCCGATGAAATCGGCCTGAAAAGCTGGCAACAATGTGACGCCGCCACGGTACGCGGATTCGTCGTGCGTAGCCGTAAAAAAAACTTAAGCCCGGCGAGCCTGGCGCTCCGGCTCTCTGCCCTGCGCAGCTTTTTCGACTGGCTGGTCAGTCAGGGCAAGCTGAAAGCTAACCCGGCAAAAGGGATCGCCACGCCAAAAGCCCCACGCCATCTGCCGAAAAATATCGACGTCGACGACGTAAACCGCCTGCTGGATATCGATCTTAACGATCCGCTGGCCGTGCGCGACCGCGCGATGCTGGAGGTGATGTACGGTGCCGGGCTGCGTCTGTCCGAGCTGGTCAATCTCGATATAAAACATCTCGACCTGGAAACGGGCGAAGTGTGGGTGATGGGCAAGGGCAGCAAAGAGCGCCGCCTGCCGATTGGCCGCAACGCCGTCTCCTGGATTGAGCACTGGCTGGATCTGCGCGGGCTGTTTGGCGCCGAAGAAGATGCGCTGTTTTTGTCGAAGCTTGGCAAGCGGATCTCCGCGCGTAACGTGCAGAAGCGCTTTGCGGAGTGGGGCATCAAGCAGGGGCTGAACAGCCACGTGCATCCGCACAAGCTGCGCCACTCCTTTGCGACGCACATGCTGGAATCAAGCGGCGACCTGCGCGGCGTGCAGGAGCTGCTCGGCCACGCGAATCTGTCGACCACCCAAATCTATACCCATTTAGACTTCCAACACCTTGCCTCGGTGTATGACGCGGCGCATCCACGCGCCAAACGGGGGAAATAATGCGTTTTTACCGCCCACTCGGTCAGATATCAGCCCTGACGTTTGACCTTGATGACACTCTTTATGATAACCGTCCGGTGATCCTGCGTACCGAGCAGGAGTCGCTGACGTTTGTGCAGAACTACCATCCTGCGCTGAAAGCGATGCAGAACAAAGACTTCCAGCAGCTGCGTCAGTCCCTGCGGGAAACCGAACCGGAGATTTACCACGACGTGACCGAATGGCGTCGCCGGGCGGTTGAGCAGGCGATGCTCAACGCCGGCCTGAGCGCGCAGGATGCGGCCACGGGGGCCGAAGCGGCCATGGAAAACTTCGCCAAATGGCGCAGCCGCATCGATGTGCCGCAGGAGACGCACGACACGCTGGCGAAACTGGCCAGTAAGTGGCCGCTGGTGGCCATCACCAACGGCAACGCTCAGCCCGAGCTGTTCGGCTTAGGTGACTATTTTCAGTTCGTGCTGCGCGCGGGCCCGCACGGGCGCTCGAAGCCGTTTAACGATATGTATCACCTGGCGGCGGAAAAACTGGATTTGCCGCTCGGCGAAATCCTGCACGTGGGCGATGACCTCACCACGGACGTCGCCGGGGCGATCCGCTGCGGTATGCAGGCCTGCTGGATCAAGCCGGAAAACGCCGATCTGATGACCACCCTGGACAGCCGTCTTCTGCCGCACGTGGAAATTTCACGGTTGGCATCCCTCACGACGCTGATATAATCATCAATTGTTCTGTATAAATTAACAGGGTTTTGGCGAATGGAAACATTTGCCTGCCCGACATGACGTGACGGTGCCAATGGACGTTTCTTACCTGCTCGACAGCCTTAATGATAAACAACGTGATGCGGTTGCCGCCTCGCGTACAAACCTGCTGGTACTGGCTGGAGCGGGCAGTGGTAAGACGCGCGTGCTGGTTCACCGTATCGCCTGGCTCCAGAGCGTGGAGAACTGCTCGCCGTACTCAATTATGGCCGTGACGTTTACCAACAAGGCGGCGGCAGAGATGCGCCACCGTATCGCACAGCTGATGGGCACCAGCCAGGGCGGCATGTGGGTTGGCACCTTCCACGGCCTGGCGCACCGTCTGCTGCGCGCGCACCATATGGACGCTAACCTGCCGCAGGATTTTCAGATCCTCGACAGCGAAGACCAGCTGCGCCTGCTGAAGCGCCTGATCAAGGCGATGAACCTCGACGAGAAGCAGTGGCCTCCGCGTCAGGCGATGTGGTACATCAACGGTCAGAAAGACGAAGGGCTGCGTCCGCACCATATCCAGAGCTTCGGTAATCCGGTCGAGCAGACCTGGCAGAACGTCTACAAGGCCTATCAGGAAGCATGCGACCGCGCCGGCCTGGTGGATTTCGCCGAGCTGCTGCTGCGCGCCCATGAGCTGTGGCTCAACAAACCGCATATCCTGCAACACTACCGTGAACGCTTCACCAACATCCTGGTGGACGAATTTCAGGATACCAACAACATCCAGTACGCGTGGATCCGCCTGCTGGCCGGTGATACCGGCAAGGTGATGATCGTCGGCGATGACGACCAGTCTATCTATGGCTGGCGCGGCGCGCAGGTGGAAAACATCCAGCGCTTCCTCAACGATTTCCCCGGCGCGCAAACCATCCGTCTGGAGCAGAACTACCGCTCAACCAGCAATATTCTGAGCGCGGCCAACGCCCTGATTGAGAATAACAACGGGCGCCTGGGTAAAAAGCTGTGGACCGACGGCGTCGACGGCGAACCTATTTCGATTTACTGCGCCTTCAACGAACTCGACGAAGCGCGCTTCGTGGTGAACCGCATTAAAACCTGGCAGGACAACGGCGGCGCGCTGGAGCAGTGCGCCATTCTCTATCGCAGCAACGCCCAGTCGCGCGTGCTGGAAGAGGCGCTGTTGCAGGTGAGCATGCCGTACCGTATTTATGGCGGTATGCGCTTCTTCGAACGTCAGGAGATCAAAGATGCGCTCTCGTATCTGCGTCTGATTGCCAACCGTAACGACGATGCGGCGTTTGAGCGCGTGGTGAACACGCCGACGCGCGGCATCGGCGATCGCACGCTGGACGTGGTGCGCCAGGCCTCGCGCGATCGTCAGCTTACGCTGTGGCAGGCGTGCCGCGAGCTGTTGCAGGAAAAAGCCCTCGCCGGACGCGCCGCCAGCGCGTTGCAGCGCTTCCTGGAATTAATTGACGCGCTGGCGCAGGAAACCGCCGACATGCCGCTGCACGTACAGACCGACCGGGTGATCAAAGATTCCGGCCTGCGCACCATGTACGAGCAGGAAAAAGGCGAAAAGGGGCAGACCCGTATAGAGAACTTAGAGGAACTGGTCACGGCAACGCGCCAGTTCAGCTACAACGAAGAAGACGAAGATCTGATGCCGTTGCAGGCATTCCTCTCTCACGCCGCGCTGGAGGCGGGGGAAGGGCAGGCCGATACCTGGCAGGATGCGGTTCAGCTGATGACCCTGCACTCCGCCAAAGGTCTGGAGTTCCCGCAGGTGTTTATCGTCGGGATGGAAGAAGGCATGTTCCCGAGCCAGATGTCGCTGGATGAAGGCGGGCGTCTGGAAGAAGAGCGTCGTCTGGCCTACGTGGGCGTGACCCGTGCGATGCAGAAGCTGACCCTGACCTACGCGGAAACCCGCCGCCTGTACGGGAAAGAGGTGTATCACCGTCCGTCGCGCTTTATCGGCGAGCTGCCCGAGGAGTGCGTGGAAGAGGTGCGCTTGCGCGCCAGCATCAGCCGTCCGGTCAGCCATCAGCGTATGGGGTCGCCAATCTCTGAAACCGACACCGGGTACAAGCTGGGCCAGCGCGTGCGCCACGCTAAATTTGGCGAAGGCACCATCGTCAACCTGGAAGGCAGCGGCGAGCACAGCCGCTTGCAGGTAGCGTTCCAGGGGCAGGGGATCAAATGGCTGGTGGCAGCCTATGCCAGGCTGGAAAGTGTGTAACTTTCAGAAAAATATCACTATTTTGTAATAATCTGCTAGCCTTATACGCTGAAGGTCAATTAATGCCCTTCAGCGTTCCGTTGCGTGTTGACGCCACAGTTATTGCTGGCGTAACATGCGCGCACGATTACGCTAAGAGGACATTCGCCTTGGACACACCCAGTAGATACTGGCTCAATTCCCTGTCATCCAGGAACAACTCCTAAGGCTATCTCCTCTTGCTGATGGCCTTAGTGGTTGTCAGCGACTGCATTTTTCCCGTCGCGCTGAGTCAGGCTGTTTAATGGTCTGAAACCCAATTTGTTTCTGTGTGCCCACCGAACTGTCCGATATTTTTTGCATTGGGAGTCCCGGTCATGTTGAGCGCATTTCAACTCGAAAATAACCGACTGACTCGGCTTGAAGCCGAAGAGTCACAGCCCCTCATTGATGCCGTATGGGTGGATCTGGTCGAGCCGGACGACGATGAACGCCTTCGCGTACAATCTGAACTGGGGCAAAGCCTGGCGACACGCCCGGAACTGGAAGACATCGAAGCATCCGCCCGTTTTTTTGAAGACGAAGACGGCCTGCACATTCACTCCTTCTTCTTTTTTGAAGATGCCGAAGACCACGCGGGGAACTCTACCGTGGCGTTCACCATCCGCGATGGCCGCCTGTTCACCCTGCGCGAGCGCGAACTGCCGGCGTTTCGTCTCTACCGCATGCGTGCCCGCAGCCAGGCGATGATAGACGGAAACGCCTATGAGCTGCTGCTGGATCTGTTCGAAACCAAAATCGAACAGCTGGCGGATGAAATCGAAAACATCTACAGCGACCTGGAAAAGCTGAGCCGCGTGATCATGGAAGGCCATCAGGGCGATGAATACGACGAAGCGTTGTCCACGCTGGCGGAGCTGGAAGATATCGGCTGGAAGGTGCGTTTGTGTCTGATGGATACCCAGCGCGCGCTGAACTTCCTGGTGCGCAAGGCGCGTCTGCCGGGCGGTCAGCTGGAGCAGGCGCGTGAGATTTTACGCGATATCGAATCCCTGCTGCCGCACAACGAATCCCTGTTCCAGAAGGTCAACTTCCTGATGCAGGCGGCGATGGGCTTTATCAACATTGAGCAGAACCGCATCATCAAGATCTTCTCGGTGGTCTCCGTGGTGTTCCTGCCGCCGACGCTGGTGGCGTCCAGCTACGGGATGAACTTTGAGTTTATGCCGGAGCTGAAGTGGAGCTTTGGTTACCCGGGGGCGATTATCTTTATGATCCTCGCCGGGCTGGCGCCGTATCTGTACTTTAAGCGGAAGAACTGGCTTTGAGAGTTCGCCCGGTGGCGCTACGCTTACCGGGCCTACAGATCTTGTAGGCCGGATAGGCGCAGCCGCCATCCGGCAAAAAAGCACTACACCCCTCTGCGGGTCCTGCGCTGGGTATAGATCGCATCCGCAACAAAGATGGCCAACGCTACCCAGATAAAGGCGAAGGTCACCATCTTATCCGCACCCGGCACTTCGCCGTAAAATACCACTGCCAACAGGAACATCAGCGTCGGGCCAATGTACTGGAAGAAACCCAGCGTGGAGAGGCGCAGACGCGTTGCCGCGCCGGTGAAGCACAGCAGGGGAATCGTCGTGACCACGCCTGCGGCCATCAGCATCAGGTTTAACGACCAGGGGTTGCTGCCCATGTGGCTGGTGGCGCTGTCGGCAATACCGAACAGATAGATTGCCGCGACCGGCAGCAGCCACAAGGTTTCAAACAGCATGCCCGTCTGCGCTTCCACCGCAATCTTCTTACGCACCAGGCCGTAGAAGGCAAAGCTGAACGCCAGGCCGAGGGCGATAATCGGCAGCGAGCCAAAGGTCCACAGCTGCACCAGCACGCCGCAGAAGGCCAGAATCACCGCCACCCACTGCATCCGACGGAAGCGCTCGCCGAGGAAAATCATCCCCAGCACGATATTCACCAGCGGGTTAATGAAGTACCCCAGGCTCGCTTCGAGCATATGATGGTTATTCACCGCCCAGATGAACAGCAGCCAGTTGCCGCCGATCAGCACTGCGGAAAGCGCGAGCAGGAAGACCTTCTTCGGCGTTTTCAGCAGCGTTTTGACGCCTGACCACTGACGGCTGATGCTCATCAGCGCGATCATAAAGAAAAACGACCAGATGACGCGGTGGGTGAGGATTTCGTCCGCCGGGACATAGGCGATAAGCTTGAAGTACGCCGGCGCGATACCCCAAATAAAATAAGCGGCAAGGGCGAGTAAAACGCCCTGCCGCGTCTGTTTAGCATCCATCGGGAAAATCCGTTACAAAAAAGTGAATCAATTTTACCCGAATTTGCCGCCTCAACCCACCATATAAGTGGCGGTTGCGCTGGCGATATAAACCTGCTCTTCGTTATGCAGCTCAACGCGGGCAACGGCAACTTTATTCCCGGCACGCAGCAGGCTGCTGGTGCAGGTAAAGCGGTTTCCTCGTCCTGGTCGCAGGTAGTCGACGCGTAAATCGATGGTTCCCATGCGCGACAGGCGCTGGCGTAACTCATCTTCGTTGATGGTGTCGTGGCGCGTCAGCGTGCTGCCCACGCACACCAGACCGGCCGCCACGTCCAGCGCAGAGGCAATCACCCCGCCATGCAAAATGCTTTGCGCCCAGTTGCCCACCATCATTGGCTGATTATTGAAGCTAAGCTGAGCAAAGTCTTTTTCGTATCGTTCCAGCTCAAGACCCAGTGCACGGTTAAACGGCATGTGGTACACAAAAATCTCGCCCACGAGTTTTAACGTTTCTTCGGCGGTTAGCGTGGCTGACATCAGACGTGGCATCCTTGTTGTTAATAAAATGTTGATTTTATGCTTCAGGATAAAGGAATGCCACTTTAAGAAACGAGGAAGCGGAAGTTATCGCAGAAGTCTGTAGAATGCGCAGACAAAACTATTCATTAAATGTCACAATTTCAGGAGAACACCACCGATGCGGACGTATCTGGGTTGGTTACTGGCGGCGGTTGCGCTGCCCCTCACAGCATATGCGCAGGAAGCGACGATCAAAGAAGTGCATGATAAACCTGCCGTTCAGGGCAGCATCATCGCCAATATGCTTCAGGAGCACGACAATCCGTTCACGCTGTACCCCTATGACACAAACTACGTGATCTACACCCAGACCAGCGATCTCAACAAAGAGGCGATAAGTTCCTATAACTGGTCTGATAATGCGCGTAAAGATGAGGTGAAGTTCCAGCTCAGCCTCGCCTTCCCGTTCTGGCGCGGCATCCTGGGGCCGAACTCGGTGCTCGGCGCGTCCTACACGCAGAAGTCATGGTGGCAGCTCTCCAACAGCGGCGAATCTTCACCGTTCCGCGAAACCAACTATGAGCCGCAGCTGTTCCTCGGTTTCGCCACCGATTATGAGTTTGCAGGCTGGACGCTGCGCGACGTAGAGGTGGGTTATAACCACGATTCCAACGGTCGTTCCGACCCAACCTCACGCAGCTGGAACCGCGTCTATACGCGTCTGATGGCGCAGAACGGCAATTTCATGGTGGAAGTGAAGCCGTGGTACGTGGTGGGCAGCACCGATGACAACCCGGATATCACCAAATACATGGGCTACTATCAGCTTAAGGTGGGCTATCAGCTGGGTGACGCGGTGCTGAGCGCCAAAGGTCAGTACAACTGGAACACCGGATACGGCGGCGCTGAGCTGGGCCTGAGCTACCCGGTGACGAAACACGTGCGTCTCTATACCCAGGTGTATAGCGGCTACGGCGAATCGCTGATCGACTACAACTTCAACCAGACCCGCGTCGGTGTGGGCGTCATGCTGAACGATATTTTCTAAGCTGCTCGAATGTTTTTGCGTTAAACGTTGAAGTTTCTCTCTCAGGCGCTGAAAATAGCGCCTGTTTCATTTCTGGCATATGGGGTTAACGTGGCGCAGGCGGAAGTATTGAATCAGGAATCGCTGGCTAAACAGGTTTTGCATGAAACCTTTGGCTACCAGCAGTTCCGTCCTGGCCAGGAAACCATCATTGAAACCGTGCTGGAAGGCCGCGATTGCCTGGTGGTGATGCCGACCGGCGGCGGTAAATCGCTCTGCTATCAGGTGCCCGCGCTGGTGCTTAACGGCCTGACGGTCGTGGTATCGCCCCTTATTTCCCTGATGAAAGACCAGGTCGACCAGCTGCTCGCCAACGGCGTGGCGGCGGCCTGTCTTAACTCAACGCAAACCCGCGAGCAGCAGCAAGAGGTGATGGCCGGGTGCCGCACCGGACAGGTTCGTCTGCTGTATATCGCGCCAGAGCGCCTGATGCTGGACAACTTCCTCGAAAACCTGGCGCACTGGAACCCGGTCCTGCTGGCGGTGGATGAAGCGCACTGTATCTCCCAGTGGGGGCACGACTTCCGCCCGGAATATGCCGCGCTCGGCCAGCTGCGTCAGCGCTTCCCCGAGCTGCCGTTTATGGCGCTTACCGCCACGGCGGACGACACCACGCGTCTGGATATCGTTCGCCTGCTGGGGCTGAAAGATCCGTACATCCAGGTCAGCAGCTTCGATAGACCGAACATCCGCTACATGCTGATGGAAAAATTCAAGCCGTTGGATCAGCTCCTGCGCTACGTGCAGGAGCAGCGCGGCAAGTCCGGCATTATCTACTGCAACAGCCGCGCGAAGGTGGAAGACACCGCCGCGCGTCTGCAAAACCGCGGCTTTAGCGCCGCGGCCTATCACGCCGGGCTGGAGAACCACATCCGCGCCGAGGTGCAGGAGAAATTCCAGCGCGACGACCTGCAAATCGTCGTCGCGACGGTGGCGTTCGGGATGGGGATCAACAAGCCCAACGTGCGCTTTGTGGTGCATTTCGACATTCCGCGCAACATTGAATCCTACTATCAGGAAACCGGCCGCGCGGGGCGTGATGGCCTGCCTGCGGAAGCGATGCTGTTTTACGATCCGGCGGATATGGCGTGGCTGCGCCGCTGTCTGGAAGAGAAACCGCAGGGGCAGTTGCAGGATATCGAACGCCACAAGCTCAACGCGATGGGGGCCTTTGCCGAAGCGCAAACCTGCCGCCGTCTGGTGCTGCTCAACTACTTTGGTGAAGGACGACAGGCACCGTGCGGCAACTGCGATATCTGCCTCGACCCACCAAAGCAATACGATGGCCTGATGGACGCGCGTAAAGCGCTCTCGACTATCGGACGCGTGAACCAGCGCTTCGGGATGGGCTACGTGGTGGAAGTGCTGCGCGGTGCCAACAACCAGCGTATCCGCGACATGGGTCACGACAAGCTGCCGGTTTACGGCATCGGTAAAGATCAGAGCCACGAGCACTGGGTGAGCATTATCCGCCAGCTGATCCACCTCGGCTTTGCCACGCAAAATATCGCCCAGCACTCTGCGCTTCAGCTCACCGAAGCGGCGCGGCCGGTCCTGCGCGGCGAGGTGGAGCTGAAGCTCGCCGTGCCGCGCGTCGTCGCCCTCAAGCCGCGTGTGATGCAAAAATCCTACGGCGGCAACTACGATCGCAAGCTGTTCGCCAAGCTGCGTAAGCTGCGCAAGGCCATTGCGGATGAAGAGAACATCCCGCCATACGTGGTGTTCAACGACGCGACGCTGATTGAGATGGCCGAGCAGATGCCGCTCAGCGCCAGCGAAATGCTCAGCGTCAACGGCGTCGGTACGCGCAAGCTGGAGCGCTTTGGTAAAGAATTTATGGCGCTCATCCGCTCTCACGCCGATGGTGATGATGAGGAGTAGTCAGCCGGGCGAAAAAGTGCCAGGATGATGACTCACTGAATTATTTCCCCGCGAGCTAATTATGTTAATGCTATTTCTCACCGTGGCGTTAGTGCATATCGTTGCGCTGATGAGCCCTGGCCCTGACTTTTTCTTCGTATCACAAACGGCCGTCAGCCGCTCCCGCAAAGAGGCGATGATGGGTGTGCTCGGTATTACCATGGGCGTCATGGTCTGGGCGGCGGTTGCGCTGCTCGGGCTGAACCTGATCCTGGCGAAGATGGCGTGGCTACACGACATCATTATGGTCGGCGGTGGACTGTACCTGTGCTGGATGGGCTATCAGATGCTGCGCGGGGCGCTGAAGAAAGAAGAGAAAAAGCCGGAAGAGCCAAAGGTTGAGCTGGCAACGGGCGGACGAAGCTTTGTGAAAGGTCTCCTGACCAACCTGGCGAACCCGAAAGCGATTATCTATTTCGGCTCCGTGTTCTCGCTGTTTGTGGGTGATAGCGTCGGCGCGGGCGCGCGCTGGGGGATCTTCCTGCTGATCGTCGTTGAGACGTTCGCCTGGTTCACTATTGTTGCCAGCCTGTTCGCCTTACCGGCAATGCGTCGCGGCTACCAGCGTATCGCGAAGTGGATCGACGGCTTTGCCGGCGCGCTGTTCGCCGGCTTCGGCATTCATCTCATCATTTCTCGCTAAGCATGACGCGCTGACGCAAGCAGCGCGCCAACCAGCATAAACAGCGAACCAAAGACTTTATTCAGGGCCTTCATCTGCTTAGGCCCTTTGATCCACGCCGCAATTCGCTGCGCCAGCGTCGCGTAACCAATCATCACAATGATATCGACAATAATGGTGGTCGCGCCGAGCACCACATACTGCATGACCTGAGGCTGATGCGGCACGATAAACTGCGGGAACAGGGCGGCGAGGAACACGATGCTTTTTGGGTTGGTCAGGTTAACGAACACCGCGCGCTTAAACAGATGGCCGCGTGTTTGCGTCCGGGAGAGCGTATTCAGGTCAATTGAGCCAGCCGCGCGCCACTGCTGAATGCCCAGCCAAATCAGATACGCCGCACCGGCCCACTTCAGCACTTCAAACGCCAGCACCGAACGGGAGAACAGCGTCCCCAGGCCAATCCCCACCAGCACAATGTGAATGCCAAGCCCGGTCTGTAAACCGGCAATCGACGCCGCCGCGCCGCGATAGCCGTGGTTGATGGAGGTGGTCATGGTATTGATGGCCCCGGAGCCGGGTGAAAGGCTGAGGATGATGGATGTCAGCAGATAAGCGAACCACCACTCGAAGGTCATTTGAAACTCCCGGATCGTCTGTTTTTATGCCACAATACGCTATTGTTGAGTCATTTTGTGACCGATGACGAAAAAAACTATATTCCCTGGATTACGGGGGGTGGAAACCCAATGTTTCAGCAGAAAAAGGACTGGGAAACACGAGAAAACGCATTTGCGGCTTTCTCCATGGGGCCGCTGAGCGATTTCTGGCGCCAGCGAGAGGAAGATGAATTTACGGGCGTCGGAGGGATCCCGGTACGCTTCGTTCGTTTCCGTGATGAAAAAAATGACCGGGTGATTGTGGTCTGCCCCGGCCGTATCGAAAGTTACGTCAAATATGCCGAGCTGGCGTATGACCTGTTCCATCTGGGCTTCGACGTATTAATTATCGACCATCGCGGGCAGGGGCTTTCAGGCCGGTTGCTGCCGGATACCCATCGCGGCCACGTGGATAACTTCAGCGATTACGTCGACGATTTCGCCGCGTTCTGGGAGCAGGAAGTGCAGCCAGGCCCGTGGCGCAAGCGCTATATACTGGCGCACTCCATGGGCGGCGCCATTTCCACGCTGTTTTTGCAGCGCTACGATCACCAGTGCGATGCCATCGCGCTTACCGCGCCGATGTATGGCATTGTGATTCGTTTCCCTGACTGGATGGTACGCCATCTTCTCGACTGGGCTGAGGGCCATCAGCGTATTCGGGAAAATTATGCCATCGGGACAGGGCGCTGGCGGGCGCTGCCTTTTGCCATCAACGTGTTAACCCACAGCCGGCAGCGCTATCGCCGTAACCTGCGCTTTTATGCCGATGAGCCGCGCTTACGCGTCGGTGGCCCGACCTGGCACTGGGTGCGGGAAGGCATTCACGCCGGCGAGCAGGTGCTGGCGGGCGTGGGTGATGATGACACGCCGACGCTTCTGATTCAGGCGGAGGAAGAGCGTGTGGTGGATAACCGCATGCACGATCGATACTGTGAACTGCGCGCCGCGGCGGGCCACCCGTGTGAAGGGGGTAAACCGCTTGTCATCAACGGCGCGTACCATGAGATCCTTTTCGAAAAGGACGCTATGCGCTCAGTCGCGCTCAACGCTATTGTTGAATTTTTCAACAGGCATAACTGATTACTGTTTTCACCAGAGGTTTAAATCCCTATGTACCAGGTTGTTGCATCTGATTTAGATGGCACGCTGCTTTCCCCCGACCACACCCTGTCGCCTTACGCGAAAGAGACCTTAAAACTCCTGACCGCCCGCGGCGTGAACTTTGTCTTCGCCACCGGCCGCCACCACGTGGACGTGGGGCAGATCCGCGATAACCTGGAAATCAAATCGTACATGATCACCTCCAACGGCGCTCGCGTACACGACACAGACGGCAACCTCATTTTCACCCATAACCTGGATCGTGATATCGCCGCCGATCTGTTCGGCGTGGTGCATAACAACCCGGATATCGTCACCAACGTTTACCGTGACGACGAATGGTTTATGAACCGTCATCGCCCGGACGAAATGCGCTTCTTCAAGGAAGCGGTATTCAACTACTCGCTGTATGAGCCGGGTTTGCTGGATCCGGAGGGGATCAGCAAAGTGTTCTTTACCTGCGAAAGCCACGAAGCGCTGCTGCCGCTGGAGCAGGCGATCAACGCCCGCTGGGGCGACCGCGTCAACGTGAGCTTCTCCACGCTGACCTGTCTGGAAGTGATGGCGGGCGGCGTGTCCAAAGGTCACGCCCTGGAAGCGGTGGCAAAACGTCTGGGCTTTGAGCTGAAAGACTGCATCGCGTTCGGCGACGGCATGAACGATGCCGAGATGCTCTCCATGGCGGGCAAAGGCTGCATCATGCAGAACGCGCACCAGCGCCTTAAAGACCTGCACCCGGAGCTGGAAGTGATCGGCACTAACGCCGATAACGCGGTACCTAAGTATTTGCGCAAGCTGTTCCTTGAATAATCTTCATTTGATTGTTTATTGCTCAGATGTCAACTAAAGAGTTCGCTACAATGCCTGTCCTTCTTTCTGAGAGACAAGCATTGTGGCGCTACTCATTATCACCACTATCCTGTGGGCCTTCTCCTTTAGCCTGATTGGCGAATACCTTGCCGGATCGGTCGACAGCTACTTCTCGGTACTGATGCGCGTAGGGCTGGCGGCGCTGGTATTCCTGCCGTTCCTGCGCACCCGCGGGCAATCGCTGAACACCATTCTGTTGTACATGCTGGTGGGCGCGATGCAGCTCGGCATCATGTATCTGTTCAGCTTTCGGGCCTACGTCTACCTGTCCGTCTCGGAATTCCTGCTCTTTACCGTCCTGACGCCGCTCTATATCACGCTGATTTACGACCTGCTCAGCAAGCGCCGCCTGCGCTGGGGATATCTGCTGAGCGCCGCGCTGGCGGTAATTGGCGCGGCGATCATTCGCTACGACAAGGTGAGCGATCACTTCTGGACCGGGCTGATGTTCGTCCAGCTCGCCAATATCAGCTTCGCCATCGGGATGGTGGGTTACAAACGCCTGATGGAAACCCGTCCGATGCCGCAGCATAACGCGTTTGCATGGTTCTATATGGGCGCGGCGATTGTCGCGGTGGCGGCGTGGTTTCTGCTCGGCAATCCGCAAAGGCTGCCGACCACTACCGTGCAGTGGAGCGTTCTGGTCTGGCTGGGCGTGGTGGCGTCGGGGCTGGGGTACTTTATGTGGAACTACGGCGCTACGCAGGTAGACGCCGGAACGCTGGGGATCATGAACAACGTACACGTCCCGGCGGGACTGCTGGTAAACCTCGCCATCTGGCAGGAACAGCCGCACTGGCCGAGCTTCCTTATTGGGGGAACGGTGATCCTGGCTTCGCTGTGGGTACATCGCCGCTGGGTCGCTCCGCGCTCCGCACAAACGGAAGATGGTCGCACGCGTGGTTCCGCGCTGAGCGAATAAACGCCTCCGTAACCGGCTGACGCTGCTCGCCGTCGCGCACGGCAGCGTACAGCCGGCTCCACAATCCTTCACCCAGGGTTTTGGTGACCACCAGACCCTGGCGTTCAACCGTCTCGACCACCCAGTGCGGCAGCGCCGCGATCCCCATTCTGGCCGCCACCATCTGGATCAGCAGCAGGGTATTGTCCACGCTTTTCAGCTGAGGGCTGATGCCTGCGGGTTGCAGAAAATGGCGCCAGATATCCAGACGACTGCGCTGTACCGGGTAAATCAGCAGCGTTTCGCTGGCAAGATCTTCCGGCGTAATGCGCGTTTTGGCGGCCAGCGGATGATCCGGGGCCAGCACCAGACGCACCTCAAAATCAAACATCGGCGAATAGTGCAGGCCGCTGCGCGGCAGAATGTCTGAGGTCATCACCAGATCCAGCTCACCCTGCTGAAGCGACGGCTGCGGATCAAACGTAACGCCGGATTTAAAGTCCATCTCCACCTGCGGCCACTTCTGGCGGAAGTTCTCAAGCGCGGGGGTCAGCCACTGAATACAGCTGTGACACTCAATGGCAATGCGCAGAGTGGTCTGCTGCGGCTCGTTGCAGGACTGCAACGCGCTGGCAATCTGCGGCAGCACCTGGTTCGCCAGCTGAAGCAAAATTTCGCCCTGCGGCGTAAAGCGCAAGGGCTGGCTCTTACGCACAAAAAGACGAAAACCGAGGCGTTGTTCCAGATCGCTGAACTGGTGAGAAAGGGCAGACTGAGTCTGGTGCAGCGTGGCCGCTGCCGCCGCAAGAGAACCGCAGTTCCGCAACGCTTGTAGCGTTTTCAGGTGTTTTATCTCGATCATGAAAGTCCTTCACTTCGCCATGAACATTTTGCGCTTGAGGAATATACAGTACCTGCCAATTATAGAAGTGTAAACATCTGGACGTCTAAATAACGAATTTCTACAAGGGGTATGCCATGACAATCCGCTCTCACACTCTCGGTTTCCCTCGCGTTGGCCTGCGTCGCGAGCTGAAAAAAGCGCAAGAAAGCTACTGGGCGGGTAACGCCACCCGTGAAGAACTGCTGGCGGTGGGCCGCGAGCTGCGCGCCCGTCACTGGGATCAGCAAAAACAGGCGGGCGTTGACCTGCTGCCGGTGGGCGATTTCGCCTGGTACGACCATGTTCTGACCACCAGCCTGCTGCTTGGCAACGTGCCGGCTCGTCATCAGAACAGCGATGGATCGGTAGATATCGACACCCTGTTCCGCATCGGCCGTGGCCGTGCGCCAACGGGTGAACCAGCGGCAGCGGCGGAAATGACCAAGTGGTTTAACACCAACTATCACTATATGGTGCCGGAGTTCGTTAAGGGCCAGCAGTTTGCGCTGACCTGGACGCAGCTTCTGGATGAAGTGGACGAAGCGCTGGCGCTGGGCCATCAGGTGAAGCCCGTATTGCTGGGGCCAGTAACCTACCTGTGGCTGGGCAAAGTGAAAGGCGAACCGTTTGACCGCCTCAGCCTGCTGAACGATATTCTGCCGGTTTATAAGCAGGTGCTGATCGAGCTGGGCAAACGCGGCATCCAGTGGGTGCAAATCGACGAGCCGGCGCTGGTGCTGGAGCTGCCGCAGGCGTGGCTGGATGCCTTTAAACCAGCGTATGACGCGCTCACCGGCCAGGTGAAGCTGCTGCTGACCACCTATTTCGAAGGCGTGACGCCGAACCTCAACACCATTACCGCGCTGCCGGTTCAGGGCCTGCACGTGGACCTCGTTCACGGTAAAGACGACGTGGCGGAGCTGCATAAGCGTCTGCCCGCGGACTGGCTGCTCTCCGCCGGTCTGGTCAACGGTCGTAACGTCTGGCGCGCCGATCTGACCGAGAAATACGCGCAAATTAAAGACATCGTCGGTAAACGCGAGCTGTGGGTGGCTTCGTCCTGTTCTCTGCTGCACAGTCCGATCGATCTGAGCGTGGAGACCCGCCTGGACGCAGAAGTGAAAAGCTGGTTTGCCTTCGCCCTGCAAAAATGTGAAGAGCTGGCGCTGCTGCGCGATGCGCTCAACAGCGGCGATACGGCGGCGATTGCCGACTGGAGCGCCCCAATCCAGGCGCGTCGTCACTCGGCTCGCGTGCACAACCCGGCGGTGGAAAAGCGTCTGGCGGCCATTACCGCCCGGGACAGCCAGCGCCAGAGCCCGTACGAGGTACGTGCTGAAGCCCAGCGCGCCCGCTTCAACCTGCCCGCGTGGCCGACCACGACCATCGGTTCATTCCCGCAGACTACCGAGATCCGCGGCCTGCGTCTGGACTTCAAAAAGGGCAATCTGGACGCGAATCATTACCGCACCGGCATCGCGGAACACATCAAGCAGGCGATTATCGAGCAGGAACGCCTCGGGCTGGACGTGCTGGTGCACGGTGAAGCCGAGCGTAACGACATGGTGGAATACTTTGGTGAGCACCTGGACGGTTTCGTCTTTACCCAGAACGGCTGGGTGCAGAGCTACGGCTCCCGCTGCGTGAAGCCGCCGGTAGTGATTGGTGACATCAGCCGCCCGGCGGCGATTACCGTGGAGTGGGCGAAGTATGCTCAGTCTCTGACCGATAAACCGGTAAAAGGCATGCTGACCGGCCCGGTGACCATTCTCTGCTGGTCGTTCCCGCGCGAAGACGTGTCGCGCGAGACGATTGCCAAACAGATCGCGCTGGCGCTGCGCGATGAAGTGGCGGATCTGGAAGCGGCAGGGATTGGCATCATTCAGATCGACGAACCGGCGCTGCGGGAAGGTTTGCCGCTGCGTCGCAGCGACTGGGATGCGTACTTACAGTGGGGCGTGGAAGCCTTCCGCATTAACGCCGCCGTTGCGAAGGATGACACGCAGATCCACACCCACATGTGCTACTGCGAATTTAACGACATCATGGACTCCATCGCCGCGCTGGACGCCGACGTCATTACCATCGAGACCTCGCGTTCAGACATGGAGCTGCTGGAGTCGTTTGAAGAGTTCGACTACCCGAACGAAATTGGGCCGGGCGTGTATGACATTCACTCCCCGAACGTGCCGAGCGTGGAGTGGATTGAAGGGCTGCTGAGGAAAGCCGCCCAGCGCATCCCGGCGGAACGCCTGTGGGTAAACCCGGACTGCGGCCTGAAAACCCGCGGCTGGCCGGAGACGCGCGCCGCGCTGGCAAATATGGTGAAGGCAGCGCAGAATCTGCGTCAGGCGTAGTGGTGCTGGATTGCCGGGTGGCGCTATCGCTTACCCGGCCTGCCAGTAGGCCCGGTAAGGCGCAGCCGCCACCGGGCTTTTTTATGCTTTCTTCCCGCCGTACTGGCTAAACCACGCCAGCATTCTCTGCCAGCCATCTTTCGCCGATTCCGCGTGATAGCTCGGACGATAATCGGCATTAAACGCGTGTCCGGCATCGGGATACACCACGATTTCGGCCTTCGCGTTTGCCGCCCGCAGCGCGTGGCGCATGGTCTCGACGGTATCAAGCGGAATACCGGTATCCTGACCGCCATACAGCCCTAACACCGGGGCATTGAGATCGGTAGCAATATCAACCGGATGCTTCGGCGAGTTCAGGGTCTTTTCACCCACCAGTTTGCCGTACCAGGCTACGGCGGCTTTCAGCTGCGGGTTATGCGCGGCGTACAGCCAGCTAATGCGCCCGCCCCAGCAGAAGCCGGTCACCATCAGACGGTGCGGGTCGCCGCCGTTGCGCGCCGCCCAGCTGGCAACGTGGTCAAGATCGGCAAGCACCTGCGCGTCCGGCACCTTGCTGACCAGGTTGCTGAACAGCGTCGGGATGTCGCTGTAATCGTTCGGATCGCCCTGGCGGAAATAGAGCTCTGGCGCAACGGCCAGATAACCCTCCAGCGCCAGGCGGCGGCAGAGGTCACGAATATGTTCATGAACGCCAAATATTTCCTGAACCACAATCACGATAGGCAGCGGGCCCTCGGCGGCTTTTGGCCGCGCGTGGTACGCCGGCATGTTCTCTCCCTGAGAGGGAATCGACGTTTCGCCTGCGGTGATGGCCTCTTCAGGGGTTGAGACAATGGTTGAGGCATGCGGGGCAGCAGCAGGTGCAAAACCGGTTTTTTCAGTCATGGCATTCTCCGTACCAATGAATGGATTAGCGCAAAGATAAATATAGACACCAGGTTAACAATCCACAGTGCCTTATAGCGTCTATCTTTTGTGCAGCACCCGTCGATATAACTTGTTAATGTGATGTGAATCACTATTTGATGGAAATTAACTGCAATCATTTTCATTCATGGTGAGATGCATCACGAAATAATGCACATTGCTTCTGTAAAGTACCTTTTTACTTCTTCTGACTAACCGACCCACAGAGGAGTCACCTATGTCTAAGTCTGATGTTTTTCATCTCGGCCTCACTAAAAACGATTTACAAGGGGCTACGCTGGCTATCGTCCCTGGCGATCCTGAGCGTGTGGAAAAGATCGCCGCGCTGATGGATAAGCCGGTTAAGCTGGCAGCCCATCGCGAATTCACCACCTGGCGCACAGAGCTGGACGGCAAAGCGGTGATCGTGTGCTCTACCGGTATCGGTGGTCCGTCTACCTCAATCGCCGTTGAAGAGCTGGCGCAGCTGGGCATTCGTACTTTCCTGCGTATCGGCACCACGGGCGCCATTCAGCCGCACATCAACGTGGGCGACGTGCTGGTCACGACGGCATCCGTGCGTCTGGACGGCGCAAGCCTGCACTTTGCACCGATGGAATTCCCGGCAGTGGCTGACTTCGAGTGCACCACCGCGCTGGTAGAAGCGGCGAAATCCGTTGGCGCAACCACCCACGTGGGCGTGACGGCCTCCTCCGACACCTTCTACCCGGGCCAGGAGCGTTACGACACCTACTCTGGCCGCGTGGTGAGCCGTTTCAAAGGCTCAATGGAAGAGTGGCAGTCCATGGGCGTGATGAACTATGAAATGGAATCTGCAACGCTGCTGACCATGTGCGCAAGCCAGGGTCTGCGTGCCGGTATGGTGGCGGGCGTAATCGTCAACCGTACCCAGCAGGAGATCCCGAACGCCGAAACCATGAAGCAGACCGAAAGTCATGCGGTGAAAATTGTGGTTGAAGCGGCTCGCCGTCTCCTCTAATCCTCTCGTCTGAGATAAAAGGCCGACGCGTTCGGCCTTTATTTTTTGCGTAGCGCCTCGCAGGAAAACCCTTTCAAACTGGACGTTTATACAGCACAATTCTATTTTGTGCGGGTTATACGTGGATGCAGGGGGGCATTGTGGATATCTCAATCCTGGTTTATGCGGTAGTGGCGCTGGCGAGCGTGGGGATTGGCTGGCTCATTTCCAGCTACCAGCACGCGCAGCAGAAAGCCGAACAGCTGGCAGAGCGCGAAGAGATCGTGGCTGAACTCAGCGCGACGAAACAGCAGCTTGCGCTGAGCGACCATTGGCGCGAAGAGTGTGAACTGCTCAATAACGAACTGCGTAACCTGCGCGACATCAATACCTCGCTGGAGGCCGATCTCCGCGAAGTGACCACCCGCCTTGAATCCACCCAGCTGCACGCCGAAGACAAAATCCGCCAGATGATCAACAGCGAGCAGCGCCTCAGCGAGCAGTTCGAAAACCTCGCGAACCGTATCTTTGAGCACAGCAACCGCCGCGTGGATGAACAAAACCGCCAGAGCCTGAACAGCCTGCTGACGCCGCTGCGCGAACAGCTGGACGGTTTCCGCCGTCAGGTGCAGGACAGCTTTGGACAGGAAGCGCGCGAGCGCCACACCCTGGCGCACGAGATCCGTAACCTCCAGCAGCTGAATGCGCAGATGGCGCAGGAGGCAATCAACCTGACGCGGGCGCTCAAAGGCGATAACAAAGCGCAGGGAAACTGGGGCGAAGTGGTCTTAACTCGCGTGCTGGAGGCCTCGGGCTTGCGCGAAGGGTATGAATATGAGACGCAGGTCAGCATCGAAAACGACGCGCGCTCGCGAATGCAGCCGGATGTGATTGTGCGTCTGCCTCAGGGCAAAGATGTGGTTATCGACGCCAAAATGACCCTGGTGGCCTATGAGCGCTACTTCAACGCTGACGATGACTACACCCGAGAATCAGCGTTGCAGGAGCATATCGCCTCCGTGCGTAACCATATTCGTCTGCTGGGCAGGAAAGATTATCAGCAGCTGCCGGGGCTGCGATCGCTGGATTACGTGCTGATGTTCATTCCGGTCGAGCCTGCATTCCTGCTGGCGCTCGACAGACAGCCTGAGCTTATTACCGAAGCGCTGAAAAATAACATTATGCTGGTCAGCCCCACCACGCTGCTGGTGGCTTTGCGGACCATTGCCAACCTGTGGCGCTATGAGCACCAAAGTCGTAACGCGCAGCAGATTGCCGATCGCGCCAGCAAGCTGTACGACAAAATGCGGCTCTTCGTCGACGATATGTCCTCGGTGGGGCAAAGCCTGGATCGCGCCCAGGATAATTACCGCCAGGCGATGAAAAAACTCTCCTCCGGGCGCGGCAATTTGCTGGCACAGGCGGAGGCGTTCCGCAGCCTGGGCGTGGAGGTGAAGCGCGAGATTAATCCGGAACTGGTGGAGCAGGCGACCGCTCAGGACGAAGAGTTCCGCCTGCGCGAAGGCGACGCTGAGCAAAATTCCCGCAATGAAGACAACGATTTAGCGGCGAGTTTATCGCCAGATGAGCAGCCGGCACGTTTCTTTCACGGTGGTTGAAACGTAGGGCAAATGCGCCCAATCTGTTACACTTCACGAACATTTGACTGATTAGCAGGCTCTGAGATGGTTGACGATTCACAAGACACAACGCACTTTGGCTTTCAGACTGTCGCCAAAGCGCAGAAAGCTGACATGGTGGCCCACGTATTTCATTCCGTGGCGGCGAAGTACGATGTGATGAATGATTTGATGTCATTCGGCATTCATCGCTTGTGGAAGCGCTTTACTATTGATTGCAGCGGCGTGCGCCGTGGACAAACGGTGCTGGATTTAGCCGGAGGCACGGGCGATCTGACCGCAAAATTCTCCCGTCTGGTAGGCGAAACGGGCCGCGTGGTGCTGGCGGATATCAACGACTCCATGCTGAAAATGGGCCGCGAAAAGCTGCGCAACATCGGCGTGGTGGGGAACGTGGAATATGTTCAGGCGAACGCCGAAGCGCTGCCGTTCCCGGACAATACGTTCGACTGCATCACCATCTCTTTCGGTCTGCGTAACGTGACCGATAAAGACAAGGCGCTGCGCTCCATGTACCGCGTGCTGAAGCCGGGCGGTCGTCTGCTGGTTCTCGAGTTCTCAAAACCCATTATCGACCCGTTGAGCAAAGCTTACGATGCCTATTCCTTCCACGTTCTGCCGCGCATTGGCGAGCTGGTGGCGAACGATGCCGAAAGTTACCGTTATCTGGCCGAATCCATCCGAATGCACCCGGATCAGGACACGCTGAAAGCGATGATGCAGGATGCGGAGTTTGAAAACGTGGAATACTTCAATTTGACGGCGGGTGTCGTCGCGCTGCATCGTGGTTACAAGTTCTGAGTGGAGGTTTCCCGTGCCCATTAAACCCTTAGTCACCGCTGGCATCGAGAATGTACTGAATGCCTTTCTGTATCGCGCACCGGCGCTGAAAACCGCACGTCAGCGGCTTAACGGGAAGGTACTGCGTATCGTATTAAAGGAGTTCTCGACGCCGCTTGTGCTGGTCTTCAGCGAACGCCAGCTTGACGTTCTGGGTGAATGGGAAGGCGCGGCTGACTGCTCGGTGATTACGCACATGAGCGTACTGCCAAAACTGCGTGACCGTCAGCAGATGACGGCGCTTATTCGCAGCGGTGAGCTGGAAGTCGAAGGCGATATTCAGGTGGTACAGAACTTCGTTGCACTCAGCGATCAGGCCGAATTCGACCCGGCGGAACTTCTGGCACCCTATATCGGCGACATCGCGGCCGAAGGGATAAGCAAAACGCTGCGCACGGGCTCCGCTTTCCTGCGTAAAGGTCTGCTCCGTCAACAGCGCTATGCTGCCGAGGTGCTGACCGAAGAGTGGCGTATGGCGCCGGGGCCTTTAGAGGTCGCCTGGTTTGCTGAAGAGACCGCGGCAGTTGAGCGCGCAGTTGATGCGTTAACCAAACGGTTGGAAAAACTGGAGGGCAAATGACGCCTGGTGAAATTCGGCGCCTCTACTTTATCGTTCGCACCTTTTTGAGCTACGGGCTCGACGAGCTTATCCCCAGAATGCGTATCACCCTGCCGCTTCGGCTTTGGCGGCGCACGCTGTTCTGGATGCCGAATCGCCATAAGGATGAGGAGCTGGGCGCACGCCTGCGTCTTGCGTTGCAGGAGCTCGGTCCTGTCTGGATCAAGTTTGGGCAGATGCTCTCAACGCGTCGCGACCTTTTCCCGCCGCAGATTGCCGATCAGCTCGCGCTGTTGCAGGACCGCGTCGCCCCGTTTGATGGGGAGAGAGCAAAGCAACAAATCGAAGAGGCGATGGGTAATATTCCCATCGACACCTGGTTTGATGATTTCGACATCCAGCCTCTGGCCTCAGCGTCTATTGCGCAGGTTCACACCGCGCGCCTGAAGGAAAATGGCAAAGAGGTGGTCATTAAGGTGATTCGCCCGGATATCCTGCCGGTTATCAGAGCGGACATGAAGCTGATCTATCGTCTGGCCCGCTGGGTGCCGCGTCTGTTGCCGGATGGCCGCCGTTTGCGTCCGCTGGAAGTGGTGCGGGAATACGAAAAAACGCTGATTGATGAGCTTAACCTGCTGCGTGAATCGGCGAACGCCATTCAGTTGCGTCGTAACTTTGAAGACAGCCCGATGCTGTATGTTCCTGAAGTCTACTCTGACTATTGCAGCCAGAACATGATGGTGATGGAACGTATCTACGGCATTCCGGTCTCGGATGTGGCGGCGCTGGAAAAGCAGGGCACCAACATGAAGCTGCTGGCCGAGCGCGGCGTGCAGGTCTTTTTCACGCAGGTTTTCCGCGACAGCTTCTTCCACGCTGACATGCATCCGGGCAATATTTTCGTCAGCTACGAGCACCCGGAAGATCCGAAATACATCGGCATCGACTGCGGAATTGTTGGCTCGCTGAATAAAGAGGACAAGCGTTATCTCGCCGAGAACTTTATCGCTTTCTTCAACCGCGACTACCGTAAGGTGGCCGAGCTGCATGTGGATTCAGGCTGGGTTCCGCCAGATACCAACGTGGAAGAGTTTGAGTTTGCGATCCGCACCGTCTGCGAGCCGATTTTTGAAAAGCCGCTGTCAGAGATCTCCTTCGGTCACGTTTTACTGAACCTGTTCAACACCGCACGCCGTTTCAATATGGAAGTGCAGCCACAATTAGTTTTACTTCAGAAAACATTACTTTACGTTGAGGGCGTAGGCCGCCAGCTCTATCCTCAGTTAGACTTGTGGAAAACCGCGAAACCGTTCCTTGAGTCCTGGATTAAGGATCAGGTCGGTATTCCTGCGCTGGTTCGCTCGCTTAAAGAGAAAGGCCCGTTCTGGATTGAAAAAATGCCTGAAATTCCTGAACTGGTTTACGACAGTTTGCGTCAGAGCAAGAACCTTCAGCACAGCATGGATAAAATCGCGCACGAGCTTCAATCCAGTCGCGTGCGTCAGGGGCAGTCCCGCTATCTCTTCGGAATTGGCGCGACGCTGCTGATAAGCGGCACGTTGCTGTTGATCAATCGTCCGGACTGGGAAATGATGCCAGCCTGGATTATGGCTGCCGGCGTGGTTGTCTGGCTTGCTGGCTGGCGAAAAACGCGCTGAATTAGCGTCGCTATCGATGGATTGCATACGTATAATGCGATCTGACTAATTAATCGTCTATCACTGGGGAACACGCATGGGTGGTATCAGTATCTGGCAGTTAGTGATCATTGCCGTCATCGTTGTGCTGCTGTTCGGCACGAAAAAACTGGGATCGATTGGTTCCGACCTGGGCGCGTCAATCAAAGGCTTCAAGAAAGCCATGAGCGATGATGAGAATAAGCAGGAAAAAACCGGTCAGGATGCTGATTTTACCGCTAAATCTATCGCCGATAAGCAGGACGAAGCCAAAAAGGAAGAGGCCAAACGTCACGATAAAGAGCAGGTGTAATTCGTGTTCGACATTGGTTTTGGTGAGTTACTGCTGGTCTTTGTGATTGGTCTGATCGTGCTGGGGCCGCAGCGTTTACCCGTTGCGGTGAAAACCGTCGTGGGCTGGGTGCGGGCGCTCCGCTCGCTGGCAACGACCGTGCAGAACGAGCTGGCGCAGGAATTAAAGCTTCAGGAATTTCAGGACAGCCTGAAAAAGGTTGAAAAGGCGAGCATGGACAACCTGACGCCGGAGCTGAAAGCGTCGATGGATGAGCTGCGCGAAGCGGCTGAATCCATGAAGCGCTCATACAGCATTAACGATCCTGAGAAGGCGAGCGATGAAGCAAACACCATCCATAATCCGGTGGTGAAGGGCAGCGAAGAGCAGCGCGAGGGTGTGACGCCTTCCAGCGCGGAGCATCAGGCCGCTTCGCCAGAGCAATCGCCGCAGGAGCCCGAAGTGAAAAAGCAGGTGCCGCCGGAAGAGCCCGTGGTCAAAACGGCTGAGGTAAAACCCGCCGCGCCTGTTTCCGAATCATCCCCCTCGTCGAGTGATAAAGCGTAAACATGGCAGTAGATGATACTCAACCGCTGATTGCGCACCTCATTGAGCTGCGTAAGCGCCTGTTAAACTGCATTATTGCGGTTTTCCTCATTTTTTTATGTCTGGTCTATTTCGCCAACGATATCTATCAGGTGGTTTCTGCGCCGCTGATTAAACAGATGCCGCTGGGCGCGACGATGATTGCAACGGACGTTGCTTCGCCGTTCTTTACCCCCATCAAGCTGACCTTCTGGGTATCGTTGATTGCATCTGCACCGGTCATTTTGTATCAGGTCTGGGCATTTGTGGCACCCGCGCTGTACAGGCATGAACGTAAGCTGGTTATTCCGCTGCTGGTATCCAGCTCGCTGCTGTTTTACATCGGCATGGCGTTCGCCTACTTCGTGGTCTTCCCGCTGGCCTTTGGCTTCCTGACGCATACCGCGCCGGAAGGGGTACAGGTTTCGACGGACATCGCCAGCTACCTCAGCTTCGTCATGGCGCTGTTTATGGCCTTTGGTGTCGCCTTCGAGGTGCCCGTCGCGATTGTCCTGCTCTGCTGGGTGGGCGTGACCACGCCTGACGATCTGCGCAAGAAGCGTCCTTATATCCTGGTGGGTGCGTTTGTCGTAGGTATGCTGTTGACGCCACCGGACGTCTTCTCGCAAACCTTACTGGCGATACCCATGTACTGCCTGTTTGAAGTCGGCGTGTTCTTCGCACGTTTCTACGTAGGAAAGGGACGTACCGGGAACGAAGAAGACGAGCCGTCTGAAGAGACCACCAAAGAATAAAACCAACCGCCCGTCAGGGCGGTTGTCATATGGGGATACGTATGTTTGATATCGGGCTTAACCTGACCAGTGCGCAGTTTGCGAAAGACCGCGATGAGGTGGTGGCGCGCGCCTTTGCCGCCGGCGTGAACGGCCTGTTACTGACGGGAACGAACCTGCATGAGAGCGAGCAGGCACGGCAGCTGGCGCAACGCTATCAACACTGCTGGTCCACCGCCGGCGTGCATCCGCATGACAGCAGCCAGTGGACGCATGAAAGCGCTGAGGTGCTTCATCGTCTGGCACAAACCCCAGAAGTGGTTGCCATTGGCGAATGCGGGCTTGATTTCAACCGTAACTTCTCGACGCCTGAAGACCAGGAGAGGGCATTTACCGCCCAGCTCGCGCTGGCCGCAGAGCTGGGGATGCCGGTGTTTATGCACTGTCGCGATGCGCATGAACGTTTTCTGGCGCTGCTGGAACCCTGGCTGGAGAAGCTGCCCGGTGCGGTATTGCACTGCTTTACGGGCTCCCGTCAGGAGGCGCTGGATTGCCTGAACCGTGGGCTTTATTTGGGTATCACGGGTTGGGTTTGCGATGAGCGGCGTGGGCTGGAGTTGCGCGAGCTGTTGCCCGTTATCCCGGCCGATCGTTTGCTGCTGGAAACGGATGCGCCGTATCTGTTGCCCCGGGATATGCAGCCCAAACCGGCATCACGACGTAATGAACCGGCTTATCTGGGTCACATTGCTGAGCGAGTGGCGCACTGGCGCGGAGAAGATGCGCAGTGGCTGGCAGCACAAACCGATGATAACGTGCGTCGTCTGTTCGGCGTGCAGTTCTAAACTTTGCGGAAATCGGTGTTTTTAACGCTCTGCAACACCTCTTTGTTCAGCAGGTTGAGCAGCAGCATGGAACGCGCTTCACCGTCCGGCTCAGAGAAGATGGCCTGCAACCCTTCAAAGGCACCTTCGGTGATCACCACGCTGTCTCCGGCGTACGGGGTTTCAGGATCGGTAATATCGTCAGGCTGCTGATAGACAGAAAGCTGATGAATAACCGATGACGGTACTCTTGCCGGATGGGCGCCAAAACGCACAAAATGGCTGACGCCGCGGGTAGCGCTGATCGTCGTGGTGTGGATCACTTCGGGGTCGAACTCAACGAACAGGTAGTTCGGGAACAGAGGCTCACTGACGGTCGTGCGTCTTCCACGCTGCATTTTTTCAAGCGTGATCACGGGCGTCAGGCAGTTAACAGACTGACGTTCAAGATGTTCCTGCGCGCGCTGAAGTTGCCCGCGTTTGCAATACAGTAAATACCAGGCCTGCATAATCACTCTTCCCATTGTTCGGGGCGCAAGCATACCAAAACCCTGGCGGGATCGCTAAGGTGATTATAATGGCGAAAAAGAGAGTAAGTCGTGGAAGTTCACGCTAATTTAACAAAATTACAGCATCACGCGGTCTTACGCCGTATAATGAAGCGCTTACAGAGAGGCCATGATTAACTGCATGAAATACCACGATCTACGCGACTTCCTGGCGCTGCTGGAAAAGCAGGGCGAACTCAAACGCATTACGCTTCCTGTTGATCCGTATCTGGAAATGACAGAGATCGCCGACCGTACCCTGCGCGCGGGCGGCCCGGCGTTGCTGTTTGAAAACCCAAAAGGCTACGCCATGCCGGTACTGTGCAACCTGTTTGGCACACCTCGCCGCGTGGCGATGGGCATGGGGCAGGAAGATGTCACGGCGCTGCGTGAAGTGGGCAAACTGCTGGCCTTTCTGAAAGAGCCGGAGCCGCCAAAAGGGTTCCGCGACCTGTTCGACAAGCTGCCGCAGTTTAAACAGGTGCTGAACATGCCAACTAAGCGCCTGCGCGGTGCGCCGTGCCAGCAAAAAGTGCTGGAAGGCGATGCGGTTGATCTGACCAAAATTCCGATCATGCAGTGCTGGCCTGAAGATGCCGCACCGCTGATCACCTGGGGCCTCACCGTGACGCGCGGGCCGCATAAAGAGCGTCAAAACCTCGGCATTTATCGTCAGCAGCTGATTGGCAAGAACAAGCTCATCATGCGCTGGTTGTCCCACCGCGGCGGCGCGCTGGATTTCCAGGAGTGGTGCGCGGCCCGTCCGGGCGAACGCTTCCCGGTATCCGTCGCGCTGGGTGCCGATCCGGCAACGATTCTGGGCGCAGTGACGCCCGTTCCGGATACGCTGTCTGAATATGCCTTTGCCGGGCTGCTGCGCGGCACCAAAACCGAAGTGGTGAAGTGCATCTCCAATGACCTGGAAGTGCCCGCCAGCGCGGAGATCGTGCTGGAAGGTTACATTGAACAGGGCGAGCTGGCACCCGAAGGGCCGTACGGCGACCACACCGGCTATTACAACGAAGTGGATAACTTCCCGGTATTCACCGTCACGCACATTACCCAGCGTGAAGATGCCATTTATCACTCCACCTACACCGGCCGTCCACCTGATGAACCGGCGGTGCTGGGAGTGGCGCTGAACGAAGTGTTCGTGCCGATCCTGCAAAAGCAGTTCCCGGAAATAGTGGATTTCTATCTGCCGCCGGAAGGGTGTTCGTATCGCCTGGCGGTGGTGACGATGAAGAAGCAGTATGCCGGTCACGCTAAGCGCGTGATGATGGGCGTATGGTCTTTCCTGCGCCAGTTTATGTATACCAAGTTTGTGATTGTCTGCGATGATGACGTCAATGCCCGCGACTGGAATGACGTGATCTGGGCCATCACCACGCGTATGGATCCGGCGCGTGACACAGTGTTAGTGGAAAACACGCCGATTGATTATCTGGACTTTGCCTCGCCGGTTTCCGGCCTTGGCTCAAAAATGGGACTGGATGCCACGAACAAATGGCCTGGCGAAACCGACCGTGAATGGGGTCGCCCGATCGTAAAAGATCCTGCCGTGACCGCGCGAATTGACGCGATCTGGGACGAGCTGGCCATAATGAATAACGGTAAGGCAGAATAAGACCGTTTAGCCCTATAGACTTCCCGACAGAGAGAGCGAATGACAACCTTAAGCTGTAAAGTGACGTCGGTAGATGCTATTACCGACACCGTATATCGCGTCCGTTTGGTTCCTGAAGCGGCATTTTCATTCCGTGCCGGTCAGTACCTGATGGTCGTGATGGACGAGCGTGATAAGCGTCCTTTCTCTATGGCCTCAACGCCAGCAGAGCAGGAATTTATTGAGCTGCATATTGGTGCGTCTGAGCTTAACCTGTACGCGATGGCCGTGATGGACCGCATCCTGAAAGAGCGTGAAATCGTGGTCGATATTCCTCACGGTGAGGCCTGGCTGCGTGAAGACGAAGACCGTCCGCTGATCCTGATTGCCGGCGGTACGGGCTTCTCCTATGTCCGTTCTATTCTGTTAACGGCGCTGGCGCGTAATCCAAATCGCGATATCACCATCTACTGGGGCGGCCGTGAAGAGAAGCATCTTTACGATCTGTCTGAGCTGGAAGCGCTGAGCGTCAATCATCCAAACCTGCGCATCGAGCCGGTTGTCGAGCAGCCGGAAGAGGGCTGGCGCGGGCGCAGCGGTACGGTGCTGACCGCGGTATTGCAGGATCACGGGACGCTGGCGGGGCACGATATCTACATCGCCGGTCGCTTCGAAATGGCGAAAATTGCCCGCGACCTGTTCTGCAACGAGCGTGACGCGCGGGAAGATCGTCTGTTCGGCGATGCGTTTGCGTTTATCTGATTGAGAGACCCGCTTCGGCGGGTTTTTTTCACGCTGACAATGGCGCTGGTGAAAATTTAACCTTGAAACGGGCGGCGCATTGCCGTTATTCTTGTTCTCGTTAACTTTCGCCCTCAGGAGCGCCCCCCAAAAATGAACAAACACGACTGATGAATTTCGATCCTTGCTAAACGCACCGCGTCGGCAGGGGATGTTTTGATTTCATTCAGGAGTGCTTATGGCTCATTTTGCGCTGTCCCCCTCTTTTATTTTGCATCAGGTCACCTGTCAGTTTGCGACGGGCGCTATCCTTTTTGGTCCTCTGTCTCTTTCTCTGGATGCGTCAGTGTGCGCGCTGGTTGGCCGCAACGGCAGCGGCAAAACGCGCCTGCTGCGGCTGCTGGCAGGTATTGATGAGCCCGCCAGCGGTCACATTGAGCGCTTTGCTACACACGCCTGTGTGGCGCAGCAGCAGGATATTTCTGCTAATACCACGCTTGCCGAACTGCTTGGCTACGGCGCGATCTTTGCGGCGCGCACGCGCATCGACAGCGGTCATTATGAACCCGACGATCTGGACACGCTCGACGGCCACTGGGATCTGGCTGAACGGCTGAGCCAGGCTTTTATCGCGGCCTCGCTTCCACCTTTTGACCCGAATAAACCCGCAGCAGAGCTGAGCGGTGGCGAGCGCATTCGTGCCTTGCTGTGCGGTGCATTCACCGCAGATGCGGATTACCTGTTGCTGGACGAACCGACCAACCACCTCGACAGGCAAGGCCGCATGTGGTTCTACGAGCAGCTTGCCCGGTATCAGGGCGGGGTGCTGGTGGCCTCTCACGATCGGGAATTGCTGGCGCAGGTGCCGCGTATACTTGAACTGAGTGCTTCGGGCTTGCGCAGCTACGGCGGGAATTATGCTGACTATCGAACCCAGCGTGATGCCGAGCAGCAGGCCGCCCGCGCCGCGCTGGAGCATGCTGCCACCGAGCGCAAACGTACCCGAGCCCGCATGCATAAAGAGCATGACGACAGCCAGCGGCGTTCAGCCAAAACGCTTCGCAAGGTCGACAGCCTTAACATTGCCTCGTTTGAGCGGGTCAAATACAAAGCGGCGGCGAAAGAGCGTATTGGTTCCTGGAAAAAACAGCATAGCGATCAAAATCATGCCCTGAACGCTGCGGTTAACCAGGCACGCGAGCGGGTTGAAGAGGATAACGCGGTGATGTTTACCCTGCCGGGCAGTCAAATTCCGGAAGGGAAACAGGTGCTGGTGCTGGAAAAACTGGTGCTTCCGCACGTGCATATCCCCCCGATCGGCTGGCGTATGGATGGCCCGATGCGTGTGGCGCTACGCGGGCCGAACGGCTGTGGAAAATCCACGCTGTTGAAAGTGATCCTGGGCGAAACCGCCCCTGTTACGGGAACCTGTAAGGTCTCCGTCAGGCACGCCTGTCTCGATCAGCATCTTTCCCGGCTGGATCTGTCTCAGTCGGTAATGACGCACCTCAGCCTTAGCAATACACCGCTCGAAGAGGGGGCGCTACGTACCCGTTTAGCGCAGCTTCAGCTGGGCGCGGAGAAAGTGACGCTGCCTCTGGCCGCGCTAAGCGGCGGCGAGCGCCTGAAGGCCGCGCTGGCCTGCGCGCTGTGGCGTGAGGAGGCGGCGCAGCTGTTGCTGCTGGATGAGCCGACCAATCACCTCGATCTGGCCTCCGTGCAGGCCATTGAAGCGGCCCTGGCCGATTTCCCCGGCGCGCTGCTGGTGGTGTCCCATGATGAAGCGTTTTTGGCAGGATTAAAGCTGACGCATGAGCTGGTTTGGGAGGAGTCGGGATGGCGATGTGAAAGGCTGTAAACACAAGCCCCCGCAAGGGCGGGGGCAAACAAACTTAATCAGGCTAACTGCTTGCGAAGGTCAGGGTTTGCCTGGATCAGGCGCATCAGCTTTAGCTCGGCTGGGGTAGGTTTTTCACGTTTTGACTCCCACTCCAGCACCATCGCTACGCTGACACCCATCGCTCTTGCGAATTCATCTGTTTTCAGGCCCGACCCTTTACGTAAACGCTCAAATTCACTAAAAGGATTGGACTTTTGATTCAGGGTAATCGTCGGCGGTACATCTTTAAAAATAATCTGTTCCAGGCTGCTCAGCAGCTCAAACTCAGGATCTTTTAATTCCATTGAGAACTCCTCATAAATCACACATCGGGATCATGAACATCAGAGAGCATGTTAAGAATAGTCCCTAAACCAAACACAGGATCGTCACGGTTGTGATTAATTGTGCGATCACGATCGCTTTACCCGTTTCAGCTATATGGATAGTTATGCTAATTACCTGATTAGTCATATGTAGGAATGAACAGGTATTTTTTTGTAAATAGTCAGTACAAAAACGGGAATACCCGTTTTGCATGAAAACTCTATCTTGCAAGGCTGACCTGGACTATCCTTGTCAGCGTTGGGCACGCGTGTGCCGGTGTGCGCTTTTTTGGGTGAAAGGAGTAATAAAATGGCGACAGGAAAGTCCTGCTCTCGCTGGTTTGCGCCTATTGCGGCGTTGCTGATGGTGGTTAGCCTGAGTGGGTGTTTCGATAAAGAAGGCGATCAGCGCAAAGCGTTTATCGATTTTCTACAGAATACAGTGATGCGTAGCGGCGAGCGTTTACCAACGCTGACTGCGGATCAGAAAAAACAGTTTGGTCCATTCGTGTCGGATTACGCCATTCTGTATGGCTATTCACAGCAGGTAAGCCAGGCGATGGATTCCGGTATCCGCCCGGTAGTGGATAGCGTGAACGCCATCCGCGTTCCACAGGATTATGTGACCCAGCGTGAACCGCTGCGCCAGTCCAACGGCGCGCTCGGGGTGCTGAGCCAGCAGCTGCAAAATGCCAAAATGCAGGCTGATGCCTCGCGTTCCGCGTTGAAGCAGGGCGAAGACCTGAAGCCGGTTTATGACCAGGTGTATGAGAAAGTGGTAACTAAACCGTCAAACGCCTTGCAGCCGTTGATCCCAGCGGCTCAGGTCTTTACTCAGCAGCTGGTTCAGGTAGGTGACTTTATCAGTGAGCAGGGTACACAGGTGAGCTTCGTCTCTAACGGTATTCAGTTCCCGACCTCCCAGCAGGCGAGCCAGTACAATACGCTGATCGGGCCGCTCGCGTCCCAGCACCAGGCCTTTAGCCAGGCGTGGAGCGCAGCGGTCGCTGCAACGGAATAAGAAAAAAATCCCCGCTTCTGGCGGGGTTTTTTTATGCTTAATGAAAATAACGCTTGTCATTCATCTACCACATCGGTATAACTATGTTCGTCGGTTTGTTACACAGACCTAAAGCAGTTTAGTAAAGCAGTCCAGATTGTTATCCATAGATACCCTTCGTAGTGACCCTTCCTTCATCGCTTAAAAATCTGTAACGCAATCCATCAAGCCGGAAGGCACAATATATTTGTTAATAAGGTAATTTCTATGTCTGCTAAAATGACTGGTCTGGTAAAATGGTTCAACGCTGATAAAGGTTTCGGCTTCATCACTCCTGACGATGGCTCTAAAGACGTGTTCGTACACTTCTCTGCTATCCAGAACGATGGCTACAAATCTCTGGATGAAGGTCAGAAAGTTTCCTTCACCATCGAAAGCGGCGCTAAAGGCCCAGCAGCTGGTAACGTTGTAAGCCTGTAAGCTTCCAACCCAGTAGCACAAAATTCAAAAACCCGCCTTCTGGCGGGTTTTTTCGTTTCTACTGTTGTATCTGTGGGTTAACGCAGTTCTTATCCACTTTACCGCTAAGCGCGGCAATCAGGTTATCCACTGCGGTCGCCGCCATGTTGTAACGTGTTTCGTGTGTCGCAGAGCCGATGTGAGGCAGGGCGACGACGTTGGGCATGGTCAGCAGCGGTGAATCCACCGGCAGCGGCTCCTGTTCAAACACGTCCAGCCCGGCGGCGTGGATCTCACCGTTTTGCAGTGCCTCAATCAGCGCCTTTTCATCTACCACCGGGCCGCGACCCGCGTTGATGAAAATGGCCGATTTCTTCATCTTTTCAAACGCCGCTTTGCCGATGAGATGACGCGTTTCATCCGTCAGCGGCAGGATCAGGCAGACAAAGTCGGCTTCCTGCAACAGCGTATCAAGCTCGCAGTAGCGGGCGTTGAAACGTTCTTCAGCTTCAACGTGATGACGGCGTGCGTTATACAGAATGGGCATGCTGAAGCCGAAATGGGCGCGCTGTGCCAGCGCCAGGCCGATACGCCCCATCCCCACAATCCCCAGCGTTTTGCCATGTACGTCCACGCCGAACCAGTCCGGGCCAATGCTTTTCGTCCATTCGCCCGCTTTCACGCGCTCGGCCACCTCCACCACGCGACGGGCGGTGCTGAGCACCAGCGCCATCAGCGTGTCGGCGACGGTTTCCGTCAGGGCATGAGGCGTGTGCATCAGCAGAACGTTGCGCGCGTTAAGCGCATCCACGTCGAAATTATCGTATCCCACAGAAACGGTTGAGGTGGCACGAAGTTTCGGCATTTTCTCCAGCAGCGCTGCATCCACCTTTTCGCTTGAACCCAGCAGGCCTTCGGCGCTGGCAAACGCGTCGGCGTGCTGTGCCACGGTTTCCGGGCTGAGGTTCTTCACCCGGGTAACGGTAAAGTGTTCCTCCAGGCGTTTTTGCAGATCTTCAGGCAGTGCTTTGTACAAAATGACGGACGGCTTCATGCTAATCTCCGTTGATTTTAAAAGGGTTCAGGCGTGGCGTGCGCCGACGGGTAGCTGTTGATTATTAGCAGGCTTAACGATCAGAGTAAGCCATACCGAGGCAAAAAGCGCTACCCCCATAAAGATGTAAGAGGCCGACGGGCTGCCGGTTGCGCCGTTCAGATAGCCAACAAACCACGAGCCAAAGAATGAACCCAGCGCGCCCATACTGTTGATCAAGGCCATCGCGCCCCCTGCGACGTTACGCGGCAGCATTTCCGGAATGATGGCAAAGAACGGACCATACGGGGCATACATGGCTGCACCCGCAATCACCAGCAGGGTATACGAGGCCCAGAAGTGGTTCGCGCCCACGGCCCAGGAGCCAATGAAGGCAAAAGCAGCGATCAGCAGCAGCGGCCAGACGAACAGCTTACGGTTTTGCAGCTTGTCCGATGCCCAGGAGACGATAATCATTGCGATGGTCGCAGCCAGATAAGGCACCGATGACAGCCAGCCCACTTCCACCATGCCAAGGTTTTCACCGCCGCTGCGGATAATCGACGGCAGCCACAGCACAAAGCCGTACACGCCAATACTCCAGGTAAAATACTGCGCGCACAGCAGGATCACGTTGCGGGAGCGGAAGGCTTCACCATAGTTACGCACCGCTTTCAGCCCCTGCTGCTCTTTATCCAGTTGTGCCTGAAGTGCAGCCTTTTCGTCCTCTGAAAGCCATTTCGCCTGGGCTGGCTTATCTTTCACCAGCACCCACCAGCAGAAGGCCCAGATGATTGCGGGAACCCCTTCGATGATGAACATCTCGCGCCAGCCGAAGGACTGGATCAGGTAGCCGGACACCACCGACATCCACAGCACCGTGACCGGGTTACCGAGTATCAGGAAAGTATTGGCACGTGAACGCTCAGATTTTGTGAACCAGTTGCTGATGTAAATCAGCATTGCCGGCATCACTGCCGCTTCCACCACGCCGAGAATAAAGCGAATGGCAGCCAGTGCAGGAATGTTATTCACCACGCCGGTGAGGGAGGCGCAGGCACCCCATAAGATCAGGCAGATGAAAATGAGCTTTCGCACGCTGCGGCGTTCAGCGTAAATCGCGCCGGGGATCTGGAAGAAGAAATAGCCCAGGAAGAAGAGGGCGCCCAGCAGGGAGGAAACCCCTTTGGTGATCCCGAGGTCTTCGTTGATCCCGGCGGCGGATGCAAAACTGAAGTTGGCACGATCAAGGTACGCCAGGCTGTACGTGATAAACACGATGGGCATGATGTACCACCAGCGTTTGACTGCATTGGTCGAACTGTTCATAGGCTTGCCTCTGTTGTTGAGGTTGTTACCGCCGTTGTCTGTAGGGTACACGGTGGCTTAATTATCTGGTGCGGATTGCTGCCCTCACCCTGGACCTCTCCCACCGGGAGAGGGAATTCAGACGCCGAGCTCTGCTCGTGTCGGTAATCCTTCGCTATCGCCCTGCACCTGGATCGCCAGCGAACCAATTTTGTTGCCCCGCGCCACGGCCTGCGACAGCGGTTCGCCTTCCAGCAGGGCGCTAATGACTCCGACGGCAAACCCATCGCCCGCGCCCACGGTATCGACCACGTTGTCGACTTTTACCGCTGCGACAGCGCCTTGCTCACCGTCGGCGGTTTTAAACCACGCGCCGTCGGCACCGGTTTTCAGCACTACAGCTTTTACCCCTCGGTTGAGATAAAAATCCGCAATGCCTTCCGGCGTGGTCTCGCCAGTGAGGATCATTCCCTCTTTTACGCCCGGCAGTACCCAGTCCGCCTGAAACGCCAGTCGGTTGAGTTTCTCTACCATCTCCGCTTCGCTTTTCCACAGCACCGGACGAAGGTTCGGATCAAAGGAGATCGTTTTGCCCTGCGCTTTCATCGCCGACGCAGCGTGATCCAGTAAATCGTACGAACTGGCCGAAAGCGCCGCCGCCACGCCGCTCAGGTGCAGATGGCGCGCGGAAGAGAAATAAGGGGCATGATAATCATCGACGGAGAGATGGCTTGCTGCTGAGCCTTTGCGGAAATACTCAACGGTGGGATCGGTTCCATTTTCAACTTTCGATTTCAGCTGAAAGCCCGTCGGGAAGCGTCCGTCGAGCGTGACGCCTGCGGCATCAATGCCCTCTTTTTTCAGCGAGTCGAGAACGAAATGGCCAAAGCTGTCATTGCCCACGCGGCTCACCCAGCCGACATTCAGCCCCAGCCGCGCAAGGCCGGTAGCGACATTCAGCTCGGCGCCTGCCACGCGTTTGATAAAGTGTTCTACTGCGCTCAGCTCGCCCGTTTCGGTGGCGACAAACATCGCCATGGCCTCGCCGATGGTAATAACGTCCAGCGTCTTGTGCATGGTTTACTCCTCGCGCAGCAGGTTGACGTAATGGCGGGTGACGGCGGTGAGATCCGTCCCTTCGAGCGGAAATTCGATACCGCGCGGCGCGTCGGCAGGCAGTTGATTAAGCAGATCCTGCCAGCGAGAATCGGTTTTATCCGGCGCGACGGCGCGGAACTGCGCCTTATGCGGGACCGCGGCTTTCACGTGAATATAGCTCACGGCGGGTGCCAGCTGACGCGCAGCCTCTTCCGGGGAGTCGCCGACCCACAGCCAGTTGCCCATATCGAACGTCAGCGTCACCGGCAGCGCCATCACCCGACAGGCGGCTTTGAAGCGCTGCATCGGGGCGAGCTGCCCGCAGTCGGTCTGGTCGTTTTCCACCACCAGCGTCATGCCGCTTTCATCCAGCAATGTCCGCAAATCTTCAAGGGGGTGTTTGTCGCTGAAATGACCCAGCGAGACCTTAAGCCATAGCGCGTTCAGGATGCTGGCTTCGCGGAGGTAGCGGGGGAGATCCGGGTTGAGCGTGCCGTCGGGCATAAACAGGGGGGCCGGGGCGGAGTAGCATGCCAGTAAACCCAGCAGCTCAATGGACTCGCCGAGCGCAGGCAGCGCCATTAACTCGTCGCTGCTGAAGAGTTCGCGGCGGATTTCAACGCCATCAGCCCCTGCGCCAGCAATAACGGGAAGCATCGCCCGTTGCCCGCCTGCCTGTCGCACCCGATCCGCGCCATACGCGGCGGTGACCACCATTATTTTCCTGCTCATTTCCTGACTCCAACGCGTAATCGATAGTATTACGCTAGATGGAACCGGTTCCAAAGAAAAGAATGGGATGTTGAATTTATGATCGCTGTCACGAAGGGGAAATTAGCGAGCGGTAGAGCCGCGAACGATCAGCTCGCCGGAAAAAACCTGCTCGCGTACGGCATCGCGGGTGCCTTCAATACGGCGAACCACTTGCTCAACCGCGGCATAGCCGATTTGCCAGGTGGGTTGTTTGAGGGTGGTAATGCCCACGCCTGCAAGTTCTGCCCACTCCAGTTCATCAAAGCCGAGTAAGCCGATGTCGCTGCCCCAGTGCAGGCCGATGCGTTGAAGCGAGCGGGCAACCTGTAGCGTGAGCGCCCCGTTAGCGGAGATCACCGCCTTACGCATTCCCCGATGGCGGGTATGGAACTGGCGCAGGGTGTTATCCAGCAGCCCGGCTTCGTGCAGGGGAATTTCGGCATTTTCGGCGATCGTGCCGGGATATCGCGCCAGCGTGGCGCGAAATGCAGCCAGGCGGTCGCGACGGGTGTTAACCATGCCAAGCGGTTCGCTCAGGAACAGAATGGCTTCAAAACCCTGTTCGACAAGGTGCTCGGTGGCGGTGGTGGCGGCCTGGGTGTTATCCAGCCCGACCACATCGCAGGCAAATTCCGGGATTTTGCGGTCAATAAGCACCATCGGGAGAGACGATTGTTGCAGGCGATTTAGCCCCTCTTCGCGCATCCCGACGGCATTGACCACGATCCCTTCCACCTGGTAGCTGCGCAGCAGATCAAGGTAATGCAGCTCCTGATCAACTTCGTTATTGGTGTTACAGACCAGCGGGGTAAAGCCTTTTTCCCGGCACGCCGCTTCGATGCCGCTGAGTACGTTAACGGAGTAGGGGTTAGTGATATCGGCGATGATAAGCCCAATCAGGCGGGTGCGACCACGCTTGAGGCCGCGCGCCATCAGGCTGGGACGGTAGTCGAGATCGGCAATGGCCTGTTCGATCCGCGCCAGCAGCGCATCGGAAAGCAGGTGTTTCTCGCCGTTGAGGTAGCGCGAAATGCTGGTTTTACCGGTTTTGGCGGCTTTCGCCACGTCGCTGATGGTGGCCCGGGCTGGTTTGCTCATCGCTGATTTCCCTGAATTTAGTGAGAATACCTTAGCGGGAAAATCAACGATGGCAAGTGGTTCATGCCGGGGTGTGCGGTCTGTTGCCCTCACCCCGGCCCTCTCCCTCGGGGATTACTGAATCGGGCTCAACGTAATCTCTACGCGACGGTTTTGCGCTTTACCTTCCGCCGTGCTGTTGCTGGCGATAGGGTTGGCAGGGCCCATGCCGCTGGTGCGGATGCGGTTTGCTTCAACGCCCTGGGTTATCAGGGAGCTGGCCACGGAATCGGCACGCTGCTGAGACAGACGCATGTTCAGATCCTGGCTGCCGGTGCTGTCGGTGTAGCCAATCACGTTCACGGCAGTTTTACTGTACTCTTTCAGTACCGCGGCCACACCGGTGAGGGTGTTCGCGCCCGCAGGTTTCAGCGTCGCGCTGCTGCTGTCAAAGGTCACGTTGTTTGGCATGTTCAGGATGATATTGTCACCACTGCGGGTCACGCTCACGCCCGTACCTTTCATTTTGTCACGCAGCTTCGCTTCCTGCACATCCATGTAATACCCTACGCCACCGCCCAGGGCTGCGCCTGCCGCTGCGCCAATCAGCGCGCCTTTGCCGCGATCCTTCTTGGAGGAGGAGAGCGCGCCAACGCCAGCGCCGACAAGGGAACCAATACCCGCGCCAATACCGGATTTACCCGCTTCGCGTTCGCCGGTATAAGGGTTGGTTGTGCAGCCTGAAACAGCCAGTGCGCCGCTTACCAGAGCGGCAATTACGAGTACGCGTTTTTTCATCTTATTTCCTTAATCCTTTTTATTCTTTGCCACGACGAACGTGGCAGTGGATTATGACGTCCGAATACGGAGAAAATTCAGTGTATAACTCTGAAATTTGTCACAAACGATAAACTGCCTCAACGAAAGGCCGTCATACCTGCACGCAACCAGGAGCGCACGCTTTGAGCACCTCAACAAAAACCATTCTGACCGCCGCCCACTGGGGGCCGATGCTGGTCGAAACCGATGGCGACACAGTGCTGTCGTCTCGCGGGGCTTTGCCTTCGCGCCATCTCAACTCTTTACAGACCGTCGTTCGCGATCAGGTACACAGCAAAACCCGCGTACGCTGGCCGATGGTGCGTAAAGGCTTTCTGGCGTCACCGGATAAACCGCAGGGTGTGCGCGGGCAGGATGAGTTCGTTCGCGTGAGCTGGGACGATGCGCTGGCGCTGATCCATACGCAGCATAAACGCATCCGCGACAGCTATGGCCCATCGTCCATTTTTGCCGGCTCCTATGGCTGGCGCTCGAACGGCGTGCTGCATAAGGCCGCCACCCTGCTGCAACGCTACATGAGCCTGGCCGGGGGTTATACCGGCCATCTGGGTGATTACTCAACCGGCGCAGCGCAGGCGATCATGCCTTACGTCGTGGGCGGCAATGAGGTTTATCAGCAGCAGACCAGCTGGCCGCTGGTGCTGGAGCATACCGACGTGGTGGTGCTGTGGAGCGCCAACCCGCTCAACACCCTGAAGATTGCCTGGAATGCGTCCGACGAGCAGGGCGTTTCCTACTTCGACGCGCTGCGCAAAAGCGGCAAGCGCATCATCTGTATCGATCCGATGCGTTCTGAAACCCTGGATTTCTTCGGCGACAGCGCCGAGTGGATCGCGCCCCATATGGGCACCGACGTGGCGATGATGCTGGGTATTGCGCATACCCTTGTGGAGAACGGCTGGCACGATACGGAATTCCTTACGCGCTGCACCACGGGCTTCGATAAATTTGCCGACTACCTGACGGGCCAAACCGACGGTGTTGCCAAAACCGCAGAGTGGGCCGCCGCGGTTTGCGGCGTTGATGCCGTTAAAATCCGCGAACTGGCGGCGTTATTCCATAGCAACGTCACGATGCTGATGTCCGGCTGGGGAATGCAGCGCCAGCAGTTTGGCGAGCAAAAACACTGGATGCTCGTGACGCTCGCCGCGATGCTTGGGCAGATTGGCACGCCCGGCGGCGGTTTTGGGCTTTCCTATCACTTTGCTAACGGCGGTAACCCAACGCGTAAAGCGGCGGTGCTGGCGTCCATGCAGGGCTCAGTGCAGGGTGGCGTGGACGCGGTGGATAAAATTCCCGTGGCGCGCATTGTTGAGGCTCTGGAGAACCCGGGCGGGTTTTATCAGCACAACGGCCAGGATCGCCATTTTCCGGATATTAAGTTTGTCTGGTGGGCGGGCGGGGCCAACTTCACCCATCACCAGGATACCAACCGCCTGATCCGCGCCTGGCAGAAGCCGGAGCTGGTGGTGATCTCGGAGTGCTTCTGGACCGCGTCAGCGAAACATGCCGACATCGTGTTGCCCGCCACGACCTCGTTTGAGCGTAACGATCTCACCATGACCGGGGATTACAGCAACCAGCACATGGTGCCGATGAAGCGCGTCGTGGCCCCCCGGGATGAAGCGCGTGATGATTTTGACGTCTTTGCTGACCTGAGTGAATTATGGGAAGCGGGCGGGCGCGAGCGTTTCACCGAGGGCAAAACGGATCTGCAATGGCTCGAAACGTTTTACCAGATAGCCAGCCAGCGCGGGGCGGCGCAGGGCGTGACGCTGCCGCCATTTGCTGAATTCTGGGAGGCGAATCAACTCTTCGAAATGCCGGAAAGCGAGCAGAACGCGCGGTTTGTGCGCTTTGCTGACTTCCGTCGCGACCCGGAAAATCACCCGCTTAAAACCGAGAGCGGGAAGATTGTGATCTACAGCGAACGTATCGCCAGCTTTGGCTACGCGGACTGCCCGCCGCACCCGGCATGGCTGGAGCCGGACGAATGGCATGGCAATGCGCAGCCGGGGCAGCTTCAACTGCTGTCTGCCCATCCTGCCCATCGCCTGCACAGCCAGCTCAACTATTCGGCTCTGCGCGAGCAGTATGCGGTGGCTGGACGCGAGCCGATCGCGCTGAATAGCGATGACGCAAAGGCGCGGGGAATTAACGACGGCGATCTCGTGCGCGTCTGGAACGCGCGCGGGCAGGTGCTGGCTGGCGCTGTGGTGAGCGACGGGATCCGCCCTGGCGTGTTCTGCATTCATCAGGGCGCATGGCCGGATCTGGCGCTGGACGAGGGCGGTATTTGTAAGAACGGTGCCGTAAACGTGTTGACCAAAGATCTCCCCAGCTCGAAGCTGGGGAATGGCTGCGCGGGGAATACGGCGCTGGCATGGGTGGAGAAATATGAGGGGCCGGCGCTTACCCTTACGGCGTTTGATCCGCCTGCCAGCTCATGATCCACGTCGGGTGTTGGGTATCATCCTGCCAGGCGCTGTCTTCAATGCGAAAACCCTGAGCATGATAGAAATTCACCGCCCGCACGTTTTTCTGATACACCTCCAGAGTTAAATACGGGTAGTGCTGCTGAACGTGGTTCAGCAGCGCACGCCCGATCCCCCTTCCGATGAACGCCGGGGCGACAAACAACGCCCCCACAAACTGGGACTGCATGACGCTGATAAAGCCGCGCAGCGTGCCGTTTTCCTCCCAGACCCAGGTTTCGGCGGCGGGAAGGTATTCATCCCGCACCAGCGCTTCGTTCGCTTTCCAGTAGCCAGCGTCGATAAACGGATGCGCCTCGGTAGTGCTCTCAAGCCACAGTCTAAGGAGCTGAGCAGTATTCTCACTGTGCCATTTGCGGATCATGGTGGCCCTCCGGGTGGCAGATGCAGCCCGTAATATGGTCATTGACCAGCCCGCAGGCCTGCATAAAGGAGTAACAGATGGTGGTGCCCACAAACTTAAAGCCGCGTTTTTTCAGTGCTTTCGACAGGGCATCCGAGGCGGGGGTCGAGGTTGGGATCTCCGCAAGCGTGGCGGCCCGCGTCACCTTCGGCTCGTTATCCACAAACGACCAGACAAATGCTGAGAAGGGTTCGCCGTTTTGCTCCATCGCCAGATAAGCGCGCGCGTTACCAATAATGGCCTGAATTTTACCGCGATGGCGGATGATACCGGGGTCCAGAACCAGCCTTTCCACGTCGTCTTCGGTCATGGCGGCCACCGCAGCCGGATCGAACCGGTGGAAGGCATTGCGGTAGTTCTCACGCTTTTTCAGAACGGTGATCCACGACAGCCCGGCCTGCTGGCCTTCAAGACAAATCATTTCAAACAGTTTTTTACCGTCGGTTTCCGGTACGCCCCATTCCTTGTCGTGATAATCGATATAAAGCTGGTCCTGGCTTACCCAGCCGCAACGTTGCATAGGTCATCTCCCTTCCTGATACGGTAAACGCAAAAATTTCAATCTGCCCGGCTTGACGTGTCTGCTAAAGAGACAATAGTTAATACAGGGCTATACGCCCTAATACCTCTTCGAACAATGACATATATCGCCGAACTCGGCTCTTTCTGGAGTCGCTTTGATGATGATAAAAATAATCAGTGGTCGCCATGCTGCTTCTGGCCTGGTGGGTGTCTCAGCCTGCCTGCTTATAGGTAACACCGCTTTTGCGTGGCAACAGGAATATATCGTTTCAGATGCACAAAGTAATACGACGGAACGCTATACATGGGACGCCGATCACCAACCTCGTTATGAAGATATTCTCGCGGAGCGTATTAACCATTCGCAGAATGCTGCGGGCTTTGCCCTGAACGACCCCTCCGGTTCGGATGCGGAAACCGTTCTGAGCGTTGGCTGGAATTTTCCCGTGACGGGACATTTCACGACCGGGCCGGTCATGGCATGGCGCTCTGATGGCACGCCTCCCGCAACGGTGATTGCGTATGGCGATACAACCACCACGCAGACGCTGACCGACCCCCTCTGGCATGCCAGCGTGAACTCGCTGGGGTGGCGTGTGGATACCCAGTACGGAGATTTACACCCCTGGGCAAAGATCAGCTACAACCAGCAGTCGGAGGAAGAATATTTGTATACCCTGGGCTTAAGCGCCAAATTTTAGGGTTGTTACTTTTTTAAACGCTGCGGTAACATATTTAATACAATAATGGCGCGGGTTGTGGCGATAGTGGTCACTCACCTTTAAACCTTTTCTTCTCCGGCAAGGTCGTTCATTCCCGCTTCCAGGCATTTCATTCCGTTTCTCCTGCATTTCATGCCGTTTTACCCCTGGCGTTTTGGGGTTTTGTTTATCGTGTCCTCAGCGAATTTCCTTAATTTCTCTTGCAGGACACTGCCATGAACACATCAACCTATAACCGCACGCGCTGGCTGACGCTCTTCGGCACCATCGTGACCCAGTTCGCACTGGGCTCGGTCTATACCTGGAGCCTGTTTAACAGCGCCCTGTCTGATAAGCTCGGCGCGCCGATAAGCCAGGTAGCATTCTCCTTCGGCTTGCTGAGTCTTGGATTAGCGATTTCCTCTTCCGTGGCGGGCAAACTTCAGGAGCGCTTCGGCGTGAAGCGCGTGACCATGGCCTCCGGGATCCTGCTGGGCGTGGGCTTCTTCCTGACGGCACATTCAAACAACCTGATGATGCTGTGGCTGAGCGCCGGGGTGCTGGTGGGGCTGGCGGACGGCGCAGGTTACCTGCTGACGCTGTCGAACTGCGTGAAGTGGTTTCCGGAGCGTAAAGGGCTTATCTCCGCGTTTGCCATTGGTTCATATGGCCTGGGCAGCCTGGGGTTCAAATTCATCGACTCCCATCTGCTGGCCTCGGTGGGGCTTGAGAAAACCTTTATGATCTGGGGCGTGATTGTGCTGGTGATGATCCTCTTCGGCGCCACGCTGATGAAAGATGCCCCGCAGCAGGAAGTGAAAACCGTTAACGGCGTGGTGGAGAATGATTTCACCCTCGCACAGTCCATGCGTAAGCCGCAGTACTGGATGCTGGCGGTGATGTTCCTGACGGCCTGCATGAGCGGTCTGTATGTTATTGGCGTGGCGAAAGATATTGCGCAGGGGATGGTAAAACTGGATGCGGCGACGGCGGCGAACGCGGTAACGGTCATCTCCATCGCTAACCTCTCGGGTCGTCTGGTACTGGGTATCCTGTCTGACAAAATTGCCCGCATCCGCGTGATTACGCTGGGGCAGGTGATCTCCCTGGTGGGCATGGCGGCGCTGCTGTTTGCACCGCTGAACGAGGCGACCTTCTTTGCGGCGATTGCCTGCGTCGCCTTTAACTTCGGCGGCACCATTACCGTCTTCCCGTCGCTGGTGAGCGAGTTCTTTGGCCTGAACAACCTGGCGAAAAACTACGGCGTCATTTATCTCGGCTTCGGTATCGGCAGTATCTGCGGGTCGCTGATCGCCTCGCTGTTCGGTGGCTTCTACGTGACCTTCTGCGTGATATTTGCCTTGCTGATTATCTCGCTGGCGCTGTCGACCACGATTCGTCAGCCGCAGCGCGAGGTGTTAAACGAAGCGCATGCGTAACAAATGATTAACTGACGATAAGCGCCCATCGGGCGCTTTTTTTATTTAAGCACAAATACATAACCGATTCTGACGAAAGAGAGGTTAAATAAGATATGTAATTCATTTAATGAACTTATGAATTCGCACAAACAATATATTATTTATATTTGAATATTCCTAATAATGCGCATGAGTACAGGTTTTTTTGCGACATGGTTTTGAATTCTCAGAAATTTAATTATACCTAAAAACACCATTAAACTATTCTAATTTTATCTTCTATATTTCAGTCGATATACTCCATTTCTCACAGAATGCAGGTTATTCCTAAGGATGCGTTCTGAAATCTACCGTCATAAATGGAGTTTTTAATGAAAAAGGTTATTTTTGCACTGTCTGCTCTCGCTGTCGTTTCCACTTCCGCTTTCGCCGCTGATTCTGGTGACGGTACCATCAAATTCACCGGTGAAATCGTTGACGCGCCATGCGTAGTTTCTACTGACTCTCAGAACCAGGAAGTTGTGCTGGGTCAGGTTAAGAAATCTATCTTCAAAGCCGTTGGCGATAAGTCTGTTGCTAAACCTTTCCAGATCAAACTGGAAGACTGCGATATTTCCGCCAAAAACACAGTTAACGTGAGCTTTAATGGCGTTGCGGATGCAGACGACGCGAAACTGGTTTCTGTTAGCACTGAAGCAGGCGCAGCATCTGGCGTGGGCATTGGTATCTACGATAACACTAACAAACTGGTTGATATGAACAGCGGTACATCCTCTACCACCCTGTCTGCTGGCCAGACCGTGCTGTACTACACCGCTAACTACGTTGCGACCAAAGATGTAGTTACTACTGGTTACGGTAACGCAGAAGTGGACTTCAACCTGTCCTACGAATAATCGACTTTCGTCAGTAGTAGATAATCACAATGGCAACGGAAACCCCGTTGCCTTTTTTTCCAGCGGAGACTCAGGGAGAGAATCATGAACCGCTCACGTTTGATATCTTGCGCAGCACTTGCGCTGGCGCTGATTTCACAAAACAGTTTTGCAGGCGGTGTGGCATTAAGCAGCACGCGTGTTATTTATGACGGCAGCAGAAAGGAAGCTTCCCTGACGGTCAATAACAGAAGCACCACCGATGAATTTCTGATTCAGTCATGGATCGATGATGCGAACGGCAATAAGAAAACGCCCTTCATCATCACCCCACCATTATTTAAGTTAAGCCCGACAAAAAATAACGTCTTACGTATTGTGAATACGTCTAATACGTTACCGCAGGATCGCGAGTCCGTTTATTGGGTTAACGTGAAAGCTATTCCTGCCAAAAGTGAAGGCGCGGAAGGTAAAAACGTGCTGCAAATTGCCGTGCGTACCCGCCTGAAACTGTTCTATCGCCCGGCTGGTCTGAAAGGCAACAGCATGGACGGCTGGAGCAAACTGCGGTTCACCAACGCAGGGGCTAACCAGATCAAAGTGGAAAACCCGTCTGCGTTTAACCTGACGTTTAATAAATTTTATGCCAACGGCCGTGGTATTGAGAAAGCGGGAATGGTCCCGGCAAAAGGCGCATTGAATATTGAACTGCCCGCCGGCACCGGCAAGGTAAGCGAAGTGAAATACAACATTATTAATGACTTCGGCACGGCTGGCGACATGCTGACACAGCGCGTTAATTAAAACGTTTTAAAGGTTAATTACTATGCCATGGACGCATCTTCCTCTGGTCAATAAGACCCCGCGCTTCTCGCTGTCTGCGCTTGCGCTGATGATCGCGAGCACGCTCTCCGCCCATGCAGGGAAATTTAACCCGCGCTTTCTGGAGGATGTGCCGGGTATTGATCAGCACGTTGACCTCTCAATGTATGAATCCCAGAAAGCCGATCAGCTGCCGGGTAAATACCGCGTGTCGGTAGTGGTCAACGATCAAAAAATGGCGTCCCGCACCCTTGAATTCAAGACCGCAACAGAGGCTCAGCGCGCAAAAATGGGCGAATCCCTGGTGCCGTGCTTAAGCCGCGTGCAGCTAGAGGAAATGGGCGTGCGTATCGATAGCTTCCCGGCGCTGAAAATGGCGCCGCCGGAAGCCTGTGTCGCTTTTGATGACATTATTCCTCAGGCCGCCAGCCATTTCGATTTTGCAGACCAGACGTTGATCATGAGCTTCCCGCAGGCCGCGATGAAGCAGACGGCGCGTGGTACCGTACCTGAATCGCAGTGGGACGAAGGGGTGAATGCCCTGCTGCTGGATTATAACTTCACCGGGAGCAACGCCAGCTATGACGCGCACGACGGTGAAACCAGCTACAGCAGCGACAGTTACTATCTGAACCTGCGCAGCGGCGTGAACCTTGGGGCATGGCGGTTACGTAACTACAGTACCTGGACGCGAAACGATGGCGATAACAAATGGGATAACATCGGCACCTCGTTGAGCCGTGCCATTGTGCCGCTAAAATCACAGCTGACGTTGGGGGATACCTCCACTGCGGGTGATATTTTTGACAGCGTGCAGATGCGTGGGGCGCAGTTAACCTCTGACGAAGAAATGTTGCCTGACAGCCAGCGCGGATTTGCGCCCGTTATCCGCGGTATTGCTAAAAGTAACGCCGAAGTCACCGTTGAGCAGAACAACTACGTCATTTACCGCACGTTTGTTCAGCCAGGTGCGTTTGAAATTAATGACCTGTACCCAACCTCAAACAGCGGCGACCTGACGGTCACCATTAAAGAGGCGGACGGCAGCGAGCAGAAGTTCGTTCAGCCATTCTCCGCGGTGGCGATCCTTCAGCGTGAAGGCCATCTTAAGTACAGCCTCTCCGCCGGTGAATATCGTGCGGGTAACTATGAAAGCGACGAGCCGAAGTTCGGGCAGCTGGATGCCATGTACGGTCTGCCGTATGGTTTTACCGTTTATGGTGGTTCGATTTTCTCTGAAAAATATTACGCGCTGGCCGGCGGTATCGGTAAAAACTTCGGTTATATCGGTGCGGTCTCCATCGACGTGACCCAGGCGAAAAGCAACCTGGCAAATGATGAAAGCTCGGAAGGTCAGTCTTATCGTTTTCTCTACTCCAAGAGCTTTAACAGCGGCACCGATTTCCGTCTGCTGGGGTACAAGTATTCGACCAGCGGCTATTACACCTTCCAGGAAGCGACGGATGTACGCAGCGATGCGGACAGCTCATATAGCGAGTATCACAAACGTAGCCAGATTCAGGGCAACGTGACGCAGCAGCTGGGCACCTGGGGCTCTGTCTATTTTAACGTCACGCAGCAGGACTACTGGAACGATGAAGGTAAACAGCGCTCGCTGAACGCCGGTTACAACGGTCGTGTTGGTCGCGTGAACTACAGCATTGCCTACACCTGGACGAAAAGCCCGGAATGGGATGAGAGCGATCGTCTGCTGTCATTCTCCATGTCGATCCCGCTGGGACGTTTGTGGAGCAACTACCACCTCACGACCGATCAGCATGGCCGCACCAGCCAGCAGCTTGGCGTGAGCGGTAGCGCGCTGGAAGACCGCAACCTGAACTATAGCGTGCAGGAAGGCTACGGCAGCAACGGTGTGGGTAACAGCGGCAGCGTGAACCTGGATTACCAGGGCGGCGTCGGTAGCGCTAGCCTGGGTTACAACTACAACCGTGACGGTCAGCAGGTGAACTATGGTCTGCGCGGCGGTGTGATTGCCCACAGCGAAGGCATTACGCTTTCTCAGCCGCTGGGCGAGTCAATGGCCATTATCTCCGCACCGGGCGCGCGCGGTGCGCACGTGATCAACAACGGCGGTGTGGAAGTGGACTGGATGGGTAACGCGGTTGTGCCTTACCTCACTCCGTATCGTGAAACGGAAGTGTCACTGCGAAGCGACAGCCTGAACAGCAAAGTTGACCTGGATACCGCGTCCGTCAACGTAGTGCCAACACGCGGCGCCATTGTACGTGCCCGCTTCGATACCCGTGTGGGCTACCGCGTGCTGATGAACCTGACCCAGGCCAACGGCAAAGCGGTGCCGTTTGGTGCGACCGCCACGCTATTGGACACCAAAAAAGAGTCCAGCAGCATCGTGGGTGAAGACGGGCAGCTTTATATCAGCGGGATGCCGGATAAAGGGGCGCTTCAGGTGAACTGGGGTAAAGGCCAGGAACAGCAATGCCGCGTGGCGTTTACGCTGCCGGAACAACAGGATAATACCGGCGTAGTGATGGCGAATGCCGTTTGCCGGTAACAGGGAAGGAAAGGATTATGTTGAAGAAATTGATGACGTTTGCTGGTCTGTTGGGGGGAGCAGCATTATTTTCCGGGCAGGCAATTGCGGCGGCGGATTTTGGGCCATGTACCCCTGATAGTACGCATGTTTATAGTACTAACATAAATAAAACAGTTACAGATGTTTCAAAAAACGTAAAGGGTGCGACCTTTATAGATTTCGATAGCTGGAATTTAGGGGGATCCTATGTGATGTCCTGTGAATGTCCTGATGATCCAAATCTTATTAAAGAAACATTATTTAAGACGGTGGTTCCTCTGCCCTTTGTTACGACTATAGGCGATCGCCACTATCACCAGATAAATAATAATATCGCCATTGCGAGTGATGTATTAATTACGGGGGGACGAGGAGAGTACCTGAACACACCGTTTGAGAATGAGGGTAACCATTCGTACAACCGCAGTCAGTGCTCGCAAAATGAAAGTAGTAAAGACGCTGTGTGGACATCGGGAAGTAAAGGCAACATATCGCTCTATATTCTCCATCCGTTTGTGGGTGAAAATATTATACCTAGCACCAAAATCATGGAGCTTTTTGCAACAAAGAAACCTGGTGTCTATGGCAGCATACCTGCGTCATCCGTATTTCTCAGTGGTTCAATCATCGTCCCTCAGGGTTGCGAACTCTCCGGCGGCAGCACGCTGGAAATTCCGTTCGGTGATTTTAAGGCCAGTGATTTTAAAGATCGTAAAGGCCAAACTCCGCAAGGTTCCTCGAAATACACAAAAGAGTTGCAGTTTAAATGCACCAATATTTCTGATGGCGTGAAGATCTCCTTGCGTATTGAGGGGACGCCAAACGCCAATGATTCGAATGCCATTGATATGGGTAATCCAGATATCGGGGTTGTGATCGAAGGCAAGACGGGTAACATTCTTGTACCCAATGATGCCAGCTCGAATCAGGCGCTGGTCGTGTCTCCTCTGGTCGATGATATACACCGTGTCGCCACGACGACAATTACGGCCTATCCGATCAGTACCACCGGTAAAGTGCCGGCGGCAGGAGATTACGAAGGGATCGCCACCATGCGTATTGATGTGGAGTAAGCCGGATGAAAACCATTAATGCGTTTTTGCCAGCGTGTTTGCTGCTCACCGCCTCAGCGATGGCGGCACCGGTAAATATCGGTTCCGCAGGGGATATCCACTTTACCCTCACCATTAAGGCAGCCACCTGTGAGCTGGAAAAGGACAGTATTGATGTCGATATGGGTACCGTGGTGCTCCAGCGCCCGGTGAAAGTGGGTAAAGAGTTGAACGAGAAAAGCTTCAGCATCGGCTTAAAAGATTGCGAGTTTGCCACGAAGGCCTACGTCACGATGGACGGTACGGCAGACGCGACTAACCCCTCACTCTTCGCCCTGGAAAGCGGCGGCGCGACCGGCATGGCGTTAAAAATCAAAACGTCGGGTGGGGTGCAGCAATACCCTTCCAGTACCGACTCGACGCCCGTGGACCATGCCATCTGGTTTGATGGTACGAACAAGCTGAGCTACATCGCCAGCTATGTTCCCGTTAAACCGGATGCCACCGTGGGCGCGGCAAATGCGACGGTGAATTTTAGCGTTGTATACGAGTAATCACTGAGGGCCAGTTCGCTGGCCTTTTACCCGTTTTGCTGGGTTGCGTCAGCGCACTGTCTCTCCAGACGCTGATTTTTTGTAAAAATCTTCATCAATCACACTCTCTGCTGCCACTTTTCTTTCCCGCTGTGGTCTACTTATCGCGCTTGTAGACGTTTCTTATAACGGTTTCGCTCGCACCTACTTACTCTGTCAGCTTTCTCACTGAGATTCGGCGGGTCTTTATACCCCTTCCCCCAGGGTTGTTTGCATGAAATATATTAGGTCTCTTACCCAGCAAAGATTGTGTCTGATGCTGGCTGTCTATATCGGTTTGTTTCTGAATGGCGCGGTACTGTTCAGACGCGTGGAAGGTTATTTCGAACACCTCACCGTAAGAAATGGAATTTTTGCCGTCATTGAAGTGTTTGGCTCTATCCTGGCAACCTTCTTCCTGTTACGCCTGCTCTCGCTTTTTGGCCGACGTACATGGCAAATTCTGGCCTCGCTGGTGGTGATTATCTCTGCCGCCGCAAGCTATTACATGACATTCATGAACGTGGTCATTGGCTACGGTATTGTCGCCTCGGTGATGACCACGGACATCGACCTCTCGAAAGAGGTGGTGGGTCAAGGGTTCATCATGTGGACGATTTTGACCTGCCTGATCCCGCTCTTCTTTATCTGGAGCAATACCTGCCGCTATACCCTGTTACGCCAGCTGCGTACCCGGGGACAGCGCATCCGCAACGTCGCCGTCGTTCTGCTGGCAGGCCTGCTGGTGTGGGCGCCGATTCGCCTGATGGAAAAACAGCAAAAACGCATCGAAAAAGCGACGGGCGTGGATATGCCAAGCTATGGCGGCGTGGTGGCTAACTCGTATCTGCCATCCAACTGGCTGTCCGCGTTAGGTCTTTACGCCTGGGCACAGGCGGACGAATCCAGCGATGTGAAATCACTGATTAACCCGACCAAAAAGTTCACCTACCAGGCGCCGGCTGACGGGCTGGATGATACTTACGTGGTCTTCGTTATCGGCGAAACGACGCGCTGGGATCATATGGGTATGCTCGGCTATGACCGCGATACCACACCGAAACTGTCGCAGGAGAAGAATCTGGTGGCTTACCGCGGCTATTCCTGCGATACCGCCACGAAGCTCTCGTTGCGCTGTATGTTTGTGCGTGAAGGCGGGGCGAGCGATAACCCGCAGCGTACCCTTAAAGAGCAAAACGTGTTTGCGGTTCTGAAGCAGCTTGGATTCAGCTCCGATCTGTTCGCCATGCAAAGTGAAATGTGGTTCTACACCAACACCATGGCGGATAACATCGCTTATCGTGAGCAGATTGGCGCCGAGCCGCGTAACCGCGGTAAGAACGTTGATGACATGCTGCTGCTCTCCGAGATGGAACAGTCGCTGAAAAACCATCCGCAGGGTAAGCACCTTATCGTTCTGCATACCAAAGGATCACACTACAGCTATTATCAGCGTTACACGCGTGATTTCGCCAAATGGACCCCTGAGTGCGTCGGCATTAACAAAAACTGTAGCAAGCAGGAGCTGATTAATGCCTATGATAACTCGATTCTGTATGTGGATACCTTCCTCAGCCGGGTGATCGACCAGCTTCGCGATAAGAAAGCGATTGTGATTTACGCAGCCGATCACGGCGAGTCCATCAACGAGAAAGAGCATTTGCACGGCACGCCGCGTAAGCTGGCGCCGCCTGAGCAGTTCCGCGTGCCGATGATCATGTGGATGTCGGATAAGTACCTGGAAAACCCGGACAAAGCCAAAATGTTTGCCCATCTGAAGCAGCAGGCAGAGATCAAGGTTCCGCGCCGTCACGTTGAGCTCTACGACACCATTATGGGCTGTCTCGGCTACACCTCACCGAACGGTGGGATTAACGAAAACAACAACTGGTGTAAACTCCCTGATAACACCACAAAAGCCGCGCAGTAGCTGGTCTGGCGAGAATATCGCCAGTTGAATGGCTTTTTGAAAATAAGGGATTGACGAGGGGCGCACCTCAGCAGTAAGATGCGCTCCGCATTCGGCGAGTAGCGCAGCTTGGTAGCGCAACTGGTTTGGGACCAGTGGGTCGGAGGTTCGAATCCTCTCTCGCCGACCACATTCTAAAAAGGGCTAACCGCAAGGTTAGCCCTTTTTGCATTAATGCGTTATTTCGCGCAAGTCCTCAAAATACCCCTTAGCCCTGCTTCCCCCTGCCTGCTTGCGGTTTTGTGACATAATCCATTGTATTTTTTTATATATAGTTTGATCTTTTTTCGCGTTGCTTATGGATAACCTCAGCATTTTTCGCTGTGCGTTTTAACGTTCGCGGTATTTAGTGCTCAGATAATCACCATTCCGTAAGAAAATTTACCCAATCTGAATAAAACTTAATCACTGAGTGTTGCGAAATATGAAGTTAATTGTGCTGCATCATGGCGAGTAGCATAAATTTCTCTGCTGAAAACTGGCATTCAGGGTTTTTTTAATCTTTGTTTGCGGTTTCTCACACTCCACGTAAATCCCCGCCACCTGTATTGACGTTTTCACATTCTGTTGACAGATTGTAGGGCACGAGGGGCATTTCAGGGAGGATCTGCGCTGCAACTCAAACGCTCTTCTGAAAGGATTCTCTATCCCTTTTAACGCCTTCGGGCATCACCGACCGGACCGGGTAAAAAATAAATAAAGGTCAGGCGGCGTAACACAACAAAGCAAAACATCACATTGGAGCACAATAATGAGTATTTCCTTGAAGAAGTCAGGGATGCTGAAGCTTGGTCTGAGCCTGGTGGCCATGACCGTTGCAGCAAGCGTACAGGCAAAAACCCTGGTTTACTGTTCTGAGGGCTCTCCGGAAGGCTTTAACCCACAGCTCTTTACCTCTGGTACGACTTACGACGCAAGCTCAGTACCGATCTATAACCGTCTGGTTGAATTTAAAACCGGCACCACGGAAGTCATTCCTGGCCTGGCTGAAAAGTGGGATATCAGCGAAGACGGTAAAACCTATACCTTCCACCTGCGCCAGGGCGTGAAGTGGCAGGACAGCAAAGAATTTAAACCTACGCGCGACCTTAACGCCGACGACGTGGTGTTCTCCTTCGACCGTCAGAAAAATGCCCAGAACCCGTACCATAAGGTCTCTGGCGGCAGCTATGAATACTTCGAAGGGATGGGCCTGCCGGACCTGATCGCTGAAGTGAAGAAAGTGGACGATAAAACCGTTCAGTTCGTGCTGACGCGTCCGGAAGCACCATTCCTGGCTGACCTGGCCATGGACTTCGCCTCTATTCTCTCTAAAGAGTACGCGGACAACATGCTGAAAGCCGGCACCCCGGAAAAAGTGGACCTGAACCCAATCGGTACCGGCCCGTTCCAGCTGCTTCAGTACCAGAAAGATTCGCGTATTCTGTATAAAGCCTTCCCGGGTTACTGGGGCACCAAGCCACAGATCGACCGTCTGGTCTTCTCCATCACGCCTGATGCATCCGTGCGTTATGCAAAATTGCAGAAAAACGAATGTCAGGTGATGCCGTATCCAAACCCGGCTGACATCGCGCGCATGAAGCAGGACAAAAACATCAACCTGATGGAGCAGGCGGGCCTGAACGTGGGTTATCTCTCCTTCAACACCGAGAAGAAACCGTTCGATGACGTGAAAGTGCGTCAGGCGCTGACCTACGCGGTGAACAAAGAAGCGATCATCAAAGCCGTTTACCAGGGCGCGGGCGTTGCAGCCAAGAACCTGATCCCACCAACCATGTGGGGCTATAACGACGACATCAAGGACTACACCTACGATCCTGAGAAAGCGAAAGCGCTGCTGAAAGAAGCGGGCCAGGATAAAGGCTTCACCGTGGAGCTGTGGGCGATGCCGGTACAGCGTCCATACAACCCGAACGCACGCCGTATGGCGGAAATGGTTCAGGCTGACTGGGCGAAGATTGGCGTACAGGCCAAGATTGTGACCTACGAGTGGGGCGAGTACCTGAAGCGCGCCAAAGCGGGTGAGCACCAGGCGGTCATGATGGGCTGGACCGGTGACAACGGGGATCCGGACAACTTCTTCGCCACCCTGTTCAGCTGTGCGGCAGCGAAAGACGGTTCCAACTACTCTCGCTGGTGCTACAAGCCGTTTGAAGACCTGATCCAGCCGGCGCGTGCGACCGACGATCACAACAAACGTATTGAACTGTACAAGCAAGCGCAGGTTGTCATGCACGATCAGGCTCCGGCGCTGATTGTTGCTCACTCCACCGTGTACGAGCCAGTGCGTAAAGAAGTCAAAGGCTACGTGGTTGATCCACTGGGCAAACACCACTTCGAAAACGTGTCTGTTGAATAATTAAAAGCAACGCCAGGCGGCGCTGCGCTTGCACTGGCCTACGGTATGTAGGCCGGGTAAGCGTAGCGCCACCCGGCAGCAGTGCTTTATTCCCTCTCCATCAGGTGAGGGGATAAGATTTGTGAGCAATACAGACGTCACGCCACTGGGCGTGCGTCATCAGAGAGAATCCGGGTTATGTTGCAGTTCATCCTCCGACGTCTGGGACTGGTTATCCCGACGTTTATCGGTATCACCCTTCTCACTTTTGCCTTCGTCCATATGATCCCGGGTGATCCGGTGATGATTATGGCGGGCGAGCGTGGTATCTCCCCTGAACGTCATGCGCAACTGCTGGCTGAACTCGGCCTTGATAAGCCGATGTGGCAGCAGTACCTCCACTATATCTGGGGCGTCTTGCACGGCGATTTAGGCATTTCACTGAAAAGCCGACTTCCGGTGTGGGACGAGTTCGTGCCGCGTTTCCAGGCGACGCTTGAACTGGGCATCTGCGCCATGATCTTTGCGACCGCGGTGGGGATTCCCGTTGGCGTACTGGCTGCCGTTAAGCGTGGCTCTATTTTCGACCACACCGCCGTTGGCCTGGCACTGACCGGCTATTCCATGCCTATCTTCTGGTGGGGCATGATGCTGATCATGCTGGTATCGGTGCAGTGGAACCTGACGCCGGTCTCCGGGCGCGTCAGCGACATGGTCTTCCTTGATGACACCAACCCGTTAACCGGCTTCATGCTGATTGATACGGCGATCTGGGGCGAAGAGGGCAACTTCATTGATGCGGTTGCGCACATGATCCTGCCCGCAATGGTGCTGGGCACCATACCTCTGGCGGTAATCGTGCGTATGACCCGTTCTTCCATGCTGGAAGTGCTGGGCGAAGACTATATTCGTACTGCCCGCGCCAAAGGCCTGACCCGTATGCGCGTCATCATCATTCATGCCCTGCGTAACGCGATGCTGCCGGTGGTTACCGTTATCGGTTTGCAGGTGGGTACGCTGCTGGCGGGGGCGATCCTGACCGAAACCATCTTCTCCTGGCCGGGCCTCGGACGCTGGCTGATTGACGCGCTGCAACGCCGTGACTATCCGGTGGTGCAGGGTGGTGTACTGCTGGTCGCGACGATGATTATCCTCGTCAACCTGCTGGTCGATTTGCTGTACGGCGTGGTGAACCCGCGTATTCGTCATAAGAAGTAAGGGGCCATCATGTCACAAGTTACTCAAAATAAAGCGGTCTCTGCGCCGGTGCCTATGACGCCAATGCAGGAGTTCTGGCACTACTTCAAGCGCAACAAAGGCGCGGTCGTCGGGCTGGTGTATGTTTCCATCATGATCCTGATTGCGGTGTTTGCGAACTTCCTCGCCCCGTATAACCCGGCAGATCAGTTCCGCGATGCGCTGCTCGTGCCGCCAGTCTGGCAGGACGGCGGCAGCGTTGCCCATCTGCTGGGCACCGATGACGTGGGCCGTGATGTGCTGTCGCGCCTGATGTACGGCGCGCGCCTGTCGCTGCTGGTTGGCTGCCTCGTGGTGGTGTTGTCGCTGATCATGGGCGTGGTGCTCGGCCTGGTGGCGGGCTACTTCGGCGGCATCGTTGATAACGTCATCATGCGTATCGTCGATATCATGCTGGCATTGCCTAGCCTGCTGCTGGCGCTGGTGCTGGTGGCGGTCTTCGGCCCGTCGATAGGTAACGCTGCGCTTGCGCTGACGTTTGTTGCGCTACCGCACTACGTGCGTTTAACCCGTGCGGCGGTGCTGGTGGAAGTGAACCGCGATTACGTTACCGCGTCTCGCGTGGCGGGTGCCGGTGCGATGCGCCAGATGTTCATTAATATCTTCCCGAACTGCCTTGCGCCGCTGATCGTTCAGGCGTCGCTCGGTTTCTCTAACGCCATTCTCGATATGGCCGCTCTTGGCTTCCTTGGCATGGGTGCGCAGCCGCCAACACCGGAGTGGGGCACCATGCTCTCCGACGTGTTGCAGTTCGCGCAAAGCGCCTGGTGGGTCGTCACCTTCCCGGGTCTGGCGATTCTGCTGACGGTGCTGGCATTTAACCTGATGGGTGATGGTCTGCGTGATGCGCTTGATCCCAAACTGAAGCAGTAAGAGGCACGAGATGGCGTTATTAAATGTAGATAAATTATCCGTGCACTTCGGCGACGAAGGCACACCGTTTCGCGCCGTGGACCGCATTAGCTACAGCGTAAATCAGGGCGAAGTGGTTGGTATTGTTGGGGAGTCTGGCTCGGGTAAATCCGTCAGCTCGCTGGCGATCATGGGGCTGATTGATTACCCCGGCCGCGTGATGGCGGAAAGTCTGGCGTTCAACGGTCAGGATCTGAAGCGTATTTCCGAGAAACAGCGCCGCCAGCTAGTGGGCGCGGAAGTGGCAATGATCTTCCAGGACCCCATGACCAGCCTGAACCCGTGCTACACCGTCGGTTTCCAGATTATGGAAGCCATTAAGGTGCATCAGGGCGGCAATAAGAAAACCCGACGTCAGCGCGCTATCGATCTGCTGACGCAGGTGGGTATTCCCGATCCGGCATCGCGTCTGGACGTTTACCCGCATCAGCTCTCCGGCGGGATGAGCCAGCGCGTGATGATCGCCATGGCTATCGCCTGTCGGCCAAAGCTGCTGATTGCGGATGAACCGACAACCGCGCTGGACGTGACCATCCAGGCGCAAATCATCGAGCTGCTGCTGGAGTTGCAGCAGAAAGAGAACATGGCGCTGGTGCTGATTACGCACGACCTGGCGCTGGTGGCGGAAGCGGCACACAAAATCATTGTGATGTATGCGGGCCAGGTGGTGGAGACCGGAAGTTCGCACGATATCTTCCGCGCGCCACGTCATCCGTATACGCAGGCACTGCTGCGCGCGCTGCCGGAGTTTGCTCAGGACAAGGCGCGTCTGGCGTCGCTGCCGGGCGTGGTTCCGGGCAAATACGACCGTCCGCAAGGCTGTCTGCTTAATCCGCGCTGCCCGTATGCCACGGACAAATGCCGCGCTGAGGAGCCAGAGCTGAATCTGCTGGCCGACGGTCGACAGTCAAAATGCCACTACCCACTCGATGATGCCGGGAGGCCAACACTATGAGTACGCACCAGGCCACCACGCAACAGCCGCTGTTGCAGGCTATCGACCTGAAAAAACATTACCCGGTGAAGAAGGGGATTTTTGCTCCTGAACGCCTGGTGAAAGCGCTGGACGGCGTCTCCTTTAGCCTCGAACGCGGTAAGACGCTGGCGGTAGTAGGGGAGTCAGGCTGCGGGAAATCCACGCTGGGCCGTCTGCTGACGATGATTGAAACGCCTACCGGCGGCGAGCTTTACTATCAGGGCCAGGATCTACTCAAGCACGATCCGCAGGCGCAGAAGCTGCGTCGTCAGAAAATCCAGATCGTGTTTCAGAACCCGTACGGCTCTCTGAACCCGCGAAAAAAAGTCGGACAAATTCTGGAAGAGCCGCTGCTGATTAACAGCAGTCTGAGCAAAGAGCAGCGTCGTGAAAAAGCGCTGGCGATGATGGCGAAGGTGGGCCTTAAAACCGAGCATTACGATCGCTACCCGCACATGTTCTCTGGCGGCCAGCGCCAACGTATTGCCATCGCCCGCGGTTTGATGCTTGATCCGGACGTGGTGATTGCCGATGAGCCCGTCTCGGCGCTCGACGTGTCCGTGCGCGCGCAGGTGCTTAACCTGATGATGGATTTGCAGCAGGATCTGGGGCTGTCGTACGTGTTCATCTCGCACGATCTGTCCGTGGTTGAGCACATTGCCGATGAGGTGATGGTGATGTACCTGGGGCGCTGCGTGGAGAAGGGGACGAAAGATCAGATCTTTACTAATCCGCGTCACCCGTACACCCAGGCGCTGCTGTCTGCGACGCCGCGGCTTAACCCGGATGACCGCCGTGAGCGTATCAAGCTGACCGGCGAGCTGCCGAGCCCGCTGAACCCGCCGCCGGGCTGCGCGTTCAACGCCCGCTGCCGTCGCCGCTTTGGTCCGTGCACGCAGTTGCAGCCACAGCTGAAGGATTATGGTGGACAGCTGGTGGCCTGCTTCGCGGTCGATCAGGATGAAAACGGCGAAAAGCCGCAGGCATAAAGAAAAAAACCGGCGATAAGCCGGTTTTTTTTCGTCTGAGGTCTACTTCCGTAGCCGAATCTGGTCGACGGCGTGTTTCTCGCTCTTGGTGAGGATCAGGCTTGCACGTTCGCGCGTCGGCAGGATGTTCTCTTTCAGGTTTACGTAGTTGATCTCATTCCATAGCCCTGTCGCCACGTTGATAGCCTCTTCTTCAGAGAGCTGGGCGTAGTTATGGAAGTAGGAATCCGGGTCGGTGAACGCCCCTTCGCGGAACTTCAGGAAGCGGTTGATATACCAGCGTTGCAGCAGTTCTTCCGGCGCATCCACATAAATTGAGAAGTCGACAAAGTCAGAGACAAACACGTGATGCGGATCGTGAGGATAATCCATCCCGCTTTGCAGAACGTTTAACCCTTCCAGAATCAGGATGTCGGGCTGCACAACCGTTTTGTCGCCATCCGGGATACGGTCGTAAATCAGATGCGAGTAAACCGGTGCGGTGACGTTAGGCACGCCCGATTTTAAATCAGAGACAAACTTCACCAGGCGGTGCATATCATAAGAGAGCGGGAAGCCCTTCTTCTTCATCAGGCCGCGTTCTTTCAACACCTCATTGGGATGCAGGAAGCCATCGGTGGTGATCAGCTCCACGCTGCGGTGCTCCGGCCAGCGGCTCAGCAGCGCCTGTAGCACGCGCGCGGTGGTACTTTTACCCACTGCCACGCTGCCCGCAATACTGATGATATAAGGAATACGTTGACCGTTCGTGCCGAGGAACTGTTCCAGCACGGCCTGACGACGCAAATTGGAGCTGATATAGAAGTTAAGCAAGCGAGAGAGGGGGAGATAGATTTCTGCCACCTCTTCCAGGGAGAGATCTTCGTTTATCCCTTTTAGCCGTGCGATTTCACCTTCCGTCAGCGTCATAGGGACGGAGTCACGCAGGGCTGCCCACTGGCTACGGTTAAACTGAAGATAGGGCGTCATTAACGTTTGCTCTTTTTTGCTCATAAGCATGCTTCTGTGAACCATCACGAAACGGCGGGTGCGGGCTCATCACATAGTTAATTTTGGACAATGGGCAGGAGGTTAACACCAGATGAGAGGAATAATAAGAAAAAATATGGGAAAGCGATGCTTAATCGGATAGGTATCACCTGGGGCTATAGCGTGCCGAAATCAGCCGTTCATGTTGAATTTTTAACCGTGAGCGGATGAATTTACAGCGGTTAGCCCTGGTTTCGAATAAAATGTGAGCGAAAGAACGTTTTATGCAATTTTTTAGTTGCATGACTGCGCAGGTCTCCATAGAATGCGCGCTACTTGATGCCGACTTAGCTCAGTAGGTAGAGCAACTGACTTGTAATCAGTAGGTCACCAGTTCGATTCCGGTAGTCGGCACCATCAAGTCCGGTGGGGTTCCCGAGCGGCCAAAGGGAGCAGACTGTAAATCTGCCGTCACAGACTTCGAAGGTTCGAATCCTTCCCCCACCACCACTTTCTGGCAGCGTCAACGCCGCCGGAGCTGGTTGGAAAAATTGACCAGCTCGAACAGAAAAGAGAGAAATCTCTTTTTTTGTTACAGAAAGAACTGGGTAGCCGAGTTTCAGGATGCGGGCATCGTATAATGGCTATTACCTCAGCCTTCCAAGCTGATGATGCGGGTTCGATTCCCGCTGCCCGCTCCAATACGTGCTGATATGGCTCAGTTGGTAGAGCGCACCCTTGGTAAGGGTGAGGTCCCCAGTTCGACTCTGGGTATCAGCACCACTTCACTTCTCCCTCCCTTTCTCTCTGTTTCAATGTAAATGTATTCAACAGTTCAGGCATTTTCGCCTGGTTGATGTGGTGATATCACCGATTTATCCGTGTCTTAGAGGGACAATCGATGTCTAAAGAAAAGTTTGAACGTACAAAACCGCACGTTAACGTCGGTACTATCGGCCACGTTGACCATGGTAAAACAACGCTGACC
>NZ_SJON01000012.1 GCF_004331385.1 Enterobacter quasihormaechei
TCTTCCGAAGTGACAAGAGGAAATTTAAAAAAAGTTTCTGACCGTGTTTTTTTTCACCAAAAGCGATGAGATCAAGCTACAAATTGTTCTATTTGATGTATCTGCAACCACAATCACACCTGAGATGGCATAATTAGCCGCATCAATATTTAAGGAATAAAAGCGATGCCATTAAGCGCACAACAGTTGGCAGCTCAAAAAAACCTGTCGTACGTGCTGGCAGAAAAGCTGGCCCAGCTGATCTTAGCGGGTAAATATGCCCCAGGGAGCATCCTGCCCAGCGAGATGGAACTGGGGGATCGGTTTGGCGTAAGCCGTACCGCCGTTCGCGAAGCGGTAAAAACATTAACGGCGAAAGGAATGGTGCTTCCACGCCCGCGCATTGGCACCCGCGTTATGCCTCAGGGGAACTGGAACTTTCTGGATCAGGAATTACTCACCTGGTGGATGACCGAAGATAACTTTAATCAGGTCGTTGATCACTTTCTGGTCATGCGCAGCAGTCTTGAGCCTCAGGCCTGCCTGCTTGCCGCCACGCTCGGCACGGCAGAGCAAAAAGCGCAGCTCAATACATTAATGGAAGAGATGGTGTTTCTGAAAAAGCACTTTAACCGCGAACGCTGGATAGAGGTCGATATGGCCTGGCACGAACATATCTATAATATGAGCGGAAATCCTTTCCTAACCTCCTTTGCTTCTTTATTCCATTCTGTGTACCACACTTACTTTACCTCTATCACACAAGATGAGGTGGTGAAGCTGGATCTGCATCAGGCGATAGTCGATGCCATTCAGGAGAGCGACGGGCAGCGAGCCCTGAGTGCGTGCCAGGCGTTGCTGGCCGCGCCAACCCACCAGCAGGTAAATAAATGACTGAGAAAAAAGCACGCAGTATGGCCGGATTGCCGTGGATTGCAGCCATGGCGTTCTTTATGCAGGCACTGGATGCCACTATCCTCAATACCGCCCTTCCCGCCATAGCCCAAAGCCTTAACCGCTCCCCGCTGGCGATGCAATCCGCCATCATCAGCTATACCCTGACGGTGGCGATGCTTATTCCGGTCAGCGGCTGGCTGGCCGATCGTTTCGGCACGCGTAAAGTGTTCATGCTGGCGGTGACGCTGTTCACCCTCGGTTCTCTGGCGTGCGCCCTCTCCACTTCTCTGACGGAACTGGTTATCTTCCGCGTCCTACAGGGGATAGGCGGCGCGATGATGATGCCCGTCGCGCGTCTGGCGTTATTGCGCGCCTATCCGCGCAGCGAACTGCTCCCGGTGCTCAACTTTGTGACCATGCCGGGGCTGGTCGGGCCGATACTTGGCCCGGTACTCGGCGGCGTACTGGTGACCTGGGCAAGCTGGCACTGGATCTTCCTGATTAACATTCCGATTGGTGTGGCAGGGCTGATTTACGCCCGCAAATATATGCCGAACTTCACCACGCCACGGCGCAGCTTCGATATGGGCGGCTTCTTCTTGTTTGGCCTGAGCCTGGTCCTGTTCTCCAGCGGGATGGAGCTGTTTGGCGAGAAAATCGTAGCGACGTGGCTGGCGCTGGCCGTCATCCTCAGCGGTATACTGCTGTTCCTTCTTTATATACGCCATGCGCGCCGCCACCCGACGCCGCTTATCTCTTTATCTCTCTTTAACACCCGAACGTTCTCCGTCGGGATCGCGGGCAATATAGCTTCACGTCTCGGCACGGGCTGTGTGCCTTTCCTGATGCCGCTGATGCTTCAGGTTGGTTTTGGCTATCCGGCGCTGATTGCCGGCTGCATGATGGCCCCCACGGCGATGGGCTCGATCCTGGCAAAATCGACGGTCACGCAGGTGCTGCGCTGGTTTGGCTATCGTAAGACGCTGGTTGGCGTGACGGTATTTATCGGATTGATGATTGCGCAGTTCTCCCTGCAATCTGCGGCGTTACCGATATGGATGCTGATCCTGCCGCTGTTTGTGCTGGGGATGGCTATGTCGACGCAGTTCACGTCGATGAACACGATTACGCTTGCGGATCTCACCGATGAGAACGCCAGCAGCGGCAACAGCGTACTGGCAGTGACCCAACAGCTGTCGATTAGCCTCGGGGTAGCCGTGAGCGCGGCGGTGCTGCGGTTTTATGAAGGGTTTGACGGTACGAATACCGTTGAGCAGTTCCACTATACCTTTATCACTATGGGCGCGCTTACCGTGGTATCGGCGGTGGTCTTTATGTTGTTAAAGCCGAAAGACGGCCGGAACCTGATTAAAGAGCGTCACAAAGAAAAGGCTAAACCGAACCGCGTTCCATCAGAACAGGAGTAAGCTGCAAACGTTGCTGTTGCAGCGTGGGCTGCGCCATACGGTGGATCAACACGTCGATGGCCAGCTCACCCAGTTCATCCTTCGGCTGATGGATCGTGGTCAGCGGCGGCGTCATGTAGCGCGCCAGTTCGATATCATCGTAACCGACGATCGCCATATCGTCCGGAACACGTAACCCCGCCTGATACAGCGCCTGGTAAGCTCCGAATGCCATCGCATCGTTACCAATAAACACGGCCTGCGGGCGCGGCTCTTGCGCCAGCAGTTTCTGCATTGCTTCAAATCCACCGTTAAATTCGAAATCGCCGGTGATGCGATAGCCATCAGGAATGGCAAGCCCTGCCCGCTCCATTGCTGAAAGATAGCCTTCCAGACGCAGGCGCGCCGGGGTTTTATCCAGCGGGCCGGTAATACAGGCAATGCGGGTATGACCTTTATCAATCAGGTGCTGCGTCGCCATATCGCCGCCCAGCAGGGAGTTATCCTGAATCAGATCGCTGGTTCCGTCGAACGGCGCCCAGTCCATCATTACCGTGGGAATTGAAGGGTAGCGCTGAATGATCTCTTTCGAGGGCTGATGCGTTTCGGTACAGAGCAGCAGCAATCCGTCGACGCGTTTTTGCATGAGCGTCTCCAGGTTACGGTTCATGCGCTGCTCGTCCCCTTCGGTATTGCACAGTACCAGGCTATAGCCGCGCTCGAAGCAGCTGCGCTCCACGCCGCGCACCAGTTCAGAATAGAAAGGGTTGGTACTGGCCGTGATCAGCATGCCGATGGTGCGCGTCTGGTTAAGCTTCAGGCTGCGCGCCAGCGCGGACGGCGCATAGTTGAGCTCTTTAATTGCAGCGTCAACTTTCTCCCGAATCGCCTCGCTGACGAAGCGATCGTTATTGATAACGTGGGAGACGGTCGAGGTAGAAACGCCCGCCATACGGGCGACATCTTTCATTGTGGCCAAGCATTACCCCTGCTGACTTAAGAATTCATCAATCTCTTTACGCCATGGAACAGAAGGCTGAGCGCCTTTACGCGTCACTGCAATCGCGGCGGCGGCATGCGCAAAGCGGATCGCGTCATCCATTGCTTTTCCTTCCAGCAATGCCGTTACCAGCGCACCGTTGAAGGTGTCGCCTGCGGCGATGGTATCAATAGCTTTGACCTTAAAGCCCGGTACGCGACGGCCTTCGCCATTGACGCTAGCCCACACCCCACGGCTGCCGAGGGTGATTATCACGGTTCCAATGCCTTTTTCGTGCAACGCACGCGCCGCGCGCGCTGCATCGTCATCATTTTCGACACGGATACCCGTCAGCTTTTCCGCTTCGGTTTCGTTCGGGGTGATGATATCCACCAGCGCCAGCAGTTCGTCTGATAATACACGGGCAGGCGCAGGGTTAAGTACGACAGTGGTATGATTTTCATGCGCAATTTTCGCGGCGGCCAGCACGCTTTCAACCGGAGACTCCAGCTGCATCAGCAGGGCTTCCGCTCCGGCGATGATCCCACGCTGCGCTTCGACGCGCTCAGTCGTTAACGCGGCGTTAGCCCCCGCATGAATACCGATGACATTCTCACCTTCCGCATTGACGAAGATCAGCGCCACGCCGGTAGATTCCCCTTCAACAACGCTGACGGGTGCAGTATCGATGTTGTCGCTTGCCAGCTGTTTACGTACGCGCTCGCCGGTATCGTCATCACCCGTACAGGCGATAAACGCGATATTCGCCCCGCTGCGCCCGGCGGCAACCGCCTGGTTTGCGCCCTTACCGCCGAACGCGACCTGATACTGATTGCCGGTGACGGTTTCGCCCGGCGTGGGGAACGTTTCAAGGTTAAGAATGTGATCGGCATTGATACTGCCAAGGACGACGAGGTTGCCTGCGGTTTTCATGTATTGAGGTGTCCATCTGAGAGCGCCACCGGTATTACCCGGTGGCGTATGCCACACTTTTCTTTTATTTGGTGTCCCTCAGGCAGCCAGCGACTGCCTGAATCGCCTTTACTGCTTAATGACCAGCTTCAGGTCAACAGGGTATTTGGCCTGAACTTTTTCGCCCTTCAGCACTTTATCGGCAGTTTGCACGCCAGTCGCGCCAATCTGCTCAGGCAGCTGAGCGATGGTCGCAGCCAGTTTGCCATCATTTACTGCTTTTTCTCCATCCGGCGTGCCGTCAAATCCGACAACCATCACATCTGATTTACCCGCAGTCTGGAGCGCACGCAGCGCACCGAGCGCCATTTCGTCGTTCTGTGCAAATACCGCCTGCACATCTGGATGCGCGGTCAGCAGGTTCTGCATAACGTTCAGACCCTTAGTACGGTCGAAGTCTGCCGGCTGGCTCGCCAGTACGTTAAATTTATGCGCCGCGACAGCCTGCTGGAAGCCTTCACCACGTTCACGGGCCGCGGAAGTACCGGCGATACCCTGCAATTCGATCACTTTCGCGCCTTCACCGGCTTTCTTCGCGATGTAGTCACCAGCGATTTTTCCGCCCAGTACGTTATCAGACGCAATGTGGCTGACCACGTCGCCTTTCGTCGCCTGACGGTCCAGGGTGATCACCGGGATCTTCGCCTGGTTTGCCATCTTCACGGCGTTACCGACCGCGTCGGAATCCGTTGGGTTGATCAGCAGGATTTTCGTACCGCGTACGGTTAAGTCCTGAACGTTAGCCAGCTCTTTCGCCGGGTTGTTCTGTGAATCCAGCACCACCAGGTTGTAGCCCAGTTTGTCTGCTTCTTTCTGCGCACCGTCCTTCAGAGAGACGAAGAACGGGTTGTTCAGGGTAGAGACAACCAGCGCGATGGTATCTTTCGCCATGGCGTTAGCACTTACGGTTGCGCTCAGCGCGACAGCAGAAACCAGGGTAGCCAGTTTTTTCATGTTCATATCTAAGATGTCCTGTAGTGTCGTCAGTTACTGTTTTTTGTTGTCTACCAGTACCGCCAGCAAAATCACCACTGCCTTAACGATCATCTGGTAATAGGAGGAAACACCTAACAAATTCAAACCATTATTCAGGAAACCGAGGATCAGTGCGCCGATCAATGTCCCAACAATGCGACCTTTACCGCCCGCAAGGCTCGTACCGCCCAGAACCACCGCCGCGATGGCATCCAGCTCGTATCCCGTTCCCGCCGTTGGCTGTGCGGAAGAGAGGCGCGCCACTTCGATGATGCCCGCCAGAGAGGCCAGCAGGCCGCACAGGGAGTAAACGATAATTTTGACTTTATTGACGCTGATGCCGGACAGACGCGTGGCCGCTTCATTACCGCCCAGCGCATAGATATACCGGCCCAGGCGGGTATGGTGCAGCATGTACCACGCCGCCAGGAAAACGATAGCCATGATCCAGACCGGCGTCGGGATGCCCAGCGGGCGTCCAATACCGAACCAGCCAAACAGGTCGGCGTTATCCGTAAATCCGGTATTCACCGGGCTACCGTTGGTGTACACCATGGTCACGCCGCGCAGCAGCAACATCATCACCAGCGTGGCGATAAACGCCTGAACGCGACCTTTCGCTACTATCACACCGGTGACGGCGCCAATCGCTGCGCCTGCAGCCAGGGCAGCGGCAACGGCCACCAGCGCGTTAACTTCAATGCCGACAATCGACGCGGCAATCGCACCAGTGAGCGCCAGCAGGGAACCGACGGACAGATCGATACCCGAGGTCAGAATCACCAGCGTCATCCCCACCGCCATAATGGCGTTGACGGAAGTCTGCTGAAGAATATTGAACAGGTTATTGACGGTAAAAAAGTTCGGGCTCATGGTCGAGACAATCGCGATCAGCACCAGCAGGGCAATCAGCGATTTTTGTTCCATCAGCCATGCCTTTGTGAAATAGCGGCGACCAGAAACAGCCTGGATAGTCATCTTCTTACTCCTGATTCACGCGATTAAGCTTGCCCACAGCGGCAGCCATCAGAACTTCCTGGGTGGCCTGCTCGCGAGTGAATTCACCGCCGAGATGCCCTTCATGCATGACGATAATGCGATCGCTCATGCCTAATACTTCTGGCATCTCGGAAGAGACCAGAATGATGCTCAGACCGTCGGCCTTGAACTGGTTAATCAGCTGATAGATCTCTTTTTTCGCGCCCACGTCCACGCCGCGGGTTGGCTCGTCGAGGATCAGCACTTTCGGGCGCGTCATCAGACCGCGGGCAATCGCCACTTTCTGCTGATTCCCGCCGGACAGCAGGCCAATCGCCTGCTCCATCGACGGCGTTTTAACGTTGAAGAGACGGATAAAATCGCTGACCGCCTGCTGTTCGTCTTTGTGCTTCAGGCTGCCGCCGCTGCGGCTGAAATAGCGCAGCGCGGTCAGGGACATGTTCTCTTTAACCGACATGCCCAGCACTAAGCCGTCGCGCTTGCGGTCTTCGGAGATATAGACGATGCCGTTCGCCAGCCCGTCCTGCGGCGAGCGGGTGATCACTTCATGACCGTCAAGGGTAACGTAACCGCTGGTGCGCGGCAGTGCGCCATACAGCACTTTCATCAGTTCGGTACGGCCCGCGCCCATCAGACCCGCAACGCCCAGGATCTCGCCCTGGCGCAGGGTAAAGGTCACATCGTTAACGCCCGGACCGCAGAGGTTATCTACCTTCAGGCGGATCTCGCCCGGCGCTTTGTCCAGATGCGGATATTGGTCCTCGAGCTTACGTCCCACCATCATTTCGATCAGCGTATCTTCGGTCAGCGTCGCCACTTCACGCTCGGCGATAAACTGCCCGTCGCGGAAGACGGTCACGTCGTCGCAAATTTCGAAGATCTCTTTCATGCGGTGAGAGATATAGACAATGCCGCGCCCCTGCGCTTTCAGCTCGCGGATCACGCGGAACAGGGATTCGGTTTCGGTATCGGTCAGGGCGTCGGTCGGTTCATCCATAATGATGACCTTCGATTCAAAGCTCAGCACCTTCGCGATTTCCACCATCTGCTGATCGCCGATGGAGAGGTCGCCCACCAGGCGGTCGCTCTTGAAGCGCAGGTTCAGCTTCGCCAGCAATTTGTCCGCTTCGGCATACATGGTTTTCCAGTCGATTTTGCCAAACCGGTTCACGAACTCGCGGCCCAGGAAGATGTTCTCCGCAATGGTCAGCTGCGGGATCAGGTTTAGCTCCTGGTGAATAATGCCGATGCCCGCTTCCTGTGAGGATTTCGGGCCGCTGAAGGTGGTCTCTTTGCCCAGCCATAAGAGCGAACCGGCATCGCGTTGGTAGATACCGGTCAGCACTTTCATCATGGTGGATTTGCCGGCGCCGTTTTCGCCCACCAGCGCCATTACGCGACCGGAATAGACGTTCAGCGCCGCGCCGGAGAGGGCTTTAACGCCCGGGAACGACTTATCGATCCCTTTGAGTTGGAGTAATGCGTCCATGATGGCCTCAGAAGGTGACGCCAGCACAGAGAATGATATTCGCATACGGGGAACACTCCCCGCTGCGAATCACCGCCTGACTGTCTGCGGTTTGTTGTTTGAACTGCTCGTGCGTTGTGTAACGAATTTCTATGGTGTTTCCCTGGCGTTGTTGCAGCTGCTCAATATGGCTGAGCAACGTTTCGTGAAGTTGCGGATTATGTTGTTTGATTTCCGCGGCGAGAATGGCCGTCTCAACCTGCATTTCCGCGGTCACCACCTCCAGTACCTGCATGAACGAGGGCACGCCCTGCGTTAACGCCATATCGATACGGGTTGTGCTGCGCGGAACCGGTAAGCCTGCATCGCAAACCACCAGCGTATCGGTATGCCCAAGACGGGAAATAACCGATGAGATTTCTGAGTTGAGTACCGTGCCTTTCTTCATTTTTTGCTCCACTAGCGAAACGTTTCGCTAAAAACAGTGTAGCCGCAAAAATGTTCAGAAAACCATCATGACGTAACGGATTTGTGATCAACGTCGAAACGTTTCGCTAAGTGAAATATTGAGGTGATTTTGGCGGGTATGTTGCGGATCTGGTAGGCCGGGTAAGCGCAGCGCCACCCGGCATTTTTAGAAGGACTTAAATCTCGACCTGCGTACCCAGCTCAATCACGCGATTAGGCGGGATCTCAAACTGGTCAGGCGCACGCAGGGCGTTACGTTGCAGGATGAGATACAACTTACCGCGCAGACGCAGATACCATGGGCGCTTGCCGATGATCAGCGACTCGTGGGACATAAAGAACGACGTCTCCATCATGCGGCAGCTCAGCCCTTCCAGACCGCAGCGGTGGAATACTTCTTCTACGTTCGGCGTTTCGCGCCAGCCGTAGCTCGCCACCACGCGCCAGAAGGTTGGCGACAGTTGCTCGATCTGTACGCGGCGCACGTTGTGAACGTACGGCGCATCTTCGGTGCGCAGCGTCAGCAGGATCACGCGCTCGTGCAGCACTTTGTTGTGCTTAAGGTTATGCATCAGTGCAAACGGGATCACGTTCAGCGCACGAGACATATACACCGCCGTGCCCGGCACGCGCACCGGCGGGGATTTCTCCAGCGAGGCGATCATCGCCTCCAGAGAATTACCGTGCTCATGCATACGACGCAGCAGGCGGAAACGTTCGCTCTTCCACGTCGTCATCACGATGAACATCACCAGACCCAGCGTCAGCGGCAGCCAGCCACCGGAGACAATCTTGTCGAGGTTCGCAGAGAACAGCGGCACGTCGATGCAGAGGAAGCCAACCAGGATCAGCCCCACGAGGAACTTATTCCAGTGCCAGTTACGGTACGCCACGGTGGTGGAGAGAATAGAGGTCAACACCATCGTTCCGGTCACCGCGATACCGTACGCCGCCGCCAGGTTACTGGAGTGCTCGAAGCTGACGATAACAATCACAACCGCGAAATAGAGCAGCCAGTTGACGAACGGAATGTAGATCTGGCCTGACTCCATCTCAGAGGTATGAATAATGCGCATTGGCGAGAGATACCCCAGACGCACGGCCTGACGCGTCAGGGAGAAGACGCCGGAAATAACGGCCTGAGAGGCAATGACCGTCGCCAGCGTCGCCAGGATCAGCATCGGAACCAGCGCCCAGTCCGGCGCCAGCAGGAAGAACGGGTTTTTAATCGCTTCAGGATGGGCAAGCAGCAGCGCGCCCTGGCCGAAGTAATTCAGCACCAGTGAAGGCAGGACAACGCTAAACCAGGCGACGCGAATAGGGAGTTTCCCGAAGTGGCCCATATCCGCATACAGCGCTTCAACACCGGTAATGGAAAGCACCACCGCGCCCAGCGCTACGAACGACACCACTTTATATTCAAGGAAGAAATGAACTGCCCACATCGGGTTCAGCGCGTGCAGGACGTCGGGGTTGGCAATAATGCTGCGCAAGCCCAGCGCCGCCAGGATCAGGAACCAGGCCAGCATAATAGGCGCAAACAGCTTACCCACCAGCCCGGTACCGTGTTTTTGTATGGCAAACAGCAATGTCAGCACGATAATAGCGAGTGGCACGACCCACGTATCAAGCTGCGGCGCGACAATCTCCAGCCCCTCTATGGCCGACATCACCGAAATCGCCGGCGTAATCACCACTTCCCCATAGAAGAAGCTGCCGCCAATCAGGCCGATAATGACCAGCACGGAGGTCATTCTTGCAGAGGTATTGCGCCCGGCAAGGGACATCAGGGTCAGAATACCGCCCTCGCCCGCGTTATCAGCCCGCATAACGAAGGAGAGATACTTCAGGGAGACCACCAGGATCAGCAGCCAGAAGATGAGCGAGAGAAAACCAAATACGGCGTCACGCTCTACACCAAAACCAAACTGACCGGACAGACATTCACGAAGCGTATAAAGCGGGCTGGTGCCGATATCACCGTAGACAACCCCGATCGCCGCAAGCGTTACTGCGGGTAATGATTGCTTATTATCAGTGCTCATAGACTAGTCTTTTCGTTTGAATAACAAATGTGTGCTTAGTCCCTTGGCCCACAAAAAGCGCACAGTATGCACGATTCAATGCAAAATCGTACCCCTAAATGCAGCCGCATTAATGTAGCGCAAAGAAAATAGCGCCGCACTTCAGCCTATTACCAGGCCAGACCGAAACGTCTATACTCGCTTCAATTAGCCGCCACCACGGTGAAAGGATGCAAAACTATTATGGCTCACTCACATTTATTAGCAGAAAGAATTTCCCGCCTCAGCAGCGCGCTGGAGAAAGGCCTTTACGAGCGTAGCCACGCCATTCGCCTCTGTTTACTGGCGGCGTTGAGCGGGGAAAGCGTGTTTCTGCTGGGCCCGCCGGGCATTGCCAAAAGTCTGATCGCACGCCGCCTCAAGTTCGCTTTCCAGAACGCTCGCGCGTTTGAGTATTTGATGACGCGCTTCTCCACGCCGGAAGAAGTTTTCGGCCCGCTCTCCATTCAGGCGTTAAAAGACGAGGGACGCTACGAGCGTCTGACGGCGGGCTATCTCCCGGAAGCGGAAATCGTCTTTCTTGATGAGATCTGGAAAGCCGGCCCGGCCATTCTGAACACCCTGCTGACGGCAATCAACGAACGCCGCTTCCGCAACGGCGCGAGCGAAGAGAAGATCCCCATGCGCCTGCTGGTGGCCGCGTCTAACGAATTGCCCGAAGCCGACAGCAGCCTGGAAGCGCTGTATGACCGCATGCTGATCCGCCTGTGGCTGGATAAGGTCCAGGATAAATCGAACTTCCGTTCAATGCTGGTCAGCCAGCAGGACGAAAACGAAAACCCGGTGGCAACATCGTTACAGGTCACGGACGAGGAATATCACCAGTGGCAGGAGGATATCGGCAAGATAAAACTGCCTGATACCGTATTTGAGCTGATCTTCATGCTGCGCCAGCAGCTTGATTTACTGCCTTCCGCGCCGTACGTCTCCGACCGTCGCTGGAAAAAAGCCATTCGCCTGCTCCAGGCAAGCGCCCTGTTCAGCGGCCGCGATGCTGTTGCCCCTGTCGATCTGATCCTGCTGAAAGACTGTCTGTGGCACGACGCAGAAGGGATGAATCTGATGCAGCAGCAGCTGGACGTTTTGATGACCGGACACGCGTGGGGCCAGCAGTCGATGCTCAATCAGCTGGGGGCGATTGCCCAACGTCGCCTTCAGCTCCAGCAGCAGCAAAGTGACAAAACCGCGCTGAAGGTGAACCGTCTCGGCGGGATGTTTGCCCGTAAGCCACACTACGAACTGCCCGCCGGGCTGACTGACGCCTCGCTCACGCTCCTCCTCCAGCAGCCGCTTAAGCTTCATGATATGCAGGTGGTGCACGTGACGATCGAACGCGTTGCGCTGGTTCAGTGGCTGGATAAGGGCGGTGAGATCCGCGGTAAACTCAACGGTATCGGCTTTGCACAGCCGCTGTCGCTGGAAGTCGATAGCAGCCAGCATCTGGTGATCCGCGACGTCAGCCTTCAGGGATCGCGCCTGGCGCTGCCGGGAACGGCCTCGGACAGCCTTCCGGAGGAAATCAAGCAGCAGCTTGACGCGCTGGATAACGAATGGCATCAGCAGCACACGCGCTTCAGCGAGCAGCAGAAATGCCTCTTTATTAATAGCGACTGGTTAGGCCGTATTGAAGCCAGCTTGCAGGATGTCAGCGCGCAGATCAAACAGGCGCGTCAATGCTAACGCTGGATACGCTCAACGTTATGCTGGCGGTTAGCGAGGACGGTTTAATCGAAGAGGTCGTCATTACCCTGCTCGCTTCACCGCAGTTGGCGGCCTTTTTTGAAAAATTCCCGAAGCTCAGAAAGGCAATGACGGACGATCTTCCCCGCTGGCGCGATAGCCTGCGACAGCGGTTTAAGGAGACAGAAGTCCCGCCGGAACTGACAGAGGAAGTGGCTGGTTACCAGCAGTGCCAGCGGCTTTCAACGCCGCAGTTTATTGCCCAGCTTCCGCAAACCCTGACATTGCTTGATAACGTTCATTCCCCGTTTGCCAGCCAGGCCAGAGCGCTGGTCACGGACAACCCGAGCTTTACTCCCGCCCTGCACACCCTGTTTTTACAGCGCTGGCGGCTCAGCCTTGTCGTTCAGGCCACCTCGCTCAACCAGCAACTGCTGGACGAAGAGCGCGAACAGCTGTTGAGCGAGGTTCAGGAGCGGATGACGTTAAGCGGTCAGCTAGAACAGGTGCTGGTGGAGAATGAAAACGCTGCCGGACGCCTCTGGGATATGAGTGCCGGACAGCTAAAGCGCGGCGACTATCAGCTGATCGTCAGGTACGGCGACTTTCTGGCGCAACAGCCGGAGCTGATGAAGCTCGCGGAACAGCTTGGGCGCTCCCGGGAGGCAAAATCGGTCCCAAAGAACGATGCGCCGATGGAAACCTTCCGCACCCTGGTGCGTGAACCCTCCACCGTGCCGGAGCAGGTTGACGGGCTACAGCAAAGCGATGACATCCTGCGCCTGCTGCCCACGGAACTCAGCACGCTGGGAATGACCGAGCTGGAGTATGAATTTTATCGTCGGCTGGTGGAAAAACAGCTGCTCACCTATCGGCTGCACGGCGAAGCCTGGCGCGAGAAGATCAGCCAGCGTCCGGTGGTGCATCAGGACTTTGATGAGCAACCGCGCGGCCCGTTCATTGTTTGCGTCGATACGTCCGGATCGATGGGAGGGTTTAATGAACAGTGCGCAAAAGCGTTCTGCCTGGCCCTGATGCGCGTGGCGCTCGCCGATCGTCGTCGCTGCTACATCATGTTATTTTCCAGCGAAGTGGTCGGATATGAACTGACCGGCTCACAGGGGCTGGAGCAGGCGATCCGCTTTTTAAGCCAACGCTTTCGCGGCGGCACCGATCTGGCCAGCTGTTTTCGCAGCATCATTGAGCGTATGCAGGGCGGCGACTGGTACGACGCAGATGCGGTGGTGATTTCCGATTTCATTGCCCAGCGGCTGCCGGACGACGTGGTGAGTAAAGTGAAGGAGATGCAGCGCGTGCACCAGCACCGCTTTCATGCCGTGGCGATGTCCGCACATGGAAAACCCGGCATCATGCGCATCTTCGATCACATCTGGCGCTTTGATACCGGGTTGCGTAGCCGCCTGCTCAGACGCTGGCGACGTTAATTAAAGAAGAGAACCGACGCTTTCACGTACCTGCTGCGGCCAGACTCCACACTGCACCTGACCAATGTGGGACAGTTGCAGCAGCAGCATGGTCAGACGAGACTGGCCAATACCGCCGCCGATGGTCTGCGGCATTTCACCACGCAGCAGCGCCTGGTGCCACTCCAGTTGCAGACGATCTTCATCACCGGTCACGGCCAGCTGACGCTTCAGTGCTTCAGCATCCACGCGGATCCCCATTGAAGAGAGTTCAAACGCATCTTCCAGAACCGGGTTCCAGACCAGAATATCGCCGTTCAGTCCGGCATATTCGCTTTCGCCCACGGTGCTCCAGTCATCGTAATCCGGCGCACGGACGTCGTGACGTTTACCGTCAGACAGTTTTCCGCCAATGCCGATCAGGAATACCGCGCCCAGCGCTTTGGCGATCGCGCGTTCACGGCCTTTGGCATCCAGATCCGGATAACGGCTCAGCAATTCCTGACTGTGAACAAAGTGGATCGTTTCCGGCAGGAACGGTGCCAGACCAAACTCTTTGCTCACGGCTGCTTCGGTTGCTTTGATCCCCGCGTAGATCGCCTCTACGGTGGATTTCAGCGTACCAACATGACGCTCGCCGTCACCCATTACGCGCTCCCAGTCCCACTGATCAACGTAGACAGAGTGAATTGGGGAGAGACGGTCTTCATCGGGGCGAAGGGCTTTCATGTGCGTGTAAAGCCCTTCGCCCGCGCTGAAGTCGTGTTGTCCCAGGGTTTGACGCTTCCACTTCGCCAGGGAATGCACCACTTCGAACTGGGCGTCTGGCAGTGTTTTCACTTTTACCTGTACCGCTTTTTCGCAACCAGACAGGTTATCCTGCGTCCCGTCACCCACGCGGCTCAGAATCGGCGCCTGAACTTCAATAAGGCCAAGCTTCTCTTCCAGCTGGCGGGAAAAATGGGATTTTACGAAACTGATCTGGCGTTGTTTTGCGATGTAAGCGGTTTTCATTATTTATACTCCTGCGTCCTGTTGGTATTGATTAAGCAACAAAAATGGCACCTTATTCAATAACCCATCAACAAAAAGCCGACTTCACTTTTGATTCGATAAAATTAGCCGCTAGAATAGAGGGATTCATCAATCTTCATAAGAAAAAGCTATGGAAAATTATCAGATCGACAATCTGGACCGCGGCATCCTGGAGGCGCTGATGGCCAATGCGCGCACCGCGTATGCCGAACTGGCGAAACAGTTTGGCGTCAGCCCGGGGACAATTCACGTCCGCGTAGAGAAAATGAAGCAGGCCGGGATCATCACCGGCGCACGCATTGACGTCAGTCCGAAGCAGCTCGGCTACGACGTTTGCTGCTTCATTGGCATCATTCTTAAAAGTGCAAAAGATTACCCCTCCGCGCTGGAGAAGCTGAACGCGCTGGATGAAGTCACCGAGGCGTACTACACCACCGGGCATTACAGCATCTTTATTAAGGTAATGTGCCGATCCATCGATGCCCTCCAGCAGGTACTTATCAACAAGATCCAAACAATCGATGAAATTCAGTCCACCGAAACCCTGATCTCCCTGCAAAACCCGATCATGCGTACCATCCGCCCGTGATCGGGCAATTTCATTCCCACATTTTCCACAGGTAGATCCCAGCTCGTTCACAGCGTACAATGGCCGCCTCTTTATCTGAGCGAGCGATCAATGGCGGACATTACTCTTATCAGCGGCAGCACCCTGGGCGGTGCGGAATATGTAGCGGAACATCTGGCTGAGAAGCTGGAAGACGCGGGCTTTTCAACGGAAACCCTGCACGGCCCGCTGCTGGAAGATCTCCCGACTGATGGGGTCTGGCTGCTGATCACCTCCACGCACGGCGCGGGCGATCTGCCGGATAACCTGCAACCTTTATATGACGAACTGCTGGAACAGCAGCCCAGTCTGTCAAACGTCCGGTTTGGTGCGATCGGGATCGGCAGCCGTGAATATGACACCTTCTGCGGTGCAATAGAGAAAGTAGAAGCCGCTGTAACCGCCTGCGGAGCAAAACAGCTGGGTGAAACCCTGAAGATCAACATCCTCGATCATGATATTCCGGAAGATCCAGCCGAGATCTGGCTCGCAGAATGGAAAAATTTACTCAAAAACGATTAAAGATCGTGCGATCAGATGTGGATAACTCTGGTTAAAAGCTCGTATTAACCCGTAGTTATCCAAAGAACAACGTTGGTTTAGTTTTTGACCTGTGGATAAAGCGGCGATCTGATCCCAGCTTATACTGTCCAGGATCACCGATCATTCACAGCAAACGATCCTTCCTAACTGCATGATCTTATTTATGGGATCGGACTTATCCACAAAGGTCTGCGATCCTAATAAGAGATCACAATAGAACAGATCTCTAAATAAAAAGATCTTCTTTTTAATAGCCCAGGATCCCAATGCTTTCTCGAAAGACTAAAGTTGAGTAGAATCCACGGCCCGGGCTTCAATCCATTTTCATACCGCTTTACGCGAGGCAGACCACCATGTTTTATCAGGATCCTTTTGACGTCATCATCATTGGCGGGGGTCATGCAGGCACTGAGGCCGCAATGGCCGCAGCGCGAATGGGCCAGCAGACCCTGCTTTTGACACACAATATCGACACGCTGGGACAAATGTCCTGTAATCCGGCGATTGGCGGCATTGGGAAAGGACACCTGGTAAAAGAAGTGGATGCACTTGGCGGCCTGATGGCGAAAGCGATCGATCATGCGGGCATTCAGTTTAGGATACTAAACGCGAGTAAAGGCCCTGCTGTCCGCGCCACTCGTGCGCAGGCAGACCGCGTGCTTTACCGTCAGGCTGTCCGCACCGCGCTGGAGAACCAGCCGAACCTGATGATCTTTCAGCAGGCGGTAGAAGATCTTATCGTGGAGAACGATCGTGTTGTCGGCGCTGTGACCCAGATGGGCCTCAAGTTCCGCGCAAAAGCGGTTGTGCTGACGGTCGGGACATTCCTGGACGGCAAAATCCATATCGGTCTGGACAACTACAGCGGTGGCCGCGCTGGCGATCCGCCGTCCATTCCGCTGTCTCGTCGTCTGCGTGAGCTGCCGCTGCGCGTAAGCCGCCTGAAAACCGGTACACCGCCGCGCATTGATGCGCGCACCATCGACTTCAGCGTGCTGGCACAGCAGCACGGCGATAACCCAATGCCGGTGTTCTCGTTCATGGGCAATGCGGCACAACATCCGCAGCAGGTGCCATGCTACATCACGCACACCAATGAGAAAACGCACGACGTGATCCGCAATAACCTCGATCGCAGTCCAATGTACGCGGGCGTGATCGAAGGGATCGGCCCGCGCTACTGCCCATCGATCGAAGACAAGGTGATGCGCTTTGCCGATCGTAACCAGCACCAGATCTTCCTGGAGCCGGAAGGACTGACCTCTAACGAAATTTACCCGAACGGCATCTCCACCAGCCTGCCGTTCGACGTGCAGATGCAAATTGTTCGCTCAATGCAGGGCATGGAGAACGCGAGAATCGTTCGTCCTGGCTACGCCATTGAGTACGATTTCTTCGATCCGCGTGACCTGAAGCCAACCCTGGAGAGCAAATTCATCCACGGTCTGTTCTTCGCGGGCCAGATTAATGGCACCACCGGGTACGAAGAAGCCGCTGCGCAAGGGCTGCTGGCCGGTCTGAACGCCGCCCGCTTCTCTGCCGAGAAAGAGGGCTGGGCGCCGGCGCGCTCTCAGGCGTACCTGGGCGTACTGGTCGACGATCTCTGTACGCTGGGGACCAAAGAACCGTACCGCATGTTTACCTCCCGCGCGGAATATCGCCTGATGCTGCGCGAAGACAACGCCGATCTGCGTCTGACCGAAATGGGTCGAGAGCTGGGTCTGGTGGATGACGAACGCTGGGCGCGCTTCAACGAGAAGCTGGAACGCATTGAACAGGAACGTCAGCGCCTGAAAACCACCTGGGTAAACCCGCAGGCGGAAACCGCTGCCGAAGTGAACGCTCACTTAACAGCGCCGCTTTCGCGCGAAGCCAGCGGCGAAGATCTGCTGCGCCGTCCTGAAGTCACCTACGAGAATCTGGTCAAACTGACCGCGTTCGCACCGGGCCTTGAAGACGCTGAAGCGGCTGAGCAGGTCGAGATTCAGGTGAAATACGAAGGCTACATTGCGCGTCAGCAGGATGAGATCGAAAAACAGCAGCGTAATGAAAATACGCTGCTGCCGGAAATGCTGGACTATCGACAGGTGACGGGCCTTTCCAACGAAGTGATCGCTAAGCTGAACGATCATAAACCGGTGTCGATTGGCCAGGCCTCGCGGATCTCCGGCGTCACGCCTGCCGCGATTTCAATTCTGCTGGTGTGGCTGAAAAAGCAGGGTATGCTGCGCCGCAGCGCGTAACGTTTGAACATTGCCCGGTGGCGCTGCGCTTACCGGGCCTACAGAACCCCGTAGGGCGGGTAAGCGAAGCGCCACCCGCCAGTAAGTATCTCAACAGGTATCCACCGTGCTCAATAAACTCTCTCGTCTGCTGGATGAAGCAGGTATTTCGCTCACCGATCACCAGAAAAACCAGCTGGTGGCCTATGTCGATATGCTGAACAAATGGAACAAAGCGTACAACCTGACCTCGGTGCGCGATCCCAACGAGATGCTGGTTCGCCATATTCTCGATAGCATCGTGGTGGCGCCGTACCTGAAAGGTGAACGTTTTATCGACGTTGGCACCGGTCCGGGGCTGCCGGGGATCCCGTTGTCTATTGTCCGCCCGGAGAGCCATTTCACGCTGCTGGACAGCCTGGGCAAGCGCGTGCGCTTTTTACGCCAGGTACAGCATGAGCTGAAGCTGGAAAACATCACGCCGGTGCAGAGCAGGGTAGAGGCGTTCCCGGCAGAGCCTCCGTTTGACGGCGTTATCAGCCGTGCCTTTGCATCGCTCAACGACATGGTGAGCTGGTGTAAACACCTGCCGGCGGAAAATGGCCGCTTTTATGCCCTGAAAGGGCTGGTGCCTGAAGATGAGATTCAACAGCTGCCAGCGGATTTTGCTGTTGAATCAATCGAGAAGTTACAGGTTCCTCATCTCGACGGTGAACGGCATTTGGTGATTCTTAAGCCAAACAAATTTTAAAAATTAAATAAAAAATGGGGAATTTGTGCTGTTCTTATTGTGTTAAAAAACAGCACACCTATGAGGATAATTCTGAAGTCATTTTAACCTTGTGTTCACCATGGTTTTTCTTGCGGTTAACCTGAGCTGATTCATTCACCTTAATGATAATCAACTATGAAAATATCAGTCTGCTAAAAGTGGGCTGTAGCAACCAGAATGCAATGTTAAATATTTATTAAAAATGTCAATAAAAGGTTTTTGTTGTATATAGGGCTGTTTTAGAAATAGTTGCGATTTTTTGGCTTTAAATTCATGAAGATGAAATAAAACGTTTTACGTGTTTGATAATTACCGCTTTATCGCAAATGTGCATTTTGTGATCTCGTGCACGCTTTATCGCCAACGTTTTCGCGCTGTTTGCAGTTTCGCCTGAAGGTCGACGCATTGGTCAAAAGTTGAAAAATAGCGCTGGGGAAAAATATTTAAACATTTATTCACCTTTTCGCTACTTAATGTTTGAAATCACGGGTACGCACCGTATAATTTGACCGCTTTTTGATGCTTGACTCTGAGCCTTAAAGGACGTTTTATACGACACGCGGCATACCTCGAAGGGAGCAGGAGTAAAAACGTGATGTCTGTGTCGCTCTTGAGTAGAAACGTTGCTCGTAAGCTTCTGTTCATTCAGTTTCTGGCGGTAATAGCAAGTGGACTGCTGTTTAGCCTCAAAGACCCCTTCTGGGGCATCTCCGCCGCGTGCGGAGGTTTGGCGGTTGTGCTGCCAAACGTGTTGTTTATGATTTTTGCCTGGCGTCATCAGGCGCATACACCCGCCAAAGGCCGCGTGGCCTGGTCCTTCGCTCTCGGCGAAGTGTGTAAGGTGTTGCTGACCTTTGCTCTACTGGTGATGGCGCTGGCGGTTTTGAAAGTGGTATTCATGCCGCTGATAGCAACGTGGGTTTTGGTGCTGGTGGTACAAGTTCTGGCTCCAGCTGTAATCAATAACAAAGGGTAAAAGGCATCATGGCTTCAGAAAATATGACGCCGCAGGATTACATAGGTCACCATCTGAATAACCTTCAGCTGGACCTGCGTACATTCTCGCTGGTGGATCCACATAACCCCCCGGCCACCTTCTGGACGATCAACATCGACTCCATGTTCTTCTCGGTGGTTTTGGGTCTTCTGTTCCTGGCCATGTTCCGCAGCGTTGCTAAAAAGGCGACCAGCGGTGTTCCAGGGAAATTCCAGACGTTCGTTGAGATGATCATCGGCTTCGTCCATGGCAGCGTGAAAGACATGTACCATGGTAAGAGCAAGCTGATTGCTCCGCTGGCCCTGACCGTGTTCGTTTGGGTCTTCCTGATGAACCTGATGGACCTGCTGCCAATTGACCTGCTGCCGTTCATCGGCGAGCACATCTTCGGCCTGCCTGCGCTGCGTGTTGTACCGTCTGCGGACGTGAACATCACCCTGTCGATGGCGCTGGGCGTGTTTATCCTGATTCTTTTCTACAGCATCAAAATGAAAGGCGTAAGCGGCTTTGTGAAAGAGCTTACCTTGCAGCCGTTCAACCACTGGGCGTTTATTCCGGTCAACCTGATCCTGGAAGGCGTTAGCCTGCTGTCCAAACCTGTTTCACTGGGTCTGCGACTGTTCGGCAACATGTATGCGGGTGAGCTGATTTTCATTCTGATCGCGGGTCTTCTGCCGTGGTGGTCACAGTGGATTCTGAATGTGCCATGGGCCATTTTCCACATCCTGATCATTACGCTGCAAGCCTTTATCTTCATGGTTCTGACGATCGTCTATCTGTCGATGGCGTCTGAAGAGCACTGATTTTTTACCAACACTACTACGTTTTAATTGAAACAAACTGGAGACTGTCATGGAAAACCTGAATATGGATCTGCTGTACATGGCTGCCGCTGTGATGATGGGTCTGGCGGCTATCGGTGCTGCGATCGGTATCGGCATCCTCGGGGGCAAATTCCTGGAAGGCGCTGCGCGTCAACCTGATCTGATTCCTCTGCTGCGTACTCAGTTCTTTATCGTTATGGGTCTGGTGGATGCAATCCCAATGATCGCTGTAGGTCTGGGTCTGTACGTGATGTTTGCTGTCGCGTAGTAGTTGTTTTAAAACCCCAAGCCACAGAAATTTAAGAGGTATTGTGCTGTGAACATGAACGCAACAATCCTCGGCCAGGCCATCGCGTTTATTCTCTTTGTCTGGTTCTGCATGAAGTATGTATGGCCGCCTTTAATGGCTGCCATCGAAAAACGTCAGAAAGAAATTGCTGACGGTCTGGCTTCCGCAGAACGCGCTAAGAAAGATTTGGACCTTGCACAGGCCAACGCGACAGACCAGCTGAAAAAAGCGAAAGCTGAAGCTCAGGTAATCATTGAACAGGCTAACAAACGCCGTTCTCAGATCCTGGACGAAGCCAAAGCTGAAGCAGAACAGGAACGTACTAAGATCGTGACACAGGCTCAGGCTGAAATTGAAGCTGAGCGTAAACGTGCTCGTGAAGAACTGCGTAAGCAGGTTGCGATTCTGGCTGTTGCTGGCGCCGAGAAGATCATCGAACGTTCCGTGGATGAAGCTGCTAACAGCGACATCGTGGACAAACTTGTCGCTGAACTGTAAGGAGGGAGGGGCTGATGTCTGAATTTGTTACGGTAGCTCGCCCCTACGCCAAAGCAGCTTTTGACTTTGCTGTCGAACACCAAAATGTCGATCGCTGGCAGAATATGCTGGCGTTTGCCGCTGAGGTGACGAAAAACGAACAAATGGCCGAGTTGCTTTCCGGTGCGTTAGCGCCTGAAACCCTCGCCGCGTCGTTTATCGCCGTGTGCGGAGAGCAACTGGATGCCAACGGCCAGAACCTGATTAAGGTCATGGCAGAAAATGGTCGTCTCCGTGTGCTCCCGGATGTTCTCGAGCAGTTTGAGCACTTACGTGCCCTCAGTGAAGCTACCGCTGAAGTTGAAGTAACTTCCGCAACTGAACTGAGTGATGAACAGCTTGCGAAAATCACCGCCGCGATGGAAAAACGTCTGTCACGCAAAGTTAAGCTGAATTGCAAAATCGATAAGTCTGTAATGGCAGGCGTAATCATCCGCTCGGGTGATATGGTCATTGATGGCAGCGTACGCGGCCGTCTTGAGCGCCTTGCAGACGTCTTGCAGTCTTAAGGGGACTGGAGCATGCAACTGAATTCCACCGAAATCAGCGAACTGATCAAGCAGCGCATTGCTCAGTTCAGTGTTGTGAGTGAAGCTCACAACGAAGGTACTATTGTTTCTGTAAGTGACGGTGTTATCCGCATCCACGGCCTGGCCGATTGTATGCAGGGTGAGATGATTTCCCTGCCGGGTAACCGTTACGCTATCGCACTGAACCTGGAGCGCGACTCCGTAGGTGCCGTTGTGATGGGTCCATACGCTGACCTCGCCGAAGGCATGAAGGTTAAGTGTACTGGCCGTATTCTGGAAGTGCCGGTTGGCCGTGGCCTGCTGGGTCGCGTTGTTAACACCCTGGGTGCGCCAATCGACGGTAAAGGTCCGGTTGATAACGATGGCTTCTCGCCAATCGAAGTTATCGCACCGGGCGTTATCGACCGTCAGTCCGTTGATCAGCCTGTGCAGACGGGTTATAAGTCCGTTGATGCCATGATCCCAATCGGTCGTGGTCAGCGTGAACTGATCATCGGTGACCGTCAGACCGGTAAAACCGCGATGGCAATCGACGCCATCATCAACCAGCGTGACTCCGGCATCAAATGTGTGTACGTGGCTATCGGCCAGAAAGCGTCCACCATTTCCAACGTGGTTCGTAAACTGGAAGAGCACGGCGCACTGTCTAACACCATCGTTGTGGTAGCAACCGCGTCTGAATCTGCTGCACTGCAATACCTGGCGCCATACGCCGGTTGCGCAATGGGCGAATACTTCCGTGACCGCGGTGAAGATGCACTGATCGTATACGATGACCTGTCTAAACAGGCCGTTGCTTATCGTCAGGTTTCCCTGCTCCTCCGTCGTCCACCAGGACGTGAAGCATTCCCGGGCGACGTATTCTACCTCCACTCTCGTCTGCTGGAGCGTGCTTCCCGCGTTAACGCGGAATACGTCGAGAACTTCACCAAAGGTGAAGTGAAGGGTAAAACAGGTTCTCTGACCGCGCTGCCGATCATTGAAACCCAGGCGGGTGACGTTTCTGCGTTCGTTCCGACCAACGTAATCTCCATTACCGATGGTCAGATCTTCCTGGAAACCAACCTGTTTAACTCCGGTATTCGTCCGGCAGTTAACCCGGGTATCTCCGTATCCCGTGTGGGTGGTGCTGCTCAGACCAAGATCATCAAGAAACTGTCCGGTGGTATCCGTACCGCGCTGGCACAGTATCGTGAACTGGCTGCGTTCTCTCAGTTCGCATCCGATCTGGACGAAGCAACCCGTAAACAGCTGAGCCACGGTCAGAAAGTGACCGAGCTGCTGAAGCAGAAACAGTACGCGCCAATGTCTGTTGCTCAGCAGGGCCTGGTGCTGTTCGCGGCTGAACGCGGTTACCTCGAAGATGTGGAACTGGCGAAAATCGGTAGCTTCGAAGCCGCTCTGCTGGCTTACGCTGACCGTGATCACGCTCCGCTGATGCAAGAGATCAACCAGACCGGTGGCTATAACGACGAAATCGAAGGCAAGCTGAAAGCTATCCTCGATTCCTTCAAAGCAACCCAATCCTGGTAATCGTCCGGCGGCTTGTCTCAGGACAAGCCGTCTGGCATTGAGGAGAAGCTCATGGCCGGCGCAAAAGAGATACGTAGTAAGATCGCAAGCGTCCAGAACACGCAAAAGATCACTAAAGCGATGGAGATGGTCGCCGCTTCCAAAATGCGTAAATCGCAGGATCGCATGGCGGCCAGCCGTCCTTATGCAGAGACCATGCGCAAAGTGATTGGTCACCTTGCAAACGGTAATCTGGAATATAAGCACCCTTACCTGGAAGAACGCGACGTTAAGCGCGTGGGCTACCTGGTGGTGTCGACTGACCGTGGTCTGTGTGGCGGCTTGAACATTAACCTGTTCAAAAAACTGCTGGCGGATATGAAAGTCTGGTCCGATAAAGGCGTTCAGTGCGATCTGGCACTGATTGGCTCTAAAGGCGTCTCTTTCTTTAACTCCGTTGGCGGCAACATTGTCGCTCAGGTGACCGGTATGGGTGATAACCCGTCCCTGTCCGAACTGATCGGCCCGGTTAAAGTGATGTTGCAGGCCTACGATGAAGGCCGTCTGGACAGACTGTACGTTGTCAGCAACAAATTTATTAACACCATGTCTCAGGTGCCTACGCTCACTCAGATGCTGCCGTTACCGGCATCAGAAGATGACGAGCTGAAACAGAAAGCCTGGGATTACCTGTATGAACCCGATCCGAAACCGCTGCTGGATACCCTGCTGCGTCGTTACGTTGAATCTCAGGTTTATCAGGGCGTTGTAGAAAACCTGGCCAGCGAGCAGGCCGCACGAATGGTGGCGATGAAAGCCGCGACCGATAATGGCGGCAGCCTGATTAAAGAGCTGCAGTTGGTTTACAACAAAGCTCGTCAGGCCAGCATTACTCAGGAACTCACCGAGATCGTCTCGGGGGCCGCCGCGGTTTAACCAGGTTTACGAATTACGTAGAGGATTCAAGATGGCTACTGGAAAGATTGTCCAGGTAATCGGCGCCGTGGTGGACGTCGAGTTCCCTCAGGACGCCGTACCACGCGTGTACGACGCGCTTGAGGTACAGAATGGTAACGAGAGCCTGGTGCTGGAAGTTCAGCAGCAGCTCGGCGGCGGTATCGTGCGTACCATCGCCATGGGTTCTTCCGACGGTCTGCGTCGTGGTCTGGAAGTTAAAGACCTTGAGCACCCGATCGAAGTCCCGGTAGGTAAAGCAACGCTGGGTCGTATCATGAACGTATTGGGTCAGCCAATCGACATGAAAGGCGACATCGGTGAAGAAGAGCGTTGGGCTATCCACCGCGCGGCACCTTCCTACGAAGAGCTGTCCAGCTCTCAGGAACTGCTGGAAACCGGCATCAAAGTTATCGACCTGATGTGTCCGTTCGCGAAGGGCGGTAAAGTTGGTCTGTTCGGCGGTGCGGGTGTAGGTAAAACCGTAAACATGATGGAGCTGATCCGTAACATCGCGATCGAGCACTCCGGTTACTCCGTGTTTGCGGGCGTAGGTGAGCGTACTCGTGAGGGTAACGACTTCTACCACGAAATGACCGACTCCAACGTTCTGGATAAAGTATCCCTGGTTTACGGCCAGATGAACGAGCCACCAGGAAACCGTCTGCGCGTTGCGCTGACTGGCCTGACAATGGCTGAGAAATTCCGTGACGAAGGCCGTGACGTTCTGCTGTTCGTTGATAACATCTATCGTTACACCCTGGCCGGTACCGAAGTATCTGCACTGCTGGGTCGTATGCCTTCAGCGGTAGGTTATCAACCTACGCTGGCGGAAGAGATGGGTGTTCTTCAGGAACGTATCACCTCGACCAAAACCGGTTCTATCACCTCCGTTCAGGCGGTATACGTACCTGCGGATGACTTGACTGACCCATCTCCAGCCACCACCTTTGCGCACTTAGACGCAACCGTGGTACTGAGCCGTCAGATCGCGTCTCTGGGTATCTACCCGGCCGTTGACCCGCTGGATTCCACCAGCCGTCAGCTGGATCCACTGGTTGTTGGCCAGGAACACTACGACACCGCGCGTGGCGTACAGTCCCTGCTGCAACGTTACCAGGAACTGAAAGACATCATCGCCATCCTGGGTATGGATGAACTGTCTGAAGAAGACAAACTGGTGGTAGCACGTGCGCGTAAGATCCAGCGCTTCCTGTCCCAGCCGTTCTTCGTTGCGGAAGTATTCACCGGTGCGCCGGGTAAATACGTTTCCCTGAAAGACACCATCCGTGGCTTTAAAGGCATCATGGAAGGCGAATACGATCACCTGCCAGAGCAGGCGTTCTACATGGTTGGTTCCATCGAAGAAGCCGTGGAAAAAGCCAAAAAACTTTAACGCCTTAATCGGAGGGTGATATGGCAATGACTTACCACCTGGACGTCGTCAGCGCAGAGCAACAAATGTTCTCTGGTCTGGTCGAGAAAATCCAGGTAACGGGTAGTGAAGGTGAACTGGGTATTTTCCCGGGTCACGCACCGCTGCTCACCGCCATTAAGCCTGGTATGATCCGCATCGTTAAACAGTTCGGTCACGAAGAGTTTATCTATCTGTCCGGCGGCATTCTTGAAGTGCAGCCTGGCAGTGTGACCGTTCTGGCCGATACCGCTATTCGTGGCCAGGATCTCGACGAAGCGCGAGCCCTGGAATCGAAGCGTAAGGCTGAAGAGCACATTAACAGCTCTCATGGTGACGTGGATTACGCTCAGGCGTCTGCGGAGCTGGCCAAAGCGATCGCGAAACTGCGCGTTATCGAGTTGACCAAAAAAGCGATGTAACACCGGCTTGAAAAGCACAAAAGCCAGTCTGGATCCCAGGCTGGCTTTTTTTTTCGGCCTTAATTCATGATGAAAAAGATGTAGAATTTTAAGCATCAAACGTTTTTACTTCTCACACAAACTACCGTCAGGATGCGTATGTTAAACAGTGCGATGAGCGTGGTGATCCTTGCCGCAGGCAAAGGTACCCGCATGTATTCCGATCTGCCTAAGGTGCTCCACACGCTGGCAGGAAAGCCAATGGTGCAGCATGTTATTGATGCAGCTAATGAATTAGGCGCCCGCCAGGTGCATCTGGTTTATGGACACGGCGGCGATCTGCTGAAAAAAACGCTGCGTGACGACAATCTCAACTGGGTGCTACAGGCAGAACAGCTGGGTACCGGTCATGCAATGCAGCAGGCTGCCCCCTTCTTCTCTGATGATGAAGACATCCTGATGCTCTACGGCGACGTCCCGCTGATCTCCGTTGAAACCCTCACTCGTCTGCGTGAAGCCAAACCGCAGGGCGGCATTGGGCTGTTAACCGTCGTGCTGGACGATCCGAGTGGCTATGGCCGCATTACCCGTGAAAACGGCAACGTGACGGGGATTGTTGAGCATAAAGATGCCAGCGAAGCGCAGCGTCAGATTCAGGAGATCAACACCGGCATCCTTATTGCGAACGGTGCTGATATGAAGCGCTGGCTGTCTAAGCTGAATAACAACAACGCACAGGGTGAGTATTACATCACCGATATTATTGCGATGGCGTACCAGGAAGGGCGTGAGATTGCCGCCGTTCACCCGGCACGCATCAGCGAAACGGACGGGGTAAACAACCGTCTTCAGCTTTCCCGTCTGGAGCGCATTTACCAGTCCGAGCAGGCAGAGAAGCTGCTGCTCGCAGGCGTCATGCTGCGCGATCCGGCGCGTTTCGATCTGCGCGGTACGCTGTCCCACGGACGCGACGTTGAAATTGATACTAACGTTATCCTGGAAGGTAACGTCACGCTGGGTAACCGCGTCAAAATCGGCGCTGGCTGCGTGATTAAAAACAGCGTTATCGGCGACGACTGCGAAATCAGCCCGTACAGCGTGGTGGAAGACGCGCGTCTTGATGCGGCATGTACCATCGGCCCGTTTGCGCGTCTGCGCCCGGGCGCTGAGCTGCTGGAAGGCGCACATGTTGGTAACTTCGTTGAAATGAAAAAAGCGCGTCTGGGTAAAGGCTCCAAAGCGGGTCATTTAACCTATCTGGGCGATGCAGAAATTGGCGACAACGTGAATATTGGTGCAGGTACCATCACCTGTAACTATGACGGTGCCAATAAGTTTAAAACCATCATCGGCGATGATGTGTTTGTGGGTTCTGACACGCAGCTGGTGGCGCCCGTCACCGTGGGTAACGGTGTGACCATTGCCGCCGGAACGACCGTCACGCGCGACGTAGCGGATAACGAGCTGGTGTTAAGCCGCGTGCCGCAGGTCAGCAAGCAGGGCTGGAAACGCCCGGTGAAGAAAAAGTAACCCTAAGGCGGGTGGCGCTGCGCTTACCCGCCCTACGATTGAGTAGGCCTGATAAGGCGTAGCCGTCATCAGGCAAACCCGGGAGAGGAGATAAAGATATATCTCCCCCCACAAGCAGTACCCATAAAAATAACCCCACTCTCTACAAGGCTCGGGGTGCCCGGAAAGGGCGTTACCCAAAGGATTTCGCGTTGTGGCAAGGCGGCAAGCGTATGAGTCCATGGGAGCTTACTTAAGTAAGTGACCGTGGCGAGTACGAGAAGCCAACGCAGCCGCAGCGTGAAAGACGCAGGGTGAATACAGGTCAGCGACAACGCAGGCATAATGCCTAAATTCGGAATCTAAATTATGTGTGGAATTGTTGGCGCAGTTGCGCAGCGTGATATTGCTGAAATCCTTCTCGAAGGTTTACGTCGTCTGGAATACCGTGGCTATGACTCTGCCGGTCTGGCTGTCGTGGATGCAGAAGGTCATATGACCCGTCTGCGCCGTCTCGGTAAAGTGCAGATGCTGGCCCAGGCCGCGGAAGAACATCCGCTGCACGGGGGAACCGGTATTGCGCACACCCGCTGGGCGACGCACGGTGAACCGTCTGAAGGCAACGCGCACCCGCATGTGTCTGAACACATCGTGGTGGTGCATAACGGCATTATCGAAAACCACGAACCGCTGCGCGAAGAACTTAAAGCGCGCGGCTACACCTTCGTCTCTGAAACCGACACCGAAGTGATTGCTCACCTCGTACACTGGGAACTGGCACAGGGCGGTACGCTGCGTGAGGCAGTGCTGCGTGCTATTCCTCAGCTGCGCGGCGCCTACGGTACGGTGATCATGGATTCCCGCGATCCGTCCACGCTGCTGGCCGCGCGTTCCGGTAGCCCGATGGTTATCGGTCTGGGCATGGGCGAGAACTTTATCGCGTCCGATCAGCTGGCGCTCCTGCCGGTTACCCGTCGCTTTATCTTCCTGGAAGAGGGCGATATCGCGGAAGTGACGCGCCGCAGCGTGACCGTCTTCGATACCAAAGGCGAGCAGGTGAAGCGTCAGGAGATCGAATCTAACCTGCAATACGACGCGGGCGACAAAGGCGCTTACCGTCACTACATGCAGAAAGAGATCTACGAGCAGCCTAACGCCATCAAAAACACCCTGACCGGGCGCATCAGCCACGGCGAGGTGGATCTGAGCGAGCTGGGGGCAAACGCCAACGAACTGCTCGGCAAGGTTGAGCATATTCAGATTGTGGCCTGCGGGACCTCATACAACTCCGGTATGGTCTCTCGCTACTGGTTTGAATCCCTGGCGGGCGTGCCGTGCGATGTCGAAATCGCGTCTGAGTTCCGCTATCGTAAATCCGCTGTGCGCCGTAACAGCCTGATGATCACCCTTTCCCAGTCTGGCGAAACGGCGGATACCCTGGCGGCGCTGCGTCTGTCTAAAGAGTTGGGTTACCTGGGCTCTCTGGCCATCTGTAACGTACCGGGCTCCTCGCTGGTGCGTGAATCCGATCTGGCGCTGATGACCAAAGCGGGTACCGAAATCGGCGTGGCCTCCACCAAAGCGTTTACCACGCAGCTGACCGTTCTGCTGATGCTGGTGGCGAAGCTGGCGCGTCTGAAAGGCGAAGATGCTTCCGTTGAGCATGACATCGTTCACGGTCTCCAGGCGCTGCCGAGCCGTATCGAACAGATGCTGTCTCAGGACAAACGCATTGAGGCGCTGGCTGAAGACTTCTCTGATAAGCACCACGCTCTGTTCCTGGGCCGTGGCGATCAGTACCCTATCGCGCTGGAAGGCGCACTGAAGCTGAAAGAGATCTCCTACATCCACGCGGAAGCCTACGCGGCAGGCGAGCTGAAGCACGGTCCGCTGGCGCTGATTGACGCGGATATGCCGGTGATCGTTGTTGCACCAAACAACGAACTGCTGGAAAAACTGAAGTCTAACATCGAAGAAGTCCGCGCCCGCGGCGGCGTGCTGTACGTCTTCGCGGATAAAGACGCCGGTTTCGTCAGTAGCGACAACATGCACATCATCGAGATGCCGCATGTGGAAGAGGTGATTGCGCCGATCTTCTACACCGTTCCGCTGCAACTCCTGGCTTATCACGTGGCGCTGATCAAAGGCACCGACGTTGACCAGCCGCGTAACCTGGCGAAGTCCGTTACCGTAGAATAACCCTCATGTTAATGGCTACACGTTGTGTAGCCATTATTCCCTTACTCTTTTTCAAATAATCTCTCCGTTTGCTATCAATTATCTTATTTTGATGTATTTCGTTACTTTATTGTATGAATAACGATCGAAATGACGTTTGTGCATAAATGATCTTTATTTTGATCACTAAACGATCAGCTTTTATTAACGGAATCCTAAAAATAGCCCGTTGATAAAAGCTGACTTCTTTTTATGTGTATACTGAAAAGAAATATTGATGGTTTAACTAAAATAATATTGTATTTAACTTTCTCTATTATTATTCCATACAGGCTTTTTCATTATTCCATTAATTTAAAATCTCCCCTTGAAGAACTTTATCCCCGGAGAATATGATTTCCCCGCATTTGGGATGGCGTTGTCTTTATGATAAGCGCAATATTTATTTAATTAATGGAGTTAACATGAAAAACACTGGAATTACGGTGGCGATTGCACTCGCTTCGGCGTTAATGGCAGGGCAATCATTGGCTGCGGATGGTACGGTTCATTTCCGCGGAGAGGTTATTGATTCAACGTGTGAAGTTACGTCTGATACCGTCGACCAGACGGTGAATATTGGCCGCGTTGCGAAAACGGCGTTCACCGGCGTTGACTCAACGGCGTCAGTAAAAGATTTCCATATTAAACTGGAAAAATGCCCTGCAACCTATACTCAGGCAGCGGTTCGCTTTGACGGAACAGAAGATAAAGACACCATCGGCAAAGGGTATTTGTCTATTGGCACGCCTGTTAACGGCGAAACGGGTACTGACGGTATTTACACCGGCGAAGGTGAAGCCGTTACGGCTACCGGCGTTGCCATCAAGCTCTTCAACCTGAATGATGATACGGCGATCCCGCTGTACAACAATTCAAACTATGTCGCTATTACCGACGGCAAAGCGGACATGGGCTTCAAAGCGAAGTTTGTGCAGACGCTGGCTACGGTTACGCCGGGTACTGCAAACGCGGATTCCCAGTTCACCATTGAATACCTGAAATAATCTCAGCTGTTCGCCGGGAGCCTGTTTTATCATTTTGCAGGCTCCTCCACAGGATGTGAGGATAACTGATGTATTCAAGGCGTTTATTGACCCCGTTAATCATGATCTTTTTTTCATTTTTGACACCCTTATCGACCGCCGGCGTCATTATTGGTGGAACCCGCGTTATTTATAGTAGTGATAAATCCGATGCGACAATCAGCATAAAAAATAATGAATCAACCACGCCTTATCTCATACAGACGTGGGTCGATCCTTTCAAGAAAGAGACATCGGCGCATAAGCCTCCTTTTACCGTTATTCCGCCCGTTTCAAGGCTAGAGGCCGGGCAGGAAAAAATATTACGCATCATGAAGGTGAAGGGCGAACTGCCTGACGATCGGGAATCGCTGTTTTGGCTCAACATCAAAAATATTCCGCCGTCCAGTTCAAACCCTAATTCGCTCGAAATTGCGATTAAGACGCGGATAAAACTTTTTTGGCGTCCGGCGAAACTGAATATGACGACTGAACGGGCTGCGGCAAAGGTTAAATGGAGCATTCAAAACAGACAGCTCGTTATTGAAAATCCGAGCCCGCTACATATTAACGTTATGAATGTTACCGTCGACAGCAAAGACGTTACGTTAAATATTATTCCCCCTTTTGACACCGTGCGTTTGCCGCTCCCGGAAGGGATTAACGGTCGCGCGCTCATTTGGCGTTTCGTTAACGATTTTGGTGCAATCAGTCAGGAAATTCACGTCACGCTGTAAATATAGGGATGTTTTATATGGGGTATTTCCGTTTTTTCATTGCGCTGGCATCGGGGGTATCTCTCGGCTTTTCAGGCGTGACGCTGGCAAAAGATATCTTTAACCCTGCGCTTCTCGAAATTGACCATCCGGTGGATGTCGATATCCACCAGTTTAACCGCGTCAATATGTTACCTGCCGGGTCTTATAAGGTTGATATTCATGTTAACGATGAATTTATCGATAGCCGGGACGTCGCCTTCGTTGAAAATGAGGCTGGCGATGGGCTGCATCCCTGTTTTACACACGTCAGGACGGTGCTTGCAGAATTCGGGGCTAAGGTGGCGGCGATCGCCTCGCTGGATCGCCTGGACGAGAATGCCTGTGTGGATCCCACACCGCTGATCCCTGGCGCCACATGGACGTTTGATACCGATAAGCTGCTGCTCAACGTCACGTTACCGCAGATTTACATTGATACCACCGCCCGCGGCACCATCAATCCTGCGCGCTGGGATGAGGGCATTAATGCGCTGATGATGAACTATGACTTTTCCGGCTCCAGCACGTTGCAGTCCGATGATGACAACAACAGCGAGTTCTACTATCTGAACCTGCGAAACGGAGCCAACGTCGGTGCGTGGCGTTTACGCAACTACAGCACGCTAAATATCGTTGACGGTCATTCGGATTACCATTCCATCAGCACCTATGTGCAGCGTAACCTCGCGGCGTTACGCAGCCAGATCATGCTGGGTGATACCTGGACCGCAAGCGATGTCTTCGACAGTACCCAAGTGCGGGGCATGCGCCTGTATACCGATAATGAAATGCTTCCTTCCAGCCTGACGGGCTTTGCGCCGGTCGTTCGGGGCGTGGCGAAAAGCAATGCTACCGTGATTATCCGGCAGAACGGCTACATCATTTATCAGTCTGCCGTACCGCAGGGCCCGTTTGCGCTTAAGGATTTAAACACCACCAGCTCCGGCGGCGACCTGGACGTGACCATCAAAGAAGAAGACGGCAGCGAGCAACACTTCACGCAGCCTTACGCCTCGCTGGCTATCCTCAGGCGTGAAGATCAGACCGACGTCGATATCAGCGCGGGCGAACTGCGCGATCAAAGCGATTTCCAGCCCAACGTTTTTCAGGCGCAGGTGTTGCACGGCTTTCCTGCCGGGATAACGGTATACGGTGGCGTGCAGGCCGCAGAAGACTATCGCTCGGCAGCGGTGGGGATCGGCAAAGATGTGGGCGCAGCGGGCGCGTTTTCCGTCGATATCACCCAGGCTCGCGCGCAGTTTACGGACGAGGGCTCAGAGGAGTCCGGCCAGTCCTGGCGTTTTCTCTATTCGAAACGGTTTGATGAAACGGATACCACGCTGCGGCTGGTGGGGTATCGCTATTCAACGCAGGGCTACTACACCCTCAATGAATGGGCATCACGCCAGAACAATCAGCGCGATTTCTGGGTAACGGGCAACCGGCGCAGCCGGCTTGAAGGAACCTGGACGCAGAATTTCGGCGATGGCATGGGGAACATTTATTTCACGCTGAGCCGTCAGCAGTACTGGCAAACCGACGAAGTTGAACGCCTGGTTCAGCTTGGCTACAGCAATGTCTGGCGGGCGCTTTCCTGGAACCTCTCCTGGAACTATAGCGATTCCATCACGACGGCGCAGAGCGCGGAGTATTCAGATAGCGACGAACGAGAAAGCGAACAGGTATTTATGCTGTCGTTATCGGTGCCACTGTCTGAACTGCTGCCGGACAGCTATGTGAGCTACGGCCTTACGCAGAACAACAGGGGAAAAGGGATGCACCAGCTTGGCTTTAACGGTACGGCGCTTGATAACCGAAATCTCTCCTGGAACCTCCAGCAGTCCTGGGATGCGGATGACAGGGTGTACAGCAGCAGCGCAGGGGTGGGATATGACGGAACCTATGGTTCGGTTAACGGCAGCTATGACTACAACCAGGAGAGTCAGCGGCTCAACTACGGCGCGCGCGGTGGGGTTCTGCTGCACGGCGATGGGGTGACGTTCTCGCAGGAGATGGGAGAAACCGTGGCGCTGATAAAAGCACCCGGCGCAGCCGGTCTGGCAATGGAAAATGGCACCGGTACGGCAACGGACTGGCGAGGCTATACCGTTCAAACGCAGCTAAACGCTTACGATGAAAACCGTGTGGAAATTGAGAGCGGCTATTTTGAAAAAGCAAACGTCGAGCTGGAGAACAGCGTGCTTAACGTCATCCCCACGCGAGGTGCGGTAGTGCGGGCCGAATTTATCACCCACGTGGGCTATCGCGTGCTCTTTGAGGTCACACAGTCTAACGGCAAACCGGTTCCCTTTGGCGCAGTGGCGTCTGCCGAACTGGCGACGGGCAGCGTGTCGGGCATCACCGGCGAGGATGGCGAGCTGTATCTTTCGGGCATGCCGGAAGAGGGAACGTTCACGCTGAAGTGGGGGAGTGAAAAGACAAAACCTTGCGAGGTCCATTATCAGTTCCCCAAACCAACGGGCGTTGAACTGGTTCAAACAGCGGTAGTGTGCCAATAGGGAAATGAGATGAAACGACGTATCACTTTTTTAGCAGTCGCCATGCTGTTTTTTACCCCTTTTACCTACGCCGCGACCACAGAAGGCGGGGTGTGCTTCGCCATCGGCGGCACCTATATTTTCAACCTGAATCTTAACGGGGCAGAAATACCGGCAGATAAAAACCAGGCGGGAACGGAGGTGCGCGATCTGAAGACTCTGCAATCGCCTTCCCGGTATAAACTGGGATGTAACTGCCTGACCCATTTCACCACCACGTTTCGCAGCGTCTATTTCACCGCGCGTTCGCCCTTAAGCGTGAATACTCTTAAAAACGGCTATACCTACTACACGCTGAACGATCACCTCAGTATTGCGTCCTCTATTCACGTGCTGGGACGTGACTATCTGCCCGTTCCCTTTGAGGCGGAGCCCAACCGGGTGACGTCCGGTATCTACTGTTATGCCTCCAGTGTAGAGGGCTCAGAGGCAACGCTTGATACCGGCTCTCAGGTAAAAATATCGTTTTTGATCGACAAGCCCTTTATTGGAAAAGTTACCATTCCGGGGACGACGATTGCCACGCTCTATGGCGGTATCGATGAAGCGTCCTCTCTGGCAAGTACCGAGAAGCTCGCCGAAATAAAAATCGTCGGGGACATCGTGGTACCGCAAAACTGCGAGATCGCGCCGGGCCAGTCGCTGGAGATTGATTTTGGAGACATTCCCGCCAGCGCGTTTTCTGCCACCAAAGGCGAGGCGGTCGGTAGCCATAAAATCCGCAAGATGATTCAGGTGAAATGTACCGGCATGCTGGATGAGAACATCGTCCGATCCGTTTTCCATGCCGAACCCGTTGACGCCGATACCGCGATGATGAAAGTGAACGGCAATGATGACGTAGGGATCGTTATTTATGATAAATGGGATCGCGTCGTCAACGTTAACGGGGGAAATATGGAGATGGATATGGGAACCAACCAGGGGGGCGCCGAGGTTAACTCGCTCACCTTCTCTGCCGCCCCGGCCAGCGCGACGGGGAGTATCCCGAAGCCCGGCGCGTTTGAAGCCTGGGCAACCCTTACCCTCGAAATTCTGAATTAATGACGACGGCTGTTTATGACAGCCGTTGTCATATTCCCGTCTTTGAACCAGGCTTAACGCATCTCAGTGTGACATTCTCATGACAAGGATGTGTTTTTATTTATTTTTAAATCATGCACTTAACGCAAATGCGTTGATTGTCATAAAACTGTCATAATTCGTACATTTATCTGTCACCTGTTTGTCCTATTTTGCTCATCGTAGCCACTTAAACAATGATTTACGAAATCCTTGCAGGAGACATTATGAAAGTTATGCGTACCACTGTCGCAACTGTTGTCGCCGCGACCTTATCCCTGAGCGCTTTCTCTGCCTTCGCAGCAGCAAGCCTGACTGGCGCTGGTGCAACCTTCCCTGCGCCGGTGTATGCCAAATGGGCGGATACCTACCAGAAAGAAACCGGTAACAAGGTTAACTATCAGGGTATCGGCTCCTCCGGTGGCGTAAAACAAATTACCGCGAATACCGTTGATTTCGGCGCATCCGACGCCCCGCTGTCTGATGAAAAACTGAATCAGGAAGGCCTGTTCCAGTTCCCGACCGTGATCGGCGGCGTTGTGCTGGCCGTTAACATCCCTGGCCTGAAATCAGGCGAGCTGGTGCTGGACGGCAAAACCCTGGGCGACATCTACCTGGGCAAAATCAAAAAATGGGACGACGAAGCCATCACTAAGCTGAACCCGGGCGTTAAGCTGCCTTCGCAGAACATCGCTGTGGTTCGCCGCGCTGACGGTTCCGGTACCTCCTTCGTGTTCACCAGCTACCTGGCAAAAGTGAACGAAGAGTGGAAATCCAAAGTCGGTTCCGGCTCTACCGTTAACTGGCCAACCGGTCTGGGCGGTAAAGGTAACGACGGCATCGCTGCCTTCGTACAGCGTCTGCCGGGCTCTATCGGTTACGTAGAATACGCTTACGCGAAGCAGAACAACCTGGCTTACACCAAACTGGTTTCTGCTGACGGCAAACCGGTTAGCCCGACCGAAGAGAACTTCGCTAACGCCGCAAAAGGCGCAGACTGGAGCAAATCCTTCGCGCAGGACCTGACTAACCAGAAAGGCGACGATGCGTGGCCAATCACTTCTACCACCTTCATTCTGGTCCACAAAGATCAGAAGAAACCTGAGCAGGGTGCAGAAGTACTGAAATTCTTCGACTGGGCATACAAAAACGGCGGCAAACAGGCTAACGACCTGGACTACGCCAGCCTGCCGGACAGCGTGGTTGAGCAGATTCGCGCTGCATGGAAAACCAACGTGAAAGACAGCAGCGGTAAAGCGCTGTACTAACAGGATATTTTTGACGAAGATGGCGGGTGGCGCGCAGCGATCCCGCCCTACGGTTCATCCTGTAGGCCCGGTAAGCGTCAGCGCCACCGGGCATATTCGTAAGACGTCTCAAAAAGAAGAGTAATTTATGGCTGCAACCAAGCCTGCATTTAACCCTCCGGGTAAAAAAGGTGACATGATTTTCAGCGCCCTGGTGAAACTGGCTGCGCTGATTGTGCTATTGCTGCTGGGCGGCATTATCGTGTCCCTGATCTTTTCCTCCTGGCCGAGCATTCAGAAATTTGGTTTCGCCTTCCTGTGGACCAAAGAGTGGGATGCGCCGAACGATATCTACGGTGCGCTGGTGCCGATTTACGGCACGCTGGTAACCTCCTTTATCGCCCTGCTGATTGCGGTGCCGGTAAGCTTCGGTATTGCCCTGTTCCTGACAGAGCTGGCGCCGGGCTGGCTGCGACGCCCGCTGGGTATCGCCATCGAACTGCTGGCGGCCATTCCAAGTATCGTTTACGGCATGTGGGGCCTGTTTATCTTTGCTCCGCTGTTTGCAACGTACTTCCAGGAGCCGGTCGGTAACGTGCTTTCTGCCGTTCCGTTTGTGGGCGCCCTGTTCTCCGGTCCGGCATTCGGTATCGGTATTCTGGCGGCTGGCGTGATCCTCGCCATCATGATTATTCCGTACATTGCGGCGGTTATGCGCGATGTCTTCGAACAAACCCCGGTGATGATGAAAGAGTCGGCCTACGGTATCGGCTGCACCACCTGGGAGGTTATCTGGCGCATCGTCCTTCCGTTCACCAAAAATGGGGTGATCGGCGGCATCATGCTGGGCTTAGGCCGCGCGCTGGGTGAAACCATGGCGGTGACATTTATCATCGGCAACACCTACCAGCTCGACAGCGTCTCTCTGTACATGCCGGGCAACAGCATTACCTCTGCGCTGGCGAACGAATTCGCCGAAGCGGAATCCGGGCTGCACGTTGCCGCGCTGATGGAGCTGGGCCTGATCCTGTTTGTTATCACCTTTATCGTACTGGCTATCTCCAAGCTGATGATTATGCGTCTGGCTAAAAACGAGGGGGCACGCTAATGGCGACTCTCGACATGCAAAACACCGCTCAGCTTGCGGAATCCCGTCGCAAAATGCAGTCAAAGCGCCGGATTAAAAACCGCATTGCGCTGACGCTTTCCATGGCCACGATGGCGTTCGGCCTGTTCTGGCTGATCTGGATCCTGATGTCCACCATCACCCGCGGCATCGATGGAATGTCCCTGGCGCTGTTCACCGAGATGACGCCGCCGCCGAACACGGCGGGCGGTGGTCTGGCAAACGCCCTGGCGGGTAGCGGCCTGCTGATCCTGTGGGCGACCGTTTTCGGTACGCCGCTGGGCATCATGGCGGGTATCTATCTGGCGGAGTATGGCCGTAAATCCTGGATCGCTGAAGTCATCCGCTTTATTAACGACATTCTGCTGTCTGCCCCATCGATTGTTGTGGGTCTGTTTGTTTACACCATCGTGGTGGCTCAAATGGAACACTTCTCCGGCTGGGCGGGTGTGATTGCGCTGGCGCTGTTGCAGGTGCCTATCGTTATTCGTACCACTGAAAACATGCTGAAACTGGTGCCGGACAGCCTGCGTGAAGCGGCTTACGCGCTGGGCACGCCGAAATGGAAGATGATTTCGGCGATCACCCTGAAAGCGTCCGTCTCGGGGATCATGACCGGTATCCTGCTGGCTATCGCCCGTATCGCCGGTGAAACCGCACCGCTGCTGTTTACCGCGCTCTCCAACCAGTTCTGGAGCACGGACATGATGCAGCCGATCGCCAACCTGCCGGTGACGATCTTTAAATTTGCGATGAGCCCATTCGCGGAATGGCAGCAGCTGGCCTGGGCCGGGGTGCTGATCATCACCCTTTGCGTACTGTTGCTGAACATTCTGGCGCGCGTCATTTTCGCGAAGAAGAAACACGGTTAAATTTTTACGGCGCGGCACATCGCGGCGCCGAATGAGGAAATGAGTCAATGAGTATGGTTGATACTGCCCCGGGTAAGATTCAGGTTCGTGATTTGAACTTCTACTACGGCAAATTCCATGCCCTGAAGAATATCAACCTGGATATCGCGAAGAACCAGGTCACGGCATTTATCGGTCCGTCTGGCTGTGGTAAATCCACGCTGTTGCGCACCTTCAACAAAATGTATTCGCTCTATCCGGAGCAGCGTGCGGAAGGTGAAATTCTGCTGGACGGTGACAACATCCTGACCAATACCCAGGATATCGCCCTGCTGCGCGCGAAGGTGGGGATGGTGTTCCAGAAACCCACGCCGTTCCCGATGTCGATCTATGACAACATCGCCTTTGGCGTGCGACTGTTTGAAAAGCTCTCCCGTGCGGACATGGACGAGCGCGTGCAGTGGGCATTGACCAAGGCCGCATTATGGAACGAAACCAAAGATAAACTTCACCAGAGCGGGTACTCTCTCTCCGGTGGTCAGCAGCAGCGTCTGTGCATTGCGCGCGGTATCGCCATTCGCCCGGAAGTATTGCTGCTGGATGAGCCGTGCTCAGCGCTGGACCCGATCTCAACCGGGCGTATTGAAGAGCTGATCACCGAGCTGAAGCAGGATTACACCGTGGTGATCGTCACCCACAACATGCAGCAGGCTGCCCGTTGTTCTGACCACACGGCGTTTATGTACCTGGGCGAGTTGATTGAGTTCAGCGATACGGACGCGCTGTTCACCCGGCCCGCGAAGAAACAAACCGAAGATTACATTACTGGCCGCTACGGTTGATTTGCCTTAGTGCATGTGGAGAAACCATGGACAACCTCAATCTTAATAAACACATTTCCGGCCAGTTTAACGCAGAGCTGGAAAGCATTCGCACCCAGGTGATGACCATGGGCGGCATGGTCGAGCAGCAGCTTTCTGATGCGATCACGGCGATGCACAACCAGGACAGCGAGCTGGCGAAGCGCGTTATCGAAGGCGATCACAACGTCAATATGATGGAAGTCGCCATCGACGAAGCGTGTGTGCGCATCATTGCCAAGCGTCAGCCGACCGCGAGCGACCTGCGTCTGGTCATGGCGATCATCAAAACTATCGCCGAGCTGGAGCGTATTGGCGACGTCGCGGATAAAATCTGCCGCACCGCGCTGGAGAAATTCTCTCAGCAGCACCAGCCGCTGCTGGTCAGCCTGGAGTCTCTCGGTCGCCACACCGTGCAGATGCTGCACGACGTGCTGGACGCCTTTGCGCGCATGGATCTGGACGAAGCGGTGCGTATCTACCGTGAAGACAAGAAAGTTGACCAGGAATACGAAGGCATTGTGCGTCAGCTGATGACCTACATGATGGAAGATTCCCGTACCATTCCAAGCGTGCTGACCGCGCTGTTCTGCGCGCGCTCAATCGAGCGTATTGGCGACCGCTGCCAGAACATTTGCGAATACATCTTCTACTTCGTGAAGGGGCAGGACTTCCGTCACGTGGGCGGCGACGAGCTGGACAAGCTGCTGGCGGGTAAAGATCCGAAAGAGTGATGTTTGTGGCGGGTGGCGCTAGGCGCTTACCCGCCCTACGTTAGCTTAACGCGTAATATCCCACCCGCGCGCCTTCCACAACTCTGGCAATTGCGCCAGGTCGGTGAAGGTCGTCACTTTTGGATGATCGATCGGCTTGTTGTGCGGGTCGGCACAGAAGTAAAACACTTCCATTCCTGCATCAATCCCCGACTGCGCGCCCGCAGACGAGTCATCCACCAGAATGCAGTTCTCCACGTTGACGTTCATCGCCTTCGCCGCGTGGAACATCAATGCCGGATCGGGCTTCCAGCGCTGGATATCGTAGCCGCTGAACAGTTTTTCCGGGAAGTGGTGCAGCATGTCCAGCTTGCCGAGCGAATGCTGCATTTTGCTGACCGGGCCGTTAGAGACCACGCAGATCGGCACCGTCATCGCATCCAGCAGCGCGTTAGCGCCGGCGATAACCTCCAGCTCGGCGTCGAAGAGGCGTGCGACCTCGGCGCGGTACACCGGTTCCAGATCCGCTTTCGCCAGATCCACCCCGTGCTCTTCGTTAATGATGTCGATGATCTCGTACAGCTTCACGCCCTTAAAGCGTTTGAACACCTCTTCGAGATCGAGCGTAATGCCAAATTCATGGAACATGGCGACATACGCGCGGGAACAAATGACCTCACTGTCGACCAGCGTACCGTCACAGTCGAAAAATACCGCTTCAATTCCGGACATGCCCTTCCCTTTTAACAAGTTTAACGTTTACGTACGACAGATTTACGAGACGCAATCGTTGCCGTATAAGCAAAATCAATGAAAAAAGTATCCCGTAACCGCCACTATTGTCGCATTTTGGTATAGGATAGCGACGAATTTTCCCTCCTTGTTCGGAAATTGATGATGAGTCAACAACACACAACCCAGACATCTGGTCAGGGTCTGCTTGAGCGCGTATTCAAACTGCGCGAGCACGGCACAACGGCACGCACCGAAGTGATCGCCGGTTTTACTACCTTCCTGACGATGGTCTACATCGTTTTTGTGAACCCGCAAATTCTGGGCGTGGCTGGCATGGACACCAGCGCCGTCTTTGTTACCACCTGTCTGATCGCGGCCCTTGGCAGCATTCTGATGGGCGTTTTCGCTAACCTGCCCGTGGCGCTGGCCCCGGCGATGGGTCTGAACGCGTTCTTCGCGTTCGTGGTGGTTCAGGCGATGGGCCTGCCGTGGCAGGTTGGGATGGGCGCTATCTTCTGGGGTGCGGTCGGCCTGCTGCTGCTGACCATCTTCCGTGTCCGCTACTGGATGATTGCCAATATCCCGGTGAGCCTGCGCGTGGGTATCACCAGCGGTATCGGTCTGTTCATCGGCATGATGGGGCTGAAAAACGCCGGTGTGATCGTGGCGAACCCGGAAACGCTGGTGAGCATCGGTAACCTGACCTCGCACAGCGTGCTGCTGGGCGTGCTGGGCTTCTTCATCATCGCGATCCTGGCGTCGCGCAACATCCACGCTGCGGTGCTGGTCTCTATCATCGTGACCACGCTGCTGGGCTGGATGCTGGGTGACGTGCATTACAGCGGTATTGTCTCTGCGCCGCCGAGCGTCTCTACCGTGATTGGTCACGTTGATCTGGCGGGTTCTCTGAACCTGGGCCTGGCGGGGGTGATCTTCTCCTTCATGCTGGTCAACCTGTTTGACTCCTCCGGTACGCTGATTGGCGTGACGGACAAAGCGGGTCTGGCGGACGAGAAAGGCAAATTCCCGCGCATGAAGCAGGCGCTGTATGTGGATAGCATCTCTTCCGTTGCGGGTTCTTTCATCGGCACCTCGTCTGTTACCGCTTACATTGAATCCTCTTCCGGCGTCTCCGTGGGCGGCCGTACCGGCCTGACGGCGGTGGTGGTGGGTCTGCTGTTCCTGCTGGTGATCTTCCTCTCTCCACTCGCCGGGATGGTGCCACCGTACGCGGCGGCGGGTGCGCTGATTTATGTCGGCGTGCTGATGACCTCAAGCCTGGCGCGCGTGAAGTGGGAAGATTTAACCGAAGCGGTGCCAGCCTTTATTACAGCCGTGATGATGCCGTTCAGCTTCTCGATCACCGAAGGGATCGCGCTGGGCTTTATCTCTTACTGTGTGATGAAGATCGGTACCGGTCGCTTCCGCGAACTCAGCCCGTGCGTGATGATTGTGGCGCTGCTGTTTGTGCTGAAGATTGTGTTTATTGACGCGCACTAAGGTGCGGTTTGTGGTGTCAGGTGGCGCTTCGCTTACCTGACCTACTGACGCGTGTAGGCCCGGTAAGCGCTAGCGCCACCGGGCTTTTTTATCAGGCTTTAACCCGCTTAATATAATCCCCAAACGCGGTCAGCTGGCCAGAGAGATGGTCAAGCGTGCTCTGATCCACCACTTCACCCGTCTGCGGGTCGACCTTGTTCTGAATCACACCGCCCATAAATTCCGGCTTGTTCATGACCATCGCATCCAGGAATACCAGGATCTGACGCAGGTGATACTGGCAGCGCGCGCCGCCGATAGCGCCCATAGAGCTGGTCTGGATCAGCACCGGTTTGCCTGACAGCGGCTGCTCCGGTAAACGGGATAACCAGTCAATCGCGTTCTTCAGGCCACCCGGCACCGAGTAGTTATATTCTGGCGTTACAATCACCACGCCGTCAGCCTGGCGGATCTGCTCGGCTATCGCTTCCACGCTCTGCGGAAACCCTTCTTCCTGCTGAACGTCAGCATCATAAAGCGGGATGTCGCCAATAGACGGCAGGGCACTGATTTCCATTCCCGCAGGCGCCAGCTGCGGCAGCGTACGGGCAACCATCCCGTTAAAAGAACCTTTGCGCAGGCTTCCCAGTAACGTAACAACTTTCAACGTATCAGACATGATTACTCCTGTTTCATCATGATGATCCTGGACGGATCAGCTATGGGTGTATGCTTTTTCTGCCGGTAAACTGGTTAATCGCATCAGGCGCGCGGCGGGCTCGTTGGCGCGCTCGGGGACATCCGGAAGACTACGCCAACCGCGAATACTGTCAAATTCCCAGATTTTCAGCCGTTCGATGGCGGGACTCACCGCAACAGACCAGATCAACACGTCCTCAGCGTCGCTGAGCGCCTCTACCAGCGAGGCTTTTGTGGCCCGCAGGCGTCCGGAGCCAGGCAGCAGCTGCAACAGGCTGGCGTCGTCTGACGCCGCACCGCTCAGTTTGCGGATGCTCTGGCGAAGGGTAATGAGCTGCGCTCTGGCTTCAACGGGGTCGTTCTGGTTACGTATCCACAGCATTTCATTGCTTGAGAGCGGGTATTCATCAAGCGCGTTAGCCCCGTGGAAGCTGCGCGTGACGCGTTGCAACTCCATATCCAGCCCGCAATCGCCTTCGGTGGTCAGCGCGACGCCAACAATGTTGCCGGTGTACGCAATGGAAAAATGGGGGAGTGCCGGGTCCGCAAAAACCGGGCGACCTTCTGGCTGGTTGAGTATGTCCGGTAATTCGCTGGTGCCGTACAGCATAAAAAGCAGTTCTGCGAGAAGTGCTCTGGATGCTAAAAACCGCGTCCTGCGGTGTTCAGGTAGCTTGAGCGCCTCACTGTGGCAGGCTGAAGACATTCTGGCCGATACGAGATGCCCTTCCGCTAATGTTCCTCGTGCAAAGTGCGTAGCCATTTTTCGCTCCTTGATAATGGTCGTAGTCGGTTAAACGGTTACATAATTATCGCTTAACTCAGCTTCTGTTTTAATCAGTAAATAGAAATAAGAGAAGCCTGAGGACCGAACTTTACATTATCTTAGGCAAAAACCTGACCTGGCGCGGTATACAGGGCTTTTATGGTTTCGCGCAGCCAGATAATTTTCGGATTATGGCTGTTCCGCTTATGCCAGATGAGCGTGAAGGGGACGGTCAACTTTTCTGCCTGTGCCTCATCGATGGGAATGGGAAGGCAGACCAGTTTACGCTGGTGGAGTTGATTGTAGTGATGGCAGTAGTAAGGCGCAGTGGCAATGCAGTTGTGGTCCGGCTGGGCCGCCACAAACATCGACTGTTCAAAGCCGGGCAGGCACATGGCGACGTTGCGCTCGCGGCCCATCTCCTTTAGCACTTCATCAAGCGCCCAGGTATCGCTGCGCTCCCAGAAGATGCTGATGTGCGGGTAGCGCAGAAACGTCTCGAGGTTCCACGCTTCGCGAAGTGCCGGATGGTCTTCTCGCAAATAGACGCACGGACGGTCGCTGAACAGGATTTCGTAGTCAATAAACCACGGCATCAGCTTCAGCAGCTCGCGGGAGCGCGGGTGCGTTTCGCGGCCGGTAAAACCGAGGTCGACCTCCCCGCGCGTAATGGCGTCCAGCGAATCGTAATCCCACTGGCGCAACTTCACCGTCGCCTGCGGGTAGCGCTGATTCACCTGCTCCAGCAGGGTGTTAAAGCGAATCAGCATCAGCGGCGTTTCGGCGGCGAGCACAAACTTGAGCCCGCCAGGAGAGCTGTGGTGAGATTTATCGACGATCTGATTACCAATCTGCATCCAGTCGGCCAGGTCCTGTTCCAGGCTCACCGTCAGCGGCGTGGGCAGTAGTCCTAAAGGCGTTTTTACAAACAGCGGATCGTCGAACCAGTCGCGCAGCTTCGCCAGCGATTTACTCACCGCGGACGGCGTCACGTTCATCCGCTTCGCGGCTTTGGTGACGCTGCGCTCCTGCAACAACAGTTGCAGGCAAAGTAAAAGATTAAGATCGAGACTGCTGATGGGCTTCTTCATAGTGCGCCGCGGGCTGGATGACCATAAGTAAGATAATGCTAAGTATGCTACAGCCAATCAGCACCCCGATCAGCATATTCAGCGCGTGAAGGCCGATCACTGCCGCCAGCCAAATCCACAGCGACGAACCGCAGACCTGCGCAATGCCCAGCACCGAGCTTGCCACGCCAGCCCGCAGTGAGAACGGACCAAGCGCCTGACTCATCGCCACGCCGAAGCCGCCGGAGAATCCGGCGCAGATCAGGGTCATACTCACCAGCATCAGCGCGTGTGAGGTGGCGGTCGCCAGAATCACGCCGGCGGCGAGAAACAGCGTCTGTGAAGTGAGCATCATCGTGCGCTGGCGGAAAATATTGAGTGCAAAGGGCATCGAGAATGAAACCACCATGCTGACCATTGCATTGAGCGCCATCATCGTCGAATACTCACCGCGATCGAAGCCCATCGTTTCCATCAATAACACCGGGGAAACGTTTACATAGGTGAGGATCACCGCCACGCTGAGCGTGATGATGGTCAGGCGGCTCAGGAAAAAGCGATTCAGAAGCTTTTCAGCCGGATGAAAGGTAGCAGCGTGGTGCATCTGCTGCGAACCGGGATGGGTCTCTTTCAGCACCGTCACGGACAGAATAAAGACGATAGTGCCCATGGTGGCCATGGTCCAGAAAAGGCTCTGCCATGGAAATTTCAGCATGATCAGGTAGCCCACGACCGGCGCCAGCACCGGGATGATGCAGGTAATGCCGTTCAGCATCGACAGCACCCTGGCGCGGCGCTGGGCGCTTAAGGTATCGCGAAGAATGGCAAACGCCACCACGTAGCATCCACCCGCGCCAATGCCCTGAATAAAGCGCCCTGCCAGGAACATTGTGCTTTCCTGAGCCATTGAACACAGGACCGATGCCAGCGCAAAGATAACCGCACCCGTAATGGCGACGGGCTGACGACCGGCTTTATCCGCGATTTTCCCGGCAAACACCATCGACGACGCCATCCCCCCAAGGTAAGCCGAAAACGCGATGTGCAGCTGCGCCTCGCTGGCCCCCAGATCGCGGGCAATATGCGGTAGCCCCACCAGATACATATCAATGCCGGATGGATAAAGCAGAACGAGTGCAAAACTACAGAACAGAAAACGAGCCATAAATCCCCCATGGATGCAGGCATGCAGGATAGGGGGCATGGAGGGAATAAAGCGAGTTGCCATTTGGACAATGGTGATTTCCCTGGAGGAAATCACCCTGTACTAACGGGAATTACTTACCAATACAGAAGCTTGAGAAAATCCGTCCCAGCAGATCGTCGGACGTAAATTCCCCGGTGATCTCGCTCAGATTCTGCTGCGCCAGACGCAGTTCCTCCGCCAGCAGCTCACCGGCCCACGCGCCGATCAGCTGGGCTTTGCCCTGCTCAAGGTGGCGAGCCGCCTCTTCCAGCGCCTGCAAGTGACGACGACGCGCCAGGAAGCCACCCTCCATGCTGGTGTCGAAGCCCATGCTCTGTTTGAGATGGTTACGCAGGTCTTCTACGCCTTCCCCGGTACGGGCCGACAGGCGAATAAGTGAGTGACCATTCACATCACTGAGGCCCAGCGTTTCGCCGGTCACGTCTGCCTTGTTGCGCACTACGGTGATCGGCAGTTTGGCAGGTAGACGGGCAATAAAGTCCGGCCAAATCTCTGCCGGGTCTACGGCGTCGGTCGTGGTGCCGTCTACCATAAACAGCACGCGATCGGCCTGCTCAATCTCCTGCCAGGCGCGTTCGATGCCGATACGCTCGACTTCATCGCTCGCATCGCGCAGGCCGGCGGTATCAATGATGTGCAGCGGCATGCCGTCGATATGGATATGCTCGCGCAGTACGTCGCGGGTGGTGCCGGCGATGTCGGTGACGATCGCCGCTTCACGGCCCGCCAGGGCGTTCAGCAGGCTCGATTTCCCGGCGTTAGGGCGTCCGGCAATGACCACCTTCATGCCTTCACGCAGCAGGCTGCCCTGGCGCGCTTCGGCGCGGACAGCATCCAGATCGTTCATCACCTGGTTCAGCTGGGCTTCGATTTTGCCGTCAGAAAGGAAGTCGATCTCCTCGTCCGGGAAGTCGATAGCCGCTTCGACATAGATTCGCAGGTGAGTAAGTGCTTCCACAAGATGATTTACGCGTGCAGAAAACGCGCCCTGCAACGAGTTCAGCGCGGAGCGGGCCGCCTGTTCGGAGCTGGCGTCGATCAGGTCAGCAATCGCTTCGGCCTGCGCCAGGTCGAGCTTGTCGTTCAGGAACGCACGCTCGGAGAATTCGCCCGGCTTCGCAATGCGCAGGCCAGGCAGGGTCAGAATACGTTTTAACAGCAGGTCGAGGATCACCGGACCGCCGTGGCCCTGAAGTTCCAGCACGTCTTCGCCGGTAAAGGAGTTCGGGCCGGGGAACCACAGCGCGATGCCCTGGTCCAGCGGGGTGCCGTCGGCATCTTTAAACGGCAGATAATCAGCGTAGCGCGGCTTTGGCAGTTTACCCAGCACCGCTTCGGCCACCTCACGCGCCTTCAGGCCGGAGATACGCAGAATGCCTACACCACCGCGTCCCGGTGGGGTTGCCTGGGCGACGATAGTGTCGTTATGGCTCATGGTTGCTCTCGTTCAATACAAATAAAAAAGGCGGTCAATCGACCGCCCTTATTTTAGCGTTAACTTACCGAATCAGGACTTTTTCTTTTCGCGGCTATGCAGGCCACGTTTTTCCAGACCACGGTAAATCAGCTGCTGCTGGATGATGGTCACCAGGTTGCTGACGATATAGTACAGCACCAGACCTGACGGGAACCACAGGAAGAACACGGTGAAGATGACCGGCATAAAGGTCATGATCTTCTGCTGCATCGGGTCGGTCACGGTGGTCGGAGACATCTTCTGGATGAAGAACATCGTCACGCCCATCAGGATCGGCAGGATGTAGTACGGGTCCTGTGCGGACAGGTCATGGATCCACAGGGCGAACGGCGCGTGGCGCAGCTCAACGGAACCCATCAGCATGTAGTACAGCGCAAGGAAGATTGGCATCTGAATCAGCAGCGGGAAGCAACCACCCAGTGGGTTTACTTTCTCTGCTTTATACAGGGCCATCATCTCCTGGCTTTGACGCTGTTTGTCATCGCCCAGACGCTCACGCATAGCCTGAATCTTCGGCTGTAGCATACGCATCTTCGCCATGGAGGTGTACTGCGCTTTCGTCAGCGGGTACATGATGCCACGAACGATAAAGGTGATAACGATGATGGAGAAGCCCCAGTTACCCAGGAAGCTGTGGATGAACTTCAGCAGCTTAAACAGCGGCTGAGAGATGAACCACAACCAACCGTAATCAACGGTCAGATCCAGGTGCGGCGCAACGGCAGCCATTTTGTCCTGGATTTCCGGACCGACCCACAGGGTGCTTGCCAGCTTACCGGTTTGACCCGGCTGTACCAGAACCGGCTGAGATTTGTAGCCGATGGCTGCAATACCGTTGCCGAGGTTCGCGGTGTAGAAGTTATTCGTACCGTCGTTGTTCGGTACCCACGCCGTCGCGAAATACTGTTGCAGCATTGCGACCCAGCCGCCTTTAGAGCTGACGTTCAGGTTTTCGTTATCGGCAATGGTGTCGAATTTGTATTTCTCGTACTTGGTATCTGGCGTGGAGTATGCCGCGCCACGGAAGGTATGCAGCGCAAAGTTGCTGCTTCCGGTGTCACGGTGAGACGGCAGATTGATGGACTGCTTCAGCTGACCAAAGGTAGAGATTTCCAGCGGTTTCGCACCGGCGTTCTGCACGCTGTAGCCCACGTTCACCGCATACTCACCGCGTTTCAGGGTGAAGGTTTTGGTGAAGGTGTTGCCTGCCGCGTCGGTGTAGGTCATCGGAATAACCAGTTCGTTCTGACCATCAGCCAGCACAAACGTGTCGTTTTCGACGTTATACAGTGGACGCGCACCGTTAGCCGGGTTATCCGGGCCATCACGACCGGTCAGGCCGCTCTGTGCCTGGTAGATAAATTCAGGCGTGGTTTCCAGTAACTGGAACGGTTCGGTAGACTTCAGCTCTTTCGGGTAGGTCAACAGCAGCGCCTGCTCAACATCACCACCACGGGTGTTGATAGTCAGCTCAAGCACATCGGTCTTAACCGTAATCTGTTTCCCCTGGCCACTGGCCGGTACGCCCTGGTCGGCGGCGCTACCCGCTGCGGTGGTCGTGGTCTGCGTGGTCTGCTGCTGGGGTTGAGGATTTTTATCCTGCTCCCATGCCTGCCAGATCATGAAAGACACGAACAACAAAGCGATGATAAGAAGATTGCGTTGCGAATCCATCGTTAGTGTTCTCTGGTATCAAAGGGTCCTGGAGGGACGGGGTCGTCTCCACCTGGGTGTAAAGGGTGGCATTTTAATACGCGTTTCACCGTCAACCAACTGCCTTTTATCACTCCAAACCTGCGCAATGCCTCAATTCCGTAGCTTGAGCACGTAGGGGTGAAACGGCAATGTGGCCCGAGTAGCGGACTAATCAGGCGTTGATAGACCCTGATAAGGGCTATCAGGACCCGCGAGCCAGGCGACAGTGGCGGCGCCATAATTTTTCCAACGCTTCCGAGAGAGCACGGTTATCGAGGTCGGCAACCCCTTTTTTAGCCACCACCACGAAATCCATAGAAGGCAGTTCGTGCTGACGTAAACGGAAGCTTTCACGCGTCAGACGTTTAATCCGGTTGCGTTCATGCGCACGCTTAACGTTTTTCTTGGCGACTGTGAGACCGATACGGGGATGCCCCAGCGAATTTTGGCGGCCGAGGATGGTGATTTGCGGCGTGCCAGCCCGTAATGGCTGCTGGAAGACGAAAGTGAAATGAGTGGGAGTTAACAAACGTAACTCCCTGGGAAATGCGAGCTTAACCACTCAGGGGTTAGCTTTATTACTTGGAAACGGTCAGACGAGCGCGGCCTTTAGCACGACGACGTGCCAGAACCTGACGACCATTTTTAGTAGCCATACGAGCACGGAAGCCGTGAGAACGGTTGCGCTTCAGTACAGACGGTTGAAAAGTGCGTTTCATGGCGATTTCTACCTAAACTTGAAAAAATTCATGACTTTTGCGGATGCCCGACCGAGTTTCGAATGACGGACGCCGAAGCCGTGGGTGATTAAAGAGGCCGGATTGTAATAATTGTACACTCCGGAGTCAATTCTCTTTCCTTATTTCCCGCGTATTTCCGCACGATTTCGCGTGGAAAATGAGCAACGGACGACGCAGGAAGATGAGCATCACGCGCCGGGTCGAGGATTATACGGAGTCATCCACAAAGCGCAAGGATCGTCCCGGATCTTCGTTAGATCATTTAAGCCAAAAATCGTCTGTGCTCATTAAATTTTCCAATATGCGGGCTAAATCGCGGGGCACTCGCGTCAGGATCGTTTACACTTACCCGATTCCGGATCATCCTGTGGATAAATCGGGAAGAATCTGTGAGAAACAGAAGATCTCTGGCTCAGTTTAGGCTATGATCCGCGGTCCCGATCGGGATCCAGCGATCCTGGTCGGGCATAAACACAACATCGTTCAGGTTGTATCAACGATAGCGTGTATAACCGCAGATAGCGGTTCGCACATCACCCTGATGGGGTCATGTCGATGTGCGCCAACAATCATGAATATTCAATAGTTTTCTTTTATTGTTCGAGTGGAGTCCGCCGTGTCACTTTCGCTTTGGCAGCAGTGTCTTGCCCGATTGCAGGATGAGTTACCAGCCACAGAATTCAGTATGTGGATCCGCCCGTTGCAGGCGGAACTGAGCGATAACACGCTGGCTTTGTATGCGCCAAACCGTTTCGTGCTCGATTGGGTAAGGGATAAATACCTTAATAACATCAATGGACTGCTGAACGATTTTTGCGGGTCAGATGCCCCACAGCTGCGTTTTGAAGTGGGCACAAAGCCGGTCACCCAAACCGTTCGTGAAGTTGTCAATGTGGCAGCCCCTGCACAGGCGGCGCCCGTTCCAGCGCCCCGCGTTGCACCGGCTCGTCAGGGCTGGGATAACGTTCCTGCCCCCGCTGAGCCTACCTACCGCTCTAACGTGAACGTGAAGCACACGTTCGATAACTTCGTTGAAGGTAAGTCGAACCAGCTGGCGCGCGCGGCGGCTCGCCAGGTTGCTGATAACCCCGGTGGCGCGTATAACCCGCTGTTTCTTTATGGCGGCACGGGTCTCGGTAAAACGCACCTTCTGCACGCGGTGGGTAACGGCATTATGGCGCGTAAGCCGAATGCGAAAGTGGTGTATATGCACTCCGAGCGCTTCGTTCAGGACATGGTAAAAGCCCTGCAAAACAATGCGATCGAAGAGTTTAAACGCTACTACCGTTCCGTTGATGCGCTGCTGATCGATGACATTCAGTTCTTTGCCAATAAAGAACGATCGCAGGAAGAGTTTTTCCACACCTTTAACGCCCTGCTGGAAGGCAATCAGCAGATCATTTTGACCTCGGATCGTTATCCTAAAGAGATCAACGGCGTTGAAGATCGTCTGAAATCCCGCTTCGGCTGGGGCCTGACCGTGGCGATCGAGCCACCGGAGCTGGAAACCCGCGTCGCGATCCTGATGAAAAAAGCCGACGAGAACGACATTCGCCTGCCGGGCGAAGTGGCGTTCTTTATTGCCAAGCGCCTGCGCTCCAACGTTCGTGAGCTGGAGGGCGCGCTGAACCGCGTTATCGCTAACGCCAATTTCACCGGTCGTGCGATCACCATCGATTTTGTGCGTGAAGCGCTGCGCGATTTGTTGGCATTGCAGGAAAAACTGGTCACTATCGACAATATTCAAAAGACGGTGGCTGAGTACTACAAGATCAAAGTGGCAGATTTACTGTCTAAACGTCGTTCCCGCTCGGTGGCGCGTCCGCGTCAGATGGCGATGGCGCTGGCAAAAGAGCTAACCAACCACAGCCTGCCGGAAATCGGCGATGCGTTTGGTGGCCGTGACCATACGACCGTGCTGCACGCTTGTCGCAAGATTGAGCAGTTACGCGAAGAAAGCCACGACATAAAAGAAGATTTTTCCAATTTAATCAGAACATTATCATCGTGACGCTATGAAATTTACCGTTGAACGTGAACATTTATTAAAGCCGCTGCAACAGGTGAGTGGCCCGTTAGGCGGCCGCCCAACGCTGCCTATTCTTGGAAACCTGCTGCTTCAGGTCGCGGACGGTACGCTGTCGCTGACCGGCACAGATCTGGAAATGGAAATGATCGCGCGCGTTACGCTGACTCAGCCGCACGACGCGGGCGCGACCACGGTTCCGGCACGTAAATTCTTTGATATCTGCCGTGGGTTGCCGGAAGGCGCTGAAATCGCCGTGCAGCTGGAGGGCGACCGCATGCTGGTGCGCTCTGGCCGCAGCCGTTTCTCCCTTTCCACGCTGCCCGCTGCGGATTTCCCGAACCTGGACGACTGGCAGAGCGAAGTTGAATTTACCCTGCCGCAGGCGACGATGAAGCGTCTGATTGAAGCCACGCAGTTCTCCATGGCGCATCAGGACGTTCGTTACTACTTAAACGGCATGCTGTTCGAAACCGAAGGTGAAGAGCTGCGTACCGTGGCCACCGACGGCCACCGTCTGGCGGTCTGTTCCATGCCGATTGGCGACTCGCTGCCGAACCATTCGGTGATCGTGCCGCGTAAAGGCGTGATTGAACTGATGCGTATGCTCGACGGCGGTGACACGCCGCTGCGGGTGCAGATTGGCAGCAATAACATCCGTGCCCACGTGGGTGATTTTGTCTTTACGTCGAAGCTGGTTGACGGTCGTTTCCCGGATTATCGCCGTGTATTGCCGAAGAACCCGGATAAAACGCTGGAAGCGGGCTGCGATATCCTTAAGCAGGCGTTTGCCCGCGCGGCCATTCTCTCGAACGAGAAATTCCGCGGCGTACGTCTGTACGTGAGTGAAAACCAGATCAAAATCACCGCCAACAACCCGGAGCAGGAAGAGGCAGAAGAGATTCTGGACGTCACCTACGCCGGGGCTGAGATGGAAATCGGCTTCAACGTCAGCTACGTGCTGGATGTGCTCAATGCACTGAAATGCGAGAATGTGCGTATTCTGCTGACCGACTCCGTTTCGAGCGTACAGATTGAAGATGCGGCCAGCCAAAGCGCGGCTTATGTTGTCATGCCAATGAGACTGTAATGTCGCTCACCCGTCTGTTGATCCGCGACTTTCGCAATATCGAAAGCGCGGATCTCGCTTTATCCCCCGGCTTTAACTTCCTGGTTGGCGCGAACGGCAGCGGCAAAACCAGCGTGCTGGAAGCCATCTATACGCTCGGCCATGGCCGGGCGTTTCGCAGTTTGCAAATTGGTCGCGTGATTCGCCACGAGCAGGACTCTTTTGTTCTGCACGGGCGTTTGCAGGGCGCAGAGCGGGAAACCGCCATCGGCCTGACCAAAGACAAGCAGGGCGACAGCAAGGTGCGCATCGATGGCACCGACGGCCACAAGGTGGCGGAGCTGGCGCTACTGATGCCAATGCAGCTGATTACGCCCGAGGGGTTTACTTTACTCAACGGCGGCCCCAAATACAGAAGAGCGTTCCTCGACTGGGGATGCTTTCACAATGAAGCCGGTTTCTTTAACGCCTGGAGCAACCTGAAGCGTCTGCTTAAACAGCGTAACGCCGCGTTGCGCCAGGTCACGCGCTATGCCCAGCTGCGTCCGTGGGACATGGAACTCATCCCTCTCGCGGAACAGATCAGCCGCTGGCGTGCCGAATACAGCGCAGGTATCGCCGAAGACATGGCCGACACCTGCAAACAGTTTTTACCCGAGTTCTCTCTTACCTTCTCCTTCCAGCGCGGCTGGGAGAAAGAGACGGATTATGCCGAGGTGTTAGAGAGAAGCTTCGAGCGCGACCGCATGTTGACCTACACCGCGCACGGCCCGCACAAGGCGGATTTCCGCATTCGTGCTGACGGTGCGCCGGTGGAAGATACGCTGTCGCGCGGGCAGCTGAAGCTCCTGATGTGCGCGCTACGCCTGGCGCAGGGTGAGTTCCTCACCCGCGAAAGCGGGCGACGCTGCCTGTACCTGATAGATGATTTTGCCTCGGAACTTGACGACGCGCGGCGCGGGCTGCTTGCCAGCCGCTTAAAAGCCACGCAGTCGCAGGTTTTCGTCAGCGCCATTAGCGCTGAACACGTTATGGACATGTCGGACGAAAATTCGAAGATGTTTACCGTGGAAAAGGGTAAAATAACGGATTAACCCAAGTTGAAATGAGCGAGAAACGTTGATGTCGAATTCTTATGACTCCTCCAGTATCAAAGTCCTGAAAGGGCTGGATGCGGTGCGTAAGCGCCCGGGTATGTATATCGGCGACACGGATGACGGCACCGGTCTGCACCACATGGTATTCGAGGTGGTAGATAACGCTATCGACGAAGCGCTCGCGGGTCACTGTAAAGACATCGTGGTCACGATCCATGCGGACAACTCCGTGTCCGTTACCGATGACGGTCGTGGCATCCCAACCGGTATTCACCCGGAAGAGGGCGTATCGGCTGCGGAAGTGATCATGACCGTGCTGCACGCAGGCGGTAAGTTCGATGATAACTCCTATAAGGTTTCCGGCGGTCTGCACGGCGTAGGCGTTTCCGTGGTAAACGCCCTGTCGCAGAAGCTGGAGCTGGTTATCCAGCGCGAAGGCAAAATTCACCGTCAGATCTACCAGCACGGCGTGCCTGACGCTCCGCTGGCCGTGACGGGTGATACCGATAAAACCGGCACCATGGTGCGTTTCTGGCCGAGCCTCGAAACCTTCACCAACGTTACCGAGTTTGAGTACGACATCCTGGCGAAACGCCTGCGCGAACTGTCGTTCCTGAACTCCGGCGTGTCGATTCGTCTGCGCGACAAACGCGACAACAAAGAAGACCACTTCCACTACGAAGGCGGTATCAAGGCGTTCGTTGAGTATCTGAACAAGAACAAAACGCCAATTCACCCGAATATCTTCTACTTCTCTACCGAAAAAGACGGTATCGGCGTCGAAGTGGCATTGCAGTGGAACGACGGTTTCCAGGAAAACATCTACTGCTTTACCAACAACATTCCGCAGCGCGACGGCGGTACTCACCTTGCGGGCTTCCGCGCGGCGATGACCCGTACCCTGAACGCCTACATGGACAAAGAAGGCTACAGCAAAAAAGCGAAAGTCAGCGCCACCGGCGACGATGCCCGTGAAGGCCTGATTGCCGTGGTCTCCGTGAAGGTGCCGGATCCGAAGTTCTCCTCTCAGACCAAAGACAAGCTGGTCTCTTCTGAGGTGAAATCGGCGGTTGAGCAGCAGATGAACGAACTGCTGAGCGAATACCTGCTGGAAAACCCGTCCGACGCGAAAATCGTGGTGGGCAAAATTATTGATGCGGCACGTGCCCGTGAAGCGGCGCGTAAAGCCCGTGAAATGACCCGTCGTAAAGGCGCGCTGGACCTGGCAGGCCTGCCGGGCAAGCTGGCTGACTGCCAGGAACGCGACCCGGCGCTGTCTGAACTGTACCTCGTGGAAGGGGACTCCGCGGGCGGTTCTGCGAAACAGGGCCGTAACCGTAAGAACCAGGCGATCCTGCCGCTGAAGGGTAAAATCCTTAACGTTGAGAAAGCACGCTTCGACAAGATGCTCTCTTCTCAGGAAGTGGCGACGCTCATTACCGCGCTCGGCTGCGGCATTGGGCGCGACGAGTACAACCCGGACAAGCTGCGCTATCACAGCATCATCATCATGACCGATGCGGACGTCGACGGCTCGCACATTCGTACGCTGCTGTTGACCTTCTTCTATCGTCAGATGCCGGAAATCGTTGAGCGCGGTCACGTCTACATTGCGCAGCCACCGCTGTACAAGGTGAAAAAAGGCAAGCAGGAACAGTACATTAAGGATGACGAGGCGATGGATCAGTACCAAATCGCGATCGCCCTTGACGGCGCGACCCTGCACGCGAACTCCAGCGCACCAGCGCTGGCCGGCGAGCCGCTGGAGCGTCTGGTCTCCGAGTTCAACGCCACGCAGAAAATGATTGGCCGCATGGAGCGCCGCTATCCGAAAGCGCTGCTGAAGGAGCTGATTTATCAGCCAACCCTGACCGAAGCCGATCTGAGCAGCGAGCAGGCCGTAACCCGCTGGGTGAATACCCTGGTGAGCGAGCTGAACGAGAAAGAGCAGCACGGCAGCCAGTGGAAGTTCGACGTTCAGCAGAACGCTGAACAGCAGTTCGAGCCGATTGTGCGCGTGCGTACCCACGGCGTCGATACCGACTACCCGCTGGAGCACGAATTTGTGACCGGTCCGGAATACCGCCGTATCTGCACCCTCGGCGAGAAGCTGCGTGGTCTGATCGAAGAAGATGCGTTTATCGAACGTGGCGAGCGTCGTCAGCCGGTAGCCAGCTTCGAGCAGGCGCTGGAATGGCTGGTGAAAGAATCCCGTCGTGGCCTCTCTATTCAGCGTTATAAAGGTCTGGGCGAAATGAACCCGGATCAGCTGTGGGAAACCACCATGGATCCGGAAAGCCGTCGCATGCTGCGCGTCACCGTTAAAGACGCGATTGCAGCGGATCAGCTGTTCACCACCCTGATGGGCGATGCGGTTGAACCACGTCGTGCGTTCATCGAAGAGAACGCCCTGAAGGCGGCGAATATCGATATCTAATCGTCGCTTTACGGCAACATAACTGGCCGCGCTTTAGCGCGGCTTTTTTATGGACGCAGGAAAGTCCAGCGACATCACTGCCGGTAAACGGCTCGCCAGCTTATCTATGGCAATTCTAACCCTTAGCGGCAGGTGCGGCGTCTGCTGCCAGACGGCATGAACGTCGAAGCGTACATCCGGGGCCTGATTTAAGAGCGGGACAAGGTTCCCCTGCTGAATTTCTTTGATGACCATCCAGCAGGGTAACCACGCAAGGCCGTGGCCGGCCAGCGCCGCGTCGCAGATCGCCTGTAAATCATCCATATTGAGTGATGAGCGGGGAATAAACGTGCGCGACGTGCCATCATAATCCATCAGCTGCCAGGGTAAGACTCTGCCCGCACGCGTGTAGTTAATGGCCGTATGCTGGCGTAAATCATCAACGGCCTGCGGCTGGCCATTCTTATGCAGATAATCCGGCGCGGCACACAGAACCATTCGGTGCTCACCCAGCCTTCTGGCGACCAGCACGGCGCTGTCAGCCAGGGTGCCATTGCGCACCGCCATATCAAACCCTTCTTCTACGAGATCCACGATGCGGTCGCTGAAGGACATTTCAAGCTCAAGTCCGGGGTGTTCCTGCGTCAGCTCTGTGAGTAGCGGGGCGATACACTGACGACCAAACAGCACCGGCATGGCAACCCGCAGCCGTCCGCTGACCTGATGATTTCCGGTTTCAAGCAGCGATTCAGCGCCACGAATCTCCTCCAGCGCGCGCAGGCAGCGTTCATAAAAAAGCGCGCCGTTATCGGTCAGCCTCTGACTGCGCGTGGTCCGATGAAACAGACGAACCCCCAGCCTCTCTTCAAGACGAGCAATACTTTTTCCTACCGCCGAGCGCGACAAATGCAGACGGACGGCGGCCTGCGCAAAACTTCCTGCTTCTACGGAGGCAACGAAAACGGGAATATCTTTCAGCGTATCGGTCATGAACTGATTGTATCTTTTTGGTCATCAATAGTGGGAAAACTTATCGCCACTGGCGACACAGTGTCAACGGTAGACTGTCAGAACTGAAAATCATCTGATGACAGGAGAAAAAAATGACAGAAACAATGCAGCGCTGGTCAATGAACGCCCTTGGGCGCGAGAGCCTTCAGCTTGTTCAGGAGCCTGTTCCACAGCCAGGCCCGGGTGAGGTCCGCGTACGGGTAAATGCCGTTGCGCTCAACTACCGGGATAAAATGGTTATCGAAGGCACGATGCCGATTCCGCTTTCCTTCCCGTTTACCCCGGCGTCTGACATGGCGGGCGTGGTGGACAGCATTGGCGACGGGGTGACACGCTTCAAACCTGGCGCACGCGTCATCTCAACCTTTTTCCCCGAGTGGATCGACGGCAAGCCGCAGGCAGACGCGCGTGATTTGCCCTACAAAACGTCCGGTGGATACTTCCAGGGCATGCTGGCTGAATATGTGATTGTGAGTGAAAACGCGCTGGTGGCCTCCCCGGAAAGCCTGAATGACGCTGAGGCCAGCACGCTTCCTTGCGCAGGGCTTACCGCATGGTTCGCGCTGGTGGAGCGCGGTCATTTACGCGCCGGGCAATCGGTGCTGGTACAGGGGACGGGCGGCGTGGCGCTATTCGCTTTGCAGATAGCAAAAGCGCACGGCGCCGAGGTGATTGTCACGTCGGGGAGTGATGAAAAACTGGCGCTGGCCAAAAAACTGGGCGCCAGCCAGGGCATTAACCGGCTGAAAGGCGACTGGGCTGAAAATGCGTTGGTACTCACGCAGGATCGCGGCATTGACCATATCATTGAAACCGTGGGAGGCGAGAACCTGAAGCATTCCCTGCGCGCCGTTGCCGTTCACGGGCGTATCTCAGTGATTGGCGTGCTGGCCGGGACAGACATTTCGCTGCCCGCGAGCGAACTGTTGCTGAAATCCCCCGTCATTCAGGGGATTGGGGTTGGACACCGTCGGGCGCTGGAAGATTTTGTCCGTGCCGTTGACGTCACTGGCTTAAAACCGGTGATTGAGCATCGCTACCGCTTTGACGAGCTGGAACAGGCGCTTGAACATCTGGATCGCGGCGCGTTTGGCAAAATTGTTCTCACCCGCGAGTGAGTTCCCGTTCCCGGGATAAACGTAAAAGGGGCTTTTTGTTGCGCAAAGTAGCTCTATTTTTGTGGGCTTAATCGCGTTAGCATGAGGTAGCACTCATTTATCCCGGGGACCTCATGGCCATCAAACTCATTGCAATCGATATGGACGGCACGCTGCTGCTGCCGGACCACACCATCTCTCCAGCCGTTAAAAACGCGATCGCCGCTGCACGCGAAAAAGGCGTGAACGTCGTGCTCACCACCGGACGCCCGTATGCCGGGGTGCACAGCTACCTGAAAGAGCTGCACATGAACCAGCCTGGCGATTACTGCATCACCTATAACGGCGCACTGGTGCAAAAGGCAGCCGATGGCAGCACGGTGGCGCAAACTGCACTGAGCTATGATGACTACCTGTTCCTGGAAAAACTGTCCCGCGAAGTAGGCTCCCACTTCCACGCGCTCGATCGTAATACGCTTTACACCGCCAACCGCGATATCAGCTACTACACGGTGCACGAGTCCTACGTTGCAACCATTCCACTGGTGTTCTGCGAAGCGGAAAACATGGATCCGGCAACCCAGTTCCTGAAAGTGATGATGATCGACGAACCCGCGATCCTCGACAAAGCCATCTCACGCATTCCGGCTGAGGTAAAAGAGAAATACACCGTGCTGAAAAGCGCGCCGTACTTCCTCGAAATCCTTGATAAACGCGTCAATAAAGGCACGGGCGTGAAATCGCTTGCCGATGCGCTGGGCATTAAGCCTGAGGAGATCATGGCGCTGGGCGACCAGGAAAACGATATTGCGATGATCGAGTATGCGGGCATGGGCGTGGCGATGGATAACGCGATCCCATCGGTAAAAGACGTGGCGAACTTCGTTACCAAATCTAACCTGGAAGACGGCGTTGCCTGGGCGATCGAGAAATTCGTTCTGTCGTAACAAACGCTTAAATCATCAGCCCCGGTTATCAACCGGGGCTTTTTTTTGCCCTGAATTTATCGAATTGTTCTTTTTGTGATCTGGATTGTAGTACAACATTAACTGATTGTACTACATTGTCACCACGACAAAGACGAATGGCCTCACGTTTGTACTGCAAAAGTGAGGCGAAATTCAGCGGTCGCGGTAAAGTAGTGATGGACTTACAGAGCACAAGGACTCTCCATGACACTCAATAAAACCGATCGCATTGTCATCACGCTGGGCACCCAGATTGTGGGTGGCAAATACGTTCCCGGTTCGCCGCTGCCAGCAGAGGCCGAACTGTGCGAAGAGTTTGAAACCTCGCGCAACATCATCCGGGAAGTGTTCCGCTCGCTAATGGCGAAGCGGCTGATTGAAATGAAGCGCTATCGCGGGGCGTTTGTTGCGCCGCGTAACCAGTGGAACTACCTCGATACCGATGTTCTGCAATGGGTACTGGAAAACGACTACGACCCACGGCTTATCGGCGCGATGAGCGAAGTCCGAAATCTGGTGGAACCGGCCATTGCCCGCTGGGCAGCAGAGCGCGCAACGTCAGGTGACCTGGCACAGATTGAGTCAGCGTTGAACGACATGATCGCCAATAACCAGAATCGGGAGGCGTTCAACGAAGCGGACATTCGCTATCACGAGGCGGTATTGCAGTCGGTGCATAACCCGGTTTTACAGCAGCTTAGCGTGGCGATCAGCTCGCTACAGCGAGCAGTATTTGAACGTACCTGGATGGGCGATGAGGCCAACATGCCGAAAACGCTTCAGGAACATAAAGCGCTGTTCGATGCGATACGGCATCAGGACGGCGATGCGGCAGAGCAGGCGGCGCTAACCATGATCGCCAGCTCGACACGAAGGTTGAAGGAAATCACATGACATCACGCTACATCGCAATTGACTGGGGATCGACCAATCTGCGCGCCTGGCTCTACCAGGGCGAGCAGTGCCTGGAAAGCAGGCAATCGGAAGCAGGCGTCACGCGCCTGAACGGTAAATCCCCTGAAGCGGTGTTAGCAGAGGTGACAAAAAGCTGGCGCGACGGTAATACGCCGGTGGTGATGGCCGGAATGGTTGGCAGTAACGTGGGCTGGAAGGTCGCACCTTACCTGTCGGTTCCGGTTCATTTCGCCGCCGTTGGTGAGCGGTTAACGTCCGTTGGCGACAATGTCTGGATTATTCCCGGTTTATGCGTCTCTCGCGACGATAACCAAAACGTAATGCGCGGCGAAGAGACGCAGCTGCTCGGGGCGCGCACCCTTTCTCCTTCTTCTGTCTACGTCATGCCCGGGACGCACTGCAAATGGGTCCAGGCCGATGCTGAGCAAATTCATGATTTTCGAACCGTGATGACCGGCGAATTGCATCATTTGCTGCTTACGCATTCGCTGGTAGGGGCCGGTTTGCCGGAGCAGAACCCTTCGCCGGAGGCGTTTGCCGCCGGGCTTGAGCGCGGGATCGCATCCCCTGCCGTTTTGCCGCAACTTTTTGAGGTTCGCGCCTCGCACGTGCTGGGAAATCTTCCGCGCGAGCAGGTTAGCGAATTTCTGTCCGGCCTGCTGATTGGCGCCGAAGTCGCCACCCTGAGCGACGCGTTTGCCGGGCAGCAGACCATCACGCTCGTCGCGGGTTCATCGCTGACGTCTCGTTACCGCCAGGCGTTCCACGCTATCGGACGGGATGTTGCCGCGGTGGAGGGCGACACGGCATTTCAGGCAGGCATAAGGAGCATCGCTCATGCAGTGGCAAACTGATCTTCCCCTTATCGCGATTTTGCGCGGCATCACGCCCGACGAGGCGTTAGCGCACGTTGGCGCGGTTATCGACGCCGGGTTCGACGCGGTGGAAATCCCGCTCAACTCACCGGCGTGGGAAAAAAGCATTCCGGCAGTGGTGGCGGCGTTTGGTGATAAGGCGCTGATTGGCGCAGGAACCGTGTTGCAGCCGGAGCAGGTGGATGACCTGGCGAAGATGGGCTGCAAGCTTATCGTCACACCCAATATCAACCCCGAGGTCATCCGCCGGGCGGTGGATTACGGCATGACCGTTTGCCCGGGGTGTGCCACCGCCACAGAAGCCTTTTCCGCTCTCGATGCGGGCGCACAGTCGCTCAAAATTTTCCCGTCGTCGGCTTTTGGCCCGGACTACATCAAAGCGCTGAAGGCGGTCTTACCCGCCAGCGTGCCGGTCTTTGCCGTGGGCGGCGTCACGCCGGAAAACCTGGTGCAGTGGATAAACGCGGGCTGTGTGGGCGCGGGGCTGGGCAGCGATCTCTATCGTGCAGGCCAGTCCGTTGAGCGTACCGCCCGGCAGGCGACAGCATTTGTGAAAGCGTATCGAGAGGCAGTGCAATGAAAATAACCAAACTCACCACGTACCGTTTACCCCCGCGCTGGATGTTCCTGAAAATCGAAACCGACGAAGGCGTGGTCGGCTGGGGCGAGCCGGTGATTGAAGGCCGTGCGCGTACGGTTGAAGCCGCGGTTCACGAGCTGGGTGAATACCTGATTGGCCAGGATCCGGCGCGCATCAACGACCTGTGGCAGGTCATGTATCGGGCGGGATTTTACCGTGGCGGTCCGATCCTGATGAGCGCCATCGCCGGTATCGACCAGGCGCTGTGGGATATCAAGGGCAAAGTGCTGAATGCCCCGGTCTGGCAATTAATGGGCGGTCTGGTGCGTGACAAAATCAAAGCCTACAGCTGGGTGGGCGGCGATCGCCCTGCGGAAGTCATCGACGGTATCCGCCAGCTGCGCAACATTGGTTTTGACACCTTCAAACTCAACGGCTGCGAAGAGATGGGCGTTATCGACAACTCGCGCGCGGTAGACCGGGCGGTGAACACCGTGGCGCAAATCCGCGAGGCTTTCGGCAACGAGATTGAGTTTGGCCTGGACTTCCACGGCCGCGTCAGCGCGCCGATGGCCAAAGTGCTGATTAAAGAGCTCGAGCCGTATCGCCCGCTGTTTATCGAAGAGCCTGTACTGGCCGAGCAGGCGGAATACTATCCGAAACTGGCAGAACAGACGCACATTCCCATCGCGGCGGGTGAGCGCATGTTTTCGCGCTTCGAGTTTAAACGCGTGCTGGAAGCGGGCGGCATTGCGATCCTGCAACCGGACCTCTCCCACGCGGGCGGCATCACCGAATGCTACAAAATTGCCGGCATGGCAGAAGCCTACGATGTGGCGCTGGCGCCGCACTGTCCGCTTGGACCGATTGCGCTGGCAGCCTGTCTGCACGTGGACTTCGTCTCCCGCAATGCGGTGTTCCAGGAACAAAGCATGGGCATTCACTATAACAAGGGCGCGGAGCTGCTCGACTTTGTGAAAAACAAAGAAGACTTCAGCATGGAAGGCGGTTTCTTTAAACCGTTAACGAAGCCGGGCCTTGGCGTGGAAATTGACGAAGCCAAAGTCATTGAGCTGAGTAAAAATACGCCGGACTGGCGTAATCCACTGTGGCGTCATGAGGACGGTTCCGTAGCCGAGTGGTAAAGCCGGATGGCGCTTCGCTTATCCGGCCTACTCTCCCGTAGGCCCGGTAAGCGAAGCGCCTCCGGGCAAAAATCATACATACAAAAATATAACCCTCTGTAAATTACAGGGCATGGTGAGCGGCTTCGCTATGCCCAAAATCTGGAGACAGATTGCGATGGATATTCCAGTTACTGCTGCAAAAACCGGGCGTCGCCGTTACCTGACGCTGATGATGATCTTTATTACCGTGGTCATTTGCTATGTCGACCGCGCCAACCTCGCCGTGGCATCGGCCCATATTCAGGAAGAGTTCGGCATCACCAAAGCGGAAATGGGCTATGTCTTCTCGGCGTTTGCCTGGCTGTATACGCTCTGTCAGATCCCCGGCGGCTGGTTCCTTGACCGCGTGGGATCGCGTCTGACCTACTTTATCGCTATTTTGGGCTGGTCCGTGGCGACCCTGTTCCAGGGCTTCGCCACCGGGCTGATGTCGCTGATTGGCCTGCGCGCCATCACCGGGGTGTTTGAAGCGCCCGCGTTCCCGACCAACAACCGCATGGTGACCAGCTGGTTCCCGGAACATGAGCGTGCCTCTGCCGTAGGCTTTTACACCTCCGGGCAGTTTGTGGGCCTGGCATTTCTGACGCCGCTGTTAATCTGGATCCAGGAGCTGCTGAGCTGGCACTGGGTGTTTATCGTCACCGGCGGGATCGGCATTATCTGGTCGCTCATCTGGTTCAAGGTGTATCAGCCGCCGCGTCTGACCAAAAGCATCACCAAAGCCGAGCTGGACTACATCCGCGACGGTGGCGGTCTGGTAGATGGCGATGCTCCGGTGAAAAAAGAGGCGCGCCAGCCGTTAACCAAAGCGGACTGGAAGCTGGTCTTCCACCGTAAGCTGGTGGGCGTGTATCTGGGTCAGTTCGCGGTGACCTCCACGCTGTGGTTCTTCCTCACCTGGTTCCCGAACTACCTGACGCAGGAAAAAGGGATCACCGCTCTGAAGGCGGGCTTTATGACCACCGTGCCGTTCCTGGCGGCCTTCTTCGGCGTACTGCTCTCGGGCTGGCTGGCGGACAAGCTGGTGAAAAAAGGCTTCTCGCTGGGCGTGGCGCGTAAAACACCGATTATCTGTGGGCTGCTGATCTCTACCTGCATCATGGGGGCGAACTACACCAACGATCCGGTGTGGATTATGACCCTGATGGCGGTGGCATTCTTCGGGAACGGCTTTGCCTCCATCACCTGGTCTCTGGTGTCGTCCCTGGCGCCGATGCGTCTGATCGGCCTGACCGGCGGCGTGTTTAACTTCGTTGGCGGGCTGGGCGGGATCACCGTGCCGCTGGTTATCGGCTACCTTGCGCAGGACTACGGCTTTGGTCCGGCTCTGGTGTATATCTCTGCCGTGGCGCTGATCGGCGCGCTCTCCTACATCCTGCTGGTGGGCGACGTGAAACGAGTAGGCTAACGCCTTAGGATGTTTTACCCTGATGCGATAACCGCGCATCAGGGTATCCTTATGAAACAAATCACCTTCGCTTCCCGCCACCACCAGCTCACCAATATCAACACCTGGACGCCAGACAGCCAGTGGCTTGTCTATGACGTGCGGCCGTCCGGCGCGTCGTTTACCGGTAAAACCATTGAGCGGGTCAATGTCAGTACGGGCGAGGTTGAGGTGATCTACCGTGCCGCTGACGGCGCGCATGTCGGCGTGGTAACCGTTCATCCTGCTGAGGATAAATATGTATTTATCCACGGCCCGAAAAACCCCGATGCAGACTGGCAGTATGATTTTCACCATCGTCAGGGAGTGATTGTGCACAACGGCGAGGTGAGCAATCTCGATGCGATGGATATCACCGCGCCTTACACGGCTGGCGCGCTGCGTGGCGGCAGCCACGTCCACGTTTTTAGCCCGAACGGGCAGTTCGTCAGCTTTACCTACAACGACCATGTGCTGCACGAGCGCGATCCGAAGCTGGATTTGCGTAACGTCGGGGTAGCTGCGCCTTTCGGCCCGGTAAACCCACAGGGGAACCATCCGCGGGAATATGCTGGCACCTTCTGGAGCGTGCTGGTAAGCCGTACAACGCCGAACCCGCAACCGGGCAGCGATGAGATTAACCGCGCCTATGAAGAGGGCTGGGTGGGCAACGACAGGCTGGCGTTTATCGGCGATACGGTGTCTGCGAAAGGCGAAAAGGTGCCTGAACTGTTTATTGTGGACCTCCCCAAAGATGAGCAGGGCTGGAAACGGGCGGGCGAGGCGCCGTTGCAGGGAACGCCTGAGACGATGCCCGCGCCTCCTGCGGGCATCACGCAACGCCGCTTAACCTTCACCCATCAGAAGTCGTATCCGGGGCTGGTGAACGTGCCGCGCCACTGGGTACGCAGCAATCCGCAGGGGACGCAGATTGCGTTTTTAATGCGGGACGATAACGGCGTTGTGCAGCTGTGGCTTATCTCACCTGAGGGCGGCGAGCCGCGCCAGTTGACCCACAGTGAGAGTGATATCCAGTCGGCCTTTAACTGGCATCCCTCCGGCCACACACTTGGGTTTGTGCTCGAAAGCCGCATCGCCTGCTGCGATGCGCAGACCGGAAAGGTGACGTTTTTGACGTCCGATCATGGCAATCCGCCGTCTGCTGACGCAGTGGTCTATTCCCCGGACGGGCGTTTTATCGCGTGGATGGAAGAGAAGGACGGTTTCCGCCAGCTGTGGCTAACGGAAACCGCACGGAATTAGCGCGGGGGCATCTCTGCGGGCGGGATGACGGAGTTGGTTGCCAGCGTCTCCTGCTCGCTTTTCTCAACGCGCGAGCGCACTGAGCTGTCGGTGCGGAACATATCCCACGGCAGCAGAAGCGTATCGGCAACCGCCGTAAACGGCATATCAAGAATCGCCAGAGATTTGGTACCCCAGTTTGTCTCATCATCAGAGATCATGGCGGCACTGGCGCGCGTCCCCGGATATGTTCCTTCTTTACCGCCGGTGTGCGACATCACGCTCGAACACCCGCAAAGTAAAACAACCCCGCTGAACGTCGCCAGCTTAATCAGAACATTTCTCATCATCACTCAGTCATCTTTAGTAGCACGGCATTGACCTGCAACTCAGGGTTATAGCGAGGCGCGTCCAAAATGGACAGTCCAAAACATCTGCACTGTGGTCGCCATCGCAATTTAACCCTTTGTGCTGTGCCCCTGAGTCTATGCGACATCCAGCAAAGTGCAAAAAAATCTCGCATTAATACGCTTGAAAAGCCCGTATCCAGACCCATTTTAAGGATGTACCCCGATAACGGACACGCCTGATGGGTGTTCGGGGGAACGGAAGCCTGTCCATGGTGGAAGGCTACATTTTCTCGCTGATTTCAGGAGCTTTTATCTATGCGTAACTTCGATCTCTCTCCGCTATACCGTTCTGCCATTGGTTTTGATCGTCTGTTCAACCACTTAGAAAACAACCAGAGCCAGAGCAACGGCTATCCTCCTTACAACGTTGAACTGGTTGACGAAAACCACTACCGCATTGCGATTGCTGTCGCCGGTTTCGCAGAGAGCGAACTGGAGATCACCGCCCAGGACAATCTGCTGGTGGTGAAAGGCTCCCATGCGGGCGAGCAGAAAGAACGAACCTACCTTTACCAGGGCATCGCAGAGCGCAACTTTGAGCGCAAGTTCCAGCTGGCTGAGAACATCCACGTCAAGGGCGCGAACCTGGTGAACGGCCTGCTGTTTATCGAACTGGAACGTGTGATTCCGGAAGAGAAAAAACCACGCCGTATCGAAATCAACTAATTATGCGGGTCGCTAACGCGGCCCACCTGAAATTGCTTGCCGTAAAGGGAGCATATGCGAATCCGTAAGGGTTTGCAGGTACAACTGCGCACAAAATTAAACTGTGCCGAACTCGCTTCTCAGAAGGAGATTTAGTATGCGTAACTATGATTTTTCCCCTCTTCTGCGTCAGTGGATCGGTTTTGACAAACTGGCTAACGCGCTGCAAAGCGCGACCGAACAGCAGACGTTTCCGCCGTACAACATCGAAAAAAGCGATGATAATCACTACCGCATCACGCTCGCGCTGGCCGGGTTCCGTCAGGAAGATCTCGACATCCAGCTTGAGGGCACGCGCCTGACCGTGAAAGGGTCGCCGGAAAAACCAGACACCGAGACCAAATGGCTGCATCAGGGGCTTGTCACTCAGCCGTTCAGCCTGAGCTTTACGCTGGCAGACCATATGGAAGTGTCTGGCGCGACGTTTACCAACGGGCTGCTGAATATTGACCTCATCCGTAACGTGCCGGAAGCCATTGCGCCGCAGCGCATCGCCATTAGCGAACGTCCGGCGTTGAATAGCTAATACATTTTTTGCCGGGTAGAGGCTGCGCAAAACCTGCCAAACCTGAAGGTCGGGTAAGGCGCAGCCGCCACCCGACACTACCCACAGACTGCACGAAGCCCTGCCCCGGCAGGGCTTTTTTGTGCGCCATCCCCCATACAGCCGCCGCTGGCTCTGAGAGAATCCTTAGTATAACTATGGTTATACACAGGATGTGGATCATGAGTGATATCGCGTTAACCGTGAGCGTGTTGGCCCTTGTCGCGGTAGTCGGGTTGTGGCTGGGGAATATCAAAATCCGCGGCGTCGGGTTTGGTATCGGCGGGGTGCTGTTCGGCGGGATTTTTGTCGGCCATTTTGCCGACCAGCTTGGGTGGGTGCTCAGCGCCGATATGCTGCATTTCATTCAGGAATTTGGCCTGATCCTCTTTGTGTATACCATCGGCATTCAGGTGGGTCCGGGTTTCTTCGCTTCGCTGCGCGTCTCCGGTTTACGCCTTAATCTCTTTGCTTTCGGCATTGTTGTGATGGGGGGGCTGGTCACCGCGATCCTGCATAAACTCTTCGCTATTCCGTTGCCTGTCGTGCTGGGTATTTTCTCCGGAGCCGTCACTAACACGCCTGCGCTCGGGGCGGGTCAGCAAATTCTGCGCGATTTGGGTATCCCGGCTGATGTCGTCGATCAGATGGGGATGAGCTACGCCATGGCCTATCCGTTTGGTATTTGCGGTATTTTGCTCTCGATGTGGCTGGTGCGCGTGCTGTTCCGCGTTAACGTTGAACAGGAGGCGAAGGAGCATGAAAGCACCCTGACCAACGGCCATGCGCTCATTAAAACCATCAACATTCGCGTCGAAAATCCCAATCTGAACAATATGGCGATACAGGATGTTCCCATTCTGAACAGCGCGACCATTATCTGTTCACGCCTGAAACGCGATGACACGCTGATGGTGCCTTCGCCCGATACCCTTATTCAACACGGCGATCTCCTGCATCTGGTAGGGCAACCGGCGGATTTAAACAATGCCCGGCTGGTGATTGGTCAGGAGGTAGATACCTCGCTCTCAACCCGTGGAACGGATATGCGCGTGGAGCGCGTGGTGGTGACCAATGAGAAGGTGCTGGGCAAGAAAATACGCGATTTGCAGGTTAAAGAGCGCTATGACGTGGTGATCTCCCGTCTTAATCGCGCTGGCGTGGAGCTGGTGGCCAGCCAGGATGCGAGCCTGCAATTTGGTGATATTCTCAACCTGGTCGGGCGTCCGTCATCCATTGATGCCGTAGCGAACATGGTGGGAAACGCGCAGCAAAAACTCCAGCAGGTGCAGATGCTGCCGGTCTTTATCGGTGTCGGGCTTGGGGTGATGCTTGGCTCCATCCCTCTGTACGTGCCCGGCTTCCCGGTAGCGCTGAAGCTGGGTCTGGCTGGCGGGCCGCTCATTATGGCGCTGATCCTCGGGCGTATCGGCTCCATCGGTAAGCTCTACTGGTTTATGCCGCCGAGCGCTAACCTGGCGCTGCGGGAGTTAGGCATCGTGCTGTTTCTGGCGGTGGTGGGGCTGAAATCCGGCGGCGATTTTGTCGATACCCTGGTGAACGGCGAAGGGATGAGCTGGGTAGGATACGGCATATTTATTACCGGCATCCCACTGATAACGGTCGGATTACTGGCGCGTATGTTCGCTAAAATGAACTATCTCACGCTGTGCGGCATGCTGGCTGGCTCTATGACCGATCCGCCCGCGCTGGCGTTCGCCAATAACCTGCACGCCACCAGCGGCGCGGCGGCGCTGTCTTACGCCACGGTTTATCCGCTGGTGATGTTTCTGCGCATCATCACCCCACAGCTACTGGCGGTGCTGTTCTGGGGAATGGGCTAGCCTCGCTGACCGGCATTACCCGATGCCGGTCTCCTTGTCTCCGTTAATTTACGCTATGCTGAAGCCTGCTTCTGGTACGACAAGGAACCTTCATGAACATTTCCCGCCTCGGTGAAGCGCCGGACTACCGCTTCTCACTGGCTAACGAGCGTACATTTTTAGCGTGGATCCGTACTGCCCTGGGCTTTCTGGCCGCAGGCGTTGGCCTTGATCAACTCGCCCCTGATTTTGCCACCCCGCTGATCCGCGAAGCGCTGTCCCTGCTACTGTGTCTGTTAGCCGGCGTGCTGGCGATCTACGGCTACCTGCGGTGGCTGCGCAACGAAAAGGCGATGCGTCTGAAGCAGGATCTCCCTTACACGCGCGGTTTGCTTATCATCAGTACGATTTTGCTGCTGGTGGCTGGCATCGTGATGTTACTGGTGTTCTATGCCGGATAGCCGCAAAGCGCGGCGGGAAGCAGACCCCGGGCTTCAGCCGGAGCGTACCTCGCTGGCCTGGCTACGCACGCTGCTGGGGTATGGCGCGCTGATTGCGCTTGCCATTAAGCACAACTGGCACCGCACGGGGATGCCATTCTGGATCTCCATCGTTGTGCTGGCGCTGGTAGCCATTATTTTATGGCGCTATACCCGCAGCCGGAACCTGATGGACGTCGCGCACAGTGATTTCGCACAGCCAGGGGCGGTGCGGGATAAGTTCCTGATCGCCCTGGCCGTGTTGTCCCTGTCGCTGCTGTTTGCGGTAACCCATATTCGACAAATTTTGCATCTGTAGGCCGGGTAAGGCGCCGCCGCCCGGCATAATTACTTCCCTTTCGCCAGATAATTCGCCATCTCGTCATCCGGCACCATGCCGCCGCCGGTTGCCCAGACCAGGTGCGTCGTGTTGGCATCTGACTTTATCCGTACCGGCCCCACCATCCCCGCCAGCGCCGACGGCTCCAGGCGAATGCCCTCCTCCTGCGCCAGCCAGCCGAGCAGGTCGTACATGCTCTGATCGGAGAGGGTAAAGAACCCGTCAAGCAGACGCTCCATCGCGCGACCCACGAAGCCGGACGCGCGGCCTACCGCCAGCCCGTCCGCCGCCGTCACGTTATCAATACCCAGATCCTGTACGGCGATCTCATCGTGCAGACCGGTATGGACACCCAGCAGCATGCACGGCGAGTGCGTAGGCTCGGCGAAGAAACAGTGCACGCTGTCGCCAAAGGCCAGCTTCAGGCCAAACGCCACGCCGCCGGGCCCGCCGCCGACGCCGCACGGCAGATAGACGTTTAGGGGATGTTCAGCGTCCACCACGCGCCCCTGTGCGGCAAACTGCGCTTTCAGGCGCTCGCCCGCCACCGCATAGCCCAGGAACAGCGTGCGGGAGTTCTCATCGTCAATAAAGAAGCAGTTCGGATCGCTTTCCGCTGCTTTGCGCCCTTGCTCCACCGCCACACCGTAATCCTGCTCGTATTCCACAACGATCACGCCGTGGCTGCGCAGCCTGGCTTTTTTCCATTCACGGGCGTCGGCAGACATATGCACCGTAACCTTAAAGCCGATGCGCGCGCTCATGATGCCGATGGACAGCCCGAGGTTGCCGGTTGAGCCCACGGCGATGCTGTACTGGCTGAAGAAGTCCTTGAAGCGCGGCTCCAGCAGAATGCTGTAATCGTCATCCAGCTTGAGCAAGCCTGAGGCCAGCGCCAGTTTCTCCGCGTGAGCCAGCACTTCATAAATGCCGCCGCGCGCTTTAATGGAGCCGGAAATAGGCAGATGGCTGTCTTTTTTCAGCAGCAGCGTGCCGGGGATCGTTACGCCACATTCCTGCTCCAGACGCGTTTTCATTGCCGGAATGGCGACCAGTTCAGATTCAATAATTCCGCCCGCTGCCGCCGTTTCCGGGAAGGCTTTCGCCAGATACGGCGCGAAGCGTTGCAGGCGCGCGTGGGCGTCGTCAACGTCGGCTTTGGTCAGCCCGACATAGGGCAACCCTTCAGCCAGCGTCGTGGTACGCGGGTTGAGCCAGGTGGTTTCTTCCAGGGCAATCAGATCCTCAACCAGAGGAAACCGTGCGGTTAACGCGTTGATCGTTGCGCTTTTCATCGTCCATCTCTTCGCAAGGGGGTTCATCCGGTATTAAGCATAAAAAAGAGGCATACTGACAAATGATATAAATTGCGTTTCAGGTGAACCAGATTGAACCAACCACGAAGAGATGAGGGCGATGGTGGAAGATAAGCGACGGCTAAACGGCTGGCAGCTGTCCAAAATGCATACCTTTGAAGCGGCTGCCCGGTATGAATCTTTTGCGCTGGCAGCCGCTGAGCTGTCCCTGACCCCCAGCGCGGTAAGCCACCGCATCAGCCTGCTGGAAGACGAGCTGGGCATTCAGCTGTTTACACGCTCGCACCGCAAAGTTGAGCTGACGCAGGAGGGGAAGCGCGTGTACTGGACGCTAAAATCCTCGCTCGACGCGCTGAACCAGGAGGTTCTGGACATTAAAAACCAGGCGCTGTCGGGCACGCTGACGGTTTATTCCCGTCCGTCGATCGCCCAGTGCTGGCTGGTGCCGATGCTTGGCGACTTTACCCAACGCTATCCGTCTATTTCGCTGAACGTGCTGACGGGCAATGAAGACGTGAATATGCAGCGAACGGGCGTCGATCTGGCGCTCTATTTCGATGATTCACCGCCGAAGCAGCTCGGTTATCACTTCCTGATGGATGAAGCGATCCTGCCGGTCTGCTCACCGGAATATGCCAGGCAGCACGCGCTGGCGCAAAATCCCGATAACCTTCACCGCTGCACGCTGCTCCATGACCGTCAGGCCTGGAGCCACGATTCCGCCACGGATGAATGGTCAAGCTGGGCGACGCATTTTGGCGTGAATATGCCGCCCTCATCGGGGATTGGGTTCGACCGTGCGGATCTGGCGATTATTGCCGCGACGCACCACGCCGGCGTTGCGATGGGGCGAAAAAGGCTGGTGCAAAAGCATCTCGTGTGCGGCGAGCTGATTGCCCCTTTCGGCGAAAAGACGCTTAAATGTCATCAGCACTACTACGTCTCAACGCTTTCGGGCCGGCAATGGCCAAAAATTGACGCCTTTATCGGCTGGCTGAAAGAGCGGGCGAACTGAAGAATTATTACGCTTTGGCTCTACACCAAATGCGAAAAAGCGTGCTAAATACAGGCTAACGATTTGATTTTCGCAAGGTGCGACGTGCTGAAGCCTTTCATTGTCACCGTGTTAGCGATCGCTTCCGGCTGGGCCTGTGCCGCTGAGCCGCCGCTGACGGCTGCCCGTTACGCGCAGATGCTGGGTGTCGGGATGGACGTCGACTGGGCCCGCACCGAGCGCGGTATCCGAGAGTTTGATCCGCTGGTGGTCCGTGATTTTCGGGTGAAAGGCATACGTCATGTCCGCATTCGGGTGGCGGGCGAACCCACGGAAGCGCGACTGATTCACCTGCGCAAGCTGGTGGAGGCCTGCGAGCAATACGGCATCATCCCCATCGTCGCTTATCAGGCCGATGAATATAAAAACGACCCGAAAGCGGATACCGAAAAAGCGGTGATCGATTGGTGGATTGCCGTGGCGCATTATTTTGGTCAGCGTTCGCCGTTACTGGGGTTTGACCTGATCTACGAACCGGCGGACAAGCTCAACCACAACATGGTTTCCCTCAACCGGGTGTATGAGAAAGCGATCAAAGGCATTCACGCCATTGATGCCAGCCGCATGATTTTTATCGCACCTCGCCTGCGCGCCGCGCCAGAGGATTTGTCCAGCCTGAAGCTGCCCGCGCACAGCCAGAATTACCTGCTGGCAGAGTGGCATATTTTCCCGTGGGGTCCGCTGAAAACGAACGGCAAATACCCGTGGACGTCCGGAACCGCGGCGGAGAAAACGGCTATTCGCAACCGAATCAACGCCGCCCTGCGCTGGCAACAAAAAACCGGGCACGTGAGTTGGGTAGGTGGCTGGGGTGTGGGCGAGTCGAAAACCCTGACGCCAACCGCCTCGCAGATGGCGTTTGCCACGTTTATGGCGTGCCAGCTGCAAAAGGCTGCTATTCCGTATGCGATAAACGCCGATGTTCAGTTTTATGACGGGGAAGAGGGGGCGTGGCGTCCTGCGCCAGAGCGGCTATTGCAGGCGATGATTGCGCCCGGGTGTGAAAAGCCCGGCGAGAAGCCGGGCCATCATGCGATTAAACAGGCTGTTCGTGATGCGAGACACGCGACGCCAGCGGCAGCCAGCACAGCAAAATCAGCAGCCCCATCAGAGTCATCAGCAAGCCTAAACTAGCCTGCCCGGTCTGCGGCATCATCGCGGAGAGCCAGGCGAGCGCGCCGGAACCAATATTCTGCAAACCGCCCACCAGGGCACCAGCGGTACCCGCGAGGAACGGGAACGGCTCCATTGCGCCGCTGGTGGCGAGCGGGAACAGCATGCCCGCGCCGAAGAAGAACAGCGCCGCCGGGACGAGCAACGTCCAGACCGACATCACGTCAAACAGCCCCGGGATCCACATCATCAGCCCGGCCAGCAGACAGCTGATCACGGCCTGCCACATCAGCGTGGAGAAGCGTTTGTTCGGACGTCCGGCGAACCATGCGCCGAAGAACGCCGCCGGGATCGGCAGAATAAACAGGATACTCACCACCATGCTGCTCAGGCCAAGGCCTGCGCCCAGCAGCACGCCGGAACAGGCTTCGAACACGGCAATGCCCGCCAGGCCGCCGATCAGCATCAATAAATAACAGGTAAACGACCCGTTGCCGAACAGCGTTTTATAGCTGGCGATAAGCTTCGTGCGCGGCGCGTCCTGCGGACGTGTTTCCGGCATCCAGCGCGCCATGCTGAAGGTGACGATCGCGCACAGCACCAGCAGGAAGGCGTAACAGGCGCGCCAGGACCACACGGTGTCCAGCAGGCCACCGATCAGCGGCGCGAGCAGCGGGCTCACCAGAATACCCATGTTTAACAGGCTGTTGGCGTGACGGAGCTGGGTGCCTTGATACATATCTCGCGGCAGGGTACGCGCCATGACCCCGCCTACGCCGGTGCCCACACCCTGGAGAGCGCTGGCGGCAATCAGTACGGTCAGGCTATGGGTGGTAATGGCAATGACCGTCGCCACCATGAAAATGCTCATGCCCACCAGAATGACCGGGCGACGCCCGACGCGATCGGACAGGGGACCATAAACCAGCTGTGAAACGCCATAGGTCAGCAGGTAGGCTGCCATCACGCTCTGTACCGCCCCTTCGCGGACGTTCAGATCTTTTGCCATATCGGCAATCGCCGGAATATAGATGGTTTGCGCCATCTGCCCGACGGCCACCAGTAACACCAGCATCAACAATAAGTTCACGTTCCGTTGCTTTTTCATGTCGCTGAATACTTTTGCCAAAAGAGAGAAATAAAGAATAAGTGACTACGCATTCCCATAAATGCGCGAGGAATCTACCACAGTGAGATGACAATTTAAGCATTACTGTGATGAATGACAGAGGGCGTGAAGGCAGGATTTGTAAACAAGATCGGCAACTAATGTTGCCAGCGAATTACGCCAGGCGAAGCAGGACCGCACCGGCGGCTATACCCAGCGCCGCCGCGATGCGCAGGCCAGCAACTTTCTCTTTTAAAAGCACAAATGCGATTAATGCGCCGAAGAGAATCGAGGTTTCACGCAGCGCCGCGACCACCGCCAGCGGCGCCTGCGTCATCGCCCAAAGCGCCAGACCGTAAGATCCCATCGTCCCGACGCCGCCGAGTAGCCCCTTTTTCCAGTGCAGGCGCAGATAGGCTGACGCTTCACGGCGGCGGGCTACCATCGCCCAGCTCAGCAGGCAGAAGCCGTTCATGAAGAAGGTCCAGAGCGTGTAGCCCAGCGCCGAGTCTGATAACCGCACGCCGGTGCCGTCCACCAGCGTATACCCGGCGATAAAACAGGCGTTCAGCAGTGCCAGCCAGATCCCCTTGCGCGACTGCATGCGGCCATTCATCGCCATCGCCAGAATTGACAGGCAAATGACGCCGATACCGGACCAGGCAAGCCAGGAGAGGTGGTCGCCAAGCGCCAGCACGCTGATCAGCGCCACCAGCAGCGGTGCGGTACCGCGCATCAGCGGATAGGTCTGGCTCATGTCGGAGACCTGATAGGTTTTTGCCACCAGTACCGTATACACCACCTGTAACGCGCAGGAAACGAACAAATAGGGCCAGCTTGCAGCCGTCGGCTGGGGAGAGAAAGGCAGTAAAATCAGGGCAATAAGCGCGGCTGAACCGCTGACGCCGATCGCAGAGTAGAGCTTGTCCGTTCCGGCCTTAACGATGGCGTTCCAGCTGGCATGCAGCAGTGCGGCGAACAGTAAAATGCAGAAAACGGTGATGGTCATGGCGTTTCAAATGGTGAAATGTCATCCAACTGTAACATTCACCCTTGGATGCTGCCAGACGCTTACACTGCGCAAAAAAGGCGGTGCGTGACCCGGGGTTCGTCTGACACCAGCCTGAAGCCTGCCCGATGATAAAATCCGTACGCAGTTTCCGGCGCATGGGTATTAAGAAAATCAAACCAGATGCTGGCATCCGCCATCACCACGGTCAAAAGCTGCTTTCCAATGCCCAGCCCGCGGCACTTTTCGCTGACATAGAGATGACGAATACGTCCGGCGCGCGGCTGCTGGCTGAACGGATCGCGATTAAGACCGCACACGCCCACTAGCTTGCCGTTAAGAAACGCCCCCAGCAGCTTTTCACCCGGGGCATTGAAGCGGTTTTCACCTCGCTGCCAGTTCTCTTCCAGCCTGCGCAGCATGTTGAAATTCAACGCGATACTCTCGGCCTTCAGGGCGATATAGCCCGGCTCATCAGGCGTAACAGGCTCAATTAACAGACGCGACATAGCATTCCCTCGTTGTTAAAGAGGGGCGGTTGCCCGCCCCTCTCAGGTGCGACTTGAACCTGAATCACCGAACGTATTTCAGGACAGCATCAAGCAGTTGCAATACAGCAACAATGAGTTTGAGGACAAGTATGACCATATCCACGACGCTCATACGCGTCTCCTTTTGGTTAAAAGGAGCACGATGCTGGCGTACCTTTCCGCCGCCTGTGGCCAGCACCTGGATTGACGTAACACAGTGTGCTCACTTCAGGGGTTAAGGCACTGACGGCACCACCCGTTTCAGCCAGGACTTCGTTGCGCCGGTAAACTGCGGCCCCCTCGCTCACTGCGAACACCCTCAGTATAGATAAATACTGTATGCATGAACAGTATTTTATGGACAAAATTTGGAAGGCGATCCATACTCAAAAACGTCAAAATCCGTGCCGGAATTGCGCGTTCGTCTTCGATCGCGTATACTTTTCGCGTTGACGTAACACAGTGTGTTCTGCGGCGACCAACCGCAAAACCCTGAAAAAAACCTCGCTTAGGCGGGGTTTTTTGTTTTCTGAGGTTAGACAAAAAATTGACGGGCGTTGACATATTGGCAACGCATGTTATTGTTGCCATTATGGCAACGGACGCGGCAGGCATGCAGTATGCATTTAATCTCAATGAAGGCAGTTTGTGAGGCGGTAAGCCAGTTTCCACAATACAGGGATGAACTTCTCTTTTTGGGAAGAGTTATCGAAAAAAGCCATTGCCCGACGCCTGCTGCGCTAAGAAAACTGTTTCCAACGCTGGATAACTTCAAGTATCTCGATAAGCATTATGTTATTGATATTGCAAATAACAATCTCAGAGTAGTGGCTCTCATTTTCTTTGAAAGCCAAAAGTTTTATGTGCGCCATGTTTTTACTCATAAGTAATATGACCGTTTTACGGAGAAACATCGCACTAAGGGGAAGAAATGATGATCGTTGCTGATGCACTAAAAGCTACGCATGACCTTGTTGCGGCTGTTCCTCTGCTGGGTGAACATCCTAACGAGAAGGATTACCAGGACGCACTGGAGCTGGTTGAGTATCTGCTCATGCATGAACCTGGCAGCCCTTTACTGGATATTGTATGTGCGAGAATCAGCCGCTACGAAGCAAACCGGCCTGAAATTGTCGCGCTACGCCAGGAGATGGAATCTGTTCCCGTGGGGATTGCGGTGTTAAGAACGCTTATGGATCAGCACAAACTCACTATTTCGGATTTTCAGGATGAAATAGGCAGTAAATCAATGGTTTCAAGGGTACTCAATGGGCAGCGTCAGCTCACACTGAACCATATAAAAAAACTGGCGGCCCGCTTTGGCGTTTCGCCTGCGCTGTTTATTGAGTGAGATAAAAGCCTTTTTATGGTTTCATCACCCAACAAACGAAACGTGATCCCTGACGCATTTTTGCGCAGATGAAAATATTTCCATTGTCACGCCCGAAAACCTGTGTTTGTATAAATTCAATCAATGATTCCAAACACAGGTCCCCAATGACTTCATCCATCTTCACTTCGACCCTACTAAAAACTGCGCAACCAGCCGCAGTGGTCGTCGTGCGTGTGGTGGTGGTCGTCGGCAATGCGCCGTAGGGACTGGATCAACACACGAATCCAAAACCCCGCCGGCGCAAACCGGGCGGGGTTTTTCGTTTAGGACCCTCCCCGGAAGGCTGGCTCAGAAGAAAAGGACTGGAGCATGGCAAGTTCGGGCACAACATCCACAAAGACGCGTTTTACAGGCGCGCAGCTGATTGTTCATTTACTGGAACGACAGGGCATCACCACGGTTGCGGGTATTCCGGGTGGAACCGTGCTGCCGCTGTATGATGCGTTAAGCCAAAGCACGCAGATCCGCCACGTGCTGGCGCGTCACGAGCAGGGAGCCGGTTTTATCGCTCAGGGCATGGCGCGTACCCAGGGCAAACCGGCGGTGTGTATGGCCTGTAGCGGGCCGGGCGCCACTAACCTGGTGACCGCCATCGCCGACGCGCGTCTCGACTCCATTCCGCTGATCTGCATTACCGGCCAGGTACCGTCCTCGATGATCGGCACCGATGCGTTCCAGGAAGTGGATACCTACGGCATCTCTATCCCCATCACCAAACATAACTATTTAGTTCGCGATATCAGCGAGCTGCCTCAGGTGATCAGCGATGCGTTCCGCATTGCGCAGTCTGGCCGCCCGGGTCCGGTGTGGATAGACATTCCTAAGGACGTACAGACCGCAGAGATCGAGATCGACGTGCTGCCTGCGCCGGGCGAGCGTGCCCCCGCGCCGGAATTCAGCGCTGAGAGCGTGCGCGACGCCGCCGCCATGATTAACGCCGCCAGACGTCCGGTGCTCTATCTGGGCGGCGGGGCGATTAACGCCGCGGATGAAATCCGTGCGTTCGCGGAAAAAGCCAGCCTGCCGACCACGATGACCCTGATGGCGCTGGGCATGCTGCCTAAAGCGCACCCATTGTCTTTAGGCATGCTGGGCATGCACGGCGCGCGCAGCACCAACTACATCCTGCAAGAGGCGGATTTGCTGATTGTTATGGGTGCACGTTTTGATGACCGGGCGATTGGCAAAACCGAGGAGTTCTGCCCGAACGCCAAAATTATTCATGTGGATATCGACCGCGCCGAGCTGGGTAAAATCAAGCAGCCGCACGTGGCGATTCAGGGCGACGTGGCCGACGTGCTGGCGCAGCTGATCCCGCAGACGGACGCAGTTGACCGCACCGACTGGCGTAAACTGGTGGCCGATCTGCAACGCGAGTTCCCGGGCGCCATCCCAACCGAGGGCGACCCGCTGAGCCACTACGGGCTGATCAACGCCGTGGCCGCCTGCGTGGACGACAGCGCGATCATCACCACCGACGTCGGCCAGCATCAGATGTGGACCGCGCAGGCCTATCCGCTGAACCGTCCGCGCCAGTGGCTGACCTCCGGCGGCCTCGGCACCATGGGCTTCGGCCTGCCGGCGGCAGTAGGCGCGGCGCTCGCCAACCCGGACCGCAAGGTTATCTGCTTCTCCGGCGACGGCAGCCTGATGATGAACATTCAGGAAATGGCGACCGCGGCCGAAAACCAGCTGGACGTCAAAATCATCCTGATGAACAACGAGGCGCTGGGTCTGGTGCACCAGCAGCAGAGCCTGTTCTACAAGCAGGGCGTGTTTGCCGCGACCTATCCGGGGACGATCAACTTCATGCAGATTGCCGCCGGTTTTGGCCTGCACACCTGCGATCTGAACGCCGAAGACGATGCCCACGCGGCGTTGCAGGAGGCGATTGCTCGTCCGGGCCCGGCGCTGATCCACGTGCGTATCGACGCGCAGCAAAAAGTGTATCCGATGGTGCCGCCGGGTGCGGCCAATACTGAGATGGTGGGGGAATAAGCCATGCAGAAACAACATGATAACGTCATTCTGGAACTCACCGTCCGCAACCACCCTGGCGTTATGACGCACGTCTGCGGGCTCTTTGCCCGCCGGGCGTTTAACGTAGAAGGCATTTTGTGTCTGCCGATTCAGGGCAGCGAGCACAGCCGCATCTGGCTACTGGTGAACGACGACCAGCGTCTGGAGCAGATGATGGCGCAGATCGACAAGCTGGAAGATGTCACCAAAGTGGCGCGCAACCAGTCCGATCCCACCATGTTTAACAAAATTGCGGTGTTTTTCGAGTAAATCACTTAAGGTAAGAGGCTTTTGCCGGATGACGCTGCGCTTATCCGGCCTACAAGGACGTTACGCGTAGGCCGGATAAGGCGTTTACGCCGCCATCCGGCATTTCAGACCGCAGGAACACACATGACCACCATCGCTCTCATCGACGACCACCTTATCGTCCGCTCCGGCTTTGCCCAGCTCCTCAACCTCGAACCGGATTTTCAGGTTGTGGCCGAGTTTGGCTCCGGGCGCGAGGCGCTGGCGGGCCTGCCGGGGCGCGGGGTGCAGGTCTGTATCTGCGACATCTCGATGCCGGATCTCTCCGGGCTGGAGCTGTTGAGCCAGCTGCCGAAAGGGATGGCGACGATCATGCTTTCGGTCCACGACAGCCCGGCGCTGGTCGAGCAGGCGCTCAACGCGGGCGCGCGCGGCTTCCTCTCCAAACGCTGTAGCCCGGACGAGCTGATTGCCGCCGTGCGTACCGTCTCTACCGGCGGCTGCTACCTGACGCCGGATATCGCCATCAAGCTGGCGGCCGGACGGCAGGATCCGCTCACCAGGCGCGAGCGCCAGGTGGCGGAGAAGCTTGCCCAGGGCATGTCGGTAAAAGAGATTGCCGTAGAGCTGGGCCTGTCGCCCAAAACCGTACACGTTCATCGCGCCAACCTGATGGAAAAACTCAACGTCAGCAACGACGTTGAACTGGCGCGCCGCATGTTTGACAGCTGGCAATGAACTCCCTGTTTTCAAGGCTGATCGCCGTCGCTGCCAGCTTTTTTATCTTCTCCGCCGCATGGTTTTGCCTGTGGAGCATCAGTCTGCACCTGGTGGAACGTCCGGAGCTGGCGGTGCTGCTGTTTCCCTTCGGCCTGCGTCTGGGATTAATGCTCCAGTGCCCGCGCGGATACTGGCCCGTTTTGCTCGGTGCGGAGTGGCTGATGCTGATCTGGCTGGCGCAGGAGGTGGCCCTCGCGCATCTTCCCTTATTGATGACCGGAAGCCTGCTCACGCTTCTCCCCGTTGCCCTGATTTCCCGCTATCGTCACCAGCGCGACTGGCGCACGCTGCTGCGTCAGGGGGCGGCGCTGATTGCCGCCGCGCTGTTGCAGTCTCTGCCGTGGATGGGCGAAAAGGAGGTGCTCAACGCCCTGCTGCTGACCCTGACCGGCGGACTGACGCTGGCCCCGACCTGCCTTGTGATCTGGCACTACCTTACCAGCACCGTCTGGCAGCCGCTCGGCCCGGCGCTGGTCTCCCAGCCGGTGAACTGGCGCGCCCGGCACCTGATTTGGTATCTGCTGCTGTTTGTCGTGAGCCTGTGGCTACAGCTGGGTCTGCCCGCTGAATTATCGCGCTTCACGCCGTTTTGTCTGGCGCTGCCGATTATCGCTCTGGCCTGGCACTACGGCTGGCAGGGCGCTTTGATCGCCACGCTGATGAACGCCATCGCGCTGATCGCCAGCCAGACCTGGCACGATCATCCGGTGGATCTGCTGCTCTCGCTGCTGGCCCAGAGCCTGACCGGGCTGCTGCTCGGGGCGGGCATTCAGCGTCTGCGCGAGCTGAACCAGTCCCTGCAAGCCGAGCTGGCGCGCAACCGCCGTCTGGCGGAGCGTCTGCTGGAGACCGAGGAGAGCGTGCGTCAGGAGGTCGCCCGCGAGCTGCACGACGATATCGGCCAGACCATTACCGCCATCCGCACGCAGGCGGGCATCGTCCAGCGTCTGGCGGCGGATAACGCGAGCGTGAAGCAGGGCGGGGCGCATATAGAACAGCTTTCGCTGGGCGTCTATGACGCCGTTCGCCGCTTGCTGGGACGGCTGCGTCCGCGCCAGCTTGATGACCTGTCGCTGGAGCAGGCGATACGCTCCCTGATGCGTGAGATGGAGCTCGAAAGCCGCGGCATTGTCAGCCATCTTGACTGGCGTATTAACGAACCTGCGCTGAGCGAAGGCCAGCGCGTGACGCTGTTCCGCGTCTGTCAGGAAGGGCTGAACAACATCGTCAAACACGCCAATGCCAGCGCGGTGACGATCCAGGGCTGGCAGCAGGACGAGCGACTGATGCTGGTGATAGACGACGACGGCTGCGGCCTGCCGCCGGGCTCCGGCCAGCAGGGGTTTGGCCTGGCGGGGATGCGCGAGCGCGTCAAGGCGCTGGGCGGCACGCTGAACCTTTCCTGCACCCACGGGACGCGCGTCAGCGTCAGCCTGCCGTTAAGGACGTATCATGTTTAAAACGCCCGCCAGCGTAGCCCCTTTAAGCAACAAAGCGGAAATCGACGCCCGCTACCGCTACTGGCGTCGCCATATCCTGACCACCATCTGGCTCGGCTACGCGCTATTCTACTTCACTCGCAAAAGCTTCAACGCCGCCGCGCCGGAAATCCTCGCCAGCGGCGTGATGACGCGCACCGATATCGGCTTGCTGGCGACGCTGTTTTACATCACCTACGGCCTGTCGAAGTTTTTCTCCGGCATCGTCAGCGACCGCTCCAACGCGCGCTATTTCATGGGCGTCGGGCTGATCGCCACCGGCGTGGTGAACATCCTGTTCGGCTTTTCCACCTCGCTGTGGGCCTTTGCTCTGCTGTGGGCGCTGAACGCCTTTTTCCAGGGCTGGGGCGCGCCGGTCTGCGCCCGCCTGCTCACCGCCTGGTACTCGCGCAACGAGCGCGGCGGCTGGTGGGCGATCTGGAACACCGCGCATAACGTCGGCGGGGCGCTGATCCCGATGGTGGTGGGGGCTGCCGCGCTGCACTACGGCTGGCGCACGGGGATGATGATTGCCGGTGCCCTCGCGATTGTCGCCGGGCTGTTCCTCTGCTGGCGCCTGCGCGACAGGCCGCAAACCGTCGGCCTGCCTGCGGTGGGCGACTGGCGGCACGACGAGATGGAGATCGCCCAGCAGCAGGAGGGCGCCGGGCTGTCCCGCCAGGAAATCCTCACCAAATACGTGCTGAAAAATCCGTACATCTGGCTGCTGTCCCTCTGCTACGTGCTGGTCTACGTGGTGCGCGCGGCCATCAACGACTGGGGCAACCTGTACATGTCCGAGACGCTGGGTGTGGATCTGGTCACCGCTAATTCGGCGGTCACAATGTTCGAGCTGGGCGGGTTTATCGGCGCGCTGGTAGCGGGCTGGGGATCGGATAAGCTGTTCAACGGCAACCGCGGCCCGATGAACCTGATTTTTGCCGCCGGGATTTTACTCTCTGTGGGCTCGCTGTGGCTGATGCCGTTCGCCAGCTACGTCATGCAGGCGGCGTGCTTCTTCACCATCGGCTTTTTCGTCTTTGGCCCGCAGATGCTGATCGGCATGGCGGCGGCGGAGTGCTCGCACAAAGAGGCGGCAGGCGCGGCGACGGGCTTTGTCGGGCTGTTTGCCTACCTCGGCGCGTCGCTCTCCGGCTGGCCGCTGGCGCGGGTGATCGACATCTGGCACTGGAGCGGATTCTTCGCGGCGATCGCCATCGCGGCGGGCATCTCGGCCCTGCTGCTGCTGCCGTTTTTGCACGCCCAGACGCCGCGCGAAGCGTGACGCGCCTCACCTTTTGTTGCCGAGTGCCGCAAAACTAAGAAATTTTCCCGGTTTCACCTGGACGCTGTCTCAGGCATCTCTCCCGGCTGATTTTTACAATGCTGCAAAAATCAGCTCAGGAGTAAACCAACCATGCTGGCCTTCCTAAACCAGGTACGCAAGCCGACCCTGGATCTGCCGCTCGACGTGCGGCGCAAGATGTGGTTCAAACCGTTCATGCAGTCTTATCTGGTGGTCTTCATCGGCTACCTGACCATGTACCTGATCCGCAAAAACTTTAACATCGCGCAGAACGACATGATCTCGACCTACGGGCTGAGCATGACGCAGCTGGGGATGATTGGCCTGGGCTTCTCCATCACCTACGGGGTGGGGAAAACGGTTGTGTCCTACTACGCGGACGGCAAAAACACCAAGCAGTTCCTGCCGTTTATGCTGATCCTCTCCGCCATCTGTATGCTCGGCTTCAGCGCCAGCATGGGCTCGGGCTCCGTCAGCCTGTTCCTGATGATCGCTTTCTACGCCCTGAGCGGTTTCTTCCAGAGCACCGGCGGGTCGTGCAGCTACTCCACCATCACCAAATGGACGCCGCGCCGCAAGCGGGGTTCGTACCTCGGCATGTGGAACATCTCCCACAACCTCGGCGGGGCGGGTGCGGCAGGCGTGGCGCTGTTTGGCGCGAACTACCTGTTCGACGGTCACGTGATCGGCATGTTTATCTTCCCGTCGATTATCGCCCTGATCGTCGGCTTTATCGGCCTGCGCTTCGGCAGCGACTCCCCGGAATCCTACGGCCTCGGCAAAGCCGAAGAGCTGTTCGGGGAAGAGATCAGCGAAGAGGACAAAGAGACCGAAGAGAACGAAATGTCCAAATGGCAGATCTTTGTTGAGTACGTGCTGAAAAACAAAGTGATCTGGCTGCTGTGCTTCTCGAACATCTTCCTGTACGTGGTGCGCATCGGCATCGACCAGTGGTCTACGGTATACGCCTTCCAGGAGCTGAAGCTCTCGAAAGAGGTGGCGATTCAGGGCTTCACCCTGTTCGAAGTGGGCGCGCTGGTCGGCACGCTGCTGTGGGGCTGGCTTTCGGATCTCGCCAACGGCCGTCGCGCGCTGGTGGCCTGCGTCGCGCTGGCGCTGATTATCGCCACGCTGGGCGTCTACCAGCACGCCAGCAACCAGTACGTTTATCTGGCGTCCCTGTTTGCGCTCGGCTTCCTGGTGTTTGGCCCGCAGTTGCTGATTGGCGTGGCGGCCGTAGGGTTCGTGCCGAAAAAAGCGATCGGCGCCGCCGATGGGATTAAAGGCACCTTCGCCTACCTGATCGGCGACAGCTTCGCCAAGCTGGGCCTGGGGATGATCGCCGACGGCACGCCGATTTTCGGCCTCACCGGCTGGGCGGGCACCTTCGCGGCGCTGGATGCGGCAGCGATTGGCTGTATCGTCCTGATGGCGATGGTCGCGGTGCTGGAAGAACGTAAAATTCGCCGCGAGAACCGCGCGCAGAAATTAAAAGCGGCCTGAGTGTGCAGGTAACGTCTTTGCCCGGTGTGTGATGCCGGGCTTTTTTTATTTGCGCGTCCTACCTTTACACCGCTTTACACACTCGCACCTCTCCATGCTCTACAGTGTTTTTTGCTGCCGCCTTTCGTGCAGCCTTAGCCCCTTTTGCTAACGGAGAGCTTGCATGTTAACCCGACGATTGTCCTGCCTGGCGCTGCTGATGGCGCTAGCGTCTCCCGCAATGGCCGCGGATGCCCCCACCTACGGCGAGAAGCTGGAAGGTTTCGACTACGGCTGGCCGGTAAAACACTTTACCTTTACCTCGCAAAACCAGCCTCTGGATATGGCTTACCTGGACGTGAAGCCGGAAAAACCCAACGGACGTACCGTGGTGCTGATGCACGGCAAAAATTTCTGCGCCGGCACCTGGGACGGCACGATCCGTGCGCTGTCGGCCAGCGGGTATCGCGTGATCGCACCCGACCAGATCGGCTTCTGTAAATCCACCAAGCCGGACCATTACCAGTACACCTTCCAGCAGCTGGCGGACAACACCCACGCGCTGCTCACATCGCTTGGCGTCGATCGCGCGACGGTTATCGGCCACTCGACCGGCGGCATGCTGGCAACCCGCTACGCGCTAATGTGGCCGCAGCAGGTAGAGCAGCTGGTGATGGTGAACCCGATAGGCCTGGAAGACTGGAAAGCCCGCGGCGTGCCGCATATCACGGTTGACCAGTGGCACCAGCGCGAGCTGAAGGTCAGCGCCGACGGCATTCGTCAGTACGAGAAAAACACCTACTACGCCGGGGAGTGGAAGCCGGAATACGAGCGCTGGGTCACCATGCTTGCCGGGCTGAACAACGGGCCGGGTAAAGCGCGCGTGGCGTGGAACTCGGCGCTGCTCTACGACATGATCTACACCCAGCCGGTTATCTACGAATTTAGCGACCTGAAGATGCCGGTATTATTGATGATCGGCACGAAGGACAACACCGCCATCGGGAAAGACCTCGCCCCGCCGGAGATCCGCAAGACGCTCGGCAACTATGCGGTGCTGGGGAAAGAGACGGCGAAGCGCATTCCGCACGCGACGCTGGTCGAGTTTAATGACATGGGCCACGCGCCGCAGATGCAGGCCCCCGCACGCTTCCACGAGGCGCTGCTGAAAGGGCTTCAGGCGCGCTGACTGGTCTCCAGCAATAGCCCGCGCAGCCATGCCTGCGCGGGGTTGCGGTGCGTTCTGCCGTGCCAGGCCATGCTTTTGGTAAAGCCGGGTACGGGAATCGGTGTCTCGCAGACGAACATCCCCGTCTGGTTTTCCGCGATGCGTGACGGCACGACGGCAATCATATCGCTGAGGGCCAGCACGTCCGGCAGCACCAAAAAGTTGCTCACCGATAATCCCACGTGCCGCATGCGGCCAATTTTCTCCAGCGCGCTATCCGTTACGCCACGAAAACCATCGCCCTCGTAAGAGACGAGTACATGCTCCAGGGCGCAAAAACGGTCTAACGTGACAGGTTTTCCGGCATCCGGATGGTCGGCACGCATCATGCAAACATACCGTTCATCATAAAGCGCACGGCTGTGAAGCTCATCTGGCGTGGTGTGCGGAGTGATCAGCGCCACGTCAACGCTGCCCTGTTCAAGCTGGCTGACCAGGCGACCCGGTTCCACGGGCACGACGCGCACGCGGACAGAGGGAGCCTGCACCTTAAGGGCGGCGATAAAGGGTACGACGACCGCACGCAGGGCGTAGTCAGTCGCGGCGAGGGTGAAGGTGAGCGCTGCGGTGATAGGGTCAAACGCCACGGGCTGAAGCAGCATGTCGATATCAGCGAGAATGCGCTTCACCGGAGCGGCTAACGCTTCGGCGCGCGTGGTTGGCACCATCCCGTGCGGCGCGCGAATAAATAGCGGATCGTCAAAGTAATCCCGCAGGCGGTTGAGCATGCCGCTCACCGCAGGCTGGGTCAGTGCAAGACGCCCCGCCGCGCGGGTGACGTTGCGTTCGTCCAGCAGGGCATCCAGCGTTTTCAGCAGGTTAAGATCCAGCGTGCGCAGATCCGCTTTCATGACGTTTTTCCACCTCTTTTCCGTTCACTATTATGGCGCTGCCCGCTGTCGACGCGCTGCGTTTCCCGCTATGATGAGCGGCTAGTCTAAGGAGAACGCATGGTCTGGATAATGCTGGCAACGCTTGCCGTGGTGTTTGTGGTTGGATTTCGTGTCCTGACCTCAGACTCCCGCCGCGCCATCAAACGTTTAAGCGAGCGGCTGGGGATCACCCCGATGCCGGTCGAGTCGATGATTGACCAGTTCGGTAAAACGCCGGGCAATGAGTTTATCCGCTACCTTGAACGCCCCGACGAGGCGCATCTGCAAAATGCCGCGCAGGTGCTACTGATCTGGCAGGTCTGCATCGTCGATGGCAGCGAAGAAAATCTGCATACCTGGCACCGTATGCTGCGTAAAGCCCGTCTGGTCGCACCCATTACCGATGCGCAGATTCGCCTCGCGCTCGGCTTTATGCGCGAAATAGAGCCCGATCCGCAGGAGCTTAACGCCTTCCAGCTGCGCTACAACCAGCTCTTCCTGCCGGAAGAGGGAGTATTCTATCTGCACTGATATCACGAATCGTGATGAAGAGTATAAAGCATCGTCATTAGATTTATACCACTCGCGGGGGCACCATCACCTCATCAACTAACTGATGAGGTGAACCATGAAACAATCCGCCATTATCTGGCCGAACGACTACCTGCCGGGTACCACCGATAACTTTGCATCTAATGAAATCATCGTTGCCGGGCTGAGCGCGAAAGAAGTCTGGGCGCAGCTCAACGACACCTCCCTCTGGCCGGGCTACTACAGCAATGCGGAAGACATTCGTTTTCACGACGGCAGCGGCCCGGCGCTGAGCGCTAACGCCCGCTTTCGCTTCACCACCTTCGGCTTCCCGGTTGAAGCGCAGGTGACGGAGTATGTTCCGCCGACGGACGGTGAAGCTGCGCGCATTGCCTGGCACGGCTGGGTGGAAGGGGATGCGAATTCTCGTCTGGACGTGATCCACGCCTGGCTGTTTGAAGATCTTCCGGGAAACCGCGTGCGCATTCTGACGCAGGAATCGCAGAAAGGCGTGCCTGCACAGGAGCTTGCTCGCACCGTGCCGAACCCGATGATTAACGGGCACCAGGAGTGGATCGTCGGGCTGGCGAATGCGGCGATGCAAGAAAAGTTGTCAAATCGTTAAATCCGTCACACTTTTGATGATAAACTGCGCGACTTTTCCGCACGTTTTTATCTTCAGGTGATGCCATGACAGAACATATCCAGCCCTCGACCAGACCGCAGACCAGCGAGGTTTCACGCCCCAACTGGTCGGCGGTTTTCTCCGTGGCGTTCTGCGTCGCCTGCCTGATCACCGTTGAGTTTCTGCCGGTCAGCCTGCTGACGCCGATGGCGCAGGATCTGGGCATTTCCGAAGGCGTGGCGGGGCAATCCGTCACCGTTACCGCCTTTGTGGCGATGTTCGCCAGCCTGTTTATCACCCAGGCGATTGGCACCATTGACCGTCGTAAAGTGGTCATCCTGTTCAGCGTGCTGCTGACGCTCTCCTGCCTGCTGGTCTCTTTCGCTGAAAGCTTCACCCTGCTGCTGCTGGGTCGCGCCTGCCTGGGGCTGGGATTAGGCGGCTTCTGGGCGATGTCGGCCTCGCTGACCATGCGCCTGGTGCCCGCGCGCACCGTGCCAAAAGCGCTGTCCGTTATCTTCGGCGCGGTCTCCATCGCGCTGGTGATCGCCGCGCCGCTGGGCAGCTTCCTCGGCGGGATTATCGGCTGGCGTAACGTCTTTAACGCGGCGGCAGTGATGGGTGTGCTCTGCATTATCTGGGTGTGGAAAGCGCTGCCGTCCCTGCCGGGCGAAGCGGCACACCACAAACAGAACATGTTCGCGCTGCTCAAGCGTCCGGGCGTGCTGGCGGGGATGACCGCCATCTTCATGGCCTTTGCCGGGCAGTTTGCCTTCTTCACCTATATCCGCCCGGTCTATATGACCATGGCGGGCTTTGACGTGGACGGCCTGACGCTGGTGCTGCTGAGCTTTGGTATCGCCAGCTTCGTCGGCACCTCGCTGTCGTCCCAATTCCTGAAGCGCTCCCTGAAGGTGGCGCTGGCGGGTGCGCCGTTGGTGCTGGCGATCAGCGCCGCGGTGCTGGTGCTGTGGGGCAGCGATAAGTGGGTTGCGTCGGCGATTGCGATCGTCTGGGGCTTTGCGTTTGCGCTGGTGCCGGTGGGCTGGTCGACGTGGATCACCCGCTCGCTTGCCGATCAGGCGGAAAAAGCCGGGTCGATTCAGGTGGCGGTGATCCAGCTGGCGAACACCTGCGGCGCGGCGGTGGGCGGCGTGGCGCTCGACCATCTGGGGCTGACGTCACCGCTGGTGATTTCCGGCACGCTGATGCTGCTGACCGCGCTGCTGGTGGCGGGAAAGGTGAAGGCGCGCTGATTGATTAATAGTCACCCCATCGATATACTTGTACCGTAACTTGTACAGGAGGAGATATGCAGGTTGTGACGTTTACCGAAGCACGAAGCCGACTCAAAGATGTGTTGGACGACGTGAATAACAACGTGGAGACCACCATCATCAGCCGCCGAAACGGGGGGGATGCGGTAGTGATGTCTTTACAGCACTACAACTCGATGATGGAAACCATCCATCTGATGAGTTCGCCTGCCAATGCCAGTCGACTGATGGAGTCAATCGCACAGGTCAACACCGGAAAAACCACGCAGAGGGATTTGATAGATGACCAGGCTACTGATTTGGACTGATAACGGCTGGGATGATTACCTGTGGTGGCAGGAGCAGGATAAGAAAACGCTTCGCAGAATCAATAAATTGATTGAAGATGCGAAGCGTCAACCCTTCGATGGCCTGGGTAAGCCGGAACCGCTTAAAGGTAACCTTTCCGGATACTGGTCCCGCCGAATCAATGATACTGACCGTCTGGTTTACGGGGTGTCGGATAGCGCTCTCACTATTTTAATGTGCCGCTATCATTATTCTTCGTAGATCACGCCGATGCCTTCACCCGTCTTCTCGAATCCATCGAAATCAGCACCACCGACGACACAATCAACAGCGTCCCCAGCCAGTCAGGCAGGGTGAACGCCACGCCCAGCAACACCACCGACAGCAGCGCGCTGCTCAGCGGCTCGGCGCAGCTCAGAATGCTCGCCTTCGGCCCGCCGATCATCTGCGCGCCCTTCAGATACAGGCTGAACGTCAGCGCCGTGCCGATCACCACCAGGTAGAAAAACGCCAGCAGCAGGCCGCCGTCGATGGCGAAGGTTGTTCCGCGTCCGGCGTAGAACGGCGTTAGCATCAGTCCCGCAATTAACATACTCCAGCCGACAATGGGCAGCGTGCCGTAGCGGGCGATCAGCGTCGACGGATAGGTGGTGTAAAACGCGGCGGCAAACGCCGAGGCGATGCCGAAGAACAGCGCGGCAGGGGAGATGGAGAGCGAGGTCGGGTCGCCGTGGGTCACCAGCAGGAAGGTGCCCACAAGCGACGTGAAAATCGCGGACAGGACAAACACGCCGGGACGCGTTTTCCGCGCCAGGGCGAACCACGCCACGATAATGGTCGGCGACAGGAACTGGAGCACGGTCGCCGTAGCGGCGTTGGATTTTTCAATCGTCAGCAGGAAGGTAAGCTGCACGGTAAGCGCGCCGACCAGCGAGAAAAACAGCAGGCTGAGGGCGTCCTTGCGGTTTTTGATGACCGAGAAAATTTTGTCGCCGTGAACGAAGGAGAGCGTCAACAGGATCACGCCGGTAAACAGCAGGCGAACCATGGTCAGGTAAGGCGAAGAAATGTGGCTTTTCTCCATGATGTACTGCGCACAAACGCCGGAACTGCCCCATAAAACGGCGGCAATCAGGACGTTCAGCATCCCTTTGCGTGTGGAACCCATGTTCTCCCCTGTTATGTTGGTTTTTTTGTAGCATAACATGGGATCTTGCCGGATGGCGCTACGCTTATCCGGCCTACAAAACCTTGTAGGCCCGTGCAAGCGCAGCGCCGCCGGGCGAAACAAACGGCACTGTATTAGAACCACGCCTCCCACATTGCGCCGACGTTGAAGTCGTCGAGCGTCTCGTCTTTGGTATTGTTTACGCGCGCGGTGCGTTCATTATCCACCTTGCCGCCGGTCACGTAGAAGCGCAGCATCGGACGGAACTCCGGCCCCATGGCGATAGACATGTTCTGCGACAGGGTCAGCTTCCAGCCCTTGTTGTCGCCGCCGTTGTCGTAATCAACGTGCTGCCAGCCCGCTTCCAGCCAGGTGGAGTGAACGTCGTTCCACCAGTGCATCGGGCGCACGATGGCGTTGTAGTTCTTGCGGTTGTCGGCGTCATCGCGGCTGTTGTCATAGTCGTGGAAGGCGAGAATGTACTCTACCTGCGTAGCCTGGGTGAATTTATACAGCCCTTCGAAGCTGGCGTAGACCGTGGTCAGGTCTTCGGTTTTGTTGAACACGCTGTTGTCCGCGTTATCGGAGTAGCGGGCGATCACCTTGTTCACGCCGCTGTCGTTGGTGTGGCTCAGCACCACGCCGCCCTGCCAGGCGTTCAGACGCTCGTCGCTCTCAACGGCCTTGGAGTCGAAGCCGTAGTTGGCGTACAGCTCCATGTCGATCGGGCCGAGCTTCATGCCGTGGATTTTGGAGGTCGCGGCGTAGTTGCCCTTGTCGCCCGTGCCGGAACCGCCGGTACAGGTGATGCGCGACGGGTTCGCTTCGTCTTCCATCACCTCCGGGCTACAGGATTCGACCGCCGCCACGGCAGCCACGTCAAACTGCACGCCGCCAATGTCGAAGTTCTTCACCCCGGCGCCCTGGCCGTCGTGGTTCATCCAGAAGTAATCGTTAATGCCCTGCTGTGGACGCTGGTGGAAGTCACGACCGGCCCAGAAGTAGGCGTTCGGGTTGGAGGCCATAATGTTGGTCACGCCCGCGTAGGCTTTCTTCAGGTTAACCTCGTCGCCCCAGTGGTCGATCATCACGTTGATGTCCCAGATGGCGCCGTTGTCCCCTTTGAAGGCCTTGGAGAGCTGGAATTCACCGCCGTTGCCTTCGTTACCCAGACGACCAATCGCGGACGCGCCGTTGTAGGAGCCGTCCACCGCCACGTATTTCTGATCGGCGGCCTGGAAGTGCGCGCCGTAGCGGGCATAGCCGGTAAATTTCACCCCGAACGGGATCGCCATATCCGGAGACTGCGCCGCGCTCTGCGGCTCGGTGATGACGTCCGCTTTTTTCGCGACCGCCGCATCCATTTTGGCCTGACGCTCGGCCAGGGCTTTATCTACCGCTTTCGCCACAATGGCGTCGATTTGCTCCTGGGTAAATTCTTGTGCGAGGACGGAAATTGGGCACAGCGCGGCGATAACCGCCATGGTTAATGGAAGTTTTTTAATCGTATTCATGGTTATCTCAATATAGTTTAATTTTATTCAGACAATAACCATCCCGCTCCGATCTGACAGAGTATGTCGCTATCATCAGAACAAGTGGATCTCTATTTAGGGTACAGAGGTATTACAGTAATTAATTCGCCATAGACTATCTCTGATATAAATGAATAATTTCTTCAGATAATTCACGCGCCAGCAGGGAATTCATTAAATGATCCTGGGCGTGCACCATAATTAACGTCATCGGCTGGCGGGCTTCGCCCGCATCCTGCTCGATCAGTTTGGTCTGCATCTTGTGCGCCTGGCGCGCGTAGCCGTCGGCTTCGCGCAGCAGGCTTTTGGCTTCATCAAGGTTACCCTGGCGCGCCGCGTGCAGCGCTTCAAAGCACAGGCTGCGGGACTGCCCGGCGTTGACGATAATTTCCATTACGGCTTCTTCTAGTGCGATCATCATTATTACTCTTTTTCAAAACTATTATTTAAGGCAGTGGCAGCAAACCACTCGCCGCTTTTCTTCATAGTGCGCTGCTGCGTCTCTAAATCGAGCTGGATAAAACCGTAGCGGTTTTTATACGCATTACACCACGACCAGTTATCAATAAACGTCCACATATGGTAGCCAAGGCAATTGCACCCTTCGCTAATCCCTTTATGCAGCCACGATAAATGCTCTGAAATAAACTCGATGCGGTATTGATCGTTAATCTGACCATTTTCAATAAAGCGCTGTTCATTTTCGACGCCCATGCCGTTTTCCGAAATAAAGCAGCGAGGGTTACCGTAATTGTCGCGCAGGTTAACCAGAATATCGTAAATACCCGGCGCGTAGATTTCCCAGCCGCGGTACGGATTCATCTTGCGGCCCGGCATCTCGTAGTTATCAAAGAACCACTCCGGCATAAACGGCGCCTGCGGGTTCACCGCGCTGTCGCGACACTTCACGCGACGCGGCTGATAGTAGTTCACGCCGAGCAGGTCGATTTTTCCTTCCGCAATCAGCGCGCTGTCTTCCGGCTTGCAGGCAGGCAGCTGGTCGTACGCCTTCAGCAGCGCCACCAGGTCCGCCGGATATTCCCCGCGCAGGACCGGGTCAAGGAAGCTGCGGTTAAACATCAGGTCTGCGATGTGCGCGGCCTTCACGTCCGCCGGGTTCTGCGAGCGCGGGTAGGACGGCGTCAGGTTCAGCACGATGCCGATCTCCCCCGCGTAATGCCCGGCGCGGTAGGCCTGAACCGCCTTCGCGTGGGCCAGTACGGTGTGATAGGCCACGGTCGCTGCCCGACGAAAATCCACCACGTTCGGGTAGTGGAAGTCGTACAGATAACCGCCCTCTACCGGCACAATCGGCTCGTTGAAGGTAAACCAGTGCAGCACGCGATCGCCAAACAGCTCGAAGCAAATCTGCGCATAGCGGGCGTAAGCTTCCACCACGTCACGGTTTTCCCAGCCGCCGATCTCCTGCATCGCCATCGGCATGTCGAAATGGAACAGGGTCATAAACGGCGTGATGCCCTGTTCATTCAGCTCATCAATGACCTGATTGTAAAAATCGACCGCTTCCGGGTTCACTTCACCGATACCGTCGGGGATCAGGCGCGCCCAGCTAATCGAGGTGCGAAAGCTGTTGTGGTTCAGCTGCTTTAACAGCTGAATGTCCGTTTTCCAGTGCTGATAAAACGCGGAGGTCTGCTGCGGCCCCACGCCGTTGTGAAAACGGTTCGGCTCGCGGGCAAACCAGTAATCCCACGTGGTTTCCCCCTCTCTTGCCCCTTCGGTCTGGAGAGCGGAGCTGGCGCTGCCCCACCAGAAGTTATCGGGAAATGCGTATTTCATGACTCTTCCTCTTTGACTTAATTGCTTGTGGCTTCAGCGGCACCCACGGTTGCAGCCTGCGCTTTCTGCTCTTCGTTTTTGATGAGCGTACGCTCGTAGGCGCGCAGGAACGGCAGGTACATCAGCGCCGACATCACCATGCAGACGAGGCACATCACCACCGGGCTGAGCGCCCAGTTCGCCGCCCACGAGGCGCCAATCGGCGCGGGCGTGGTCCACGGGGTTAACGACACCACCTGCGCCAGCCAGCCGAGCTTCGTCGCGCCGTACGCCAGACAGGCGTTGACCAGCGGAACAAACACAAACGGGATAAACAGCATCGGGTTCATGATGATCGGCGCGCCGAACAGAATCGGTTCGTTGATGTTAAAGAAGCTTGGCACAACGCCCATTTTGCCGATGGTGCGCAGGTGCGTAACGCGGCTGCGCAGCAGCAGGAACGCCAGCGGTAGGGTTGAGCCTACGCCGCCAATCAGCAGGTAGTGGTCCCAGAAGCCTTGCAGATAAACGTGCGGCAGCGCTGCGCCCGCCGCCAGTGCCGCCTGGTTTGCCGAGAGGTTCGCCATCCAGAACGGGTTCATGATGCCGGTGACAATCAGCGAGCCGTGAATACCGGCAAACCAGAAGATCTGGCACAGCAGCACGGAGAGCAGAATGGCGGGCAGGGAGTCGGACGCCGAGACCAGCGGCTCCAGCAGGTGCATGATCGCCTGCGGGATGATCATGCCGGTCTGCGCTTCAATGAACAGGTTCAGCGGGTGCAGGGTACCGATCACCACCATCACCGGGATCAGGATCTCAAACGAACGCGCCACGCCGGTTGGCACTTCCTTCGGCAGGCGGATGGTGACGTTGTTCTGCTTCAGCCACGCATAGACGCGGGTAGAGTAAATTGCAGTGATCAGCGCGGTGAAAATGCCCTGACCAGAGAGGTACTGCGTGGAGATCTTGCCGTCGGCATACGGCGCGGCGACCAGCAGGAAAGCCATAAAGGCCAGCAGACCGGACATCACCGGGTCGAGGTTAAACTGACGTCCCAGACTCGCGCCAATCCCCACCGAGATAAAGAACGTCATCACCCCCATGCTGAGGTTAAACGGCAGCATCAGCTGTTCGCGGTAGGTCTCGGAAAAGTCCAGCCAGCCGCGGGCGAAGCTGTTGGTGGTATCCGCCGAGAACGGCGGGAAGATAAACACCAGCATAAACGAGCCGATGATCATGAACGGCAGCGCGGCGGTAAAGCCGTCGCGGATGGCAATCACATACTTTTGCTGACCCAGCTTCGCGGCCAGCGGGGTAATTGATTGCTCAATGACCGCGACCATAGATTGATATAACGAACTCATGTGAACACCTTTTAGTGTGCCGCTTCGATGAGCGACAGAGCATAGTCCAGTACTTTATCGCCACGCTGCATGCCATAGTCCATCATGTCGATGGGCTGCACCGGAATGCCTTGCGTCGCTGCCTTGTCTGAAAGCGTCTTTAACATGTATTTCACTTGCGGTCCGAGAAGTACCACCTGATAGTGCGGAAACTGCGTATCAAATTCGGATACGCCGTACGCATCTATCTTCACGGGCAAGCCCCGTTCTTTTGCAACATCGACCATTTTGCTGACCAGCAGGCTGGTGGACATCCCGGCAGAGCAGCACAGCATAATCTTGAACATCGACAACCATCCTCAAAATGTAAAAAGTTATTGCGAGGATGATTGGACATGATACGGAAACCGGTTTCCATTTATAAAAGACAGAAGTGTGACAACCATCAATATCCCCTGCTTATGGGGCTTATTAACTGGATGTGGGTCACATAATTTGGCTGTTTTGACATCAATTTGAGTGGAAACGGAAAATCGGTTTCCATGGAAAACGGAAACGGATATACTCCGTTCTGGCTATAATGTGAGCCGTAGCGGTGATGGAAATTACAGGCGCCAGTTGCGTCTGACAGGGGAGAAAGATGTCTACAATCAACGATGTATCACGTCTGGCCGGGGTGTCCAAAGCCACGGTATCACGGGTGTTGAGCGGGTCGCGTGGCGTTAAGGAAGCCAGCCGTCAGGCTGTGCTGAAAGCGGTGGATGAGCTGAACTATCGTCCTAACGTGATTGCCCAGTCGCTGCTCAGCCAGTCGACGGGCTGCATTGGGGTGATTTGCGCGCAGGAGAACATTAACCAGACCACCGGTTACCTGTACGCGCTGGAAAAGCACCTCAGCCAGCATCAGAAACACCTGCTGCTGCGTTTCGCGCACACCAAAACAGAAGTGATGAACGCCCTTGAAGAACTCTCCTGCGGCTTATGTGATGACATTCTGGTGATTGGCGCGCGTTTCCCGCTGGATGTCGACATGGACAACGTGATTCTGGTCGACTGCATGGAGGCCGATAACGCCAACAGCATTCAGTTCGATCACGCGTTCGCGGCTGAAACGGCGTGTAACTACCTCACCAGCCAGGGGCGTCGCCAGATTGCCCTGATCCACCCGCACGGCAGCGGATTCGCCGACCAGGTGCTGCTGGGCTACAAGCACGCGCTGGAGAAAAACTTCCTGCCCTTTAATCGCAACCTCGTGTTTATGGACGCGACCTCGTCGTCCGTTGCGCTTCAGGAATTACTCAACAACGCGTCCACGCTGAACTTCAACGCGTTGCTGGTGGCAGACGAGCAGGAAGCCCAGCGGGTGATCCCGCAACTTCAGGCGTTTAATAAATCGGTACCGGAAGACATCATGGTCTTTAGCCTGGCCGGTTCGCTGCATCTGCCGGGTATCCCGGTGATCCCGGCTATTGAGTATTCCATGGACGCCATGGCGGCGCGCATCGTGACCTGGCTGAATGAAAAAACGCAGATGCTGGGGTCGTACGTGCTGCGTGGGGATTTAATCATTCCGGATGTGCGCAAGCGTTAGAGATGTTTTCCAGGCCGGGTAAGCGTAGCGTCACCCGGCGCTTAACCCTCACTAATCCTCCATACAATCTACCTGACTCACCGCATCCCAACAGGCGCCCAGGTGCGCTGATTTCATCATGACCTCCGGTAAAGCCACGGCTTTTCCCTGAAATATAGGGCGGCTTTCAGCGTCGTGACCCCAGCCAAAAGTATGAATTTTCCCTGCTATGCATCTGTGCGATAGTGAAACAGTACAAAAAATAAGGAGAAAATTATGCACCTGAGCATTACAGATAATGTCACGGCTGAAGAAAAAGAAGAATTATTAACGGGGCTAAGAGCCTATAACGCGCAGTATTTAGATCTTGCGACGTTTAGCGGCGATATTGGCGTATATGTGCGAGACGACAACGGCGTCATGCTGGGCGGATTAATCGGCGTACGTAAAGGCGACTGGCTGAACATCGACTTTCTGTGGGTTAGCGACAGCGTGCGCGGAACGGGCGTTGGCAGCCAGCTCATCAAAACGGCCGAAGAAGAGGCCCGCCGCAAAGGCTGTCGTCACGCGCTGGTGGATACGGTCAGCTTCCAGGCGCGTCCGTTCTATGAAAAGCAGGGTTATAAGGTGCAGATGTCCTTGCAGGATTATCCTTATCAGGGAATGCAGAGACACTACCTGACCAAACATCTTTAACCGCCGATCCCGTTGCCGATCACGGCTAACACGTGGCGCACAACTTTCTCCGGCGAGAGGGCGCTAAGCCTCTCGTCGTTGCGCATGCGTGAGAACGGCACCAGCACCAGGCTCAGCAGCGTCGTGAACAGCAGTTCGGGGGCCAGGGCGGGATTCAGCTTTCCTTCCTGCTGCCAGCCTTTAATGGTTGTCAGCGTGGTCTGATATTTCTCATCGCCAAAACGTTCCTGCAAATGCGTACGCAGTACCGGCATCTCGCCAATCACCTCCTGCATCCACAACGGTGCAAACCAGTGGTGCTCTTCCGCCAGTTCGGCCAGCACCTTAACCATTTCCGTAAGGGCATTGACCGGAGATTCCCGGTTGTCGGCGAAAATGGTCCCGATCCGCTCGCGTAACGGCAGAAAGCGCTCCTCGATCATCGCATCCAGCAACTGCTCTCTGGAGTTGAAGTAATAGTGCAGCATGGCGGGCGTCACGCCAGCTTCGCGGGCGATGGCGTTCAGCGAGGTATTGGCAATCCCCTGGCGGGAGAAGAGGTTCAGGGCGATATCCAGCAGCTGCTCGCGGCTGGCGGTAACGCGTTTGCCGCCGCGCGGACGACCGGGACGGCGGGGTTCAGAATTGTCTTTTAGTGCTGGCACGGTCGCGCTGTCTCTTGATCTTATCCATAACTTACCTGAATATTAATTATTCGATTAATTAATTTCAAGCGATTCTCTTATGGAGTCTGACGTCATGACTCAACCTGCGAAAAACGCGCCGTCGATCAAGCTGCTGTTCAGCGCACTTCTGCTGGTGATGCTGCTCTCGGCGCTGGATCAGACCATTGTCTCCACCGCGTTGCCGACCATCGTCGGCGAACTGGGCGGGCTGGATAAGCTCTCCTGGGTGGTGACGGCCTATATCCTCAGTTCGACCATCGTGGTACCGCTGTACGGCAAATTCGGCGATCTGTTTGGGCGTAAAATCGTCCTGCAAATCGCGATTGTGCTTTTCCTTGTGGGGTCGGCACTGTGCGGTCTGGCGCAGAACATGACCCAGCTGGTGCTGATGCGCGCTCTGCAAGGGCTGGGGGGCGGCGGTCTGATGGTGATCAGCATGGCGGCCGTAGCGGATGTGATCCCGCCTGCCGAGCGTGGTCGCTATCAGGGGCTGTTTGGCGGCGTGTTTGGCCTGGCGACGGTGATAGGCCCGCTTATCGGCGGGTTTCTCGTTCAGCACGCCTCCTGGCGCTGGATTTTCTACATAAATCTGCCGCTGGGGCTGTTTGCGCTGCTCGTTATTGGCGCGGTCTTCCACGGCAGCGCGCGGCGCAGCAAGCATGAGATTGATTACCTGGGGGCGATTTACCTCAGCATGGCGTTGCTGTGCATCATTCTGTTTACCACCGAAGGGGGGACGCTTCGCCAGTGGAGCGACCCGCAGCTGTGGTGCATTCTGGCCTTTGGCCTGACGGGGATCGCCGGGTTTATTTACGAAGAGCGGCTGGCGTGGGAGCCGATTATCCCGCTGTCGCTGTTCCGCGACCGCAGCTTTCTGCTCTGTAGCCTGATCGGTTTTATTATCGGCATGTCGCTGTTTGGCTCCGTCACTTTCCTGCCGCTCTATTTACAGGTGGTAAAAGACGCCACGCCGACGCAGGCCGGTTTGCAGCTGATCCCCCTGATGGGCGGGCTGTTGCTCACCTCAATCATCAGCGGGCGCATCATCAGCCGCACCGGGAAATACCGCCTGTTTCCGATCCTCGGCACGCTGCTCGGCGTGGTGGGGATGGTTTTACTGACACGCATTTCAGTCACGTCCCCCACCTGGCAGCTGTACCTGTTTACCAGCGTGCTCGGCATGGGGCTTGGGCTGGTGATGCAGGTGCTGGTGCTGGCGGTGCAGAACAGCGTGTCTGCCGATCAATACGGCGTAGCGACCTCTGGGGTGACGCTGTTCCGCTCCATCGGCGGGGCTATTGGCGTTGCGCTGTTTGGCGCGGTGTTCACCCATATTCTGCAATCAGGCCTGACAGAAAGACTGCCGGAAGGGGCTGAACTGCCGCGTGAACTCAATCCCGTTGCCATTCACCATCTGCCTGATGCCCTGCGTCTGGACTATCTGGATGCGTTCGGCTCGGCTATCCATGCGGTATTTATGCTTGCGGCAGGGATTATGGTGCTGGCGTTTGTGCTGTCGTGGTTTTTGCGCGAAGCGCCGCTGCGTCGGCAGGCGTGAGGTTAGCGGTTCTGTTATTTATTGCGAGTCGCTTTCTGAATTTTAAATGTCTCTCTTGTCGCTTTCCGGGACGCGAGCGCATGCTGTGGGCTGGTCAATAAACCGACAGAGGTTGCCATGGAGCGCACAGCGAAATTATTCAAAAAAGGACGACACCAGGCCGTGGTCTTGCCTGAGGAATTTGCGTTTGAAACGGAGAGTGTTTATATCCGCCGGGATGAGGAGGGGAATGTGGTTTTGACCCCGAAGGCTGAGCAGGTGAAAACCTGGGATAATTTTTTCCGGTTGTTGGAAAACACGAATGTACCCGATTCATTTTTAAGTAAGGAGGAGAGAAATCAGAGTGTGACGAAAAGAGATCCTCTGGATGGAGTTTGTTCATGAGGCATATGCTCGATACAAATATTGTGAGCCATCTGTTCAAAAAGCATCCTGAAGTGGTCACCCGTATGGCTGGGCTGAGGCCTGGGGAAGTCTGTATTTCGAGCATCACGGAAGCGGAATTACTTTATGGTGCCGATAAGAAGCAGAACAGTGAGCTTAAAGAGACAATATTATCGTTTCTCAACACCATCACCATCTGCGCCTGGGATAGCGAAGCCGCAGCCACCTACGGTGAACTGCGTGCGGCAATGGAAAAGAAAGGTAAGGTGATGGGCGATCTCGATCAGTTGATTGCCGCACACGCCATCAGCCGGGGAACGACGATTGTCACGAACGATCGTGCGTTCGGGATGGTGCAGGATCTTACTGTTGAGGACTGGACTACCGCAGCCTGATCCCCATCGCCCGGTGGCGCTACGCTTACCGGGCCTAAACGTCCCCTGTCACGTAGGCCGGGTAAGCGCAGCGCCACCCGGCAACAGGCCGCATATAACCTATCCGTCTTACTGATGCCTTTTCGTTTTTTAGCCTGCCGTCTCGTTGTCGATATAGTCTTCAAAACCACTGTCGAAAGGAACTGTCTCGTGAAATTTCAGTTGAGTGCTCTGGTGCTCGCGGCCCTGCTGCTGGCAGGTTGCGATCAAGGCGGCAATGATGCCAAACACATTAAAGTCGGCGTGATTAATGGCGCTGAGCAGGACGTGGCGGAAGTCGCCAAAAAGGTGGCAAAGGAGAAATACGGTCTGGACGTGGAGCTGGTGGGCTTTAGCGGCTCGCTGCTACCCAACGATGCCACCAACCAGGGCGAGCTGGATGCTAACGTTTTCCAGCACCGCCCGTTTCTCGCGGAAGATAACAAGGCGCACAATTACACGCTGGTCGCCGTCGCCAATACCTTCGTCTTTCCAATGGCGGGCTACTCCCGAAAGATAAAATCGATTGCTGAGCTGAAGGACGGCGCCACCATTGCAATTCCAAACGATCCGACCAACCTGGGTCGCGCGCTGTTGCTGCTGCAAAAAGAGAAGCTGATTACCCTTAAGCCGGATGTTGGCCTGCTGCCGACGGCACTGGATATTACCGCGAATCCCAAACACGTACAGATTATGGAGCTGGAAGGGGCGCAGCTGCCGCGCGTGCTGGACGATCCGAAAGTCGATGTGGCCATCATCAGTACCACTTATCTTCAGCAAACGGGGCTGTCGCCGGTGCATGACAGCGTCTTTATTGAGGACAAAAACTCGCCTTACGTGAATATAGTGGTCACGCGTGAAGACAACAAAGACGCCGAAAACGTGAAGGAATTTATTCAATCCTATCAGTCGCCGGAAGTGGCGAAAGCGGCAGAGACCCTTTTTAACGGTGGCGCGGTGCCGGGCTGGTAGATCACGGTAAGCTGGCCCTCATAGCGTAACGCGGGCATCGGTGCGGCTTTCGGGCCACAGAAAACCCTGACCAGACTGTGCGCCGGACGCGCGGGCCCGCTCCAGATCCCGCGAATTCTCGATGCCTTCGATAAGAATTGATTGCGCGATGCCTGCCCTGACCTCCTGTACAAACGGGGCAAGCGGCGCGCGCTCCCGCAGCGCTGAGCGATCGATTTTTACCCCGTCCAGCGGCAGCGCCAGCCGCGCATACGCCTCAGCCAGCTCCCGGGTTAAATCGTCCAGCCAGATTTGCCATCCCGCCTCTTTAAGCCGAACAAGCGTGGTATGAAGACGGCCTTGCTCAGCATCACTCAGCCGCGTAATGGTGAGGGGATCCTGAATTTCAATCGTTAGACGGTGCTGATGGCGCAACGCCAGCAACAGCCGGATAGCGTGTTCATTAAGAAGGTGTTCTGCGGGAAGGTTTAGCCAGTAAGCGTCCCGGGCAGGTATCTGTAAAAGGGTGTTGGCCTGCCAGAAGAAGATTTGCAGCGCGCTGCGCGAAGGCAGAGAGGCAAACAATATCTCCAGATTGACGTTATGGATCTCCACGAGAACTTCATGCGCGAAAACCTGGCCCGAATGAAGATCGACAAGCGGCTGAAATCGCAGCCCTGAGATACGTTGCAGCAGGGGAGAGGGAAGAACGGTATACATGCTACAGCCTTAAGAAAATGAAAAAGGTTCCCGCGGACACGGGAACAAAAGGCAAACGACACACGGTCAAATTCTTAATTCAGGATCCAGCGAATGCTCTGGTAAAACGAGGGGCCACGCACGGCTTTCAGCTTGTTCATGGCGTTATTTTTATAGAAATACACCAGCCTGACGTTACACCCCAGCTGGCGGGCGATTTGCTTGGTTTTGAGGTTACAGGAATAGCCGCGCAGTACGCTGGCCTCCTCGCTGGACAGCCTTGCCGGGGTGCGTAAGCGGGTGGTCATGCCCACGTTGTAACGGCCAGATCCTTGCGGCGTCTGGCTCATCAGTATTTGCCACAGCGCTTTGATATCCCCCAGTGAGACTCTTTTACTGATTACCCCATCAACATGTTTGAATTTCAAATAGCCTGCGGATAACGAATAGATATAGATCTTCGCCGTCACTTGCTTCTGTTTAATACAAAGGATGTCGTCATTTGTTGTCACCCGGAAATGACGCGTATTCAATGGATCATAAATGATGATATCAAAGAGTTGTTCACTCTTAGCGAGTTCTTCGATATGGGTAAATCCATGGAAAATAACATCCTGTTTTTCGTCAGGCTCACGCTTTCCAAGCGATTGCAGGCCAATCATCGTGAATTCGCAGCTGTCAACAACGGCAACGTGAATTGTTTTTTTATTTTGCATTGGCATTCTCCTTTCGCTGAGTAAACAGTCCATATAAGAGATACTGGTGGACTCGCACTCTCTTATTTCACAAAGAATAGCGAACACTTTTTTCAAATAACGCGATGCGATGACATCAATGTAAGCCAATACAATCTGTCGAGTAAAGCTGCTGCTAATTATTAGCGGAAGATAAAATTGAAAAATGGTTTTAATGATAAATGCAATCTTTTTAATCTTCTAATAATATTCATGCCAGATTTTTATTCTGCAAAAGCGTGGATAATAAGCATTTGGCGGTTGTTTAATGGGGTTTATGCCCCGTTTTTTCAGTGGCTTACTGGTGTTTATGTCAGAAAGGTTACGATCGTTTCAGGATTATCTACAGACCTTTCTCTGCGAGAGAAAAGCGTTTGCAGAATAAAATAGAATTTTTTCTATAAATTTAATGTCCTTGTTCAGATTTTTAACTCTGAGGAGGATAAAATCCTGGCGCGAAGAGGTTGTGAGTGGTGAATACATAAACTATTATCGTTTTCCTCCGGTCACGAGAATTTAGAAAAGATATGGATAATACTGAGCGTGTCGTAAGGGTAATGGTGTTTTACAAAATAAATATATTTAAAGAGATAATATGCCGGGCACTCCAGGACCTTTTACCCGATTACGTACTGAAGATTACTCAGGTCGATTCCATAGAACAGGTTCTGGCGGCGGTGGCAGATAATGATGTGGATGTTTTCTTCACTGAATTTAATTATCTGCTTAATCATAAAGAGTGGAGTGCAGAGATCAGCAGCCGTTTCACATCTTTATGTAAATCACATCACGTCAGCCGCGTGCTTTTGGTACCCGAACTGCCGTACGGGCTGTTAAAAAAAGTTCTGGAGATGAAATTTGAATTAACCATCAGCCAGCAGGATGAATTAACTGAACTGAAAAAAGAATTACCCGCGTTGCTCATGACGGATGAACAAAAACCGTCGCTCTCTTCGTGGCTCAGGCGGGTAGTGCGGTCAGGTTCCCGATCGCGATCTATCCTCTCGGCCAGAGAGTGGGAGGTGCTTCATCTTATCGTGGAAGGATTTTCAACGACCGAGATTGCCCGTCATCGAAACCGCTCGGTAAGCACCATTGCCACACAGAAACACAATGCGATGAAAAAGCTGAATCTTTCCAACCATAGCGAACTGATTAAGTATGTGCAAATGGTTGGAAAGATGGAGGAATAGTTCACATCAGGGATAGATAATATTCAGCGTAGCCGAGGTATTGATCTTGCCCTGGCTTAACCGGGCGGGTGCCCACACGTAATAGTACGCGGCCATAGGAACGGTGAAATGGTCGTTCAGCGCCGCGCCAGCCGCCACACTGAAAATCATCGTGGCGTTGCCGCGGCTGGTGGTTGAGGTCGAAAAGGTTACCGGCGTCTGCGGGGCATCGCGCTTTATCAGCCGTAGCCCCACGCCCTGCGCCGCGCTGCTGCTGCCGTCGATCAGCACCGAGCTGTCGGTTGACAGCAGCTGCGTGCTGGAAAGAAACATCTCGATTGTTCGATCGGAATTACCGTTAACCCCGACGTTCTGACAGCTCATGTTCAGTGAAAAAGGCGTCAGCCCCGGTTGTGAGGACGCGCTGAGCTGGGGAATGCCGAGCGTCGGAAGCGCCACGGTCAGCCCCGCGTTGTCAAAGGAGCAGGTAGTCAGCTTCGGCGCGTATTTGATGATCATCGGCTGACCAAACATATCGCGGTTGTCGTAAGGCCACTTGAACCCGCTGAATAACCACTGGGCGATTTTGATGACCTGATTGATTGGCCAGAGGATGATTTCCAAAAACGACAATCCGCTCATGTCGCTGACGAACAGAACGTCGCTCATGTTCGCCGTATCACCCGTCAGCGTGGTGCCGCTCTGGCTAACGAGGGTGAAGCGAACCGTAAACGGCGTGTTCAGTTCAGCCGCCGTATGGTTTCCGCTGGCGGGTAGGGTTTTGTTGGCCGGGGGATTGGTGATCTCCGCCCGCACCATATACTTATTGTTGCTGAACCCGAGGATGGTGGCGTATTTACTGTCGGTCGACAGGATCGGCGTGTATGAAAACTCGCTGTTGCCCGTCGTGCAGTTGAACGAGCCGCTGTACTGGGTGGAGAAGCTGCCTGTCCAGGTCGGCGTGGCGGGGCTCAGCTTATCCGATAAATCCACGGTAATGGGCGTGCCATAAACGATGCTGCTGCCGGAGCAGGTGGCATAGCTCATCCCGCTAATGCTGGTGAGGAGCAGGAACATGAATGATCGTAACATAATGATAATCCGTAATTAATGGCAAACCGATGAGGGGCTGTTCAGCCCCCAGGCCGGGGCAGAAATTTCGCACTTCCCGCCGCGGAGATGCACGTTGAGCGCGCGTGGCGGCTGTTCAGCGCGGATATACAGTACGCTGGCCTGGCCGACATACCCGACAGACTCACCGTTTTCATCAAGTACTTCGGTCCCGAAGGGCAGCGGTTTGCCGTCGGCACGCGTCGCATGCAGCACCCACGACTGGCGTTTGTCGGTTTCAAAGCGGATATAGCTCACCGCCCCGTCGTAAGGGGCCACGTTAGCCATGTTGCCGATCACTTCCGCCCCCGCGCTGTTTTCCGTTTGCGATAACGTAATGGCGTTTTTGCGGTACGGGGTAGCGTAAGGCACCAGCGCCACGCCATCGCGGTTAGTCACAATGCTTTCATCGCCGTTCACCATCAGCCCCTCCGCCTCAGGCGCATCGACGATAGTCATGGTGCTGCCGGTTTCGTTTGAGGCGAGAACGTGCCACGGGTAGGCCACCAGGCTTCCCCGTCCGCTGAGCCCGGTCTGGCGGTAGTCAGAGGATTCGCTGTAAGAGCCGCCGAGTGTCGCAAAGTTCGAACGGTACGCCGCGTTAACGCTTGCCGCATTTTTACCCCCACGCGCATTACTGCCGGAGAGGGTGTAGCTCAGGCGGTTCGACGCCAGCGCATTCCCGCTCATGCTGATGTTGCTCTGATCATAATGTGAATCGCTGGCCGTCAGGCTGGAGGTGATCCAGGCATTATTATCAAACAGCGAGAACGGCAGGCTGAGGGAGAGATAAAGGCGCGTCTCTTCTTCGCTGTCTTTATTACGCACCCGGCTGGCCGACAGGGTATAGCTGGCGCGGCCAATGGCGTTGGAATAGCCCATCTGATACTCGCGCGTGGTTTGCTGCGAATTCCAGTAATCGCGCTGTGTGCCGGAGATAAATACCGTGCCCCAGTTATCGAGCAGGCGCTGATTAAGGTTAAGCGTGAAGGTGTTTTTGGGCTGTGCGGCGCGCAGGGCATCCCAGGTGCTCAGGGACATGTCGGGCGCCACGCCAAACCGATCTTCGTATTCGTCGTATTGCGCTCTGAGGCGCTGATACCCTTCACGTGAATAGAGTGCGTCGCTAAAGCTGTAATAGCCTTTAGTGGAATAGCGATAGGCCGCCAGGGTGAAGTTGGTGGCGGTGGTATCGATAAATTTGCTGTACGACACGCGATAGCTCTGACCGCTGCTGGTGCGATCCTGTAGGGTGGTTTTAGCGTGGGTGACATCAAACGAGACCGCGCCAAAGGGAAGGTTCCACCCGGTACCGACAAGCCCGGCCTGGTAGTCATCGCTAATAATCGTCCCGGTATACCCGGTGATAAGGTTGTTGAACCCGTAGCGTAGCGTGGCCTGCATAAATGCGGGTTCGGCGTCGAGCGTGTTCTGGTGCACTTTACCCGCCACCACGCTGTACTGGCTTACTCCCTCTTTTAACATGCCGGGCACGGCGGAAAACGGCACCGTGAAGGACTGCTGCGATCCGTCTGCCTCACGCACAACGACCAGCAGATCGCCCGCAGAGCCGGTAGGCTGAATGCTGTCGAGCGTAAACTGGCCCGGCGGCACGTTCTCCTGGTAGATCACGTTGCCGTTCTGGATAACTTTCACCAGGGCGTTCGTCCGCGCCACGCCGTGAACCACCGGTGAGAAACCCTGCTGCGAATTTGGGCGCATTTTCATGTCCGACGCCAGCGACACGCCGCGCACGCGCATCGAATCAAACAGATCGCCCGGCATATAAAAGTCACCCAGCGTCAGGTTGGAGGTCAGCGAGGCCAGGGGGCGGCGCAGGTAACGGGTATTATTCTGCCACTGGCTCTCCCCGCTGGCCGATTTCCGCCAGGCGCTGCTGTCGCGAAACTGCCAGCCGAACAGGTTAAGGCCGGAATCCAGCCCGGCATAAAAATCATCGTTCGTGTCTTTCGCCGTGCCCTTAGTACGGGTGTTATACCAGGTCGTGTTCCACGAGAGCATCAGCGCCGGGATCCCTTCGCTCCAGAACTGGGGGGCAATGTAACCTTCTTCTGTACGCAGCACGGCCGCCTGCGGAACGGTGAGCGCCAGGCTCAGGGTACTGGTATCGGTTTTGACTTCACCGCCCTGAACCAGATCGCGCAGCTGGACCTGCCCATGCGCAATGGCAGGCGCAGGAACGGACGCGGTATTAATGCCAAGCGACTGGGCATCTTTCCAGGCAAGACGGATGTCGTCACGCTGCTCGCCGTAGATGACGGTATAACGCCCCCTCCAGCTGCCGTTTACGTAGATATCCATCTCCTGACTGCCGGCTGGCATGACGTTGTTTTCGGAAAAGCGTGACAGATCGGACTCACCGGATGCGCCAGCAAGCAGGGAGGGATCAAACGAGACGGCCCCTGATTTATGCGAAAGCAGAAGCGTGCAGACTGCCAGCAGACAGAGTCTGTTTTGTTTCATTTTCATGGTGAGTCTTTCCGATCACTGACTGGTGAAAGTCCGGGTTTTATACGCGCCAAGATCGTCCACATACATCAGCTCGAGGGTCTGACCGCGCTTAACCGTATTTTTTGTGGTAACCGTCAGCTGCCCAAACGGGGAAACCATCGGGGATTCCTGGAGTAATTTCGTTTTACCCAGCGAAATATTGGCCACAGTAATATGGAACGGGCTGTTATTGGTGATGCGAAGGCGATCGCCGTCGGCGGCGAGCGTCAGTTTCGCCACCGCGTCATCCAGCGTGCCTTTAAGTGCAGCGGGCCGATAAAAAAGCTTGATACGGGATTTAATCGCCAGCTGAACGGTATTCTGGTTTTGCAAATTTTCAGGCTTGGGCGGAATGTCAAGGACATTCAGGAAAAAGACGGATTCGCGATCCGCAGGTAAACTGGACGGCAGCTTTTTAATACGAAGCTGTTGGCCATTATGTTCATCGACCTTTATCACCGGTGGCGACAGCAGAAACGGCACATTTGCGGTTTCCGGCGTGGAATTAATATCACCGTCATCTATCCAGGATTGCACCAGAGCGGGCGCATCGCCCGTATTCATTAACTGGACGATCACCTCTTTGTTATTTTCAGGATAAAGGACACGGGTGCCATTAATGACAATATTGGCCCATGAGTGACCCGTGCTTAGCAGTAAGCCTGCCAGCAAAATTGCCTTGCGCATGATTGCAACCTTAAATGCAGGCTCTGCGAAAGCAGAGCCTGAATAATCATTATTACAGGTAGGAAATGGTATACGTTACGTTGGAGCTTAACTCGCCCACCGTTGCGGCAGCGGCGTTTGTTTTATAGTAATAAACATCCAGCGTCAGCGTTTCGGAATCTGGCTTGGTCGATGTGCCCATAATCTTGGTTGTGTAAGCCTGGTTCAGCGTAATAGGCGTAGACGAACCTGGCTCTACCAGCGCAAAGCCGACATTACGCGCCACGCTGGCATCGTTTTCGTTCACGCTGTTATTCAGCAGGTATTTACCGTCAGTGGAGATATTATCCGCGCTGGAGAAATAAACTTTCAGCGGAGTACCGGTCGTTCCTGCTGCCGGCGTACAGCCTGAGAAGGTCAGCGCAATTGATTTTTTATTCTTGGTGATCAGGCCAACCGTGGTGCCTGCATCTTTTACCGTAATAGGGGAAAGCGCAACGGTAAAGTCCGCGCTTTTACCACCGTTAATGGTACAGGTTGTATCGGTAATTGCGCCGGTAAAGTTAATGATACCACCCGCCGAATTGTCTGCGGCCATAGCGCTGGTAGAAGCCACAGCGGCAGCCAGAAGTGAAACGGTCATGATCGATTTGAACATGATAAACTCCATAAAGATTTGTGTAATTTAGAATGAATGTTAATCGGCTACACATGTCCCTGATGTACCGGCTAGACGCATGGCGACGCGGGAAAGTGCTTTGACGATATTATGTTGCACTAAAAATGTACACAACAAAACATTATTCCAACAACTTCGAAAGTTTAAGATTATAATCTTGTCTGGACGTTTTTTTTAATGTTTTAACCTAAATGCGTAAGTTCGAAGATTTTTATTAATGAATTAATAATCGTTAATTAATGAAGCTTTATGAATTCCTCTCTTAATTAATATCACGCGACTTGACCACATAAACTTTAGACTTATTATTGCCTGGCAAATGCACAAAATTTTAACAATGGCGTAATAATTATATGAAGTATCTCATTGATCTTACAATGCTTTATGAAGTGGATGCCGGTATGATCATGATTAATGGAGAGGAAGAGTCATCCATTAAGTTATCTAACCAGGCGGGACGTCTGCTTTATGAACTTATCATCAACAATGGTAAAACACTCGACAGAGATGACCTGATAAAGAAGGTCTGGGAGGACCATGGCTTCTCCGGCTCCTCGGTGAGTCTGAACGTTGCCGTCAGTGAAATCAGAAAAGCGTTTCGAACATTAGGGTGCGACCCGTTGCTGATAAAAACCATACGCGGCAAGGGCTTCAGCCTTGCCGCGCATATTGAGCATCACACGGTCAGGCCGCCGGTTGTGTCAGCGCTTAGCGAACAATCTGCTTCTGAAGAGGCTGATACATTACTGCATAAGAAAGACGCCGATCCGCCTAAACGAATAATATCGATGCATACGCTCTTTCTTTCACTGTGCACGTTGTTACTGGTTATCGTTATTGGCACCGTTATTTTACTGTTGCACCAGAGAGTGTCCTATGCCGAGAGCCTGAAAGATTCTGATATGCATCTGCTCGGTAAAGTGGACAGGTGTACGGTATACCTTATCGATAAGAATATGTTTCAACCGCGGCAACACTACTTTAATCACGTAAAAGAGGTCCTTGCAAAACAACATATCGACTGTCAACACCAGGTTGCCGACGCTTACTATTCCAGGTTTAAAAAGTCACAGATAGAAAATTATTTTTTGGCTATCTGTTATCAGCAGGACAGTATCGACGATTATAAGAACTGCATTTCTTACAGAAGCCTGACCGGGAGTTAAAATATGTCAAGGACTAAAATGAGTGTCATGTTCGGTATCGTACTGGTACTTTCTGTCATCGCCTTAGTGTGGGTCTATTTTACCAGAACGCAGGATGAGGGGTTTGGCTGCCAGTCAGATACCATTTCCTGGAAAACCTATTCCACGGGTGATTTAACCGATATGTCGTTAACCACGCTATTCCTGTTCAACAACAAAGATGTTGTGACGGTTATTCACAAAGGCGTGCTAAAGAAAGAGGGCAAAAGCTACCTGATTGACAGGAATTACACGCTCAGCGTAGAAAAAGTCGACGGAAGCAATATCTTTTATATTAAGGATAAAAAGCTGAATAAATCTGAAGATGATGTAGCGCCGGATGGTGTTGTAAACGAAATGTTACTTGATAATATCAACTTCTTCTATATTACCAGCGTTAAACCGCACGCCTGGTTAATTAAGGGGCTGGTTTTACCTGTAATGATGTGTGTGGCTGTTCCAACGTCCTGATATTTCTCTTTACTGAAAAATCGATATTTATCTATCGCTCGAGAAGTTGAGTAATTTACTCAATACGTAACAATAAGATACGGGAGATTTATTTATGTTTTTATTGTTGCGCACCGCTGAGTGAATTTTTCTGTATTGCCTCGTTATTTTGCGGCTGTCTATACTCCGCCTCGAAAAAGGGGCTCCCCTTTTTATACACGTGGATTCTTTTTTGAAGGACTAAATAAATGAACAAACTGAACGCTATCGTTCTGGGCTCCCTGCTGTCTGTTTCTGCTCTGAGCGCAGTTAATGCCGCAGAAACTACGGCGTCTGCTACCTGGCAGGCAACTGCGACCAAAGACAGCGAATCTGACCTGGTTGTAACGCCAACGCGTGCTCTGAACTTCGTTTACAGCGCCAACACGAAATCTTTCAACACCGATACCGGTCTGTTTGATGTGGCTATCCGTGGCGATCACTCGACGGCGACCAGCTTCAAGCTTGAAGCCATCCTCGACGATTCCAACAACACGCTGTTCAGCGTGGGTGGTGAAGCGACCAAACTGAAGGTAGGCGCGCGCTGGGGCGGTAACGATCTGGGCTCTATCGGTGGCACCGTAGGTGCAAAATCTACCGCATGGACCACGCTGGTTGATTCTTCTTCTAACACCGGCGTTTCTTCTGGCCTGTGGAACCTGACCACCAGCGCTGGCGCGGTGGCTGATACCGAAATTACCGGCCAGGACAAATTCGTCTTCTACGTTGACTCCGCTCAGGACAACGCAGGCGCGACGAAAGAGTTCAAAGACCTGACCAACAGCCTGTGGGAAGGTACCGTTGCCGTTGCGTTCCGCGCAACCTGGGGCTAAGGCCTGATCGATCCAGGGGCGCAAGCCCCTGTTTAGGGAAATAGCATGTTTAACCTCAAATCCGCCTTCTTATTTTTATTATTTATTTCTTCCTCCGCGCTGGCCATTAATGTGGGAAAAGTCACCACCATTATTCCAGCGGACGCTGATTCCACCGCCAAGGAAATAAAAAACGAAGCAGACAGCGTGCGTATTGTTTCTGTTCGCGCACAGCGGATCAGCAGCCCGATGGATGAAGGGATCGTCATTAATCCGGAGAAAGTGGACGAGCTGTTGCTGACGCCGACGCGCATGGTGATGCCCGCCGGCACCAGCAACATTGTCAAATTCTACTATCACGGTAATGCCGATAACAAAGAGCGTTACTACCGCATTACCTTCACGGACGAAGGGGTGAGCGAAGAGGTGGACAGCGGTTCGCCAAAAAACGGCACCGGGATGACGCGTGCGGTGGTGAGTACCATTCTGGTGGTTCAGCCTCGTGATAAGAAGATCGACTTCGTCTATGTGGCGGGAAAAATAACCAATAAAGGGAACACCTCGTTTCGCGTCAATGCGACCGGGACCTGCCTGAAGCCGAATCCGGAATCACCGACTACGCCGTGTACCAAAAACTTCTACCTGATGCCGGACACCTCGCGCGCTATCGAGGATATCAACGTTACGGATAACCATTTTCATCTTGGAATATGGGACCTGAAACAGTTCATACCTGTTAAGTAAGGATGCATGGTGAAAAATAAATTAGTGTTGCCGGTGATGATGGCTTGCGCATCCGGCACGCTGCCCGCGCTTGCGCATGCAGCCTCAAGCTCCGTGGTTATCGCTAATTACCGTTTTCCCGACTCGCTTTATGCACTGCTGGAGCAGGGGATCAAAATTCCCGTTTATCTGGTCAATACGCGGCCACATTCAGCACAACAAGGGAACCACGAAGGCACGGCGAGCGAATATGTTCGTCTGGGTGACGTGACGCTCTTTGCGAAGGATATGAAGCTGGGGCTGAGGGATGTTCAGGTCCAGGAGTCTGATAACGGCATTCGTCTGTCAAAAGAGATGCGAACGTTATTGAAGAGCATTAACGACAAGCAGTTCGACGATAAGATGCGCATTCCGGTCAGTGCGGGGTCCGCGTTCGAGCTGGACCAGAAAAAAATGCGCCTGTTGCTGAATCTGTCGCAGAGCGATTACGGGGTGAATATTCGCCCGCGTGAGGTGGACATTGATGCGCCGGAGTCTGACGACCTGAGCGGCACCTTTTCCTACAACCTCGGGGCGTATCACACCGAGAGCGGCTACGGCGACAGTTGGTCTTCGGGTTATCTGAACGCGAGAAACTGGATCTCAATGGGCGTTGATCATGTGCTGATCGACGGCTCTGGCTACGTTAACGAGAGCAGCAGCGACACCCAGATGAACGCGGTCATGTGGGAGCGCGACTATCAGGGTATGCGCTACGCCGCAGGCATGCTGAACGGCTGGGCAATGCAGTCTCTGGCGAGCGTCAGCGGCATTTCCGGCGGTGAAGTCTACGGCGTTTCCATGGGCAACCAGGCCAACTCGCGCAAGCGCGATAACACGCTCTCCCTGACGCCGGTGGTGGTCTATTTCCCGACGGCGGGCGAGGCCCGTATTCGTCGTGACGGGCAGCTTATCGGCATTCAGCGCTTTGACGTCGGTAACCATGAAATTGACACCAGCGGCCTGCCTTACGGGATCTACAGCATCGAAGTCGAAGTGGTAAGCGGAAGCCGCACCGTGTCGCGCAGCATGTACACCGTCAATAAGCCGTTCTCCAGCAACGTGTCGGAAACGCTGCGCTGGCAGATGTGGGGCGGGATGTATAGCCGCGATAAGTCCGTCGTCAATTATAAAAAATATGCGAAGCACAAAAACGAGCAGGACGACACGTACTACTACGATTACGACACCAAACATAAAGACACCATGTCGCTGGTGGGGGCCTCGTTCAGCAAGCGCAGCGGGATGGTCGACTGGAATGCTTCCACCTACATGATGCGGGAACATATCGTCAGCGAGCTATGGGCCTCCCTGAACCTGACGGGCTATTTCTCGGTGAATACCCAGACCATGGCGGCCTCCGACGGAACGTACCGCGCCAACTATGGCATGAATCTTAGCCTGCCGTGGCAGATTGGTTCGGTCTGGTACTCCCATGAACAGCTCTCCAGCGGCAAGTTCCTGGACATCTATGAGAGCAAGGGCAACACCTGGGGCGCCTCGTTTAGCCTGCCGTCGTTCGGCCTGCCCTCGGCGGGCAACCTGAGCCTGATGCGCCAGGAGGACGACCTTTACCGCTATAAACGCTATCAGCTGGACTACTCGCAGGGATTGTACGCTGGCCGCTACGGCACGGCGCGCCTGCGCGTGGGGATGTCGCGCAACAAATACGACGGGTATTACGAAGAGAAAGATCGTTACGTGATGCTCGATTTCGCCATACCGCTCGGCAATACCGTGTCGGTTGGCGTTTCCCACAACCGCGATACCGGCACAGCATTGAACGTCAGCGCCAGCCGCCAGTTTGAGGGCGATTACCTGAAATCGGCCACCGCCAACGTGTCGAAAGCCTTCAACAGCCGCCAGGATCGCAGCGTAAGCGGCGGCGGCAGCGTGAACTTCGATACGCCGTGGAACAGCAACATCCTTAGCGTTCAGAGCGGCATGAGCAAAGGCTGGAACTCCACGCTGACCAGCGACGGGAGCGTGGGCTGGTCCAAAGAGGCCATCGCCGCCGGGAAAGGCACCGAAAGCGCAGGGGTGATTGTCAGCACCGGTCTCAAACCTGATGAAGCACTGACCCTGAAGCTTAACGGCCGGGCGGAACGCATCAAAGGGGATAAAACCTGGCTGTCGCTGCCGGCATACCAGGCTTATGACCTGGAGGTGATGAACAGTGAAACCGGTACGGAAAGCTATGAGATTGGCGCGAATGCGCGTCGCCATATCACCGTTTATCCGGGTAACACCGTGGTGATGAAGCCGCAGGTGAAGAAAATCGTCACCCTGTTTGGCCGTCTTGTGGATGCAAACGGCAATCCGATTGGCGCCACGCAGATCAAAAACCACGTCGGGCTGACCCGGACGGAAAACGACGGACGCTTCGTGATCGACGTTGATAAGAACAACCCTGTCCTGAGCATCGCCACGCCGGACGACAGCGTCTGCGAAGTGCGCCTGGACATTGAGTCTAACCGCGGTGCGCTGTGGCTCGGGGACATCTCCTGCGGAAAAGGCGATTACGTCTGGCAGGAAGCAAAAGGAACGCAGGAACGTGACGATGAAAAAGATATTCGCTCTTAATTTGCTGCTGATGAGCGCGGCGGCCCATGCACAGGAGCTGCCCTATTTCGCCATCAATAACCCGGACAATAATGGGACCGGAAACAGTGCGGGGCTGTTTAGTCTGAACAGCACGTCGACCGCGTTTTTACACGGTTCGCGCGAGTGGCCGACCCTGAGTGCGAAAACGAATAACGGTGTCGCCACCTATATTCCGGACAACAGCTATAGCGGTCCGGCAGGCAGCGCCCTGACCATCGACTTTTCGGTAACAGGTTCCAGCGCCTCTCCGTTCTTTAAAGGGACGGCGTGTTCATCGTCCTGCGGCAACACGGGGTACACCCCGACGACCAGCTATAGCGACACGTCGATGGTGGTCAAGCCGCCGGTGATGGAGCCTGGCACGTCATACGGCCGCTGGGTATTGGGCGATCCGTTCTTTAACTATCTGCTTAACGCCGCGCCAGGGGATGAAGTGACCATCACCTCCACGCCGCAAAGCAGCTCCATCAACAAGGTGACCACCACCAATACGCTTCACAAGGTGGGCACGCTGACAATGACCAACTCCAGGGCGCTTAACCTCGGGATTGACCCGATCAGCGGCGAGGTAACGATTGTGGATGGATCAACCGGGGCCACCTGCACCAAATACACCCGCAACACGATCTCTGGCGTGCTGTGCGACCTGCTCGAATATACGTTTGTTGGTGAAGATGTTTCTGGTTACAACGGCGGGCTGGCGCTCACCTCCTCCCGCGTCAACAGCGTGTTGCAATCGCACATGAACGGCGGCACCGGGCTCGCCGCCGAGCTGACCTTCGATGAAAACACCTGGTACAGCATATCCGGCGGCATCCTGAGCGATACGCGCGTGCTGGCGAACACGTTCCTCGCGGCGCCGCAGAAAAACGGCGGCAAAGCGTACCTTAAAATCTTCTTGCCGAAAGCGTTAATTCTGAGCGTGGCGCAGGCGGGGGACGGCAGCAACATTGGCAATATCGTTAGCCTGTGCCTGACGCCCGGTAACAGCTCGCTGGCGGCGGATTTCTGCTTCCAGCCGGGTGGTGGACTGGTGATTAACCCTATCGAGCCCGGACTGGAGATTGCGCCCGATAACCCGGATTACACCCTCGATCCTGACGGTCTGGGCGGTTCCGGAAAAGGCATCATCGGCGAAACGCCGATTGAGATCCCCTACACCATTACCTACAGCGGGGCACAGAAAGATGCGGCGATTGCGGTCACGGTAAAAGTTACCGGACCAACCCAAAGCCTGAATGGGGTGGACTACTGCGCCTTCAGCGGCAACGGCTTTACGGTTCCCATTCCGGGCAACGTGCTGGTGGGGAAAAGCCAGACGCGCATGGCGCATAACTGTAAAGGCGAAGTGCTGGCGATCCCGGCACCTGCCACCCATGCGGAGGAGTGGGACAAAATGAGCTCCGGCGTGACGGATATGTGGCTCTGGAAAACGCCGCTGGTCCTACAGTTCGTTATGGACAATCCGGTCTCGAAAACCACCTATGACGGAAATAGCTGGTTTGGCGAAGTTAGCGCGCAGGGAAGAATAGACGTTAGTGCATCCTGGAATTAATCAATCATGACTGGAAAATTCCTGGCTATTTTTGCAATAAATTGCTTCATTTCCACAGGGGCAAATGCTTTAATTATCGAAAGTCTGAATATTGATTTTCTGCCCGAAAAAGAAGTTGTTTTTCAGCCCATAAAAAACGATACCAGCGAACGTCAGAATTATACCGTATCGCTTATTCAGGTAGACGTTCCCAAAGAGAAGGGAAAAGAAACCGAAATAAAAGATGGCGAAGTCATGTATTCGCCTAAGCAATTAACGCTGGGGAGCGGCGAGCGCGCGGGTTTTAAATTTTATTATACCGGCCCGCGCGACAACAAAGAGCGATATTATCGCGTGAAATTCACCGAGACGCCGCTCCAGGCAAAGGTTATCACGCGCAAAGGCCAGCGCATCCAGTCGGATGTGGTGGTCTCGCTTGAGGCGATTTTGATCGTCCGTCCATGGACGCGACATTTTGATTATGCGTTTCGCAACGGGGTGGTGAGTAATACCGGGAATACCTATTTTAAATATGTATCCTCGGTCGGGTGCAGTACGCAATACAACAATTCAAAATATATTCCGCCGGGACAACGGCTGGAAATAGATAATGCCGGGCAGGCTGCAAGGCGGATGATTATTTATGGCAATAAAATCATTCCGCTGACCACCTGCCCGTAGCAACCGCTTTCCTTCATAAAAGGAAATTAGCCTTTAGCAATACGCTAAAGATCCATAACTACAGGAGAAAAAAATGAAAGCGATTTCATTCGTAGAAGCGAAAGACATTATTGGCGGCGCGTTAAACCCGTTCGCTGGTCTGGTTAAGGGTGCACAGCTGGGTTACGACACCGGTGCCAGCATCATGGGCATGGTTGGCGGTGTGGTTGGCGGAGTTCTGGGTGGCGCAATGGGCTTCCTGGGCGCGCTGGTTGGTAGCTACAACTAATTCACGTTAACAGGAAAATATCATGCAAGTTATCGATTTCAAAAAAGCACAGGCCATCATCGGTGGTTGGGATCCGTTTGCTGCCGCTATTCAGGGCGCAAGCGCAGGCTATAACGCGGGCAGCCAGATGTTAGGCGCGCTGGGCGGCACCATTGGCGGCGTATTCGGCCTGGTGGGCGGCTTCATCGGCGGCTTCTTCAGCGCGTAAGTTGTTGACCTTAGCACTCATGGCCCGCATTGCCGGGCCATTTTTTTATTTCAGCCACGGATCACTATGTTTTCGCTCTTTCAGTATAAAAAACAGGGTAAGACCCCTGTTATTCGCCAGCATGAATTTACCGAATGTGGCCTGGCCTGCCTGGCAATGGTGTTGGGGCACTACGAGCACCATGTCTCCGTCAGTCAGCTGCGCCGGGAGATTTCCGTTTCCGCCGATTCGGGAACCTCAATGGCGGAATTGTTGACCCTTGCCAGCGATAAAAATATGTCTGGCCGGGTGCTTAAAGGCGAAATCACTGAAATAGAAACGTCTGAGCTGCCGCTCATCGCCTTCTGGCGCGGTAACCATTTCGTGGTCATCGTGAAGATCGACAGCCGCAGCGTGACCGTCCACGATCCCGCCAGCGGCGTGCGTCGTTACCGCCTGAAAGAGGCGGAAAAACTCTTTTCCGGCTATGTGCTTGAGCTTAAGCCCACGCCGAGTTTCGAAAAGAAATCCCCGGATGAAAAGCTCACGCTTGGCCGGTTAGCCAATAAATCTCCGAGCCTGTTCCAGCGCCAGCTGCTGCTGTTTGTGCTCTGTATTTTTACCCTTATCACCATGCTGGCGAGCCCCACCTACGTGCAGCTGATAATGGATGAGGCCATTTCCCGCAGCGACAGCGATCTGGTGATCCTGCTCACCGCGATCTTCGCTATCGTCTTTATCTTTGAAGTCATCGGTAAATTCCTCAAGCAGCTGCTTGAGATCCTGATGCGCAACATTGCCTATGACGATCTAAGCCAGTCCGTGCGGCACTACATGCTGCGCACCCAGACCAGCTGGTTCCGCTCGCGCCCGCCGGGCATCGTGCTGGCTATTGAAAAATCGCTCCACGCCTGCGCGGAGTTCATCAGCAATGGCTACGTACAAATTCTTTTTTCCAGCCTGATCGCCGTGACCAGCCTGCTGTTTATGCTGCTGTATAACGTCAAAATTGCGGTTCTGACGATGCTGCTGATGGGCGTGTTCTTCCTGATCCGCTTTTCGCTGATCGGCCCCTATCAACGCGCCGTGGATGACTCCATCGAGCGTACCGCCCAGTATGAATCTCTGCTGGTAGAGACGCAGAAAGGGATCATTACGCTCAAGGCGAACAATATGGAGCAGGCCCGGGACGCGGTGATGGACAAATCTCAGCGTGAACACATCGCCGGGCTGATGCGTAAAGAGCGGCTGCTGGCCCGTTTTGACGTGGCTTCGCTGCTGGTGATCAATGCCGAGCAGCTGCTGGTGGTCTGCTTTGGCGCGTGGCTGATCCTGGAAGGGCAGATGAGCATCGGGATGCTGTACGCCTACATCAGCTACAAGCGCTATTTTTCCGATGCCATGGTGCAGGTGGCGCAGAAGCTGCTCGACAAAAATGCCCTCAAGGGGCCGCTGGATCGCGTGGGCGATCTGCTGTATGCCCCCTCTGAAACCAGCCAGTTTGGGAAGCGGATTGTCACCTCGCCGGTCTGTCTGCAATTTGAGGATGTCTCATTTGCCTATCCTGGCCGGGAGGCCACGCTACAGCATATCAACATGACCCTGAAGCAAGGCGAAGAGGCGGTGATCGTTGGCCAGAGCGGGTCCGGGAAAACCACGCTGCTGCGTCTGATCTCCGGCATGCTGCTGGCATCGTCAGGCACGCTGCGGATCAATAAGATCCCCATTGAGGAGTGCGATCTCTCCTCGCTGCGCCAGCACATCCGCATCGTTCATGCGGACGATATTCTCTTCACCGGCTCGATTCTGGACAACATCGCCTGCTTTGACAGCGCGCCGGATAAAGAGCAGGTCATCGCCGCGTGTCGGCTGGCGGAAGTGGACCACGTCGTCGCCCGTCTGCCGCACGGTTACGAAACGGAGATGCTGCCGGGGAACACCTTTTTCTCGGCCGGGGAGATGCAGCGTCTGGTCCTGGCGCGCGCCCTGTACAGCCAGCCTAAGCTACTGCTCTGCGACGAAGTGACGGCGAACCTGGATAAGACCACCGCGCAAAAGGTGCTGGCGAACCTGCGTAGCCTGGGGATTGGGCTGGTGTTTGTCACCCACTCGCCGGACGTGGTGGGCTGCCATGGTCATCTCTATACCATGGAAAACGGAACCCTGCGGGAGAGTGCGCCATGATGTTTCTGCCGCGTCTCTATGCCCGACTCTGCGCGCGCCAGGCCGGACGCACCTTAATGGCAAACCGGATTGCGCAAAACTACAGCCAGTTTATGCCCTGCCCGGAGACCGATGTGCCGGCTGATTTCCTGCATCAGAACGCCCATGAGCTGAGCGGGTTTAACTTCGTGGAGCAGATTTTCCCGCCCGCGCTGTGGGCGCGCAACGTTCGCTTCGATCTGCATGCGTACGTGGCGCAGTGGACGCAGGAGCAGGGGTTTTACAGTTCGCCTCGCACCCTGCTTCTGGGCATGCGCTGGGCGGGCTTTGGCCTGATTATGGATGCGCTGCTCGCCACCGCGCCAGACGACGTGCGCTTTCAGTTTATTACCCGTCATCCTGCGCTGCATAAGCTGATGGCCGCGCACGACGGACGGCGTGCCGGCTCGTTTTTCGCCCCTCAGCGCCTGGTGACGGTGCTGCTGATGGATGAACGCCTGCCGGATGCGCCGCTGTTCCCAATTCAGGCAGGCGATCGCAAGGCGTGGTTAACGGACGTCTCCACGCGGTTTTTATCGCGCTATGGCTACAGCGTCCGAACGCTGCTGCCGGTCTGTTCGCTGCACGCGGTAGAGTTTGGGCTGGAGAGCCAGGCGTATGTGCCAGAGGATTACCGTCTGGCCGCCGCCGACACGCTGAACGCGCTGCGCAAAACCCCCACGCTCTGGAGTGGATGGGACGATCTTTCAGTGATTTATCATGGATGACATATCGTGAAATTAAAAAACCGAAGCCGACAGCGTCGGGCGCTAATCCCGCACCACTTCTCAAAAAGCTATCAAATCAACGCGCCGCGGCTGAAAACCGTGCTGACGCTGTTCATCGCCTTTTTTCTCTGCCTGCTGGTCTTTGCGATTGCTTTCAACTTTTCGGAAACCACGCTGGCACGCGGGGTGCTGATCCCGGCGCAGGGCGATGTGGAAGTGCGCGCCAGAGAGTCCGGAACCCTTGTTGATTTTGCCGTCCGGCCCGGCCAGTACGTGAAGGAAAACGATCCGTTGTTCACCGTGTCGCAGGACTATGGCGGCAAGCAGGGGTCGGTGGTGCAGTTTGACCGCCAGCAGATGGAAGCGGAGAAAAAGCGCAGCGAGCAGCGCATTCAGGCCATTGAGGATTCTATTGCGTCGTACCGCAAGAACCTGGCGCAGCAGCTGGCTCTCACCGACAAGCAGATAGCCGTTTCCCGCGATAAGGTGAAGAAGCTGCGCGCGCTGCTTAAAAACAGCACCGACACCTACGAGGCGTGGAAATCCGTCTCCGGGAAGGGCTATGTCTCCAAAGTGGATCTCGATAAAAGCCATAACGATGTGCTCAACGCCCAGCTCAACCTGACGCTGGAGGAGAGCACTATTCTTGAGCTTAAGGCACGCAAAACCAGCCTGACCGACAGCACCCAGTCGCAAATTGACTCGCTGAGCGAAGAGCAGCTGTACGTGAAAAACCGCATCAGCGAAATCGATCGCAACCTGTCCAGCCGGGGAAGTTCCACCATGGCCATGCTCGCCCCTTCGGATGGCTACGTGGTGGCGATTAACTTCCCGCCTGGCCGGGCCATTACGCAAAACAGCGAGGTGGTGGTGGTGATCCGTAAAAATACCGCGGCGACGATGGAGGGGTATCTGTATGTGCCGGCAACGGGGGTGGGGCGCGTGGCGAAAGGCGATAAGGTTAAGCTGCGCTTCGACTCCTGGCCCGTGGACAAATACGGTTCGGTGGAGGCAACGCTGTCCGATTTCTATGAGGTCAATATTGATGCCCATTCGGCGCTGATCCCGCTACAGGAAGGGCAGAACTATTATCTGGCCAAGGTGCGCGTCCCCTCCTGGTTTACTGACCCGGACAAGAAAAAGCGCATGCTGATGGGCGGGATGACGGTGAACGCCGATATCGTTATCGATCGTAAGCCGCTTATCAATCTGCTGATTGCGCCGCTGGAAAGGGTGCGCAAGCGGTTTATCGATTGACCCGATTTCATCGATCATCGCCCTTTAGCCCACATTCTTAACGGCATTATGCGTTAAAGCAAAGCGTCGTTCGAGTGAATCGGCAAACCAGAGCCATTAAAGCATAGCCTTGCTGGCTTCTGGTCTCGCCGAATCACTTCTGAGCATCGCATGGTCTTTTTAGGCCATCACGGAAGAAGCAATCCTAAAAGTTACGTGCCGTTATCATTATTAGATTTACGCTGTCGCACGCTCGTTCCACGCATCGCTGTGCTGAATGTTCCCATCAACAATGCGCCAGGTGATCTTCTCATACTGTAAGCTGACGCTTTCGACGTGGTTAATTTTATCGTTCGCCGCGATTTTA
>NZ_SJON01000013.1 GCF_004331385.1 Enterobacter quasihormaechei
AAGGCCATCCTTGCGGATGGCCTTTTTGCGTTTATACATCGAAAAAATGTAGGCCAGGTAAGGCGAAGCCGTCACCTGGCAGATCTCAGACTGCACACCACTCCACAATAAACTCTGCAATCACATCCACGTTATTCAAATCCAGAACCGGTACGTCCAGCGACAACGCAACGTCACTGGCTACGGCAATAACATGCTCATCCAGCGTTAACTCATTTACGTTATGCCCCGCATCGCTTCTGAACAGCAAGATCTTCGCAACAGCCTCATGCTTGAACCCCTCAACCAGCACCAGATCCAGCGTGGAGTGATCCATCCGGCTGACAAGATAAGCGAGATCCAGCGGTGCTTCATCCGGTGTTTCTGTCATTAACGCCCATCGCTGGTTACTCGCCACCATCGTTTGCGCAGCGCCAGCCTTACGCAGCTCATAGCTATCTTTCCCCGGCTTATCGACGTCCATGTTATGGTGCGTGTGCTTAATCAGTCCGGGACGAATGCCTTTAGCGCAAAGTGCAGGTATCAGTTTTTTTAGCAGCGTAGTTTTCCCCGTGCCGCTCCAGGCAGAGATCGCTAAAACGGGTATCATTTCTTCTCCTGCATCATCTGCAAATCTTCCGTCGTGTTTACATTCACAAACGCCGATTTCATGTCGCTAAAATCAACGGCGTGCCCCCCTGACTGGCGCATAAATACCATTACGCGTCGCTCTCCTGAAGCCAGATAAGTGTCCAGCGCGGGGATTAACGCGCGGTGAATCAATGCGATCGTTGGATGGTCGCGTTCACCGTCGTGCACCCAGACGACGGGAGCACCATCGCGCCGCTGCACCAGACGTTCAGCCAGACAGGACGGGATGAAGGGCGTATCACATGAACAAAAGAGAAACCACTCTCCGTGTGACTGCTGCATAACGGAAAGCATTCCCGCCAGCGGGCCGGGGTAGTTCACCAGGTTATCCTGATAAACCGGATATCCACTGCGCTGATAAATATCGATATGCCGGTTAGCGCTGATCGCCATCGACGACACCTGATTTGCCAGCGTATCAGCAACATGCTGCCATAAGGGGGTATTGTTCAGGAGCTGAAGACCCTTATCTTTTCCGCCCATTCGCGTTGCCCGGCCCCCGGCCAGAACGACCCCGATGATTTGCTGGCATTGATTCACGAATATCGCCTCTTTTATTGTGGGATTGACCCTGCTAACGTGTCTCTCTAAATGAAAGGAGCACTACCATGAAATGTAAACGTCTTAATGAAGTCATTGAGCTTCTCCAGCCGGCCTGGCAAAAAGAGCCAGAGCTGAATCTGATGCAATTTTTACAGAAACTGGCGAAAGAGTCAGGTTTTGATGGTGAACTGGCAGACCTTTCTGACGACATCCTGATCTACCACCTCAAAATGCGTGACTCGGCTAAAGATGCTGTAATCCCTGGCATTCAGAAAGATTATGAAGAGGATTTTAAAACCGCATTACTGCGCGCCCGAGGCGTAATTAAAGAGTAAAAGCTTGTAAGCGGAGCCACCGAAATCGCCACAAGATGATATCCTGAATCATTCGTATAATTTCCGGACGATCGGATGAACGACCAGGCTTTTACTTTCCAGACATTACACCCGGATACCATTGTGGATGCGCTGTTCGAGCAGGGTATCCGGGTGGATTCCGGGTTAACCCCTTTAAACAGCTACGAAAACCGCGTCTATCAATTCCAGGACGAAGAGCGCCAGCGCTTTGTCGTAAAGTTCTACCGTCCGCAGCGCTGGTCCGCAGAACAAATTCAGGAAGAGCATCAGTTTGCCCACGATCTGCTGGCTGACGATGTTCCCGTTGCGGCACCGATCAAATTCAATAACCAAACGCTGCTGAGCCATCAGGGCTTTTACTACGCGATATTTCCGAGCCTGGGCGGAAGACAGTTTGAGGCGGATAATATCGATCAGATGGAATGGGTCGCCCGCTATCTGGGGCGCATTCATCAGACGGGACGCAAAAAACCGTTTGTTGCCCGTCCGACGATTGGTGTTCAGGAATACCTTATTGAGCCGCGACAGGTATTCGAAACATCGGCGCTGATCCCGAAGGCGCTTAAGGATAAATTTCTTACGGCGACCGATAAGCTTATTGATGCGGTAAAAACCTGCTGGCGGGATGATATTACCGCTCTGCGCCTGCACGGTGATTGCCACGCCGGGAATATTCTCTGGCGTGATGGCCCCCTGTTTGTCGATCTCGATGACGCACGTATGGGGCCTGCGGTTCAGGATCTGTGGATGCTGCTCAACGGTGATAAAGCCGAGCAGCGCATGCAGCTTGAGACCATAATTGAAGCTTATGAAGAATTTAGCCCCTTTAATTCAGATGAAATTGCCTTGATAGAGCCTTTACGTGCGATGCGATTTGTTTATTATCTCGCGTGGTTAATCAGGCGTTGGGAAGACCCGGCTTTTCCCCGAAATTTCCCCTGGCTTACCGGGGAGGATTACTGGCGCAGCCAGATATCCACATTTACCGAGCAGGTTAAGGTTCTTCAGGAACCCCCTTTGCAATTAACGCCGATGTATTAATTGGACACACTCAGGAGAGAGTTAATCATGAAAAAAATTTGGCTGGCGCTGGCTGGTATGATTCTGGCATTTAGCGCAACTGCTGCGCAGTTTACCGACGGCAAGCAGTACATTACGCTGGACAAGCCTGTTGCTGGCGAGCCTCAGGTGCTGGAGTTCTTCTCCTTCTACTGCCCGCACTGCTACGAGTTTGAGCAGGTGCTTCATGTTTCTGACAACGTGAAGAAAAAGCTGCCGGAAGGCACCAAAATGACGAAATACCACGTTGAGTTCCTTGGCCCATTGGGTAAAGACCTGACTCAGGCGTGGGCGGTGGCGATCGCGCTCGGTGTGGAAGATAAGATCACCGCGCCAATGTTTGAAGCGGTACAGAAAACCCAGACCGTACAGACCACGGCAGATATCCGTAAAGTATTCGTGGATGCCGGCGTGAAAGGTGAAGACTACGATGCAGCCTGGAACAGCTTTGTGGTGAAATCTCTCGTGGCACAGCAGGAAAAAGCTGCCGCTGACTTCCAGTTGCAGGGCGTGCCGGCGATGTATGTTAACGGCAAATACCAGGTGAATATGCGTGGTATGGACACGACCAGCATGGATATCTTCGTACAACAGTACGCTGATACCGTGAAACACCTGGTTGAGAAAAAGTAACAAACATAAAGAAAAACGCCGGTCATTGACCGGCGTTTTTGTATGAAGATTTAATCTTCGCTATCTGTTCGTCTTTCTCTTTCCAGAGTGTATTAAGCCAAAGCTGGAAACGACGTTTGAAGTTCTTATCGTTTACGTAATCACCGTGCAGCGCCGCATCTACGGGCACCATATCAACGCGGACTACGATACGTGTCAGCCTGCCGCTGAGCATATCGTAAAACGGCGTCCTGTCGTTTTCCGGATAGCAGAGCGTTACGTTCAGCAACTTATCAAACTGCTCGCCCAGCACGTTGAGCGCCATCGCGATACCCGCGGCCTTTGGCGGCAATAGATTCTGATAGGGAGAGCGCGTCTGCTGTCGCTTCTCTTCGGTAAAGCGTGACCCTTCGACGAAGTTAACGATGGTGGTGGGATGCGCGCGAAACTTCTCGCAAGAACGGCGTGTGGTTTCCACATCCTTTCCGCGTCGTTCCGGATGACGAATTAAATAGCTGCGTGAATAGCGTTTCATAAACGGCATATCCAGCGCCCAGCAGGCCAAACCAATGAAGGGCACCCAGGCCAGCTGCTGCTTCAGGAAGTATTTGTTCATCGGGATGTGTTTGCGAAACAGCACACACAATACAACAATATCGGCCCAGCTGTGGTGATTGCAGATCAGCAGATACCAGTGCTTTTTGTTCAGCTTCTCCAGGCCCTGAACATCCCACTTCAGCCAGGGGTTCAGACACAACAGGATCGCCAGCCCTTCACACCAGCAGTACATCATAAAATTACAAAAAGCAGACACTGCGCGCCATACCGGAGGGACGGGCAGCAGGAGCTTAATTATTCCGGCAACGATGATTGGCACAGAACAGGCGATGGTAACCAGAATAGTTAAAATGACGCTTAGCAATAATGTTATCGCAGCGAGTAGTCTCGACATAATGAATATTTTCAGATAGTTAGCTGTAATTGAGCAGCCGGCTATCCGGTGCTGGGCGCCGATCTTATCAGAAATACGCCCAGACCAGGGCGCTTTCACACGAAGAGGCTGCTGCTTTTCCTGCTATGCAGCAAAATTCTCTATATAGACACGGTGCTTAAGGCTTATATCCACATAGACTAAATAACCACCAGTGGGAAGGGCTCTTAACCGATCTCAATTCAACCAATTGTTTTTCTTGAATAAATAAGTTTGCCTCATCAGCTTTATTGAACTGTTATTCACCTGTATTAAAAATATGCACAAACTTATCCACAGTTTGATTTTGCGAGCGATCTTCACGATCGCAAAATCTTTTTCTGTATAAAGCGCTAAAACCTGATGTTTTCATCCTTCTGTGGCATCCTTTACCCATAAATTCATAACAGGCACGGACATTATGGTTCAGATCCCAGAAAACCCACTTATACTCGTCGATGGCTCTTCTTACCTGTATCGGGCGTATCATGCGTTTCCTCCTCTGACCAACAGCGCAGGGGAACCTACCGGCGCAATGTACGGCGTGCTGAATATGCTGCGCAGCCTCATTCTGCAATATCACCCAACCCATGCGGCCGTGGTGTTTGATGCGAAGGGTAAAACCTTCCGCGATGAATTATTTGAGCATTACAAATCTCACCGTCCTCCCATGCCTGACGATCTGCGTGCACAGATTGAACCGCTGCACGCTATGGTGAAAGCGATGGGGCTGCCATTACTGGCGGTCTCAGGTGTTGAAGCTGATGACGTAATAGGTACTCTGGCGCGCGAAGCGGAAAAAGCCGGCCGCCCGGTCCTGATCAGCACCGGTGATAAAGACATGGCGCAGCTGGTAACGCCGGGGATCACGCTGATCAACACCATGACCAATACCATTCTTGGCCCGGAAGAAGTTGTCGCCAAATATGGCGTGCCGCCAGAACTCATTATTGATTTCCTCGCCCTGATGGGGGATTCCTCAGATAACATTCCTGGCGTGCCGGGCGTGGGCGAAAAAACGGCTCAGGCGCTGCTGCAAGGGCTGGGTGGGCTGGATACGCTGTACGCAGAGTCCGACAAAATTGCCGGGCTTACCTTCCGTGGCGCAAAAACCATGGCCGGAAAGCTCGCCGATAACAAAGAGGTGGCTTATCTCTCCTATCAGCTGGCCACCATCAAAACCGACGTAGAGCTGGAGCTTACCTGCGAGCAGCTTGAAGTGCAGGAACCCGCGGCAGACGAACTGCTTGGCCTGTTCAGAAAATACGAATTTAAACGCTGGACCACGGATGTCGAAGCCGGGAAATGGCTTCAGGCGAAAGGGGCAAAACCTGCGGCGAAGCCGAAAGAGACCCTCGTCGTTGATGCTGAAGAGCAGGAAGAAGAAGAGGCGGCAGCGCTCTCCTTCGACAACTATGAAACCCTCCTTGAGGAATCACAGCTCGTCGCCTGGATTGAAAAGCTGAAAAAAGCACCCGTGTTTGCTTTCGATACCGAAACGGACAGCCTCGATAATATTTCTGCCAATATGGTGGGCCTGTCATTCGCAACGGAGCCGGGTATTGCAGCCTATGTTCCGGTAGCGCATGACTATCTGGATGCGCCAGAGCAAATCTCCCGCGAGCGCGCCTTAGAACTGCTGAAGCCGATTCTGGAAGACGAGAAAGCGCTGAAGGTGGGGCAAAACCTGAAGTACGACCGCGGTATTCTGCAAAACTACGGCATTGAGCTGCGTGGTATCGCTTTTGACACCATGCTGGAATCTTACATCCTGGACAGCGTGGCGGGCCGCCACGATATGGACTCCTTATCTGACCGTTGGCTGAAGCACAAAACCATCACTTTTGAAGAAATTGCCGGTAAGGGTAAAAATCAGCTGACCTTTAACCAGATTGCGCTGGAAGAAGCTGGCCGCTACGCCGCGGAAGACGCTGACGTCACGCTACAGCTGCACCTTAAAATGTGGCCAAAATTGCAGAAGCACGAAGGGCCGCTGAATGTGTTCCAGAACATTGAGATGCCGCTGGTGCCGGTGCTGTCCCGCATTGAGCGTAACGGCGTTAAAATCGACCCAACCGTGCTACATAACCACTCTGGCGAGCTGGCGAAGCGACTGACCGAGCTGGAACAGAAAGCGCATGAGCTGGCGGGCGAGGCGTTCAACCTGTCGTCCCCGAAACAGCTGCAAACCATCCTGTTTGAAAAACAGGGTATTAAGCCGCTGAAGAAAACCCCGGGTGGCGCTCCTTCAACCTCTGAAGAGGTGCTGGAAGAGCTGGCGCTGGACTATCCGCTGCCAAAAGTTATTCTGCAATACCGTGGTCTGGCGAAGCTGAAATCGACCTATACCGACAAACTGCCGCTGATGATCAACCCGAAAACGGGCCGCGTACACACCTCTTATCATCAGGCCGTGGCGGCGACCGGGCGCCTTTCATCAACCGATCCTAACCTCCAGAACATTCCGGTGCGTAATGAAGAGGGCCGCCGTATTCGCCAGGCTTTCATTGCGCCAGAGGATTATCTGATTGTTTCCGCAGACTACTCGCAAATCGAACTGCGCATTATGGCGCACCTGTCGCGTGACAAAGGCCTGCTGACGGCGTTTGCCGAAGGGAAAGACATCCACCGGGCAACCGCTGCCGAAGTGTTTGGGCTGCCGCTGGAGAGCGTGACGAACGAACAGCGTCGTAGCGCAAAAGCGATCAACTTCGGTCTGATTTACGGCATGAGTGCCTTTGGCCTGTCACGTCAGCTCAACATTCCGCGTAAAGAGTCGCAGAAGTATATGGATCTCTACTTCGAGCGGTATCCGGGCGTGCTGGAATATATGGAGCGCACCCGCGCGCAGGCGAAAGAGAAAGGCTACGTTGAAACGCTGGACGGTCGTCGTCTCTACCTTCCGGACATCAAATCCAGCAACGCCGCGCGCCGCGCGGGTGCTGAACGTGCTGCGATCAACGCCCCGATGCAGGGCACGGCCGCAGACATCATTAAACGTGCGATGATCGCCGTTGATGCCTGGCTGGAAAAAGAGAAACCGCGCGTAAAAATGATCATGCAGGTACATGATGAACTGGTATTTGAAGTTCATAAAGACGACCTGGATACGGTCTCACAGAAAATCCATGAACTGATGGAAAACAGCATGAAGCTGGATGTTCCGTTGCTGGTGGAAGTAGGCAGCGGCGAAAACTGGGATCAGGCTCACTAAAGGTTCACGGAACAACGCGCGTTTTATGTAAGTAAGCAACATAAGAACGCGCATTTTGTGACGATCATTAGAATTCCCTATGTAAAGAATGAAAAAAAACTACAAAAAGTGCTTTTTCCAGCGATAAAAAAAGAGTAGAGTTAGCGATGTAGGGTACAGAGGTAAGATGTTCTATCTTTCAGACCTTTTACTTCACGTAATCGGATTTGGCTGAATATTTTAGCCGCCCCAGTCAGTAATGACTGGGGCGTTTTTTATTGCGGCAAGGAAAGTTTCGGGCGAAAAAAACGCGGTCATCGCCGCGCCTGTTGTTACTCTGCTTCCGCTTCTGTCGCCGGTTCCAGGTCGTTAAACCAGCTGTCGAGCTTCTGCCGCAGTTTGTCCACGCCCTGCTTTTTCAGCGAGGAGAACGGTTCAACCTGCACATCACCGTTGAATGCCAGCACCGCCTCACGAACCTTGTTCACCTGCGCCTTGCGCGCGCCGCTCGCCAGCTTATCCGCTTTTGTCAGCAGCACCAGCACCGCAATATCGCTTGCCACCGCCCAGTCAATCATCTGCTGGTCGAGATCTTTTAGCGGGTGTCGAATATCCATCAACACCACCAGACCTTTCAGACACATGCGTTTTTCCAGGTATTCACCCAGCGCACGCTGCCATTTGATCTTCATCTCTTCCGGTACCTGCGCGTAACCGTAGCCCGGTAAGTCGACCAGGCGTTTGCCTTCAGCCACTTCAAACAGGTTAATCAGCTGAGTACGGCCAGGTGTTTTTGAGGTACGCGCCAGGTTTTTCTGATTGGTCAGCGTATTCAGGGCGCTGGATTTTCCCGCATTGGAGCGGCCAGCAAATGCCACTTCAATCCCTGTGTCTGAGGGCAGGTGGCGAATATCGGGCGCACTGGTGACAAAATGCGTCTGTTGGTAGTTCCAGGTAGTCACGTGGTCGTCTCCAAAAATCGTAATCTGCGGGGGATTATACCTGAATGCAGGCAAAAGGCTTTTCCCATCGTCATTGAGCTGTAAGTAAAGACCCTGCGGCGTGTGAGAGATCTGCCTTTATGCGTATGAGAAATTTAAGAGAAATCGCAGGCGCTAAAAGAATCAAAACATTAATATTCAAAGAGTTAATAATGAGTAATTATCTGAAAATCCGGTTTAGTACCTTTTCGTTGCTTGTTAGTTTAAGAGAACAAGGTAAAGTGTGCATCAAGGCGAGGATGCCAGCAGGATAACGACTTAAGGATAAGGGTCAGGAGCGCCAGGAGGCGAAGACTCAGGATTGTCAGGACGACCGGCGCCTGGAGGCGTTTTTAACAGGAAACGGAACCGTATCACGGACGGTAGTAGCCAAGGGATAAACAGGGTTTGTTGTAGGCAAACACGGAATGTCTGACCCGTTAAGGGTTGTGAGTCAGGAAAAAAGGCGACAGATTGCTCTGTCGCCTTTTTTCTTTGCTTGCTTTCTGCTAGATTTCGCCGCAATTCTATACTGAAGAAAACGACTTAAAGATAAAACATCATGAAAAAACCGACCTCCGCTGCGGGTGCGAAACGCCCTGCAAAAGCACGCCGCAAAACGCGCGAAGAACTGAATCAGGAAGCGCGCGATCGCAAACGCGATAAAAAACACCGTGGCCATGCTTCGGGTAGCCGTGCTAACGGTGGCGGTGCCGCAGGCGCTTCTGCAAAAGGCAAACAGCAGAAAGATCCTCGTATCGGCAGTAAAACTCCCATTCCACTGGGCGTGACAGACACGCCGGTCACTAAGCAGCACAAACCAAAGAGCGAGAAACCTATGCTTTCACCGCAGGCTGAGCTGGATATGCTGGAGAACGATGAGCGCCTGGACGCGCTGCTGGAACGTCTTGAAGAGGGTGAAACCCTGACCGCCGAAGAGCAGTCCTGGGTGGACGCCAAACTGGACCGCATTGATGAACTGATGCAAAAGCTGGGTCTGTCCTACGATGATGAAGAAGACGAAGAGGAAGACGAAAAGCAGGAAGATATGATGCGTCTGCTGAAAGGTGGAAACTAACATTTGCACCCGGCAGGTACACTCGTCCTGCTTATAACCCTTCCGGTTATATGTTATCTGGTGTGGTTATTCGTTAAACTACGGCGGTTGTCGCGGCGACAGAAGTGGCTGCGCACCCGAATGATGGCCCGCAACGGGACCAGAACGGGCCGCCGTATACGAACGCGACACCAACGGAAGGAGTGAGCATGTCTGTACCATCTATCGACTGGGATTTGGCCCTGATCCAGAAATATAACTATTCCGGGCCGCGTTATACTTCATACCCCACCGCGCTGGAGTTCTCTGACGCTTTCGGCGAGGCGGATTTTCAGCAGGCTGTCGCGCGCTACCCCGAGCGCCCGCTGTCGCTCTACGTCCATATTCCGTTCTGCCACAAGCTCTGCTACTTCTGCGGCTGCAATAAAATCGTTACCCGCCAGCAGCACAAAGCAGACCAATACCTCGATGCGCTAGAGCAGGAAATCCTGCACCGCGCACCGCTGTTTTCCGGGCGCCACGTCAGCCAGCTTCACTGGGGCGGCGGTACGCCAACCTACCTGAATAAAGCGCAAATTAGCCGCCTGATGACGCTGCTGCGCGAGAACTTCAACTTCATCAACGACGCCGAAATCTCGATCGAGGTCGATCCGCGTGAAATCGAGCTGGATGTGCTCGATCATTTACGCGCCGAGGGCTTCAACCGCCTGAGCATGGGCGTGCAGGACTTCAACAAAGAAGTACAGCGCCTGGTCAACCGCGAGCAGGACGAAGCGTTTATCTTTGCCTTACTCAACCATGCGCGTGAAATCGGCTTTACCTCAACGAACATCGACCTGATTTACGGCCTGCCGAAGCAGACGCCGGAGAGCTTTGCCTTCACGCTTAAACGCGTGGCTGAGCTCAACCCGGACCGCCTGAGCGTCTTTAACTATGCGCACCTGCCGACACTGTTCGCCGCTCAGCGCAAAATCAAAGATGCGGATCTGCCTTCCGCCCAGCAGAAGCTGGACATTTTGCAGGAGACCATCGCCTCGCTGACCGAAACCGGCTATCAGTTTATCGGTATGGATCACTTTGCCCGTCCGGACGACGAGCTGGCGATTGCCCAGCGCGAAGGTGTTCTCCACCGTAACTTCCAGGGATACACCACTCAGGGCGATACCGATCTGCTCGGAATGGGCGTCTCCGCCATTAGCATGATTGGCGACTGCTACGCCCAGAACCAGAAAGAGCTGAAGCTGTACTATCAGCAGGTAGACGAAACCGGCAACGCGCTGTGGCGCGGCATCGCGTTAACGCGCGACGACTGCATCCGTCGTGATGTGATTAAGGCGCTGATCTGCAACTTCCGCCTCGATTTCAGCGAGGTGGCGTCGCAATGGGATCTGCACTTCAGCGATTACTTTGCCGAAGACCTGAAGCTTCTGGCGCCGCTGGCGAAAGACGGGCTGGTGGATGTGTCGGAGAGCGCGATTGAGGTCACGCCGAAAGGGCGTCTGTTGATTCGTAATATCTGCATGTGCTTCGACGCCTATCTGCGCCAGAAAGCGCGTATGCAGCAGTTCTCGCGGGTGATTTGAGCTGCAATGCCGGGTGGCGCTTCGCTTACCCAGCCTACATCTCGCACTTATGTAGGCCGGGTAAGGCAAAGCCGCCACCCGGCTTTTCCTCAACAGCTCGCTAGCTAAACAGCCCAACCAGCGCCGCACACAGCACCGCCGCAACGGCAGTTTGTGGCGTGTGGCTTTCCGCTGCTCCGCTCGAAAGCAAAGTCACTAATGATTCCAGCATGATGCTCCCCCCAATTTCCGGGCACGATCATACAAAACTCATCGGAACAGTAAAGCGCAAAATAACGGCAATTTGCGCTCAATTAATCATCTTTACACTGCGGTAGAGATCACTCCATTCCCAGCTCTTTCAGCTTGCGCGTCAGGGTGTTTCGACCCCATCCCAGCAGGCGAGCCGCTTCCTGTTTGTGGCCCTGAGTATGACGAAGCGCGGTAGTCAACAGCGTGCGCTCCATCTCAGGCTGCGCTTCGGAGAGCAGATTTTGATGACCGGAACGCAGCGCGCGATCGGCCCACTGCGCCAGCAGCGTCGCCCAGCTGTCCGGCAGCGCATGTCCGGTGCTGCTTTCGGGCACGGTGGCTTCAAACAGTTCGGCAGGGAGATCCTGAATCAACACCTCCTGTCCGGCGGCCATCACGGTCAGCCAGCGGCAGGTGTTTTCCAGCTGACGCACGTTGCCCGGCCACGCCAGACGGGTGAGGGCGGCATCCGTTTCGGGGTGAAGCTGCTTGGCTTCCACGCCCAGCTCGCGGGCCGCCACTTGCAGGAAATGACGCGCCAGGCGCGGGATATCTTCCCGACGCTCGCGCAGCGGCGGCAGGTGCACGCGGATCACGTTCAGGCGATGGAATAAATCCTCACGGAACTTGCCCTCCTGCACGCGCAGCTCCAGGTTCTGGTGCGTCGCGGCGATAATACGCACGTCCACCTTCACCGGCGCATATCCGCCCACGCGGTAAAACTGACCATCTGCCAGCACGCGCAGCAGACGGGTCTGAACATCCAGCGGCATATCGCCGATTTCATCCAGGAAAAGCGTTCCACCGTCAGCCTGTTCAAAGCGTCCCTGACGAATGGTGTTCGCGCCGGTAAACGCCCCTTTTTCGTGGCCAAACAGTTCAGATTCAATCAAATCCTTGGGGATCGCCGCCATGTTGAGGGCGATAAAGGGTGCTTTCGCCCGCGGGCTGTGGCGATGCAGGGCGTGCGCGACCAGCTCTTTACCGGTGCCCGATTCACCGTTAATCAATACGCTGATGGACGACCGGGACAAACGCCCGATGATGCGGAACACGTCCTGCATGGCCGGCGCTTCACCGATGATGTCCGTCGTAGGCCCGAAATCCGGCGCGTGGCGGGGCTGCTGTTGCTCCTGATAGTGGCTGATGGCGCGTTCGACCAGAGCAACGGCTTCGTCGATATCAAACGGTTTTGGCAGGTAATCAAACGCCCCCTGCTGGTATGCGCTGACGGCGGCATCCAGGTCGGAGTGGGCGGTCATTATGATGACCGGAAGCATAGGGTGGCGCTGTTTGATCTGCTTTAAGAGCGCCAGTCCGTCCATTCCCGGCATGCGAATATCCGAGAGCAGCACGTCCGGCGTTTTGGTGGTAAGCGCATCGAGCACCTCGCTGCCGCTCTCAAACGTCGTGCAGCTTAATCCCGCTCCCGTGAGCGCGCGTTCAAGCACCCAACGGATGGAGCTATCGTCATCGACTACCCAGACTATCCCTCGTTGCATAAACGTCACCTTTATTTTTTAATCGGCAGGAAAACCGAAAACTCGGTATGTCCCGGCCAACTGGTAAATTCAATTTTGCCGGAGTGTTGGTCAATCAAATTACGGGCTATGGATAACCCCAGCCCGGTGCCGCCTTCGCGACCGCTGACCATCGGGTAGAACAGGGTGTCCTGGAGATGCGGCGGGATCCCCGGCCCGTTATCTTCCACATCAATACGTGCCGCCAGACGATAACGCACGCCGTGCAGCGTCAACTGGAACGCGGTGCGGGTACGTAGAATAATTTCGCCACCCTCCGGGCCCAGCGCCTGCAACGCGTTACGCACAATGTTCAACAGCACCTGTTCAATCTGGTCCGGATCGTGCGCCAGCTCCGGCAGGCTTGGGTCGTAATCACGCACCAGCGTGACGTTATCCGGCAGCTCCATAGAGACGAGTTTCACCACTCGCTCCGCAACTTTGTGAATGCTTTCTGAAACGTGCATCCCCGGCTGCTGTGGCCCGAGCAGACGATCGACCAGATTACGCAGACGGTCCGCCTGCTCAATAATGACGTTGGTATACTCCGCCAGGGCAGGGTCAGGCAGCGCTTTGGTCAGGAGCTGTGCCGCACCGCGTAAGCCGCCCAGCGGGTTTTTAATCTCATGAGCCAGCCCGCGCACCAGGTCGCGCGCCGCAATCTGCTGCGCATGCTGAAGCTGTTCCTGGCTGAGACGACGCTGGTTATCCATCGGCGCCATTTCCAGCAGAATCATGCCATCCGGCAGGCGCTGGGCGGTGAGGGACAAAATATGCGAGCGTCCGTCAATCACCAGCGTCACTTCGTTATCGGTGAAGCCCTGGCCCGCCTGCAAACTCTCCTGCATCAGGCCAATATTCAGCGAGAAATAGCTCAGCAGTTCCGGCAATGGCGTGCCAAACAGCTTACGGGCGCTTTGGGCGAGCAGCTGCTGCGCCGCCGGGTTGGCGTAATGCACCGCCAGCTCGTCGTCGACCAGCAAAATACTGTTAATCAAAGAATTGAGGATCTGCCCAGCATCGGGCAGCGTGCCAGTTGCCATTCAGCAGTCTCCTGGAGTAGTTGCACTATTTTAGTGCAGTATAGCGTTTTAAAGGTAAAAAGCGCGTGAGATCAGGTTGTTGGTGGAGAAAAAAGCCCATCCGAAGATGGGCTAAAGTTTCCACGGCAACTACTCCCGACGCGAAAGCGCCGGGCAAAACAAATCAATTAAACGCTGTAGTACAGCTCGAACTCAACCGGGTGCGGCGTCATGCGAACGCGGTCGTTTTCTTCGGTACGCAGCGCGATGTAAGCGTCGATCGCTTCATCGGTGAACACGCCGCCAGCGGTCAGGAACTCGCGGTCTGCGTCCAGCGCTTGCAGGGCTTCTTCCAGAGAGCCGGCAACCTGTGGGATCTCTTTCGCTTCTTCTGGCGGCAGGTCGTACAGGTTTTTGTCCATTGCTTCGCCTGGGTGGATCTTGTTCTTGATACCGTCCAGACCGGCCATCAGCAGTGCTGCGAAGCACAGGTATGGGTTAGCCGCCGGGTCCGGGAAGCGCACTTCGATACGACGCGCTTTCGGAGACGCCACCACCGGGATACGGATAGACGCAGAACGGTTACGGGCAGAGTAAGCCAGCATCACCGGTGCTTCGTAGCCTGGGACCAGACGCTTGTAGGAGTTGGTGGTCGGGTTCGCCAGGGCGTTGATTGCTTTAGCGTGCTTGATAACACCGCCGATGTAGTGCAGCGCCTGCTCAGACAGACCCGCGTACTTGTCGCCAGAGAACAGGTTGGTGCCGTTCTTGGACAGGGACATGTGGCAGTGCATACCGGAACCGTTATCGCCGAACATTGGTTTTGGCATGAAGGTCGCGGTTTTACCGAAACGGTGCGCAACGTTGTGCACAACGTATTTGTAGATCTGAATCTCATCCGCTTTTTTGGTCATGGTGTTGAAGCGGGTAGCGATTTCGTTCTGGCCAGCCGTCGCCACTTCGTGGTGGTGCGCTTCAACAACCAGGCCCATCTCTTCCATGATCAGACACATGGTAGAACGGATGTCCTGTGAAGAATCGACCGGAGGAACCGGGAAGTAACCGCCTTTCACGCCTGGACGGTGACCTTTGTTACCGCCTTCGTATTTGGTGGAAGAGTTCCATGCGCCTTCGATGTCATCGATAGCCACGTGGGAGCCAGAAATGGAAGCACCAAAACGGATGTCGTCGAACAGGAAGAACTCTGGCTCTGGCCCGAACAGAACGGTGTCTGCGATGCCGGTAGAGCGCAGGTACTCTTCAGCGCGTTTTGCGATGGAGCGTGGGTCACGGTCATAGCCTTGCAGCGTGCCGGGTTCCAGGATATCGCAGCGGATGATCAGCGTAGGTTCTTCGTAGAACGGGTCAATGAGCGCAGTGGTTGCATCTGGCATCAGAACCATGTCGGATTCGTTGATGCCTTTCCAGCCGCCAATGGAGGAGCCGTCAAACATTTTGCCTTCTTCAAAGAATTCGGCGTTCACCTGATGAGCAGGGATCGTGACGTGCTGTTCTTTACCTTTGGTATCGGTGAAGCGCAGATCAACAAACTTCACTTCATGTTCGTTCAGCATCGTCAAAACGTGTTCAGCGGACATACTTAACTCTCCAGATTGGTCATTGTCGTCGTGGTAACGAGGTCTTCAAATCGGCTGGGCTGCCATATTTTTACTGTATTTCTGTAAAGCGAAATCTGTGCCAACTTTTAAAACACCCCCAAAAGGCGTTATCATGCGCACCATAGTGCAGAAGGGCTGCACCACATTGGATTCGTTGCACCATTATAGTGCTTCAATGTGAACATTGAGCACCATATTGGTGCAATTTACGTTAAAGTGCCCTTTTACCGCTCCGTGAAAGCGATCACAAAGCATCTCTGCAATACTTGTTTGCGGGGGATGTTTGTGATCCTGTTTTGTAGTGCGATTAATCCGTGTACAATAACGCGCTATTTCTAAATGCCTGAGGCAAAGTTGTGATCGAAAAATTGCGTAATATCGCCATCATCGCGCACGTCGACCATGGTAAAACTACCCTGGTTGATAAGCTGCTACAGCAGTCTGGTACGTTTGATGCTCGTGCCGAAACTCAAGAGCGTGTGATGGACTCCAACGATTTGGAGAAAGAGCGTGGGATTACCATCCTCGCCAAAAACACCGCTATCAAATGGAATGACTACCGTATCAACATCGTTGATACCCCAGGGCACGCCGACTTCGGTGGTGAAGTTGAGCGCGTGATGTCCATGGTGGATTCCGTGCTGCTGGTGGTTGACGCATTTGATGGCCCTATGCCGCAAACGCGCTTCGTGACCAAAAAAGCATTTGCCCACGGCCTGAAACCTATCGTTGTGATCAACAAGGTTGACCGTCCTGGCGCGCGTCCTGACTGGGTTGTTGACCAGGTATTCGACCTGTTCGTTAACCTCGACGCGACCGACGAGCAGCTGGACTTCCCTATCGTTTACGCCTCTGCGCTGAACGGTATCGCGGGTCTGGATCACGAAGACATGGCTGAAGACATGACTCCGCTGTACCAGACGATTGTTGACCGCGTTCCTGCGCCAAACGTTGACCTGGAAGGCACCCTGCAAATGCAGATCTCCCAGCTCGACTACAACAACTACGTTGGCGTAATCGGCATTGGTCGTATCAAGCGCGGTAAAGTGAAGCCTAACCAGCAGGTCACTATCATCGATAGCGAAGGCAAAACCCGTAACGGTAAAGTCGGTAAAGTCCTGACTCACCTGGGTCTTGAGCGTATCGAGAGCGACATCGCTGAAGCGGGCGACATCATCGCCATCACCGGTCTGGGTGAGCTAAACATCTCCGACACCATCTGCGATCCGCAGAACGTTGAAGCGCTGCCAGCCCTGTCCGTTGATGAACCAACCGTATCCATGTTCTTCAACGTCAACACCTCTCCGTTCTGTGGTAAAGAAGGTAAGTTCGTTACCTCTCGTCAGATCCTTGACCGCCTGAACAAAGAGCTGGTGCACAACGTTGCGCTGCGCGTTGAAGAAACTGAAGACGCTGATGCATTCCGCGTTTCCGGTCGTGGTGAGCTGCACCTGTCCGTTCTGATTGAAAACATGCGTCGTGAAGGTTTCGAGATGGCGGTTTCCCGTCCGAAAGTTATCTTCCGCGAAATCGATGGCCGTAAACAAGAGCCGTTCGAAAACGTAACGCTGGACGTTGAAGAGCAGCACCAGGGTTCTGTGATGCAGGCGCTGGGCGAGCGTAAAGGCGACCTGAAAAACATGAATCCAGATGGCAAAGGCCGCGTACGTCTCGACTACGTGATCCCAAGCCGTGGCCTGATCGGCTTCCGTTCTGAGTTCATGACCATGACCTCCGGTACGGGTCTGCTGTACTCCACCTTCAGCCACTACGACGACGTGCGTCCGGGTGAAGTGGGCCAGCGTAACAACGGCGTGCTGATCTCCAACGGTCAGGGTAAAGCGGTTGCGTTTGCGCTGTTCGGTTTGCAGGATCGCGGTAAGCTGTTCCTGGGTCACGGTGCTGAAGTTTACGAAGGCCAGATCATCGGTATTCACAGCCGTTCTAACGACCTGACGGTAAACTGCCTGACCGGTAAGAAACTGACCAACATGCGTGCGTCCGGTACTGACGAAGCAACGGTTCTGGTTCCACCGATCAAGATGACCCTGGAGCAGGCTCTGGAGTTCATCGATGATGACGAACTGGTAGAAGTGACTCCGCAGTCAATTCGTATCCGTAAACGTCACCTGACCGAGAACGATCGTAAACGTGCTATGCGCGGTGCGAAAGAAGAGTAATTCGGTTATGCCGTAGGCCGGGTAAGCGCAAGCGCCACCCGGCAACGAAAAAGCCGCTGAGCGATCAGCGGCTTTTTTATTAGAACGAATACCTTAACCCTAACCGAATCCGGTACTGCTCGCGGTTGTAATCATTCCATCGGTCCAGCCACTGAAGTTCGAGGTACGGCAGCCAGTTTCTGTCGATCTTATAGCTGAACTTGTTGGTTATTTCCCAGTGATGGTCTTTGCCATTTTTGCTGTGGTAATCATTTATCCGCTGGAAAAAGTGCGGCTCAAAGGTGTAGAAAAACGCATCCGTCACTTTGAAATTCCAGTAGTTGGCGAATTCGTGCGTGTCGTTCTTATCCATCTGCCCGTTATAGTCCGGCGTATCGTAATTGTTACGGTTATAGCGATAGCGGAACGTCAGATTAAACCCGTCCGTGAATTTATAGTTGGTATCTAAATACACCGCGCCACCCGAACCGGCGCTGCTGTCGTTGATCAACCCGCCGGGCTGAAAGGTGAGTTTATCCGTCGGTTTAAAGAGCGGATACCACCCCTCTATTTCGTTATAGCTGTGCTTGAGCTCATCCCATCTCCCCACGTTGTAGGCGTTGGTGAACATCAGCCCCGCGCCCATATCGAAGTTATAGCCGGCACGCAGGATCACTTCGTGCAGCTCAGAGGCCGTATTGTAGGCTTCACGGGTTTCAACATAGGCCCCGGCGAATACCGGGCAGGACACAGACGACACGATCAGTACAGTGATGATTCTTTTCATAATTTGTCCATGTATCAGGTACAGAAAGGCCTCCCTCCTGATGAACAGGAAGGAAATACGGGCCGAATTTATTGTTATAAAGTGACTGCTGACGCTTTATTGTTGGATGTTATCTCAGGGGAATTCGCTGACTGTTTTTTCCGTTTTCCAATCTCCTCGATGATAAAGGCGAAGCGCGCTTCGTTGAGTTTATAAAACAGCCCCATGGTCACGGCGGCGATGATTGCCAGACCGCACGGCCAGAGGAAAATAAGCTGACGCAAACCCAGCAGCGTGCCCGCGCTCTGCACGGCGTGGGGAACGTAGCCGATCTGGGTCAGCATGATGCCAGGCAGGAAGCCGGCGAGGGCGGCGGAGATTTTGCGTGAGAAGGTGTAGCCGGTATAAACCGATCCCTCGGCGCGGATGCCGGTTTTCCACTCGCCGTAATCAACGGTATCCGGCACCAGCGCCCAGTTCAGGCTGTTTACAAATGCGGTGCCGAAAAAGGCCATGCAGGAAAAGAGCACGAACAGCAGGGAGCTGGTTCCCCAGAAGAAGTTCAGCACGTCGCCCACCGCCCACAGCGCCAGCCCGCCCAGATAGACGGGCTTCTTGCCAAAGCGCTTCACCGCGCCGGGCACCAGAAACACGCCAATCAGAATGCAGCCCATGCTGAAAAAGCCCATCCACGACAGTAAATGCAGATCGTTTAGCACGTACTGGGTGTAATAGACCTGAATCGCCAGCTTGATGTTAAACGCGGCGAGGGTGCAGAGGTTGGCGATGCACAGCACCAGCAGCGGCGGATTGCGGAAAATCGCGCAGAACGATTTCAGAATGCCGGGCTTATGGTGATCGGGCGTGATCTCGACGTAGCGCTCTTTCACCCCGCTGTAGCACCACCACATGCAGAACAGGCCGCCGGTGACGAACACCAGCGCGGCCACCAGATAGCCGAGAGAAGGCTGGCTGACGAACAGCGCCTGAATGGGCATAAAGCCGACGGTGCAGAGCAACAGCCCCACCGTTGCACCGCCCTGACGCCACGCGGCAAGCTGCGCGCGCTCGTTCGGGTTTTTGGTGATAGCCGGCACCATCGCACCGTAGGCACAGTTCATCAGGCTGTAGCAGAGCCCAAACATCATGAACAGCACGGTGGCGATAGCCGTTTTGACCGTCAGGCTAAAGTCGTTGGCCATAAACTGCGCCGTCGCGACCAGCGCCACCGGCACGGAGGCATACAAAATGAATGGCCGGAATTTTCCCCGCGCGCCGATGTTTCGCCGGGAATCCAGCAGCACCCCGGTAAGCATGTCGGTAAAGGCGGTAAAAAACTTTGCCACCAGGAAAATAATGCCGCCGTAGAACGCGGGCATCCCCAGTTCATCGGTGTAAAACTTCAGCAGGTACAGCGTGCCAATACACAGCATCAGATTCGAGCCAAAATCGCCCATCCCGTAGGCGCACTTCTCTCGCAGGCTCAATTTCAGGGTTAACGGATCAGTATTGTGTGTCATGGTCGATCCTCAGAGCGCCCCGCAGGGCGCTCTATCACGTCATTTATGCCGTACGTTTGCGCAGTTCGATCTCTTCCACGATGCGCACATACATCTTCTCGTTGAGGTTGTAGAAGCAGCCCATCGCCACGATGGTGATGACCGCCAGCAGGCTCGGGTAGATAAATATCAGCTGCCGCAGCCCTTCAACCGTCCCGGCGGACTGCACCACGTTGGGCACATAGCCGATCTGCGTGAGCATGATCCCCGGGAAGAAGCCCGCCAGCGCCTGCGAGACCTTACGGAAGAAGGTAAAGCCGGTATAGACTGTCCCCTCGGAGCGTACGCCGGTGCGCCACTCGCCGTATTCCACGGTATCGGACACCAGCGCCCAGTTCAGGCTGTTCACGAACGCGGAGCCGAAGAACGCCAGGCAGGAGAACGCCACAAAGCTCACCGAGCCGCCGCCGAAGAAGTAGTTGAGCAGATCGCCCGCCACCCAAATCATCAGCCCGCTGATGTAGACCTTTTTCTTGCCGAAGCGCCGCACCGCGCCGGGCATCATAAAGACGCCGATAAAAATACAGCCCATGCTGAAGAAGCCCATGTACGACAGCAGGATCGGGTCGTTCAGCACGTACTGCGTGTAGTAGACTTGAATGGCGAGCTTAACGTTAAACGCGCCCAGCGTGCACAGGTTCGCGATGCACAGGATAAACAGCGGACGGTTCCCGGCAATGGCGCGAAACGACTGCAACAGCCCCGGCTTTTGCGCCGGGTTAGCAGGCTGCGTCTCGACGTAACGCTCGGTGACGCCCTTATAGCACCACCACATAAAGAACAGCCCGAACAGCGAGAAGAGGGTGGCGGCAAAGATGTAGCCAAGCTGGTCGTTACCCTCAATCAGGTTCATCACCGGGACAAAGCCCACCGTACAGAGCAACAGGCCGAGCGTGGCGCCGCCCTGACGCCAGGCCGCCAGCGAGGCGCGCTCGTCCGGGTTTTTGGTGATGGCGGGCACCATCGCGCCGTAAGAGCAGTTCATCATGCTGAAGAACAGGCCGTACAGCATGAACAGCACCGTCGCCATCACCGTTTTGCCGGTCATCTCAAATGGCGTACCGACGAAGTTGGCAATCGCCAGTAAGGTCACCGGGAAGGCGGCATACAGCACGAACGGGCGGAATTTCCCTTTCGGGCCAATTTTGCGCCGGGAGTCGAGCATGATCCCGGTGCCCATATCGGTGAAGGCGGTAAAAAACTTCGCAATCAGGAAGATGATCCCGCCGTAGGTGCCGGGCAGCCCCAGCACGTCGGTGTAAAACTTCAGCAAATAGAGCGTGCCGATATCCAGCAGGATGTTAGAGCCGAGATCGCCCATCCCGTAGGCGAGTTTTTCTTTAAACGGCAGGCGTAGGGTTGCCGGATCGGAAGTATGTTGACTCATTATTGTTCTCCGTCTGCCCGCAGGTTTCCCTGCGGGCGAGCCTTATCAGATATCACGTAAGGTGCTAAACAGATCTGCCCATTCGCTGTGCTGGCGATAGAAGACCGGCGGCTTGCCGATCGGGGCATCAACGGTCACGTCACCGCCCTGGCAGATTTCCCCCGTCCACGCATTGACCCAGCTGTCCTGCGGCAGATAGAGCGACCAGTCCCGGCGGCCCTCTTCATGAACCGGTGCCACAAGCAGATCGCGGCCAAACAGGTACTGGTATTTCAGCGTGTAGGCGCGCGCGTCGTCCTCGTAGTGCAGGAACAGCGGACGCATCACCGGCAGGCCGCTTTTCGCGTTCTGCGCAACCGCAGCTTTGATATACGGCTTCAGGGTGGTGAACACGGTGGTCATGCGCGCAAAGTGCGCGATGGTTTCCGCATCGCCGTCGAACTGCCAGTTGTCGCCAGGGCGGTTGCCCTCGTGGGTACGCATCATCGGCGTAAAGGCGCTGAAGTCGCACCAGCGCAGGAGCAGTTCCTTGCTGCGCTTCATCTCGAACAGGGTGGTATAGCCGCCAATGTCGCTGTGGTGCAGGCCGTGCCCGGTCATCGCCAGCGACAGAGCCGCAGGTACGACGGACGCCAGACCGTCGTCCAGGCTCCAGTCAACGTTCTGATCCCCCGCCCACATCATCACCGAGTGCTTCTGGCTGCCGGTGTAGCCCGCGCGCATGAAGAACAGGATCTCTCCGAGCTTGCCGGTCTCTTCCAGCGCCTCGTAGTTACACTTCGCCCACAGGGCAGGCCAGGCGTTATGCATGATTTCTGCGCTCACGCCGTTGTGCAGGAAGGTATCAGTCGGCAGATATTCCCCGAAATCGGCCATCCAGCCGCCGCAGCCCAGCTCGATAAGGTTCTTTTTAATGACCTCTTTGTACCAGCCGTAGGCTTCCGGGTTGGTCAGGTCGATAACGCCCGCGTAGAACTCGCCGAATTCAACGTGGTAATCCTCGCCGTCGGCGTTTTTGGTCAGATAGCCGCGTTTCGCCGCCTCTTCGCAGAGATCTTTATCGCTGGCGACGTACGGGTTGATATAGGAGAGGAACTGTACGCCCTCCTGCTTCCACTGCCCGATCCGCTCGTCAAGCTGCGGATAGAGCTCGCTGTTCCACTTCCAGTTCCACATCACGCGTTTGCCGAAGGAGGTCATGCGGATGCCGGACCAGTCCTGCGCCCAGATGCCGTTCACCTTCACGCCACCCTCGCGCATGGCGTCGAGCTTCTGCTGGCACACCTCGGTGCCGCCCTGAATGCCCAGCGTCACGCCGTCGTAAACCCAGTCCGGCAGCTCAGGCTGGCGCCCCAGCAGGCCGGTGAGTTTTTCCAGCAGATCGACGTAGGTTTGTGCACATTCGAAGCGCAGCGTGGCGTTATCTTCCCAGAACGCCAGCTCGTGGAAGTCCGGCGCGCTGAAGTCAAAGTTCATGTAGCAGCTGTTATCCACGTGGCAGTAGTACTTCTGGGTGCTCACGAAGGTAGGCTGCGGGAAGAAGGTCCAGTAGTAATCGCCGCCCGCGTTCTCTTTGCAGTCGGCCTGCCAGGTGACGTAGGTCTGCTTGTTGCGGCCCACGCCCTGCTCGCTGGTCCACAGCGGGAACGGCTTGCCGCGCAGATCGAAGTACGAGAACTGCTCGCCGCAGCCGTAGATATGATCTTCCGGCTGCGCCGCCAGCCGCAGCCAGATGCGGTTATGGCTGGCGGCATCATTTTTCAGCTTCAGCTCCAGACGGCCTTCCGCATCCACGCCCACCAGCAGCGTGGCGCTCACCGCATCGCCGCGGGTAAAGCGGATGGCCCAGCCCGCGCTTTGCTGCGTGACGGTCGCGTCCGTCAGGGCAATCTTTTCGTTGAGCTTGTCTTTAATGCTGAAATTGCCGCGAAACATCTCGATATCGGCCTCGCCTGCTCCGATCCACAGGCAAGGCGCTTCTTCGGAGTGGGACAAAATCAGGCGATCCTGCCAGCGCAGGGTGAAGCCACGTTCGTTATTTTTCAGGTCAATATTGTGTAGGGTACGCATAAAAACTCCGTCTTTATTATTTGGCCTGGCTATCCAGCAATCCGGCGGCGACGGCAGGCGCTAAGCCCGGCGCCAGCGGCAGGCGGGGGATCACCAGGCAGTGCAGCAGATGGTAAATATCCTGCTTACCGTCCCAGACCTTGGTGGTCACTTCGTTATTGGTGTCCAGCTCCTGCCACCAGGAACCGTTTTCGTAATCCATCAGGTACGTGATGCAGTAATCCCACCACTTCTGATACCAGGCTTCGTACTGCGCTTCGCCGGTCACGGTATAGAGGGCATAGGCCGTGCCCATCGCCTCGACGATGGGCCAGCGCACGCGTTCGCGAACGATAGGCTTGCCGTCCCAGCCCACGGAGTAGACAAACCCGTCGGCGCCGTCGGGTGCCCAGGCGTCGCGGATGGTGGCGTGGAACAGGCCTTTCGCATCTTCCAGCAGCCACTCCGGCGGGGTTTCAAAGCGCGCTTCCAGCGCGGCGCGCAGGTGCAGCATCAGGCGGCCCCACTCAATCCAGTGTCCCGGCGTGCCGCCGTAAGCGCGGAAGCGGTGAGCAGGGTTATCGATGTTGTAATCGCGGATCGGGTTCCAGTTGGTGTCGAAATGCTCGTTAACGCGATACTCGCCCTTGCGCGCCACGTCGTGAATAATCACCGAGGCGATGCGCAGGGCGCGGTCGAGCCACTTACGGTCGTGAGTTACGTCATAGACAATCAGGAAGGCTTCCACGGCGTGCATGTTGGCGTTACCGCCGCGGTAATCTTCCGTTTTGCTGAAGGCTTCATCCCAGGACTCAAGGCACATTTGCTCCTGTTCGCTCCAGAAGTAGCGCTCAATCACCTCGATGGCATCGTCCAGCAGCTTGCGTGCCTGCGGGTGACCGGTGGTGACGGCGCTCGCCGCGCCCAGCAGGACGAAGAAGTGCTGATAGCCCTGCTTGGAGGCATCCATTACGCCTTCATCGTTTACGCAGGCGTACCAGCCGCCGTGCTGTTTGTCGCGCAGCGGGCCGTTGAGGGCATTAATGCCGTGCTCAACCAGGGCATACGCGCCGGGACGGCCCATGTTCGCCGCTACCGCGTACACGTGCAGCATACGGGCGGTGATCCACAGATGCGTGCCCATATCGCTGCGAACCTGCCCGTTATTGCCCAGCCAGCCAAAGCCGGTCGGTACGGCGGCGTTTTTGCCGAAATCAAGAATGCGGTCGGTCTCTTGTTCGAGCCAGCGGTTGTGGCTCAGGGTGTTAAACCATTTCATGTTCGGGTCCTTTCTTAACGGCGAGCCATCATTTCGTCGACAATCTCACCCAGACGCTGAAGTTTTGGTACGGAAATGTCACGCAGCATCAGCTCGGTATCCGGTAGGCCAATCACCGAGGACCAGACGGCGCGACCGGCTAAAAAGCCCGATGCCCCTGCCTGCATCGCCACGCTCACGGCGCGCGGGAACAGCTTATCGTCCACGCCGGACGAGAGGATCACCCACGGCATGGCGATGTTCTCGTTCAGCTTCTGCGAGGCCGCCAGCAGTTCCTGCTGCGTGCCCTTGCCAAACAGCGGCATCTCCACCTTGTAGAGGTCGGCACCGCTGTCGCCCAGCTCTTTCGCCGCATCAATAATCGCCTGTTCGCGGTTAAATTCGGCTCCGCGACGCGGCGGACGTACCACCGGCTCGATAATGCTCAGCAGCCCGTTGTCGTGGCACAGTGTATTGAACGCTTTCACCATCTCCAGGCGCTGCTGCGGATCTTCATCGCTGCGCCACAGCACCAGCAGCTTCAGCGCCTTGCCGCCATCGCGTTTGACCGCCTGGGCGTCGATGCTTTTGTCGATCACCACGCTGTCGACCGGAATACCGTTCCCCGGAATGAACTCGTCGGCGGCCACAATCATCGCGCAGCTGTTGGCTACGGCCTGCTGCTCGACAATCTGGCGATAGCAGAACTGCTGGTCGACGAGGATCGCAGAGGCGTACGGCGACAGAATTTTCGCCGCGTTGACCTTAAAATCCGTCAGGTGCTGGTCGGTTACCGGCACCGGCGCGCCTGCGGCGGCAAACATCAGGCGCATCGCTTCGCGCTGATCCACGGCCAGCATTGCAAAACCGCCGGAAGGTCGGGTGATATCTTTCAGGGTGTACATCGTCATTCCTCAGTCCTTTCGTATCAGTGTGATTTTTTCAGCCCGGCAGATGCGCGAACCTGTTCAAGAATGGCCGTCCAGTCTTCGCGCCCGCGCCCGGCGGCGCGAGCCTGGTTGTAAACTTCGCGGGACGCCGCGCCCAGCGGCATCGGAACGTGGAGCTGGTTAGCCACGTCCAGGGCGATCCCCAGATCTTTATGCGCAAGGTCGATCATGAAGGCGGGTGAAAGATCCCCTTTCAGTACCTTGTTCGGCCATGATGTGGTGAAGTGGCCTTTACCCGCCGGCGTGCCGCTCATCACCTTCAGCGCCACGTCAAAGGAGAGGCCAAGCGCTTCACACAGTACCGCCGCCTCGGCGGAAAGCGCGTTCAGGGCGATGCTCATGTAGTTATTGATGAGCTTCACGCGGATGCCCATGCCCGGCCCGCCGGCGTTAATCAGCTCATTGCCCATCGCCATTAAGACGGGGGTGGCGCGTTCCACCTGCTGCGCGGTGCCGCCCGCCAGCAGGAGCAGCGTGCCGGCGATGGCATGGTCAGACGTGCGTCCCACGGGCACGTCCATCAGGCTGAAGCCCCGCTCAGCCATGTCGCGGATCAGCGCGTCGGTTTGCAGCGGGTGGATGGTGGACATATCAATCACCAGCGCGTCGCGGGATAACCCTTCGCACACGCCGTGCTCGCCGAACAGTACGCTGCGCACCAGGTCGCCGTTTGGCAGCATGGTAATGACGAATTCGGCGTCCGTTGCGGCCTGAGCGGGCGTAGCCGCCGCCCGTGCACCGCTCTCCACCAGCGCCTGAACCGCCTGCGGGTTCACGTCAAAGACGTTAAGCTGGTGACCTTGCTTCAACAGATTCTTCGCCATTGGCGCGCCCATCTGCCCTAAACCGATAAATGCGATTGCTGACATGCCTCTCTCCTGTCACATCGTGTCAATTTCTGCGCGTTTGTGTTGTCTGTTTTTGATCGTATTTGTAATTTATAGTCAAAAAATTGACACGGGTCACTTTTTAAACATTTGGTGAAATTAAAATGAAGGCATCAGAAATCGCAGAAGGAATCACCATGACTCGCATCGTTTGTGTCGGCATTACCGTGCTGGATCGCATCTGGTATCTCGATGATTTACCGAAAGAAGGTGGGAAATATGTCGCAAAAGACTACACGGAAGTGGGCGGCGGCCCGGCGGCCACGGCGGCGGTGGCAGCGGCAAAGCTGGGTGCTGAAGTGGATTTTATTGGCCGGGTGGGGGACGACGATACCGGCAGACGGCTGCTCGCGGAGCTGGAATCCCTAGGGGTGAACACCCGTTACACGCGCGTGTTTAACGGTGCCCGATCGTCACAATCGGCGGTGTTGGTGGATGGCAGCGGGGAGCGCGTTATAGCGAATTACCCCAGCCCCGATCTCCCTGCCGAGGCAGACTGGCTGCATGAAATCGACTTCTCCCAGTGGGATATTGTATTAGCAGACGTGCGCTGGCATGACGGGGCAAAACAGGCATTTACCCTGGCCCGTCAGCAGGGCGTACCGACGGTACTTGATGCGGATGTTACCCCGCAGGATATCGCGGAGCTGATCGCCTTAAGCGACCACGCGGCCTTCTCCGCGCCGGGGCTGCGCCGCCTTACGCAGCGGGACGAAACGGAAAATGCCCTGAGAAAAGCACAAACGCTCACAAATGGACATGTGTATGTCACGCAGGGGCGAGAGGGCTGCTTCTGGCTGGAAAATGACACGCTATGTCATCAGCCTGGCTTTGAGGTGAACGTCATTGATACCACCGGGGCGGGCGACGTTTTCCACGGTGCGCTGGCGTTCAGCCTGGGACAGCAATCCACCGCCGCAGACGCCGTGCGTTTTGCCAGCGCCGTCGCAGCGCTGAAATGCACAAAGCCCGGCGGGCGCGCAGGTATACCCGACTGTGATCAAACCCGCTCTTTTTTGTCACTTTTTGTATAAAATGCGGGGCGTGATGGTTTTCAGAGGACAGCCCATGAGCCTTACCGAACTGACCGGCAACCCGCGTCACGATCAGCTGCTGACGCTGATTGCCGATCGTGGCTATATGAACATTGATGAACTGGCGCAGCTGCTGGACGTGTCGACGCAAACGGTGCGCCGGGATATCCGTAAGCTCAGCGAGCAGGGGCTGATTACGCGTCATCATGGCGGCGCGGGCAGGGCGTCCAGCGTGGTAAATACGGCGTTCGAGCAGCGCGAAGTCTCGCTGACCGAAGAGAAGCGGGCGATTGCCGAGGCGATTGCGGACTATATTCCCGATGGCTCCACCATCTTCATCACCATCGGCACGACCGTGGAGCACGTTGCCCGGGCGCTGCTTAACCATAATCATTTGCGCATCATCACCAACAGCCTGCGGGTGGCGCATATTCTGTATAAGAACCCGCGCTTTGAAGTGATGGTGCCGGGCGGCACGCTGCGCCCGCACAACGGCGGCATTATCGGCCCGGCGGCGACGGCGTTTGTGTCGGGCTTTCGGGCGGACTATCTCGTGACCAGCGTCGGGGCAATTGAACACGACGGCGCGATGATGGAGTTTGACGTCAACGAAGCCAGCGTGGTGAAAACCATGATTGCCCACTCCCGCCACATTTTACTGGCGGCCGATCATACGAAATACCACGCCTCCGCGGCGGTTGAAATTGGCAACGTGGCGCAGGCGACGGCGCTGTTCACCGATGAGCTGCCCGGCTCGGCGCTGCAAAACCACCTCAAATCCAGCAAGGTTGAGGTTGTCGAAGTCAATTCCGGAGAAGAGCAGCAGGCTGGCTGACCTTCTGATGGCCCGATATGTCGATTCGGGCCTTTCCTTTCTCTAAGCTGAATCTGGCGCATAGCTAAAGTTTCTCTTTCCCGCTACAGTTACTTTTCCACGGCGAAAGGAGATAAACATGCTTTATATCTTTGACTTAGGAAATGTAATCGTCGATATCGATTTTAACCGGGTGCTGGGCGCATGGAGCGATTTTAGCCGTGTTCCGCTGGCGACGTTAAAGCAGAATTTCGCGATGGGCGAGACTTTCCATCTACACGAGCGCGGTGAGATCAGCGATGAAACGTTCGCAGAGCGTTTCTGTCAGGAAATGGGTCTCTCGTTAAGCTACGAGCAGTTTTCCCACGGCTGGCAGGCCATATTTGTCGCGATCCGCCCCGAAGTGATCGACATCATGCACAAGCTGCGCGAGCAGGGGCATCGCGTTGTTGTGCTGTCTAATACCAACCGCCTGCATACCACCTTCTGGCCGGATGAATACCCGGAGATCCACGCTGCGGCTGATAAAGTGTATCTCTCCCAGGAGATGGGGATGCGTAAACCGGAGGCGCGCATCTACCAGGCGGTGTTGCAGGAAGAAGGATTCACGGCGGCGGATGCGGTCTTTTTTGACGACAACGCCGATAATATAGAAGGGGCTAACCAGTTAGGCATCACCTCCGTTCTGGTGACCGGAAAAGAGACGATACCGAACTACTTTGCGAAGCAGTTATGCTAAAAACCGTTCATCAAAAAGCCAACCACCACACGCGCCCGCTCAGGGCGTGGCTGAAACTCCTCTGGCACCGCATTGACGAGGACAACATGACCACGCTGGCAGGCAATCTCGCCTACGTGTCATTGCTCTCGCTGGTTCCGCTGGTGGCGGTGATTTTTGCGCTTTTTTCGGCGTTTCCGATGTTTGCCGATGTGAGTATGCAGCTTCGTCATTTCGTCTTTGCGAACTTCATTCCTGCCACCGGCGACGTGATCCAGAACTACATCGAACAGTTTGTCGCTAACTCCAGCAAGATGACGGCAGTGGGTGCGTGTGGGCTGATTGTCACCGCGCTGCTGCTGATGTACTCCATCGACAGCGCGCTCAACACCATCTGGCGGAGCAAAAAAGTTCGCCCGAAGGTCTATTCCTTTGCCGTCTACTGGATGATATTAACCCTCGGCCCCTTGCTGGCGGGGGCGAGCCTGGCGATCAGTTCCTACCTTCTTTCGCTGCGCTGGGCGAGTGACTTAAACAGCGTGATCGATAACATGCTGCGCATCTTCCCGCTGATTTTATCGTGGCTTTCGTTCTGGCTGCTTTATAGCGTGGTGCCAACCACGCGTGTACCTAACCGGGATGCCGTGGTTGGCGCGCTGGTCGCGGCGTTGCTCTTTGAGCTGGGGAAAAAGGGATTCGCGCTTTATATCACCATGTTCCCCTCTTATCAGCTGATTTACGGCGTGCTGGCGGTGATCCCCATTTTGTTTGTCTGGGTCTACTGGACGTGGTGTATCGTCTTGCTTGGCGCCGAAATAACTGTCACTCTCGGGGTCTACCGCGAACTCAAAAAAGCAGCAGAAGCTGAAAAACAACAAGAAGCAGACCAACCATGATTGCATTGATTCAGCGCGTAACCCGTGCCAGCGTCACCGTGGAGGATGAGGTGACGGGTGAAATTGGCCCAGGACTTTTGGTGCTCCTGGGTGTCGAAAAGGATGATGACGAACAAAAAGCCAACCGCCTGTGCGAGCGCGTGCTGGGCTACCGCATATTCAGCGATGCGGAAGGCAAGATGAACCTGAACGTTCAGCAGGCTGGCGGCAGCGTGCTGGTGGTCTCCCAGTTTACGCTGGCCGCCGATACCGAGCGCGGCATGCGCCCGAGTTTTTCGAAGGGCGCGGCACCGGATCGCGCAGAAGCCCTTTACGCGTATTTTGTTGAGCGCTGTCGCCAACAGGACATGAATACACAAACCGGACGATTCGCTGCGGATATGCAGGTTTCGCTGGTGAACGATGGCCCCGTCACATTCTGGCTCCAGGTTTGAGCCAGCTGGCGGCCTGGCCGCGGGTAACAAGAGAGAGTACAGCTATGTATCACCTTCGAGTACCGCAAACGGAAGAAGAGTTAGAGGTTTATTACCATTTCCGCTGGGAAATGCTGCGCAAGCCATTACATCAGCCGAAAGGATCTGAACGCGACGCCTGGGATGCGATGGCGCATCATCAGATGGTGGTGGATGAAGAGGGCAACCTCGTCGCCGTGGGGCGTCTGTATATCAATGCCGACAACGAAGCCTCTATTCGCTTTATGGCCGTTCACCCCTCCGTGCAGGACAAAGGCCTCGGAACGCTGATGGCGATGACGCTGGAATCCGTTGCCCGTCAGGAAGGGGTTAAGCGCGTCACCTGTAGCGCCCGCGAAGATGCCGTTGAGTTCTTTGCCAAGCTCGGTTTTGTGAATCAGGGTGAAATCAGCGCCCCGCAAACCACGCCGATTCGTCACTTTTTGATGATCAAACCTATCGCCACCCTGGATGATATTCTCCATCGCGCCGACTGGTGCGGACAGCTCCAGCAGGCGTGGTATCAGCACATACCGCTCAGTGAAAAAATGGGCGTGCGTATTCAGCAGTATACCGGGCAAAAATTTATCACCACCATGCCGGAAACCGGCAACCAGAACCCGCACCATACTCTGTTTGCCGGCAGCCTGTTTTCTCTCGCCACGCTCACCGGCTGGGGGCTGATCTGGCTGATGCTGCGCGAGCGTCATCTCGGCGGCACTATTATTCTTGCCGATGCCCATATTCGTTACAGCGCGCCGATCAGCGGCAAGCCGAGCGCGGTGGCCGACCTGGGCGCTCTGGGCGGCGATCTCGACCGCCTGGCGCGCGGACGTAAAGCACGCGTGCAGATGCAGGTTGAGCTGTTTGGCGATGATACGCCAGGCGCGGTGTTTGAAGGCACCTATATCGTTCTTCCTGCGAAGCCGTATGGCGCGTATGAAGAGGGGGGGAACGAGGAGGAGTAACCTCCTCTTTACTCTCGCCCGGCATGCTGAATGCGCCAGGCAATATCCCGCATTACGTCTCGTGCTGAGTGGCTAATTCCACCCAACTGGAAGAAGCCGTGTATTACACCCTGCCATTGCTGAGCGGTACATTTCACGCCTTGCTCGGTGAGGCGCTGATAAAGCGCCTCGTCTTCGTCGCATAACGGATCATACTCAGCGATAACAATATGGACATTCGGCAGGCCGCTAAAGTCCTTGCGCCAAAGGGGGCTGACCTCAGGATGCTGGCGGTCGGCTCCGGCCAGATACATTTCATAGCCGCTCAGAAGGGTATCGCGAGTAATCACATAATCTATGCCATTGAGGGTATAGCTTTCAAAACTGGCCGTGGCGTCAAGCATGGGGTAGATAAGAATGAGCTGCGCCGGATCCCAGAGACCTTTGGCCTTGAGCCGAAGCGCGGTTACCAGCGCAATATGTCCTCCCGCACTGTCTCCACAAAGCGTAATCCGGTTTTTATCCACGCCTAACTTCTCTGCGTTTTGCCAGACAAGTTCTGCCGCTCTCTCTGCATCGTCATGCGCAGCGGGGAACGTGTGTTCGGGGGCGAGTCTGTACTGAACCGCAATGACCCGGCAATTACCGTAAAACGCCAGCTGGCGAAGCTGATTATCATGGGTTTCAAACCCACCGCTGACAAAACATCCTCCATGATAGTAAAGGGCAGACGGTAACGTTTCAGGAGCATTGAGAGGTGAAAATACCCGAAAGGTCAGATCCTCAAGAACAAGCGTTTCAATCTGGACGCGCGTTTCTGTCACCCCAGCCAGCGCTGTGCTGGCTACATACCCGGCTCTCCGGTCATCAATACTCTGTTTCCGAAAGGAAGGCCGTCCTGCTGCAATAAACTCTTGTACAAGCTTATCAATACCCTTTTCCAGCGCCATGGCTACGTCCTTTTACTGTGTTTTTATACAGTTTATAACCTGATTTACAACAGATGAAAACAGAGAAATGTGAAAAGGTGGACGTTCTGGAAAGCGGCTCGCAAAATTCATTCTTCCCAAAAAAATGCACTTTAACCCTAAAGTATTTAAGCGTATTTTGCCTGAAAATTAACCGCAGATGATATACTAAGGTGATATATGAGTCTTTTGGCGGATTTTGAGATGGGCAGAATACTGATTGATTTGTCTGATGACGTAATTCAACGGCTGGATAACCTGAAGCAGCTGCGTAACCAGCCCCGCGCCGAATTGCTTCGGGAAGCCATTGAACAATATCTCGATCAGCAGAGTTCTTCGGTAATTCGTGATGCGCTTGGTTTGTGGGGAAATCAGCAAGAAGATGGGCTGGAGTACGAACGCAAGCTGCGTGAGGAGTGGTAATCATGGAACACATGGCAGTGTTTGATACCAATATTCTCATCGATCTCTTTAACAATCACGTAGAAGCTGCCGATACGATCGATCGTACGGCCTCGCATCGGGCGATTAGCCTTATCACGTGGATGGAGGTCATGGTCGGCGCGCGCAGGCATGGTCATGAAGCGAAAACGGCAGCTGTCATGGGCGCTTTTGAAATTATCGACGTTTCGCGGGATATCGCTGAAAGAAGCGTTGTGCTCCGTGAGAAACACGGGATGAAACTACCTGATGCCATCATTTTGGCCACAGCCCAGAGCAGAAATTGTCCCCTGGTGTCCCGCAATACCAAAGACTTTGCCGGAATAGCCGGGGTTGTTTCCCCTTACCAACTGTAGGCCGGGCAAGCTCGCGCCGCCCGGCACGCTTACAGGAGATTACTCCCCTTCACCCGGGAACAGGAACGGGTTAATCGAGCTACGGGCAAAGCCCTCCTGCTCCATTTTGGCGTCCAGAATCAACGAGGCGAGATCGTCGGCCACCGCTTCGACTTTCGGGTCCTTTTCCTGATACAGAATCTTCAGGTAAGTTCCGCAGTCGCCGCAGCTTTCGGCTTTCACCGCCGCGTCTTCATTTTCCAGCGACCAGTAGTTGAGATCGCGAGTCTGCTCGCAGTTGCTGCACTTGATGCGCACCACGTGCCACTCGGTTTCACACAGGTTGCAGTGCAGGTAGCGCAGCCCCTGCGTGGTGCCAATCTGCACCATGCTGGAGACCGGCATTGAGCCGCATACCGGGCAGAACTGGCGCGCTTCGCCGTATTCGGCGCGGGCTTTGCCCGGGATCAGGCTCGCCATTTGCGCCCAGTAAAGCGACAGCGCGGCCCAGATAAACGGCGCTTTATCGCTGCTGACCAGCGAGAAGTCGGAGGCAAACAGCGCGCTCGCCATCTCTTCCAGCTCTTGCTCTGACGCTTTTTCCAGGTTCTCAATGACCGCCAGCGCCGTGCCGCTCATCTCCGGCTTCAGCTCGGCAATCAGCGAATGCAGCAGCTTATGCCAGTGCTTGTCGCGCGGCAGGACGTGAATATCCAGCGGCGGCTTGCCCTGCTCGTTAGCTTCTTTGATGCGCGCGGTCAGGTCCATTTGCAGCGGGTGATCGTACAGCACCACCTCCTGCGCATGGGCGACCAGCGCGGCAAAACGCAGAAAATCGCCCAGCGGGTTGTTCTCTGCCAGCTCGCGCAGACGCTCTGCGCGGCGGTTGTAGAGGTTCTTGAGTCTGGGGAATAACAACGGCGGAATATACTCCGCCGTACGTTTCTCGCTCGACCCCAGCTCATCTTGCGGGATTATGCGAATACTCATTCAGATGACTTTTCCTGTTTCTGGCGGACTTCACGGTACCAGCGCGGGTGATGTTTCTTCGCCCACGTTTTGGTTACCCATCCTTCCACCATCGCGGTAATGGTGCCTTTCACCCAAAGGGCGGCGTAAATATGCACCATGATAACCACAATTAACGCCACTGCGGCAAATGAATGCAGCATTAACGCAAATCGGATCACCGGGATTGAGAAAGCAGGCGCAAAGTACGGACGCCAGATGATCACGCCGCTCACCAGCAACAGGACCAGGAAGATAATCGCCGCCCAGAATACGCATTTCTGACCGAAGTTATAACGCCCGGTATCACCCACTTCCTCGTTGACGACGATCTTACGAATATTCTTCGCCCAAAAGATATCATCCCGATTGATTAGGTTATGGTGCCAGTAGCGGAAAAACATGATGATAAACGAGGCAAACATCACCACACCCACGAACGGGTGAAGGATGCGCGCCAGCTGCGGCGTGCCCAGGATCTGCATCAGCCAGTTGAAGGAGGGGAAAAAGAACCCCAGCCCGCTTATCGCCGCCAGCATGAAACAGAAGGCGGTGACCCAGTGGTTGATGCGTTCCGGCGCGGTGTAGCGCACGATGGTGTCACGTTTTCTCATTTGCGCACCTCGTCTTTCTCTTCATGCAGATTATCGTCTTCCTCTTCCGCGCGGTTCGGACCGACGCCGACGTAGTGGAAGATGCTCGCTGCAAAGGTAGCCGCAAAACCGACCGCGGCCAGCGGTTTCCAGATGCCTTTCCAGAACTTCACGGTGGCGCTGATTTCCGGATTCTCCGGCAGGCCGTGATACAGGTTCGGCTTGTCGGCGTGGTGCAGCACGTACATCACGTGCGTCCCGCCAACCCCGGCCGGATCGTACAGGCCTGCGTTATCGTAACCACGGGTTTTCAGCTCGCCCACGCGCTCTGCCGCCAGCGTTTTCATATCCTCTTTGGAGCCAAAGTGGATAGCGCCGGTTGGGCAGGTCTTCACGCACGCTGGCTCCTGGCCGACGTTTACGCGGTCTACGCACAGGGTACATTTGTAGACGCGATTGTCTTCCGGGTTCATGCGCGGCACGTCGAACGGACAACCCGCGATGCAGTAGCCGCAGCCAATGCACTGCTCGGACTGGAAGTCGACGATGCCGTTGGCATACTGAATGATAGCCCCTTCTGACGGACACGCCTTCAGGCAGCCCGGATCCGCACAGTGCATACAGCCGTCTTTGCGGATAAGCCATTCCAGTTTGTCGTTCTGCTCCACTTCCGAGAAACGCATTACCGTCCAGGACTTGGCGGTCAGGTCTGCCGGGTTGTCGTACACCCCGACGTTGTGACCCACTTCGTCACGGATGTCGTTCCACTCTGAACAGGCCACCTGACAGGCTTTACAGCCGATACAGGTGGTCACGTCGATAAGCTTCGCCACTTCCTGCTGGTGGTCCCGCGCCTGAGGCGCGGGCGTGAAACCGTTAGTCGCGGAACGACGGATAATGTCTTGAGATTGATAAGCCATAAGTCGTCTCCGTTACACCTTTTCCACGTTCACGAGGAAGGCCTTAAACTCCGGCGTCTGCGTGTTCGCATCGCCGACGAACGGCGTCAGGGTGTTCGCAATGAACCCTTTCTTCGCCACGCCCTCATAGCCCCAGTGAATCGGAATACCGATGGTATCCACCTGCTGACCGTGAACGTTCAGCGTGCGAATACGCTTGGTCACTACCGCTTTGGCTTTGATGTAGCCACGGTTGGAAGAGACCTTCACGGTATCGCCATGGGCAATGCCGAGCTTGTTCGCCAGCTTCTCGCCGATCTCCACAAACTGTTCCGGCTGCGCGATGGCGTTAAGCAGCGCGTGCTTGGTCCAGTAGTGGAAGTGTTCGGTCAGACGGTAAGTGGTGCCCACGTACGGGAACTTGTCCTTTTTACCCAGCGCTTCAAAGTCGCCCTTGAAGATACGGGCTGCCGGGTTAGAGACCACGTTCGGGTGCAGCGGGTTGGTGCCCAGCGGCGTCTCAAACGGCTCGTAGTGTTCCGGGAACGGCCCTTCCGCCATCTTGTCGATAGCAAACAGGCGCCCCATCCCTTCAGGCTGCATGATAAACGGCCCAACGTCGCTGCCCGGTGCGGCAGTGCTGTAGTCCGGAATATCCACGCCGCCCCATTTCGCGCCGTCCCACTTCAGAAGCTGACGCTTCGGATCCCACGGGTTGCCCTGCGGGTCAGCGGAGGCACGGTTATAGAGGATGCGGCGGTTAAGCGGCCACGCCCATGCCCAGCCCAGCGTATTACCGAGGCCCGACGGGTCGGCGTTGTCGCGGTTGGCCATCTGGTTGCCTTTCGGCGTCCAGCTACCGGCAAAGATCCAGCAGCCGCTTGACGTCGTACCATCATCGCGCAGGTGCGCGAAGGTGCTGAGCTGGTCGCCTTTCTTCGCCAGAACCGCACCGGTCGCCGGGTCGATAACGTCCGCCAGCGCCTTACCGTTGCTCTCCATGGCCACTTCTTCCGGCGCAGGGTTTTCCGGCGTCGAGTAGTTCCAGGTCATGTTCAGCACCGGCTCAGGCGTTGCGCCGCCCTCAGAGGCGTACATCTTACGCAGGCGTAAGAAGATGCCGGCCAGGATCTCGCCGTCGTTCAGGGCAATGCCCGGGGCGTCCGCGCCTTTCCAGTGCCACTGCAACCAGCGGCCAGAGTTGACGATAGAACCGTTCTCTTCCGCGAAACAGGTAGACGGCAGACGGAACACCTCGGTCTGAATCTTCGACGGATCGACGTCGTTCGACTCACCGTGGTTCTGCCAGAAGGTCGAGGTTTCGGTATTGAGCGGGTCAATCGTCACCAGGAATTTCAGCTTCGACAGAGACTCGACAACCTTGTTCTTGTTCGGGAATGACGCGACCGGGTTAAAGCCCTGGCAGATATAGCCGTTGACCTGCCCCTGGTGCATCATCTCGAAGTACTGGAGGACGTCGTAACCTTTGTCCCACTTCGGCAGCCAGTCAAAGCCCCAGCTGTTTTCCGCCGTCGCCTTGTCGCCGTAGAAGGCTTTCATCAGCGAGACGAAGAACTTCGGATAGTTGCCCCAGTAGTTAACCTGGCCTTCGAGCAGCGGTTTTGGCGTGCTGGCCGTCAGGTAAGTTTGCAGGTCAGTCTGTTTTTCGCTTGGCAGGTTCATGTAGCCCGTCAGGCTCTGAGACAGCAGGCCGAGGTCGGTCAGACCCTGGATGTTAGAGTGACCGCGCAGGGCGTTTACGCCGCCGCCAGCCATCCCCATGTTGCCGAGCAGCAACTGAACCATCGCCATGGTGCGGATGTTCTGCGCGCCGATGGAGTGCTGCGTCCAGCCGAGCGCATACAGGAACGACGCGGTTTTATCTTTCGCGCTGGTTTCCGCAATCAGCTCGCACACCTTCAGGAAGTCTGCCTTCGGTGTCCCGCAGATGTTCTCGACAACGTCCGGCGTGTAGCGGGAAACGTGCTCTTTCAGCAGGTTCCACACGCAGCGCGGGTGTTGCAGGGTGGTGTCGCGCTTCGCAAAGCCGTTTTCGTCCAGCTCGTAGTTCCAGCTGGTTTTGTCGTATTTGCGTTTTTCGGCGTCATAACCGCTGAACAGGCCATCCTCGAAGCTGTAATCCTCACGCACGATCAGGCTGGCGTTGGTATAGGCTTCGGTGTATTCGCGGTTATATTTTTCGTTGGTCATCAGGTACAGCAATACGCCTGACAGGAAAGTGATGTCAGTACCTGAACGAATAGGGGTGTAGAAATCCGCCACTGACGCCGTACGCGTAAAGCGGGGATCGATCACAATCAGTTTTGCACCGTTGTGGATTTTGGCTTCCATCGCCCAGCGGAACCCGACAGGGTGCGCTTCAGCGGCGTTACCGCCCATCACCACAATGAGGTTGGCGTTCTTGATGTCGACCCAGTGGTTGGTCATCGCACCGCGACCAAATGTTGGAGCAAGACTTGCTACCGTTGGTCCGTGTCAGACACGCGCCTGGTTGTCGACCGCGAGCATACCGAGTGCGCGCGTAAATTTCTGGGTTAAATAGCCGGTTTCGTTACTGGAGGCTGAAGCACACAGCATCCCGGTGGAGAGCCAGCGGTTAACGGTGGTGCCTTCGGCATTCTTCGCGATAAAGTTGGCATCGCGGTCTTCTTTCATCAGCTTAGCGATGCGATCGAACGCCTCTTCCCAGCTGATTTGCTGCCATTTATCAGAGCCTGGCGCGCGATACTCAGGAAACTTCAGGCGGCTCTCGGAGTGGATAAAATCTACCAGACCGGCCCCTTTCGGACACAGCGCACCACGGTTGACCGGATGATCCGGATCGCCTTCAATGTGGAAAATAGATGCTTTGGCGTTTTTCGCACCGTCGCCGAGGCTATACATTAACAGCCCACAGCCGACGGAGCAGTACGTACAGGTGTTACGGGTTTCGCGGGTACGCAGCAGTTTATACTGCCGCGTTTCCGCCAGCGCTACGCCGGGCGCAAAGCCCAGTGCCGCCGCCGTGGTGCCTGCCATACCGCCAGCGCAGATCTTAAAGAACTGCCTTCTGCTGACCTGCATGGGTCACTCCTTGGTTCATTACGACATTGCTATGTAGTTTTACTTTGCGGTTGAGAATTAACCGCAAAGGAGAAAAATTTGCATTAAACCCCCATTTCTCCGAGGGATAAGCGCAGAATACCACAATGTCGGTACGCCTGTTCCAACGGCGTTAAAACAAAGTGAACGTATTATCACGGCATTGATTATAAAATGTGATATCAGTCACATTTTTCTCTGGGGATGTTAAGGGTGTGTAGCAGGCGACCGGTTGCACCCCTCCGAATTGAGTAGGAGAATGGTTGCTGAAAAGTTGATCCATACTATGCGTAAGGTCTGCTGTTTGTGTTGCAATAGCAGGCTCACTTCCGTGGTTGTTCAGGAATACCGTTGTGTCTAAACAAAACCGTGCTGCCCACGCGTCGACACTGCCTGCGGGCATTGTGGAACTGTCGGTACACAGACCGCCCCATATCTCAGATGCCACGCCAGATTTTCTGGCGGAAGAAGTCCCCGTTGCGCTGGTTTACAACGGTATTTCGCATGTGGTGATGATGGCCTCGCCGAAAGATCTTGAGCTGTTCGCCATCGGTTTCTCCCTCTCGGAAGGCATCATTGCCCATCCGCAGGAGATCTACGGCATGGACGTCGTGCCAGCCTGCAACGGTCTCGAAGTGCAAATCGAACTCTCCAGCCGCCGCTTTATGGGGCTTAAAGAGCGTCGACGGGCGCTGGCCGGACGTACCGGCTGCGGCGTGTGCGGCGTTGAACAGCTTAACGATATTGGTAAACCGATTGTTCCCCTGCCGTTCACCCAGACGTTTAATCTGGCGCATCTTGACCGGGCGCTTGAGCATCTGAACGACGTTCAGCCCATCGGCCAGCTCAGCGGCTGTACGCATGCGGCGGCGTGGGTATTGCCGTCGGGGAGTATTGCAGGCGGGCATGAAGACGTTGGCCGCCACGTGGCGCTGGACAAGCTGTTAGGCCGCCGCGCACGGGAAAACAACGTCTGGCAGCAGGGCGCGGCGCTCGTTTCCAGCCGTGCCAGCTATGAGATGGTGCAAAAGTCCGCCATGTGCGGCGTGGAAATCCTGTTTGCGGTGTCGGCGGCAACCACGCTGGCGGTGGACGTGGCGGAGCGCTGTAACCTGACGCTGGTGGGGTTCTGCAAGCCGGGTAGGGCAACCATTTACACCCATCCTCAGCGGTTAATTGTTGATCAGTAATTTTGAATAATATAGGCAAATCCTTCCGCTTTTAGTTGATCGGGATGAGGACTACTATTTATCTCATCAAGGCACGGTGCCTTACCAAAACAACTTAACGAAAGGGTTTATCTCATGAAAAGCATCAAAACTTTTGTCGCAGTAATCGCTCTGGCTACTTCTTTTGGTTCTTTCGCTGCGCAGACAGTGACCGCATCCGCCTCTACGCTGGACGGTGCTGAAGCTAAAATCGCTGCACAGGCTCAGGAAGCGGGCGCGTCATCCTATAAAATTACCCAGGCGTTCACCGGTAACCGCGTACACATGACCGCTGAACTGAACAAATAAGTTATGCCGCCGCTGTCCCTGCTCTTCGGAGCCGGGACAGGTTTATTTTCTGCTGTTTCTTCCCCGAATCTCCCGCCTGTCTTCCAGGATAATCCTGATTAACGAAACAATAACTGTAAAAGTTTCCCTTCTTTAGTTACTTTTGTTTGAAATAGAACAGTTCCATACACATTTCAAATATAAGGTCAGACCAGCTTTCTGCATATATTTATCAAAAGAATGAATTGTGTTTTTTTGATGCTGTATTACCGGTTTCACATTCAGCGCAAATATGATTGATCTTGAGTTTTAAGGAATTCCTCAGGTGTAAATCCTAAAAGGATTTTGAAGCATTGATTGAGTTTATCTGTGATGCTATTTTCCCAGAACAAACTGTTTTAGGTAATAACCCCAGGCCAGATATTTATTATCTGGTTTATTTTGTATTTCACTTATATAAGGAAATTAAATGAACGCGATGTTTAAAAAAGGAATGCTGGCGTCCGTGCTGGCTGTAGCGGCGTCTTCTGCCATGGCGGCATCCAGCATTGATATTCAGGTTACAGGTAAAATTGTGCCAGCTTCCTGTACGCCTTCTTTTGTGAGCGGGGGCGGTATTGCTGATTATGGTACGATAAAAGCTGCTTCTTTGAATGACACCACGGCAACAGCGCTGGCGGAGACTAAAATTATCCCTATTTCCATCTCCTGCGAATCTCCTACACGTATTGGCGTAACGTTTAACGATGCGCATGCTGACTCAGCGCCAACCGACATTCTGCCAGTCAATTTTGGCGATCTGGATTTTGGAACAGCCGTTGATAATACAGCAGGGCTGGGTATGTATAACGGCCAGAAGATTGGTGCTTATGCAATGGGTATTCAGAAGGATGAGGGTACAGTGACAAATGATACGGGTGATAATCTGTATCCAATTTTCACGAAGGTTGCCGGCGCAGCTTCTGGTTGGGGTATAAAATCCGGCATGCATTATATGCAAATTTCTACGGATAAAAGTGAGACGTACTCTTTCACCGACAGTGAGAGTGGTGATGCACCTGTTGCACAGAAACAGATTAACTTCAACGTGGGCATCAGAGCGCAGATCAACCCAACCAACGATCTCAATATTGTCGACGAAGCCACGCTGGACGGTTTAACCAACGTAGAGCTGGTTTATCTGTAATAACGTCACAGACTCAACACTCCACGTCAGTGGAGTGTTATTTAAATATTAATGGACTAATATTATGCCGCTTTTAAAAAGAACGCTGATTTGTGCCTGCCTGTTCGCCTCTTTTAACACGCTGGCAGCCGGAATGGTGCCGGAAACCTCACTGCTGATTGTGAAAGAAGACGAGCAGGGTGCCAGTATGGACGTCAAAAACACGGATGCCGACGCCCAGTTGTTGTACACGAAACTGGTTGATTTGCCCGATGATCCTAAACCCGGCCTGATTGTGACGCAGCCGGTGGTGCGCGTGGACGCGGGTAAAACCCAGCGCGTGCGTTTTGTGCTAAAAAACAGCGCCGAGCCGCTGAAGGTGGAACATTTAAAGCGCGTTATTTTTACCGCTATTCCGCAGCGTGAAAAAAACAAGGTGAAGGTCACCTTTAGCCAGAATCTGCCCGTTATTATTCGTCCGGCCGGGCTGGCGGTAAATCTGGAGCCATGGAAAGACTTAAAATGGCAGGTTAACAACGGCAGCGTCACCGTCGAGAATAAAACCCCTTACGTTGTGCGTATGGAACAAAAAGCAAAATTATTGCCATCAGGTACGGCTGCACAATTCTCGAAGCCCTATATATTGCCTGGCGAAAAAATGACGGTAAGCATAAAAGGGAAAATAACGCCCTCAGAAAAGCAGATTGAAATTTATCCCGCTACCCGTTATGGCTACAAAGCTCAAAGTTATATTGCCGATTTAAAATAACAATTAATTTAACAGCACATGGAGTGGTTATGTTAACGGTTTCCTGTAAAAAGGGAATGCTGGCGTTTTGCCTTACGGCGCTGGCTTTCAGCATTCGGGCGGAAATAACCCCTACCGCAAATGAATCAATGGAGTTGGCGAGAGCGATATTCGACACCGACGCATTAAAAAATCAGGGGCTGGATCCTGCGATTGCTGAATACTACTCCATGGCTCCTCGTTTTTCTCCCGGCTACCATAACGTAACCGTGAATATTAACGGGAATAAGCGAACGCTGATGCCGGTGAAGTTTGATGAGGACGGTACGCCCTGTATTGATGACGAGTTTCTGGAAAATGCGGGTCTGATTAAAAAAACCAGACGCGGTACCTGCCCTAAAATTCATCAGTACTGGTCCGGATCGACTATTCAGTCTTCACCGGATATTGAAGAGATATCGGTCGTGGTTCCACCGGAAGCGTTGGATCCTGATTTCGGACGCCAGTTCGCGGAAGTTCAGGGTGGCCGTGCGGCAATGCTGAATTATTCCATGTTCGGCACCCATAACCAGTATGACGATGAAAAAGCCGACCGTTTTCAGTCCACCTTCGAAATGGGCTTTAACGCCGGGGACTGGATTGTGCGCAGCACGCAGTTCGTCAGCGACGGTAGCGATCAAAGCTTTGACGTTGAATCCCTTTATACTTACGCCCAGCGTACCTTCACCGACTATGGCGTGATGGTGCAGGGCGGCCAGATTAACGTGGCCAACAGCCGCTTCAGTATTCCGTCTATCTATGGGGTACAGATGATGCCGGATACCGCCCTCCTGCCTCAGGGCGGTACGGGCGTGGAAGTTAGCGGTATCGCCCGCAACCCTCAGGCGCGTGTAGATATCCGCCAGGGCGGACAGTTGATTTACTCGACGCTGGTGCCTGCCGGGCCGTTTAACCTGGATGACGTACCGCTGGCTAACCTCAACACCGACCTGAACGTGACGGTGACCGAGACAGACGGCAGCGAAAACCGTTTTACCGTGTCGGCGAGTACGTTCCGCAGCAACCACGTGGGCCGCGCACCGGGCTTTACCATGGCGGTAGGCCGTGTTGAAGACGACATGGATTCGCGCTACGAAAAACCGTGGGTGGTCTCTGCCAATAACGGCTGGTCCATCAACAAGCGCGTCAATTTCCTCGCCGGAATGGTGATGGCGGATAATCACTATTACGGTTTCTCCGGCAATCTGGACACCGTACCGATGCAGAACCTGTATGCCTCGCTCGGTTTTCTGGCGTCGATAGACAACCAGTCGCAAACGGACGGCAACAAAACCACGCTCGACCTGGGATATTCTCTGCCGTGGGGCATCGGCCTCTCGATGGGCGGCAGCTACGGCACGCCGGATTATCGCGAGATGACGGAGCTGTACGGTGACGACGACGATATGTCGCAAACCAAATATGACACCAACGTGGGTATCAACTGGTCTAGCAGCTTGCTCGGCCGTTTCTCCCTCAGCTACTACCGCAACGAGAGCTGGAACAGCGAGTACGACAGCCGCCGCTTCATCTCTTCGTGGTCCCAGTCCTTTAAGTATTTCAACGTAAGCGTGAACTGGGAATCGGACGTCAGCCGTAACGATGACAGCGATAACGATCTGTTTTACGTGAACGTGTCGATCCCACTTGGACGTACGGGCGTAAATACCAGCTCCTGGTATCGTGAGAGTGAAGGTAAGAGCTCGTACGGCACGCGCGCAATGGGATCGCTTAACGAGGCGAACCAGTACACGGTTGGCGTTTCTCAGGATCAGGACAATAACACCACCAGCTGGGACAGCTCGCTGAGCAGCAACCTGCATTACACCAGCCTGTCGCTGGCGGCAGGGGGCGATAACGACAGCAATACCAACTACTCCGCAGCGCTGAGCGGCGGGATTGTGGCGCACGGCGATGGCGTGACCTTCTCGCCGTACCGCGTGGCTGACACCTATGCCATCGCTAAGCTGGATAAACCGGTGGCAGGCGTCGAGATTGGCACCTCACGTGGTCCGGTATGGACGGATAAATGGGGCCAGGCGGTGATCCCCGCACTGTCACCGTTCCGCGAAAGCACGATTGAGGTCAACACCCAAAAACTGCCTGGCAACCTGGATGTGCGAAACGGCAGAACGGCGATCAAGGCTTCTCACGGTGCCGTGGCGAAGTGGGAGTTTGCGACGTTAAGCCAGCGCCGCGTGCTGCTGGCTATCAGCCGCGCGGACGGTACGCCGCTGCCGGAAGGCGTCTCCATCGTGGACGGAGCGGGTGAGTACGTCACGACAGCACCCGAAGACGGCGTGATCTTCCTCAACGATATCTCCGCCAACCAGCAGCTCTACGCGAAGCTGGATGAGGGGCGATGCAGGCTGACGTATACCCTGCCGGAGGCAGAACCGAATAAATTCTATGAAGAGGTGACAGGGACATGTCTCTAAATAACGTTCATAAGTACGTGATGATGGTCGCGCTGCTTTGCGGCGGGGCGGGGATGCCGGCAGCCGCGCAGGCCGATGAGGGCGAGTGTGAAATGATGTCCGCCGTAAAGACCGTCGACTATGGTCGTTACCGTAAAGAGGATATGCGAAAGGGTTCTGCTGAGCATGTGGGCCAGGTCTATAACGGTTATGCCTCGGTCACGCGGGAACTTCAGGTGTCGGTGATATGCCCGGATGCGCGTAAAATGCGCATCTCCATCACCGGCGCGGCCCGACAAAACAGGGCCTGGCGATATTCAGATAACGGCGCAATGAAGATTGCGTTCAGGGATGGCCGCGTGGACGGGAATACGGTGCAACTGGCCGCTGTTGATACCGGCGCGGTGGCCGTTCAGGGTGGAGCGTCAGAGGTGACGTTACCGCCGGAAAAAACGCTGGCTGCCGTTAACGGAACGGAAGTCGCGGGGGAGCAGTTCACCGCAACGATGATGGTGACAACCTACCTGTCAGATAAAGCTTTTAGCACAACCAACGAGACCGATTTTACCGAGACGCTGACGCTGAGCGCCGACACCCTTCCGGCGCAGTAATCCCCGCTGATGCCCGGCAGACCGACTATGCCGGGCATTTCTTTTAGTGGATCCCCGCCAGACGCAGCAGCGCCGTCACCACCGCCGCCGCGACGATCACCACAATTAACGGCATTTTTCGCCAGGCCAGAAACACCGCGAACCCCACGCCCAACACGCGCGCCATCCCCGCAAAATGTTCCCCTTCATAAAACGTTGTTGCCAGCGCGACGGAGAACAGCAAAACGGTAGCCGCATCGGAAAGCAGCGCCTGCGATCGTTCAGAAAGCGCCAGCCGGTTGCCGAGCTTTGCTCCGCCAAGACGCATCAGATAGGTTCCGGCAGAAAGAATGGCGATGCCGAGAATAAAGACCGTCATGTTTTCCATTATTTTTTCCTCGCGGCGAGACCGAGCAAAGAGAGCAGCACCGGCAGGCCCACCGGCGCAAACGGCACCGCTGCCAGCGACAACACCGCGCCGCTACAGGCGCGGATCAGCGTGGTGCGGTTTTTGAATGCCGGCACGACTAGCGCCAGCAGGATCGCCGGAAACACCGCGTCCAGCCCGATGGTTTCCGGGTCCGGCAGCAGCTTGCCGACCATTGCCCCCAGCACCGCCCCCAGCGGCCAGATGATTGCCACGCCTAGCCCGCACAGCCAGTAGGCCGCCTTACGCTGCTCGGCGGTTTTTTGCGACAGGCCGAACACCACGCTTTCATCGTTCATGATATGACAGCCCAGAAAGCTCAGGCCGCGCTTGCCCACCAGCTCACGTACCGTCACGCCGAACGGCACATGGCGGGCGTTAACCAGCAAACCGGCCGCCGCCGCTGCCAGCGGATTGCCGCCGCTCGCCACGATGCCGATGAACATAAACTCGGATGCGCCCGCCAGCACCGTGAGGGAAAGCACAAACGGCACCCACAGCGGGAAGCCGTAGGCCATCGCCAGCGAGCCGTAAGACATGCCGACCACGCCTACCGCGAGGCAGACCAAAATTATCGCTTTTATCGTGTCGCCTTTCAGACAAGAGAGGTGATTCTTCATACCCTTTTAGCCATATCGAACGTATTTCCATTATAATGAACGCATCAAGATCGTTTTACAAGATGAACGAATCGTTCGTTATAGAGAGACAGAGGCCGTTTTTATGACGCAGCCAATCAGCGTGATCGCCAAAAGCCTGGTGCGGGAACGCCTGCGAACCGGGCTATCGCTGGCGGAAATTGCCCGCCGTGCCGGGATCGCCAAATCCACGCTTTCCCAGCTGGAGTCTGGCAACGGCAATCCCAGCCTGGAAACGCTCTGGTCGCTTTGCGTGGCGCTGGATATTCCGTTTGCCCGGCTACTGGAGCCGCAGCAACCCGTCACGCAGGTGATCCGCCGCGGCGAGGGCACAAAGGTGGTTGCCGGGCAGGCGAACTACGAGGCGATTTTGCTGGCGGCGTGTCCGCCGGGGGCGCGTCGTGATATCTATCTGCTGCTGACGCAGCCGGGCGCAGACCGTATTTCCCAGCCGCATCCGCCGGGGTCGGTTGAGCACATTATCGTGACCCAGGGGCGGGCGATGGTCGGCCTGATCGACGCGGCGGAAGAACTCGGCCCGGGCGATTACATTTGCTACCCCGCCGACCAGCCGCATATTTTTAAGGCGCTGGAGCCGGATACGCACGCCCTTCTGGTGGCGGAACAAAATTAACGAAGATACGGAAAATCATGTCGCTCAAAGCCATTGCTAAAGAACTGGGGCTGTCCGTCACTACCGTCAGCCGCGCCCTCAACGGGTATGACGACGTTTCTGCTGAGACGCGCGCCCGCGTGGAGGCGGAGGCCCAGCGCCGTGGCTACCGACCTAATACGTTTGCGCGCCGCCTGAAGATGGGCAAAATTGATGCCGTCGGCCTCGTTTTTCCCGTGCATCCTGTTCCGCTCAATAACAGCGTTTTTATGGACATGGTCGGCGAAATTAGCCACGAACTGGCGCGACATGAGATCGATCTGCTGCTCATCGCTGACGACGATCTGGCGGACAAACACAGCTATATGCGCATGGTGCAAAGCCGGCGCGTGGATGCGCTGATTGTGGCCCATACGCTGGATCGCGACCCGCGTCTTGAGCAGCTTCAGGCCGCCGGATTCCCGTTCCTGGCGCTTGGCCGCAGCCAGCTACCGCAGCCGTACGCGTGGTTCGATTTCGACAACTATGCCGGCACGTACCAGGCCACCCGCTGGCTGATCGAGAAAGGCCATCACCGCATCGCCCTGCTGGGCGAAAGCAACAATCAGGCATTCATCACCCAGCGGCGGCAGGGCTACCTGGACGCGCTGCGGGAAGCCGGGCTCTCCAGCGAATGGCTGCGCGCTATGCCCCCTTCGCGCCGCGTAGGCTATGCGACCACGCAAGAACTTCTCTCTCTGCCGCAGCCGCCCACGGCCATCATTACCGACTGCAACACCCACGGCGACGGCGCGGCGATGGCGCTGGCGCAGATGGGGCGCCTGTCCGGCGACGAGGCCATCTCGCTGGTGGTTTACGACGGTTTACCGCAGGACAGCATTGTCGATATTGACGTGGCGGCGGTGATCCAGTCCACCCGCCAGGGCGTTGGAAAGCAGATTGCGGACATGGTGCGCCAGCTGATCAACGGCGATGACGTCGAACGGCTCCAGGTGCTCTGGCAGCCGGAATTCTTCCCGGGCCAGACGGCCTAAACCGGGCAAATTTCCAAACCCGATCACAGATCCGAAACGTTTTGGTTTGTATCCGAAACGTTTCGGATCAACACTCAAGGCATCCCGACGACAGGAGATGTCTGATGCAAGAGGCCATTTTACGACTCGAAAGCACCACGGTTGACGTGGTGCTAAAAACCCATCCGTTCGCCGAAATTCTCTACTGGGGACCGCACCTTCAGCACTTTTCGCCGCAGGATGTCGCTACGCTGGCGCGGCCGGTGGCAAACGGCAGGCTGGACGTGGACTCCCCGGTGACGCTGATGGCCGAGCTGGGGCACGGGCTGTTTGGCTCGCCCGGTATTGAGGGGCATCGCGAGGGGCTGGACGGTTCCCCCGTCTTTACCACTACAGACATGCAGCAGCAGGGACACACCCTGACGGTAACGGCGGAGGATAAACAGGCGGGCCTGCGCCTGACCAGCGAGCTGGTGCTGGAGGCCAGCGGCGTGCTGGTGGTGCGCCACGGGTTAACCAACCTGAAAGCACAGGCGTGGCAGGTGGACCGATTCGCCGTCACGCTGCCGGTGGCCGAGCGCGCGCAGGAGGTAATGGCCTTTCACGGACGCTGGATCAGGGAATTTCAGCCGCACCGCGTCACGCTTGAACACGACAGCGTTGTCATTGAAAACCGTCGGGGTAAAACGTCCCACGAACATTTCCCGGCGCTGATCGCCGGTACGCCATCGTTCAGCGAAATGCAGGGCGACGTCTGGGGCGTGCATCTGGGCTGGAGCGGCAACCACCGCCTGCGCGCCGAAGCGAAAACCGATGGTCGCCGTTATATACAGGCCGAAGCGCTTTACCTGCCGGGTGAAATGGCGATTGAAGAGGGCGAAACGCTCTGGACGCCGCGCCTGTATGCCAGCTACTCCCCGCACGGGCTGAACGGCATGAGCCAGCAATTCCACCGCTACCTGCGCGACAACATCATCCGCTTCCCGGAAAACAAACCGCGCCCGGTCCACCTCAATACCTGGGAAGGCATCTACTTTAATCACGATCCGGACTACATCATGCGCATGGCCGATGAGGCCGCCGCGCTGGGCGTGGAGCGCTTTATTATTGACGACGGCTGGTTCAAAGGCCGCAACGACGATCGCGCCGCACTGGGCGACTGGTACCTGGATGAAAAAAAATACCCGAACGGCCTGACGCCGGTCATCAGTCACGTTAAACGGCTCGGCATGGAGTTTGGCATCTGGATCGAGCCGGAGATGATTAACCCGGATTCCGATCTGTATCGCGCGCATCCTGACTGGGTGCTGGCGCTGCCGGGCTACGCGCAGGCGACCGGGCGGCACCAGCTGGTGCTCAACCTGAACATCCCGCAGGCCTTTGATTATCTCGTGGAGCGCATGAGCTGGCTGCTTGGCGAACATGCTGTCGACTACGTGAAATGGGACATGAACCGCGAGCTGGTGCAGCCCGGGCATAACGGTAAAGCCGCCGCCGACGCGCAGACCCGCCAGTTTTACCGCCTGCTGGACGTGCTGGGCGAGCGTTTCCCGCACATTGAGTTTGAATCCTGCTCCTCTGGCGGAGGGCGAATCGATTATGAAGTGCTGACCCGCAGCCACCGCTTCTGGGCGTCTGATAACAACGACGCGCTGGAGCGCAACACGATCCAGCGCGGCATGAGCTACTTCTTCCCGCCGGAGGTGATGGGGGCGCATATCGGTCATCATAAATGTCACGCCACCTTCCGCCAGCACAGCATCGCTTTCCGTGGGCTGACGGCGCTGTTTGGGCATATGGGGCTGGAGCTGGATCCGCTCACCGTGGATGCGCAGGAGCGTGAGGGTTATCGCCATTACGCCGCGCTGTATAAGCGGTGGCGCGAGGTGATTCATCACGGTACCCAGTGGCGCGTGGACATGCCGGATGCCACTACGCTGGCGCAGGGTATAGTGAGTGAAGACAAAACGCAGGGGCTGTTTATGGTCAGCCAGCTCGCGATGCCGGATTACACCCTGATGATGCCGCTGCGCATGCCGGGGTTAGACGCCAGCGCGCAGTACCGCATCACGCTGCTGGATCATCCGAACATTCAGATCACGGGCGAGGGTGGGCACACCATGCGCAAGCTGCCGGCGTGGATGGAAGCCCCGCAAACGGCAAGCGGCGAATGGCTGATGCGGGCGGGTATTGCGCTGCCGATTCTGGATCCGGAAACCGCCATTCTGATTGGCGTGGAACGCGTGTAAAGGTGACGGGCCGGGCAGCCGGCCCTCCGTTGAGGATAAAAATAATGAACACAACAACCTGTACCCACAAAGACAACCCTAACTTCTGGATCTTCGGGCTGTTCTTCTTTCTCTACTTCTTCATCATGGCCACCTGCTTTCCGTTCCTGCCGATCTGGCTGTCGGACATCATCGGTCTGAACAAAACCCATACCGGGATTGTCTTCTCCTGCATCTCGCTGTCGGCCATTGCCTTCCAGCCGGTGCTGGGCGTCATTTCGGACAAGCTGGGGCTGAAAAAACACCTGCTGTGGATAATCTCAGTGCTGCTGTTTCTGTTCGCGCCGTTTTTCCTGTACGTCTTCGCGCCACTGTTGAAAACCAATATCTGGCTGGGCGCGCTGAGCGGCGGGCTGTATATCGGCTTTGTTTTTTCAGCCGGATCCGGGGCGATTGAGGCCTACATTGAACGCGTGAGCCGCAACAGCCTCTTTGAGTACGGCAAGGCGCGCATGTTTGGCTGCCTCGGCTGGGGGCTGTGCGCCTCAACGGGCGGCATCCTGTTCGGCATCGACCCGTCGTATGTTTTCTGGATGGGATCGGCGGCGGCGCTTTTGCTGATGCTGCTACTGGTGGTCGCGAAACCGAAGCCCAACCAGACGGCGCAGGTGATGAACGCCCTGGGTGCGAACCAGCCGCAGATCACCGCTAAAACCGTGTTCAACCTGTTCCGCCAGCGCAGAATGTGGATGTTCATCCTGTACGTGATTGGTGTGGCCTGCGTGTATGACGTTTTCGACCAGCAGTTTGCCACCTTCTTTAAAACCTTCTTCGCCACGCCGGAAGCGGGCACCCGGGCGTTCGGTTTTGCCACCACGGCGGGGGAGATTTGTAACGCCATTATCATGTTCTGCTCGCCGTGGATCATTAACCGCATCGGCGCGAAAAACACGCTGCTGATTGCCGGGGTAATTATGGCGACGCGCATCATCGGTTCGTCGTTTGCCACCACCGCCGTGGAGGTGATCGCCCTGAAGATGCTGCACGCGCTGGAGGTCCCGTTCCTGCTGGTGGGGGCATTCAAATACATTACCGGAGTGTTTGATACGCGCCTGTCGGCCACTATCTACCTGATTGGCTTCCAGTTTGCCAAACAGTCGGCAGCGATTTTCCTCTCCGCCTTTGCCGGAAATATGTATGACCGGATCGGCTTTCAGGAGACGTACCTGATGCTGGGCTGTTTCGTGCTGGCGATTACGGTGGTGTCGGCGTTTACGCTGAGCAGCAGGCGGGAGATTGCTGCACGAAGTAACACGGTGGAGGCGAACCAGGCATAGGCGCTGTAAAACGACGAAACCCACCAGAGGTGGGTTTCATAAATCGCTTTGCCTATGGTGTACGCAACCAGAACCTATAAAAAGGGGAAGTAGACAGTACAGGCTTTCAGGACCAAATTCTAACGGTTGAAGGATCCACCGTCAACTGTATCTACAGGTCTATGGTATGCTTCGGCACATCGTTCTGGGAGCACGAAAAAATGCCGCAAGTAACTAATTATAAACCGATTATTTCATTGATCTCATCAATACGTCTGGACGGATATCGCACAACGTTTCGTCCAAATAATGAATGCGAATTATACGGTATATACATCTGGTCTCAGCATGCAGCAGCGTCCATTTATCCTCTCCTCCAAAACCTTGAGATCTCTTTAAGAAACGCCGTCGACAGAGAAGCCAGGATGAGATTTGGCGATATGTGGTGGGAAACGATTCACTGCACAAAAGATCGGGATGAGTGTCATTTCTATAAAAACATCGAGAAGGCTAAAGAGTGCCTTACCCGTGAATGGCGCAAAAAAGAGATGGGACGCAGGCGAGGAGCTTATACTCAGGTGCAACCGGTCCCGGAATGGAGTCACGATCGGATTATTGCCTCAACGGATTTTAGTACCTGGCATTATGTTTTGAACAATGAATTTAACGCTCCCGCGCCGCGAGATAACCATGGGTATTTATGGCCAAAATCATTGAGTAAAGTCTTTAAAAATTACGCCAGAATTAACACGAACCCGCAAAAAGTCAGAAAAGCGCTGATCGATCTCATCTTTGAACTGAGAGAGTATCGAAACCGTATTTTCCATCACGAACCTATCTGGGTTAAAGCGCCAAACGTGAATGACGCAAGAACGGCGATTGATACGATAAGAGTCAAGATAAACAAGATTGAACTTATCATCGAAGCCCTTGATATTAATCTGCTTAAGGTGATGAAAAAGGTAGGGCTGTTTGAGAATGCCAGACGCGTTTGCTCACTAGAAGAGCTCAATATCTATCGTTATACGAAACCGTTTTGTGCGTTATCGCCCGAGCAGATTGCCGTTATTGAACAGTACTGTCACGATGCGAAAGAGAGGAACGAAACCATCATCTGGGAGCATGATACGGTAGTTTATGGATTGAGAACTTTGCGCTAAAAGCAGGTGACGCGTGCGTTGCATCACCCGCTTTGCCGTTACGCTAAGTAAAACACCTCTTTCAGATCCGAACTCACCGGGCTGTTATCCGGGTTCGACGGCATGACGTCAGCCATATGTTTCCACCAGCGCTGGCAGACGTCGGTATTCGCCACCGCGTTCCAGCGCTCCTCCGACTCAATCTCCACCGTCGCAAACAGCAGGTTGCGTTCTCTGTCGAGATAAATGGCGTAGTGGTGCGCGCCGTGGGCTTTCAGCACCGCTTCCAGTTCGGGCCAGATCGGATTGTGGCGTCGGGCGTACTCTTCGTGCGCGTCCGGGTTTACCTGCATCACAAACGCTTTGCGGATCATAATGCCTCCAGATACAGCTCGCGGACCTCGTCGCGGCTGGCGGTGCGCGGGTTGCACGGCGCGCACGGATCGGCGAGGGCTTTATCCAGCCAGCCTTCAATGTCGGCTTTGGTGACGCCGAGCTGGCTGAAGCCGGACGGAATGCCGACGCGGGCGCTCAGGTCACGAATCGCCTGAATCGCTGCCATGCTGGCGGCTTCGTCGCTCATTTCGCGCGTGTCAACGCCCATTGCCTGCGCCACGCGGGCAAAACGCGCGACCGCGTTCGGGCGGTTAAAGTTTTCGATGATCGGCAGCAGGATGGCATTACATACGCCATGAGGCAGGTTGTGAGTTGCCCCCGGCTGGTGCGCCAGAGCATGTACCAGCCCCAGCCCGGCGCTGTTAAACGCCATACCCGCCAGGTACTGACCGAAGGCCATCTGCTCGCGCGCTTCCAGGTTATGACCGTCGTCGACCGCTTTCGGCAGCCAGAGGTTGATCAGGCGAATCGCCTCCAGCGCATTGGCATCGGTCAGCGGATGCGCGCCAACGGACACGTAGGCTTCAATGGCGTGGGTTAATGCGTCCATGCCGGTTGCGGCGGTCACGGAGGCCGGAATATCGAGCATCACACTGGCATCGTCCACGGCGATATCCGGGATGATGTTCGGGTCGATGATGACTTCTTTCACCTGGCGCGCGGAATCGATGATCACCGCGTTGCTGGTCATCTCCGCCGCCGTGCCTGCGGTGGTGTTGATGGCCACCAGCGGCACGCCCGCGTTTTTCACCTTGCCGACGCCGGAATAATCGGTTGACGGACCCGGGTTGGCGGTGAGGATTTTTATCGCTTTGGCGGTATCAATTGGGCTGCCGCCGCCAAAGGCGATGATGTAATCGCATTCCGCGTCCTGGTAAGCGGCAAAGCCTTTCTGCACCAGCGCCTCCGTCGGGTTCGGGAATACCTCATTGAACAGGTGATACGACATCTGATGGGCGTCCAGCGCGGTAAACAGGCTGTCGAGCAGGCCGAGCTTCACCAGCTGGCCGTCGGTGACAACCAGCGCTTTTCCCCACTGCTTGTTCGCCACCAGATTGACCATATCGCCGATTGCACCCGCGCCGTGCAGGCTGATTTTTGGAAGTGCCAACATAAAGCTCATGATAATTCTCCTTAATTACTGTGAATTTTATGCCCGGCGGCGCTGCGCTTGCGCGGGCCTACGGTTAAGCAGGCCGGGTAAACGCAGTTCCACCCGGCTATGAGATCCGTCTTCGCTGCATCACCCGGCGGGTAATAATCGGCAGTGAAATCACCACAATCAGCATCGCGCCGATAATTACCGACATCACAATGCCGGGCACGTTGAGCAGGCTCAGGCCAAAGGTCACCAGCCCCATCAGGAAGGCGGCGATAATCACGCCCACCATGCTGCCGGACCCGCCGAGAATATTGACGCCGCCGAGCACCGCCATCGTCACCACCGCCAGCTCCCAGCCCATCGCAATCGTCGGGCGAGTGCTGCCCAGACGCGAGGTGAGCAGCACTGACGCCAGGCCGGACATTAGCCCCACCAGCGCGAACAGCATCAGATTGTGGCGTTTAATGTTGATGCCGGAAAACCACGCGCCGGTCGGGTTATTGCCGATGGCGTAGGTGCGGCGGCCAAAGTTGGTGCGGTGCAGCACAAAGGCAAACAGAGCGGCCAGCACGATAAACAGCGCGAACTCAAACGACAGCGCGCCCCAGACGTAGCCCTGGCCGAACCAGGCGAAGCTTTCCGGATAGCTGTTCAGCGCCTGGTCCCCGAGCAGGATGTAGGCGATCCCACGGTACAGGCTCATGGTGCCGATGGTGATGACGATGGACGACAGATTAAAGCGCGTCACCAGGATGCCGTTAAGCAGTCCGCACAGCAGCCCGACGCCAAGTCCCACGCAGACCAGCAGCGGCGTATCGACGCCCGCCGCCGCGCAAAAGCCCATCACCGTGGAGCTGAGCGCGATGGTGGAGGCCACCGACAGGTCAATTTCCCGGGCGATGATCAGCATCGCCATCGGCAGCACGATGATCGCCTTTTCGGTGAAGTTGAACGTCGCATCGGAGAGGTTCCAGACGTTGAGGAAGTAAGGCGAGGCGAGCGCGTTCACCACGAATACCGCCAGCGTCACCGCCAGCAGGAAACCTTCCCAGCACAGCAGGCGCCGGAAGATGCCCGTCGCAGAGGTCGGTTCGATTGCTTCAGATGTCATCATTTTGCTCATGATTTCACCGCCAGTTTCTGACGCGCCAGCGCGGCGTCGCGCAGGATCAGCCTGCCTTTGCGCCTGTTGCCGCGCTCGTTCAGCAGCACTGCAACGACAATTACCGTGCCGGAAATGGCCATCTGCCAGAACGGGGAGACGCCGATCACCGGCAGGGCGTTATTAATCACCCCGAGGAACAGGGCGCCAAACAGACAGCCGAGCACGCGCCCGGTGCCGCCCATGGTGCTGATCCCGCCAATCACGCAGGCGGCTACTACCTGCAATTCAAAACCGTTAGCGACGTCGACATACGCAACGGCAAAGCGCGAGATCCACAGGTAGCCGCAGAACCCGGCCAGCAGTCCGGAGAGGCAAAAGCTGATGAACTGCATTTTCCCGGCGTTGATCCCGGTATAGTACGCCGCCGTCGCGTTGCCCCCTGCGGTATAGAGCGCCCGTCCGGTGCGGCTGTAGCGCAGGAAGTAGCCCACCAGCAGCAGCGCGGCGATGGCGCACCAGCTCAGTACCGGCAAGCCCAGCAAAGAGGCACGCGGCAGCCCGAGGAAGTCGGCGCTCATCTGGTTGGCGTTCACCCAGCCGCCGCCGGAGAGCAAAAAGATAATTCCGCGGTAGATGCTCATGGTGCCGAGCGTCACCACAATCGCCGGAATGCCCAGCTTCCACACCAGCAGGCCGTTCATCGCGCCCATCAGCAGCCCAAGCGTGCTTGCCAGGATAAGCAGCGCCCAGACGGGCACGTCCGGGTAGTGGAAGTTAATCAGGGCGACAATCATCCCGGTCAGGGCAAGATTGGCCGCCATCGACAGGTCGATGCCTTTGGTGAGCAGCACCATCATCTGCCCGAGCGCGAGGACGATCAGAATGGCGGTGTCGTTAAACATTTCCACCAGGTTGCCCGGCGCGACAAACGACGGTACGCGGCTGCCGATGGCGACGATCATCAGTACAATCACCGCGCCAAGCAGCGCTTCACGGTGTTTTAAGAGTGAGCTCAGCATTTATGCCGCCTCCTGTTTTGCACCGCTGGCGGCGCTGACGATGGTTTCCGCCGTCGCATCTCCCGCCTGGTATTCGGCGACCATCAGCCCCTCGTGCATTACGATGATGCGGTCCGCCATGCCCATCACTTCCGGTAGTTCGGACGAAACCATAATCACCGCCAGCCCCTGACTGACCAGCTCGGACATAAACTGATGAACGGCTGCCTTTGAGCCGATATCGATGCCTTTTGTCGGCTCATCAAGGATGATCACATCAGGGTGCGTTGCCAGCCATTTGCCGATAACGACCTTTTGCTGGTTGCCGCCGGAGAGGGTCTCTACCGCCTGCTTCCAGCTGAAGGCCTTCACGTGCAGACGTTTGGCATACTCGTCTGCCAGCTTCCATTCGCGGTCGTCGTGCAGTACGCCGCTCGGATTGAGCGTGCTGAGCTGAGGCAGGCTGATGTTCTGGGCAATCGGCAGCGCGATAATCGCCCCCTGTTTCTGCCTTTCTTCCGGCACGCAGACAATACCGGCTTTGATGGCATCCGCAGGCTGGCGAAAGCGACGGGGCTGACCATTGAGGATAATTTCCCCGGACGCTGGCCGCGTAACGCCGGAAAGCGCCTGCATCAGTTCGGTACGCCCGGCACCGACCAGCCCGTAGAAGCCAAGGATTTCGCCTTTATGCAGGGAGAAGGAGATGTTTGCGAACTCGGTCGGGTGGCAGAGGTTTTTCACTTCCAGCACCGTTTCGCCCTTCTCGCAGTCGATTTTCGGGAAGGTTTGCGTAATGGCGCGCCCGACCATCATCGACACCATGCGCTCCTCGGTGATCTCATTTATTGCACCTGCGCCGACGAATGCGCCGTCGCGCAAAATGGTGTAATGATCCGCCAGCTCAAAAATCTCGTCGAACTTGTGGGAGATAAACAGGATGGCTTTTTCCTCCTGCTTTAAGCGCTCCACAATCTGGTAAAACTCGAGGATTTCATGCTGCGACAGCGCCGCCGTGGGTTCATCAAGGATAACCACCTGCGCCTCAAAGGAGAGCGCGCGGGCAATCGCTACCATGTGACGCTGGGCGATGCTCAGGGTTTTCAGCGTCGCGCGCGGGTCGATTTGCACTTCCAGCCGCGTGAGGATGGCCTGCGCCCGGCGGTGCATTTCCGGCCAGTCGAGCTTTTTCAGAAAGCCCTTGTGAAGGTACTGACCGACAAAGATATTTTCGGTGACCGATAGCTCATCGAACAGTACGGTTTCCTGGTGAATGGCGGTGATGCCGATTTTATGCGCCGACTCCGGCGTCGGGAGGTGCACGGGGATCGCTTTGTAGAGGATCTCGCCCTCGTCGGGCTGATAGATGCCGGTCATCACTTTGACCAGCGTCGACTTGCCCGCGCCGTTTTCGCCGATAAGCGCCGTCACTTTGCCGGGCCACAGCGCAAGCTGCACGTTCTCAAGGGCACGCACGCCGGGGAACACCTTCGTGATGCCAGAAAGCTGTAGCAATGGGGTCATGATAGTTCTCCTGGACAGGGGAATGTGTAGGGCGGGTAAGCGGCAGCGCCACCCGCCTTTTGCCGGATGGCGCTACGCTGATCCGGCCTACACATCGCATCAAAAGATTTTCGAGAACTTATCAATATTGCTGGCATCGTAGACGAACGGCTCGGCCATCGCGCCGTTGCCGTCCGCATCCAGCTTCACTTTGCCCAGTCTGCCCATGCTGGCCTCGCCTTTCGTGGCCGTGCCTTTCACCAGATCATCCGCGAGGTAGGTTGCCGCATAACCGAGGTCGATCGGGTTCCAGATGGCAAAGCTCTTGCTCGCGCCGGATTTCACCGCGCCCGCCATCTCAGACGGCAGACCTAAGCCGGTGACGTACACTTTGCCAATCTTGCCCTGGTCTTTTACCGCCTGCGCGGCGGCCACGATGCCCACGGATGAAGGCGAGACGATAACCTTCAGGTCCGGATAGGTTTTCAGCAGACCGACCGCCTCACGGTAGCTTTTGTCAGAGAGATCGTCCCCGTAGGCCACCGTCACCAGGTTGACGGAAGGGTACTTCGGCAGCACTTTTTTCATCTCCGCAATCCAGGTGTTCTGGTTGGTGGAGGTTGGCGTGGCGCTCAGCACGGCGACGTCGCCCTTCTCCACGTTCAGCGCTTTCAGGGCATCGGCGGCGAGCTTGACGTTGGTTTCGCCAATCAGGGCGTTATTGGACGGATTGAGATGGATTTGACGTCCGGCTTTCGCCACGCCGGAATCCCACGACACAACCTTGATGCCGCGCTGCATCGCTTTTTTCAGCACCGGCACGACGGCGTCCGGATCGTTCGCGGAGATCGCGATCGCATCCACGCCCTGAGCGATCAGCCCGTTCAGCACCTCGATCTGCGCTTCCGCCGTGGTGGTGGTCGGGCCGGTATAAATCACTTTTACATCGCCTAACTCTTTGGCCGCCTCCTGCGCGCCGACGTTCGCTGCTTCGAAGAATCCATTTCCTAAGGACTTCGCCACCAGGGCGATTTTCACTTCTGCTAACGCGGAACCGGACAACGCCAGAGCGGCAACGGTGAGGATCAAGCTTGCTTTTATTTTCATTGCTTTTACTCCACTGACTTGAGTTAGTTGTAGGGATTGCAGGTGGTTTTCGCCCCGTCTCGGTAAGCGGGGCGCGATGTTGTTAGTTGTACAGATCTAATGCGGACTGCATTGGGGTGACGCCAAAGCGTTTGCCCAGGGCGATCAGCTCTTCCCGGGTGATGGTCTGCTTCATGCCGCCCATGGAGTAGACCTTCACCAGCACCTCCGCGGATTTCTCGGCGGTGTCGATCAGGCCGAAGGTTTCATCCAGCGTCGGGCCGCTGCCGAAGACGCCGTGGAACGGCCACAGCACCAGGGCGTGCTTTTGCATATCCGTCGCGGTCGCCTGGCCAATTTCGTCGGTACCCGGCACCATCCACGGTAGAATGCCGACGCCGTCCGGGAACACCACCAGACACTCGGTACTGCCTTCCCACAGCTTGCGGGTAAAGAAATCAGAATTATTTTCCAGCACGTAGGTCAGGGCGATCAGGTTAGTGGCGTGGCAGTGCATGATCACGCGGTCTTTGCCGTTGGTCGCCTTGATGCGCTCGCAGTGGGAGAGGAAGTGCGCCGGCAGCTCCGAGGTTGGCACCGCGTCGTCCGTTAGCCCCCACAGAATGTGGTAGCCCGCGCCGTCGCTGTCCACCTTCACCACGCCGAGGTTGGCTTCCGGGTCCAGCTGAACGTTGCGGAAGAACTTGCCGGAACCGGTAACGATAAACGGCGTGTTGGCGAGCAGCGGCATCGGCTGGCTCAGGGCGATATAGCGCGGCTTCTGGTGGAAATCGGCGGCAAAGGGCTCGATATCCGCGTCGTCCAGGCGCAGCGTGAGGTTGCCGCCGTTGCGCTCGTCCCAGCCCTTCAGCCAGGCGTCGGAGGTGGCTTTGATCATGCCCTGGACGAACCAGGAGGTGGTGATGGTCTGCATACAGTGTTTCCTTTGAAAATGCCGGGTGGCGTTACGCTTACCCGGCCTGCTTTTACCTGTAGGCCCGGCATGCAATGCGCTGCCGGGCGATATTTTTTACTGACGAGCGGCGAGAACGTCCTTCTCATACGCCCGCACGTTGTCCAGCCACTGGCTGCCCGCCGGGGCGTCGTGACGCTGGCAGTACATCTCCCACACCGCCTGCCACGGCAGGGATTTCTGCTCTTCCAGCAGCGCCAGGCGCGCGGTGTAATCGCCGCTCTCTTCCAGCTGTTTCAGCGCGGCGGTTGGCTCCAGCAGGGCGCGCAGCAGGGCTTTTTTCATGTTGCGGGTGCCGATAACCCATGCCGCGATGCGGTTGATGGAGGCGTCGAAGAAGTCGAGCCCGATGTGCACGCGGTCAAACAGATCGTGGCGGATGATTTCGCTGGCAATCGCCTGGGTTTCGTCGTCCAGCAGGACCACGTGGTCGCTGTCCCAGCGCACCGGACGGCTGACGTGCAGCAGCAGGCGCGGCACGTAGAGCATGGCGGCGGAGATTTTGTCGGAGATCACCTCGGTCGGATGGAAGTGGCCAGCATCCAGGCACAGCGCGGTCTGGCGGCTGGTGGCGTAGCCCATGTAGAACTCGTTTGAGCCCACGGTGTAGCTCTCTGCGCCAATGCCGAACAGCTTGCTCTCCACCGCGTCGATATGGTGCGACGGGTCCAGCTTTTCGCTGATGGCTTCATCCAGCGCGGCCAGCAGGCGCTGGCGCGGCGCCAGACGGTCAACGGTGATGTCCTTCATGCCGTCCGGGATCCAGATATTCATCACTGACGGCGTGCCGAGCTGCTCGCCGAAATACGCGGAGACGCGGCGGCTGGCCTTCACGTGGTCGATCCAGAACTGCCGGATTTCGTCGTTGGCGTGTGCAAGGGTAAACCCGTCCGCGCTCAGCGGGTGCGAGAAGCAGGACGGGTTAAAATCCAGTCCCAGCCGGTTGGCCTTTGCCCACTCCACCCAGTTCTTAAAGTGTTCCGGTTTGATTTCGTTACGCGCGACCGGCGCGTCGGATTCGAGATAAATCGCGTGCAGGTTCAGGCGTTTTGGCCCGGGGATCAGGCTCAGCGCCAGTTCCAGATCCGCACGCAGTTCGGTGGCGTTGCGCGCTTTGCCCGGGTAGTTACCCGTTGCCTGAATGCCACCCGTCAGGGAACCGCCCGGGTTCTCGAAGCCGGCAACGTCATCACCCTGCCAGCAGTGCATGGAGACGGGCAGACGGTCGAGCTGGCGCAGCGCCTCTTCGACATCCACGCCGACGGCGGCGAAACGCTGTTTAGCCAGGTCCCAGGCTTGTTCAAGTTGAGTGGTCATGCGCAAAGCTCCTTAGTCAGTCGTTTTTGCTGAAACTGCGCCCGGTAGCGGGCAATGTCATGGCAGGGATTGGGGGTGAAGGTGGTCAGGCTGTTATTCGCCGTCACCACCGAACGGAAATCGTCAACGTTTGATAGTTCGTCCAGCGTCATTAGCTGAATGCCGATGTTGCCGAGCGTGGAAGCCTCTACGGGGCCTGCCACCACGGTAATGCCGCAGGCATCGGCGCAGAGCTGGTTCAGCAGCTGGTTCTGGCAGCCGCCGCCCACGATGTGCAGCTGGGTGAACGGTTTACCGCGAAGGTCAGCCAGCTCGCTCAGGATGTCGGCATAGAGCAGGGCGAGGCTGTCAAAAATACAGCGCGCCAGCTCGGCGGGGCGGGAAGGTACCGGCTGCCCCGCGTCAAAACAGGCGGCCTGGATCTCAGCGCTCATGTGCACCGGGTTAATAAAGCGGTCGTCGTTCGGGTTAATCAGGAAGGTGCAGGCCTTCAGCTTTTCGGTTTCCGCGATAAGCGCGGGCAGGTCGGTGACGTTCTGCTCTTTCAGCACCCGCTGGAGCAGCCACAGGCCCATGATGTTCTTCAGCACGCGGTAGCGTCCTTCGGCACCGCCTTCGTTGGTGATATTGGCGGCCAGCGCGGCGTCGCTGGTGTAGGGCGTTTTGCTCTCAAAACCCATCAGCGACCAGGTGCCGGAGGAGAGATAGGCCGCGTCTTTGCTGGCGAGCGGCGAGGCAATGACCGCGCTTGCGGTGTCGTGACTGGCGACGGCGACAACGGGAATTTCATTCCCCTGCGGGCAAATCCACTGGCCGATCACGTTGCCCGGATGGGTTGGCGTGCCGAACCAGGACGGCGAGGCGCCCGTCCATGCCAGCAGGTGTTCATCCCAGTTATCGGTGTTGATATTGACCAGCTGCGTGGTGGTGGCGTTGGTGTATTCCCAGTTCATGTTGCCGGTCAGACGATAGCTTAAGTAGTCCGGGATCAGCAGCGCATGCGCCACCTTTTCAACCAGCTCTGGCTGTTGCTCAACCAGCGCCCGCAGCTGATACAGCGTGTTAAATGGCAGGAACTGGATGCCGCTGCGACCATAGATGTTCTCCTTGCCAAGCTGCGCGATGGCGTGCGTCATCAGCCCATCGGTGCGGCTGTCGCGGTAGGAGACGGGCAGGCCGACGCGTTCGCCGTGACGGTCCAGCAGCACGTAATCCACGCCCCAGGTATCAATGCCGATACTGTCGATGCGGATACCGTCTTCGCAGACGTTATGAAGTCCGGTGCGGATCTCCGCTTCCAGCGCATCGATATCCCAGGTCACAAAACCGTCCTGTTTTTGCAGACAATTGGCGAAACGGTGCATTTCGCGAAGCGTAAGGGTGTGCTGGTCACAGTCCCAGGTGGCGAGCATTACACGGCCGCTGGATGCGCCTAAATCGACAGCCACACAATGGCGAAAAGTCATGGTCGGGTCCTTTCTTAAGTCATTAGCGATGAGTGTAAGAAAGGGAAGAAATAGCCACCTTCTCGCCACTGACAGCCCAAATCTCGCGCTGGCAAGAAAGCAAAGGTGAACGTGAGGGAGTTCACAGTTTCCAGTAATGACGGGGTTTGCAGGCAGTGTGACGCTGACCGCATTTCCCGATCTTTCCGCCTGTTTCTTGAAAAACCGGCAGCTTTTGCGCGGTTTACTGTCAAAAATTTAAGGTGAGCGTGGAAGGCCTTAATTACTATTTTGAGAACTTTTCTCATTGGTGGGGGCCGTTATGACCGTACTGCACAGCGTCGATTTTTTTCCTTCGGGAGCTTCTCCGGTCGCGATTGAGCCACGGCTTCCTCAGGCTGCATTTCCTGAGCATCATCATGATTTTCATGAGATTGTGATTGTTGAGCACGGAACGGGCATCCACGTGTTTAACGGTCAGCCGTATACCATCAGCGGCGGTACGGTGTGCTTCGTGCGCGACCACGACAGGCACCTGTATGAACATACCGACAACCTGTGCCTGACCAACGTGCTCTATCGTTCTCCGGACGCGTTCCAGTTTCTCTCCGGGCTGAATCAGCTGTTGCCGCAAGAGAAGGATGGCCACTATCCGTCGCACTGGCGGGTGAATCAGTCCACGTTGCAGCAGGTGCGTCAGCTGGTGAGCCAGATGGAGCAGAGCGAGGACGGAGAGGAGACGCACGCGATTGCCACCCGCGAGCTGCTGTTTATGCAGCTGCTGGTGCTGCTGCGCCGCAGCAGCCTGGTGGAAGGGATGGAAAATAACGACGCGCGGCTGAACCAGCTCATGGCCTGGCTGGAAGATCATTTCGCTGAAGATGTTTGCTGGGAAACGCTGGCGGACGACTTTTCGCTCTCGCTGCGCACGCTGCATCGTCAGCTCAAGCAGCATACCGGGCTCACGCCGCAGCGTTACCTTAACCGTCTGCGCCTGATCAAAGCGCGCCATCTTTTACGCCATACCGATGAAAGCGTCACGGATATCGCTTATCGCTGCGGTTTCGGCGACAGTAACCACTTTTCAACGCTGTTTCGCCGGGAATTTAGCTGGTCGCCGCGCGATATTCGTCAGGGGAAGGACGCGTTGCTTCAGTAACGCGAGGGCAGTCACCGTTTTTTTGCCGCAAAAAGGCTAATAATGTCCGGTTATTCGCCGTAGAGGTTGTGGTGTGGCTGCTCAGTTAATTCTTCGCAAAGATGATTTTTTTGCCTCCGCGAGTCAGGCCGTCGCGGTGGCGGACCGCTACCCGCAAAATGTCTTTGCCGAGCATACCCACGAGTTCTGCGAGCTGGTGATGGTGTGGCGCGGCAATGGCTTACACGTCCTCAACGACCGGCCCTACCGCATCACGCGCGGGGATCTGTTTTACATACGCGCCGAAGACAAACACGCCTACGCCTCGGTTAACGATCTGGTGTTGCAGAACGTCATCTACTGCCCTGACAGGCTTAAACTGAATGTCGACTGGGCGGGCAACATTCCGGGCTTTCTGAATGCCGGAGGCGAACCGCACTGGCGCTTAAGCAGCAGCGGCATGGCTCAGGTGCGCCAGACAATTTCCCAGCTGGAGCAGGAGAGCCAGAAGGGCGACCCGGTGGCAAACCAGATGTCGGAGCTGCTTTTCGCCCAGCTGGTGATGACCCTGAAGCGCCATCGTTACGCCACGGATAATCCCTCCGCCACCACGCAGGAAGCGCTGCTGGATAAGCTGATCGCACTGCTTGCGGGCAGTCTGAACAAGAGTTTCGTGCTGGAAAAATTCTGCGAGCAGGAGCAGTGCAGCGAGCGCGCGCTGCGCCAGCAGTTCCGCACCCAGACGGGAATGACGATAAACCATTACCTGCGCCAGCTGCGCATCTGCCACGCCCAGTATCTGTTACAGCATACGGAGCTGATGGTCAGCGAAGTGGCGATGCGCTGCGGATTTGAGGACAGTAATTACTTTTCGGTGGTGTTTAACCGCGAGGTGGGGATGACGCCGGTTCAGTGGCGTCATCGCAGTCGAAAGGCGGCGTAGAAAGCCCTCGCACTATACTTAAAGGATGGATTCCCTAAACTTTCTTGCTATAGTTGCTAACGCTCTAATTTGTTTATAGTTTTGTGCTTCAGAATGGGCCCATGGATGAAAAACAGCGATAAGACTATAAGCATTTTCATCAATAAGATTTTGGGTGTAGACCAGACAGCTATCGCTGGTCCGATACCACTGAAGCGTCGTGTGATCGAGGGAAACAGAACGTTTACCGCTTGGGTAAGTTGGCTGAGGGAACTTATTTGCTCCAATTTCAAGATGCAAATGCCAGAGCTGAGCATCTTTTATATCCTCAGGTCTATCATAAAGAGTGTCACGACCAAAGTAATGCGGTAACTGACCTGTAGCTTTATAGTGCATGAAATCATCAACCAGACTTTGCTCAAGCTGCGGAAATCTGGCGAAAACAGGCGCAAAGAATTTTTCGTAGGTTTGAGGGTTGTAAGTTACAGAGATTTGCAATTTACGCCTCAGTGAAAAATAATAGACGTTCCATGATCGGCAAGTTTAGCCAATCCGGTAAGATCCGTTTTACTTTTAAATTGTTCCGTTGGCTTTGTCATTTGCTGGATCAGATGACCGAGATTACTGGCGGCGGAACGCGCTTTTGCAACGATGATTAGCAATGGCTTAAAGTCATCTCTTTGCACCCTAGCCACTTCTTGTAAAGCGTCTTTCAATGTTGCTTCTAGGCTACGAAGTTGAATCTCACAAAGATCAACTTTGGCCGGATTCAATAAGCCAATAACGGCGTACATAGCATGTTCATCTGAGGATGATAAATTCCAGTACGCTTCTTCAAGCAGTTTACGAAGACCATCAATAATTGAGATTGCTTCATCAACGTCGCTGTCCTGCGGCTTAACAAAGTTTGCGGGCGCAGTCATATTGCTGGACAAAGAGTTTGGGCATGAGATGGCACTGGTCTGTTGCATGAGCAAACCGATAGCGGCAGCTATTTTTACAGAATCAATAATGTTCATCTCGGTAGTCCCATTTTTTACTACTTCTTTCATGGCGTCATTGTAGTTCAAATCATTCAAGATGAATACAGAGAAACGCTGGCGGAATCAACGGCTGCGATCTCCGGGTAAAGTGAGCTGCGATATCTTTACCCGGAAAAAAGTCTTATCAGTTCGCCATGCCGAGGCCGACAATGTTGGCGGCGATAATAATCACCACGCAGCCCAGGCTCAGCACGCCAACCGGACGGCGCCCGGCGTTGTTCCACTCCTTCAGCACCAGCCCGACCAGCCCGCCGCACAGCACGTAGAAGCTCATGTGCAGCATCCAGCTCATATAGTCATACTGCGCCGGAATGCTGGCGTGGCCCCAGGCGTAGAAGAAGAATTGCAGATACCACATCAGGCCGCCGAGCGCGGAGAGCAGAACGTTGGTAATGATCAGGGGTTTTGCCAGCGAGAAGTCGGCTTTTACCGACAGGTTCTTCACTTTTGCCAGCCGAATGAAGCAGAAGCCGAGGTTTACCAGCGCGCCGCCGCCCATGATCACCACGTAGCTTGGCAGGGCAACATACAGCGGGTCGACGCCCAGCGCCGCAGCGGCCTCGTGCATCGGTTTGGCGGCGTTCATGGCAAACGACATGCCCGCCGAGAAGACGCCGCACATCACCGCCAGCAGCAGCCCTTTCTTCAGGTTGAACTCTTCGGCCCTGATGCCCATCTTGCGTTCTTTTAGCTGGCCTGCGCGGGTGACGATCCCCACGCCGATCACCGCCACCAGCACGCCCAGCAGAGTCATCCGGCCGCCCTGGGTGTTGATCAGCACGTCGAAATGGCCGTTAAGGATGGGCGTCATCAGGGTGCCCACTATCAGCGTAATGCCAATGGCGATGCCGATGCCCATCGACATGCCGAGGTAGCGCATGGTAAGGCCGTAGTTGATATTACCGATGCCCCACATTGCGCCGAACAGAAACACCGGCAGTAACGTAGAGGCGTTGAAGGAGGAGAAGTAGCCCCAGAAATCGGGCAGCAGCACGGCGCTGATGGTCCACGGCAAAATCAGCCAGGAGACCGCGCCGCCAACGGACCACATGGTTTCCCATGACCAGCCTTTCACCTTTTTAAACGGGGCATAGAAACAGGCAGCACTGGCCGCGCCTATCAAATGCCAGAAAATACCCATCGTAATCGCATGATTCATTTTTTTATCCTCATCGTTTTTATTGTCGGTGGCTTCCCGCCGACTTGATGAGTGTAAAAATTAGGCGGTTTGGGAACCTTCAGAAGGTTGCCGCACTTTTGTGGAGGGTGGCAATCAGCACGTTAAGCGCGTGAGCAGACTCACAATTTTGTGATTCATCGAAATCGTAATAACCCTATAAAAACTACGGCATTGATAATCATTTTCAATATCATTTAATTAACTATAATGAACCAACTGCTTACGCGGCATTAACAGCTGTGCCGCCCGACAATAATGGAGAGGATTATGAGTTATACACTGCCATCCCTGCCGTATGCCTACGACGCACTGGAACCGCATTTCGACAAGCAGACGATGGAAATCCATCACACTAAACACCACCAGACCTACGTGAACAACGCGAATGCTGCGCTGGAAAGCCTGCCAGAGTTCGCTAATCTGCCTGTTGAAGAGCTGATCACCAAGCTGGACCAGCTGCCAGCAGACAAGAAAACCGTACTGCGTAACAACGCGGGCGGTCACGCTAACCACAGCCTGTTCTGGAAAGGCCTGAAAACCGGCACCACCCTTCAGGGCGACCTGAAAGCGGCAATCGAGCGCGACTTCGGCTCCGTTGACAACTTCAAAGCGGAATTCGAAAAAGCCGCTGCAACCCGCTTCGGCTCTGGCTGGGCGTGGCTGGTTCTGAAAGGTGACAAACTGGCGGTCGTTTCCACTGCAAACCAGGACTCCCCGCTGATGGGTGAAGCCATCTCTGGCGCATCCGGCTTCCCAATTCTGGGCCTGGACGTGTGGGAACACGCTTACTACCTGAAGTTCCAGAACCGTCGCCCTGACTACATCAAAGCGTTCTGGGATGTCGTGAACTGGGACGAAGCCGCAGCGCGTTTCGCCGCTAAAAAATAAGGTTGCATTGACGCCTGTGAGAAGCGAGTCTGATGACTCGCTTTTTTTGTATCTGCGTAATGGAGGCAGCGATGCATTACCCGGTGAACGTGTTTACAGGCAAGGTAAGGGAGTACGACGGCAGCCGCCCGAGCGCCATCGCCAAAGTGCAGGTCGACGGTGAGCTGTCGCTGACCGAGCTCGGGCTGGTGGGCGACCAGCAGGCCGAAAAGAAAATCCACGGCGGGCCCGATCGCGCGCTGTGCCACTATCCGCGCGAGCACTATCAGCACTGGAAAACCGAATTTCCTGAACAGGCAGACCTCTTCGTCGCGCCAGCGTTTGGCGAAAATCTCTCAACGGAAGGGCTGACGGAAAAGAACGTCTTTATTGGCGATATTTACCGCTGGGGCGATGCCCTGATTCAGGTCACCCAGCCGCGCTCGCCGTGCTTTAAGCTCAACTACCATTTCGGTATTCAGGATATGTCGGCCCAGCTGCAAAACGCGGGCAAAACCGGCTGGCTGTATCGCGTTGTGCAGGCGGGACAGGTTTCTGCGGATGCGCCGCTTGAGCTCGCGTCGCGCCTGAGTGAGGTGTCGGTGTACGAGGCCTGCGCGATTGCCTGGCATATGCCTTTCGACGATGAACAGTATCATCGCCTGCTGTCGGCGGGGGGGTTGTCTACCAGCTGGACAAGAACGATGCAGAAGCGGCGTATAAGCGGGAAGATCGAGAGTAGTTCGCGGAGATTGTGGGGGAAATAGGCTCCGTAAAAAGTAGGCCGGGTAAGCGAAGCCGCCACCCGGCACATACCGTTACGAACGCTTATACAGCGGTAGCCACAGCGTTAACCGCAGCCCGCCCAGCGGGCTGTCATCGGCTTTCACCCAGCCACGGTGCTGCTGCATGGCGGTTTCAACAATCGCCAGACCCAGCCCCGTACCGCCGGACTCGCGGTCGCGCGCCTCGTCGGTGCGGTAGAACGGACGGAAAATCTGCTCGCGATCTTCCGGGCTGACGCCTGGACCATCGTCATCGACAATGACGGTAATCCCGTCTTTATCCACCGAAAACGCCACTTCAATCTTCGTGTGCGAATAGCGCAGGGCGTTACGCACGATATTCTCCAGCGCGCTTTCCAGCGTGTTGGGGTTACCGTAGAGCGGCCACGGGCCCGGCGGGAAGTTGACGGTGAACGATTTCCCCATCTGCTCCGCTTCGAACGCTGCGTTGTCCAGCACCTCGTGCCACAGGTGATTGGCTTTCACCGTTTCGCTCACCAGCGCATTTTTCTGCTGGTTACGCGACATCACCAGCAGATCGTTGATCATGCTGTCCAGACGATGCGCTTCCGTCTCAATACGCTCCAGCTCTTTGCTCTCACCGCTGCGGCGGCGCAGCAGGGCGGTGCCCAGCTGTAAGCGCGTGAGCGGCGTACGCAGTTCGTGTGAGATGTCTGACAGCAGGCGTTGCTGGGCAGTCATCATCCGATCAAGCGCGCTGACCATCTGGTTAAAACTGGTGCCGGCGGCCAGAAACTCCTGCGGCCCGGATTCCAGCTCCGGATGCTGCCTGAGGTTGCCTTGTGCCACTTCGTCCGCCGCGTTTTTCAGCTTACGCGCCGGTTTCGCCAGGCTCCACGCCAGCCATAACAGCAGCGGGGAACTGACCAGCATCGTGACGATCAGCAGCAGAAGCGGACGGTCAAACAGCAGGTTGATGAAGTCGGACTGGGAACTGCTCGCAGGGCGAATCAGGTAGAGCTGATAGTTATCTTCCCCATCCCGTACCGAGAAAGGGCCGACCATCTCTACCCGACCATATTTCTTTTTCTGTGGGTGATCGGCGTTATCCGCCTGGCCAATAAAGTTGCGGATGATCTGCATCTCATTGCGATCGGCCCCAATCACGCGACCTTCGCTGGTAACCAGCAAAAGACGTTGTCCCGGGGGCGCCCACTTGTCGATAGCGCGAAACAACCTGCGCCACCACATTAAATCGTTCGGCGGATCGTTTGCCAGCTCCGCTTCCACGTGCTGCTCGATCATCACGCCCTGACGTTGCTCGCTGTCGAGAAGCTCCGTCATCTGGCGTGAGTCGAGTTTTGGCAACATCAAAACGAGCATTAAAACCAGTGCCAGCGTCAGCCAGAAGATGGCGAAGATGCGGGCGGTTAAGCTGCCTATCATGAAGCGGAAACCATCAGATAACCGCGACCACGCAGGGTTTTAAACCATGGGTGACCGTCTTTACGCTCCGGCAGCTTACGGCGCAGGTTCGAAATATGCATATCGATGGCGCGGTCAAACGGGGTAAGACGTTTGCCCAGCACTTCCTGGCTCAAGTGTTCACGTGACACCACCTGGCCGAGATGCTGCGCCAGCAGATACAGCAGGGTGAACTCGGTGCCGGTTAGCTCCAGCGTTTCACCGTCGAAGCTCGCTTCCTGGCGGCCTGGGTTCAGGCTCAGGGAGTCCACTTCCAGCGTAGGTGAACTGTTGTCGGTATTCTGCTGCTGCTCGCTCCAGTGAGAACGGCGCAGGATCGCACGAATACGGGCCACCAGTTCACGGTCGTTGAACGGCTTAGGTAAGTAGTCATCCGCACCCAGCTCAAGGCCGAGAACGCGGTCAAGCTCGCTGCCGCGTGCGGTCAGCATAATAACGGGGGTCTGGTGTGTCTGTCGAAGCTCTTTCAACGTATCAATGCCGTTTTTCTTCGGCATCATGACGTCGAGCAAAAGTAAATCGATGCTGTCGTCAAGGAGACTCAGCGCCTGTTCCCCATCATGGGCAACCAGGACGTTGAAACCTTCCATGTCGAGCAACTCCTTTAAAAGAGATGTGAGCTCTCGGTCATCATCAACTAACAGGATTTTATTCATTGTTTAAATACCTCCGAGGCAGAAATTACGACATCAAGGCTATCTAATCCATGACTTTACGTTGTTTTACACCCCCTGACGCATGTTTGCAGCCTGAATCGTAGACTGTCTCTCGTTGAATCGCGACACGAAAGATTTTGGGAGCAAGTGATGCGCAAAGTTACCGCTGCCGTCATGGCCTCAACGCTGGCCTTCAGTGCGTTTAGCCAGGCTGCTGTAGCTAACATCAGCGATAACGGCTCCTCGGTTGAGGGCGCAACGCAGCACAGCAGCCAAAACCATATGTTTGACGGCATAAGTTTAACCGAACATCAGCGTCAACAGATGCGAGATCTGATGCAGAGGGCACGACACGACCAGCCCCCTGTTAATGTTAGCGAAATGGAGACAATGCATCGCCTTGTCACCGCAGAAAATTTTGACGAAAACGCTGTACGCGCTCAGGCCGAAAAAATGGCGCAGGAACAGGTTGCCCGCCAGGTAGAGATGGCGAAGGTTCGCAACCAGATGTTTCACCTGCTAACGCCCGAGCAGCAAGCGGTTTTGAACACCAAACATCAGCAACGTATGAACCAGTTGCGTGAGGTTGCACGGATGCAGCGAAGCTCAGATATGACGCTTTTCAGTAGCAATAGCAGTACCCGTAGTAACCAGTAAACCCTGTTTTCCTTGCCATAGACACCATCCCTGTCTTCCCCCACATGATGTGGGGGTTTTTTTTGCCCGTCGTTCAGGTTTGTTAACGCTTTATTCATCCTTTCACTCCACCGCCATCCGTTATACTAGCGCCATGGCATGACAGGAGTGTTTATGAATCAATCCTATGGACGGCTGGTAAGCCGGGCCGCAATAGCCGCGACGGTGACGGCGTCGTGTTTGCTGATCATTAAAATCTTCGCGTGGTGGTACACCGGCTCGGTCAGTATTCTGGCGGCGCTGGTGGATTCGCTGGTGGATATTGCCGCCTCGCTGACCAACCTGCTGGTGGTGCGCTACTCGCTGCAACCGGCGGATGAAGAGCATACGTTTGGGCACGGCAAGGCGGAATCGCTGGCCGCGCTGGCGCAAAGCATGTTTATTTCGGGCTCCGCGCTTTTTCTGTTTTTGACCGGCATTCAGCACCTTATTTCGCCTTCCCCTATGAACGATCCGGGCGTTGGCGTGGTCGTAACGGTAGTTGCACTTATAAGCACACTTGTTCTTGTAACGTTCCAGCGCTGGGTCGTACGCAAAACTCAAAGCCAGGCTGTACGGGCCGATATGCTTCATTATCAGTCTGATGTTATGATGAATGGGGCTATTCTTATTGCGCTTGGTCTGGCCTGGTATGGCTGGCATCGGGCCGATGCGTTGTTTGCGTTAGGGATAGGGATCTATATTTTATACAGCGCGTTGCGGATGGGGTATGACGCGGTACAGTCGCTTCTTGACCGTGCGCTTCCGGACGCAGAACGTAATGAAATTTATGCCATCGTGACCAACTGGCCTGGCGTCAGTGGCGCTCACGATCTTCGTACGCGGCAGTCAGGGCCGACCCGCTTTATTCAGATTCATTTGGAAATGGAAGACAACCTGCCACTGGTTCAGGCGCATATGGTCGCTGAACAGGTGGAGCAGGCGATTTTGCAGCGTTTCCCTGGGTCAGACGTCATTATTCACCAGGATCCGTGCTCTGTCGTACCCAGGGCGTTTTGAGCTTTCGTAATTCGTTGTAAAAAAGAGAGCCAGACCAGCATTTTGTGGATAAATTACCACCATATGGCCTGACCTGAATCAATTCAGCTGGAAGGGATTGATATACTATTTGCAGTATTCGACGGTTGAACAGTTTCTTCCGGCAGCAGATTTCAATTTTGCATTCCTAAGTTCAGAGGTAGTCATGATTAAGAAAATCGGTGTGTTGACAAGCGGCGGTGATGCGCCGGGCATGAACGCGGCAATCCGTGGGGTTGTCCGTGCAGCGCTGACGGAAGGTCTGGAAGTTTTTGGTATCTATGACGGTTACCTGGGCCTGTATGAAGACCGCATGGTTCAGCTGGACCGCTACAGCGTATCTGACATGATCAACCGTGGCGGTACTTTCCTCGGTTCTGCGCGCTTCCCGGAATTCCGTGACGAACACATCCGCGAAGTGGCTATCGAAAACATGAAAAAACGCGGCCTGGACGCGCTGGTGGTTATCGGCGGCGACGGCTCGTACATGGGTGCAAAACGTCTGACGGAAATGGGCTTCCCGTGCATCGGCCTGCCTGGCACCATCGACAACGACATTAAAGGCACCGACTACACCATCGGTTACTTCACCGCGCTGGGTACCGTTGTGGAAGCGATTGACCGCCTGCGTGACACCTCTTCCTCTCACCAGCGTATTTCCATCGTTGAAGTGATGGGCCGTTACTGCGGTGACCTGACCCTGGCGGCGGCAATTGCCGGTGGCTGTGAGTTCGTAGTAGTTCCGGAAGTGGAATTCAGCCGTGAAGATCTGGTCGCTGAGATCAAAGCCGGTATCGCGAAAGGTAAGAAACACGCGATCGTTGCCATCACCGAGCACATCTGTGACGTTGACGAACTGGCGAAGTACATCGAAACCGAAACCAAACGCGAAACCCGCGCGACCGTACTGGGTCACATTCAGCGCGGCGGTTCCCCGGGCCCATACGACCGTATCCTGGCGTCCCGCATGGGTGCGTACGCGATTGAGCTGCTGCTTCAGGGCCACGGCGGCCGCTGCGTCGGTATTCAGAACGAGAAACTGGTTCACCATGACATCATTGACGCCATTGAAAACATGAAGCGTCCGTTCAAAGGTGACTGGCTGGACTGCGCGAAAAAACTGTACTGATTCGCTGTGTTTGTTATGCCCGGTGGCGCTGCGCTTACCGGGTCTGCGTAGCGACAAATGTAGGCCGGGTAAGGCGAAGCCGCCACCCGGCTTTTTTATGCCCCGCCATTTTATATTCCTCCACGTTATAGCCAATCTTTTTTTATTCTTTAATCATCGGTTAGCTTTCTGGCACGCTGCATTCATCAAAACACTGCATAAGAGAGCTGGGCGATGAAGAAATGGGGCGTGGGGTTAACATTATTGCTGGCATCGACCAGCGTTCTGGCAAAGGACATTCAGTTACTGAACGTGTCGTACGACCCGACGCGTGAGCTGTACGACCAGTACAACAAAGCTTTTGCGGCGCACTGGAAACAGGAAACCGGCGATAACGTGGTGGTTCGCCAGTCTCACGGCGGCTCCGGTAAGCAGGCGACATCGGTGATCAACGGCATTGAAGCTGATGTGGTTACCCTGGCGCTGGCTTACGACGTGGACGCCATTGCGGAGCGCGGCCGTATCGACAAAAACTGGATCAAACGCCTGCCGGACAACTCTGCACCCTACACCTCGACCATCGTCTTCCTGGTGCGTAAAGGCAACCCGAAACAGATTAAGGACTGGAACGACCTGGTGAAACCGGGCGTGTCGGTCATCACGCCGAACCCGAAAAGCTCCGGCGGCGCACGCTGGAACTACCTGGCGGCCTGGGGCTACGCGCTGCACCACAACAACGGTGACCAGGCGAAAGCACAGGCATTCGTGAAAGCGCTGTTCAAAAACGTCGAGGTGCTGGACTCCGGCGCGCGCGGCGCAACCAATACCTTCGTTGAGCGCGGCATTGGCGACGTGCTGATCGCCTGGGAAAACGAAGCCCTGCTGGCAACCCACGAGCTGGGTAAAGACAAGTTTGAAATCGTGACCCCGAGCGAATCCATCCTCGCTGAACCGACCGTCTCCGTAGTCGATAAGGTTGTTGATAAGAAAGGGACCAAAGCGGTGGCGGAAGCCTACGTGAAGTACCTTTACTCGCCGGAAGGTCAGGAAATTGCGGCGAAAAACTTCTATCGCCCGCGCGATGAGGCCATCGCGAAGCAATACGAGAACGCCTTCCCGAAACTGAAGCTGTTTACGATCGATGATGTTTTTGGCGGCTGGACCAAAGCGCAGAAAGAGCACTTCTCCAGCGGCGGCACCTTCGACCAAATCAGCAAGCGCTAGGCGTTTCATAAAGCACGACACGGTAACCCGGTGTGAGAAATCCGCCGGGTTTTTTATTTGGTCATCATTTTGCGTTACTCTTTTGCCTTTACTGAAAACAGGGAACGCGTTGTGAAAAAAATTATCTTACTGATTCTGATCGTTATCGCCCTTGCCGCAGGCGGCGTGTACTGGATGAAAGCGGGTAATCCGAATGCGTTGCGCCATATCGTGCTCGACCAGTGTGTGCCCAACCAGCTGCAAAACCGTAACCCGGCGCCGTGTGCGCAGGTGAAGCCGGACGCTGGCTACGTGGTGTTTAAAGACCGCAACGGGCCGCTGCAATACCTCCTGATGCCCACGTACCGTATTAACGGCACCGAAAGCCCGCTGCTGACTGAACCTCAGACGCCGAATTTCTTCTGGCTGGCGTGGCAGTCGCGTAACTTTATGAGCATGAAGCGGGGCGCCGACGTACCTGACAGCGCCATTTCGCTGACCATCAACTCCCCGACCGGGCGCACGCAAAACCATTTCCATATCCACATCTCCTGCCTGCGCCCGGACGTGCGCGAGAAGCTGAACGCGGCTCAGGGGCAAATCAGCACCCAGTGGCTACCTTTTCCAGGCGGGCTGGAGGGGCATGAGTACCTTGCCCGTCGGGTGACGGAGAACGAACTGGTGCAGCGCAGCCCGTTTATGATGCTGGCGGAAGAGCTGCCGGAAGCCCGCGACCATATGGGACGCTTCGCGCTGGCGATGGCGCAGCAGTCGGACGGCTCGTTTGTACTGCTGGCGACGGAGCGTAATCTGCTGACCTTTAACCGCGCGTCGGCTGAGGAATTACAGGATCATCAATGCGATATCCTGAAGTGACCCCACCATAAATAGCGTTTACTCGCCCTGCCTGTCGCCGTAGACTTGCTGAAAAATTCTACAGGAGACAGGCATGTCGCTCTGGTTAACGCATCCTCTGCTGCTTCCCTCGCTGATCGTCGGCGTCACCATCGTGCTGTGGGCGACGTCGCTGTTGCCAGAATTTATTACCGCGCTGCTGTTCTTCACGGCGGCGATGACCGCCAGAATCGCCCCGCCGGAGGCGATCTTCGGCGGCTTTGCCTCGTCGGCTTTCTGGCTGGTGTTCAGCGGTTTTGTGCTCGGCGTGGCGATCCGAAAAACCGGCCTGGCGGACAGGGCGGCCCGGGCGCTGTCGGCAAAGCTTACCGACTCCTGGGTGCTGATGGTGGCAAGCGTTGTGCTCCTGAGCTATGCCCTGGCGTTCGTCATGCCCTCAAACATGGGGCGTATTGCGCTGCTGATGCCAATTGTTGCCGCAATGGCGAAGCGGGCTGGCATTCCTGATGGCTCGCGGGCGTGGTTTGGCCTGGCGCTTGCCGTAGGCTTTGGCACCTTTCAGCTTTCGGCCACCATCCTGCCCGCCAACGTTCCCAACCTGGTGATGAGCGGCGCGGCGGAAGGCTCATACGGTATCCACCTCAATTATGTCCCTTATTTGCTGCTGCACACGCCGGTGCTGGGCATTCTCAAAGGCCTGATTCTGATTGGCCTGATCTGCTGGCTGTTCCCCGGTAGCCCGAAACCGGCGAAGGATCTGGCGCCATCGGAACCGATGGGGCGTGACGAAAAACGGCTTGCCTGGCTGCTGGCGGCGGTGCTGGTGATGTGGGTGACGGAGAGCTGGCACGGCGTGGGACCGGCGTGGACGGGGCTGGCAGCCTCGGTCATCGTCATGCTGCCGCGCATTGGTTTTATCACCGGCGAGGAGTTCTCCGCCGGGGTGAATATGCGTACCTGTATCTACGTCGCGGGTATTCTCGGGCTGGCGATTACGGTGACACAAACCGGTATTGGAGCGGCAGTGGGGGAGGCGTTGCTGCATATCATGCCGCTGGATGCAGACAAACCGTTTACCAGCTTCCTGGCGCTGACGGGGATCACCACGGCGCTCAACTTCATTATGACCGCCAACGGCGTTCCGGCGCTGTACACCACGCTGGCGCAGAGCTTCTCGGACGCGACCGGCTTCCCGCTACTGTCGGTGATCATGATTCAGGTGCTGGGGTATTCCACGCCGCTGCTGCCGTATCAGGCGTCGCCGATTGTGGTGGCGATGGGCTTAGGGAAAGTGCCTGCGAAGGCGGGGATGGTGCTCTGCCTGGCGCTGGCGGTGGCAACCTATCTGGTGCTGCTGCCGCTGGATTATCTGTGGTTTAGCCTGCTGGGACGGCTGTAAAAAAGCCCGGTGGCGCTGACGCTTACCGGGCCTACAGAACCGTAGGGCGGGTTAGCGAAGCGCCACCCGCCACAAAGGCAATTACGCCTGTTTAGCCGCTTCTGCTGCTTTAACGATCACCGCGAAAGCGTCAGCCTTCAGGGATGCGCCGCCAACCAGCGCGCCGTCGATGTCTGGCTGGGTGAACAGCTCAGCAGCGTTGGATGCGTTAACGGAACCGCCGTACTGGATGATCACTTGCTCAGCCACTTTCGCGTCTGCTTTCGCAATGTGGTCACGGATGAACTTGTGCACCGCCTGAGCCTGCGCAGGAGTTGCAGATTTGCCGGTACCGATCGCCCAGACTGGCTCGTAAGCGATAACCGCGCCTTCGAACGCTGCCGCGCCCTGCGTTTTCAGCACGGCGTCGATCTGACGCGCGCACACTTCTTCGGTTTTGCCCGCTTCGTTTTCTGCTTCGGTTTCACCGATGCACAGCACCGGGATCAGACCCTGCTCTTTAAGCACGGCGAATTTCTTCGCGATGAACTCGTCAGATTCTTTGTGGTAGGTGCGACGCTCGGAGTGGCCGATGATGATGTATTTCGCGCCGATGTCTTTTAGCATTTCAGCGGAGGTTTCACCGGTGAATGCGCCGGACAGGTTAACGTCAACGTTCTGCGCGCCCAGCACGATGTGGCTGCCGTCAGCGGCACGTTTAGCCAGATCCAGGTACATATCCGGCGGAGCGATAGCAACCGCGCAGCCGGTCACGCCAGCCAGCTCTTTACGCAGGTTAGCAACCAGTTCGTTTACCATGTGGCGGCTGCCGTTCAGTTTCCAGTTACCCATCACTAAAGGATGTCGCATTTCAATTCTCCACGCTCAATAAGCGAATTAAGGAATATGGCCACCCTTAAGGGCAGCATGGTCTGTGAATCAGTATAGAGATTTTCCCTCGAAAGGCTTTGCTTTTTGTCATTAATTCGCCCCCTCGAGTGCGTCTGATAACGCCAGCTTAATCGGTTCAACCGCGAAGGTCAGCCCCTTTTCGCCGTTGTCTGCGACGACGTAGCGAACGGCGCCTTCCGTATCGGCGTAATAGCGTTTGTTTTTCCCGGCGGTAAGCAGTTTTTGCAGCTTTTGCTGGCTTTGCGCTTTGGTGAAGGTGGGGGTAAAGGCGCGCAGGATGGCGCTCATGTACTCCAGCGCTTTCGCTTTCGCCGCTTTCTGCTCTGGCCCCTGAATCGGCAGCCAGGTGATCTGCATGCTTTTGATTTTTAACGTTCCGCGCTCAAGGGCAGTGGATGCATACAGATTCTCGTTAATTTTGCTGGCGGCGCGGGTCAGGGTCGGCGTATCGCGGGCACCGTCAATCGCACGAAACTCCCCCAGCGCAAGCGAGGGGTTTTCTTTGTTGAAGGCCTCGCGGAACTGGCTGATAGATTGATCGAAAGAGGGGGCGCCCGCCAGGAGATAGGGCGCGGTGACCGGAGAGGCCGTTTCCGCAGCGAACAGGGGGAAACTGGCGCTCAGCATCGCTAAACACAAATAAAGAGAGTGTGCCGAACTTTTCATCAACATTGCCCCTGGCCGTCATTGCCCATGATTAAAACGATATCTGGTTGGCTTGTCAAAAGGTCACAACTCCAGGGTAAAATGCGGGCTAAACAATAATAAGGAACCTTACATGACCATACAGCAGTGGCTGTTTTCATTCAAAGGGCGTATTGGACGCCGTGACTTCTGGATCTGGATGGCAGCGTGGGTTATCGCCATGCTGCTTCTGTTTTTCGTTGCCTACAATGCCTGGCTGAGCACGCAAACCGCGGCATTTGCGCTGGTCTGTTTGCTGTGGCCAACCGCCGCCGTGGTGGTGAAGCGTCTGCACGATCGTGGCCGCTCCGGCGCATGGGCTTTCCTGATTATTCTGGCGTGGATGCTAGTGGCGGGAAACTGGGCGATGCTGCCCTCCATCCTCCCGTGGGTGGTGGGCAGACTGCTGCCGACGGTTATCTTTGTGATGATGGTTGTCGAACTGGGCGCGTTTATCGGCACCCAGAGCGAGAACAAATACGGAAAAGATACCCTTGAGGTGAAGTACCGCTGATCACCAGTAGTGTTCAGCGGTCATGTGGCCCGGCCGGCGGCGAAGGTGCTTCGTCATCTGCCGGGTATCCTTCAGCAGCTGCTGCGTATCGCGCACCATCAGCGGATTACCGCATAGCATCACGTGACTGGTTTCGGTATTCATCGGTAAACCCACTGCCTCTTCCAGCGCGCCGCTTTCAATCAGCGCCGGAACGCGGCCTGTTAACGAGCCGGCTGCGGTTTCGCGGCTGACCACCGTCTGAATCTTTAATTTCCCGCCGTAACGCTGTTCCAGCGCCTGCATCTGCGGCAAATAGCTCAGGTCGGCGGCGTAACGCGCGGCGTGGACCAGCACGATGTTCTTAAAGCGCTCCAGATCTTTGCCGTACTCCAGGATAGAGAGATAAGGGCCGATGGCCGTACCGGTCGCCAGCATCCAGAGCGTTTCACAATCCGGAATTTCATCCAGCACAAAGAAGCCTGCCGCGTCGCTGACAATCTGCACCTCATCGCCCGGTTTTAGCGCAGCAAGGCGCGGGCTGAGCTTGCCGTCCGGAACGGTGACCAGGTAGAACTCGAGATCCGGGTTATCAGGCGCGTTAACGTAAGAGTAGGCGCGCTGTACGCGTTCACCGTCGATATCCAGCCCGAGCTTGGCAAACTGCCCGGCGGTAAACGGATGAACGGGCGCGTGCAGCGTGAGGCTAAATAGCGCATCGGTCCAGAACTGTACCTTTGTGACTTTACCTGTTACCCAGTCCGCCATGATCTTCTCCTGTGCTGTGTCTCTCTTCTATCTTCCGTACTTGTGGGAAACATTTCCAGCCCATTCGGGCCGGAAAGCTCTATCGATCAAACGGTTTTACAGAATGTGCGTCTGCACGTCCGGGTCTTTGCGATCGAGATAATGAATGGACTGAATGCGGCGAATGGTGCGGGATTTACCGCGGATCAGCAGGGTTTCGGTGGTGGCCATGTTGCCCTTGCGGGTGATGCCGTCCAGCAGATCGCCTTTGGTGATGCCGGTGGCGGAGAAGACCACGTTATCGCTGCGGGCCATATCGCTCAGAGCGAGCACTTTATTGGCTTCGATGCCCATCGCGGCACAGCGCGCCAGCTCGTCTTCACCGATGCGGCGGTTCTCGTCGCTGTCGCCTTTAACCTCATGGCGTGGCAGCAGGCGCGCCTGCATATCACCGTCCAGCGCGCGGATCACTGCCGCAGAGACCACGCCTTCCGGCGCGCCGCCGATGCCGTAAAGCACGTCGACTTCGCTGTCCGGCATGCAGGTCAGAATAGAGGCGGCAACGTCGCCATCCGGAATGGCAAACACGCGCACGCCGAGTGCTTGCAGATAAGAGATGGTGGCGTCGTGGCGCGGTTTCGCCAGAATGGTCACGGTGAGTTCGTTGAGCGGTTTACCCAGCGCCGCCGCGATATTGCGCAGGTTGGCGTCCAGCGGCAGGCTGAGGTCGATTGCGCCTTTTGCGCCAGGGCCGACAATCAGCTTTTCCATGTACATGTCCGGCGCGTTGAGGAAGCAGCCTTTATCGCCCACGGCCAGCACCGCCAGCGCATTGGCCTGGCCCATCGCCGTCATGCGCGTGCCTTCGATCGGGTCGACCGCAATATCTACCGCATCGCCTTTGCCGGTTCCGACTTTTTCACCGATGTAGAGCATCGGCGCTTCGTCGATTTCGCCTTCGCCAATGACGATAGTGCCGTCGATATTGACCTGATTAAGCACAATGCGCATGGCATGGACGGCTGCGCCGTCTGCGGTATTTTTGTCGCCACGACCCAGCCACTTATAGCCTGCAAGGGCGGCAGCTTCGGTGACGCGGGAAAACTCGATAGCAAGTTCACGTTTCATGAGGTACTCGTACAATCAAAAGGAATTGCACGAAGTTTATCACAGAGTGGAGAGGGGCGAGGGGACCGGTGCGGTCGATGCCCCTCACCTTAACCCTCTCCCCAGAGGAGAGGGAATATAGGCTTACTCGTCGTGCTCTTCCCATGCCAGGGCACGTTTCACCGCTTTCTTCCATCCGCTGTAGCGGTAGTTGCGCTCGGTGGTTTCGATCCCAGGACGGAATTCGCGTTCGATTACTGCTTTTTCCTGAAGCTCATCGAGGTTTTGCCAGAAGCCAACCGCCAGGCCTGCCAGATACGCTGCGCCAAGTGCCGTCACTTCTCGCACCTCAGGACGCTCAACGCGGGTGCCCAGAATGTCGGACTGGAACTGCATCAGGAAGTTGTTGGCCACCGCGCCGCCGTCCACGCGCAGGGCGTGCAGACGAATGCCGGAGTCGGCCTGCATCGCTTCCAGCACGTCGCGCGTCTGGTAGGCGATGGATTCCAGGGTCGCACGGATGATGTGGTTTGAGTTCACACCACGCGTCAGGCCGAAAATCGCGCCGCGGGCATACGGATCCCAGTACGGTGCGCCCAGACCGGTAAACGCGGGCACCACGTATACGCCGTTGGTGTCTTTCACCTTAGTCGCAAAGTATTCGGAGTCAAACGCATCGCTGATCAGCTTCATCTCGTCGCGCAGCCACTGAATGGACGCGCCCGCCATGAATACCGCCCCTTCCAGGGCATAGTTCACCTCACCGCGTGGGCCGCAGGCGATGGTGGTCAGCAGACCGTTTTCTGATTTCACCGCTTTCTCACCGGTGTTCATCAGCATAAAGCAGCCGGTACCGTACGTGTTCTTCGCCATCCCTTCCTTAACGCACAGCTGGCCGAACAGCGCCGCCTGCTGGTCACCGGCGATACCGGCGATAGGAATACGCGTGCCGCCTTTACCGCCGATGTTGGTCTGGCCGTACACTTCTGAAGATTTACGCACCTGCGGCAGCATGGCGCGCGGAATGTCCAGCGCGTCCAGCATCTTGTCATCCCACTCCAGGGTGTTGATGTTGAACAGCATGGTGCGCGAGGCGTTGGTGTAGTCGGTGACGTGAACGCGTCCCTGAGTCATTTTCCAGATAAGCCAGGTATCGACGGTGCCGAACAGCAACTCGCCGCGTCGTGCGCGCTCGCGTGAACCTTCCACATGGTCGAGGATCCACTTCACTTTGGTGCCGGAGAAATAGGGGTCAATGACCAGACCGGTTGCGCTGCGGATGTACTCTTCCATCCCGTCGCGCTTCAGCTTTTCGCAGATCTCTGACGTGCGGCGGCACTGCCAGACAATGGCATTGTAGATTGGCTTACCGGTTTCGCGCTCCCAGACAACGGTGGTTTCACGCTGGTTGGTGATACCGATAGCGGCAATCTCGTCAGAACTGATGTCGGCTTTTGCCAGTACTTCCACCAGCGTGGAGCTTTGTGACGCCCAGATCTCCATTGGGTCGTGTTCTACCCAGCCTGGACGCGGATATATTTGCTCAAATTCGCGTTGAGACACGCTGACAATGTTCGCGTCGTGATCCATTACGACAGCGCGGGAGCTGGTAGTGCCCTGGTCGAGCGCAACGATATATTTTTTTTCGGTCATGGTATGTGTCCCGTAGTCAGATTACAGCGAAGCTTTTTGTTGTGCGGTGGAAGTCGTCTCTTTTTCCTCTTCCACACAGGTGTCGCACGGTAAGTGGCGACCAATTAATTTGCGATAGCCAAATGCGCCCAGCGCCGCCCCTACGATTGGCCCGAACAGCGGAACCAGGAAGTAAGGAATGTCCTTGCCGCCAGTGAAGGCGACGTCGCCCCATCCGGCAAAGAAGGCGAAGGTTTTTGGGCCCAGGTCGCGCGCCGGGTTCATCGCAAAGCCGGTCAGCGGCCCCATCGACGCGCCGATAACCGCAATCAGGAGGCCAATCAGCAGCGGCGCCAGCGGGCCGCGCGGAATGCCGTTTCCGTCGTCGCCCAGCGCCATAATGACGCCCATCAGAATAGCGGTAATCACCATTTCAACTGCGAACGCCTGCACAAAATTAATATGCGGATTCGGATACGTTGAGAAAATGCCCGCCAGATCCAGACTTTCGACACTACCACGCACCATGTGGTGCGTCTGCTCGAAGTCGCTGAAAAGATTGTAATAAAGCCCGTAAACTAACGCCGCTGCGCAAAAGGCGCCGGCAAATTGTGAAATGATGAAAGGGACAACTTTGCGTCCGTCAAAGCACGCGAACAGCCACAATGCGATGGTCACCGCCGGGTTAAGATGTGCGCCGGAAACGCCTGCGGTCAGGTAGATGGCCATCGCCACGCCCAGACCCCAGATAATACTGATTTCCCACTGACCAAAACTGGCACCCGCCACTTTCAGTGCAGCGACACAGCCTACTCCGAAGAATATCAACAACCCGGTACCCAGAAACTCGGCAATGCACTGGCCTTTTAAGGTTGATGTCTGACTCATAATCGGAATCCTGCAAAAGAGTAATGTTTATTGTTTGCGTGACCGCCCGTGACAGTCACGGTGTCCTGTAGACACAGTGTTAATTTATCGTTAACGAGCACAAACGAGAAATATCGAAATCGAAATGTGTGGTCTGTGTCAATAAAATGAGCGTTTTCGCGCCATAAAGCGCGTTTTTGCATCAGATAATGATTATGGGCTGAATCATTTCTTTAACTTATGGGTTAACAACTTAGGGGTATATGCGGCGAACGCACCAGGACGAGGCCGAAAAGTGTTGCAAACCGCGATCTGCGTGGCATGCCGCTGGACAGGGGCGACGGCGCTCCATACAATCGGAACATATGTTGTGCGCGTTTATCTTAAAGCGTCGCCTTGCAATTCAGGAGAGGTAGGATCATGTCTTTAGAAGTGTTTGAGAAACTGGAATCGAAAGTACAGCAGGCGATTGACACCATCACGCTGCTGCAAATGGAAATTGAAGAGCTGAAAGAGAAGAACAACTCCCTGTCTCAGGAAGTTCAGAACGCTCAGCACAGCCGCGAAGAACTGGAGCGCGAAAACAACCAGCTGCGCGAACAGCAGAACGGCTGGCAGGATCGCTTGCAGGCGCTGCTGGGACGTATGGAAGAAGTCTGATTTCCTTTGGGAATGAATTAAGTAGGCCGGGTAAGGCGAAGCCGCCACCCGGCTTTTTTATGCATCTCGCTTACCGATTAACTACTCAATGTCCAGCGCATCTTCGGAAAGGATAATCCCGGTATTATCGGCATAAAGATGGTCGCCGGAGAAGAAGGTTACCCCGCCGAAATTGACGCGCACGTCGCTTTCGCCGATGCCTTCACCCGCTGCGCCAACCGGAATGGCGGCAATGGCCTGAATACCGATATCCAGGTCTTCCAGATCGTCCACCTGGCGCACGGAGCCGTAGACCACAATCCCTTCCCACTCGTTTTGCACAGCAAGGCGGGCGAGGTCTGCATCGATCAGTGCGCGGCGTACTGAACCGCCACCGTCCACCAGCAGGACGCGGCCACGGCCGTTCTCTTCGAGCAGATCGTACAGCAACCCGTTGTCCTCGAAACATTTCACCGTGATGATTTGCCCGCCAAATGACGACCGTCCGCCAAAGTTGGAAAACAGGGGTTCAACGACGTTGACATCTTCCTGGTAGATGTCGCAAAGCTCGGAGGTATCGTATTTCATAGGTTTAACGCTCTGTTGCTGCGAATGTGTTCAGTATATCGTGCGAAATGCGTTGTTGGCAAAATCATCAATTGTTAATTGATATTTGTCAGCTAACTCAGCGTCTGGCTTAAGACAATCCCGATGACGAACAGCAGGTTAGTCAGCAATGCGCCTTTTACCGTGCGTTCCAGCATCGGCGGCATGGCGGCCGGGCTAAGTTCACGCATCACGTAACGGGCCTGTTTAATCAACAGCGGTGCGGCGAGCACAAACAGCCAGCCCCACAGGCTGTGCAGAGAAATCAGGTTGAACAGCGCCAGGCAGACCAGCGCGCCGATGAGCAGGCAGGCGTGATAGCGGCGTGCATTCACCGGCCCCAGACGCACCGCAAGGGTGTTTTTACCGTTCTCGCGGTCGCTGTCGATGTCGCGCAGGTTATTGATATTTAGCACCGCTGTCGCCAGCAGGCCACAGGCGGTCGCGGGCAGGAACAGGGCAGGGATCACCGTATGTGCCTGCAAGTACCAGCTTCCCATCACGCTTAGCCAGCCGAAGAAAACCAGCACGGAGATATCGCCCAGGCCAATATACCCGTAAGGGCGCGTGCCGACGGTATAGGTAATGGCCGCGATAATGGCGAGCAGGCCCAGCACCAGGAAGCCAATGAAGTCGCTGGTGGTTTTCGAGGCGACCGTCACCAGCGCCAGCCCGGACAGGCAAATTAACACCACGGTGATAATCAACGCCCGCTTCATCTGTGCCTGGGTGATCACCCCTTTTTGCATCCCGCGCAGCGGCCCGATACGGTCAGGCTTGTCGCTGCCTTTTACCGCATCGCCGTAATCGTTCGCGAGGTTAGAGAGGATTTGCAGCAGCCCGGCGGTAATGAGCGCCAGACCTGCTACCAGCGGATCGAAATGCCCCTGCCACCAGGCAAGCGCGGTGCCGACAATAATAGCGGCAAAAGCCAGAGGAAGCGTTTTAGGGCGCAGACTTTCGAGCCACGCCTGCGTACGGCTGATATCAGTCATAGTTATTTAGCCAATAAAAAATGGGGGCAATAGCCCCCATCAACAGTGATGAAAATGCATTGAACGCGATTATAGAATAAAACGGCTCAGATCTTCATCTGCCACTAACGCATCCAGGTGTTTGCTCACATAGTCTGCGTCAATGGTAATGCTTTGACCGTTAAGGTCGCTCGCATCATAAGAGATGTCTTCCATCAGGCGTTCCAGCACGGTGTGCAGACGACGCGCACCGATGTTCTCGGTGGTCTCGTTGACCTGCCACGCGGCCTGGGCGATGCGCTTGATACCGTCATCGGTAAATTCAACGTTCACGCCTTCGGTCGCCATCAGCGCTTTGTACTGTACGGTCACAGAAGCGTTTGGCTCGGTCAGGATACGTTCGAAATCTTCGGTGGTCAGCGCCTGCAACTCAACGCGGATAGGCAGACGACCCTGGAGTTCCGGGATCAGGTCAGACGGACTGGCAATCTGGAACGCACCGGAGGCGATAAACAGAATGTGGTCAGTCTTCACCATGCCGTGCTTGGTGGAAACGGTGCAACCTTCTACCAGCGGCAGCAGGTCGCGCTGAACACCTTCGCGGGAAACATCCGGGCCGGACGCGTTGCCGCGCTTACAGATTTTGTCGATTTCGTCGATAAAGACGATACCGTGCTGCTCAACGGCGTCGATAGCGTCCTGTTTCAGCTCTTCCGGGTTAACCAGCTTCGCGGCTTCTTCTTCAATCAGCAGCTTCATCGCGTCTTTGATTTTCAGCTTACGCGCTTTCTGCTTCTGGCCGCCCAGGTTCTGGAACATGGACTGCAACTGGCTGGTCATCTCTTCCATGCCCGGAGGCGCCATGATTTCTACGCCCATCGGCGCAGCAGCGAGATCGATCTCAATCTCTTTATCGTCCAGTTCACCTTCGCGCAGCTTTTTGCGGAATGCCTGACGCGCAGCAGAAGGTTCAGCCTGCTGTTCAGCCTGTCCCCAGTTGTTTTTTGCCGGTGGGATCAGCACGTCGAGAATGCGCTCTTCGGCCATCTCTTCGGCGCGATAGCGGTTTTTCTCGATCGCCTGGACGCGCACCATCTTAATTGCCGAATCGGTCAAATCGCGGATGATGGAGTCCACTTCTTTACCCACATAGCCCACTTCGGTGAACTTAGTGGCTTCCACTTTGATGAACGGCGCGTTAGCCAGCTTGGCCAGACGACGGGCGATTTCGGTTTTACCCACCCCGGTCGGGCCGATCATCAGAATGTTTTTCGGCGTCACTTCGTGGCGCAGCTCTTCGTCGAGCTGCATGCGACGCCAGCGGTTACGCAGTGCGATAGCCACGGAGCGCTTGGCGTTATCCTGGCCGATAATGTGTTTGTTCAGTTCGCTGACAATTTCGCGTGGGGTCATTTCAGACATGGGCGATCCTTACGCTTTGGAGGTCAATTCTTCGATGGTGTGATTGTGGTTGGTATAGATGCAGATATCACCTGCAATATCCAACGCTTTCACCGCGATATCGCGCGCGTTCATGTCGGTATTTTCCAACAGCGCACGGGCTGCGGCCTGGGCGTACGGGCCGCCAGAGCCGATGGCAATCAGGTCGTTTTCAGGCTGAACCACGTCACCGTTACCAGTGATGATCAGCGAGGCGTTTTCGTCGGCCACGGCCAGCAGCGCTTCGAGCTTGCGCAGCATGCGGTCGGTACGCCAGTCTTTTGCCAGCTCAACGGCGGCTTTCACCAGATGACCCTGATGCATTTCCAGTTTGCGTTCAAACAGTTCAAACAGCGTGAAGGCATCCGCCGTGCCGCCCGCGAAACCGGCGATCACTTTGTCGTTATAAAGACGACGGACTTTCTTCACGTTGCCTTTCATGACGGTATTACCCAGCGTGGCCTGGCCATCACCGGCAATTACCACCTGGCCGTTACGGCGTACACTTACTATTGTTGTCACGAGCAGACCCCCTGGTTACAGATTCGGGAAACAGAAGCCCTGAGCCTGTGCTCAGGGCTGAATTAAATGATAGATGGGGGGGATTTCGGGGGTTTCAACCCCCGGAGGCGAGTCGAATGCAGTTTGTGTGGCCAGCCACTTTCAAACGGGAAATGGTGCCGTCTGCGTTTTCTTTGCCTTTGACCGGGCCAATCACCACGCGATTCCAGCCGTTATTGGTGGTAATGCGTGAGTCAAATCCTTCAAATGCCAGCTGAGCACGCACCGTTTCGGCCTGCTCGGCGCCTTTAAACGAGCCGCACTGAACCATCCAGCGGCGTTCATCTTTTTTCTCCGCCGTCTGCTTCGGCGCCTCGGTCTCTTTGGTGACCGGGGCAGCCTGCTGCGTTTTTGGCTGTTGCGCAGTGGTATGCGCAGGCGTCTGCAACAGATCCTGATACGGCTGTGCCGTTTGCTTCTGCGGCTGCGCTTTCGGCTGCTGCTGGACAGGCTGCGTTTGCACGGTACGCGTCTGTTGCTGCGGTTGGGTGCGCGGCTGCTGTACCGGCTGCGTTTGCGTCCACTGTTGCTGCTGCGTTTGCTGCTGAGCCTGACGCTGGCGCTGCAACGTTTGCTGACGCTGCGCCGGGGTTTGTTCGTTCCACGGCACTTCGTTCAGCTGCGTAGGCTGCTGGCGCATGTCTGCCTGCATCTGAGCGAGCAACTGACGCTGTTCGTCCGTCAGCTGATCGGCATTCTTCACTTCACCCCCGGCAGAAGGTTCGGTAGGCGCACGTACGCCTGGCTGGCGGCTTTCCAGCTCTTTAATGTAGCGCCAGCGCTCTTCAGGCTTCGGAGGCAGGCCGTTACCGACGACCTTGTTGCCCTGAAGGGCTTCAGACTCTTCTTTTTTATGGTGCGTAATGAAGTAGAGGCCGCCAATAAAGGCCACCAGCACGGCCGCAGCAATGGCGACCATGGCTGGAGAGACAGCAGACAGGCTACGTTGCTTGCTTTTTGAACTACTCTTTTTGCGTCGCGAAGGTGCCGGCTGGCCGCGACGTACATAATCTCGTTGTGCCACTATCGTTTCGCTGTATTTATTCGTTCGTCAGCCCGCCATGTTACTTAAGCGACGGGGCTTTGACCAGATAAGGGTGTAGAAAGGTATTTACTTTAAGTTAATGCCTGGGTAGAGCCGCGCACAATCAGCTCACAATCCAGTAGCCGTGACCCGCTGCTAACTGTTTGACCGTGCAGCTGATCCAGCAAAAGCAGCATCGCTTCCCGGCCAATGTCATACCGCGGTTGTGCAACGGTCGAAAGCGGCGGATCGCAAAATTCCGAAAGCGAAATATTATCAAAGCCGATAATCGACAGGTCCTGCGGCACGCGAAGGCCGTGACGTTTGGCGTAAGATAATGCGCCCAGCGCCATCACGTCGCTGTGGCAGAACACCGCGGTAGGCGGTTCTGGCAAGGCCAGCAATTTTTCCAGCGCCTGCCCGCCCGCTTCAAAGGTGAAATCACCGCGCGCAATGTAGTGCGGATCGACGATAGCCCCGGTACGGCGCAGCGCCTGAACGTAGCCCTGCAACCGGTAATGACACAAGGGCATCTCTTCTGGCCCGGCAATACACCCGATACGCTTATGCCCCAGCTCCTGAAGATAGTTCACGGCGTTGAACGCGGCGGTGAGGTTGTCGATATGTACGGTCGGCAGCTCCAGCTCCGGCGCAAACTCGTTCGCCATGACCATCGGCGGTAGATTGCGCTGTTCTTCGATGCTGGCATCAAACGGCAGGCGCGAGCCAAGCAGCAGCATGCCGTCAATCTGCTTGGTGATGATCAGGTCGATAAACGTTTTTTCCTGCTGGTTCTGGTGGGCACAGTCACCAATCAGCACCAGATAGCCCTGGGCGGCGGCGGTAACCTCAATGCCGCGAATAATTTCGCTGAAGAAGGGATCGCAGATGTCCGGCACGATCACCAGGATGGTGCGGGATTCATTGCGTTTAACGTTGCGCCCCATGGCTTGCGGGAAATAACCCACCTCAAGCGCCGCCTTTTCAACCCGGTTTCGGGTTGCCTGGGAGACTTTGTCAGGGTTCATCAATGCGCGGGACACGGTTGCTGTTGAGACTTGTGCTTTCTCGGCAACGTCTTTCATGGTCGCCGAGGCAACCTCTTTCCTGGACTTCAACGTCTTCTCCTCGCCTGAACACCGAACTGCTTACAGCACCATTTTTACAGATAGTTAATGGAATCGGTTACAGAATTTTCATAAAAAGTGTGAGGCGAGTTAAATTTTTCGATCCGCATTCAGCCTTCAATCGGATCGACGTCCAGAACCCACTTCACTTTTCGCGCTTCCGGCAGGGTATTGATCAGCGCCAGCGTGCCGCTGACGATCTGCTGTAAACGGATACGCGAAGGGTGCTGAAGTAAGAGTTGCCAGCGGAAACGGCCACCGCGTTTCGGGGCAAGCGCGGGGACCGGGCCTAAAATCCACAGCTGATTATCCACCAGCGGGCTGGCTTGCAGAAGGTTTCTCAGCTGTTGCAGGAACAGCGGCGCCTGCTGGTTGTTATGATCTTCCGCACGGATGATGACGTGGCTGGTCCACGGGGGAAGCTGCATCGTCTGACGTTCAGCCAGCGCCTGGTCCGCGAAGGCGTCATAGCCTTTATGCAGCAGGGTTTGCAGCAGCGGATGTTCAGGATGGTGCGTTTGCAGTACGACCTCGCCCTGTTTACCCGCGCGTCCGGCGCGCCCGGCAACCTGAGTATAAAGCTGGGCGAAACGCTCGGCGGAGCGGAAATCTGCCGAGAACAGCGCGCCATCGACGTCCAGCAGGGCAACCAGCGTCACGTCCGGGAAGTGGTGCCCTTTCGCCAGCATCTGAGTGCCAATCAGGATGCGCGCGCCGCCGCGATGCACTTCCGCCAGCTGCTGCTCCAGCGCCCCTTTACGGCTGGTGGTATCCCGGTCGATACGGGAAATAGGCACGTCCGGGAAGAAGGGCGCGAGCGCCTGTTCAAGCTGTTCCGTGCCCAGACCGACCGGCACGATGTGCGTTGATCCGCACGACGGGCACTGGCGCGGCACCGGACGCTGGCTGTCGCAGTGGTGGCAGCGCAGGTGTCGCTGGGCCTGGTGGAAGGTGTAGTAGTGATCGCAGCGCGGGCACTCTGCAATCCAGCCGCAGTCGTGGCACAGCAGCGCAGGCGCGAAGCCGCGGCGGTTCAGAAACAGGATCACCTGGTTGCCCGCCTGCAAATGCTGGCGCATGCGGCTAATCAGTGCAGGTGCTAGCCCGGCCTGTACCTGCTGGCCTTTCAGATCCAGCACGTGCTGGATGGCCGGGCGGGCATTTCCCGCGCGGCGCGTCAGGCGCAGCATGTGGTACTTACGCTGACGCACGTTATGCAGCGTTTCGAGCGCAGGCGTGGCGGACCCGAGAATAATGGGGATTTGCTCGCTGTGCGCGCGGTAGACCGCCAGATCGCGGGCGTGATAGCGCCAGCCTTCCTGCTGTTTATAGGAGCTGTCGTGCTCTTCATCGATCACGATAACGCCGAGGTTTTTAAACGGCGTAAACAGCGAGGAGCGGGTGCCGATAACAATCGCCGCTTCGCCATTTTTCGCCTTCAGCCAGGCGCTGAGGCGCTCGCTGTCGTTCAGGCCGGAGTGCAGCACCTCAACGGGCGCGTTAAAGCGTTCACGAAAGCGGTCGATGGTTTGCGGCGTCAGGCCGATTTCCGGCACCATCACCAGCGCCTGTTTCCCCTGCGCGAGCACGTTTTCCAGCACGCTCAGATAAACTTCGGTTTTACCGGAGCCGGTGACGCCCGCCAGCAGCCAGGCGGAGAAACGATCGGCGGCGCTGTGAATCGCGCCCACGGCGGTGGCCTGCTCGGTATTCAGACGCAGGCGATCGCCCGACACGGAAAAGCCGTCGCGCCAGTCGTGAAGGGCAGGTGCTTCGCTGGCCAGCTCGCTCAGCCCTTTCTTCCTTAATGCCTGTAACGCGGTTTCGCTCACCTCAAGCTCGTCGACCTGATGGCGCCAGATTTTTCCCTGACGCAGCGCGGCCAGCGCCTGCTGCTGTTTCTGTGAGCGCTTGAGGCTATTAATGTCGACCGCCTGCCCCTGCTCGGTGGCAAACCAGTACCACATGGGCGCATGGCTGGCGCGCTTGCCCTGACGCAGCATGATGGGCAGGGCGTGGAACAGGACGTCGCCAACCGGATGATGATAGTAATCCGCTGCCCACAGCAGCAGCCGCCAGGTACTGGAAGAGTAAACCGGTTCATCGTCCAGCACCTCAACGACCGATTTCAGCTCGTTAAGGGGCAGTTCGCTTTTATCGCTGATGGACACTACGATCCCGACGCGCTGCTGTTTGCCAAACGGCACGGTCACGCGACAGCCCGCTTTGGCGCTCATGCTGTCGGGCAGCAGGTAGTCAAAGGTACGGGGAAGCGGAACGGGCAGGGCAACGTGAGCGACGGGCATCGAATCTTCCTGACTTGAAAAGTGGCGCGTTAGTATACACATTAGTGAAAGCGGCGTGCGGATCAGTTTGCATACGTTGGTCAAATTCTGTATGATTCGCCGCCTTTGGTGTATTTTACGCCAAAGAACTTACATTCAACATCGCGTGGTGTCTGGCGTTAGGGCTGGAAGAGCGACGCGGCCTTAACTGAGGTTCTCCCATGAAAAAAGATATTCACCCGAAATACGAAATGATTACTGCAAACTGCTCTTGCGGTAACTCTATCCAGATCCGCTCCACCGTGGGTCACGATCTGAACCTGGACGTGTGCGGCAAATGCCACCCGTTCTACACTGGTAAGCAGCGTGATGTTGCAACCGGTGGCCGTGTTGACCGCTTCAACAAGCGTTTCAGCATCCCGGGCGCTAAATAAGCATCCAGAAGAAACCGCCTCCGGGCGGTTTTTTTGTGCATGTAATATCTCACCTGAATTAATTTTAAATTTATATTCCCACTTTAAATATATATTTTAAATTTCCCGAAAAATAAACATCGTCATTCATTATAATCCTATTTATACGGATAGTGAGCTTTATCTCTGTATTCTTGGCCTGTTTGCCATTTTATCGCCTTACATGGCAATAAATAAAAGGTTTCCCTCTGCGGGTAAAATTACACTGCGCTCGACATATATTCTTATTTGCCATTTGAGCAGCGATGGCTTTCAGGGTGTATTTACGTGAGGGAAAAAGGATGAAGCTGAAGCAATTGTTATTCGTGCTTCCATTACTATCGTGCGCGGCGCAGGCGGGGTATGTGGATTACCGACACGAGTATTACGATGATGGACGTAACTATGATCGTGTGTACATGTCACACCGTTTTGGTACGGGCTTTGGGGTAGCTGTAGAGGCCGTCTCACGCTCCGATGAAAAGCAATCTAATGATGCGCTCACTAATATGGAGAGCAACAGCAACGAATATACTGCCAGCTATCAGTTCACCTGGCAGGGATTTATCTGGCAGCCGGGTGTCGCCGTTGAAATGGGCGACGATATGGCTATTTATAAACCGTATTTACGCGTGCAGTATAATATTAACGAAAGCTGGTGGACGGCGTTCCGTTATCGTTCTGAATATACTCGCCGTAATGCAGACGGTAAAGATGATCGTATGGTATATCGCCCGGAAATGTGGCTGGGATATAATATCGACAACTGGATGTTCGAACTGAACGGAATTTATAAGTTCGCCGACAATGAAGATCTGTATAACAACAAAAAAGAGGATTATGAATATAACTTCCGCGTGGCGTATAACATCGATTCGTGGGTGCCATTTGTGGAAGTGGGTAATGTCTCTTCCGGCTACAACACCGCTACCACTGACGACCGACAGACGCGTCTGCGTGTCGGCTTAGGCTACAACTTCTGAGAAACCATCCCGCTGAGTACTCTCAGCGGGATCGCACCGCAGTTAGTATTCCCACGTCTCCGGGTCGATGCCCAGCTCACGCATGATCACCTTCGCCTCTTCCGGGATTTCGTCACTGCGCTCTTTGCGCAGATCTTCATCGTTTGGCAACGGTTGACCAGTAAACGCATGCAGGAACGCTTCGCACAGCAGTTCGCTGTTGGTGGCGTGACGCAGGTTGTTCACCTGACGACGCGTGCGTTCATCGGTGAGGATCTTCAACACCTTCAGAGGAATGGAAACCGTAATTTTCTTGACTTGCTCACTCTTCTTACCGTGCTCAGCGTATGGGCTGATATATTCGCCGCTCCATTCAGCCATGAGATACCTTTAATCCTCTCAGTCATTAATCTAAAGGCGCAAAACCGGTAACTGACGGGTTTTGAACCGTAATCTTGCGTAGTTTACCGTAGAGACGATACCGAGGCACGGATATTGCCGCTGTAGCGTGTCCTAAAGCATATAATTTTAACGGCTATTTGCGCATTGCTCAATCTATACGCAAAGAAGTTTAGATGTCCAGATGTATTGACGTCCATACTTTCAATGTTTACTCTGGTGCCTGACTTTTCACCTCATTCGCCAGGAAGCCCTCACCATGACGCGTAAACAGGCCACCATCGCAGTGCGTAGCGGATTGAATGATGACGAGCAGTACGGCTGCGTTGTCCCGCCGATTCATCTCTCCAGTACCTACAATTTCACCGGATTTAATGAACCCCGCGCGCATGATTACTCGCGTCGCGGCAATCCTACGCGTGACGTCACTCAGCGCGCGCTGGCGGAACTGGAAGGCGGCGCGGGTGCGGTATTAACCAATACCGGCATGTCTGCTATTCACCTGGTGACCACGGTGTTCCTGAAGCCTGGCGATCTGCTTGTAGCACCGCACGACTGTTACGGCGGCAGCTATCGTCTTTTTGACAGCCTGGCAAAGCGTGGCTGCTATCGCGTGCTGTTTGTCGATCAAAACGACGAACAGGCGCTGAAACAGGCGCTTGCCGAGCAGCCGAAGCTGGTTCTGGTGGAAAGTCCAAGCAATCCATTGTTGCGCGTTGTCGACATTGCGAAAATTTGTCAGCTCGCAAGGGATGCGGGAGCGATAAGTGTAGTGGATAATACGTTCCTCAGTCCGGCCCTTCAGAACCCACTGGCACTGGGTGCCGATCTGGTGTTGCATTCATGCACTAAATATCTGAACGGCCATTCTGACGTGGTGGCGGGCGTGGTGATTGCAAAAGATCCCGACGTTGTCACGGAACTGGCATGGTGGGCCAATAATATCGGCGTCACCGCGGGCGCGTTCGACAGCTACCTGCTGTTGCGCGGCATCCGCACGCTGTCGCCGCGTATGGACGTGGCGCAGCGCAATGCCCAGGCGATCGTGGATTTCCTGCAAACCCAGCCGCTGGTGAAGAAGCTTTATCACCCGTCGCTGCCGGAAAACCAGGGGCACGAGATCGCCGCGCGTCAGCAGAAGGGATTTGGCGCGATGTTAAGTTTTGAACTGGATGGTGACGAGCAAACGCTGCGTCGCTTCCTGAGCGGGCTGTCATTGTTTACGCTGGCGGAATCCTTAGGGGGAGTTGAGAGCTTGATCTCCCACGCCGCAACCATGACGCACGCAGGTATGGCACCGGAAGCACGTGCCGCCGCCGGGATTTCCGAGACGCTGCTGCGTATCTCGACCGGTATTGAAGATTCTGAAGATTTAATTGCCGACCTGGAAAATGGCTTCCGGGTCGCAGCCAAGGGGTAATCATGAGTGTGATAGCGCAGGCAGGGGCGAAGGGTCGTCAGCTGCACAAGTTTGGTGGTAGTAGTCTTGCTGATGTGAAATGTTACCTGCGTGTCGCAGGGATCATGACCGAGTATTCACAGCCGGGGGACATGATGGTTGTCTCCGCGGCGGGCAGCACCACCAACCAGTTGATCAGCTGGCTGAAACTGAGCCAGACCGATCGCCTCTCTGCGCATCAGGTGCAACAGTCTTTACGTCGTTACCAGAGCGAGCTGATTGCCGGCCTGCTGCCTGCGGACGTGGCGGACGGGCTGATTAGCGCCTTCACGCACGACCTTGAGCGTCTGGCGGCCCTGCTGGACAGCGGGATCACCGATGCGGTGTATGCCGAAGTGGTGGGTCACGGTGAAGTGTGGTCCGCGCGCCTGATGGCCGCCGTGCTGCAACATCTTGGCGTGGACGCCGCCTGGCTCGACGCGCGTGATTTCCTGCGCGCGGAACGCGCCGCACAGCCGCAGGTGGACGAAGGGCTGTCCTATCCGCTGCTGCAACAGCTGCTGGTGCAACATCCCGGGAAACGTATTGTCGTCACCGGCTTTATCAGCCGCAGCAACGCGGGCGAAACCGTACTGCTGGGCCGTAACGGCTCTGACTACTCGGCAACGCAGATCGGTGCCCTGGCGGGCGTATCCCGCGTCACCATCTGGAGCGATGTCGCGGGCGTGTACAGCGCGGATCCGCGCAAAGTAAAAGACGCCTGCCTGCTGCCGCTGCTGCGTCTCGACGAAGCGAGCGAGCTGGCGCGTCTGGCGGCCCCGGTGCTGCATGCGCGCACGCTACAGCCGGTTTCCGGCAGCGACATTGACCTGCAACTACGCTGTAGCTACACGCCGGATCAGGGTTCCACCCGCATCGAGCGCGTGCTGGCATCCGGCACGGGGGCGCGCATTGTCACCAGTCACGATGACATCTGCCTGATTGAGTTCCAGGTGCCTGCGGGCCAGGACTTCAGGCTGGCGCATAAAGATATAGACACGATCCTGAAACGTGCGCAGGTGCGTCCGCTGGCCGTTGGCGTGCATAATGACCGTCAGCTGTTGCAGTTCTGCTATACCGCCGAAGTGGTGGACAGCGCATTAAAAATTCTTGATGAAGCGGGCCTGCCGGGCGAGCTTCGCCTGCGTCAGGGGCTGGCGCTGGTGGCGATGGTGGGCGCGGGCGTCACCCGTAACCCGCTGCACTGCCACCGCTTCTGGCAGCAGCTGAAAGGCCAGCCGGTTGAATTTACCTGGCAGTCGGAAGAGGGCATCAGCCTGGTTGCCGTGCTGCGTAAAGGGCCAACTGAAAGTCTGATTCAGGGTCTGCACACCTCTTTGTTCCGTGCGGAGAAACGCATCGGCCTGGTGCTGTTTGGTAAGGGCAACATCGGTTCCCGCTGGCTGGAGCTGTTCGCTCGTGAGCAGGTGACGCTTTCGGCGCGTACCGGGTTTGAATTTATTCTTGCGGGCGTGGTGGACAGCCGCCGCAGCCTGCTGAACTACGAAGGGCTGGACGCCAGCCGGGCGCTGGCCTTCTTTAACGATGAAGCCGTTGAGCAGGATGAAGAGTCGCTGTTCCTGTGGATGCGCGCGCACCCGTATGACGATCTGGTGGTGCTGGACGTTACCGCCAGCGAACAGCTGGCCGATCAGTATCTGGATTTCGCCAGCCACGGTTTCCACGTCATCAGCGCCAACAAGCTGGCGGGAGCGAGCAGTACCGATAAATATCGCCAGATCCACGACGCGTTCGAAAAAACGGGCCGTCACTGGCTTTACAACGCCACCGTTGGTGCAGGTCTGCCGGTTAACCATACCGTGCGTGATCTGATTGAAAGCGGCGACAGCATTCTGGCGCTGAGCGGCATCTTCTCCGGCACACTATCCTGGCTGTTTTTGCAGTTTGATGGCACCGTTCCGTTCACCGACCTGGTGGATCAGGCGTGGCAGCAGGGCTTAACCGAGCCGGATCCGCGCGTTGACCTTGCCGGTAAAGACGTGATGCGCAAGCTGGTGATCCTGGCGCGTGAAGCGGGCTACGACATTGAGCCGGGTCAGGTGCGCGTTGAGTCGCTGGTGCCTGCGGGCTGCGAGGAAGGATCTGTCGATCACTTCTTCGAGAACGGCGATGAGCTGAACGAGCAGATGGTGCAGCGTCTGGAAGCGGCAAACGAGATGGGCCTGGTACTGCGCTACGTGGCACGCTTCGAGGCGAACGGTAAAGCGCGCGTGGGCGTGGAGGCGGTGCGTCCTGAGCATCCGCTGGCCGCTCTGCTGCCGTGCGATAACGTCTTCGCCATTGAAAGCCGCTGGTACCGCGATAATCCGCTGGTGATCCGTGGCCCGGGCGCGGGACGCGATGTCACCGCCGGGGCAATCCAGTCTGACATCAACCGACTGGCTAAGCTGCTGTAATCTCGCTTGTTCCCTCTCCCCGTGGGAGAGGGTTAGGGTGAGGGCGGCAGACCGCACTCACCCCCATCATGAACGCCCCTCATCTTCCCTGAGCAATCCTCACCGTTATTGTTGATTATTTCAGTTGACGCCACTCCGCTTTTCCGTCATTTTTACATCTGGACGTCTAAACGTATAGAAGTTCACAGCACAATAAACAACGACACGCGAAAGGTAGAGGTAAGGTATGAGCTTTTTTCACGCCAACCAGCGGGAAGCCCTGAATCAGAGCCTGGCAGAAGTTAACGGCCAGATTAACGTCTCTTTTGAATTTTTCCCGCCGCGCACCAGTGAAATGGAGCAAACCCTGTGGAGCTCTATCGATCGCCTGAGCAGTCTTAAACCGAAGTTTGTTTCCGTAACCTACGGTGCCAACTCCGGCGAGCGTGACCGCACGCACAGCATCATTAAGGGCATTAAAGACCGAACCGGCCTGGAAGCGGCGCCGCACCTGACCTGTATCGACGCCACCGGCGACGAGCTGCGCGCCATCGCTCAGGACTACTGGAATAATGGCATTCGCCACATTGTGGCCCTGCGCGGCGACCTTCCGCCGGGCAGCGGTAAGCCAGAGATGTTTGCCGCCGATCTGGTCGGGCTGCTGAAAGAGGTGGCGGACTTCGATATTTCCGTTGCGGCGTATCCTGAAGTACACCCGGAAGCGAAAAGCGCCCAGGCAGACCTGCTTAACCTGAAGCGTAAAGTGGAGGCCGGTGCCAACCGCGCGATTACTCAGTTCTTCTTTGACGTGGAAAGCTACCTGCGCTTTCGCGACCGCTGCGTCTCGGCGGGTATTGATGTTGAAATCATTCCGGGCATTTTGCCGGTCTCGAACTTCAAACAGGCGAAGAAGTTCGCCGATATGACTAACGTTCGCATTCCGCTGTGGATGTCCAAAATGTACGAAGGGCTGGACGACGATCCGGAAACCCGCAAGCTGGTGGGCGCCAATATCGCCATGGACATGGTGAAGATCTTGAGCCGCGAAGGGGTGAAGGATTTTCACTTCTACACGCTGAACCGCGCGGAAATGAGTTACGCCATTTGCCACACGCTGGGCGTTCGTCCTGCGCTGTAAAGCAAAATCCCTCACAAAAATGAGGGATTTTTAATCGAACCGATAGTTAAAAGGTATTAACTATCGAATCTGTGGATTAATTCAACTATCTCTTATCGCTAGTGGTGTATATCGTAACGGTAACACTGTAAAGGGAGCATAGCGATGAGCATGTCAGACGAGACCAATAACGCGGCATCCGCCGGCAAATGTCCGTTCCATCAGGGCGGCGTCGATCATAGCGCGGGTGCAGGTACCAGCAGCAAAGAGTGGTGGCCTAAACAACTCCGCATCGATCTACTTAATCAACACTCCAGCCGTTCAAACCCACTGGGTGAAGACTTCGATTACCGCAAAGAATTCAGCAAGCTCGACTATTCTGCCCTTAAGGGCGACCTCAAGGCCCTGTTAACCGATTCTCAGCCGTGGTGGCCTGCCGACTGGGGCAGCTATGCGGGCCTGTTTATCCGTATGGCCTGGCACGGCGCGGGCACCTATCGCTCCGTTGATGGTCGCGGTGGCGCAGGTCGCGGTCAGCAGCGCTTCGCGCCCCTGAACTCCTGGCCGGATAACGTCAGCCTGGACAAGGCGCGCCGCCTGCTGTGGCCAATCAAGCAAAAATACGGACAAAAAATCTCCTGGGCCGATCTGTTTATCCTCGCGGGTAACGTGGCGCTGGAGAACTCCGGCTTCCGCACCTTTGGTTTTGGTGCCGGGCGTGAAGACGTCTGGGAACCGGATCTGGACGTGAACTGGGGCGATGAAAAAGCCTGGCTGACCCACCGTGACCCGGAAGCGCTGGCGAAGCGCCCGCTGGCGGCCACTGAAATGGGCCTGATTTACGTTAACCCGGAAGGGCCAAACGCCAGCGGTGAACCGTTGTCCGCGGCGGCGGCAATCCGCGCCACCTTTGGCAACATGGGCATGAACGACGAAGAGACCGTCGCGCTGATTGCTGGCGGCCATACGCTCGGTAAAACGCACGGCGCAGGGGAAGCCACGCACGTGGGCACCGACCCGGAAGCGTCGCCGATTGAAGCGCAGGGCTTAGGCTGGACCAGCACCCACGGCACCGGAATTGGCGCTGACGCCATTACCTCCGGTCTGGAAGTTATCTGGTCGCAAACCCCGACCCAGTGGAGCAACTACTTCTTCGAGAACCTGTTCAAGTACGAATGGGTGCAGACCCGCAGCCCGGCGGGCGCGATTCAGTTTGAAGCCGTGGATGCGCCAGAGATCATGCCTGACCCGTTCGACCCGTCGAAAAAACGCAAGCCAACCATGCTGGTCACCGACCTGACGCTGCGCTTTGACCCGGAATTCGAGAAAATTTCCCGTCGCTTCCTGAACGATCCGCAGGCCTTCAATGAAGCCTTTGCGCGCGCGTGGTTCAAGCTGACCCACCGCGATATGGGGCCAAAAGCGCGGCACATTGGTCCGGAAGTGCCGAAGGAAGATCTGATTTGGCAGGATCCACTGCCTCAGCCGGTGTTCCATCCAACGCAGGAAGATATCGAAAGCCTGAAAGCGGAAATCGCGGCCTCGGGACTCTCCGTGAGCGAGCTGGTTTCCGTGGCCTGGGCGTCGGCATCCACCTTCCGCGGCGGCGACAAGCGTGGCGGCGCCAACGGTGCACGTCTGGCGCTGGCGCCTCAGCGCGACTGGGACGTTAACGCCGCGGCGGTTCGCGCGCTGCCGGCGCTGGAAGCGATCCAGCGCACCACCAACAAAGCGTCACTTGCGGATATCATCGTGCTGGCGGGTGTGGTGGGCGTTGAGCAGGCAGCGAAAGCGGCAGGCGTTTACGTCAATGTGCCGTTCACCCCGGGCCGCGTGGACGCGCGTCAGGACCAGACGGATATCGAGATGTTTAACCTGCTCGAGCCGATTGCCGACGGTTTCCGTAACTATCGCGCACAGGTGGATGTGTCTACCACCGAGTCGCTGCTGATCGACAAAGCCCAGCAGCTGACCCTGACCGCGCCGGAGCTGACGGTGCTGATCGGCGGCCTGCGCGTACTGGGTGCAAACTTCGACGGCAGCAAGAATGGCGTGTTCACTAACCGCGAGGGCGTGCTGAGCAACGATTTCTTCGTGAACCTGCTGGATATGAACACCCAGTGGAAAGCGACCGACGACTCAAACGAACTGTTTGCCGGGAGCGATCGCGCCAGCGGCGAGGTGAAATACACCGCCACCCGCGCTGACCTGGTCTTCGGTTCAAACGCCGTCCTGCGCGCGCTGGCCGAGGTTTACGCCAGCAGCGATGCGCACGAAAAGTTCGTTCGTGATTTCGTTGCCGCGTGGGCGCGAGTGATGGATTTGGACCGCTTTGACGTGAAGTAACTCTTGTGCCGGGTGGCGCTGCGCTTACCCGGCCTACATGGCACTTTAATTTGTAGGCCGGGTAAGGCGTAGCCGCCACCCGGCTTTTTTATTACTCCCACTCCTGCAAGAATCGCTGTCCGTACTGGTCCGCAACCAGCAGCGCCGCATACACCTGATCCGCCGTTACGCCGCCAGGCATGTTATGGATGGTTTCCCCTTCGGCACAGGACGCTTCCGCGATCAGCCGCATTTTGGCCGGGATATCCTCTTTGATGTTTAGCTGCGCCAGGGTGATCGGCAGCCCTACGCTGTGGCAAAGCGCGGCGACGGTCTCTATTTCTTCAACCGGCGCGTTCTCCAGAACCAGCTGCGTCAGCGTGCCGAACGCGACCTTTTCACCGTGGTAGAAATGATGTGCATCCGGTACCGCCGTCATGCCGTTGTGAATGGCGTGCGCCGCCGCCAGACCGCCGCTTTCAAAACCCACGCCGCTGAGATAGGTGTTGGCTTCAATAATGCGTTCCAGCGCGGGCGTCACCACGTGCTGCTCTGCCGCCAGCATCGCTTTCTCACCCTCTTCAACCAGCGTGTTGTAGCACAGCTCTGCCAGCGCTAGCGCCGCCTGCGTGCACTTGCCGCCCGCCATGGTCGTGGCGCCGCTGCGCGAGCAGGCGCGCGCTTCAAACCAGGTTGCCAGCGCGTCGCCAATCCCGGCGGCGAGCAGGCGAGCTGGTGCACCCGCCACCACTTTGGTGTCGACAATCACCATGTTCGGGTTGTGCGGCAGCATCAGATAACGCTCGAACTCACCGCTGTCGGTGTAAATCACGGACAGGGCGCTGCACGGCGCATCGGTGGAGGCGATGGTCGGGGCAACGGCAACCGGAACGTTCATAAAGTGCGCAAGCGCTTTGGCAGTATCCAGCGTTTTACCGCCGCCGATACCCAGCACTGCCAGACAGTCGGCGCTGTCGGCCAGTTTTTTCAGACGATCGATTTCATTTTGCGAACATTCGCCGCCAAACGGCGCAACTTCGGCGTGGAGATCGGCTTGTCTGAAGCTCTGGCGCAGGGTTTCTTCAGCAAAACCCAGCACAAACTTATCGCCCACCACCAGCCAACGGGCTGCCAGCGGCTTCAGATAGTCGCCGAGACGGGTAAGCACATCAGCACCCTGGATGTATTTTCCCGGGGATTGAATAATACGGTCCATAACATTACTCCCTTAGTGTTTGAGGTAAATCCTGTCCTGTTCGAACGGCTCTGAGAGTGACTCTACTCCCGGCGTGCCGGACATTTGTTGCGCTATGTCTAAGGGAAGCGTGATTGCCTTACGGGCGGTAGGGAAGAGGGAAGATCGAGATGTGCCCGGCAGGCTTAGCGCTGCCGGGCATTAAGCATTAACCGGTGTTACGCATACCCGCCGCAACGCCGGCAATCGTCACCATCAGCGCCTGTTCAACGCGCGGATCCGGCTCTTTACCTTCCTCTTCCGCCAGGCGGGAACGGTGCAGCAGTTCAGCCTGTAAAACGTTCAGCGGGTCGGTGTAGATGTTACGCAACTGGATTGATTCGGCGATCCACGGCAGGTCTTCCATCAGGTGGGAATCGTTGGCGATATCCAGCACCACCTTGATGTCGCCTTCCAGCAGCTCGCGCAGCTCTTTACCCAGCGTCCACAGCTCTGGTTTCACCAGGCGCTGATCGTAGTATTCCGCCAGCCACAGGTCGGCTTTCGAGAAGACCATCTCCAGCATGCCCAGGCGAGTGGAGAAGAACGGCCAGTCGCGGCACATGGTTTCCAGCTCGCTCTGCTTACCATCTTCCACCACTTTTTGCAGCGCCGCACCGGCGCCCAGCCAGGCGGGCAGCATTAAGCGGTTTTGCGTCCAGGCGAAGATCCACGGAATGGCGCGCAGGGACTCGACGCCGCCGGTCGGGCGACGCTTGGCCGGACGCGAACCCAGCGGCAGTTTACCCAGCTCCTGCTCAGGCGTTGCTGAACGGAAGTAAGGCACGAAGTCTTTGTTTTCACGCACGTAGCCGCGGTACAGGTCGCAGGAGATGTCTGACAGCTCGTCCATGATGCGGCACCAGGACTCTTTTGGCTCCGGCGGCGGCAGCAGGTTCGCTTCCAGGATCGCACTGGTATAGAGCGACAGGCTGCTGATGGTCACTTCCGGCAGACCGTATTTGAAGCGGATCATCTCGCCCTGCTCGGTCACGCGCAGGCCGCCTTTCAGGCTTCCCGGCGGTTGAGAGAGCAGCGCTGCGTGGGCAGGCGCACCGCCACGGCCAATGGAGCCGCCGCGTCCGTGGAACAGGGTCAGCTCAATACCGGCTTTCTCGCAGGTTTTAATTAACGCGTCCTGCGCCTGATACTGCGCCCAGGAAGCGGCCATCACGCCCGCATCTTTCGCGGAGTCGGAATAGCCAATCATCACCATCTGTTTGCCCTGAATAAAGCCGCGATACCAGTCGATGTTAAGCAGCTGGGTCATCACGTCGTTGGCGTTGTTCAGGTCGTCGAGGGTCTCAAACAGCGGCGCGACAGGCAGAGCGTAGTCGATGCCCGCTTCTTTCAGCAGAAGGTGAACGCCCAGCACGTCGGACGGGGTTTTCGCCATGGAGATCACATAGGCTGCCACCGATCCTTTCGGCGCATCCACGATCGCTTTACAGGTGTTGAGCACTTCGCGGGTATCATTGCTTGGCTCCCAGTTGCGCGGCAGCAGAGGGCGCTTGGAGTTCAGCTCGCGGATCAGGAACGCCTGCTTGTCGGCTTCTGACCAGCTTTCATAGTCGCCGATGCCGAGATAGCGGGTCAGTTCGCCCAGCGCTTCGGTATGGCGGGTACTTTCCTGACGGACGTCGATACGCACCAGCGGTACGCCGAAACACTTCACGCGACGCAGGGTATCGAGCAGTTCGCCATTCGCAATGATGCCCATTCCGCAGGCCTGGAGCGATTTATAACAGGCATACAGCGGTTCCCAGAGCTGTTCGTTCTGGCTCAGCAGACCTTCTGGCTTTGGCAGGCGCTGGCCTTTCAGGCGCGCTTCCAGCCAGGCCTGAGTTGCAAGCAGCTGACCGCGCAGTTTTTTCATCAGGAAACGGTACGGCTCACTGGCACCTTCTTCACCGGCCAGCGCACGCAGTTCCGGCGTCGCTTCTACCATCGACAGCTCGGAGATCAACACCTGAATATCTTTCAGGAACAGGTCGGTCGCTTTCCAGCGGCTCAGCAGCAGGACGTGACGGGTGATTTCCGCCGTCACGTTCGGGTTGCCGTCGCGGTCGCCGCCCATCCAGGAGGTAAAGCGAACCGGCACAAAATCTACCGGCAGGCGATAGCCCAGGTTCTCTTCCAGCTGTTCGTTCAGCTCGCGCAGGTAGTTAGGCACCCCTTCCCACAGGCTGTTTTCCACCACCGCAAAGCCCCATTTGGCTTCGTCGACCGGGCTTGGGCGATGCTTACGAATTTCATCGGTGTGCCAGGACTGGGCAATCAGCTGGCGCAGACGGCGCATCAGCTGGTTACGTTCGTAGTCGGCAATGTCTTTGTTATCCAGCTGCTTCAGGCAGTTGTTCACTTCCACCATTTTGTGGATCAGCGTACGACGGGTGATTTCGGTTGGGTGAGCGGTCAGAACCAGCTCCAGCGAAAGGGATTCCACCGCGTTTTTGATGGTCGCTTCGTTGAGGTCGGGCTGGTCTTTGAGTTTACGAAGGGTGCGGGCAATGACTTCCGGGTTGCTGGCCGCTTCGCCTTTTGGCGAAATGCTGTGATATTGCTCAGCGGTGTTTGCCAGGTTCAGGAACTGGCTAAAGGCGCGGGCAACGGGCAGCAGCTCATCGTTAGAAAGGTTCTGCAAGGTGGTGAGCAGCTCCTGACGATTGGCCTCGTTACCGGCGCGGGAAGATTTGGATAGCTTGCGGATGGTTTCAACGCGGTCGAGGATGTTCTCCCCTAATGCGTCTTTGATGGTATCTCCAAGCACTTTGCCGAGCATGCTGACATTACTACGCAACGCGGAATATTGTTCGTTCATAAAAACCCAGTCACCCCATCATTTTTGTTTATGCCCAGGCGAAAATCTTCTGGACATTATTTTGTCATCTCCCTTTATAAAGCCACGTAAAACCCCCGTCGTCAATTGCTGCGAAAACGGTTCAGCAAACGAATAAATGCGGGCAATTTACGAAATTTAATTCGCTTCGCGTCAGATAAGAGATGCTTATGGGAATGTGACGGAGATCGCGGGATTTTCCCCTCTCCAGGGAGAGGGGAAGCGTCATTAGTGCCAACAGAAGTGATGCACAACTTGGGTAATCAGTTCGCGGGTGGGCTTGATGAAGCGGGTTTCCAGATATTCATCCGGCTGATGGGCCTGGTTAATGGAGCCAGGACCAAGAACCAGCGTCGGGCACAGGGTCTGTATAAACGGCGCTTCGGTGCAGTAGTTCACCACGTCGGTTTTCTCGCCGAGCAGTTTTTCCACGACCTGAACCAGCTGATGGTCTGGCGGGCATTCGTATCCTGGAATCGGCGGATGCAGTTCAGAGACCGTCAGGCGTCCCGGCCAGCGCTCGCTTACCGGAGCCAGCGCTTCGTTCAGCAGGCCATCCAGATCGCTCAGCGTCATGCCCGGCAGCGGACGAATATCCATATGCAGTTCGCAGCAGGCGCAGATACGGTTGGACGCATCGCCGCCGTGCAGGCTACCGAGGTTCAGCGTTGGATAAGGCACGGTAAACGCCTCGTAGTGATAACGCTCTTTCAAATCGTCGCGCAGGGTCATGATGCGGCCAATGGCGTCGTGCATCAGCTCAATGGCGTTCACGCCGCGCGCCGGATCGCTGGAGTGGCCGGACTGGCCCAGCACGCGCACCGCGGTAGAAATATGCCCTTTGTGCGCACGAATCGGTTGCAGAGACGTGGGCTCGCCGATGATCGCGCAGTCCGGGCGAATCGACGTGTTTTCAGAGAAATAACGTGCACCCGCCATGCTGGTCTCTTCATCGGCGGTCGCCAGAATGTAGAGCGGCTTTTTCAGGGTTGTCACGTCCACGTCACGCAGCGCGTCGAGGATAAAGGCGAAGAAGCCTTTCATGTCCGCCGTGCCGAGACCGTAGAGCTTGTTGTCGTGTTCGGTCAGCGTGAACGGATCCCGCGTCCAGCGGCCATCGTCAAACGGCACGGTGTCGGTATGTCCGGCCAGCAGCAGGCCACCCGCACCGGTTCCGGTACTGGCGAGCAGGTTAAATTTGTGGCGTGTTCCGGGGACGGGCTGAACCTCAACGTTAAACCCAAGATCGCTAAACCAACCCGCCAGCAGATTGATTAAAGACTCATTGCTCTGATCCAGCGCTTCTTCCGTCGCGCTGATGGAGGGTGTGGCAATCAGGGCGCGGTAAATCTCGATAAATGGCGGTAAGTTCATTTTCATTGTTGACACACCTTAGGTCGTGATAGTATCAATATTCATGCAATAAATGTGAATAAAAATACATTAACGTTGAGCATAAAGGAACCCGATGTTGAATACGCTGATTGTAGGCGCTAGCGGTTATGCGGGCGCAGAGCTTGTAAGCTACGTAAATCGCCACCCTCATATGACCATAACCGCTTTGACCGTGTCAGCGCAAAGCAATGATGCCGGAAAGTTAATTTCTGATTTGCATCCGCAGCTTAAAGGCATTGTCGATCTGCCGTTGCAGCCGATGTCCGACATCAGCGAGTTCACCGATGGCGTTGATGTGGTGTTTTTAGCCACGGCGCATGAAGTCAGCCACGACCTGGCACCGCAATTTTTAGCGGCCGGCTGCGTGGTCTTTGACCTCTCCGGCGCGTTTCGCGTAAACGACAGCGCGTTCTACGAAAAATATTACGGTTTCACCCATCAGCATCCGGATCTGCTTGAAAAAGCGGTCTACGGCCTGGCGGAGTGGAGCGCCGATAAACTGAAAGAAGCGAACCTGATTGCCGTGCCGGGCTGCTACCCGACGGCGGCGCAGCTCTCGCTGAAGCCATTGATCGACGCCGGTCTGCTGGATCTGCACCAGTGGCCGGTGATCAACGCCACCAGCGGCGTGAGCGGAGCAGGGCGCAAGGCCGCTATCTCCAACAGCTTCTGCGAAGTGAGCCTTCAGCCGTATGGCGTGTTCAATCACCGTCATCACCCTGAAATCACCACGCATCTGGGCGCGGAGGTGATCTTCACCCCGCACCTCGGCAGCTTCCCGCGCGGGATCCTCGAAACTATTACCTGCCGCCTGAAGCCGGGCGTGACCCAGGCGCAGGTGAGCGAGGCCTTCACGCAGGCATACGCGGATAAACCGCTGGTGCGTCTGTACGACAAAGGCGTGCCGGCATTGAAAAACGTGGTTGGCCTGCCGTTCTGCGATATCGGCTTTGCCGTACAGGGCGAGCATCTGATTGTGGTCGCCGCAGAAGATAACTTACTCAAAGGCGCTGCCGCACAGGCAATGCAGTGTGCAAATATTCGTTTCGGCTTCCCTGAAACGCAGGCTCTTATTTAAGGTGTGATGATGAACCCATTAATTATCAAACTCGGTGGTGTACTGCTGGACAGCGAAGAAGCGCTGGAGCGCCTGTTTACCGCGCTGGTGAACTATCGCGAATCGCACCAGCGTCCGCTGGTGATTGTGCACGGCGGCGGCTGCGTGGTGGATGAGCTGATGAAAGGGCTGAATCTGCCGGTGAAAAAGAAAAATGGCCTGCGCGTCACCCCTGCTGACCAGATTGACATCATTACCGGCGCGCTGGCGGGCACGGCGAACAAAACGCTGCTGGCATGGGCGAAGAAACACCATATCGCCTCCGTTGGCCTCTACCTGGGCGACGGTGACAGCGTAAAAGTGACCCAGCTTGACGAAGCGCTCGGCCATGTTGGACTGGCGCAGCCAGGTTCGCCTAAGCTGATTAACACCCTGCTGGAAGGCGGTTTTCTGCCGGTGGTGAGCTCTATCGGCGTGACCGAAGCGGGCGAGCTGATGAACGTCAACGCGGACCAGGCGGCAACCGCCCTGGCGGCCACGCTGGGCGCTGACCTGATCCTGCTCTCCGACGTGAGCGGCATTCTGGACGGCAAAGGCCAGCGTATTGCGGAAATGACCGCCGCAAAAGCCGAGCAGCTGATCGATCAGGGCATTATTACCGACGGCATGATCGTTAAGGTGAATGCGGCGCTGGATGCGGCGCGCACGCTGGGTCGCCCGGTGGATATCGCCTCCTGGCGCCACGCGGAGCAGCTTCCGGCGCTGTTTAACGGCACGCCGATTGGTACGCGTATTCTGGCTTAAGATTCTGTGCCGGATGGCGCTTCGCTTATCCGGCCTACGTGAATTTTGTAGGCCCGGTAAGCGCAGCGCCACCGGGCAAAAATATCATCATTAAGGAAATTCGTTATGGCACTTTGGGGTGGGCGTTTTACACAGGCAGCGGATCAGCGGTTCAAACAGTTCAATGACTCTTTGCGCTTCGACTACCGCCTGGCCGAACAGGATATCGTCGGCTCTGTGGCCTGGTCCAAAGCGCTGGTGACCGTTGGCGTGCTGACCTCAGACGAACAGCAGCAGCTGGAAGAGGCGCTGAACAACCTGCTGGAAGAGGTGCGTCTGGATCCTCAGCAAATCCTCCAGAGCGATGCTGAAGATATTCACAGCTGGGTGGAAGGTAAACTCATCGACAAAGTCGGCCAGCTGGGTAAAAAACTGCATACCGGCCGTAGCCGTAATGACCAGGTTGCGACCGACCTGAAGCTGTGGTGCAAAGAGACCATAGGCGAACTGCTGGCGGCAAATCGTCAGTTGCAGGGCGCGCTGGTGGAAACCGCGCAGAACAACCAGGACGCGGTGATGCCGGGTTATACCCACCTGCAACGCGCGCAGCCGGTGACGTTCGCGCACTGGTGTCTGGCCTACGTTGAGATGCTGGCGCGTGATGAAAGCCGGTTGCAGGATACCCTAACGCGTCTGGACGTGAGCCCGCTGGGCAGCGGCGCGCTGGCCGGTACCGCATATGAAATCGACCGCGAACAGCTGGCAGGCTGGCTGGGCTTTGCTTCCGCCACCCGCAACAGCCTGGACAGCGTCTCTGACCGTGACCACGTGCTGGAGCTGCTGTCGAATGCGTCTATCGGGATGGTGCACCTGTCGCGCTTTGCCGAAGACCTGATCTTCTTTAACTCTGGCGAAGCGGGCTTCGTGGAGCTGTCCGACCGTGTGACCTCAGGCTCATCACTGATGCCGCAGAAGAAAAACCCGGACGCGCTGGAGCTGATCCGCGGCAAGTGCGGTCGCGTGCAGGGCGCGCTCACCGGCATGATGATGACCCTGAAAGGGCTGCCGCTGGCGTATAACAAAGATATGCAGGAAGACAAAGAAGGGCTGTTCGACGCGCTCGACACCTGGCTGGACTGCCTGCACATGGGCGCGCTGGTGCTGGACGGCATTCAGGTGAAACGTCCGCGCTGTCAGGAAGCGGCGCAGCAGGGCTATGCTAACTCCACCGAGCTGGCGGACTACCTGGTGGCGAAAGGCGTACCGTTCCGCGAGGCGCACCATATTGTGGGCGAAGCGGTAGTGGAAGCGATTCGTCAGGGTAAAGCCCTTGAAGCGCTGGCGCTGGCCGACCTGCAAAAATTCAGCGCGGTAATCGGGGATGACGTCTATCCGATTCTGGCTCTGCAATCCTGCCTGGATAAGCGTGCAGCGAAAGGCGGCGTATCGCCGAAGCAGGTGGCGCAGGCGATTGCGGATGCGAAAAACCGCCTGATTTGATGCCTGAAACGTCGGGTGGCGGCTTCGCCTGACCCGACCTACAAAACCCCAGCCCAGCCCTGAGTTGGGCTTTTTTTTGCAAAAAAAAAGCGGACCACGGGGTCCGCAAAAGTTCACGTTGGCTTTAGTTTTTCGAGTTTTGAGAGAAACTCGCTGACGGTGCGGGGACGTCAAGGGTCAAACACGGCCGCCTCGTCTATGTGGCGTATTATTCAACAGAATGCTTGATAGGGATAATCGTTCATTGCTATGCTATCTATCGCCATGAACTATCGTGGCGACGGAGGATGAATAATGAATATTCGTGATCTTGAATACCTGGTAGCGTTAGCCGAGCACCGCCATTTTCGCCGCGCGGCAGATTCCTGCCATGTCAGCCAGCCTACCCTGAGCGGACAGATCCGCAAGCTGGAAGATGAGCTGGGCGTAATGCTGCTGGAGCGCACCAGTCGTAAGGTACTGTTCACCCAGGCAGGTCTGCTGCTGGTGGATCAGGCGCGCACCGTGCTGCGCGAGGTCAAAGTGCTCAAGGAAATGGCAAGCCAGCAGGGGGAGGCGATGTCCGGCCCGCTGCATATTGGCCTGATCCCAACCGTTGGCCCGTACCTGTTGCCGCAAATCATTCCAATGCTGCACCAGACGTTCCCGAAACTCGAAATGTACCTGCACGAAGCGCAAACCCATCAGCTGCTGGCGCAGCTGGACAGCGGCAAGCTCGACTGTGCGATTCTGGCGCTGGTCAAAGAGAGTGAAGCGTTTATTGAAGTCCCGCTGTTCGACGAACCGATGATGCTGGCGATCTATGAAGATCACCCATGGGCGAACCGCGATCGCGTGCCGATGGCCGATCTGGCCGGGGAAAAGCTGTTGATGCTGGAAGACGGCCACTGCCTGCGCGATCAGGCGATGGGCTTCTGCTTCGAAGCGGGCGCTGACGAAGATACCCATTTCCGCGCAACCAGTCTGGAAACGCTGCGTAATATGGTGGCGGCGGGAAGCGGTATTACGCTGCTGCCGGCGCTGGCGGTGCCGCACGAGCGTAAACGCGATGGCGTGGTCTATCTGCCGTGCATCAAGCCGGAGCCGCGTCGCACCATTGGTCTGGTTTATCGTCCGGGTTCACCGCTGCGCAGCCGCTATGAGCAGCTGGCAGAGGCCATCCGCGGTGCGATGGATGGCCATTTCGACAGCGCGTTAAAACAGGCGGTTTAAGCCGTTCAGCGCGGCTACCCGATAGGCTTCCGCCATGGTCGGGTAGTTAAAGGTGGTGTTAACGAAGTACTCAATGGTGTTGCCACCACCTTTTTGCTCCATGATCGCCTGGCCGATGTGAATGATTTCCGCCGCGCGTTCACCGAAGCAGTGAATACCGAGGATCTCTTTCGTCTCGCGATGGAACAGGATCTTCAGCGTACCCACGCTCATCCCCACGATTTGCGCCCGCGCCAGATGTTTAAACTGGGCACGACCCACCTCGTAAGGCACCTTCATGGCCGTCAGCTGCTGCTCGGTTTTCCCGACAGAACTGATTTCCGGAATGGTGTAGATACCCGTCGGGATATCTTCGATCAGATGCGCCGTCGCTTCACCTTTCACCAGGGCCTGTGCGGCGATGCGGCCCTGATCGTACGCAGCGGAGGCCAGGCTTGGGTAACCAATCACGTCGCCCACCGCGTATACGTGCGGCAGCGCGGTCTGATACATGCTGTTGACCTTCAGCTGACCGCGGCTGTCGGTTTCGAGCCCGATATTCTCCAGCTGCAATGAATCCGTGTTGCCGGTACGGCCGTTGGCGTACAGCAGGCAGTCTGCCTTCAGCTTCTTACCTGACTTCAGGTGCATGATCACACCGTCGTCGCAGCCCTCAATCTTTTCGTACTCTTCGTTGTGGCGAATCACCACGCCGCTGTTCCAGAAGTGGTAGGAGAGAGAGTCCGACATCTCCTGATCGAGGAACGCCAGCAGGCGGTCACGGGTGTTAATCAGGTCAACTTTGACCTCCATTCCGCGGAAGATCGAGGCATATTCACAGCCAATCACCCCCGCACCATAGATGATCACATGGCGTGGCTCGTGATGCAGGCTGAGGATGGAGTCGCTGTCGTAAATGCGCGGGTGCGAGAAGTCCACGTCTGCCGGATGGTACGGACGGGAACCGCAGGCGATCACAAATTTTTCAGCGGTGAGCGTCTCAACCGAACCATCGTGGCATTCCAGCGCCAGGGTGTGTTCATCCACAAAATGGGCGTTGCCTTGCAGAATTTCACAGTGGTTGCGCTCATAAAAACCCTGACGCATGCGCGTCTGCTGGTTAATGACCGTGTCTGCGTGATTCAGGATATCGGCAAAGGAGGAACGAAGAAGTCGGGAGTGGTCGCTGTAAAGAGGGTTCTGGTTAAATTCGATAATGCGGCTAACGGCGTGGCGGAGGGCTTTCGAAGGGATGGTGCCCCAGTGGGTGCAACCGCCGCCAACATTATGGTAGCGCTCAATCACCGCTACTCTGGCTCCCTGTTTTACCAGACCCATAGCAGCACCTTCGCCGCCGGGGCCGGAACCAATAACTATTGCGTCGTAATCGTAGGAATGTGGCATGGCAAGGCTTACCTATTCTTATACATAAAAGCAACAGAATCATAACATCATTGCCTGGGTAACCCAATTATCGTTGTGCTTTTTTCGGGCAGTGGGGCACAAACCGCGCGTAAACAATCATTCACAAAGCCAGGTAAACAGATTAATTTTATTCTCTGGTATAGTGCCAACGGGCCTTTGGAAGGATTCAACTATCGTGATGGGCGTAAGAGCACAACAAAAAGAGAAAACCCGGCGTTCGCTGGTGGAAGCCGCATTCAGTCAACTGAGTGCTGAGCGGAGTTTTGCCAGTTTGAGCCTGCGTGAAGTGGCGCGCGAGGCCGGGATTGCGCCAACGTCCTTCTATCGTCATTTCCGTGATGTGGATGAACTGGGCCTGACCATGGTCGACGAGAGCGGTTTAATGCTGCGCCAGCTTATGCGTCAGGCGCGTCAGCGTATCGCCAAAGGCGGCAGCGTGATCCGCACCTCCGTATCGACATTTATGGAATTTATCGGCAATAACCCTAACGCGTTTCGCCTGCTGTTGCGTGAGCGTTCCGGGACGTCAGCCGCGTTTCGTGCCGCCGTCGCGCGTGAAATTCAGCATTTCATCGCGGAACTTGCCGACTATCTGGAACTCGAAAACCATATGCCGCGTGCGTTTACCGAAGCACAGGCTGAGGCGATGGTGACGATTGTGTTCAGCGCGGGTGCCGAAGCGCTGGACGTCAGCATTGAACAACGTAAGCAACTCGAAGAGCGACTGGTATTGCAGCTGCGGATGATTTCTAAAGGTGCGTACTACTGGTATCGCCGTGAACAAGAGAAGTTGGCACATCAAAACGATGAGTGAAGGTGAGTAATGAAACAGTCAGGTCAGGATAAAGGAACGCTGTTGCTGGCATTGATCGCTGGCTTATCCATTAATGGTACGTTTGCGGCGGTTTTCAGCTCAATTGTACCGTTCTCGATTTTCCCGATTATCGCGCTGGTGCTGACGGTGTACTGCCTGCATCAACGTTATCTGAACCGCACCATGCCTGTCGGGTTACCGGGGCTGGCCGCAGCCAGTTTTATCCTGGGTGTGCTGTTGTACAGCACCGTGGTGCGTGCGGAATACCCGGATATTGGCTCTAACTTCCTGCCTGCGGTACTGTCCGTGGCGCTGGTGTTCTGGATTGGCTCTCGTATGCGTAGCCGCAAGAGCCAGTTGCCAGAGTAAAGGGTTTTGTCATTGTAGGCCGGATAAGCGAAGCGCCATCCGGCTTTTTTGGCAGGTGGCGCTTCGCTTACCTGCCCTACAAGATTCACATCACTTTGCAGTAAGCAGTACGCCGCACTCCATATGGTGCGTATACGGGAACTGATCGAACAGCGCCAGACGTTCAACCTTGTGCGTCTGGCTCAATGTTTCCAGATTCTTGCAAAGCGTCTCCGGGTTACAGGAGATGTACAAAATACGCGGGTACGCCTGCACCATCTTCTCGGTTTCGCTATCCAGCCCGCTGCGTGGCGGATCGACAAAAATCGTCTCGCACTGGTAGCTCTTCAAATCAATGCCTTGCAGGCGGTTAAACTCACGTACGCCATTCATCGCCTGGGTGAACTCTTCTGCCGCCATACGAATGATTTGTACGTTATCGATGTGGTTAGCGGCGATGTTGTACTGCGCGGCCGCCACCGACGGTTTGGCAATTTCCGTCGCCAGCACGCGATCGAAGTTACGCGCCAGCGCCAGCGAGAAGTTACCGTTACCGCAGTACAGTTCCAGCAGATCGCCCGTCGACCCTTCCGTCGCGTTCAGCGCCCACTCCAGCATCTGCACGTTCATGGCGGCGTTCGGCTGGGTGAAGCTGTTCTCCACCTGACGGTAAACCATCTCTTTACCCGCTACCGGCAGACGCTCATCGACGTAATCCTGATCCAGCATGATTTTGGTTTTGGTCGCGCGGCCAATCAGGTGCACGTTGATGTTCTGCGCGCGCAGCGCATCGCGCAGGGCTTCGGCCTGCTCGCGCCACTCGTCGGTCAGCGCTTTGTGATAGAGCAGAGAGACAATGGCCTGATTGCTTTGGGTGGTCAGGTAGTCTATCTGGAACAGCTTGTTGCGCAGCACTGGATTGTTGCGCACGCCGTCAATCATCAGCGTCATCAGCTGGTTTATCAGTTCACTTGCCGCCGGAAAACTGTCTACGCGAATGCGGGATTTCGTCTGCTGATCGAAAATGATGTGGTACAGGTCATCGCCATCGTGCCAGATGCGAAACTCGGCGCGCATACGGTAGTGGCTGACCGGAGAACGAAACACCTCAGGAACGGGCGCGTTGAATGGCGTCATCATACTTTGCAGGCGGACAACTTTTTCTGCCAGCTGTGCGTCGTACTGTTCTGTCGGGAGGTGTTCTGGGGTCATGATGCATCCTGAGTGAGAAAGAATTACGCGGGGATTGTAGGGATTGTGCAGGGGATGTCCAGATTTAATGGCTAATAGCTATCTGGACATCTATACGTGTCTAATTGTAGCATTCTGTTTCCGGTCTCCTGAGAGTGAAAAGGGAATCCAGTGCAAATCTGGAGCTGACGCGCAGCGGTAAAGACTGGCGGGATGAGAGTTACAGACACTGTGAAAACGGGAAGTCTTCATCCATAAACGCCACCCAGCCCGAAGACCTGCCGGGACCACGTCGCATTTGGTTTCATCATCGCGTGCTATCGATGAGGCCTGCGGCATCCTTCTTATATTATGGATGCTTTAACAATGATTAAAAAAGTATCGCTGTTGACGGCGTTTTCCGTCACGGCATTTTCGGGCTGGGCGCAGGAAAGCGCTGACTCGTTGGTGGTGACAGCAAACCGTTTCGAACAACCGGCAAAAACTGTTCTGGCTCCGACATCCGTCGTGACGCGTGAGGATATTGAACGCTGGCAGGCAACGAGCGTTGTGGAAATCATGTCACGCCTGCCGGGCGTGGACATCGCACAAAGCGGTGGGATGGGGTCGACCTCTTCTACGTTTATTCGCGGTACGGAATCCCGTCATGTTCTGGTGCTGATTGATGGCATCCCCCTGAACAATGCCGGGATCAGCAACGTTCCCGACTTAAGCCAGATCCCGACCTCGCTGATTCAGCGTATTGAGTACATTCGCGGCCCGCGTTCGGCGCTGTACGGCTCCGACGCGATTGGCGGCGTGATTAACATCATTACCGGGCGCGATAAGCCGGGCGCGGAAATTTCGGCGGGCGTTGGTTCAAAGGGGTATCAAAACTATAACGGTGCCTTCCAGCAGGTGTTCGATAAAACGAAAATCACCATGGCCGGGGATTACACCTATACCCGTGGTTTTGATATTGCCGCAAAAGATGCCCCGCGCCAGCCAGACCGCGATGGTTTTATGAGTAAATCTCTGTTTGGCTCGGTGGAACAGCAGTTTACCGACAGCGTCAGCGGGTTCTTCCGTGGCTTTGGCTACGATAACCGCTCCGCGTACGACGGTTACGATCACTATGGCGCGACCGGCATTGACGGGCGTCCGGACACGCGTCAGGTCTACAGCCAGAACTGGGACACCGGGTTGCGTTACAACCAGGGTATCTTTCAGTCACAGCTGGTGGCAGGCTATGGCCGCAGCAAAGACCAGAACTATGATCCGAAAAAAGGCCGCTACGCTGACTCCGCAACCATGGATGACGTGAAGCAGTACACCACCCAGTGGCTGAATACGGTTGAAGTGGGACACGGCAATATCGGCGCGGGTCTGGACTGGCAGAAGCAGAAAACCCAGGCGGGAACGGGCTATCTGGATAAAGGTTACGAACAGCGTAACACCGGCGTGTTCCTTTCAGCGATGCAGCAGTTCAACAGCGTGACGCTGGAAGCGGCGGCGCGTAATGACGACAACTCTAACTTTGGCAATCATGCCACCTGGCAGACCAGCGCCGCGTGGGAGTTCATCGACGGGTATCGCATCATCGGTTCTTACGGCACAGCGTATAAAGCGCCGACCATGAGCCAGATCCACAGTAAGGATTACGGCAATCCGGACCTGAAGCCAGAAGAGAGTAAGCAGTGGGAAGGTGGTTTTGAAGGCCTGACGGGGCCGGTAAACTGGCGCGTGACGGGTTATCGTAATGATATTGATAACCTGATTAACAGCGACCCGCGGACTTACCGTTATTACAACGTGGATAAGGCTCGCATCAAAGGGATTGAGGCGACGGCGCAGTTCGATACCGGACCGGTAGGGCACCAAATTTCCTATGACTACGTTGACCCGCGCAATGCGAAAACCAACAAAGTCCTGGCGCGTCGCTCAAAGCAGCAGGTTAAGTATCAGCTTGACTGGCAGGTGTGGGACCTCGACTGGAATCTGGCGTACCGTTATCTGGGCACCCGCTATGACGTTGCCGTTGATCCCAATACCTATGCAACAGAACGCGTAAAAATGGGCGGCGTCAGCCTGTGGGATGTCGCGGTTTCATATCCTGTCACCTCTCATCTCACAGTTCGTGGTAAAATAGCCAACCTGTTCGATAAAGATTACGAGACAGTTTATGGCTACGAAACTGCAGGACGGGAATACACCTTGTCTGGCAGCTACACCTTCTGATCCGCGTCCCACCGTGCTGGTGTTTGATTCCGGCGTCGGTGGGCTTTCAGTCTATGATGAGATTCGGCAGCTCCTGCCGGATCTCCATTACATCTACGCCTTCGATAACGTCGCGTTCCCGTATGGGGAAAAGAGTGAAGACTTTATCGTTGAGCGCGTGGTTGAAATCGTTACCGCGGTTCAAAAGCGCTACCCCCTGGCGCTGGCGGTGATTGCCTGCAATACGGCAAGCACGGTCTCTCTTCCTGCCCTGCGCGAAAAATTCCCGTTCCCGGTTGTGGGCGTTGTGCCGGCAATTAAACCTGCTGCGCGTCTGACGGCGAACGGCATCGTGGGTTTGCTGGCGACGCGCGGTACGGTAAAACGTCCTTATACGCGCGAGCTTATTGAGCGCTTTGCCAATGAATGCCAGATCGCCATGCTCGGTTCCGCGGAGCTGGTGGAAATGGCGGAAGCGAAGCTGCACGGCGAGACGGTCTCGCTTGAAGAGTTGCGCCGCATTCTGCGTCCATGGCTGCGGATGCAGGAACCCCCGGATACGGTTGTTCTTGGATGTACCCATTTCCCGTTGTTACAGGAAGAGCTATTAAAGGTCCTGCCTGAAGGAACCCGGCTGGTGGATTCCGGTGCGGCGATTGCGCGTCGGACGGCCTGGCTGCTGGAACACGAGGCGCCGGATGCGAAATCAGCGGAAGCGAACATCGCTTTCTGTATGGCGATAACAAAAGAAACTGAACAACTTTTACCCGTTTTACAGCGTTACGGCTTCGAAACGCTCGAAAAACTGGCGCTGTAGCACGGTTTTGAGCAAAAAAGAGACGGTTGAACGTTTTTTTTCAAAGAGGGGTTGTCAACGTCTGAGAACTCCCTATAATGCGCCTCCACTGACACGGAACAACGGCTTACAGGCCGCCGGGACAGCGGGGTTCAGAGATGAACGCCAACAGAGAAAAGTAAAAATAATTGCTTGACTCTGAATGAGGAAAACGTATTATACGGGACCTCGCAACGGTGAGCTGAAAGCCGCGTT
>NZ_SJON01000014.1 GCF_004331385.1 Enterobacter quasihormaechei
CTAGCGCCACCGGGCTTTTTTTTACGCTGCGGCTGCGGCTTTCTTCGCCAGACCGTCCAGCAGCTTCTGATGGATCCCACCAAACCCGCCGTTGCTCATCACCAGAATGTGGTCGCCAGGCTGTGCGGCTTTCACCACCATATCCGCTAAGACATCCACGTCCGCACTCCAGTGCGCCGGCTGAATGCAGGCATCGGCCACTTCGGCCACCTGCCACGGAATATGCTGCGGTTGCAGCAGGAAGACCTCATCGGCACGCCCTAAGGACGGCGCGAGATCGTCTTTGCAGATCCCCATTTTCATGGTGTTTGAACGCGGTTCCAGTACGGCCAGAATGCGCGCGGTGCCGCCGACTTTGCCACGCAATGCGGCAAGCGTCGCCAGAATGGCGGTTGGGTGGTGCGCGAAATCGTCGTACACCGTCACGCCGTGGGCTTCACCACGCAGTTCCAGACGACGACGGGCGTTGATAAACGTGCCCAGCGCACTGGCGGCATCCGCAGGCAGAACCCCCACATGACGCGCCGCCGCTATCGCCATCAGGCCGTTGTGCATGTTGTGTTCGCCCACCAGGCCCCACTTCACTTCACCGACTTTCTCACCGTCGAGCAGCACTTCCCACTCGGAGGCATCGGCGTTCAGTTTTTTCGCCTGCCAGTGGCCCTGCTCGCCCACCAGCTCCTGCTCGCTCCAGCAGCCCATCGCCAGGGTCTGCTTCAGGTTGATGTCGTTCTCCGGCAGGATGATACGGCCCTGGCCCGGCACGATGCGCACCAGGTGGTGGAACTGTTTCTGGATCGCCTTCAGGTCGTCAAAGATATCCGCGTGATCGAACTCAAGGTTGTTGAGGATCAGCGTGCGCGGGCAGTAGTGCACGAATTTGGATCGCTTGTCGAAGAATGCGCAGTCGTATTCATCCGCTTCAATCACAAAGAACGGGCTGTCGCCCAGACGCGCGGAAACGTCGAAATTCCCCGGCACGCCGCCGATGACGAAGCCCGGCTTGTAACCGCAGGCTTCGAGGATCCAGGTCGCCATGCCGGCGGTGGTGGTTTTGCCGTGCGTCCCGGCAACGGCGACCACCCAGCGGTCGCGCAGGACAAAATCATGCAGCCACTGCGGGCCAGACATGTACGGGATATTGCGTTCCAGCACTGCTTCAACGCATGGATTCCCACGGGTCATGGCGTTGCCAACGATCACCAGATCCGGCTGCGGCTCCAGCTGGCTGGCGTCGTATCCCTGAATCAGAGAAATTCCCTGCTTCTCCAGCAGCGTGCTCATCGGCGGATACACATTGGCGTCCGAACCTGTCACTTCATGGCCCAGCGAGCGCGCCAGCATTGCCAGTCCGCCCATGAAAGTGCCACAAATCCCCAATATATGAATGCGCATACGTCACTATCCTTCTTCAATGTGGCGCACATTTTACCCACATGTCAGCGGCTGTGAAACGCATTTCAGGTAAATCCGTATTTTGCTGGCGCGATTCACCTCTGCGCTAATATTTGAATGTTTGTTAAGATTGTTGGACATCAACCGCTTTACTCAACATAAGATGCAGGGAAAGTGTTATGAAAACGTTAGGTGAATTTATTGTCGAAAAGCAGCACGAGTTCTCTCATGCTACGGGTGAGCTCACTGCTTTGCTGTCGGCAATAAAGCTGGGCGCTAAGATCATCCACCGCGATATCAACAAGGCCGGTCTGGTCGATATCCTGGGTGCCAGCGGTGCCGAGAACGTTCAGGGTGAGGTTCAGCAAAAACTCGACCTGTTCGCCAATGAAAAACTGAAAGCAGCACTGCGCGCGCGCGACATCGTTGCGGGTATCGCCTCTGAAGAAGAAGATGAGATCGTCGTCTTCGAAGGGTGCGAACACGCGAAATACGTTGTTCTGATGGATCCGCTCGACGGCTCCTCCAACATCGACGTTAACGTTTCTGTTGGTACCATTTTCTCCATCTACCGTCGCGTTACGCCGGTTGGCACACCGGTGACGGAAGAAGACTTCCTGCAACCGGGCAGCAATCAGGTTGCCGCCGGCTACGTGGTGTATGGCTCGTCCACCATGCTGGTGTACACCACCGGCTGCGGCGTGCACGCCTTTACCTACGATCCGTCACTGGGCGTGTTCTGCCTGTGCCAGGAGCGTATGCGCTTCCCGGAGAAGGGCAATACCTACTCCATCAACGAAGGCAACTACATCAAATTCCCGAACGGCGTGAAGAAGTACATCAAGTTCTGCCAGGAAGAGGATAAAGCCACGCAGCGCCCGTACACCTCGCGCTATATCGGCTCGCTGGTGGCGGATTTCCACCGCAACCTGCTGAAGGGCGGGATTTACCTTTATCCAAGCACGGCAAGCCATCCTGACGGGAAGCTGCGTCTGCTGTACGAGTGCAACCCGATGGCGTTCCTGGCCGAGCAGGCGGGCGGCAAGGCGAGCGACGGTAAAGAGCGTATTCTGGATATCGTGCCGGAAAGCCTGCACCAGCGCCGTTCGTTCTTCGTCGGCAATAACCATATGGTGGAAGACGTTGAACGCATGATCCGCGAATTCCCGGACGCGTAAGGCGTAAAAAGGGGAGCCTGACAGGCTCCCCTTTTTTTATCATGCCGTTTGCGCCGTCAGCCTGAAGGAGGCCATCGCCTCCATCAGCTCGCGCGACTGCGCCTCCAGGGAACGTGTTGCCGCAGAGGATTGTTGAACCAGCGCCGCGTTTTGTTGCGCCGTTTCATCCATCTGATTAACGGCGATATTCACCTGCTCAATGCCGCGGCTCTGCTCCTGGGAGGCCGTCGCAATTTCTCGCATCAGTTTGGTCATACGCAGCACTTCGGTGGCGATCTCGTCCATCGTCTCACCGGCCTGTTGCGCCAGCTCGCTGCCCTCGTTCACGTGGGTTTGCGAATCGCTGATAAGCGAGCGGATCTCTTTCGCGGCATCGGCACTGCGGCTGGCGAGATTGCGCACCTCACCCGCCACGACCGCAAAACCCCGTCCCTGCTCGCCCGCACGCGCCGCTTCTACGGACGCGTTCAGCGCCAGAATATTGGTCTGGAAGGCGATCCCGTCGATAACGCTCAGGATATCGGCGATGCGCGCCGCGCTGCCGGAGATATCGCGCATCTTCTCGATGACGTAGCACACCATTTCGCTGCCGCGATCGGCGGTGTCGGAGACCGACTGCGCCAGCTGGTGCGCCTGCCCGGCGTTTTCGGCGTTACGTTTCACCGTGGCGGTGATCTCTTCCATACTGGCGGCCGTCTGCTCCAGCGACGTGGCGGTAGATTCCGTGCGCTGGGCAAGGTTCAGGTTCCCGGCCGTCAGCTCGCGGCTGCCGGTATCAATCTGCGAGCTGGCGTCGCGCACGCGCAGGACGGAGCCCATCAGCGACTGACGCATCTCTTCGATGGCCGCGTTGAGGCGATTAAATTCCTGGCTCGCAGGCGCGTTCAGGGCGTAGGTTAAATCCCCTGCCGCCACGTGTTCCAGCTGGGCAATTGAGGCTGAAAGCGGCTTGAGCAGCATATGGCGCAGCACCAGCCAGGCCAGCACGATAATGCCTGCCGTCAGCAGCGCCGCGACGATAATCAGGATCAGCACGCGGGTTTTACTCGCCTGCACGGCGCTCACTTCCGCTTTGCCGCGCGCCTCGCTCCACGCCTGGAACGCCTGCATATCGTTATCAAACTGCTTCGCCACCGGCACCAGCTTGCTTTCCAGCAGATCGTAATAGCCGTCCGCGCTTTGCTCGTTCAGGGCGTTCAGCATCGGGGTGATGCCCTGCTGGTTGTACATCGCCAGGCTCGCGGCGACCTTATCCAGCAGCTTTTGTCCCTGTTCATCCGCCACGCCACCGCCGATCACGCCCTTCAGCGTTTTCTGTGCCAGCGTCACTTCCTGGTTAATGGTTTTGACCGCCTTGGCCGCATCGTCCAGCAGCCCGACCTCCATCATGCGGACGGCCTGACCCGCTTCGTTACGCGCGCGCAGGATCAGCGTATAGCCGGCATTCAGCTGCACCATCTGTTCACCCTGAAGGTGATTGATGCGCTGGAGAGAAGCGGAGCTTTGTGTAAGGGCATAAATGCCGATGCCGCTGACAATCAGCAGCAGAAGGGTCATAACGGCCAGTAAAGAGAGCAAGCCGGTACGAATCGATAGCGTTTTAAGCATGATGTTATTTCCGGTAGCGAGATATTTCTGGGCATAAAAAAAGAGTATCGGCCGCTACCGGAAAATGTTTAGACTTTAAGCAATTTCAGCACGTTATCGCCCTGTTACAGAGGTATTGACACGGGTAACAGGCGAGCTTTGGCGGTTCTCCCACAGCACCGTCAGGCCGCGCTGGAGCGCGATAAAAATAAACAGCAGAATGCCGATGGCGATTTTAGTCCACCAGGAGCTAAGCGTGCCGTCGAAGTTGATGTAGGTCTGAATCAGCCCCTGGATCGCCACGCCAAATAGCGTGCCGAGCACCGTCCCCACGCCGCCGCTGAGCAGCGTGCCGCCGATGACCACCGAGGCAATGGCGTCCAGCTCAACCCCCACCCCCGCCAGCGCATAACCTGCCTGGGTGTACACCGAAAACACAATCCCCGCGAGCGTGGCAAGGCCGGTCGAAAGCATGTAGATGCGGATAGTGGTGCTGCGCGTGGAAATCCCCATCAGGTTCGCGGACGTGGCGCTGCCGCCAATGGCATACACCTGATTACCAAACCGGGTACGGTGGGCGAGGAAGATCCCGATCACCACCACGCCCAGCATCAGCAGCCCCATCGCGCTCAGGCGCCCTCCGCCGGGAATTTTCCACGCCAGGCTGGAGAGCGTGTCGTAGATCGGATGGTTAATCGGAATCGACTCCTCCGACACCAGATAGCTCACGCCGCGCAGGAAGAACATCCCGGCAAGGGTGATGATAAACGCCGGGATTTTCAGCGCGTCGATTAAAAGCCCCATAAAGGCGCCGAACGCGCAGCCCATGGCCAGCACCAGCGGGAACGCCAGCAGCGGCGAAATGCCCCAGTAGCCAATGGCCTTGGCAAGGAACACGCCGGTAAAGGCGATCACCGACCCAACGGAGAGGTCGATCCCGCCGGAGAGGACCACAAAGGTCATGCCGACGGCAATAATCCCGAGAAACGCGTTATCGGTCAGAATGTTGCAAATCACCCGCGTGGAGGCGAACCCCGGGAACTGGGTCAGGCAGTAGAGGTAGCCCAGCACGAACACGCCCAGCGTGATCGTTAACGGCAAATTACGTTTTATCATGACCGCGGATCCCCTTAATGAGAGTGATAAAGCGCGGCGACTGCACGATAAGTACGATAAGCACCACGACCGCTTTGACGACCTGATTGAGCTCCGGCTGGAAGCCGGAGAGCAAAATACCGGTATTCATACCCTGAATAATCAGCGCCCCCACCACCGAGAGCAGCAGGTTAAACCGTCCGCCCATCAGCGATCCGCCGCCGATCACCACCGCGAGGATCGCGTCCAGCTCCAGCCAGAGCCCGGCGTTGTTGGCATCCGCCCCACGAATATCGGCGGCCACGATCACCCCGGCAATCGCGGCGCAGACGCCGCTCAGGACGTAGGTCAGCATCACCATCAGCCGGGTATTCACCCCAGCGTTTTTCGCGGCCCGAATGTTAATCCCCACCGCTTCGATGAACATCCCGAGCGCCGTTTTGCGGGTGAAAAGCCAAAAGATAACCAGCGTAACGAGGGCAACGATCACCGGCGTCGGGAAGTACAGGACGTTACCGCTGCCGATCCACGCCAGGCTCGGGGAGCTAAAGGTGACGATTTGACCGGAGGTAATAAGCTGCGCCACGCCGCGCCCGGCCACCATCAAAATCAACGTCGCGACAAACGGCTGGATCTTGAGCACCGCGACCAGAATGCCGTTCCACAGCCCGGCTAATACGCCTGACCCCAGCGCGGCGAGCAGAACCACCGGCAGGCTGTGCCCGGCAACGGTCATCGAGGCAGCGGTGGCGCCCGCAATCGCCATTACCGCACCGACGGAGAGGTCGATCCCGCCGGTGGCAATCACCAGCGTCATGCCAATCGCCAGCAGCGCTACGGGCGCGGCACGGTTTAAGATGTCGATCGGGCTTCCAAACAGGCGGCCATCCTGCACGACGATCTGGAAAAAATGCGGGGCTACCAGGCTATCCACCAGCAGCACCAGCAGCAGCGCCACGATTTGCGGCGTGCCGGTCGGCCAGCTGAAGCGGCGCTTCGCTTCGCCAGTTTGCGAAAGAGAACGGGACATCACATTTGACTCCTTACGCCGCGATGGCATTCATGATCGCCGGAACGGACAGCTTATCCAGCGGGATCTCAGCCACCTGCCTGCGATCGCGCATGATGATGACGCGATCGGCATAGCCAACCAGCTCCTCCAGCTCAGACGAGATCACCAGCAGCGCCAGACCGTCGGCACACAGCGTTTCGATAAGCCGGATGATTTCGGCGTGCGCGCCCACGTCGATGCCGCGCGTGGGCTCGTCGAGGATCAGGAACTGCGGTTTGGTCAGCAGCCAGCGAGAGAGCAGCACCTTCTGCTGGTTGCCGCCGGAGAGAAACTCAATGGGCTGTTCGGTGCTCGGGGTACGTATACCGAGCTGGCGGATAAAGCGCTCGGCAATGGCGTTTTGCTCTTTACGCGGGATCGGACGCAGCCAGCCGCGCTGGGCCTGTAGCGCCAGAATGATGTTTTCCCGCACCGAGGCGGCGGCAATAATTCCGTCCGTTTTCCTGTCTTCCGGGCAGAAACCCACCCCGAGGCACGACGCCTGATGCGGCGAGCGTAGCGTTTGCGGTTTACCTTTGATCAGCGCCGTTCCGCTGTCGGCGGGCCTGATCCCGAAGATCACTTCGGCGGTTTCGGTGCGTCCGGAGCCTAACAGACCCGCCAGACCCACAATTTCGCCGGGGCGCACCTCCAGGTTAAACGGCGCGATGGTCCCTTTTTTGCCGTAGTCCTGAAAGGCGGCGATCGGTTTTTCGCTCAGCAGCGTGCGGCCCGCGCGCTGGAGTACGTTGGTCTCCAGCTCGCGGCCCAGCATCATTTTGACCAGCTCAATCTGCGGCAGCTCGCGGGTTTCCCGGCAGCCGACAAAGCCGCCGTTGCGCAGCACCGTGATGCGATCGCTTACCTCGTAAACCTGATCGAGGAAGTGCGTAACAAAGATCAGGCTCACGCCCTGATCGCGCAGCTGGCGCATCAGGGTAAAGAGCATCTCCACTTCCTGGGTATCGAGGCTGGCGGTGGGTTCATCGAGGATCAGCACTTTCGCCGAGAGATCGATAGCGCGACAGATCGCGACGATCTGCTGCATCGCCACGGAAAAGCGGTTCAGCGGTTCGCGCACGTCGAGAGAGAAACCATAAGACTCCATCAGCTTCGTGGCGCGCGCTTCCATCTCTTTGCGGCGCAGCAGGCCAAAACGTCTGGGCTCGCGGCCTATAAACAGGTTGTCCGCAACCGACATGTTCGGCAGCAGGTTCACTTCCTGGTAGACCGTGCCGATCCCCAGCTGCTGTGCATGCGCGGTATTCTTTGGCGAAATCGCATTACCTTCCAGCCAGATAGCGCCGCGATCGGCGTGATATACCCCCGTCAGGGTTTTAATCAGCGTCGACTTCCCCGCGCCGTTTTCGCCGAGCAACGCCATGATCTCCCCACGCCGCAGGCTGAAATCAACGTTATCCAGCGCCTTAACGCCTGGGAAAAATTTACTCAGGCCCTCGGTGCGGAGGATTTCCTGGTGTTGTTCGGTGGTCATGATTTCCCCCTGCATTAAGCCGGATGACGCTACGCTTATCCGGCCTACAAATGAGCGTATCGTAGGGCGGGTAAGCGCAGCGCCACCCGGCAATGTCACTGATCAGTAGCCCATATTTTTCTTCTTCTCTAATTCTTCTTTCGCCGTGTCCGGCAGGTAGAGCGTGGATTTGGTGACCGTTACTTTTTCAGGCACCGTGCCGTCTTTCTTGAATTTCTCCAGCGCGTCGAATGCCGGGCCCGCCATGTTTGGCGTCAGCTCAACGCTGGCGTTCGCTTCGCCGTCAATCATCGCTTTGTAGATGTCCGGCACGCCGTCGATCGAGCCGGTAAGGATATCTTTGCCCGGCTTCAGGCCCGCTTCTTTGATGGCCTGAATGGCGCCGATCGCCATGTCGTCGTTGTGGGCGTAAACCATGCAGATATTTTTGCCGTTATTTTCTGCCTTAATGAAGCTTTCCATGACCTCTTTACCCTTGCTGCGGGTGAAGTCGCCGGACTGAGAACGGACGATCTTAATGTTTGGCGCGCTGGCGATGGCCTGCGCGAACCCTTTCTTGCGGTCGATCGCGACGCTCGCACCAACCGTTCCCTGCAACTCAACCACGTTACACGGCTTGCCATCCACCTGCTTCACCAGCCAGTCACCAATCAGTTTGCCTTCCAGCACGTTATCGGCGGTGACGGTGGTCATATAGAGAGATTTGTCTTTTACGTCGATGGAACGGTCGAGCAGGAAGACAGGAATTTCAGCATCTTTGGCTTCCTTCAGCACCGGCTCCCAGCCCGTCGCGACAACCGGGGCGATAAAGATGGCATCCACGCCCTGGGCGATAAATGAACGCACCGCTTTGATCTGGTTCTCTTGCTTTTGCTGACCATCAGCGATTTTCAGCGTAATACCGCGCTTTTCAGCCTCACTTTTCGCCACGTTCGTTTCAGCGGCGCGCCAGCCGGATTCAGATCCGACCTGCGAAAATCCAACGGTTAACGGTGCGGCCATCGCCATAGACGACATGGCTGCCGAAACTGCTGTAACAAGAAGTAAGCGCTTCCACATATGAACGTCCTCGTAGGGTAGGTTATTGTTGGTTAAAAGATGTTCTGCGGATGAACTATAGCCAATGGAATATGTTACGGATTGCGTCACGTCACACTTCAGAAAAGTGAATAAAACGTTAATCACAAGTTTGTAATCGCTTTCATTTCCACATTTAAAATGCGGCTGAGTTTATGGATTATCCTGTCATGGAAACGGTCTGAAAAGTGAAGGCGCGGGGGAGATAAGACGAAAACAGGCGAAGACTTTCAGCGCCAGTTGGCTATAATACTTGCCACTTGTTTACCATCCATTTTGAAGGACACCGACATGAGCTTACTCAACGTCCCTGCGGGTAAAGAACTGCCAGAAGATATCTACGTGGTTATCGAAATCCCGGCCAACGCAGATCCAATCAAATACGAAATCGACAAAGACACCGGCGCGCTGTTCGTTGACCGTTTCATGTCTACCGCCATGTTCTATCCGTGCAACTACGGCTACATCAACCACACCCTGTCTCTGGACGGTGACCCGGTTGACGTACTGGTCCCAACGCCATACCCATTGCAGCCAGGCTCCGTCATTCGCTGCCGTCCTGTTGGCGTGCTGAAAATGACCGACGAAGCGGGTGAAGATGCGAAACTGGTTGCCGTACCGCACACCAAGCTGAGCAAAGAATACGATCACATTAAAGATGTGAACGACCTGCCAGAGCTGCTGAAAGCGCAGATCGCCCACTTCTTCGAGCACTACAAAGATCTCGAAAAAGGCAAATGGGTTAAAGTTGAAGGCTGGGATAACGCAGAAGCGGCGAAAGCAGAAATCATCGCCTCTTTCGAACGTGCAGCTAAGAAGTAATTCTTACTGCTGATACTAAGCCCCGCGCGTCGGGGCTTTTTTGTGCCTTTCGATCCCGGCAACCCGTGCGATTGGGAAGTATCGCCCGGCGGCGCTACGCTTGCACGGGCCTACACTGTACAGTGCAAGTCATTGATATTATAGCCACAAAAAACAACGCCACCTTACGGTGGCGTTGTCGTTTTTCATAACTGGTCTCTGTCTAACCAGTTACCGCTTTCAATCAGCGTTAACCCGTCGACCGAACGTTGGTACACGTACATCCATGCACTGCCGTAAGGCGTCTGGATCAACTGGCGAGCGTATTCACCGCCCCTGGTGCGCAAGGCATCAAGTTCGGCCAGCGTAGCATTATCAATACGATAAACCTCACCCTGTACCGTTCCGTTCCCCGGAACCGCGCCTGGATAGTGGCCCAGACTGTACAGCTGATAGTTTTCGATTGTGTAATTTCCCAGCAACTGGGCGTTGGTCATCCAGTGGCTGTTGCCTTGCTTGGTTCGTAAACTGCCGTAAACAAATATTCGCATTGCTAAAACTCAAACTGATAGAGCAGATCAAGTGCCTGGTCTACGCCGGACACTGCTTCCAGATATAGCTTAGGCATCAGGCGGTAACGTAACGTGAGTGTAGCCAGTGAGTCAAAGATCCCCACGCCATATTTTACCTGTAGACCCGGCAGTACATAGCCGCTGACCACTACCTGCGAAGAGTCACCCACGCCCTGAGTGTCCAGCGCCAGATTGCTTACGCCAAACGTCTCGCCGATTTTACCCACAACCTGACCACTTTGTGCAACCCCCAGACCGACTAACATTGACGTCATTGCCGCACCATCGCCCTGCTGGCTATCCAGACCCTGTCCGCGCAGCAGGTAAGAGAGCGCTTCCTGTTGCGACATGGCCGGGTCAGAGAAGATCTCTGCCTTAGGTTCGTCGGCAGAGCCCGTCACGCGCACGCCCGCAATCACTTCATCTTCGGTGGCTTCCGGGTTACGGATCGCTTCGATATTCAGGACCGGCTGATCCGGTGGACCGGAGAACAGCAGCTCACCTTTACGCACAATCAAATCCTGACCGTAGGCATGGAAGCGCCCTTCAGGAATATTGATTTGTCCATTCAGGCCCAGCCCCTGCTGATCCTGCGCCACTTTCAGGTCACCCGTGAGTCTCGCCTTCAGCCCAAACGCGTCCAAACGCACGTTATTCCCCACGTGCACGATAAGATTACTATTGATCGGTATGCCAGCGCTCTTCTGTTCAACAGGTTTCAGATTTTCATTGAGCATAACTTCATCACTGGAGACGCCAACCGCGCTTTCCGGCACCTCGTGAACCACGATGCGCGCCCACGGGACGTCGACGCGGCCGTCCAGCGTGAAGAGGCTTGGCGTTGCCTCAAAGACCACATCTGGCGATACGTCCAGCCGCACCATCGGCGGTACCGTGATACGCACCCTGCTGCCTTTGGCCGCAATACGGGCGCGCCAGTTATCAAGCTGGCTCCAGTCTGCGTCACCGCTCAGGTTGATTTGTCCCTGCTGCGTCAGCACTGAACCACTGAGGGTTGAGCTTTGGCCGTTAAAGTTCATCGCAAGCTGGCTTGGCTGCATATCGAACGGCATAAAGTTACCGTCGATGTCCACGCCGCTTAACCGCATCTGGCCAAACAGCTGCGGGCTTTGCGCATCTCCCGCCAGGCGCAGGTTGGCGCTGAGCATACCCGCCGCTTTTTCACCCCGCGAGAAAATCGGATTCACCATCGCCAGGTTGAAGTTGCGAATATTGACGTTGCCGCCGAGGTTGCGCCGCCCTTGCGGATCGGTAATTTGTACCTGACCGTCAAGCTGACCGTTGTTGGTCAGACGGATAAGCCACCCCAGCTCCGCGCGGTTGTTACGCAGGTCGGCATTCAGATTCAGGGTGTCGAACGCCACCGGCAGCGGCGCGTCATTGACCTCCTGCGTGACCTTCACGTTACGCCCGGAGAGACTCACGCTGCCCTGCGGCAGGCCCTCTTTGGTGGTGTCCCACGCGACGTCCGCTTTACCGCTAAAGACCCCGCTCGCCTGGGTGGTTTCCGGCATAAACGGTTTCAGCATGGCCAGGTCAAAACGGTTGAGGTTGATCTGCGCGCGTCCTTCCGCGCCCGCATCAATGGTCTGCGGCACGCACAGTTCGGCGTTCGGGTTGGTCCAGCAGTGCGGCCCAATGCTGATTTTCTGCTCTGCGTTGCGGTAGTCCAGCGCGATGGATCGGGACAGCACCAGCGGGCCAACCGGCGTGCTGAAGCGGGTGTTGTCCAGCTGCCCTTTCCAGCGCGTCGCGTTGCGGTCAAAGCTGCCGGTCAGGTGCAGCTGCCCGGAGACAGGCTCGCCCTGCACGCGCAGCTGGAGATCGTGCTGCTTCTCGTTACCTTTCGCCGCCAGCGTCACCAGGCTGATGTTCACGTCCGGCTGAGAAATACGCTCCACGCGCAGGTCGAGGCTACCGCCGATCTGATCGGTGGATTTCACGTCCCCTTCGACGCGCACGCGGGCAATGGAGAGTTCCTGCCAGCGCAGGTTGTTAGCGGTAATGTCCGCCAGCAGCTGCGGCGCTTCCACCGTACCGCGAACCTTCACTAACCCTTTCGCCGTACCGCCAAGGCCCGGCAGGGCGTTATCAAGGTTTGGCGCGTCGATGGTGGCATCCAGATCGAGGTCTTTCACCCCCAGCTCGCCTTTGATATCCGCCGTGTTGCGGCCCAGCGCCACGTGCAGGCCCGGGATCACCCACTGGAGATAGCTGTTGCCCTTAACCGAGCCCTCTACGTTGACTTTGTTCTGCTTCACGTTGCCGGTCAGCTTGATTTCCGGCACGTCCATCTGCCAGGTGCCGCCGTAAAGGCTGCCGCGGGTTTTGATCAGGCCGTCGAGTTTTGACGGCCAGTCCGGTACCTCTTTGGCGGTGTTGATCCCGGTCAGCTTCAGCTCGCCGCGCCAGCTGATCGCCTGCTGCCAGTCGAGCAGCGCGGTCAGCTCGGTTTTTCCTTCCAGCGCTGCCACGGTCAGCTTGTCGAGGTTTACCTGCAACTCGTTACCCTTCGCATCCAGGGTGATATCGGCGGGCGGTACCCCCTGCCCCTTCACTGCCGTGCGGAACGACAGCGTGTAGTCGGTCATTTTGCCACTCAGCTTCAGCTTCAGATCGTCGGCCTGGAACTGCTTTTCGCCGGTGAATGGCCAGTAAAGCTGCTTGCTGACAATCTCAAGGTTGAGCGGTAAACCGGCCTCTGCCAGCTGGGTTTGCCCACGCAGCACCATATCCACCGGGCCGGACAGGTTCACGCCGAACTCAAGCTTCTCGCGCAGCGCACCGCCGACCTTCACCTTCACCTTTTCGCCCTTCAGCGGATCGATGTTCAGGGCGCTGTTCAGCGTAATATCTACCGGCCAGTTGTCGCGCAGCTGCGCGTTGCCTGAGGCGTTCACCGAGCCCTGACTGGAGTCGATATCCAGCGCGTCGAGCTTCATGTTGCCGTCGATGCTGCTGACTTTAAGCAGCATGTTGTAGACCGTCAGATCGGTGTCACCCGTCAGACGCAGCTGCTCGCCCTTAAACTCTTCGATATTGAGGTTCAGCGGCAGATGCACGTCGGTCATCTCCGGCAGCACCGGTTTCGAGAAGAGATCTTTCAGCGTTTCACCCAGCGGTTTTTCTTCCGGCTGCGGGTTCTGGATCTTCGGCTCGACGATCTCTTCCTGCGCCACGTCGGCCACCTTCGGCAGCGCAATCAGCAGCCCTTGCAGGGAGGTTGGGGTCAGGGTGAGGTTTTTCTCCTGCCAGCGCAGACCGGAGGTGAAATCCATCACCGATACCGTCGTATCGTCGATTTTGACGTTGACGTTATCCAGCGCAACCCGGTAGAGCGCAATCGGGTACGGCGTGGAGAGGTAAAGCGGGCCGCTATCCTCTTCCTCAACGGGTTCAGACTTCGGCATTTTTTTGGAATCTATCGCCACGTTTACGTCTTTTAACGACAGATCGTTTACGCACAGCCTGCTGTCCCGCAGGCAGCCCAGCTTCACCGCCAGATGAAACTCGCCCGCGTTCACCGCCACGCCGGGCTGTTCATAGCGGATATTTTTCAGGCGCAGATCGCGCCATCCGCCCGTCACCTGGCCGATTTCCAGCCCCGGCACCCAGCGGTTCGCGGCGTTAAACAGCAGATGCAGGCCCGTGGTGGTGCCCACCAGAAACGCCACCGTGCTAAGCAGCAATACGATAAAAATCAGCACTCCGAGGCTTATCTTCTTCCATAAACTCATAATTCAGGCCCCAGACCGATGTAAAACTGTAAACCGTGTTCTTCTTTGTCACCCACCGGAACGGCGAAATCGAGCTTGATCGGCCCGACCGGTGACTGCCAGCGCACGCCTACGCCCGCGCCGGTTTTGAAATCGCTACGGCGGATGTCGTTTACCGCTTCACCGCTGTCGACAAACATGGCGCCCCACCATTTGCCGCTGACGTTGTACTGGTACTCCAGCGAGCCGGTCGCCAGCTTAGAGGCCCCGGTCAGCTGGCCTTTTTCGTTTTCAGGTGAGATCGACTTGTACTTATACCCGCGAATACTGCGGTCGCCCCCGGCGAAGAAGCGCAGGTCCGGCGGAACGCGCTCGAAATCACCCGTCTCAATCCAGCCGAGATTGCCGCGCATCACAAAGCGGTGTTTGTCATACAGCGTGCGGATCCAGACGTTTTGCGCCTGAAAAACGGAGAAGTCCACGTCGGATCCCCAGGCGGTGTTGGAATAATCGATGGAGTAGCGCTGGGAATCGCCCCAGGTTGGCATCAGGCCGCCGCGCGAGCGTGTGCGGCTGATCATCACCCCCGGATAAAGCAGCATGGTGGTGTTGGTGACGTTGGCCTGGGTAAAGTGATCGAGGCTCCAGCGCAGGTTAATGGCGCGCTGCCAGCCGCTGGAGAGATCCCAGAAGCGGGAGACCGCAAGCGTCGTCGAATCCTGCTCGGTATCGTTCAAATCGGTACGCTTAAAGCCGCCCTGCACCAGGTAATATTGCTCAAGCGGGTTTTTCAGCAGCGGCATTTTGTAGCTGAAGTCCAGCTGCTGTTCAGGCGCAGAGAGGCTGACGCTGGTGGTCAGGCTGTGGCCGTAGGAGTTCATCCACGGTTTCCTCCACGACGCCTTCACGCGCGGGCCGACGTCCGTGGAGTAGCCGACACCGGTCTCAATGGTGTTCTCGGTGCGCGGAGAGACCACGCCATGCAGCGGTAATACCTTCGTTTTACGGGATTTTTCAAATTCAGGCGCCACCACCACGGAGTTAAACCAGCCGGTAGCGGACAAACGACGGTTCAGCTCGCCGAGGTCGCTGGACTGGTAGTAGTCGCCCTTTTTGAACGGCACCAGGTTTTGCAGATACTCGTCACGGATCTGCGATCCTTCGAAAGTTACATCGCCAAACCGATAGCGTTCGCCGCTGTCGTAGTCGATATCCCAGAATGCCTGACGTCGCTCAAGCGCAACGCCCAGCTGGCTTTTGTTGAACTTGCTGTCGAAATAGCCTTTACGCAGGGAAACGTTGGTCAACGACTTTTTAAAGCGATCGTAATCCCCGTGATTGAGCACGGTGCCCACTTTCGGGCGGTTGCTGAGCAGATCCAGGTAGTCCCGATCCGTGCGCGCACCGCCGCGCAGCACCACGTTCGTGCCGCCAATCAGAACGGGTTCGCCCGGCGAAACGCGGGCAATCAATACCTGACGCCCCTTCGCCGGCGGCGGGCGTAAGTCGAAATCGATGGTGGGTTCGTAGTACCCCAACGCCTTTAAGCCTTCGCGAATGGCGTCATCCACGCGCGCGCGAAAACGCCGATCCGGCGTCACTTCATCGCTCTGGATGGTGGAAAGCTGCGCACGCACGTTTTTTTCCAGCGCCCCGGATAACCCCTCAACCTGCAAACGGACATTCGCCGCGCTGGCAATCCCGCTTGTCAGCATTAAACTGACTAAACATAACTGGCGGATCTTTGTCACGTTTTCTCCTGAATATCCCTGTTTCCACCCTGGAAGCAAATGCAGTGCCGCTCCGCGGCAAAATACGGCCTGCTGGCCAAAAACCCAAATTACGGGTTGAAAAAGGGTGCAACACCCAAATATTTCTTATGATTAAATCTAGACTCATTCATCGCATTTATTGTGTTCAATTAAACGCTTCGTGACAACCTTAACCGAAACAACGCTACCCGGGAGGCCCCACCGTGAGTTTATTCGATAAAAAGCATCTGGTATCACAAGCCGATGCGTTACCGGGACGCAACACCCCTATGCCAGTGGCGACATTACACGCCGTAAACAACCATTCAATGACAAATGTTCCTGATGGAATGGAGATCGCCCTGTTTGCCATGGGCTGCTTCTGGGGCGTAGAGCGCCTGTTCTGGCAGCTGCCGGGCGTTTACAGTACCGCTGCGGGCTACACCGGAGGGTATACGCCTAACCCAACCTACCGCGAAGTCTGTTCCGGCGAAACCGGGCATGCCGAGGCGGTCCGTGTGGTGTATGACCCGAGCGTTATCAGCTATGAACAGCTGCTCCAGGTGTTCTGGGAAAACCATGACCCGGCGCAGGGCATGCGTCAGGGTAACGATCACGGCACCCAATACCGTTCGGCTATTTATCCGCTCACCCCTGAGCAGGAGGCTGCGGCCCACGCCAGCCTGACGCGTTTCCAGGAAGCAATGCAGGCCGCCGGTGATAAACGCCAGGTGACGACCGAAATCGCTACCGCGAAACCGTTCTACTATGCCGAAGACGATCACCAGCAGTATCTGCATAAAAATCCATACGGCTACTGCGGGATTGGCGGCATCGGCGTTTGCCTGCCTCCACAGCACGCCTGATTACTGCACTAGCGCCACGCGAGCCGCGTGGCGCATAACTCAACCACACTCCCCGCCGCCGGCCCACCTTATTTGTCGAAAACGTGACCTCTGGCAGATTTACACGCCTTTACGCTATACTACCGCTGAAATAATCGGCTCAACGCTACGAGCTGACTTCAATGTGTCTTCACACGAATGGTATCAACTCCCCTTCTGAGGATCTGGCGAGAAGCCGGATAAACTATGTTAAACAGTATTTTAGTAATACTTTGTCTTATTGCCGTCAGTGCATTTTTCTCGATATCGGAGATCTCGCTGGCTGCCTCCCGTAAAATCAAACTGAAGCTGCTTGCCGACGAGGGCAACATCAACGCATCACGCATTTTGAAAATGCAGGAAAATCCCGGCATGTTCTTTACCGTGGTGCAGATTGGTCTTAACGCGGTCGCCATTCTTGGCGGTATCGTGGGCGATGCAGCATTTTCTCCGGCGTTTTATAGCCTCTTTGTAAAGTACATGTCCGTAGAGCTGGCCGAGCAGTTGAGCTTCATCCTCTCCTTCTCGCTGGTCACCGGTTTGTTCATTCTATTCGCGGACCTGACCCCGAAACGCATCGGTATGATTGCGCCAGAAGCTGTGGCTTTGCGTATCATCAACCCGATGCGCTTCTGTCTGTACGTCTTCCGCCCGCTGGTGTGGTTCTTTAACGGCCTGGCGAACGTCATTTTCCGCATCTTCAAGCTGCCGATGGTGCGTAAAGACGACATCACATCCGATGATATTTACGCCGTGGTGGAAGCCGGGGCGCTGGCAGGCGTGCTGCGCAAGCAGGAACACGAGCTGATTGAGAACGTTTTCGAACTGGAATCCCGTACCGTTCCCTCTTCCATGACCGGCCGTGAGAACATCATCTGGTTCGATCTGCATGAAGATGAGCAGAGCCTGAAGACCAAAGTGGCGCAGCATCCGCACTCCAAATTCCTGGTCTGTAACGAAGATATCGACCATATCATCGGCTATGTGGACTCCAAAGACCTGCTGAACCGCGTGCTGGCAAACCAGAGCCTGGCGCTGAACAGCGGCGTGCAGATCCGCAATACCCTGATTGTGCCGGACACCCTGACGCTCTCCGAAGCGCTGGAAAGCTTCAAAACTGCGGGTGAAGACTTCGCGGTGATCATGAATGAATACGCGCTGGTGGTGGGCATTATCACTCTCAACGACGTCATGACGACGCTGATGGGCGACCTGGTCGGCCAGGGGCTGGAAGAGCAAATTGTGCAGCGTGACGAGAACTCATGGCTGATTGACGGCGGTACACCGATTGAGGACGTGATGCGCGTGCTGGATATCGACGAGTTCCCGCAGTCCGGAAACTACGAGACCATTGGCGGCTTTATGATGTTTATGCTGCGTAAGATCCCGAAACGTACCGACTCGGTGAAGTTCTCCGGCTTCAAGTTTGAAGTGGTGGATATTGATAACTACCGCATCGACCAGCTGCTGGTAACGCGCATTGATAGTAAACCGACCGTGCTGGTGCCGAAACTGCCAGATGCGGAAGAGAAGGTGTCGGCTTAATTTATGAAGGGCAGCGTTGCGCTGCCCTTTCTTTTACCCTCCTAGATTCACGCCAACTTTTAAAAAGGTGATGAATCCAAATAGATAAGAGTTGAGTAAGATAGATTACTGAAATAATAAATTTTACCGCTGACTTTGATATATATAGCGTTTTCTTCAGTCTCTACCTTTGCATCAGGATCTGTAGTTATCAGAAATGGAGCATACCCGTGCCTGACCTCGCCTAAAAAAGTTTCGCCAGAAATTTTTGACGACGCTAAATAGTATTTGTACACATTTGAAGTCGTAGCTCCCGCATTGCTTTTTGTAATATACAATACGGAAAGCTTTCCAATACTTTCTTTGTAAATAATTTCTTGCTCAATATAGAGAAATTCATCTAAAGTACGCCATATGGCATAGGAAGAAATCAGGATTATGAGTAATATATAAATACATTTTTTCCTAGAAGCCTGCACGCTGAGCATAGTCTATCCCCGCTCTAATCCATGTTTGATCTGTAGGATCATCGCCATGAGGATCTGGCCCTTGATAGTTCTCAAAATCAGGAGAACTCGTTCCCGCCAGAATTTGAGCGATACCTGCACCTCGTAGCAATATCTCAGGCTTTATACCAGCAGCAATACCCACCGCTCCATAATGAAAGTTGCCGAAATTTTCGTATTGTCTGCCTAATTGATTTTTATAGTCCCAGGGGCCACGCCCTCGAACCTGCTTGTAAAACCAAAGATATGTTAACGCTGATGGACCACGGTGAAAACGAGCTATCATCATGTTGCTGACAACAGATACTCCCAGGGGGGAGAAGGAAGATATATCATAGGGAGGATGAGGATTAACTGCACTTACCGGATATCTCATTGTTTAGCCCTTTCATTCCAGCTATCTGAAAAAAGCAGGTTCCCGTCACAATGTTTCCATGTAATTTTTTCATAACGTACTTCTACACATTCATGATGATTATGCTTCTCCTTTAATACATCTTTTGTATCATGCATTATTGGTGAAACCCCAACAATAGTAACGTTCTCCAAAAGCATATTGTTATATTCAACTTCTTGCCCAGCATCATTGATACGATACCATTTAAACTCTGCGCTTATCAATTTCTGGCCTGTACAAACGGCCTTAAATAGATAGGGAGACGAGGAATCAAACTCTTTCAAAAAAATGATGCTTGAATGTTTCCTTGTTCCTGTAATTTTCCCTGTCAATGGATCAGTAGGAATTGATACGTTATGTGAAAAACCATTAACCTCTATACTCGACTCTCTGCCTTGAACATCTACTGCCCCCTTAATTAACGCACCACCATCATCCTTCAGCCATAAATAAGCAGGAATAGCCATCATTAAACCTCTTTTCAAATTGAGATGACCATTGTTCCTGCGTAACGAGAAAAGACCAATAAACAGTTAATACTTTATTGTCCTGTATCAACAGTTACACACTGAAAAGTAAATTTAGATTAACTTAATGAAGAGAGTGAAATTTATCCGTATCACAGAAGGATTGCGTGAAATATCTAGTAAATGAATATATGTGAAACTACGGCTACAAACATCAACGGCTCCCATCGGGAGCCGTCTTTTTAACGACTACTGCATAGCACGTTGGTTAAGCCATCTCAGTTTGCAGACGCATAACCTGACGGTTGACTTCGGACATCACAGACAAGTGCTGTTTGTCCTTCACTTTTGGGATAAGGATTTTGCCCTTATCGAACTCAAAAGCGCCAACATCCTTGATATACAACCGTCCACGGAACAGGATCTTCACGTACTTCGCCACCTGAAGCGGGTTGTAGCGTTGGAAAATTTTCATTCTTGTATCTCCTGCGAATCATACGCCCTTGCGGTGCCACAATCGGCCCGACTGTCCTGAGCGCAAATTTTGATGCCCAATGACTATAGACCAGAACCTCGTACTTACCCAGTGTGCATAAGTTTATTTACCGTTTGATTACAATTATTCAGAATAATCTTTGCAAAGCGTGATGCAGAGCAGTATATGCCGTCGTTTTTGCGTGGATATGTGCGTTCGCCCGCAAACTGGCATCGGGATTGCGGGAAAAGCCCATTGATCGCACTTATGATTAAAAGCGCATGACCAAGTGGTCGGATCACCTGCTCACAATAAGGAAACACCATGACCCTACGTAACCTCCTGGCAGCAGCTTGCCTGTTGCTGCCGCTGATGGCTTCCGCACACAACATTGAAAAAGAAGAACGTGTTCCGCCGGTCGGTATTGCTGACCGGGGAGAATTGATTCTCGACAATGATAAGTTTAGCTATAAAGCCTGGAATAGCGCGCAGCTCGCGGGCAAAGTGAGAGTTGTACAACATATTGCCGGACGTACATCCGCAAAAGAGAAAAACGCGACCCTTGTGGAGGCGATCAAGACCGCAAAACTCCCGCACGATCGCTACCAGACCACCACCATCGTGAATACCGACGATGCGATTCCCGGCTCCGGGATGTTTGTGCGCTCAAGCCTCGAGAGCAATAAGAAGCTCTATCCGTGGTCGCAGTTTATTGTCGACAGCAACGGCGTGACGCGTAAGGCGTGGCAGCTGGAAGAGGAGAGCTCAGCAATTATCGTGCTGGATAAAGCGGGCCGCGTGCAGTGGGTTAAAGACGGGGCGCTGACGCAGGATGAGGTGCAGCAGGTGGTTGCCCTGCTGCACAAGCTGCTGGATCAGTAGAGTGACACCCGGAAGCCCGGGTTCAGGAATGACTCGCGCGGGGTATAGTCCAGCGGCTTACCCTGCCAGTCATGCACATGCGCGCCCGCCGCTGCGGCAACGGCGTGGCCTGCTGCGGTATCCCAGACGTTCGTCGGCCCGAAACGGGGGTACAGCTGCGCCTGCCCTTCTGCCACCAGGCAGAACTTCAGCGACGATCCGATCGACGTCGTCTGGTGTTCGCCCAGCTGTTGCAGGTACTCCTCCAGCTCGCTGTCGCTGTGCGAGCGGCTGATCACCACCAGCGGAGGACGGGCATCGCGCACCTGGATCTGCTTACGTACGCCGCACTCTTCCTTCCAGGCTTTGCCTTCCGCCGCGCTGTACATCACCTTCATCACCGGGGCGTAGACCACGCCGAGCACCGCCTTTCCTTTTTCAATCAGAGCGATGTTGACGGTGAACTCACCGTTACGCTTGATGAACTCTTTCGTGCCGTCCAGCGGATCGACCAGCCAGTAACGCTGCCAGTGCTGACGTTCGTCCCAGCTCTGGGGCGCTTCTTCAGAAAGGACCGGAATATCCGGCGTCAGGGCCTGCAAGCCTTTCAGGATCACCGCATGCGCCGCGATATCCGCCGCCGTCACCGGAGAGTCGTCCGCTTTGCTGACAACGTCCATCGGTTTTGCACCGTCGTACACCTGCATAATGGCATCACCCGCATCCCGTGCGAGCTGACAAATTTTATCTAACATTCTCCACCTCTTCGTTAACGCAGTGGGCATAACTTATTGTTTTAGTTATATCGTAATGTGAACAATTCCGCTATCTGTGAAGCAATTCTGGTTTCAGCGCTCTTTTTTCTGGCAGCATTCACACTTCTGTAAGCAACAAATACTACATACATATTCTTTTGTGGCTTGGATCGAAAAAAGGACTCCTCAGATGATTAAGTTTAGCGCAACGCTCCTGGCAACGCTGATTGCGGCCAGCGTTCAGGCAGCGACGGTGGATCTCCGTATTCTGGAAACGACCGATCTGCACGGCAACATGATGGACTTCGATTACTACAAAGATACGCCTGTCGAAAAATTCGGACTGGTACGTACGGCAAGTTTAATCAACGCCGCCCGCGGTGAAGTAAAAAACAGCGTGCTGGTGGACAACGGCGATCTCATTCAGGGCAGCCCGCTCGGCGACTATATGGCGGCGAAGGGGCTGAAGAAAGGCGAGATCCATCCTGTTTATAAGGCAATGAATACGCTGGACTATGCCGTCGGCAACCTCGGCAATCACGAATTTAACTACGGTCTGAAATACCTGCACGACGCGCTGGCAGGCGCAACGTTCCCGTACGTTAACGCCAATATCATCGACATTAAGACGGAGAAGCCGCTTTTTACCCCTTACGTGATTAAAGAGACCGAGGTGGTCGATAAGGACGGTAAAAAACAGACGCTGAAAATCGGCTATATCGGCTTTGTACCGCCGCAAATCATGACGTGGGATAAAGCCAACCTCGACGGGAAAGTGACCGTCAACGACATTACCGAAACGGCGCGCAAATACGTGCCGGAAATGCGTGCGAAAGGCGCGGACGTGGTGGTGGTGGTGGCCCACTCAGGCCTGTCGGCAGATCCGTATCGGGCGATGGCTGAGAACTCGGTGTATTACCTCAGCCAGGTACCGGGCGTCGATGCGATCCTGTTCGGCCACGCCCACGCCGTCTTCCCGGGTAAAGACTTCGCCAGCATCAAAGGCGCAGATATTGAAAAAGGCACGCTCAACGGCGTGCCAGCGGTGATGCCGGGGATGTGGGGCGATCACCTCGGGGTGGTGGATCTGGTGTTGAACAACGACAGCGGAAGCTGGAAAGTCACCCAGTCGAAGGCGGAAGCGCGCCCGATCTACGACGCGGTGGCCAAAAAATCACTCGCGAATGAAGACAAAGCGCTGGTCGACGTCCTGAAGCACGATCACGACGCCACGCGTGAATTTGTCAGCAAGCCGATCGGTAAATCCGCCGACAACATGTACAGCTTCCTGGCGCTGGTACAGGACGATCCGACCGTGCAGGTAGTCAACATGGCCCAGAAAGCCTACGTCGAGGACTATATTCAGGGCGATCCGGACCTGGCCAATCTGCCGGTACTGTCTGCCGCGGCGCCATTCAAAGTGGGCGGACGTAAGAACGATCCGGCCAGCTACGTTGAGGTGGAAAAAGGCCAGCTGACCTTCCGTAATGCCGCGGATCTCTACCTCTATCCCAACACCCTCGTGGTGGTGAAAGCCACGGGAAAAGAGGTGAAGGAGTGGCTGGAGTGCTCTGCCGGGCAGTTCAATCAGATCGATCCGCACAGCAGCAAGCCGCAGTCGCTGATTAACTGGGACGGTTTTCGCACCTACAACTTCGACGTGATCGACGGCGTGAAGTATCAGATTGATGTTACCCAGCCCGCGAAATATGACGGCGAATGCCAGGCCATTAATCCGCAGGCGGAGCGCATTAAAAACCTGACCTTCAACGGCAAGGCCATTGACCCGAATGCCACCTTCCTGGTGGTGACCAACAACTACCGCGCCTACGGCGGTAAATTTGCCGGTACGGGTGATAACCACATCGCCTTTGCCTCGCCGGACGAGAACCGCTCGGTGCTGGCGGCGTGGATTAGCGCAGAGTCGAAAAAGGCGGGTGAAATTCATCCGGCGGTGGACAACAACTGGCGTCTGGCGCCAATCCACAGCGACACGACGCTGGATATTCGCTTTGAGACATCACCGTCCGATAAAGCCGCCGCGTTTATCAGGGATAACGCGCAGTATCCGATGAAAAAGGTCGCGACGGATGATATCGGGTTCGCGATTTATCAGGTGGATTTGAGCAAGTAGTGTAATTGCCGGCTGGCGCTTCGCTTAGCCGGCCTACGGGATCGGGGTTTGCGCGCCTCCCGGCTTTTACGCCGCACGCTCATCCCGGTTCGCCATCACCTGCGGCGTATTCACCTCAATCCAGTCCGCCAGCGCGGCGACTTTCTCGCTGACCTCGATACCCATCGGGGTCAGACTATACTCCACGTGCGGCGGCACAACCGGATAAGAAACGCGGTTAACAAACCCGTCCTGCTCCAGCGCCTGGAGCGACTGGGCCAGCATTTTCTCGCTGACACCGCCCATCTTGCGGCGCAGGTCGCTGAAGCGATGCGTGCCCTGACGCAATGCCACCAGGATCAGCACGCCCCAGCGGCTGGTAACGTGTTTGAGCACCTCCCTTGATGGACACTGTTCCGCAAAGAGGTTGCCATCGCGCATTTGCTCGCTGAGCGTCGGTACCGTTGTTTTCATACTTACCTTTTTGTGCGTACTTACTAAAAGTTAGTGATGGTGATAGTGTGCCACAACACCAGACAAACACGAAGGAGATTCATCATGATCGCGATTACCGGCGCAACCGGCCAGCTTGGCCAACTCGTTATTGAAGAACTGCTGAAAACCGTTCCGGCCAGCCAGATCGTGGCTATTGTGCGTAACCCGGCAAAAGCCGACGCCTTAAGCCAGCGGGGAATGGTGGTACGTCAGGCGGACTATACCGACCAGGCCGCGTTCACCACCGCCCTGAACGGCGTGGATAAGCTGCTGCTTATCTCCTCCAGCGAAGTGGGCCAGCGCGCCGCACAGCATCAGAACGTGATTAACGCCGCCAAAGCCGCTGGGGTGAAACTTATCGCCTACACCAGCCTGCTGCATGCGGATACCTCCCCGCTGGGTCTGCACGTTGAACACGTAGAAACCGAGAAAGCGCTGGCTGAATCCGGCGTACCTTACACCCTGCTGCGCAACGGCTGGTATACCGAAAACTATCTTGCGAGCGTGCCGCCTGCCCTGGAGCACGGCGTATTTATTGGTGCCGCAGGTGAAGGCAAAATTGCCTCGGCGACCCGTGCGGATTACGCGGCGGCGGCAGCGAAAGTGATTTCTGAAGAGGGTCATGCCGGCAAGGTGTATGAACTGGCGGGCGACAGTGCCTGGACGCTGAGCGAACTGACGGCGGAGCTGAGCAGACTGAGCGGCAAGCCGGTGGCGTATCAGAACCTGAGCGAAGCGGACTTCGCCGCCGCGCTGAAGGGCGCTGGCCTGCCTGCCGGGCTGGCGGATATGCTGGCGGATTCCGATACCGGCGCGTCCAAAGGCGGCCTGTTTGACGACAGCCGTACCCTGAGCAAACTGATCGGTCGCCCGACCACGCCGCTGGCGGAGAGCATCAAAGCAATTCTGTAATTGTTAAGAATTAGTTATTTTTGGTGGCATCCCTTCGGGTCATCTCTGATAATGAGGCGATGACCCACGAGGAGGCTCACCGTGCAAGGCGTACCGGAACAGTTTATTGATGAGAGAGACAGCGCGCGCTTTCGCCATCTGGCGCAGCTGCCGGGTCTGGAGCTTTATCACGCCCATATCTCTGACTACGCCTTCGAGCCGCACACTCACGAAGCGTTTGGCATCGGCACCATTGAAACCGGCGCCGAACGCTTCCGCTATCGCGGTACCCAGCATCTTGCCGCGGAAAAATCCGTCGTGACCATGAACCCGGACGAGATCCACACCGGCGAATCCGCCACCGAAGGCGGCTGGCGCTACCGGATGGTCTATATCGAACCCGACCTGCTGGAAGAAGTCACCGGCCTGCGCCACTGGTGGTTTAGCGACGTCACGCGTCACGATCCGCTGCGCTCGCAACAGATAGGCCAGTTGATTTATGGCCTGTGGCACACGGACGATCCGCTGGCACAGAAAGGATTGCTGCTGGATCTGATTGAGACGTTCCAGCCGCTGGCCCGTCATGCGCCGGTAGCCCGGGAGGGCGCGCACCGCTTCGAGCGCGTTCGCGACTATCTGCACGACAACTATATGCGCGCGCTCACCCTGGACGAGCTGGCGAGCGTCGTTTCGCTCAGTCCGTACCATTTCCAGCGCCAGTTCAAAGCCCATTTCCACGTTACGCCACACCAGATGCTGATGGCGATTCGCCTGTGGCGCGCCAAGGCGTTTCTCACTCACGGCATGCCTGCCGCCGAAGTCGCCGCCGCAACGGGGCTGACCGATCAGTCTCACCTGACCCGCGCCTTTACCCGCCGCTACGGCATTACGCCCGTGCGTTACCAGAAGCAGGTTTCGCCGCGCTTAACGGCTCAGGGCTTTATTGCACGTTAAATACTGTGCTTAGATTATTTATCAGTTATTGCAGCGATACACTGTGCCGCTTAGCGTGACGTTAGTTTGTTGGCTGGAACCTGAGCCGAAGTAGGCGCTCCCGGTCTGCCCTGCTCGCTGCGTAAGGATAACGACAACGTTACCCCCCATACTGTAAGCCTGGTTTTTTAAATCATTACGTGCGCCAGTCTCAAGATTAGAGTTTGACGTCCATCCACCCGTGAAGAAGTTTCCCTGGCTGCCCGTCACTTCACCCAGGAATGTACAATTGCCGGTTGGTTCAGTATTAGTAATACGTACCCGTTCAGCGCCTTGGTTCAAGTTATTTGCTGAGCATGCGGTTAACGCCATACTGAATAATACTATCGCTCTTTTTTTCATGTCTTTATTTTATCCCTTTGAAATAAAATGAGTTATCAGGCATGTATGTTATACACGCGCGATCGCTCAAATAGCGCATCAATAATAGAGTAATGTTACATTCAACTCAAGAATTATAATTCCTCATCTAAAGCCGGTCACAAATAAAACTGGTTTTTGCCGGGCTAAATCGTGAGCACGATAATGGTCTTCGCTTTCATTGATTTCCTCATTACTCCCGTTGCCAAAGCTCGCGCTTGGGTTTACAACCATTAGTGCAAACACCGTCATTAAGCAGACTAAAAATAGTTTGATCACAATTATTACAACAGCGTTCGATCGTAAGACAAACATAATCGCCACCTCGCTGTGGCTATTAAGGCGGTGCAGATAAAAAATGAAAAACTATCAAAAACGCTTACCACGCCTGAAATAATCTAGTAGCCTGCTGCTTTATTGGCAGCCTTAATTCTTTTGGATCGCGAGTCTTTATCATATTTGTCTTTCTCCTCTAACACACTTCCAACCGCATCAATCCATGAATTAGCCGTACAGCCGGTAAAAAGCGTTATTGAAAGCAGCAGTAGCGCATTTTTTAAAAAATGTAATTTCATTTGTTTTCCTGTCAACATCGAACTGACTGTATTTTATTTTACCATGCGAATGGATAACATCAGCGTTGGCGACAATGTACGTAGGAAAAGTCCCACAATCCTGCGTGGAGAGTTGCGTGTTACGGAAATCAGTCAGTGACGATAAAAAGAGGAAAAACCTTACACGTGAAAGCGAAAAGGCACACCTCGTTCTGTAGTAAAAATGGCTATACTGAGCGTTAAGTAACTAGTAAACAGAACGATTTAATATCCTGTTATTCAATAGGTTATATACATTTACGTATTCAGGTTGCTTTGGTGAAGTCTGATTTTGAAATGAACTGACTGCACGGGTTCAACCTACAGCCAGTTTGTCGCCGCACCAGTGGAATGAACCAGGCTAATGCGTTAACATCAGAATAATGCATCGCTTGCCGATTATATTAAGGGTTAGTATGAAAACCGCACTTGTTGTAGACGATCATCCTTCAGTCCGCATGGCATTGAAAATGACATTAGAAAAGATAGGCTTCACTCATGTGGATGAATGTGATAACGGTGCGCAGGCTATAAACCAGATAAAAAAAGGGAAATACAATATCGTCATACTGGATATTGGTATTCCTAACATGGATGGGATGTCGGTTATCGCGGCGGTGCGAAAAGCAGAGATTAATACAAAAATCCTGGTGTTCACCTCACAGTCAGCGGAACTCTATGCCAGCAGATGCATGATGTCCGGCGTGTCTGGGTTTTTGACAAAGAATGAGGGTATGGAAGATGTTTCAGCAGCGATAAAAGCCATCAATTCTGGTTTTACATTTTTTCCAAATATAAGCTATGCCAACAATTTTACATCAAGAAAATCATCCTCACTGACAAACCGCGAACTAGAGGTACTGCGTAAAATCATTGCTGGAATGAAAAATATTGAAATAGCAGACAGCATGTGCCTGAGCAGCAAAACAATCAGTACCTATAAAACCCGGATAATGACAAAAATGGGCGTTACGACACTGGTTGATTTGATCGAGATTGCTAAAAGAGAAAAGATTGAATGAAGCGATGGGTTCACTTTAAGCTGCTGCTTATTTTATTGCCATTGTACGCCTGTGCGGAACCACTGAGTGACAAATCTCTGTCTCTGGAACTTTACCCCGATACAACCATCCAGCGTTTTTATAAGCAATCTCTGAAGGTGGGTGTTTACAGACCCGATTATCCGCCTTTCGATATCGTTATTAATGGCGAATACCTTGATGGGATCAATGCCGACATACTGCGGACAATCCGTAATAATTCGGATATCCATTTCTCTGTCACCCTTTTCGATAACGCTGTCGCTGCTTTTGACGCGCTGGCAGAAGGGTCTATTGATGCGATCACGACCACTGGCCCGGTAACTGAAACGAAAAAATCCAGGTATTCTTATCTCCCGGTTATTTCAACGAATAAAATAGTTGAAATCGCACCCGCTGAAAATAAACCCGATACAAAAGATTACGAGACGATTGCCACCGTTGATCGGTTTATTTCTGATGAGTTTATAAAAGAGCGCTATCCTGAAGCAAAAATAAACCGCTACGATTCCGTACTGAATGCGCTTGCCTCTGTCGCCCTCCATAAAAACGATATCTATGTGGGTGATGCAATAAGTGCTGGTTATTTTTATAACAATAGCGTTTTCAATACTCTTCACGTCAGTCGCCAGCTTAATACCATTAACCAGGCAGAAGGAAAAGTATACTTCGCAATACGTAACTCTGATATAAAAACCAGACAAATCATAGAATCCGGGCTACAAAAGATATCCCAGTCAGATCTGTCAGAATTCATAAGGGGCTGGGATAAATCAAGTGATTTTATCACGCCGGGTTCACCACAATATCTCACCGAAAAGGAAGCCCGGTGGTTACAAGGTAAGAAGCAGTTTTATGTTCAGCTGCCAACAACCGCGCCACCTTTTTCAGAGTATGCTAACGGGACGTTTACTGGCATCATCCCTGATGTCTTTAGTCTGATTGGCAAAATGCTTAACGTCACGTTTGCATTTTTGCCAGAAAACCCGTCATCAAAGAACATTAATCCTGATGAGATCGTGGGCTTTGCCAGCTCCGTATACAACACCGATACGCGATATCGGTTTACCCGAAGCTTCATTCAGTTTCCTCTTGTTTTCGTTACTCGTCACGGTGAGAGCCTAAAAAAATTGCCTACGCGCGCTCGCCGGATCGCGACTTTTATGGATGTTAATCATCTCGAGGGTTATGATCTCACTTCGTATACCGTTGTGCCTGTATCTTCGACGGCAGCTGCCTATGATTTATTAAGCAGTAACAAAGTCGATGCCGTACTTGATAATTTTGTCTCCGCTAATTATTACACACACACGCATCAATATTCCCTGGCCATAGACGATATAGTTGATGGAAATTTTGCCAAACTTTCCCTGGGCATTTCCGCGCACAATGAAATTTTGTATGAAATAATCAATAAATCATTAAAGAACCTCGCCGGATCTGAACTCGACGATATCACCACGAAATGGACCGCCGCGCCCTCAAAAACAAGTTTCATCGAAGCAAACAAAACCGCCATCCTCTACACGGTAATAGTCCTTCTCCTGCTGGGCATGATTTCCACCGGCTGGGCGCTTGTCCTTCGAAAGCACGTTCGACATGCACAGCGGACCCAGAGAAAACTGGACGATCAGCTGGCTTTGACAAACGCGCTTATCAACGGCACGCCGAATCCCCTGTATGTTCGTAATAAAGATGCAGAGCTCATATCGTTTAATGAGGCCTATACGGAAGCTTTAAAAGATTTCCATATCGAACAGGAATACGCCTTTAGTCAGGCTGAGTTTGAAAATACAACGGCCTTACATCTTTCGTCTCTTGAAGCATACCGCCAGGATTTCTTCAGCGTGTTACGGGACAAGGTATCAATATCGAAAGATCGGGAAATTACATTCAGCGATGGGCGCCCTGATGCCGTGATATATCACTGGATGGTGCCATTCCTGGATGCCGAAGGCCGCGTAAATGGCGTTATTGGCGGCTGGATTGACATCACGTCGAGAATCGAAATGGAAGAGAGCCTTAGAGCAGCCAGGAAGGAATCTGAAAGGGCGAATGTAGCAAAATCCACTTTTCTTGCCACCATGAGCCATGAAATTAGAACGCCTCTGAATGCCATTATCGGTATGCTGGAGCTTGGAACAAAAAAACTCCACGATGGAATCATAGACAGTACCGCATTCGACGTCGCCTATTCTTCGTCAAACGTACTACAGGAACTTATTGGTAATATCCTTGATATTTCCATGATTGAATCTGACAAACTGGTTATTCATTATGCAGAAATGGAGCTCAGAAAAACCATTGAACAGATTATCTCCTTATTCAGGCCTGGCGCGTTCAACAAAGGTATCGAGCTTGTGCTCCTATATCCAGCGGAGCTCGACGACATCATTGTGACAACAGATGAGCTTCGGTTCAGACAGGTTGTCAGCAATATCATCAGTAATGCCATCAAATTCACGAATGAAGGCGAAGTGCGTGTCGCAGTAGAAGGCGTTAATTCTCAAGTCACAGACGTCGCCCTGCTGCAAATTGCCATAACGGATACGGGCTGCGGTATATCGCCTGAAGGGCAACAGACATTATTCCGACCTTTTTCCCAGGCTGATATTAACGGCTATTCTCATCAGTCAGGCTCCGGGCTTGGACTCCTCATCTCTCGCCGGCTTTGTGAAGCTTTGGGTGGCGGCATACAACTTCATAGTCAACCAGGCGTGGGAACCCGAGTCGACATTACGTTAAAAGTGGGCGTAAGCCAACAGAAGAGCAAGCGTGCTGCGGCAGAGGTTATAGATATCCAGCCTCAAAACAGCTCAGCCACCGTTCTTGTCGTTGATGATTTTTACCCAAATCTCATGCTGTTAAATAAGCAGCTGTCATACCTTGGCTACGTCGTGATCGAATGTAGCGATCCTCGTGACGCATATGCTCAGTGGAGAAGCACCGGTGCCGAGATTATTATCACTGACTGTAATATGCCGTATATCTCAGGAATTGAGCTGACAAAATTAATCCGTAAGGAAAACAGCGATACTGTAATTATCGGCCTGACGGCTGATGCCCGCGATGAACAAAGAGGAGCCTGTCTTCAGGCCGGGATGACGGAATGCCTCTTTAAACCCGTTTCGCTCAAAACCCTATCCCTCGCATTGAGCAAATTTGCCAGCGCTATCCAGCCCGCCACGAACGCATGCGCAAAAGCGGAAGATCGGGTCGACCAGCATGTATTTAACTCCTGCTTAGCGCATCTCGACGTCACCATCAGCGATTTGCACGACGCTATCAGCGCGGAAGATTTCTTGCAGATCGCCGAACTTGCTCACCTGATGAAAGGCGGTTTTTATCTTCTGAAGAACGATGCGCTGGCTGACTTATGTACTGAACTGGAAGAAGCCGCAGACAGGAAAACCATCAGCCTCTGCCTTCAGCTTGCGCTACGTCTTGAAGATGCGGTAAGCGATCTCTCGTCATGAACCTTGAGCCTAACGAAGCGCTAAAGCCTGGCTTTGACTGAGTATCAGACGCGCTTTTAGATATAATTCCTGACGGCTGTGCGTCCCGATCCGGTCCGACAGTAAAGCGCGCTGACAATAAAGCGTTTTTACCGAGCGAAAGAGCCGTCTGGCCTCAAGAGGAAGGGGGATATCTTTTTCCAGCATTTGCATGGTTCGGTTATCACATCGCGTGAGCAGAGGCAGAACGTTGTCCGAAGCGTGCGAGGCGTAACCGGCAATCCAGCGTCTGATTATTTCAGCCACCGCATAAATGCGGGTATCTGGAGTAATGAACAGCGTTCGTTCATATCCGCTGGTCCCTGACAGCATTCGGAAGCAAGAATCGGTACAGAAAACAATACGAGGGCTCTTCCCTTCCATTGCCGCATTCTCCTTCATCCGCCATACGAACACCTGTGGCAGCGTCATTCCGACAAAGACCTGCACCTGGATCTCTGGCATGGTAATAATGTCTGGCGAAATAATATTCCTGAACAGCACCACCAGCGCGGAACAAAATACATTATTGGCTCCGCTGATAGAAATACGGGAACGCCCTGCCAGCATCACCTGTTCGGACCAAATGACTTCCTGCATCTTCTTTCCTGTAAAATAGGCCGATCGTTCTCATCGTCCCACGTCATTGATGGCAGGATATGAAAACCGACGTTATGCCGTGGTCGTAAAAATCCGTCGACTATAGTAATCACACCGTCTTTCGAAGCCTGTAGGTCTTATAGGTATGTCTTGTAGGATTAAACTGAAACCACGGGAAAAGTATCCTGGCGGCTGACGCTTTGGCCCCATGTCTTTACGTTCCCTGCGCGCTAATGCGCAACCTCATACAATACGCACGCATCTGTGCCTCCTACACTGGCTACAACATGTATTACTGTGGACGGAAAGATGATTAGCGGCGTGTTGTATGCTCTGCTTGCAGGGTTGATGTGGGGACTGATTTTCGTCGGCCCGCTGATAGTGCCGGAGTACCCGGCGATATTGCAGTCAACCGGACGCTATCTGGCGCTGGGGCTGATTGCCGTGCCGCTGGCATGGCTGGGGCGTGCGCGTCTGCGCCAGCTGAGTCGCCAGGACTGGCTCACCGCGCTGGCGCTGACGATGATGGGCAACCTGATCTACTACGTCTGCCTGGCCAGCGCCATTCAGCGCACCGGCGCGCCGGTTTCCACCATGATTATCGGCACGCTGCCGGTCGTCATTCCTGTGTTCGCGAACCTGCTGTACAGCCAGCGTGACGGCAAACTGGCGTGGTCAAAAATAGTGCCCGCGCTGGTATGCATCGCCGTGGGGCTGGCTTGCGTGAATATTGCCGAACTTCGCCATGGTCTGGAAAATTTCAGCATGTGGCGTTACGGTTCAGGGATCTTTCTGGCGGTTATTTCAGTTGTGTGCTGGGCCTGGTATGCCCTGCGCAACGCACGCTGGCTGCGGGAAAACCCGGATAAGCATCCAATGATGTGGGCCACGGCGCAGGCGCTGGTCACGCTTCCCGTCTCGCTGCTGGGCTATGCGGGTGCGTGTGTCTGGCTGGGTAGCGAGCATCCGGATTTCGCCCTGCCCTTCGGACCGCGCCCGTGGGTATTCGTCGGGTTAATGGTTGCCATTGCCGTGCTGTGTTCGTGGGTGGGCGCGCTGTGCTGGAACATTGCCAGCCAGAAGCTGCCGACGGTGATATTAGGGCCGCTGATTGTCTTTGAGACGCTGGCCGGGCTGCTCTATACCTTCCTGATGCGCCAGAGCATGCCGCCGCTGTTAACGGCCTGCGGGATCGCGCTGCTGGTCGTTGGGGTGGTGATTGCGGTGAGAGCGAAGCCGGAAAAACCGAGGGTCTTTCCGGCGTCGGAGGGGTGAGCTTTTCGCCCAGCGGCGCTTCGCTTGCAGGGCCTACAAAACCGTAGGCCGGGTAAGCGTCAGCGCCACCCGGCACAATGTCAGAACGTTTCCCAGTTCGCTTCAGACGCCGTTGCTACGGGCTGCGCCTTAGGCGCGTAAGCCTTCACGGGCGCGGCTTTTACTGCCTGGTTGCGGGTGATCTTAAATACCGCCACCGCTTCGTTCAGGCGCGCAGCCTGATCTTCCAGCGCCGCTGCCGCTGCCGCAGACTCTTCCACCAGCGAGGCGTTCTGCTGGATAACGCGATCCATCTCCGCTACCGCCTGGCCCACCTGATCGATACCGCGGCTCTGCTCGTCGGAGGCTGAGGCAATCTCGCCCATGATGTCCGTCACGCGCGTAACCGCATTGACGATCTCCGCCATCGTCGCCCCCGCTTCATTCACCAGTTGAGAGCCCGCGTTAACGCGATCGCCGGAATCATCGATCAGCGCTTTGATCTCTTTCGCCGCCTGTGCGCTGCGCTGTGCAAGGGTACGCACCTCGCCCGCGACAACCGCGAAGCCCCGCCCCTGTTCGCCCGCACGCGCCGCTTCGACCGCCGCGTTCAGCGCCAGAATGTTGGTCTGGAAGGCGATACCGTCAATCACGTTGGTGATCTGCGCAATCTTGCTGGAGCTGGTGGCGATTTCATCCATCGTACGCACTACGCCCTCGACCACGTTTCCGCCCTTCTTCGCGGTGGAAGAGGCATCCAGCGCCAGACGCGACGCCTGACGCGCGTTATCGGCGTTTTGCTTCACGGTAGCGGTTAGCTGCTCCATGCTGGCTGCCGTCTCTTCCAGGGAGGCGGCCTGCTGCTCGGTACGGGAAGAGAGATCGTTACTGCCCGCCGAGATTTCACCCGCGCCGGTGTAGATTGTATCTGCGCCTTCGCGCACCACGCCCACCGTATTCGCCAGCGCGGTTTGCATCTCCTGAACGTTACGCGCCAGGATCGCCATTTCGTTTTTACCCTCAGCGTGAATCGGCTGGGTTAAATCGCCTGCCGCAATGGCGCGGATGTGGTTGATCACCTCTTCCAGCGGCAGCAGCAGCACGCGGCGCATGGCAATCCAGCTGGAGATAATGACGGCTACCACCAGCAGCATGACCGCAGAAAGGATCCACAAAATCCGCTTGTAGTCGCTTTCATTGTCCTTGATGCCTTTGTCGGTGAGCGCGGCCTGCGCCTCGCGCCATTCGCGGTAGACCTTTTGCATCGCGGTCTGCTTGTGTTCGGCATTTTGTTTAAACATCTCTTCCAGGTTGCCCTGACTCAGCAGAACGTTCATCTGCGTCAGCGTGGCGGAGTAGATGCGATACTGCTCTTCAAGCCTGTCGGCCAGGTGCTCGTCCATGCCCGGCGTTTCCGGCAGCGCGTAGTATTTATCGTAATGGGTCTGGGCATCGGCCAGCAGATTTTTCGCGGTATTGACCAGCTCGTTCAGCTGCCCGCCGTTAATCTGAGATGCCATGCTGCTTTGCAGACGCAGCATGCCGCGGTTGAGGGTAACGCGCGCCTGGTTAAGGCTGATCCAGGCGTCGGTAAACTCCGCGACGTTCTGGCTGGAAAGCTGAGAAACGGTGAAGTTCTCTTTATCGTTATTGAGCGCATTAATGAAAATGCCAGCTGAGATCAGCTGCATGATGCCGAGCACGAGCAGCACCGAGATGAGAAGAGTAATGACTTTTATACGTTTAAACATGCGTTGCCTTTTGATATGCAGGTATTGTCTGACCTGTATCTATCGGCACGTGCGGCAGGTTGTTTACTGTTTCTCCACCTTTAAAAACTTTCGAAAGCTTTTTCTGCATTCAATCAGCAGGTTAAAAGCACGTTTTTTTTGTGATCGCCCTCTCACTTTTACCCTTGCCTCTAAAGGGTTATAGTATCGCTTTAAAGATGCATTTAAAATGCATCTTATATTTCTGATGATGAGGTAACTCCTATGGCCTTCCGCGACCAACCCCTGGGCGAGCTGGCGCTCTCCATCCCTCGCGCTTCTGCGCTGTTCCGTAAATACGATATGGATTACTGCTGCGGCGGTAAGCAAACGCTGGCGCGCGCAGCGTCGCGTAAAGAGCTGGATGTAGAAGCTATCGAAGCGGAGCTGGCTAAGCTGGCAGAACAGCCTGTCGACAAAGACTGGCGCACCGCGCCGCTGGCTGAAATCATCGACCACATTATCGTGCGTTACCACGACCGTCACCGTGAACAGCTGCCGGAGCTGATTTTACAGGCCACCAAAGTAGAGCGCGTTCACGCCGATAAACCTTCCGTACCGCGCGGCCTGGCGAAATACCTGACCATGCTGCACGAAGAACTTTCCAGCCACATGATGAAAGAAGAGCAGATCCTCTTCCCGATGATTAAACAGGGCATGGGGAGCCAGGCGATGGGGCCCATCAGCGTGATGGAAAGCGAACATGATGACGCGGGGGAACTGCTGGAGGTGATCAAACACACCACCAACAACGTCACGCCGCCACCTGAGGCGTGCACCACCTGGAAAGCCATGTACAACGGCATTAATGAGATGATTGACGACCTGATGGAGCACATCAGTCTTGAGAATAACGTGCTGTTTCCGCGGGCATTGGCTGATAAATAAAAAAGCCCGGTAGCGCTAGCGCTTACCGGGCCTACAACGTCCTCGAACGTAGGCCGGGTAAGCGTCAGCGCCACCCGGCACATGCTTAACGCATGCCTGCCATACGTTTCTTACCGATAAACAGCCAGCCCAGCCCCAGCGCGATAAACCACAGTGGCGTGACGATCAGCGCCTGACGGGTATCGTCTTCCAGCGTCAGCAGCACCAGCACAAAGACGAAGAACGCCATGCACACCCAGCACATCAGCTTGCCCAGCGGCATCTTGTAGATCGACTTCTCGTGCAGGTGTGGACGCTGCTTGCGGTACACCAGGTACGAGCAGAGGATGATGGTCCAGACGAACATGAACAGGATCGCCGACACCGTGGTGATCATGGTGAACGCGCCGATTACGCTCGGGTTGACGTAAAGCATCACCACGCCGCCCAGCAGGCAGATACAGGAGAAGGTCAGCCCTTTCGCCGGCACCGCGCGTTTTGAGAGTTTGGCAAACGCGCTCGGGGCAACGCCCTCCTGCGCCAGTCCGAACAGCATACGGCTGGTGGAGAACACGCCGCTGTTCGCAGACGACGCCGCAGAGGTAAGCACCACGAAGTTAATCAGGCTTGCCGCCGCCGGCAGACCGACCAGCACAAACAGCTCAACGAACGGGCTCTTGGTTGGCACCACCGAGCTCCACGGCGTCACGGACATAATGATAATCAGCGCGAATACGTAGAACATAATGATACGCAACGGGATGGAGTTAATCGCGCGCGGCAGGGATTTCTCCGGATCTTTGGTTTCCGCCGCCGTGGTGCCGACCAGCTCAATCCCCACGAATGCGAACACCGCAATCTGGAAGCCGGCAAAGAAGCCGCTGATGCCTTTCGGGAACCAGCCGCCGTCATTCCACAGATGGGCAAACGACGCCTGAACGCCGGTTGGCGACTGGAAGTGCGTCAGCACCATCACCAGCCCGACGACAATCAGCGCGATGATGGCAACGATTTTGATCATCGCGAACCAGAACTCCATCTCACCGAACATTTTTACGGTGGCGAGGTTAAGGCTCAGCAGCAGGATAATCACCGCCAGCGAGGCCACCCAGTCCGACAGGCCGGGGAACCAGAACTGCGCGTAGGCCGTGATGGCGACAACGTCCGCCATACCGGTGACCACCCAGCAGAACCAGTAGGTCCAGCCGGTGAAATAGCCTGCCCAAGGACCGAGCAGGTCGGACGCGAAATCGCTGAAGGATTTATATTCGAGGTTCGAGAGCAGCAGTTCACCCATTGCACGCATCACGAAGAAGAGCATAAAACCGATGATCATATAAACGAAGATGATCGACGGGCCGGCAAGACTGATGGTTTTGCCCGATCCCATAAACAGCCCGGTGCCGATGGCGCCCCCAATGGCAATGAGCTGAATGTGACGGTTTGTGAGATTTCGCCGTAGCGACTGTTCAGACGTCGCCTCTTCTGCGGCGGCGACTTTGACCTGATCTACCATGTGATATTTTCCTGTTTATGCCTGTCTGTGTTGTTACGGCTCTTCTGGCCTTTAAATACGCCAAATAAATGACGGTCCCTTTGTAAGGACTAATCGATAGTAGGTAAGAATCGGCGGGATGAATACTATGATTTGGATATTATGTTAATAATATGTTGAAAGTGAGTGTCATATCACTCATACAGCGCGAAACAGCTCACAAAAATACACGTAACAGTTTCGTTTGCAATACAAAATGTTGATTCCGTCGTAACTCCAGGTTTTATCGCTATTTTCCTCTCCCCGACTGAAGAGAGGAAAATAAGAAAAACCGATTACAGGATTTCCAGCAGCTCGACTTCAAACACCAGGGTGCTGAATGGCGGAATGGACGCGCCAGCGCCGCGCTCGCCGTAAGCCAGGTTGTGCGGGATGGTCAGTTCCCACTTTGAGCCTACCGGCATCAGGGTCAGGGCTTCGATCCAGCCTGGGATAACGCCGTTAACCGGGAACTCAGCCGGTTCGCCACGCGCAACGGAGCTGTCGAACACGGTACCGTCGATCAGCTTACCGGTGTAGTGCACGCGAACGTGGTCGGTACGCGCCGGGATAGCGCCATCACCCTGATTGATTACGCGGAACTGCAAGCCGGACTCGGTGCTGTTCACGCCTTCACGCTCGCGGTTCTCTTCCAGATATTTAACGCCTTCTGCCGCCATCTCTTCGAAACGCGCGCGACGCACGGCGTCAGCACGTTCGTGAATTTCACGCAGCGCACGGTGCACAACGTCAACCGGCACGGCGGGTTGCTTGCCTTCCAGCGCATCAGCGATACCCGCCACCAGCGCTTCCGGTAACAGACCTTCCAGGCCGGATTCGCTCAGCTGCTGTCCTACCTGCAAGCCGATGCCGTAGCTTGCCTGCGCTTCGATAGTGTCAAAAGTCGGGGTGGTCATGGGTTTTCCTTCCATCACATTTAAAGTAGCGGGCAGCATATCAGCCATGCCCTTATGGGTAAAACTTTGTCTTAAGTAAAGGTGACAAACAGCGGCGAAACGGAAACAATAGTAGCCGTCAGGATTTTCCCAAATATATGTCACGAAAGCTGGCTTTGTTACGCCCATCAGGCAGTTAGCAAACTACACTTCTCAGGACAGGATAAAAAGACGCGGAGCAGGAGGAGAGCCATGCCCGGGCGATTTGAACTGAAACCTACCCTGGCGAAAATCTGGCATGCGCCGGATAACTTTCGCATCATGGACCCGCTGCCGCCTTTGCACCGCAGAGGCATTATCATTGGCGCGCTGCTGATCGTCATCGGCTTCCTGCTTCCTTCCGGCAGTGACAACGTTGATACCGCGCCGGTCAGCCGGAATGCGGAGCTGGATATCCAGTCGCAAAGCCAGCCGCAGCCGGATTCACAGCCGATGCAGACGCAGCTGGTCACGCCCTCTAACGATCCGGGCCAGGTTGCGCCGGTTGAACCTGAACCCGTTCAGGAAGATCAGGAGCAGACCGCCGCTCCTTCAGAGCCGCAGGCGCAACAGCCTACCGGCATTGAGCAGCAGTGGCGTTCGTATCGCGTAGAGTCAGGGAAAACCCTTGCCCAGCTGTTCCGCGACCACAATCTGCCGGCAACGGATGTGTATGCCATGGCGCAGGTTGAAGGGGCAGGCAAACCGCTCAGCAACCTGCAAAATGGTCAGATGGTGCAGATCCGCCAGAATGCCAGCGGCGTAGTGACGGGACTGACCATTGATACGGGGAATGGTCAGCAGGTGCTGTTTACCCGTCAGCCGGACGGCAGTTTTATCCGGGCACGCTAGTTCCCGTAGGCCGGGTCAGGCGAAGCCGCCTCCCGGCACGTCATTTCTCAGGCGCTCCGCTTGTTCACCCACCAGATCCCCGAACAGACCAGCACCAGCGCAATCGCGTATTTGATGTCCAGAATGTTTTCGCCGAGGAAGATGGCGGAAAGCACCGTCCCTGCAACAGGAATGACAAAGTTGAACGGAGCAATCATGCTCACGCGGTTCACCTTCAGCAGCGCGCTCCACAGGGCGAACGCCACGGATGAGAGCAGGGTCAGGTAACCCAGCACAGCGACGGCCTTCATGCTGTGCACTTCCAGCGTTCCGCCCGTGATATAGCCTCCCGCAACCAGTGCCGCCCCGCCTATCGCCAGCTGCCAGCCCGTCATCACCGTCGGGTCAACGGTCTGGGAAATACGTTTCCCGTAAAGCGTGGCGGCAGAGAGAATAAAGGCCGCCAGCACGACAAATCCGTCACCTTGCCAGACAAACTGGAAATCACGTAACCCGCCGTGGAAGTTCACCAGCATCACCCCGGCGAAGCCCAGAACGCAGCCCAGCGTTTTGTTGTAGCTGAGTTTGTCATTGTGGTAGATAAAGTGCGCCAGCAGCACGCTGAAGAAGGTGCCGGTGGCATTCATGATCGAGCCGTTCACCCCGGTGGTGTAGGCCAGGCCGATATAAAAGAAGGTGTACTGGATGGTAGTCTGGGTAAGCCCAAGGATCGTGAGCTGGCCAAACTGCGTGGGCGTGAGCCTGCCAATCGGTTTTCGCTGGGCCAGGGCAAAGAGCAGCAGCAGCGCACCGGCAAACAGAAAACGGTATCCGGCAAAGACGACTTTGGACGGGATATCATCGGTCGCGATCTCAAAAAGTTCGTAGCCGCTTTTAATGGCCGGGTAAGAGCTTCCCCAAAGCAGACAGCAGAGCGTGGCGCAGGCATAGGCCACATTTCGACGGGCAAAGACGGGCGTGGGCAGAGCGGTATCCATGACAAATCTCATAAATAAAATTGCGTTTCAATTTATTATCAGAGAATGCGTCAGGAATAGCGACCTTACAATAGCAAAACATGACGTAGGGTCACGCTAAAAAGCAAAACGCCGGCACAAGGCCGGCGCTTCGACGTGAGCAGAGTAAAAAATTACTCAGCTACTACGTTAACAACCAGTTTAGCGAACACTTCGCTGTGAACCTGGAAGTCAACTTCGTGCTCACCAGTGGTACGCAGAACGCCGTTCGGCATGCGAACTTCACTCTTAGCCACTTTAACGCCTGCCGCAGTGACTGCATCAGCGATATCGCGGGTACCGATGGAACCGAACAGTTTACCTTCGTCGCCAGCTTTAGACGCGATGGTAACGGTGCCCAGTGCGTTGATTGCTTCAGCGCGAGCGTTAGCAGCCGCCAGAACGTCAGCCAGTTTGGCTTCCAGTTCAGCACGACGTGCTTCGAAAAACTCTACGTTTTTCTTAGTAGCTGGAACAGCTTTACCCTGTGGTACCAGGAAGTTACGAGCGTAACCCGCTTTAACGTTTACCTGATCACCCAGGCTGCCCAGGTTTGCTACTTTATCAAGCAGAATAACTTGCATTACCTTATCCTCTTAAAGTCGTATTAATGGACCGTGCCCGATTACTGATGACGATCAGTGTACGGCAGCAGAGACAGGTAGCGAGCGCGTTTGATAGCGCGAGCCAGCTGACGCTGATATTTTGCACGAGTACCGGTGATACGGCTTGGGACAATCTTACCGCTTTCGGTGATGTAGTTTTTCAGCGTTGCGATATCTTTATAGTCGATCTCTTGAACGCCTTCCGCGGTGAAACGGCAGAACTTGCGACGACGGAAATAACGTGCCATTTGGCTAGTCTCCAGTATCTATCAAATCAATCTGCTCGGCATGCAGAACCATTTTGCTCAGGCCGTTCTTTGCCTTGTGGCAAGAGATGAACCCCTGAACGATTACTGCGCTACCGACCGTTAAACTGTGAGTAATGGCCTGGTTTTCGTGTCCGCTAATAATAACGGGCATTTGGCACCACGCCTGCCGGTGAAACCCGGCTTCCTCTTGCACAGAACGATGCTCAAGCACGAACTGGCAATGCGGAATTCCTGATGGGCTGACCTTTCGAAGGGGGGTCCTGCACACGGTGCCGGACAACACCAGACGGTTGGTCATCAGAAATTACTCTTCAGAATCCCCAGCATCAGAATCATCTGCGGTTTCGTTTGCGAAATCATCGCGACGCTCACGGCGCTCGTCTTTCGCTTTAACCATCGGAGATGCTTCGGTCACTGCGTGTTTGGTACGCATAACCATGCTGCGGATAACGGCATCGTTGAAGCGGAAGGTAGTTTCCAGCTCATCAATCACTTCCTGCGGCGCTTCAACGTTCATCAGAACGTAGTGAGCTTTGTGCAGTTTGTTGATTGGGTAAGCCAGCTGACGGCGGCCCCAGTCTTCCAGACGGTGGATCGTGCCTTCTGCACCAGTGATGGCAGCAGAGTAACGCTCGATCATACCCGGAACCTGTTCGCTCTGGTCAGGATGGACCATAAAAACGATTTCGTAATGACGCATCGAATTGCTCCTTACGGATTATTCAGCCTCCTGTCTGGGTCAGCCGAGGCCCGGGGAGGCAAGGAACGTGTTAAAGGTCGGCTGAAAAATTGACGCGTCATAATACTTGCGCCCCCCGCTAAACACAAGGTGATTGCGCAAATAATTCGCACAAAGCGTAAAGCTGATCTAAGTGGGTGATTTAAAATCACTCGCATCAGAAGCGCTGTTTTTTTGAACAACACCATCAGAAATGGTCACCCATCGCAACCAGAGGAGCGATTACACTTTAATCAGAATCCCTTAAACAGAGAAGGAGCGCATTACCCCGTATCACCGCACGCAGTCGTGGAGCGCATATCATGAAAAGAATCGCAATCGCCATTTTGGCTGCGCTTTTGCTCAGTGCAAACGCAATGGCAGCCATCAGGATAGACAGCCGACAGGCCAGAAACATGGATGATGTGCAGAGCTTAGGCGTAATTTACATCAATCATAACTTCGCCACTGAAAGTGAAGCAGATCGGGCGCTGAATGAAGAAACCGACGCGCGGGGCGCAAAATACTATCACGTCATCCTGACACGTGAGCCCGGCAGCAACGGCAATATGCACGCCAGTGCAGATATCTACCAGTAACGTTTTATCGCCAGCACCAGGAAAGCCAACAAAAAATCAAAGCAATATATGACTTGCCCCCTGCGCGGGGGCTTTTTTTATGAATGGCCCCGGAATACCACCGGTTACAGCTGTTTCGGTATTCCAGAGCACATATTCACTTCTGCCCGTAATAAGCATTGGGTCCGTGCTTACGCATGAAATGCTTGTTCATCAGGTAATCATCAATGCCCTGAAGCTGCGGGTTAATGCCGCGCGCAATCCACGCCATTCGAGCCACTTCTTCCATGACCACCGCGTTATGCACGGCGTCATGCGCATCTTTACCCCACGAGAACGGACCATGCTGGTACACCACAATCCCCGGCGTGTGCAGTGGTTCCGTCTCACCCAGCGTTTCGATAATGACCCCGCCGGTGTTGAGTTCGTACTCCCCTTCGACTTCAGCCTGCGTTAACGCGCGCGTGCAGGGAATATCACCGAAGAAGTAGTCCGCATGGGTTGTGCCCAGCGCCGGAATTGCCAGCCCAGCCTGCGCCCAGGCGGTCGCGTGCGTGGAGTGGGTGTGCACAACGCCCCCCAGAGACGGATAACGCTGGTACAGCGCCAGATGGGTTGCCGTATCTGAAGAAGGACGCCATTTGCCCTCAACGACGTGTCCTTCGAGGTCAACCACCACCATATCTTCAGCGCTCATGGCATCATAGGCTACGCCGCTCGGCTTAATCACCACCAGCCCCTGCTCGCGATCGATGGCGCTCACGTTGCCCCAGGTGAACGTCACCAGGCCATAGCGCGGCAGCTCCATATTGGCCTCAAAGACCTGCTGTTTTAGCTTAAGCATGTTCCGCCTCCAGCAGGCCTGCCCGCGCCATCCGCTCGCGCACCCAGTCCCTGGCTTTCGCCACTTCTGCCGCCGGGTCGTCCGCAGTTTCGCTCCACATCTCAATCAGATAAGGCCCACAATAGCCGGTCTGTTTGAGCGTCTGGAAGCACCGTTCGAAATCCACCACCCCGGTGCCGAACGGCACGTTTTTAAACACGCCGGGACGGGTATCTTTGACGTGCACCGCAACGATATGCCCGATGCCCGCCTGAAGCTCCATCTGTACGTCGTTATCCCATGCCGACAGGTTGCCGATATCCGGATACAGCTGGAACCACGGGTTGTTCAGGTAGTGTGCGTAGCCCAGCGCCTTGCTGATGGAGTTCATCAAGGGATAATCCATGATCTCCATCGCCAGCGTCACCTGCGCGCGGCTGGCCATCTCAACGCTCTCTTTCAGGCCGTCCCTGAAACGACGGCGCGTTTCATCGTTGGCGTCCTGATAGTAAACGTCGTAACCCGCCAGCTGGATCACGCGGATGCCGACATCCTGCGCAAAACGAATGGCTTTGCGCATGATCTCCAGCCCCTCAGCGCGCACGGCATCGTCTTCACTGCCAAGCGGAAAACGACGGTGCGCGCTCAGGCACATGGATGGCACCCGCACGCCGGTTTCGGCAATGGCGCTCACCAGCGCCAGACGCTGCTCGCGGGTCCAGTCCAGGCGAGAAAGGCGCTCGTCCGTCTCATCCACCGACATTTCGACAAAATCAAAACCCAGCTGCTTCGCCAGCTGTAACCGCTCCAGCCAGCACTCCCCCGCAGGGAGTGCCTTTTCATAGATGCCAAGCGGGACCTGTTTTGACAACATACCCGCTCCTTAGCCCCAAAGCTGAGCGATGGAGCGTTTGAACTGACGCGCCGCTTCCACCGGAGATGCCGCGTCGCGAATGCTGCGACCGGCAATAAAGACGTGGATTGGGATGCCCTGGAACAGCGGCAGATCTTCCAGCGCCAGGCCACCGGTAACGGTGACTTTGAAGCCCATATCGGCCAGGCGTTTGATCGCGCTGATATCGACCTCGCCCCACGCCACGCCTGCGGCCTGCGCATCGCGGCTGCGGTGATACACCACCTGCTGAATACCCGCGTCGCGCCACGCCTGCGCCTGCTCCCAGGTCCAGAAACCGGTCAGCTCTATCTGCACGTCGCCGTTAAACTCTTTTGCCACATCCAGGGCACCTTTCGCGGTGTTGATATCCGCACAGCAAATCACGGTGACCCAATCAGCGTTGGCTTCGAAGCACATGCGAGAGAGAATTTTGCCCGCATCGGCGATTTTGGCATCTGCGAGTACGATTTTATGCGGGTAGAGCGCTTTCAGGTCGCGAACCGCGCGAACGCCCTCGCCTACGCACAGAATGGTGCCCACTTCGATGATGTCGACTTCTTCCGCAATCAGGCGGGTGGTTTCGTAGGCGTGAGACAGCGTCTGGTTATCCAGCGCGACCTGTAACATTGGTAAAGACATATTCAATTCCCTCTTAAACTGCCGCCGCAGTGGCGTGATCAATTAAATCCAGTACTTCCTGCGCGGTACGGCAGGCGCGTAAACGGTCGAAATTGGCTTCGTCCTCAAACAGATTGACGATTTGCATGATCCCCACCTCCTGGTGGGTGTTGGCATCGACAGCCGCCATGGTGATGAGGATATCGACCGGGTCGTTATCTTCGTGGTTGAACACCAGCGGCGTTTTCAGCGTCACCAGCGAAAAACCGGTTTTCCTGACGCCCTCTTCCGGACGTCCATGCGGCATGGCCAGCCCCGGGGCAATCACAAAATAGGGGCCGTGCTGCGCCACGCCGTCCAGAATGGCCTGGTAATAACGCGGCTCGACAACGTCCGCCTTAACCAGCAGATCCACGCTCAGCTTCACCGCGTCCTGCCAGGTGCTGGCGTCGGCCTGTAAAAGGATGGAGTTATTTTCTGCCAGCGAATCACGTAGTTTCATGTGGCGTCCTTACTTCACGTCCTGTGGGAAGTGTTCTTTGATCACGTCCAGCAGTTTTGGTCCAAAATCCGCAGGAGACAGCATGTTGCGCACGCCTACCACGTATTTGTTACCCGAGACGCTAATCTCACCGGCAATGTGCGTTGAGGCGATGATGATGTCCGCGCCGTTCAGTTCACTTTTGTATTCACCCACTGCGCAGCTGTTCACCGTGTGGTCAATGTTTGACTGGGTTAAAAACTGGTCCACTTTCATTTTCATGATCATGGAGCTTCCTTGCCCATTGCCACACACAGCCAGGATACGTACGGTCATAATCGAAACTCCTTAGTGAGCAGAAACTTCTGCTGTTTGTTTTTCCGCATCTTCTTCAGCCCGCAGCGAACGGCCAGCGAAGAACATATAAGTCAATGCAATCAGGATGATGACGGCCATAAAGACCAGCCCGACGGAGGCAAAGCCCTGCATCATCGGCGGTGCCAGAATTGACCAGTCCGCCATGCCCATCCAGGCGCTCATGCCGGTGAGCTTGACCGCCCACACGCAGCCGAAGATTTCAACCATGCCCATCACCAGACAGATCTTGAGCGCGGCGCGCCATCCGCCGAAGTGGTTCGCAAACACGCCGATGGTGGCGTTGGAGAAGAACATCGGGATAAAGCCGGGAATAATCAGGATGGAGGAGCCACAGCCCACCAGGATGCCGACCGCAATCAACTGGCCGATGGTGCCCCACATAAAGCCCCAGACCACGGCGTTTGGCGCAAAGCTATAGATAGCCGCACAGTCAATCGCCAGTACCGCGCCAGGGATCAGGCGCTGGGAGATACCGTTGAACGCCTCAGAGAGTTCGGCGACGAACATGCGCACGCCCTGGGTGATGATGAAAATGGCCACGGCGAAAGAGAAGCCGGTTTGCAGGATATAGACCGTCCAGTGGGTTTTACCCGCCATGGCCTGCACCACGTCAATGCCGAAGGAGAGCAGAATGGCACCGAAGAAAAGGGTCATCACAATCGCCGTTGAGACGATGTTGTCGTGGAAGATATTCAACCAGCCAGGCAGCTTGAGGTCTTCGACACTCTCCTCTTTTTTGCCCAGATAAGGCGCAACTTTGTAGGCAATCCAGGAGGCGAACTGCTGCTGGTGACCGATGGAAAAGCCGCAGCCGTCCGTGACGTCCTGCGTGGGCTTGTACATCATGTTGGAGGTGATGCCCCAGTAAAGCGAGACCAGCACTGCTGTGCAGATGACCGTGGTCCACATTGGGTAGCCGAAGATATAGAGAGAAACGGCAATCAGCCCCGCCTGCTGGAACATGATGTGTCCGGTAAGCATGATGGTACGAATGCCGGTGATGCGACGCAGGAGCACGTAAATGATGTTCAGCGCCAGCGCGAGCAGCACCGCATACCCAACCCAGCTGTACGCATCACCCATGCGATCGATAGTGGCCATCATGGACGCGTAAGTGTCAGAGATGGCGCCGTTAATGCCGTACACCTCGGACATTTTGGCAACGACCGGCTTAAACGTGCTGGTCAGAATGCCAGACCCCGCCTGCAACAGCATAAAACCAATGATGGTTTTGATGGTGCCTTTGATAATCACGCTGACGCTTTTGCGCAGCAGGATGTAACCCAGGCACGTCACGATACCCAGCAACAGCGGGGCGTTGGTCATTACCTGATTAAAGAACACGGTAAAGACGTTGTAGAGGATCTCCATAACTCTCTCCAGAAAGTGAGAACACAAGGGGTAATCCTTGTGTGGTTGGTGCCATCACTCTATTAATCACAAATAATCATCACAAGATTGCATTTGATTATTTGTGACGGATCACGCAATTTATTTCCATAGCTTTAGTAATGATTTTCACCACCGATGAAGCACAGCATATTAATTCTTAAAATTCATCAGGTTAATGATATATAGCGGTTATCTTAACAACGAACAGAGGGTTTTTCTGTGATGTGGCGAGGGGAATTTTCCGCACACCAGCCATTGCAAATCGATGCAAACAGTGCCAGCATTAATCACAATAAATCACATAATGATTATTTTTGATTAAAAGCAGGAGTCAAACGATGAGTAAAGTGGAAACCATCACCCGTGAATCATGGATCCTGAGCACCTTTCCAGAGTGGGGTAGCTGGCTGAACGAAGAGATCGAGCAGGAACAGGTTGCTCCTGGCACCTTTGCGATGTGGTGGCTGGGCTGCACCGGCATCTGGCTGAAGTCAGAAGGCGGCGCCAACATTTGCGTCGATTTCTGGTGCGGCACCGGCAAGCAGAGCCACGGCAATCCGCTGATGAAAAAAGGCCACCAGATGCAGCGTATGGCCGGGGTGGAAAAACTTCAGCCGAACCTGCGCACCACGCCTTTTGTGCTTGATCCTTTTGCCATTCGCCAGATCGACGCCGTGCTCTCTACCCACGATCACAACGATCACATTGACGTAAACGTGGCGGCCGCGGTGATGCAAAACTGCGCGGACGACGTACCGTTCATCGGGCCGCAGACCTGCGTGGATTTGTGGATTGGCTGGGGCGTACCAAAAGAGCGCTGCATCGTGATGAAGCCGGGCGACGTGGTGAAAATCAAAGACATTGAAATTCACGCGCTGGATGCTTTTGACCGCACCGCGCTGATTACCCTGCCTGCCGACCAGAAAGCCGCAGGCGTACTGCCAGACGGGATGGACGAGCGCGCGGTGAACTACCTGTTCAAAACGCCTGGCGGCTCCCTGTATCACAGCGGAGATTCCCACTACTCTAACTACTACGCGAAGCACGGCAACGAGCATCAGATTGACGTGGCGCTCGGCTCCTACGGGGAAAACCCGCGCGGTATTACGGACAAAATGACCAGCGCGGATATGCTGCGCATGGCGGAAGCGCTGAACACCAAAGTGGTGATCCCGTTCCATCACGATATCTGGTCAAACTTCCAGGCCGATCCGCAAGAGATCCGCGTCCTGTGGGAGATGAAAAAAGACCGCCTCAAGTATGGCTTCAAGCCGTTCATCTGGCAGGTTGGCGGCAAATTCACCTGGCCGCTGGATAAAGACAATCTTGAGTACCACTACCCGCGTGGCTTCGATGATTGCTTTACTATTGAGCCAGACCTGCCGTTTAAATCCTTCCTCTGATCGTGAAGCCCAGTCGCCAGACCCTGAGTCTGGCGATGTCATTTTTATTTTAGTAATTTCACGCTATTTCAAATATTATCTTTTCAAATCAATTCTTATCGGAATAGCTCATGACGGAAGCGCAACGGCATCAAATTTTACTGGAACTCCTGGCGCAAACAGGGTTTATCACCGTCGAGAAAGTGATCGAACGTTTAGGGATCTCCCCCGCTACCGCGCGGCGGGATATCAACAAGCTGGATGAGAGCGGCAAGCTGAAAAAAGTTCGCAACGGCGCAGAGGCTATCAGCCAGCAGCGTCCACGCTGGACGCCAATGAACATCCACCAGGCGCAGAATCACGATGAAAAGGTGCGGATTGCCCGAGCGGCATCACAGCTGGTGAATCCCGGCGAGAGCGTGGTGATCAACTGCGGCTCGACGGCGTTTCTGCTGGGCCGCGAGATGTGCGGCAAGCCGGTACAAATCATTACCAACTACCTGCCGCTGGCCAACTATCTCATTGACCAGGAACATGAAAGCGTGGTGATCATGGGCGGCCAGTACAACAAGAGTCAGTCCATTACCCTCAGCCCGCAGGACAGTGAAAATAGCCTTTATGCCGGGCATTGGATGTTTACCAGCGGCAAGGGCCTGACGGCGGATGGCCTGTATAAAACCGATATGCTCACCGCAATGGCGGAACAAAACATGCTTAACGTGGTAGGCAAGCTGGTGGTGCTGGTCGACAGCAGCAAGGTCGGTGAACGCGCCGGCATGCTTTTCAGCCGCGCCGAGCAAATCAGCATGGTGATCACCGGCAAAAACGCCAACCCTGAGATCCTCAGCAAGCTTGAAGATCAGGGTGTTAAGGTACTTCGCGTTTAAAGATGCTGGCGGAAAAACGCCACCGTCGCCTCCAGTGCTGCCGGGGTAATGCGGTGCCGGACGCCGGCTCCCCACTGGCAGGTCAGATTGCTGTCCAGCCCTTCGCGCTGTAGCGCCTGTTGCAGACGGAACGTTTCACCGGGCGGTACAACGTCGTCGGCATCTCCATGCCAGAGCAGCAGCGGTCGATCGCCCAGCCGCGAAAGCGCATGGCTGACGTCCCATTCAGACAACAGAGCCTCAATCTCCTGAGGTGCCTGCGGCGGAAACAGCGTCTTTGCCAGTGACGTAAAGTAGCCCGACCCCATCAGGCAAGCCACGGACGCTACCTCAGGATGCCTGGCCATGATCCCCAGCGCCGTCATTCCCCCCATTGATGCGCCTGCGACCGCCAGCCGTTTACCCTCCACCAGCCCCGCCTGTAAGAGCGCGTCACGCAGCCCGGCGAACTCGGTCAGATTGCCGTGCAGCGTTTGCCAGAACAGCCCCAGCCGCGCCTGCTCATCGCCGGTAAAGCGTGCACCATGGTTCGGCGCATCAGGCATGACGACGCGAAATCCGGCCTGCGCCAGCGCGACGGCAAAATAGCTGTAGACCAGCTTCGAGGAGAGAAAGCCATGATAGAAAACCACCGCCGGCAGCGGTTGTTCACCTTTACCTGCCGGAAAAGCATGGAGGATTTCATGGTCATTCAGGCGGCGCGTTTCAATTTCAATCATTGTCGATCCTGTGCTGATGAATGATTCATAATGTTGAGAGCTGGATTACGGTTTCACGATATTTTCATTCGAAATCTACGTTCCAGATAACACTTCGGGAACATTCCCCCAAAACTAAATTCGCAGACAACTACACTATGGCTATCAGGAAAAGAGACAGGGCTATGCGCAGGCTTACCGCTTTATTGCTGGTCACACTGCTCGGCGGATGTTCCGTATTGCAGGGTACGCCAGAACCGGCACCGCCGGTTACCGATCGTCCCCAGGAAATTCGTCGTAATCATACGGAAGGATTACAACGCCTGGGAACCGTATCCGCGATGGTTCGCGGTTCACCGGATGATGCAGAAGACGCAATTGAAGCGCAGGCCGTTGCCGCAAAAGCAGATTATTACGTCATCATTATGATTGATGAAACCATTATTACGGGACAGTGGTACGCGCAGGGAATTTTGTACCGTAAGTAGGCATCATCATTTGAACGACCTTTACACTGCTTTTCGTCCGTAGACATTTTCCTGTCCACAATAAACTGCATGCCAGCAACAATGGAAATGCGTTTATTCGCGAAGGATTGCCCGGCGGATACCGGAGACACGTGAAAAGGAGCTGACGATGAAACGAACCCTTGCTTTAACGACGCTATTACTTTCAGCAGGCCTGCTGAGCACCACGGCGCAGTCAGCCGAATTTGCCAGCGCGGATTGCGTCACGGGCCTGAACGAGATTGGTCAGATCTCCGTTAACAATATAACGGGGAGTCCGCAAGACGTGGAACGTGTCGTCGCCCTGAAGGCTGATGAACAGGGTGCCTCCTGGTATCGCATCGTCCAGATGCAGGAAGATCACCATGTTAATCTCTGGCGCGTACAGGCCATTCTTTATGCATAATCCCTTCCGATAAAGGCCACTTAATTTTAGTGGCTTTTCACTTTTGCAAATTTTTTATCTCTCCAGAAACGCAATAAAAACAATCTCGTAACATTCAGTTACAGTAAAAAGATAAACGTTCTCTCCGCTCTGCCGTTGAACAGCCATACCTTTTCAATGATGAGCAATTTATGATCACTTTTTTCCGTCGGGCAGGTCTGGGCACGAAGCTATCGCTGCTTACAGGTGCAAGTGTCGCCACGCTTTTTTTGCTGTTCACTTTCCTGTTGAGCCACAACGCCAGCCAGCAGCTTGAAGATCTTGCGGTTGAAGACCTGCATAACCAGTCTACCGGCATGGTGGATATGGTAGAGATGTTCAACACCAGCCTGAGCGAAGAGGTCGAGAGCTATACCCGTCTGTTCACCACCTTTTTGCCACAGCCACTGAACAGCGACAGCAGCCAGAGCCGGACCATTAACGGCCTTACCGTTCCTCTGCTGAAGGGCGGTGAAACGGAGTTGCATGAAAACAATTCGCTTTCTGATGACTTCCTGAGCCGAACGGGGGCTATCTCGACGCTGTTTGTCCGCAGCGGTAACGATTTTATTCGCGTGGCGACGTCGCTGCGAAAAGAGAACGGTGACCGCGCGATCGGAACCGTTCTGGATACCACCAGCCCGGCATTTGCCGCCGTCACGAAAGGGGAAGTCTATCGTGGTCTCGCTCTGCTGTTCGGCAAGCGCTACATCACGCAATATCAGCCTGTTAAGAATGCGGAAGGCCAGGTTATCGGTATTATCTTTGTCGGCGTAGACATCACCCATTCGTGGAACGTCATGCGCGAGAAAATCCTTAACCGTCGACTGGGCGAAAGCGGTCATTTCTACGTGCTGGACCGCAGCAGCGGTAAAACGCGCGGACAGTACCTGTTCCACGCCAGCGAAGAGGGCAAACTGCCCGCCTGGGACGCCGCGACGCAGCAGCAGCTTCTGAGTGACAAACCCGGCACGCTGGAACGCGTGAGCGCGGATGGCCGTACGCTCAAAGTTGCCTACACGCCGCTGGCGGGCTGGAACTGGACCATCGTGGGTGAAGTGGACAAGGCCGTACTGCTTTCAAGCGTCACCACCCTGCGCGATCGCTTCCTGATGGCGGGCGTGGTGTTATCCGCACTCTTCGCGGGCCTGTTCGTTATCCTCATTCGCCGGATGCTGACCCGCCCGCTGCGCGCGGTAATCGAGCTTGCCCGGCAGTATGCCGCAGGCGATCTGCGTGCCAGCCTGCCGGTCACGCGACAGGATGAAGTCGGCCAGCTGGTTGACGCCATTAACGGCATCGGCGGCGGTCTGCAAAAAATTGTCTTGCAGGTCCGCGAGGCCGCAGGCGAGATCCATCTGGGGACTAACGCGCTGGCTTCAGACACCGGCGAGATCTCTGAGCAGATCAACAAGCAGGCCAGCAGCGTTGAGGAGACCTCCGCCAGCATGGAGCAGTTAGCCGCGACCGTGCAGCAAAACGCCGCTAACATGGAACAAACGCAGCAGCTGGTGGGTGAAACCTCGCGCGCGGTGCATCAGGGTGGAGAGACGGTGACCCACGCGGTATCCACCATGGATGATATTCGCGACGCATCAAAACGCATTGAAGACATCACCCGCGTGATTGAGTCCATCGCTTTCCAGACCAATATTCTGGCGCTCAATGCGGCGGTAGAAGCGGCGCGGGCGGGCGAACACGGCAAAGGTTTCGCCGTGGTGGCGCAGGAAGTGCGCGCCCTGGCGGCACGCAGCGCTAACGCGGTTAAAGAGATTGAACAGCTGATTGGCGACACGCTGAACAAGGTAAGCGAAGGCCACGCGCTGTCTGAAAAAACGCGCCTGGCGATGGATTCCATCATTGTTCATATCGATAACATCAGCCAGCTTGTCACCGAGATCAATCACGCGTCCCGCGAGCAGTCTGCGGGGATTGGCCAGGTGAATCTGGCGATGACGCACATCGGTGAGGCATCGCATATTAATGCCGATCGTATCTCACGCAGCGAGCAGACGGCACAGACGCTGCGCGAGAAGGGTTCGCACCTCACCCGGCTGGTGAGCCTGTTCCAGCTAAAGGCTTAACCTACCCGGCCCGTGGCGCGCAGCAGCAGGTCGTTTTGCACCTGCTCGCTCATCAGCGTCCCACCCCGGGCATCCAGCATCATGCGGCACCACGCCTGCGCTACGGGCGGCGATGCGTGCCGCAGCATCTGGCTTCCGGCGCTCAGTAAAAAGAGCTGCTGCGCGATCTCCCTGCCCTGCGCTTCGTGTGGCTTACGCAGCTTCTGCTGTAGCTGCCGCCAGCTGCGATCGAAGTGCCTGTCCTGGCCTTTTACCTGCGCAAAATCATCGGCGAGCAGGTCGAGAATGCCTGGCTGCTTCGCCAGCACGCGCAGGACATCGAGGCACATAATATTGCCAGAGCCTTCCCAGATGCTGTTAACGGGCATTTCACGGTACAACCGCGGAAGCTCACTCTCTTCGCAATAGCCTGCGCCACCCAGCACCTCCATTGCCTCTGCCACAAACGGTATGCCCGCTTTGCAGACGCTGTATTTTGCCGCCGGCGTGAAAAGCCGCGCCCACGCGGCTTCCTGCGGATCGGTACGGTTGTCCCACGCCCGGGCGAGTCGGAACAGCAGCGCCGTCTGCCCTTCCAGGATCAGCGCCATCCGGCTTAGCACCTCGCGCATTAACGGCTGGTCGATCAGATTTTTGCCGAAGGTCTGCCGCTGATGGGTATGATAAAGCGCCACCGAGAGCGCACGGCGCATCAGCCCGTGGCTGCCAAGCGCGCAGTCGACGCGCGTCAGCCCACCCATCTTCAGAATTTGCCGGACGCCTTCTCCCTCTTCGCCCAGCAGCCAGCCGGAAGCATCGAGAAACTCAGCCTCACTGCTGGCATTCGAGCGGTTGCCGAGTTTGTCCTTCAGACGCTCCAGACGCACCGCGTTGCGCTGCCCGTCGGGCAGGAAACGCGGGACAAAAAAGCAGGACAACCCGCCTTTCGCCTGTGCCAGCACCAGATGCGCATCGCTCTGCGGTACGGAGAAAAACCATTTGTGCCCCACCAGCCGGTAACTGCCATCGCTGCACTTTTCTGCTCTGGTGGTGTTGCTGAGCACGTCCGAACCGCCCTGCTTTTCCGTCATCCCCATGCCGATCAGCAGGCCGCGCTTTTGCGCGCCCGGGGCGAGATGAGGATCGTAACGATCGCTCATCAGCGGGGTTAACCAGTCCTGAAAGGGGTTGGGCAGCAACTGTTGCAGCAGCGGCGTGGCGGCAAAGGTCATGGTTACCGGGCATAGCGTTCCCGCCTCCACCTGAGCATGCAGCACGAAACGCGCGGCCCGGGCGACGAACGATCCTTTTCGCGCCGCCTCTTTCCACGCCAGGTTGTGTACCCGGTTGGCGCAAAGCCCCTGCATCAGAAGATGCCATGCCGGATGAAAGCGGACGTCATCCAGCCGCGCTCCCGTGGCGTCATAACGCAGCAGTTCCGGCGGGTTAACGTTCGCCAGCCTGCCCAGCTCCAGCGACTCCGCCGTGCCCAACTGCTGTCCGATGCTGGCAAGAAGATCCAGATCCCACTCAGCCCCTTCACGCGCTACCGCATCGCGCAGGGCGCAATCAGAGAGGAAAAGGTTGCTGTTCGATAGCGGTGCAGGTTGATTAAAAACGGTATGCGTCTGCCAGTGCATGCTGTCTCCCTCCTTTCATTGGCAATAAAGGTAAGTATGGACAGAGGGCAAACACGCTGCATGGGAGAGGGGTCACACGACGGCGATCGTGTTGATATCATCCGTGAAATAGCTCACAGAACATAAGAATAAACTATTTCATTACTTCGCTAATGCTGAATAATTTATTCTTACCCCGTTTTTGTGAGGATCGTTATGCAACAGGATGCGCACAAGCGTGCATTAATTGCAGGCTCCATCGGCAACTTCATTGAGTGGTATGAATTTGCGGTTTACGGTTTTCTGGCAACCGTCATTGCCAGAAACTTCTTCCAGCTTGAAGGGGAAGCGGAGCTGACCAGCCTGATCCTCACCTGGGCCTCGTTCGCCATCGCCTTTTTCTTCCGCCCGCTGGGTGCGGTGATCTTTGGCCGCATTGGCGACAGGATTGGCCGCAAGCCGACGCTGATTATTGTGCTGATACTGATGACGCTCGCCACCGCCGCTATTGGCATTGTGCCGGTCTACGCCAGCATCGGCATTGCTGCGCCGCTGATCGTTACGCTCCTGCGTATTCTGCAAGGACTGTTCGCGGGCGGAGAGTACGGCGGTGCGGTTTCGTTGATGACAGAGTTCGCCCCGCGCGGCAAGCGCGGCCTTTACGGGGCATGGCAGTCCTTCACCGTGGCGCTCGGGCTGTTAGCGGGCGCAGGCATTGTCGCGCTGCTCTCTGCCCTCCTCACGCCTGAAGCCCTGCACGACTGGGGCTGGCGCATTCCGTTCTTCCTGGCGTTGCCGATGGGTGCGGTCGCGCTATGGCTGCGGGTGAGCATGGAAGAGACGCCGAGCTTTGTGCAGCAACGGGAAAAACCGGTTATGACTCAGGCCAGCACCGCCGCCACGTTCAACACCATTCTGATGGGCATTGGCCGGGTGATGGTCTGGTCTGCGGCGGGGTATACCTATCTGGTGATTATGCCGACCTATCTGCAATCTGCGCTGCACACCGGTTTTAACCAGGCGCTGCTGATTGCGGTGATTTCTAACATTGGGTTTGCGCTTACCATCATTCCGTCGGGCATGCTGAGCGACAGGATCGGGCGGCGAACGGTGATGATTATCGCCACCGTGCTCCTGCTGATCCTCGCCCTGCCGCTGCTGAAAATTTTACAGGCAGAATCCAGTATGCTGGCAGTTAAAGCGATGGTGGTGCTGATTGCGGGCGGTCTGGTGGGGATGCTGGCAGGGCCGGGACCGGCAATGCTGTCTGAGATGTTCCCCACGCGCGTGCGCTATACGGGGCTGGGGCTGGCCTATTCGTTATCGAACGCGATTTTTTCGGGCTGTGCGGGGTTAATCATTACCGGGCTGATTAAGCAGACGGGCAACCTGGACATTCCGGCCTACTACGTGATGGCAACGGCGGTGGTGAGTATTTTCGCGCTGATGACGCTGAGGAAGGATGACCATTTGCGGTCGTTAGAGGAGTGAGGTAAATGCCCGGTGGCGCTGCGCTTACCGGGCCTACGGTACCGTGCCTTTGTAGGCCGGGTAAGGCGAAGCCGCCACCCGGCATAACAGGCTATCCGCGCTGGCGCACCGCTTCAAACAGGCAGATGCCCGTTGCAACGGAAACGTTCAGGGATGACACGCTGCCCGCCATCGGAATGCTGATCAGCTCGTCGCAGTGCTCGCGGGTCAGGCGACGCATGCCTTCACCTTCAGCACCCATCACCAGCGCCATGCGGCCGGTCATTTTGCTCTGATACAGGGTGTGATCCGCTTCACCGGCCGTGCCGACGATCCAGATATTCTCTTCCTGCAACAGACGCATGGTGCGCGCCAGGTTAGTCACGCGGATCAGCGGAACGTTTTCCGCCGCGCCGCAGGCCACTTTTTTAGCGGTTGCGTTAAGCTGCGCGGAACGATCTCTTGGCACAATCACCGCATGCACGCCTGCTGCATCGGCGCTACGCAGGCACGCACCCAGGTTGTGCGGGTCGGTTACGCCATCAAGGATCAGGAAGAACGGGTTATCCAGTTCAGCGATCAGATCCGGCAGATCGTTCTCCTGATACTGACGGCCCGGCTTCACGCGCGCGATGATGCCCTGGTGCACCGCGCCTTCGCTTTTCTCATCCAGATACTGGCGGTTCGCCAGCTGGATCACGACGCCCTGCGCTTCCAGCGCGTGGATCAGCGGCATCAGACGTTTGTCTTCGCGCCCTTTCAGAATAAAGACTTCCTGAAAACGCTCCGGTGCGCGCTCCAGCAGGGCCTGCACCGCGTGGATGCCGTAAATCATTTCACTCATTGATGGTTCTCGTAATAAATATTTCCCCTCTCCCGTTGGGGAGAGGGTCAGGGTGAGGGGAAATTACTCCGCCTGCTGTTTCTTCGCCGCGCGCTTCGCTTTGGTCGCGGCCGCTATTTTCTGGGTTTTAGTCGACGGCTTTTTCGCTTTTCGGGCGTCTTTTTTTGCCGCCTTGGGCTTCTGCTTCTTTTCGCCACGGAAGGCGCTGTCTGGCTCAAAGTTTACTCTTTTACCTGCCTGACGTCGCTTGCCGCCCGCTTTACCGTTGCCGCCTTTTTTCGCTTTCTCACGCTCGGTTTTGCCGACGTTACGCGGAGCACGCTCGCTGGAGATGAGGCTGAAGTCGATCTTACGGTCGTCCATATTTACGGCTTCAACCTTCACTTCCACCCGATCGCCCAGACGGTAGGTCTGGCCGCCGGATTCGCCGATCAGACGTTGACCGACCTGATCGAAACGGTAGTAATCATTATCGAGGCTGGAAACGTGCACCAGACCGTCGATAAACAGCTCATCCAGACGCACGAAGAAACCAAAGCCGGTGACGCTGGCAATCACGCCTTTAAAGACGTTACCAACCTGATCCAGCATAAAGTCACACTTCAGCCAGTCCGCCACGTCGCGCGTCGCTTCATCCGCACGGCGCTCGGTCATGGAACAGTGCTGACCCAGTTGCAGCATCTCTTCCATGGAGTAGTGATACCCACCGGTTTCAGTCGTGTTGCCTTTATGGCCCTGCTCGTGCGCCAGCAGATACTTGATCGCACGGTGCAGTGACAGATCCGGATAACGGCGGATCGGCGAGGTAAAGTGCGCGTAAGACTGCAACGCCAGACCAAAGTGGCCCCGATTTTCCGGATCGTAAATCGCCTGCTTCATGGAGCGCAGCAGCATGGTTTGCAGCATTTCCGCGTCAGGACGATCGCTGATGGATTCCAGCAGCTCGGCGTAATCGCGTGGCTCAGGCTTATTGCCGCCAGGCAGCTCCAGGCCGAGCTCAGCCAGCACGGAGCGGAATGAGGTCACGGCTTCCGTGGTTGGCTTGTCGTGGATACGGAACAGCGCAGGCTCTTTGGCTTTCTCAACGAAACGGGCCGCCGAGATGTTCGCCAGGATCATACACTCTTCAATCAGCTTGTGGGCATCGTTACGCTGGGTCTGCTCGATACGCTCGATGCGACGCTCGGCGTTAAAGATGAACTTGGCCTCTTCACTCTCAAACGAGATCCCACCGCGCTCTTCGCGCGCCTGATCCAGCGTTTTGTAGAGGTTGTGCAGTTCTTCAATGTGTTTAACCAGCGGCGCGTACTGTTCGCGCAGATCCTGATCGCCCTGCAACATATGCCAGACCTTGGTGTAGGTCAGGCGCGCATGGGAGCTCATCACCGCTTCGTAGAACTTGTAGCCCGTCAGTCGACCTTTGCTGGAGATGGTCATTTCGCAGACCATACACAGGCGGTCCACCTGCGGGTTGAGGGAACAGAGGCCGTTAGAGAGCACTTCCGGCAGCATCGGTACCACCTGCGACGGGAAGTACACCGACGTACCGCGGCTGCGCGCTTCGTTATCCAGCGGCGTGTGCGGACGCACGTAATAGCTTACGTCAGCGATAGCCACCCACAGACGCCAGCCACCACCGCGTTTTTTCTCACAGTACACGGCGTCATCGAAGTCGCGGGCGTCTTCACCATCAATGGTGACCAGCGGCAGGGAGCGCAGATCGACGCGGCCAGCTTTGGACTCTTCCGGCACTTCTTCACGCAGGTTTTCAATTTGATCTTCAACCGCTTTCGGCCAGACGTACGGAATTTCATGGGTACGCAGCGCCATATCAACGGCCATGCCGGTGCCCATATTATCGCCCAGCACTTCGACGATTTTACCCACCGCTTTGGTGCGACGGGTTGGGCGCTGGGTGAGTTCTACCACCACTACAAAGCCCATGCGCGCGCCCATCACCTCTTCAGGTGGGATCAGAATATCGAAGCTCAGACGGCTGTCATCCGGCACCACAAAGCCGACGCCCGCATCGGTAAAATAGCGGCCTACAATCTGGCTGGTTTTTGGCACCAGTACGCGCACCACGCGCGCTTCGCGGCGGCCTTTACGGTCTGCACCCAGCGGCTGCGCCAGGATCTGGTCGCCGTGGATACACATCTTCATCTGTTCAGATGAGAGGTACAGATCGTCTTTACGGCCTTCCACGCGCAGGAAGCCAAAGCCGTCGCGGTGACCAATAACGGTGCCTTTCAGCAGGTCGAGGCGTTCCGGCAGCGCGTAGCACTGGCGGCGGGTAAAGACCAGCTGGCCGTCGCGCTCCATGGCGCGCAGGCGGCGGCGAAGGGCTTCAATTTGCTCTTCACCTTCAATGTTTAATTCAACGGCAAGTTCTTCACGATTGGCGGGTTTTTCGCGTTTTGTTAAGTGTTCAATGATGAACTCGCGGCTGGGGATAGGATTCGCGTATTTTTCGGCTTCGCGTTCCTGGAAAGGATCTTGTGACATGTCGGTTCCTCCGTTGTCAGCTCCGGTGGAAATTTTCTTCATTCCACCAGCAATAATTTATAAAGCGGTTGATTCTCTTCAACCAAATCGGCCAGCGTGTAGTTATCCAGTTCCATGAGAAAACTTTGCACGGCCTTTGAAAGCGCCTGTTTCAGGCGGCAAGCGGGCGTAATGTGGCAGAACGCGCTGCTACAGTTCACCAGAGATAGTGGCTCCAGTTCACGTACCACATCGCCAATACGGATACTCTGTGCCGGTTTACCGAGACGGATCCCTCCATTCTTCCCGCGGACGGCAGCAACGTATCCGGCACGACTAAGTTGATTGATTATTTTGACCATATGATTACGGGACACACCGTATACCTCTGTGACTTCAGAGATACTGGTCATCTTCCCATCGGGTAACGACGCCATATAAATCAGCGCGCGTAAGCCGTAATCGGTGAAACTTGTTAACTGCACATCAACCTCAGGAAAAAGGGAAAACGCGGTCAAACCGCAGAGATATTCATTAATGATGATAAACCAGCCAGATAGTTAGCGGCTAATTTATTTGACAGACGGGGCGAAAAAGCGGAGATCCAGGAGCGGTCGCCGGATGGCGCTGCGCTTATCCGGCCTACGGGTCTCCCCGCAGGCCAGCAGTCACGAAGATTATGCGTCGAACGGGTCGCGCAGGATCATCGTTTCAGTACGATCCGGGCCGGTAGAAATAATATCGATCGGCACTTCGGTCAGTTCTTCAATACGCTTGATGTAGTCCAGCGCAGCTTTTGGCAGGCCGCTACGCTCTTTCACACCGAAGGTAGTCTCAGACCAGCCCGGCATGGTTTCGTAGATTGGCTCAATGCCTTCCCAGTCGTCAGCGGCCAGCGGCGTGGTGGTCACTTCGCGGCCATCCGGCATACGGTAGCCTACGCAGATTTTCACTTCTTTCAGGCCGTCCAGTACGTCCAGCTTGGTCAGGCAGAAGCCAGACAGGGAGTTGATCTGCACGGCGCGACGCACGGCAACCGCGTCCAGCCAGCCGGTACGACGACGACGACCGGTGGTCGCGCCAAACTCGTTACCCTGCTTGCACAGGAACTCGCCGGTTTCATCAAACAGCTCGGTCGGGAATGGACCCGCACCCACGCGAGTGGAGTACGCTTTGATGATGCCCAGAACGTAATCCACATAACGTGGGCCCAGGCCGGAGCCGGTTGCCACGCCACCCGCGGTGGTGTTAGAGGACGTTACGTACGGATAGGTACCGTGGTCGATGTCCAGCAGCGTACCCTGCGCGCCTTCAAACATGACGAAATCGCCACGCTTGCGCGCCTGGTCCAGCAGATCGGACACATCAACAACCATACCGGTCAGAATGTCTGCGATCGCCATGACGTCATCCAGCACTTTCTGGTAGTCAACAGCGTCAGCTTTGTAGAAGTTCACCAGCTGGAAGTTGTGATATTCCATCACTTCTTTCAGTTTTTCAGCGAAGGTCGCTTTGTCGAAGAGGTCGCCCACGCGCAGACCGCGACGTGCAACTTTGTCTTCGTAAGCCGGGCCGATACCACGACCGGTGGTGCCGATGGCTTTCGCGCCACGCGCTTTTTCACGCGCCACGTCCAGCGCCACATGATAGTCCAGGATCAGCGGGCAGGCTTCGGAGAGCAGCAGACGCTCACGAACAGGGATACCACGGTCTTCCAGACCTTTCATCTCTTTCATCAGCGCAGCGGGAGACAGCACAACGCCGTTACCGATGATGCTGGTGACGTTTTCGCGAAGAATGCCTGATGGAATAAGATGGAGGACGGTTTTTTCACCGTTGATTACGAGAGTATGGCCTGCGTTGTGACCGCCCTGGTAGCGTACAACATATTTAGCCCGTTCAGTCAGAAGATCGACAATCTTCCCTTTACCTTCGTCACCCCATTGGGTGCCCAGTACGACGACGTTGTTACCCATTTTTTTCAAAATCACCGTTTGCTTAAAAATGGATTCTACCATCGCTTTTTCAGATATACAGCACTTTTTGACCCTAAAATATGCCAATTGCGGTTAGTTTTTGATCAGCCAATCGTTTTCCTCAACATGTAGTAGATAACGATACCGGCAACCACAAGACCGCCGCCGAAACGACGCAAAATAGTGTCCGGCAGTTGGCTCATTGTCGCGATCATCCGACGCCAGGCGCGCGGATAGAGCATAGGGCCGAGGCCTTCCAGCACCAAAACCAGAGCCAGCGCGAGCCAGATCGTAGAATTCATTTTTCATCCTCATAAAAGAAAACCACCGCTCCGTGAAGAGCGGTGGTTTGAATACTCAAACGAGCCTGAGTTTATCGCGTTGCGTTGGCCGGCGTCTTCATATAACGGAAGAAATCGCTGTCCGGGCTGAGCACCATCACATCCTGGTTGCTCTTGAAGCTATTCTCGTAAGCACGCAGGCTACGGATGAAGGCGTAGAAGTCTGGATCCTGACTGAATGCATCGGCAAACAGCTTCGCCGCTTCGGCATCACCTTCACCGCGCAGGATACGACCCTGACGCTCAGATTCCGCCAGCGTCTTGGTGACTTCATAGTCCGCTGCCGCGCGCAGTTTTTCCGCTTCTTCCTGACCCTGTGAACGGTGACGACGGGCTACCGCTTCACGCTCGGCGCGCATACGGTTGTAGATCGCCTCGGACACTTCCGCTGGCAGGTTGATCTGCTTGATACGCACGTCAACCACTTCGATACCCAGTGCCGCCATACTGTTCGGGTTGATCACCGGCACTTTACCGTTGGTTTCAGCCTGAACGCGTTCAGCCGCTTTGGCAATCGCATCATCCGCCGCCGGGGTTTCGACTTCATCTTCAGTGCCCGCAGAACCGGAGTTCAGCGCATCACGCACTTCCAGCGTCAGACGACCGCGAGAGTCTGTCACGATGTCTTTCACATCCAGACGACCAATCTCAGAACGCAAACGGTCAGAGAACTTACGCTTCAGCAGCACTTCTGCCTGAGAAACGTCACCACCGCCCGTTGCCAGGAAGTAGCGGCTGAAATCGCTGATGCGCCATTTGATGTAGGAATCAACGATCAGGTCTTTTTTCTCTTTGGTCACGAAACGGTCGGCCTGGTTATCCATGGTCTGGATACGCGCATCAAGCGTTTTCACTGACTGAATGAACGGGATCTTGAAGTGCAGACCCGGCTCATAAATCACCGGACGCTTGTCACCGTCACGCACGACGCTGCTGAACTGGAACTTGATCCCACGCTCGCCCTCTTTCACCACAAAGATTGAGGTGTAGAGCACGACCAGTGCGATAATGATGATCGCAATAACTGACTTACGCATCCTTATTCCCCCTGACGCTGGTAGTCGTTACGCTGCGCGTTAGCGCGGCGTTGGTCCATAATGTCACCATCGTTCGAAGAAGGCGTTGTGTTCGCGCTGGTGCTGCCAGACGAGGCTGGCGGCAGACGCAGCAGGTTGTTCGCACCGCTGTTGTCTTTCGCTGCCGGTGCAGAACCGCCTTTCAGCATCTGATCCAGCGGCAGAACCATCAGGTTTCCGCCCTTGCTGTCGTTAACCAGCACTTTGCGGGTGTGGCTCAGCACTTTTTCCATGGTCTCGATATAGAGACGCTCACGGGTAATTTCCGGAGCCGCTTTATATTCCGGCAGGATGCGCGCGAAGCGAGCCACTTCACCCTGTGCTTCCAGGATGGTCTGGGTCTTATACGCGCGCGCTTCTTCCAGAATACGCTGCGCCTGACCGTTAGCACGCGGCTGAACTTCGTTGGTGTACGCTTCCGCTTCACGGATGTACTGCTGTTCGTTTTCACGTGCGGCAATCGCATCGTCAAACGCGGCCTTCACCTCTTCCGGCGGACGTGCAGCCTGGAAGTTGACGTCCAGCAGAGTAATACCCATGTTGTACGGACGGATGGTCTCTTCCAGCTCGCGCTGGGTATCGCTACGAATAACGGTACGACCTTCGGTCAGAATACGGTCCATGGTGTATTTACCGATAACGCCACGCAGGGCGCTGTCGGTCGCCTGACGCAGGCTGTCATCCGCGCTGGTCACGCTAAACAGATAACGTTCTGGATCGGTCACGCGGTACTGCACGTTCATTTCAACGCGCACCACGTTCTCGTCAGACGTCAGCATCACGCCGGAGGCAGCCAGTTCACGGACGGACTCCACGTTAACCGCGGTCACGTCATCGATGAAGGTCGGCTTCCAGTTCAGGCCCGGCTCAACCAGATGGCTGAACTTACCGAAACGGGTTACCACGCCGCGTTCTGCTTCTTTAATGGTGTAGAACCCGCTGGCTGCCCAGATGATTACCACCGCAGCGGCGACAATGCCCACCACACGGCCACCCATCGGCGGGCGCGGACTCTGAGTGGAATTACCACCCGAGCCAGAACCTTTTCCTCCGCCAAGGCCACCAAGCTTTTTGCTCAGTTTGCGGAAGATATCATCCAGATCCGGCGGCCCCTGCTCGCGACCACCTTTGTTGCCATTTCCCCCAGAGTTGCCGCCTTGATTATTGCTGCTTCCCCACGGGTCGCGGTCTTGTCCGTTATTACCGGGCTGATTCCACGCCATGTATATGCTCCATATTTGTTATGCAAGGGCGAATTTTCAGGCTTCCCCTTTCTGATCAGACGATATAGTCCGCCAGCGCAGGTTCTTGTTTACAGAGGCGACGCCAGTCAACGATCGGCATACGCACCTGCATCCCCACGCTGCCGTCATCCTCCATCCACTCTTTTTCTATCGCCTGAAGCTGATAAAACCGGCTGCGCAGCCTGCCTTCCTGTGGCGGCAGTCGCAGCGTGTGCTGAGCTACCTCACCGGAAAGACGTTCTGTCAAAGCCTGGAAAAGCAGTGGCACACCAATCCCGGCCTGAGCAGACAGCCAGACCCGAATCGGTTTGTTCTCTTCATCACGGTCGATACGCGGCTCGAAATCGTCCAGCATATCGATCTTGTTCATCACCAACAGGGTGGGAATTTCGTGGGCGTCGATCTCTTCGAGCACCACGTTCACCGCGTCGATGTTTTCCTGTACGCGTACGTCAGCCGCATCAATCACGTGCAGCAGCAGGGTCGCCTGACGCGTCTCCTGCAACGTCGCTTTAAACGCCGCAACCAGATCGTGCGGCAGATGGCGGATAAACCCGACGGTATCCGCCAGCACCGTTTCACCGACGTCTGCAACGTCAATACGGCGCAGCGTTGGGTCCAGGGTCGCAAACAGCTGGTCTGCGGCATACACCTGGGCCTCGGTTATCTGGTTAAACAGGGTGGATTTACCGGCGTTGGTATAGCCCACCAGCGACACCGTTGGAATGTCGGCTTTGGTTCGCGCCCGACGCCCCTGCTCGCGCTGTTTCTCTACACGTTCCAGACGTGAAAGGATCTGGGTAATACGCCCACGCAGTAAACGGCGGTCGGTTTCGAGCTGGGTTTCACCCGGGCCGCGCAAACCAATCCCGCCTTTTTGTCTTTCAAGGTGTGTCCAGCCACGCACCAGACGCGTCGCCAGATGGCGCAACTGCGCCAGCTCAACCTGCAACTTACCCTCGTGGGTACGCGCACGCTGAGCAAAAATATCTAAGATCAACCCCGTGCGATCGATAACACGGCATTCGCAGAGAGCTTCCAGGTTACGTTCCTGAGCCGGAGACAGCGCATGATCAAACAGCACAACAGATGCGCCGGTTGCTTTTACGGCATCCGCAATTTCTACTGCTTTACCTTCACCAACAAAATACTTCGGGTGCGGCGCTTTACGGCTACCGGTAATCACCTGCATTGCTTCGACACCGGCGGAAGAGACCAGAGATTCAAACTCCTGGAGGTCTTCCATATCTTTGTCTTGCGAAAAATAGATGTGTACCAGCACCGCCTGCTCACCGGCGTCATAACGGTCAAACAAGCGTAAACCTCTCTAAAAAGATCAGCGGGGAACGCAGGATCCCTGGCTCCCCGTGTGGAAAACAGCCCAAAACCTTATTCGGTTTCTTCGCTGTCCTGCGCAGGAGCAGATGAACCCTGCGCGTTGCTGCCATGATGGTAGTTACTGCCTGTGCCGCCGCCAGCGTTATTGCTGTGATGAGATACCGGACGGGACGGAACAACAGTAGAAATCGCGTGCTTGTAGACCATCTGGCTGACCGTGTTTTTCAACAGGATCACGAACTGATCGAAAGACTCAATCTGACCTTGCAGCTTAATACCATTCACCAAATAAATAGAAACTGGAACACGTTCCCGACGCAATGCGTTCAGGAACGGATCTTGTAAAGATTGCCCCTTAGCCATTCTATCTTTTCCTTATATGCTTGTTTTGTACTTAGAACCTTGCGATTCTGAAAAATTGCGCACGATACGGCTTAATTGTACACATTCAGTCAGCGATATCACCAATAACCTCAATCACTTCGTTTAACGCCTGTTGTGGTTTTTCACTGTCTAACCAGTGAACGCCCTCCCAACCGCGCAACCAGGTGATCTGGCGCTTCGCTAACTGTCTCGTGGCGCAAACACCTCGATAAACCATTTCATCGTATGAAATCTCGCCTTCAAGATAAGACCACATCTGGCGGTATCCCACACAACGAATGGAAGGCATGTCCGTATGCAAATCTCCACGGGCAAAAAGCGCCCGCACTTCTGCTTCAAAATCTGAAGCCAACATCTGATGAAAACGCTGCTCAATTCGTTGATGGAGCAGTTCACGGCTCGCCGGGGCGATGGCGAACTGATGCACCTGATACGGCAGAGCGTCTCCTGACGTTTGCGTCAGTTCCGTTAAAGTTTTACCCGAAATGAAAAAAACTTCCAGTGCCCGGGAAAGCCTTTGCGGATCGTTGGGGTGGATCCGCGCTGCGGCAACCGGGTCAATCTCTTCCAGTTGCTTGTGCAAAACGTCCCACCCCTGCTCAGCCGCCTGCTGCTCAATCTTCGCTCTTACTTCCGGATCGGCCGATGGCAGAGGCGATAACCCCTCCAGCAGCGCCTTGAAGTAGAGCATCGTGCCGCCCACCAGCAGCGGTATGCGTCCCGCAGCGGTAATCTTGGCCATCTCGGCCAGGGCGTCGCGGCGAAAATCTGCTGCGGAATACGCCTGTGCCGGGTCGAGAATATCCAGTAAACGGTGCGGCGCCGCACGCAGTTCTTCTGCGCTGGGCTTCGCCGTGCCGATGTCCATCCCTCGGTAAATGAGGGCTGAATCAACGCTAATCAACTCTACTGGCAAAACTTTACGTAACTCAATGGCTAACGCCGTTTTGCCGGAGGCCGTTGGCCCCATTAAAAAAATCGCCTTTGGCAGGCTCGCCTTACTTACGTCAGTCATGTTTCAGGGCGGTCATCGCCGTTTGTAAATCAACAGGTTGTAACAAACCACCCGGCGGCGCTTTCACCAGCTGCGGGCAGAGGCGTTCTACCTCCGCCAGCACGGTAATCGCCTGCGCCATACTCCACGATGAATGTTCGCTGGCCAAATGGCGGGCGATCCACTGCGCGGTGTCGGCGGCATCAAACGTCGTTTGCTGCGCCAGGTAGCCTATCAGTTCAGGAATCAAGTTTTGTAAATTTTGTTGGCGTAAGGGTAAAGGCACTGCGCGAATTGTCACATGCTGCGCGTCCAGTACGATTTCTATGCCCATTTCAGCCAGCTGAGACTGTACGCGCCACAAAACCCCTGTTTCTTCAGGGGATACTTTCAGGCGCACGGGGATCAGCAGCGGCTGCGCGCAGGCGGCATTGACCCCCGGGGTTAGCTGCGCCTGTTTGAGCCAGCGCTCCGCCACGGAAAGCGCCAGCAGCAGCAGTTTTCCCTCGCGTTCAAGCAGCGCCATGTCGGGAGCAACAATGGTCAGAACCCGACCAAAACTCTGGCTATGTCCATCCAGCGAAGGCGTTGAAACTGTAATGTGCTCTTTATGCTCAACGGACGGGGTATCCAGCAGCTTACGGTACAGCGCCCCCTGCTGTTTTTGATAGCCCGGCTGGGCGTTGGGATAGTTAGCGCCGGTCGGTCGCGGCGCGTTGCCCGTCGAGGCTAAACGCGGGGCAGCCGGCTCGCGCGCTACCGCCGGTTCGGCAAAATGGTTACGTCCCGCCGCCACGCGGTTTTCCGGCAACGGACGCGGCGCGGGCGCTTCTTCTGCCAGCGGCAACGCCGGCTCGCCCCGCTGCTGCAATACCGCAGCAACGCCCTGATAGATAAAATCGTGCACCAGGCGCGACTGGTGGAAGCGCACCTCATGCTTGGCGGGGTGTACGTTCACGTCGACCTGATGCGGGTCGATCTCCAGATAAAGCACAAAGGCGGGCTGCTGATCGGCGCCGAGCTTGTCTTCGCAGGCCTGGCGAATGGCGTGGTTAATCAGGCGGTCGCGCATCATGCGGCCGTTGACGTAGCAATACTGGATCTCAGCAAAGGCGGCGCTGCTGGCGTTCGGATCGGCAACCCAGCCGCGAAGGGCCAGATCGCCATGCTGCCACTCAATGGCCAGCGCTTTTTCCAGGAACGGTGCGCCGCAGATAGCGCCCAGCCGACGCTCCTTTTGCCCGCCTTCCGCCACCGCGCGATACTGGCGCATCACCTTGCCGTTATGGCTAAGGTTGATCGTGACATCAAAGCGCGCCAGCGCGATGCGGCGGATGATCTCGTCGATATGTCCGAATTCGGTCTTCTCGGTTCGCATAAACTTGCGGCGAGCGGGCGTGTTATAGAAGAGATCCAGCACTTCCAGCGTGGTGCCGACCGGGTGCGCCGCAGGTTTAACCGTGACGTCCATATCGCGCCCTTCGGCGTAGGCCTGCCAGGCTTCCTGCTGGTCGGCCGTGCGGGAGGTCAACGTTAAGCGAGAAACGGAGCTGATACTGGCCAGCGCTTCGCCGCGAAAACCCAGGCTGATAATCGCTTCCAGATCGTCAAGGGAAGCAATTTTGCTGGTGGCATGACGCGCCAGCGCCAGGGCCAGCTCGTCCTTATTGATGCCACAGCCGTTATCACGAATGCGGATGAGCTTAGCGCCCCCGCGTTCAATATCGATATCAATGCGGGTCGCCCCGGCATCAAGGCTGTTTTCCACCAGCTCTTTCACCACCGATGCAGGGCGTTCCACCACCTCACCGGCGGCGATTTGGTTCGCGAGCTGCGGCGGTAGAACCTGAATCGGCATGAACTCTCCTTAATTAGTCGCGGTCATCTCACCCGGCAGCGCGGCGCTCGCCGTCTGGGCTGCCCCACCCTGCGGCGCAGACTGAAGCGGATGCGCGTCAAAGTATTTACGCAGACCGTTGTAAATCGCTTCGGCAATTTGCTGCTGATAGCTGTCGCTGCCCAGTAAACGCTCTTCACCGTGATTACTGATAAAGCCCGTCTCGACCAGGATCGACGGAATATCCGGGGAGCGCAGCACGCCGAGGCTTGCATGTTCCGGACGACGCTTATGTAGCGATCCGACGCTTTGCAGCTGGTTCAGTACGTTAGTGGCGACATCATACCCGACGCGCTGAGAATGACCGAACTGTAAATCCAGTACCGCCTGGCTGAGATACGGATCGGCCTGGCTGTTTGCCAGCACATCGCCCGCCCCGCCTAACAGTTCAGACTGCTTCTCGTGCTCTTCAAGCCAGTTCGCCATTTCACTGTTGGCGCGGCGGTTGGACAGCACCCAGACCGACGCGCCGGTGGCGTTACGGTTCGGCGCAGCATCCGCATGAATCGAGACCAGGAAGTTGGCGTTTTGCTTACGCGCCACATCCGAGCGTCCCATCACCGAAATAAAGTAATCGCCATCGCGGGTCATCACCCCTTTAAACATCGGATCGTCATTCAGAAGCGCACGCAGCTTACGGGCAATGGCGATGGTGACATTTTTCTCCCGCGTACCGCCCGGGCCAATGGCGCCAGGATCTTGCCCACCGTGTCCGGCATCGATGGCGATAATCACCTTATCGCCACTCACCGGCGTACGCCGCGCGCTAACCGCCGGACGCGTCACCGTGTTGCTGCTGGTCACCGCGGTAAGACGGTCATTTTGTGATTTGAACGGATTACGGGCCGGCTCAGACGGCCTTGGGGTATAAACCGGCGCTTCCACGCGTTTTGCCACAACGGGTGCAGGCGGAGGCGGCGGCGGAACATCAGCATTAATGGTAAAGACCACCGTATAATTCGCGCCGTTTTGCTGCTTAACCGCCTTCGTTTTGCCTTTTTCGGTGAGATCGACCACAAGGCGCAGAGACTGCGCATCTTTCGGCGTCCCCGAACGGATGCTTTTCACCAGGTTGTTGCCGCTAAACTGGAGCGGCAGCCCCTGGATCACCCCGGACTGTTTAATATCGAGCGCCACGCTGCGGCTGTCGATTTGTGAGAAAGCATATTCAGGATCGCCCATAAAGCTGAACGTAATGCGGGCCTGGCTATCGCCGTTCGACACCTGAATATCCGAGAGGCTGGCCGCCCCGGCCTGCGCGCACAGCAGGACCGTGGCAGCTAACACCCAACCTTTAACGCGATTAATCATCCCGTTATCCCTACGCTCAACCGGCTAAACGCGCCAGTAAGGAACAGCCTGATGAGGAAACCGCACTGATGCGCGCCTCACGCCCTTGTGCCTGGTAATCTAAGTGAATTTCGACATCCGGGTCAGGCAGCACACCCGCACCTTGTTGCGGCCACTCCACCAGGCAAATGGCGTCGTTGGCAAAGTAATCGCGGATCCCCATAAATTCCAGCTCCTCCGGGTCCGCAAGACGATATAAATCAAAGTGGTACACCATGATATTTTCAAGCGTGTACGGTTCTACCAGCGTATAGGTCGGGCTTTTTACGTTCCCGTTATGGCCTAACGCCTGCAAAAAGCCACGGCTGAAGGTTGTTTTACCCGCGCCTAAATCTCCATACAGATAAATGACGGTCGCCCCCTGACAGGCCTGCGCCACGCGCGTGCCGAGATCTAAAGTGGCTTGTTCATCAGGTAAAGGAATCGCTCGATTAGTCATTTTCTACGTCAATCACATCCGGGTTAACAACACGCCGCAGCGTGCAAAAAAGATCGGTGGCCAGCATACCGCGCGTTCCATAACGAGCAGCCAGGCCGTCAGCCGCCGCACCGTGGGCCACGCAGCCGGCACAGGCTGCATCATAAAGGGGAAGTTTCTGTCCGAGCAATGCGCCAATGATGCCGGAGAGCACATCGCCCATGCCACCGCTCGCCATGCCTGCATTACCGGCATCAATAATGCCCATGGCATCATCGCTGGCGATAACGGTCCCCGCCCCTTTCAAAACGGCAACACCTCCGTAACGTTTTACCAGACGTTGGGCAGAAAGTAAGCGATCGCTTTCAATTTCTGCCACGCTACAGTTAAGCAGCCGTGCGGCTTCGCCGGGGTGCGGCGTCAGAATGCGATTGTGACGCTTATCCGGATTTATTGCCAGAAGGTTAAGCGCGTCGGCATCCCATAACATCGGTTTACGAAAATTCGCGGCCTTTTGCAGGGCTTGTTTACCCCAGCTCTGTTGCCCAAGCCCCGGACCAATCACCACCACGTCCGCCCACTCCAGGCCCTCTTCAATCGCCTGCGGGGTAAGCTCGTGGACCATCAGCTCCGGCCGCGCAGTAATGATGGGGGGAATGTTTTCGCTGCGGGTCAGCACGCGCACTAATCCGGCGCCGCAGCGCAACGCGGCCTCTCCTGTCATACGAATCGCACCCGCCGTGCCATGATCGCCACCAATAATCAGCAGTCGGCCATGGTCACCTTTATGGGAGGTGGGACGACGCGGCGGTAGCCACTGTGCAAGCTGAGACGCATCAAAGCGGGTGATGTGGGTATCCTGTCCCGCCAGCCAGTTTTCAAGCCCCAGGGCGTTGTGGTGTAACGTGCCCACGACATCCCGCGCTTTTCCGGTAAGCAGCCCCGGCTTCAGGGCGATAAAGGTCACGGTGTGCGCAGCCTCAATCGACACGTCCGGCGTCGCGCCGGTTTGCGCCATCAGGCCGGAGGGAATATCCAGCGCCACCACCGGTGCGGGGTGCGCGTTGGCGCGCGTAATCAGCGCGGCGACGTCATCGCGAGGCGCGCGCATCAGTCCCGTCCCCAGCAGACCATCAACAATCACGTCTACGTCATCGGGCCAGACGATATCAGGCGCATGGATAACGCCTCCCGCATTCAGCCAGGCTTCTCTCGCCATGCCTGCTTCTTCCGGTAGGAGCTTGTCGCTCTCCAGCGCCAGCAGGGTGACGCGCAGCCCCGTCGCTACGGCAAGACGCGCCACCACGTAGCCGTCGCCACCGTTATTGCCGTGACCGCACAGTATCAGGTAGTGCGAGGCATCCGGGTAAGCCGTGCGCGCCACGTTAAATGCCGCCTCGCCTGCACGCTGCATCAGTTCGTAAAGGGTAATGCCCATGCTGTCTGCGGCCTCTTTTTCGGCCCGACGAAGGTCATCTGCATGCCAGATGGAGTGTGGTATACTCGCGGGGTTTTTCTTCACAGTATGGTCCGTCATGTCACAGCCCCTCGATCTCAATGAATTAGCGCAAAAAATAAAACAGTGGGGTGCTGAACTGGGCTTCCAGAAGGTCGGTATTACTGACACCGATCTCTCTGCCAGCGAGCCTAAGCTACAGGCATGGCTGGATAAACAATACCACGGCGAAATGGAGTGGATGGCGCGTCACGGTATGATGCGTGCCCGCCCCCACGAGCTGTTGCCGGGTACGTTGCGCGTCATTAGCGTACGCATGAACTATCTGCCCGCTAACGCGGCCTTTGCGCGCACGCTAAAAAATCCCTCACTGGGTTACGTCAGCCGGTACGCTCTGGGACGTGATTACCACAAACTTCTGCGCAACCGTCTAAAAAAGCTCGGGGAAACCATCCAGCAGCACTGTGTTTCGCTGAATTTTAGACCCTTTGTTGATTCTGCGCCTATTCTTGAGCGTCCGATCGCTGAAAAAGCAGGGCTTGGCTGGACAGGTAAGCACTCACTTATCTTAAGCCGCGACGCGGGGTCATTCTTTTTCCTGGGTGAGCTACTGATTGATTTACCCCTGCCGGTAGACGGTCCGGTGGAAGAAGGCTGTGGCCGCTGCGTGGCCTGTATGACCATCTGCCCTACGGGCGCGATTGTTGAACCCTATACCGTTGATGCGCGCCGCTGTATCTCTTACCTCACTATCGAGCTGGAAGGCGCCATTCCAGAGGAATTTCGCCCGCTTATCGGCAACCGCATCTACGGCTGCGATGACTGCCAGCTGATTTGTCCGTGGAACCGCTATTCACAGCTGACGGACGAAGAAGACTTCAGCCCGCGTAAAGCGCTGCATGCGCCACAGCTTATTGAACTGTTCGCCTGGACCGAAGCCTGGTTCCTGAAGGTAACGGAAGGGTCTGCCATACGTCGTATCGGCCACCTGCGCTGGCTGCGTAATGTGGCCGTTGCGCTGGGCAATGCCCCGTGGGATGAAGCCAATCTTCAGGCGCTCGAAAGCCGCAGAGGTGAGCACCCACTTCTTGATGAGCACATAGAATGGGCGATTGCGCAGCAAATTGAGAAGCGAAATGCCGGCGTGGTTGAAGTCCAGTTACCGAAGAAACAGCGTCTGGTCAGGGTGATTGAAAAAGGGCTTACGCGAGATGCGTGATATATTCACAGCCTGTGAATAAAAATAAAAAGTGAGGCGCCATAAGGCTTAGCAAACAGGTCAAGTGATCTCAATAACATTTTGAAATCAAAATTTCTTCATATAATACAGAGGATTACGAAGATATTATTCACCCTGCTAACATTTTGTACAGACTGGTTTGATCGTGGTTTCTGTGGATAACTCTGTTTACAAGAGTATTTCAGATACAACAGAAAACGTCCCCAACGAAGCATTTCGCTGTGGATAGTTTGAATATGAAGAAGAATTTGGAGCGGGAAACGAGACTCGAACTCGCGACCCCGACCTTGGCAAGGTCGTGCTCTACCAACTGAGCTATTCCCGCTTGGGTGTTCTGGTGCTGTGCGTATCTTGCGATACTTTCAAATTTTGGAGCGGGAAACGAGACTCGAACTCGCGACCCCGACCTTGGCAAGGTCGTGCTCTACCAACTGAGCTATTCCCGCTTGGGTGTTCTGGTGCTGGCGTATCTTGCGATACTATTCAAATTTTGGAGCGGGAAACGAGACTCGAACTCGCGACCCCGACCTTGGCAAGGTCGTGCTCTACCAACTGAGCTATTCCCGCAAATCTGTACTGCTTTTGTTGCTGTCGTAACGTGTAATTCTCTGTCGTTACGGGAGGCGCATTATACGAGAAATCCGTTTAGCTGCAACCCCCCTCAAAGCGATTTTTTTGAAATTCAGTTTAAGTGCTTATTAAATCGGCAAGCTGAACAATTTAACGACAAAATACAGGCCGCGCAACGCGCCGGATCGCAAAATCAGAGCTTAATAAAGTTTTCGCGATAGTACGCCAGCTCCGCAACAGACTCGCGGATGTCATCCATCGCCTGGTGCGTCCCCTGCTTTGTGAAGCCGTCGAGAATTTCCGGTTTCCAGCGACGGGCCAGCTCTTTCAGGGTGCTCACATCCAGATAGCGGTAGTGGAAGTAGGACTCCAGCTCCGGCATGTACTTAAACAGGAAACGACGATCCTGACCAATGCTGTTGCCACAGATAGGCGATTTTCCTGCCGGCACCCACTGCTTCAGAAACTCAAGCGTCGCCAGCTCCGCTTCGCGGTCGCCCAGGGTGCTAGCCTTCACGCGTTCCACCAGCCCGCTGCCGGTATGGGTACGCACGTTCCACTCATCCATCAGCGCAAGCTGATCGTCGGACTGGTGCACGGCAATCGTTGGGCCTTCCGCCAGAATATTGAGGTTGGCATCGGTGACCAGTGTGGCGATCTCAATAATGCGATCGCGCTCGGGATCCAGGCCGGTCATCTCCAGATCGATCCAAATCAGGTTGTTTTCGTCCGCGCTCATGTTATTTTCCACCCTTCTCGCTTAACCGGCAGTAGCAGGTTAATTAGTATTAATTAGAGTGTATCATAGAGGTTTTGCCCGCTATGGGCGACCAGGAGCCAGCGCGATTGAGTAAAAATAAACTCTCCAAAGGGCAGCAGCGCCGCGTGAATGCAAATCACCAGCGCCGTCTTAAAACCACTACGGAGAAGCCCGATTACGACGACAACCTGTTTGGCGAAGCGACAGAAGGCGTGGTGATCAGCCGCTTCGGCATGCACGCCGATGTCGAATCCGCCGACGGGGATATCCACCGTTGCAATATCCGTCGCACCATCCGTTCACTGGTGACCGGGGACCGCGTGGTCTGGCGTCCGGGCAAGGAGGCGGCGGAAGGGGTAACGGTTAAAGGCATCGTTGAAGCCGTGCATGAACGCACGTCGGTCCTTACCCGCCCTGATTTCTACGACGGCGTGAAGCCCATTGCCGCCAACATTAACCAGATCGTGATCGTTTCGGCGATTTTACCCGAGCTTTCTCTTAATATTATCGACCGTTATCTGGTGGCCTGCGAAACGCTACAGGTTGAGCCGCTCATCGTGCTGAATAAAATCGATCTGCTGGATGACGAGGCCATGGCCTTTGTAAATGAGCAGATGGATATCTACCGCAACATTGGCTATCGCGTTTTGATGGTTTCCAGCCGCACCAAAGACGGCCTGAAGCCGCTGGAAGATGCGCTGACCGACCGCATCAGCATCTTTGCTGGGCAGTCCGGCGTGGGTAAATCGAGCCTGCTTAACAATCTGCTCGGCCTTCAGCAGGAGATCCTGACCAACGATGTGTCGGACGTCTCCGGGCTGGGCCAGCACACCACCACCGCCTCACGTCTCTATCACTTCCCGCACGGCGGCGATGTGATTGACTCCCCGGGCGTGCGCGAATTTGGTCTTTGGCATCTCGAACCGGAACAAATCTTTAACGGATTTGTCGAATTCCATGACTATTTAGGCGCTTGCAAATACCGCGACTGTAAACATGACAACGATCCGGGCTGCGCCATCCGTGAAGCGGTGGAGAACGGTGAAATTGCGGAAACCCGTTTCGAAAATTATCACCGCATTCTCGAAAGCATGGATCAGGTAAAAACGCGTAAAAACTTTTCTGATTCTGATAACTGACAACTAAGCTAAGCGTCGCTAAAATCGTCCCCTTTTTTCAGGTTCCGGCAGCGCGCTGCCGGATCAGGAACGACAAAACAATGGCCTGGAGGCTACCTTGTTAAACTCATTTAAACTTTCGCTTCAATACATTCTGCCTAAACTGTGGCTCACTCGCCTGGCGGGCTGGGGCGCGAGCAAACGAGCGGGCTGGCTGACCAAACTGGTCATCGACCTGTTCGTGAAATACTACAAGGTCGACATGAAAGAAGCGCAGAAGCCGGATACGGCAAGCTACCGCACCTTCAACGAATTTTTTGTGCGTCCGCTGCGCGACGAAGTGCGTCCGCTGAATACCGACCCGAACGTGCTGGTGATGCCTGCTGACGGCGTGATCAGCCAGCTGGGTAAAATTGAAGACGACAAAATTTTGCAGGCGAAAGGCCATAACTACAGCCTGGAAGCGCTGCTGGCCGGTAACTACCTGATGGCGGATCTGTTCCGCAACGGTACGTTCGCCACCACCTATCTCTCCCCGCGCGACTATCACCGCGTTCATATGCCGTGTAACGGTATCCTGCGCGAGATGATCTACGTGCCGGGCGATCTGTTCTCCGTAAACCACCTGACGGCGCAAAACGTCCCGAATCTGTTTGCCCGCAACGAGCGCGTCATCTGCCTGTTTGATACTGAATTTGGTCCAATGGCGCAGATTCTGGTGGGTGCGACCATCGTAGGCAGCATCGAAACCGTCTGGGCGGGCACCATTACGCCGCCGCGCGAAGGCGTGATCAAGCGCTGGACCTGGCCTGCCGGCGAAGATGAAGGTTCTGTGGCCCTGCTGAAAGGCCAGGAGATGGGCCGCTTCAAGCTGGGCTCAACGGTAATCAACCTGTTCGCACCGGGCAAAGTTAACCTGGTCGAGGAGCTGAAAAGCCTGTCCGTGACCAAACTTGGCCAGCCTCTGGCCGTATCGACTGAAATCTTTGCAACGCCAGACGTTGCGCCAGCCCCATTGCCGGAAGAAGAGATTAAGGCCGAGCACGACGCCAGCCCGCTGGTTGACGACAAAAAAGACGAAGGCTAACAACAGAAGGATCGCTGACGTGCGCCCGATTATCGTATTACTGATGGCCTGGTGCCTCAGCATGGGGGCGTACGCAGCGACGGCCCCCGACGCCAAACAGATAACCCAGGAGCTGGAGCAGGCAAAAGCGGCGAAACCCGCTCAGCCGGAGGCCGTTGAGTCGCTCCAGTCTGCACTGAACGCGCTTGAGGAACGGAAAGGCTCCCTTGAGCGCGCACAGCAGTATCAGCAGGTTATCGACAACTTCCCCAAACTCTCTCAGACCCTGCGTTCGCAGTTAAACAACCTGCGCGATGAACCGCGCCAGGTACCCGCAGGGATGACGTCCGAGGCGCTGAATCAGGAGATCCTGCAAGTCAGCAGCCAGCTTCTGGAAAAGAGCCGCCTGGCTCAGCAGGAGCAGGAGCGGGCGCGTGAAATTGCCGACTCCCTCAGCCAGCTTCCACAGCAGCAAACCGACGCCCGCCGTCAGTTAAATGAGGTGGAACGCCGCATCGGGACGCAGACGGGCAACACGCCGCAGAATCAGGCGCAAAATCTTGGGCTACAGGCTGAATCCGCCAGACTGAAAGCGCTGGTCGATGAACTGGAGCTGGCACAGCTTTCTGCCAACAACCGCCAGGAGCTGTCGCGGATGCGTTCCGAGCTGGCGCAGAAGCAGAGCGAACAGCTTGATGCGTATCTCCAGGCGCTGAGAAATCAGCTCAACAGCCAGCGTCAGCGTGAAGCTGAACGTGCCCTGGAAAGCACCGAGTTATTGGCCGAAAACAGCGATAACCTGCCTGAAGGCATCGTCGCCCAGTTTAAGGTTAACCGCGAACTTTCTGCGGCGCTGAATCAGCAGGCGCAGCGTATGGATTTGGTCGCGTCGCAGCAGCGTCAGGCCACCAATCAAACCCTTCAGGTGCGTCAGGCGCTCAACACGCTGCGCGAACAGTCCCAGTGGCTTGGCTCGTCTAACCTGTTGGGCGAAGCGTTACGCGCGCAGGTCGCGCGTCTGCCGGAGATGCCAAAACCGCAGCAGCTTGATACTGAGATGGCGCAGCTGCGCGTTCAGCGTCTTCACTATGAAGACCTCCTCAATAAGCAGCCGCAAATCCGCCAGATCCGTCAGGCTGACGGACAGCCGCTTACCGGCGAGCAGAGTCGTATTCTGGAAGCGCAGCTGCGCACCCAGCGCGAGCTGCTGAACTCCCTGTTACAGGGTGGCGATACGCTGATCCTTGAGCTGACCAAGCTGAAAGTATCAAACAGCCAGCTGGAGGATGCGCTGAAGGAGGTCAACGAGGCCACGCACCGTTATCTCTTCTGGACGTCCGACGTGCGGCCGATGACCTTCGCCTGGCCGATTGAAATCGTGCAGGATCTGCGCCGCCTTATTTCGCTGGATACCTTCAGCCAGTTGGGCCTTGCCAGCGTGATGATGATAACCAGTAAGGAGACCATCTTCCCTCTGCTGGGAGCGCTGATTCTGGTGGGCTTCAGTATTTATTCCCGTCGCCACTTCACCCGTTTCCTCGAGCGCTCCAGCGCCCGTGTGGGAAAAGTGACCCAGGATCACTTCTGGCTGACGCTGCGCACGGTGTTCTGGTCAATTCTGGTCGCGTCCCCGCTGCCGGTGCTGTGGATGACGCTCGGATACGGCCTGCGTGAAGCCTGGCCTTATCCCCTTGCCGTCGCGATTGGCGACGGCGTAACCGCCACCGTCCCGCTGCTGTGGGTCGTGATGATTTGCGCCACGTTCGCGCGGCCAAACGGTCTGTTCATCGCTCACTTTGGCTGGCCGCGTAATCGCGTTGCGCGGGCGATGCGTTATTACCTGATGAGTATCGGGCTGATTGTGCCGCTGATTATGGCGTTGATCATGTTCGATAATCTCAATGACCGGGAGTTCTCCGGCTCGCTGGGACGTCTGTGCTTTATGCTGATCTGCGGGGCACTGGCGGTGGTAACGCTCAGCCTGAAGCGCGCCGGGATCCCGCTCTATCTCGATAAGAGCGGCAGTGGCGATAACATGTTTAACCGTCTGCTGTGGAACCTGCTGCTCAGCGCGCCGCTGGCGGCAATGCTGGCGGCAGCTGTCGGCTACCTCGCTACGTCGCAGGCGCTGCTGGCGCGACTGGAAACGTCGGTGGCCATCTGGTTCCTGCTGCTGGTGGTTTACCACGTTATTCGCCGCGGCATGCTGATCCAGCGTCGTCGTCTGGCGTTTGACCGCGCCAAACATCGTCGCGCAGAAATTCTGGCCCAGCGTGCGCGCGGCGAAGAAGAGCCGAACCACGTCAACAGCACGGAAGGGGCTGCGGAAGCAGACGACGTTGAACTGGATCTGGATGCTATCAGTACCCAGTCCCTGCGGCTGGTGCGCTCAATTCTGATGCTGGTTGCCCTGCTGTCGGTGATTTTCCTGTGGTCGGAAATTCACTCCGCGTTTGGCTTCCTGGAGAACATTTCGTTGTGGGACGTGACGTCCACGGTGCAGGGAGTCGAAAGCCTGGAGCCCATCACATTAGGGGCCGTGCTGATTGCGATTCTGGTGCTGATCATCACCACGCAGCTGATACGTAACTTCCCTGCTCTGCTGGAGCTGGCGCTGTTGCAGCATCTGGATTTAACCCCCGGCACGGGCTATGCGATCACCACTATCACCAAGTATTTAATCATGCTGTTTGGTGGGCTGGTGGGCTTCTCGATGATTGGTATCGAATGGTCAAAACTGCAATGGCTGGTTGCCGCCCTGACCGTAGGCCTGGGCTTTGGTTTACAGGAAATCTTCGCCAACTTCGTGTCTGGTCTGATCATTCTGTTTGAAAAACCGATTCGAATTGGCGATACGGTGACCATCCGCGATCTGACCGGCAGCGTCACCCGAATCAACACCCGCGCTACCACCATCAGCGACTGGGACCGTAAAGAGATCATCGTCCCGAACAAAGCGTTTATCACCGAGCAGTTTATCAACTGGTCGCTGTCTGACTCCGTCACGCGTGTGGTGCTGACCGTACCGGCCCCGTCGGATGCCAACAGCGAAGAGGTGACGCAGATCCTCTATACGGCTGCTGAACGCTGTTCGCTGGTAATCGATAACCCGCCGCCGGAAGTCTTCCTGGTTGATTTGCAGCAGGGGATCCAGATTTTCGAGCTGCGTATTTACGCCGCCGAGATGGGCCACCGTATGCCGCTGCGCCATGAGATCCACCAGCTGATTCTGGCTGGCTTCCGCGAGCACGGGATCGATATGCCGTTCCCACCGTTCCAGATGCGTCTGGAAACGCTGGACGGACGTAAGACGGGAAGAACCTTGACGTCAGCGGCGCGTTCGCGCCCGGCGGGAAGTTTGTAATCCCTTTCCCCCTCCCTGTCGGGAGGGGTTTTTTATTCGCTATGCCACTTCCGCCACGCAGATCGTCATGCGACGGCGATAGTTTTCATAAATCCCCATTGCCAGCATTGAGAAGAAAATCGGTCCGCCAACCATCCACAGCGTGCTGTTCCAGTCATTTGCCTCAACCACGGGCTGAATGACGGTAAAAATGTTGGCGAACGCAACGACCAGCACCACAACGGTGGTCGCCACCAGCGTCGCCGCGCGGGTTTTGAAGATCACAAACGGACGCTCCAGATCCTGCTTCGCCTTAAAGAACGGAAACGCCAAGGCCAGGAAAAGGTACGGAAGCGTCATTGACACGTTCGCCATCAGGGTCAGCTTGTTATAGAAGGCCGACGCGGTATCGCCGCCAAAGGACACCAGCAGAATGAACACGCACACCAGCAGGCACTGCATCCACATGGCGTTAGCAGGCATACCGGCAGCATTGAGCTGGGTCATCCGTGCGGGCCACAGCGCCTTTGGCGTGCCCTGAATAATCGCTTTCAGCGGCGAGTAGATCAGCGTGAAGAACGCGCCGGTATAGGCGAGGAACATCGACAGGCCGGTAATGCGCGCAAACCAGATCCCCAGGGTAGCCGATGCTTCCGGCGTCAGGTGCATGGCGTTACCGAGCGTCATCCCCAGGCTTTTCATCAGCACGTAGGTGATGTTCCCGAGGTTGGTGGTGTTATTGCTCAACACCTGCTGCCAGTTGGTGCTGACGCCCCAGAGGAAAATCGCCAGCGAGTAGCCAATGGAAATGACGATGGCGGCAAAGATAATGCCTTTGGCGAAGTTCTTTTCCGGGTTTTCGGTTTTGTCGACCAGCCCGCCTACGGCTTCAATACCGCCGTAAGCAAAGATGGCAAACACCACGAACGAGAGCATGGCCAGCCCGGACTGATACCCCGGATTAGGCGATGAAACAAAGTTGACTTCCTGGGCGAAATGCCCGCCGTTCAGGCACAGAATGGCGATACTGGCCAGCAGCAGCACCAGATTCAGACACATCACGGAAATCCCGCCAACCGCGGTGATACGGGCTATTTTGTTGATGCCTTTGGAGGCCACCAGCGTGACCACCACCATCCAGCACACCGCCAGAATACCCACCACCTGCGTGGAGCTCAGCCCCGCCAGGGACCAGACCTGCGTTTTGTCCGCACCGAAGAGAAACGTCGAGAACGGCACCCAGACCTTGGCTGCCGTGCTGACCATCCAGACCACGTAGGATGAAAACCACATGAAGGTACCGATAAATGCATAGCGTGGACCGACGCTGTTGTTCATCCACGAATAGATGCCGCCCTCTTCTTTCCGGTAAGCCGAGCCCATCTCCGCCATCATCAGCGCAAACGGGATAAAGAAGAACAGAGCGGAAACGATATAAAACGGCGTCGCGCTGTAGCCCATCAGATAAAAAGCGGACGGGCTATTGGCAAAGCCAAAGACTGACGTAAAAATCATCAGGATGAGCCCGGTAAGGGTCATTTTTTTGAGTGAGTGGGACATATAACCATCCGAAACGGAATTAAACTGCGCGGATGGTAGCAGATGACCAGACAAATATTGTGGCTATACGAGTCAAATTAAGAAAAAGACCCGTGCAGAGAGAAAATAGCAGTTTTTAATATGGCAAGTTAAATGGCCGGGTAAGCGACAGCGCCACCCGGCAACTCTTTAAGCGCGATCGACCGTAAAGGCGATCACGTCGCCCAGCTGTTCCGCGCCCAGCGCGAGCATCACCAGTCGATCCACGCCCAGCGCCACGCCGGAGCAGTCCGGCAAACCGGCCTTAAGCGCTTCCAGCAGGTTGGTGTCAATCGGCTGCTGCGGCAGACCGCGCGCGTTACGCTTGCGGTTATCTTGCTCGAAACGCTGCTGCTGTTCGCGCGCGTCGGTCAGCTCGTGGAAACCGTTCGCCAGCTCAATGCCTTTAAAGTACACCTCAAAACGCTCCGCCACGCGGTGATCTTCGGTGCTGATCTGCGCCAGCGAGGCCTGGCTGGCCGGGAAGTGATAGACAAACGTCGGGCGATCTTTACCAATTTGCGGTTCAACCCCAAAGGTGAACAGCAGTTGCAGCAGCGTGTCGCGGTCCTCTTCGGTATCCGCCACGTTGCTCAGATCCAGTTTTGCCGCCACCTCACGCAACTGGGTTTTATCAGCCGACAGCGGATCGATTTCCAGATGGCGCTGGAAGGCCTGCTGATAGGAGAGCGTTTCAGCTTCCGCGCAATCCAGCACCTGTTGCAGCAGATCGTCGACTTCGTTCATCAGGCGATACATGTCGTAGTGCGGGCGGTACCACTCCAGCATGGTGAATTCCGGATTATGGTGCCGGCCCATCTCTTCATTGCGGAAGCTACGGCACAGCTGATAAACCGGGCCACATCCGGCCGCCAGCAGACGCTTCATATGGTATTCCGGGCTGGTCATCAGATACAGATTCATGCCCTGAGAGTGGCCAGGGCCAACAAAACGGGTTTCAAACGGGACCAGATGAATATCCGTGACCGTCGCCTGACTCATGCACGGCGTTTCCACCTCCAGGACGCCGCGATCTGCAAAGAAGCGGCGGATCTCCGCCATAATTGCTGCGCGCTTCAACAGGTTTGGAATGGATGCGCTCGGCTGCCAGGTGGCCGTTTCGCTCATGAGTTTTTCTCCGTTTTCAGACAAGGGCACGAAGTCTACTCGTAAGCCGGGGCAGAGACAAATTTTGCACAGTAAAAGTCCTTTTTCATTACACAGAAAAATACTGTGACGCCATTCATCAATCACGATGATAAATCACCGCACAGAACAGCAAAAAAATCGAACGCGTCAAATTTCCCTCACATCTACGCGGTTATACTGTTATACCCATAAAGGAGCAGTGGAATCGCTTCCGCAATCGCCCGTTCGGGCAGGTGAACGTCCTTTAGTCCATCGCGTTGCGGGAAAACAAAAATCTGGAGGAATGTCGTGCAAACTTTTCAAGCCGATCTTGCCGTAATAGGCGCTGGCGGGGCTGGATTACGCGCTGCAATTGCTGCGGCACAAGCCAATCCGAACGCTAAAATCGCATTGATTTCAAAAGTCTATCCGATGCGCAGCCACACGGTAGCCGCAGAAGGAGGATCCGCCGCCGTCGCGCAGGATCATGACAGCTTCGAATACCATTTCCACGACACGGTTGCAGGGGGCGACTGGCTTTGCGAACAGGATGTCGTTGATTATTTCGTTCACCATTGCCCAACGGAAATGACCCAGCTGGAACAATGGGGATGCCCGTGGAGCCGCCGTCCGGACGGGAGCGTCAACGTTCGCCGCTTCGGTGGCATGAAGATCGAACGCACCTGGTTTGCCGCCGATAAGACCGGCTTCCACATGCTGCACACCCTGTTTCAGACCTCCCTCCAGTTCCCACAAATCCAGCGCTTTGACGAACATTTCGTTCTCGACATTCTGGTCGACGACGGTCATGCGCGCGGGCTGGTGGCGATGAACATGATGGAAGGCACGCTTGTCCAGATCCGCGCGAATGCAGTGGTCATGGCGACCGGCGGTGCGGGCCGCGTGTACCGCTATAACACCAACGGCGGCATCGTCACCGGTGACGGTATGGGCATGGCGCTCAGCCACGGCGTGCCGCTGCGCGATATGGAGTTCGTCCAGTATCACCCAACCGGCCTGCCCGGCTCCGGTATTCTGATGACGGAAGGCTGCCGCGGTGAAGGCGGTATTCTGGTCAACAAAAACGGTTACCGTTATCTACAGGATTACGGTATGGGCCCGGAAACCCCGCTCGGCGAGCCGAAAAACAAATACATGGAACTTGGCCCACGCGACAAAGTTTCTCAGGCTTTCTGGCACGAGTGGCGCAAAGGCAACACCATCTCAACGCCGCGCGGCGACGTGGTGCATCTCGACCTGCGCCATCTCGGCGAGAAAAAACTGCTGGAGCGTCTGCCGTTTATCTGCGAGCTGGCGAAAGCCTATGTGGGCGTCGACCCGGTGAAAGAGCCGATCCCGGTGCGTCCAACCGCGCACTATACGATGGGCGGAATCGAAACCGACCAGCAGTGCGAAACCCGCATCAAAGGGCTATTTGCGGTGGGCGAGTGTTCCTCCGTGGGTCTGCATGGCGCAAACCGTCTGGGCTCAAACTCGCTGGCTGAGCTGGTGGTCTTTGGCCGCATGGCGGGCGAACGCGCAATGGAGCGTGCCGCAACCGCAGGCGACGCCAACAGCGCGGCGCTGGATGCGCAGGTTGCAGACGTCGAAAAACGGCTGAAAGACCTGGTGAACCAGGAAGGTAACGAAAACTGGTCGAAGATCCGCGACGAAATGGGCCTGTCGATGGAAGAAGGCTGCGGGATCTACCGTACGCCAGAGCTGATGCAGAAAACCGTCGACAAGCTGGCGGAGTTGCAGGAGCGCTTCAAGCGCGTGCGCATCACCGACACCTCCAGCGTCTTTAATACCGACCTGCTCTATACCATTGAACTGGGCCACGGCCTGAACGTCGCGGAATGTATGGCGCACTCTGCCCTGGCGCGTAAAGAGTCGCGCGGCGCGCATCAGCGTCTGGACGAGGGCTGCACCGAACGTGACGACGTCAATTTCCTTAAACACACTCTAGCCTGGCGCGATGCGGATGGCACCACCCGCCTGGACTACAGCGACGTGAAAATCACCACGCTGCCACCAGCGAAACGCGTTTACGGTGCAGAAGCAGAAGCCGCCGATAAGAAGGAGAAGGCGAATGGCTGAGATGCAAAAACTGAAAGTTGAAGTGGTGCGCTACAATCCGGAAGTGGACGCCGCGCCGCACAGCGCTTTCTACGAAGTCCCTTACGACGAGCAAACCTCCCTGCTGGATGCGCTCGGCTATATTAAAGACAACCTGGCGCCAGACCTGAGTTACCGCTGGTCCTGCCGCATGGCAATCTGCGGCTCCTGCGGCATGATGGTCAACAAAGTGCCGAAGCTGGCGTGTAAAACCTTCCTGCGTGATTACACCAAAGGCATCAGGGTTGAAGCGCTGGGCAACTTCCCGATTGAGCGCGATCTGGTGGTCGACATGACCCACTTTATCGAAAGCCTCGAAGCGATAAAGCCGTACATCATCGGCAACCCGCGTACGCCGGATCAGGGGCCAAACACCCAGACGCCCGCGCAGATGGCGAAATACCATCAGTTTTCCGGCTGCATCAACTGCGGCCTGTGCTACGCCGCCTGTCCGCAGTTTGGCCTGAACCCTGAGTTTATCGGCCCGGCCGCCATTACCCTGGCGCACCGCTATAACGAGGACAGCCGCGACCACGGCAAAAAAGAACGTATGGCGCAGCTTAACGGCCAGAACGGGGTCTGGACCTGCACGTTTGTGGGTTACTGCTCTGAAGTCTGTCCGAAGCATGTCGACCCGGCCGCCGCCATTCAGCAGGGAAAAGTGGAAAGCTCGAAAGACTTTCTTATCGCTACCCTGAAACCACGCTAAGGAGTGCATGATGACGACTAAACGCAAAGCCTACGTGCGGCCAATGCCGTCCACCTGGTGGAAAAAACTGCCGTTTTATCGCTTCTATATGCTGCGTGAAGGCACGGCAGTTCCCGCGGTCTGGTTCAGCCTCGAACTGATGTACGGGCTTTATGCTCTCAAGCACGGCCCGGAAACCTGGGCCAGTTTTGTGGGCTTCCTGCAAAACCCAATCATCGTGGTTCTGAATCTGATTGTGCTCGCAGCCGCGCTGCTGCATACCAAAACCTGGTTTGAACTGGCGCCAAAAGCGGCAAACATCATTGTTAAAGGCGAGAAAATGGGACCGGAGCCGGTTATCAAAGGGCTCTGGGCGGTGACCGCAGTTGTCTCTGTGGTCATTCTGTTTGTCGCGCTGTTCTGGTAAGGAGACTACTGTGATCAATCCAAATCCAAAACGTTCAGACGAGCCGGTCTTCTGGGGGCTGTTTGGCGCAGGCGGCATGTGGAGCGCCATTGTTGCCCCGGTCATCATCCTGCTGGTCGGGATCATGCTGCCGCTGGGGCTGTTCCCGGGCGATGCGCTGAGCTACGAGCGCGTGCTGGCCTTTGCGAGCAGCTTTATTGGCCGCGTATTTCTCTTCCTGATGATCGTCCTGCCGCTGTGGTGCGGCCTGCACCGTATCCACCATGCGATGCACGATCTGAAAATCCATGTGCCAAGCGGTAAATGGGTCTTCTACGGTCTGGCGACCATTCTGACGGTGGTCACGCTGATTGCCGTGGTCACCATCTGACTGCACTGGCCCGCCGTCCGGCGGGCTTTTTACTTTTTCATCTTTCCTGCCAGCCACCCGGAAAATTCCCGCATTGCGGGCGTTTCTGCCCGGGACTGCAATCGGGTCAGCCAGTAACTGCCGAGCTCAATTTGCGTTGCAAAGGGCTGCACAATGCGCTCGCTGGCTAACAGATGGGTAAACATATCGACAGGCGCGATGGCAATGCCCACTCCCGCCTGAGCGGCCTCCAGCATGGTCACGGACGAATCAAACACCATTACACGGTGCGTTGGCGAAGGGGGATGCTCGCCGGCCGCCTGCATCCACGCGGACCACTCATCGCGCCGGTAGGAGCGCAGCAGCGTAAACCTGAGGATATCGGCCGGACTGTGCAGACGGGCGGCAATATCCGGCGTACACAGCGGCGCGAGCGGCGCATGACAAAGAAATTCAGCCTCGGTGCCGTGCCACGCCCCGCCGCCGTAGCGGATCGTGTAGTCAAGCCCTTCGGCGGCCGGATCGACGCGGTTATTATGGGTAGAAAGCTGAAGATCGATATGCGGATAGCCACGGCGAAAATCGTCCAGCAGTGAGAATAACACCCCGGTCGCGAACGTGCCCACCACGCCGATTTTCAGCTTCTCCTGCGCACGATGGTTAGCGAAGCGATCCAGCATGCCGGCTATACGATCGAACGAATCATTCAGCACCGGCAGTAAATTTTCGCCCTCGGTAGTCAACATCAGCCCGCGCGAAACGCGAACGAACAGCTGACAGTTCAGGTGTTGCTCCAGCGTCTTCACATGCTGGCTAATGGCGGAATGGGTCACGTTCAGCTCAATGGCCGCATGCGTAAAGCTGAGATGTCTTGCGGCGGCTTCAAAGGCTCGAAGCGAATTGAGGGGGAGATAGCTTCGCGTCATGGTCTCTTCCGTTAGAAAAATTAACAGCTAATGCTAAATTTAACCGTTTGTCAGGTGCAGTCAAATCTAACAGACTACGCCTGTCTGACGGGCCCGGACATCTCCTTGACTCGCTATTACGGAAGATTACTGATGATGAAAAAAACCCTTTGCTGCGCCGTGCTGCTCGGCATCTCTTGCTCTGCCCTCGCCGCGCCAGTGTCCGAACAACAGCTGGCGGAGGTGGTCGCGAAGACGGTTACGCCGCTGATGAAAGCCCAGTCTATTCCAGGTATGGCGGTGGCCGTTATTTATCAGGGTAAACCGCACTATTACACGTTTGGCAAGGCCGATATCGCAGCCAACAAACCGGTTACGCCTCAGACCCTGTTCGAGCTGGGCTCTATAAGTAAAACCTTCACCGGCGTTTTAGGTGGGGATGCCCTTGCTCGCGGTGAAATTTCGCTGGACGATCCGGTGACCAAATACTGGCCTGAGCTGACGGGCAAGCAGTGGCAAGGGATTCGGATGCTGGATCTCGCGACCTACACCGCCGGTGGTCTGCCGCTACAGGTGCCCGATGAGGTGACGGATGACGCCTCCCTGCTGCGCTTCTATCAACACTGGCAGCCACAGTGGAAGCCAGGCACAACGCGCCTTTATGCCAACGCCAGCATCGGCCTGTTTGGCGCGCTGGCGGTTAAGCCTTCCGGCATACGCTACGAGCAGGCGATGACCGAGCGAGTGTTCAAACCGCTGGCGCTGCATCACACCTGGATTAACGTGCCGAAAGCGGAAGAGGCGCATTACGCCTGGGGCTATCGTGACGGCAAAGCGGTACACGTTTCGCCGGGTATGCTGGATGCACAAGCCTATGGCGTGAAAACCAACGTGCAGGATATGGCGAACTGGGTCATGGCAAACATGGCGCCAGAGAACGTTGCTGATGCCTCACTTAAGCAGGGCATCGCGCTGGCGCAGTCGCGCTACTGGCGTATCGGTTCAATGTACCAGGGCCTGGGCTGGGAGATGCTCAACTGGCCCGTGGAGGCCAAAACGGTGGTCGAGGGCAGCGACAGTAAGGTGGCGCTGGCCGCCTTGCCTGCGGTGGAAATAAATCCTCCGGCTCCGCCTGTAAAAGCCTCCTGGGTGCACAAAACCGGGTCGACGGGCGGGTTCGGCAGCTACGTGGCCTTTATTCCTGAAAAGCAGATCGGCATCGTGATGCTCGCGAATAAAAGCTATCCGAACCCGGCACGCGTTGAGGCGGCATACCATATCCTCGACGCGCTACAGTAAAACATTGCCGGGTGGCGGCTTCGCCTTACCCGGCAAAACCCGCTGCACAATCTTCCGCATTTTTCCTGCTGTCATCTACACTTAACAAAAAACGGTAAGGAAACTTCTATGCGCATTCTGCCTGTTATTGCCGCAGTAACAGCCGCGTTTTTAGTGGTTGCTTGCAGTTCCCCAACTCCTCCGCCTGGCGTCACGGTAGTCAGTAATTTTGACGCACAGCGCTTCCTCGGCACATGGTATGAAATCGCCCGCATGGATCATAAATTCGAACGGGGCTTAGAAAAAGTAACGGCCTCCTACAGCGCGATGGATGACGGCGGGATCCAGGTCGTCAACCGCGGCTATAATCCGGACCGGCAGATGTGGCAGCAGACGGTGGGTCAGGCCTATTTCACCGGCGCGCCTAACCGCGCGGCAATGAAAATCTCTTTCTTCGGCCCATTCTACGGCGGATATAACGTTATTGCGCTGGACAAAGAGTACCGCCACGCGCTGGTGTGTGGGCCGGATCGCAACTATCTTTGGATACTCTCCCGCACGCCAACGATCACGGCGGAAATGAAACAGCAGATGCTGGACGTTGCGACCCGGCAAGGGTTTGACGTGACGAAATTAATCTGGGTAAAACAGCCGCATTAGTGCGTACTCAGTTTTAACCCAATGATGCCCGCGACGATTAACGCGAGACTGGCAATGCGCGCCAGGCTCGCAGATTCCCCCAGCAGCAGAATGCCGGTAATAGCAGCCCCTACCGCGCCAATTCCCGTCCAGACAGCGTAAGCCGTTCCCACTGGCAAGGTCCGCATTGACCATGACAGCATAACGATACTGACAATCATCGCGGCGATGGTAATGACGCTGGGCGTCAGGCGGGTAAAACCGTGGGTGTATTTCAGACCAATTGCCCATACCACTTCGAGCAAACCGGCGATAACAAGAACGATCCAGGACATTTCAGGCTCCTTAACTTTACGACAAGTTGGGGCCGTCCCCGATGAGTGACGCGCTTACGGGTCGTCCCGCAAGGCAGAAGTTGCACCTTATATTTTGGTTAGCGCGGTATTTTTTTTCAAACTTTTTTTGCTGAACGCGTTAAGGCAAGAAATAGCCTCAGTAAGGCGCGCAGTTCAGGCATTTATAACTCATCCGACTTCTCTATGATGTTATGCTTTCTAATGGCAGGAAGCCAAACCACTAGCCGACTGCGAATATTGTATGTTCAAAATTCTTTTGATTGACCGCTGTCACTTCACCCGCGCGGGATTTGAAGCATGGGCCAATCATTCAGACCTGCTGTCAGGTCATTTCGTCGTAACCGGGGTGAATAACCTTTTCCTCGCCAGAGAGCATATTCTGCAATGGAAACCTGCACTGGTCATCGCTGATTTATCTGGCTTCCGGCAGGATTTACACCATTTTCAGCAACTGTCCTCCCTGCTGATTGCCAGCGAAACGCTGCCTTTTATTTTGCTGCAATCTGGGCAGGAACAGGCGTTGACGGATTATCTGGCGCAATACCCGATATGGTCTTCACTCTCTAAAAATACCGATCTGGAAGGACTGGCCGCAGTGATTAACGACGCGCTAACGTCATGCGCAACCCCGGAGCTTCCGGAAATGGCAGCACCGTTACTGACGCGTCAGGAAGAGAGAGTTCTGACATTATGGATGGAGGGCGCAAGCAACCAGAAGATTGCCAGTCATCTGCGCATTAACGGCAAAACGGTGTACACATACAAACGCAATATCCGCATGAAGCTTCATATGGATACGCGCTACTCCCCGTTTTTAACGCTACAGGAAGTGGAGAATTGACGGTACGGTGAATTCACTGCCGTACCGTCGTTGTCATTAGTTCTGAGCTTTAGTTGCTGCGCCAGAAATAGCGTTACCACCGTCGGAGATATCTTCCCCTACGCCACGGGTGGTGTTACATGCAGTCAGTACCGAAGAAAGCACCAGAACAGAAAAGATCGCTGCAATTGTTTTCTTAACCATAATATCTTCCTTTTATAGCCAAAGTTATTTTGTGTATAGCAACTTAAGAATAGACAAGATCTTGTCGTTTGACGGAAAAGGAAGAATTTTTAGGAAAATTAGACGGAATTAGCTGGCCGCATGGGAAATGATATGGCCGAGATCCTGGATATCTTCACCCACGCCACGCGCGGTGTTGCAACCGGAGAGCATTGCGCTGGAGAGCGCGAACAGAAGCAGAATTTTAACGGTACGTTTCATCTTCCCTGCCTGCAAAATCAGGCGCAGCGGGCGCTGCGCCTTACATCACGACGTAAATTACTTCACGCGGGATACGTATTCGCCGGAGCGGGTATCCACTTTGATCACTTCACCGATCTGTACGAACAGCGGTACTTTCACCACTGCGCCGGTAGACAGGGTAGCTGGCTTGCCGCCGGTACCTGCGGTATCACCTTTCAGACCTGGATCGGTTTCAACGATTTCCAGCTCAACGAAGTTCGGCGGGGTAACAGCGATAGGCTGACCGTTCCACAGGGTCACGATGCACTCAGCCTGATCCAGCAGCCACTTAGCGTTATCGCCAATGGCTTTCGCGTCAGCAGACAGCTGCTCGAAGGTTTCGTTGTTCATGAAGTGCCAGAACTCACCGTCGTTGTACAGGTAAGTCAGGTTCATATCGACAACATCAGCGCCTTCAGCGGAGTCAGTAGATTTGAAGGTTTTCTCAACACGGGTACCGGTCAGCAGGCGACGCAGCTTAACGCGCGCAAATGCCTGGCCTTTACCTGGTTTAACGAATTCGCTGGCTTCAACCGCGTACGGTTCGCCGTCCATCATGATTTTAAGACCAGCACGAAAATCGTTGCTATAGTACGTTGCCATAAGGCCCTCTAAATTTGTTAACTGGTAGCTAAGCCACAAAATGGCGCATATTGTAACCCTAAACACCCCGTCCAGAGAAGATTGGTTATCGCAACTTGCCGATGTAATCACCAGTCCTGATGAATTGCTGCGTCTTTTAGACCTCGATCAGCACCCGGAGTTGCTTGCTGGCCGTGAGGCAAAGCGACTTTTCGCCCTGCGCGTTCCCCGCGCGTTTGTCGCCCGAATGGAAAAAGGCAACCCTGACGATCCATTGCTAAAACAAACGCTGACCTCTCAGGATGAGTTTATCACTGCGCCGGGATACAGCACCGATCCGCTGGAAGAGCAGAACAGTGTGGTACCGGGTTTGCTGCATAAATACCGCAACCGTGCGCTGCTGCTGGTTAAGGGCGGCTGTGCGGTAAATTGCCGCTACTGCTTCCGCCGTCACTTCCCGTACGCTGAGAATCAGGGTAATAAGCGCAACTGGCAGGTGGCGCTGGACTATATCGCGGCGCACCCGGAACTGGATGAAATCATCTTCTCCGGCGGCGACCCGCTGATGGCAAAAGATCATGAGCTGGACTGGCTGCTGACTCAGCTTGAGACCATTCCGCACATTAAGCGTCTGCGCATTCACAGCCGTTTACCGATCGTCATCCCGGCGCGTATCACCGACGCCCTGGTAATGCGCCTGGAGCAGTCCCGTTTGCAGGTGCTACTGGTGAACCATATCAACCACGCGAATGAAATTGACGCGGACTTTCGCGCGGCGATGGCGCGGCTGCGAAAAGCGGGCGTGACGCTGCTCAACCAGAGCGTATTACTGCGCGGCGTGAACGACAGCGCCAGGGTGCTGGCCGATCTCAGCAATGCCTTATTTGATGCGGGCGTCATGCCCTATTATCTGCACGTTCTTGATCGCGTTCAGGGCGCGGCGCACTTCATGGTGACGGATGAAGAGGCCCGACAGATTATGCGCGAACTGTTAACGCTGGTTTCAGGTTATATGGTGCCGAAGCTGGCACGCGAGATTGGCGGAGAGCCGAGTAAGACGCCGCTGGATTTGCAGCTGCGGCAGCAGTAAAAGGCAGGTGGCGCTACGCTTACCTGGCTACAGATCAAGCGGCAGCGCCATCAAAAGTTTAGGTCAGTTCGGGCACTTATAGACCTGGCCGTTCATCTGGCTGGCAGTTGGCACAAAGCTGGACAGCATACCCTGCGTCGGGCTGCTTACCCCGTAAATCACGTTGCCGCCCATAGCCGCCGCCTGATTACGCAGGGCATTGGCCGCACCGCGCATAGAGCCGCCCTCTTCGCCGTGCTGCCCCGACATCCAGTTGCTCTGCTCGCCAGTGGCGGTGCCTAACAGCTGGCATTCGCTGCCCGGCTTATCTTCCACAAAGCGAACGCTCTGGCCCGCTGCCGTCAGTTCATTGCTGGTGCTACACCCCGCCAGCAGCAATGCTGCACCTACAATCCCTGCACAGACTTTAATGCGCATGTTATTCCTCGTTTTCAATAAGCTGGACAGTAGTTGTCCGCGTGTAAACCTTATACTAAAAAGATGACCAAAAGAAAAATGCTGAGCATTTCTGCGAGCCAGATTCCGCTGGCACTCCTCCGACATCTTAAATGAATTCTGATAATAACCTTTGGGATATCGTGTTTTAGCCCCCGATCGTTTTTAGTGATGCGACGTACAACTTTTGTACGCATCTCAAAAAAGGGGGTTTCATGAGTGCATCATCCTCAGGAGAGGAAAAAGTGACCTGGGTGGGCTATCTGGCGTTCGTGCTCACCATCGTATTTTTCTCAGGCTTTTTCGCCAAAAGTACCGAATGGTGGCGCGTGCTGGATTTTACCGTCTTAAACGGCAGTTTTGGACCGGTGAACGGCGCGCTGACGTTTCGCGGCGAGGGCGGGACGGGAGCGAAAGACGGTTTTTTGTTTGCTCTTGAGCTGGCCCCCTCGGTCATTCTGTCGCTCGGGATCATTGCCGTCACCGAGGGGCTGGGCGGGCTGCGCGCCGCACAACAGCTCATGACGCCCATTTTACGCCCGCTGCTCGGCGTGCCGGGTATCTGCTCTCTGGCGCTTATCGCCAACCTGCAAAACACCGATGCCGCCGCCGGGATGACCAAAGAGTTGACCGACGAAGGGGCGATTACCGACCGTGAACGCGCCATTTTCGCCACCTTCCAGACCAGCGGTAGCGCCATCATTACCAACTATTTTTCGTCCGGTGCCGCACTTTTTGCCTTCATTACCGTCCCGGTAATCGCGCCGCTTGCCGTCATTCTGGTGTTTAAATTTGTTGGCGCGAACTTTTTGCGTCTGTGGATCGCGCACAGGGAAGTTCGCCGCGTTCAGGAGGAAAAATGATCGCCCAGCCGCGTAAAAATATCATGGACCTGTTTATCGATGGCGCCCGTCGCGGCTTTACCATCGCCACCACCAGCCTGCTGCCGAACGTGGTTATGGCGTTTGTTATCATTCAGGCGCTCAAGGTCACCGGCCTGCTGGATATCGTCGGCAGCGTCTGTGAACCGATCATGTCGCTGTGGGGGCTTCCGGGTGCGGCGGCAACCGTCCTGCTGGCCTCGGTGATGAGCATGGGCGGCGGTGTGGGGGTCTGCGCCAGTCTGGTCGCTGCCGGCACGCTCAACGGGCACGATGCCACTATCCTGCTGCCCGCCATCTATCTGATGGGCAATCCGGTGCAAAACACCGGCCGTTGCCTTGGCACCGCAGGCGTTAACCCGAAGTATTATCCGCACATTATTACCGTCTGCGTTATTAACGCCCTGCTCTCAATGTGGGTGATGCAGCTACTCTTCTGAGGAGATAAAAATGGATTTTTCAGTGCTGGAACCGCATCTTTTCCGCAATGCGCATCTTTACGCGCCGGAGGATCGGGGGCGTTGCGATCTGCTGATCGCAGGGGGAAAAATCGTCGCGATTGAAAAAACGGGCCACGCCACAACAAAGCCAGACTGTCCTGAACGCGATCTCGCCGGAGCAGTGGTTTGTCCGGGGTTTATCGATCAGCACGTACACCTGATCGGCGGCGGCGGGGAAGCTGGCCCGCACACCCGGACGCCGGAGGTACGGTTGTCCGCGCTGGTGGCGGCGGGCATCACCTCCGTTGTTGGCCTGCTGGGCACCGACGGCGTGACCCGCCATCCCGAGTCGCTGCTGGCAAAAACGCGGGCGCTAGAACATGAAGGGATCAGCGCGTGGATGCTGACAGGCGCGTACGGGCTGCCTTCTGCGACGATTACCGGCAGTGTCGAAAAGGATGTGGCGCTGATTGATAAAATCATCGGTGTGAAATGCGCGATTTCCGACCATCGCTCTTCCGCACCAGCGGATGATCGGCTCGCAAATATGGCCGCCCAGTCGCGCGTCGGTGGGCTGCTGGGCGCCAGGGCGGGGATATCCGTGTTTCATCTCGGCAACAGCCCGAAACTGCTCGAGCCGCTGCTTAACATCCTGAATAACGCCGACGTGCCCCGCACGAAGCTGCTGCCAACCCACGTCAACCGCACCCGGCCACTGTTCCTCGCCGCGCTGGATTATGCCCGCGACGGGGGCTATATCGACATCACCACCAGCATCAATGAGCCCATTGATGCCGCCACCGCCATCGCGACGGCCCGCGAAGCGCAGGTGCCGTTTAACCGGCTTACGCTCAGCTCGGACGGTAACGGCAGCCAGCCGATTTTTGACGCAAACGGCAACCTGGTGGGCATGGGCGTGGCGGGATTCGAGTCCCTGCCGGAAACATTACAAAAGCTGGTCAGTCAATATCACCTGCCGCTGGAGGAGGCACTTCTGCCGTTTACGCGTAACGTGGCGGAGTTTCTCGGCCTGGAGCATAAGGGGCGGCTCGCGCCCGGATGCGATGCCGATTTGCTGGTGCTGACGGATGACCTGAAGATCCGCGAGGTCTGGGCGAAAGGCCGCCAGATGGTGCGCGAAGGCGTTGCATGCGTGAAGGGAACATTTGAGTAGCGGCAATAAAAAACCCCGGGCATTGCTGCCCGGGGTTCGTTCTGAGAGGTTCAGAACAACATGATTACATCATGCCGCCCATTCCACCCATGCCGCCCATACCACCAGCAGCACCTAAGTCAGGCGCATCGCCTTTAGGCAGGTCGGTCACCATGCACTCGGTCGTGATCATCAGGCCAGCTACAGATGCCGCGTATTGCAGAGCAGAACGGGTCACTTTAGTTGGATCCAGGATACCGAAGTCGATCATGTTGCCGTATTCTTCAGTTGCCGCGTTGTAACCGTAGTTACCTTCACCTGCTTTCACGTTGTTCGCAACCACAGACGGCTCTTCACCGGCGTTGGACACGATCTGACGCAGCGGAGCTTCCATCGCGCGCAGCGCAACTTTGATACCCACGTTCTGGTCTTCGTTCTGAGCAGTCAGGCCAGCCAGCTTAGCGGCTACACGCACCAGCGCGACACCACCACCAGCAACCACGCCTTCTTCTACCGCAGCACGGGTCGCGTGCAGGGCGTCGTCAACGCGTGCTTTTTTCTCTTTCATTTCAACTTCGGTCGCAGCACCAACTTTGATTACCGCAACGCCGCCTGCCAGTTTCGCTACGCGCTCCTGGAGTTTTTCACGGTCGTAATCGGAAGTGGCTTCTTCGATCTGCTTACGGATCTGACCAACACGGCCCTGAATAGCGGCCTCTTCACCCACACCGTCGATGATGGTGGTGGTGTCTTTGTTGATCACAACGCGTTTCGCCTGGCCCAGGTCTTCCAGGGTCGCTTTTTCCAGCTCCATACCGATCTCTTCGGAGATCACGGTACCACCGGTCAGGGTAGCGATATCCTGGAGCATCGCCTTACGACGATCGCCGAAGCCAGGCGCTTTAACCGCAGCCACTTTCACGATGCCGCGCATGGTGTTAACCACCAGGGTCGCCAGCGCTTCGCCTTCAACATCTTCAGCAATGATAACCAGCGGCTTGCCTGCTTTCGCAACGGCTTCCAGCACTGGCAGCATTTCGCGGATGTTGGAGATTTTCTTATCAGCCAGCAGGATGAACGGGCTTTCCAGCTCAACAGCGCCAGTTTCTGGCTTGTTGATGAAGTATGGGGACAGGTAACCGCGGTCGAACTGCATACCTTCAACCACGTCCAGTTCGTCTTCCAGACCGGTACCGTCTTCAACGGTGATCACGCCTTCTTTACCGACTTTATCCATCGCTTCAGCGATCAGTTTACCTACGGTTTCGTCGGAGTTAGCGGAGATAGTACCAACCTGAGCAATAGCTTTAGAGTCAGAGCACGGTACGGACAGCGCTTTCAGTTCTTCAACAGCAGAGGCGACAGCTTTGTCGATACCACGTTTCAGATCCATCGGGTTCATGCCCGCAGCAACGGCTTTCAGACCTTCGGTGATGATGGCCTGCGCCAGTACGGTCGCGGTGGTGGTACCGTCACCGGCAGCGTCGTTCGCTTTAGAGGCAACTTCTTTCACCATCTGTGCACCCATGTTTTCGAACTTGTCTTCCAGCTCGATTTCACGTGCAACAGAAACACCATCTTTGGTGATGGTTGGCGCGCCGAAGGATTTGTCCAGCACTACGTTACGGCCTTTCGGGCCCAGAGTGACTTTCACTGCGTCTGCCAGTACGTTTACGCCGCGGAGCATTTTTACACGAGCGTCGTTACCGAATTTTACGTCTTTAGCTGCCATGTTCTTATTTCCTCAAATTCGTACAGTTTCGTGCGTTAATTACGCTTCAACAATTGCCAGAATGTCGCTCTCGGACATGATCAACACTTCTTCATTGTCGATCTTCTCGGATTTCACGCCGTAGCCATCGTTGAAAATGACGATGTCACCAACTTTAACGTCCAGTGGCTGCACAGTTCCGTTTTCCAGGATGCGGCCCTTACCGACAGCGATGATTTCGCCACGCGTTGATTTTGCTGCTGCTGAACCGGTCAGAACGATGCCGCCAGCAGACTTGGTTTCAACTTCTTTACGTTTGACGATCACACGATCATGTAACGGACGAATACTCATTGATAGCTCTCCTTTGAGAAAGTCATTATCAGTTATGGATGACGCCGGTCCGCATGCGGTTTTCCGGCTAGTGCCCTGAGAGATGGGGATAGCTTTTTACCCCTTCAAGGGGTAACCGAAAAAAAATTTGCGAAAGTGTTACCATCCACTCTCTTTTGATGGTGGCGGGACGAGGCAAATGAGTGGACTCAGGCAGGAGTTGGGGCTGGCGCAGGGTATTGGCTTACTCTCAACGTCCTTGTTAGGCACGGGAGTATTTGCGGTTCCCGCACTGGCGGCGCTGGTTGCCGGCAATAACAGCCTTTGGGCATGGCCGGTACTGATCGTGCTGGTGTTCCCGGTGGCGATTGTGTTTGCCATACTCGGGCGGCACTTCCCCAGCGCGGGCGGCGTAGCGCATTTTGTCGGCATGGCATTTGGCCCACGAATGGAACGCGTCACCGGCTGGCTGTTTTTATCGGTGATCCCGGTCGGCCTTCCGGCAGCCCTGCATATCGCTACCGGCTTCGGACAGGCGCTGTTTGGCTGGCACGACGAACAGCTGTTGCTGGCTGAGCTCGGTACGCTGGCGATTGTCTGGTGGGTGGGCTCACGCGGGGCCAGTTCCAGCGCCAATCTGCAAACACTGGTCGCAGCGTTGATCGTCGCGCTGATCGTCGCCATCTGGTTTGCGGGTGACATTACCGTGGCGGATATTCCTTTCCCCGCGATTAACGACGTCGACCATGTACAGCTTTTCGCGGCATTATCCGTCATGTTCTGGTGTTTCGTCGGTCTGGAGGCGTTTGCTCACCTGGCATCCGAGTTTAAACAGCCCGAGCGTGACTTCCCCCGCGCGCTGATGATTGGCCTGCTGCTGGCGGGCACCGTGTATTGGGCCTGTACGGTACTGGTGCTGCACTTTAACGCCTTCGGCGAAGAGAAAGCCGCTGCCGCGTCGCTGCCGGGCATCGTGGTGCAGCTGTTCGGCGTTAAAGCCCTGTGGGTGGCCTGCGTGATTGGCTATCTCGCCTGCTTTGCCAGCCTCAATATCTATATCCAGAGCTTCGCCCGGCTGGTGTGGTCTCAGGCACTTTATAAACCTGATAGCCGACTCGCACGCCTGTCTAAACGTCAGCTTCCGGCGAATGCGCTGAATACCGTACTGGGCTGCTGCGTGGTGAGTTCCCTGGGCATTTATCTGCTCGACATCAACCTTGACGCGCTGATTGTCTACGCCAACGGTATCTTCATCATGATCTACCTGCTGTGCATGCTGGCGGGCTGTCGGCTGCTGAAAGGACGCTTTAAGGCGCTGGCGGCGGTCGGGTGTGTGCTGTGCCTGCTGCTGCTGGCGATGGTGGGGTGGAAGAGCGTGTACGCCATTATCATGCTGGCGGGGCTGTGGCTGTTTTTACCGAAGCGGCAAAATTCGCAGGCCCGGTAAGCGAAGCGCCACCGGGCCACAAACTCACCGATCGTCTTTATGATCTAACCGGTCGCGCTGCTCATCCTTACGCTGGTATTCCCCTTCAAAGGTATCCCCCGGGCCGGTGCTGAAACCACCGCCCGGCATACGGCTAAAACGCAGGTGCGGCAGCAGCTTCATGGTCAGGTGCTTCTGTACCGGCGGCAACAGCAACAGCAGGCCGAGGAAGTCGGTGAAGAACCCAGGCAGGATCAGCAGCAGGCCAGCAATAATCAGCGACACGCTTTTGATCATCTCGGCTGCCGGGCTTTCGCCTGCGGCCATCTTCTGCTGCATTAACAGGAAATTTTTGAAACCCTGATTGCGCACCAGCGACATGCCGATGACGGAGGTGAAGATCACCAGAATCAGCGTCAGCAGGACGCCCAGCACGTGGGCAACCTGGATGAAAATCGAAATTTCAATGTAAACATAAAGAAAGAAAGCAATAAACGGTATCCAGCGCACTGGCATCTCCTGTGTGGCAGGTGCCTTCTGGCCCCTGTCTGAATGTGTTCGCGAAGCGCGTAGATAAGAGATGGTGACGGTTAGCCAAAATTCAATCGGTTTGCACGGATATTTTTTTTGGAAATATTAAAGCGGTGACCCATTTCACAGATTAATAATTATCATGAAATCGGGTCGATAATAAGTGATCCAGCTTACGGCAATTCGCTATCATCAGCATATGATCTCGAACATCTGGCCGATTGAGGGAATAATCGTCGGTCAGAAAATATTCAAAACCACATATATACTGTGTGTTTAGTACAATCCATCGGCAGCTTGAAAAGAAGGTTCACATGTTAAACAACATTCGTATCGAAGAAGATTTGTTGGGTACCAGGGAAGTTCCAGCGGATGCCTACTATGGTGTTCACACTCTGAGAGCGATTGAAAACTTCTACATCAGCAACAGCAAAATCAGCGACATCCCTGAATTTGTGCGTGGCATGGTGATGGTAAAAAAAGCCGCGGCTCTGGCGAACAAAGAGCTGCAAACCATTCCTAAAAGCGCTGCAAATGCGATTATCGCCGCATGCGATGAAGTGCTGAACAACGGCAAATGCATGGATCAGTTCCCGGTTGACGTCTATCAGGGCGGCGCAGGCACCTCCGTCAACATGAACACCAACGAAGTGCTGGCGAACATCGGCCTGGAGCTGATGGGGCATCAGAAAGGTGAATACCAGTACCTGAACCCGAACGACCACGTTAACAAATGTCAGTCCACCAACGACGCGTACCCAACCGGATTCCGCATCGCGGTGTATGCTTCTGTCGTCAAACTGGTCGACGCGATCAATCAGCTGGGCGATGGCTTCCAGCGTAAAGCCGTTGAGTTCCAGGACATCCTGAAAATGGGCCGTACCCAGTTGCAGGACGCGGTCCCCATGACCCTCGGACAGGAATTCCACGCGTTTAACGTGCTGCTGAACGAAGAGACCAAAAACCTGCTGCGCACGTCCGAGCTGCTGCTGGAAGTGAACCTGGGCGCAACCGCCATCGGTACACGTCTGAATACGCCGGATGGCTATCAGCAGCTGGCGGTACAGAAGCTGGCTGAAGTGTCCAACCTGCCGGTTGTGCCTGCGGAAGACCTGATTGAAGCTACCTCCGACTGCGGCGCCTACGTGATGGTGCACAGCGCGCTGAAGCGTCTGGCGGTGAAACTGTCCAAAATCTGTAACGACCTGCGCCTGCTCTCCTCCGGTCCACGCGCTGGCCTGAATGAAATCAACCTGCCAGAGTTGCAGGCGGGTTCGTCCATCATGCCAGCTAAAGTTAACCCGGTGGTGCCGGAAGTGGTGAACCAGGTTTGCTTCAAGGTTATTGGTAACGATACGACCGTCACCATGGCTTCCGAAGCCGGTCAGCTCCAGCTGAACGTGATGGAGCCAGTGATTGGCCAGGCGATGTTTGAATCCATCCATATTCTGACCAATGCCTGCTACAACCTGCTGGAAAAATGCATTAACGGCATCACCGCCAATAAAGAGGTGTGTGAAGGTTACGTGTATAACTCAATCGGCATCGTCACCTACCTCAACCCGTTCATCGGCCACCACAACGGCGACATCGTCGGTAAGATTTGTGCCGAAACCGGTAAGAGCGTGCGTGAGGTCGTTCTTGAGCGAGGATTGTTGACCGAAGCCGAGCTGGACGATATCTTCTCCGCCCAGAACCTGATGCATCCGGCCTATAAAGCGAAACGATATACCGATGAAAGCGAACAGTAACCGTTCAGGCTAAGCTTCCGAAAGGCACGTCACTTGTGACGTGCCTTTTTTCTTTATGGGCGTTACCAAAACACAACAATTCAATATCAACTTGTTAATAAGCAAGGCAGGTCTTTATGTTTGGAGCAGAACTCGTCATCGTCCTGTTGGCGATTTATTTGGGCGCACGACTCGGGGGTATCGGCATCGGTTTTGCCGGCGGTCTCGGGGTGCTCGTACTTACCCTGATCTTTCAGATTAAACCCGGCGCAATCCCTTTTGACGTTATCGAAATCATCATGGCGGTTATCGCTGCCATTGCGGCCATGCAGGTCGCTGGCGGTATGGACTATCTGGTGAGCCTGGCGGAGCGTATGCTGCGTCGCCATCCTAAATACATCACCTTCCTTGCCCCGCTGGTGACGTGGTTTATGACCATTCTCGCCGGCACTGGCCACACCGCGTTCTCCACGCTGCCGGTGATCACCGAAGTGGCCAAAGAGCAGGGCATTCGCCCGTCTCGCCCTCTCTCTATTGCCGTGGTGGCGTCCCAGATTGCGATCACCGCCTCGCCAATCTCAGCCGCCGTGGTCTTTTTCGCGGGGATCCTTGAGCCGATGGGCGTGAGCTACCTGACGCTGCTGGCGATCTGTATTCCGGTCACGCTGATTGCGGTGATGATCACCGCCGTGCTGTGTAACTTCCTCGGCGCCGAGCTGAAAGACGATCCGGTTTACCAGGAGCGCCTGGCAAAAGGCGAAGTGAGCCTGCGCGGAAGCCAGGTCTTCGAGCTGAAGCCGCACGCGAAACGCTCCGTGCTGCTGTTCCTGATCGGTATCGTCGCCGTGATGTTTTACGCGACCGCCATCAGCGATACGGTAGGTCTGATCCAGAACCCGGTTCTGCCACGTAACGAAGCCATTGTGGTCTTCATGCTGACCATCGCGACGCTGATTAGCATCACCTGTAAAATCGACACCAGCGAAGTGCTGAACGCCAGCACCTTCAAATCCGGTATGAGCGCCTGCGTGTGCGTGCTGGGCGTGGCGTGGCTCGGTGATACCTTCGTCAAAGCACACATCAGCGATATCCAGACCGTTGCAGGCGACCTGCTGCACAACTATCCGTGGCTGCTGGCGGTGGTGCTGTTCTTCGCGGCGACGCTGCTGTATTCCCAGGCCGCGACCACCAAAGCGCTGATGCCTGCGGCACTGATGCTGGGCGTTACGCCGCTGACGGCGATTGCCTCTTTTGCGGCCGTTTCCGCCCTGTTCGTGCTGCCAACCTACCCAACCCTGCTGGCCGCGGTTGAGATGGATGACACCGGCTCAACCCGCATCGGTAAGTACGTGTTTAACCACGCGTTCCTGATCCCGGGCGTGGTGGCGATTACGCTCTGCGTGATCCTCGGCTTTATCATCGGTGGCATTGTGCTGTAAACGGTTAGCCGTTGTAAAAATAGTTAAAATCGGGCCGCTCTGCGGCCCGTTTCATTAATGACCAATCGCATGGCGTGATATAGTGAAGACTTTCGTGATGAGGAGGTCGACTTGTGAACACGCCTGATGCTGTTGTTGTACTGTGTACCGCCCCTGATGAAGCCTCTGCCCAGGATCTCGCCGCCAAAGTGCTGGCCGAAAAACTGGCTGCCTGCGTCACGCTTTTACCCGGCGCAACCTCCCTTTATTACTGGGAAGGCAAGCTGGAGCAAGAGTACGAAGTCCAGATGTTGCTCAAAACCAATCTGACTAACCAGCAGGCGCTCCTCGACTGCCTCAAGTCTCATCATCCATACCAAACCCCGGAGCTGCTGGTGCTGCCAGTAGTCCACGGCGATAACGATTATCTCTCATGGCTCAACGCTTCTTTACGCTGATCCTGCTGCTGTGCAGCACGTCAGTTTTTGCCGGGTTGTTTGACGCACCCGGCCGTTCGAACTTTATTCCAGCCGACCAGGCGTTCGTTTTCGACTTTCAGCAAAACCAGCACGATCTCAGCCTCACCTGGCAGGTGAAAGAGGGTTACTACCTCTACCGCAAGCAGGTCAGCATCACGCCAGCAAAGGCTGACGTTGGCGCATTGCAGATGCCCGCTGGCGAATGGCACGAGGACGAGTTCTACGGCAAAAGTGAAATTTATCGCCAGCGCTTAAGCGTGCCCGTCACGGTGAATCAGGCGGATAAAGGCGCTACCCTGACGGTGACGTATCAGGGGTGTGCCGACGCCGGGTTCTGCTATCCGCCGGAAACAAAAGTCGTGCCGCTGAGTGAAGTCAAAGGCGTAGCCGCGGCTTCTCCGCCTCTTGCGAGCGAAGAGGCCAAAGGCCGCGCTGACCTGCCTTTCTCCGCGTTATGGGCGTTACTGATTGGTATCGGCATCGCCTTTACGCCCTGCGTACTGCCCATGTACCCGCTTATCTCTGGCATCGTGCTGGGCGGCAAGCAACGTCTTTCCACCGCCCGTGCGCTGGTGCTGGCCTTTATCTACGTGCAGGGCATGGCGCTAACCTATACCGCGCTTGGCCTCGTGGTCGCCGCTGCTGGATTGCAGTTCCAGGCAGCCCTTCAGCACCCTTATGTGCTTATCGGGCTGTCAGCGGTGTTTATTCTTCTGGCGCTGTCGATGTTTGGCCTGTTTACCCTGCAACTGCCCTCTTCCCTGCAAACCCGTCTGACGCTGATGAGCAACCGTCAGCAGGGTGGCTCTGCGGGCGGTGTGTTCGCTATGGGTGCCATCGCCGGTCTGATTTGCTCTCCCTGCACCACCGCGCCGCTGAGCGCCATCCTGTTATACATTGCCCAGAGCGGCAACCTGTGGCTCGGCGGCGGCACGCTGTACCTCTACGCGCTCGGCATGGGCCTGCCGCTGATCCTGGTGACGGTGTTTGGCAATCGTCTGCTGCCGAAGAGCGGCCCGTGGATGGAGACAGTGAAAACCGCGTTCGGTTTTGTCATTCTGGCGCTCCCGGTATTCCTGCTGGAACGCATCATCGGTGACGTCTGGGGTACACGTCTGTGGGCGATGCTCGGCGTGGCCTTCTTCAGCTGGGCGTTTATCGTGAGTCTGGGTGCGAAGAAGCCGTGGATGCGTCTGGTACAGATCCTTCTGCTGGCGGCCGCGCTGGTGAGCGTCCGTCCTTTGCAGGACTGGGCGTTTGGCACCCCGACAGGTCAGACGCAGGCTCATCTGAATTTTATACAGATTAAGAACGTGGATGACCTTAACCGCGCCCTGGCGCAGGCAAAAGGCAAACCGGTCATGCTTGATCTCTATGCCGACTGGTGCGTGGCCTGCAAAGAGTTTGAAAAATACACCTTCAGCGATCCGCAGGTACAACACGCGCTGAGCGATACCGTTCTGCTTCAGGCGAACGTTACCGCCAACAGCGCGCAGGATAAGGCTCTGCTGAAGCAACTTAACGTTCTCGGTTTGCCTACCATCCTGTTCTTCAATGAACAGGGGGCAGAACAGCCGACGCAGCGTGTAACCGGGTTTATGGACGCGACGGCATTCAACGCGCATTTGCGCAATCGCCAACCGTAAACAACACTTTAGACGGGACAAACCGTTGGGAATAGCGGAGGAGATAACCGTGCAACGCGAAGACGTACTGGGACAAGCCCTGCAATTACTTGAGATTCAAGGGATCGCCAGCACCACGCTTGAGATGGTAGCCGACCGTATCGATTACCCTCTGGATGAACTTAAGCGCTTCTGGCCGGATAAAGAGGCGCTGCTTTATGATGCCCTGCGCTATCTCAGCCAGCAGGTGGATATCTGGCGCAGGCAGCTGATGCTGAATGAAGAACTGACCACCGAGCAAAAGCTGCTGGCACGCTATACCGCGCTGACGGAGTGTGTCACCAACAACCGTTACCCTGGCTGCCTGTTTATCGCCGCCTGCACCTACTTCCCCGATCCCGGGCACCCTATCCATCAGCTGGCAGATCAGCAAAAACGTGCGGCGCACGAGTTCACACACGAGCTGCTGACCACACTTGAAGTGGATGACCCGGCGATGGTCGCGAAGCAGATGGAGCTGGTGCTGGAAGGTTGCCTGAGCCGTATGCTGGTGAACCGTAGCCAGGCTGATGTGGATACGGCGCACCGTCTGGCGGAAGATATTTTGCGGTTTGCACAGTGCCGTATGGGTGGCGCACTGACCTAAGCCAGCATTCCCGTCCAGGCGGAGATAAACAAACACAGCGCCATTACGCGCTGAAATCGCACCATCGCCACGGTGGTGCGGAAAATCCGGTTTACCGCCTTTCCCAGCCACGCCCAGCACAACAAACAGACCACTGAGATCGCCAGGAACCATAGCGCCATCAGCGCAATATCCCGTAATGCATGGTCGCTTGCCGGTGCAAACAGACTGACAACTGCCAGCGCCATCATCCAGGTTTTCGGATTCACAACCTGTAATAACGCCGCCGCCCGGGCGGTAAATCGTACAGGGCGTCTGGAGGAGAGATTTGCGGCCGGGGCGCTAAACAGCTGCCAGCTCATCCAGGAAAGCCATAGCACACCCGCCCAGCTCATCACCTGACGTATCAGCGGATACTGGCGTAACGCTTCTCCTGCCCCTGCGCCGGAAACCAGGACAATAGCGCTGGCGGCAATACACCCACCGAGGATCGCAGGTACCGTATTTTTTACGCCAAAGTGCTGACTGTTAGTCAGTACCAGAATATTGGTTGGCCCCGGCGTAATGGAGGCGACAAACGCAAACAACAGAAAGGATAATAAATTCACAGGTGGCTCCTTTTTAGTAGAGCCATGAATGTGCCGTTATTTTCTGGAAACGTCTGGAAGGTTTGTGCACAACCGACGGTAGTGTGCCGGAGAAATACGGTACGCCCGCTGGAACCAGCGACCAAGATGGCTTTGATCGGCAAAACCCACTGCCGTGGCAACATCAACAGGCAGTCCCCCACACGCCAGCATCTGTCGGGCCTTTGCCAGACGCAGCTGGATAAGCCAGGCGTGCGGCGCGAGGTGAAACTCGCGCTTAAAGCAGCGAGTGAGGGTAAAGCGATCCGTCCCCGTCTCACGCGCAAGGTCTGATAGCCCCACGTTTTCGCCGATATGCGCATAGAGATAGTCACGGGCACGATGCGCCACGGCGGAGCTTTGTAACTGAGACGGGAGTCTCTTACGCCAGTGGCAGTGGGCTGTAATCTGAGAGAGCAGGTTATCCATTGTGCTTTGCTGTACGATTTTCATTTCATCGTTATGCAACGAGGCGAACGTATCACCGATAGAGCGCACCAGCTGAGGCTCCCGCGTCAGCGTTTGGGCAAAGTGGAGGGTGTAGCTCCCGGGAGTCGCGTCGTACAGACCCTGAAGCGTACGGGTGAGCCAGCGTTCATCGAGATAAAAGGTCAGATAAGTAAAGCCACCCTCTACCGGCGCATCACCGTCATGGATTTCACCAGGCTCAAGTAAAAAAGCATCGCCCGGCTGGCTATGGTGCCGTTCACGCCGACAGTGGAACTGCTGCGTGCCGGAAAGGGTTATTCCGACCAGATAGCTGTCGTGCCAGTGGGGATCAAAGGCATGCCCTTCGAAATGTGCCTTGATTGTTTCAATACCTGTTTCTGCATGCTGACGCAGCTCAAGCCAGTCATTTGCCATACTGCCCTCCTCTTTACCGTCAGCATTGTCATAGCTTGCCTGAACTGTCTGGAAGATTTGTGCAATTTCAGCGCACAAACGGACAGATTGCCGCAAACTTAAGCAGTTGAACAGCTTTTCCCGAAATAATGTTGACGATCGCGCGCGATTGCGGTTTAATGCGCTCCGTTGCCCGGATAGCTCAGTCGGTAGAGCAGGGGATTGAAAATCCCCGTGTCCTTGGTTCGATTCCGAGTCCGGGCACCACTATTCAAAGAACCCAGCCTATGGCTGGGTTTTTGCTTTTCTGCGTTTATCAAAACCTTACCTTATTTTTATTCCTGTTATCTCTTTCCGGTAAGATCGTGCGGTGCGTATTGCCCGGTGGCGCTGCGCTTACCGGGCCTACAAAACCTGTAGGCCGGATAAGGCAGTACCGCCATCCGGCTTGAATTCTGACGCAC